>NZ_VCPD01000001.1 GCF_005938215.1 Ruegeria sediminis
TCACCATGCTGCTGTCGCTGGTTCCGGCGTTTCTGGGCCTGATCTTCACCCTGCCGATCCTTGGCCACGCCACATGGCATCTCTATCAGCGGGCTGTGCCACCGGCGGAGGAGTGATCCAGCCGGCCATCACTGGACCTGTCGCAGAGCGGTGCACAGCCTTGAAAAATGGCCCAAAACTCGCCAATCTGCGCCTGGGTCAACTTCACTTGGGAAATTCCGGTTGAATAGTCCGGGACGGACAGAGAGGCCAAATGTTTGACAGCGATCTCTTCCTGGATTTCTTCATAGCCCTCTTTGCGCTTCTAAACCCGCTTTTCGCAATTCCGATTTTTCTTGGCCTGACAAGTGAGTTCACCGCGGGCGAGCGACAGCGGGCAGCCGCGGTTGCCGCGCTGACAACCCTGGTCGCGCTGATCATCGCGGCCCTGATCGGTGATCAGATTCTCAATCTTTTCGGCGTTCATGTGGAGTCGTTTCAGATCGCCGGCGGGATAATCGTGCTAATGATCGCCTTGGGTATGCTCAAGGATGACGGCAAAGAAGATGAAAAGGCCAAGGAAACGATAGCGGAGGAAACCGGCAGCAAGAACAAGGATATCGCTGTCTATCCTCTTGCCATTCCGCTGCTTGCCGGACCGGGCGTCTTCGTCACGACCATCGTTTTCAGCAGCCGGCTTGCGGCCGCGGGTGATTTCACGGCCCTTGGCGCGGCCATTCTGGCAGTTGCGCTGATGCTGTGGCTGTCCATGGCGTTTGCCACCACCGCCGGGCGGTTTCTGAACGACGTTGCAATCACCATCGGCACGAAGATCCTTGGAATTCTGCTTGCGGCCGTTGCGGTTGAAATGATCATCAAGGGAATAGATTCCCATTTTCTGCCGCTGCTTGGTGCCGGCTAGGGGATGATATCGGCGCGGGCGCTTGATCGGCCTGCGGGGCTTTGCATCCGCCAGTCTGCCTGCAAGGGCTTTGGACATACCGGCTGAAGGTATCCGTGCCGCCCGGCCGGCCGGCGGAGGCGCCATTTCTCTGCGCCGGGCAGGAAACGCGGGAACGATGCGCCCGATTCAAGGAGGGTGCGGCCATTTATCTTGATCCAGATCAAACTCCGCCATTGAAGGTGTGTCCCTCACATTCTAAAACCTGCTGGAATCCCCGCGCGCCGGAGAAGTCCGGCTGCGCGGTTATGTTGCAACAGGAGGCACCTAAATGGCAGACGCAGCCATTCATGGTCACGATCATGAAGACCAGCGCGGTTTCTTCACCCGCTGGTTCATGTCGACCAACCACAAGGACATCGGGATCCTATACCTGGTATTCTCGGCCATCGCTGGCCTGATCTCGGTTCTGATGACCGTCTACATGCGGCTTGAGCTGATGGATCCGGGCGTTCAGTACATGTGCATGGAAGGCTTCATGGCCGACCCCTGCACGCCCAACGGCCATCTCTGGAACGTGATGATCACCTATCACGGCGTCCTGATGATGTTCTTCGTGGTCATTCCCGCGCTGTTCGGCGGTTTCGGCAACTATTTCATGCCGTTGCAGATCGGCGCGCCGGACATGGCCTTCCCGCGGATGAACAACCTGTCCTTCTGGCTCTACGTGGCCGGCACCTCGCTGGGCGTCGCTTCGCTGTTGTCTCCGGGCGGCAACGACCAGCTGGGTTCGGGCGTGGGCTGGGTGCTGTATCCGCCGCTCTCGACCACCGAAGGCGGCATGTCCATGGACCTTGCGATCTTCGCCGTGCACGTATCGGGCGCCTCCTCGATCCTCGGCGCGATCAACATGATCACCACCTTCCTGAACATGCGCGCCCCGGGCATGACCCTGTTCAAGGTGCCGCTGTTCAGCTGGTCGATCTTCGTCACCTCGTGGCTGATCCTGCTGTCGCTGCCGGTTCTGGCCGGCGCCATCACCATGCTGCTGATGGACCGCAACTTCGGCTTCACCTTCTTCGATCCGGCCGGCGGCGGCGACCCGGTGCTGTACCAGCACATCCTGTGGTTCTTCGGCCATCCGGAAGTGTACATCGTGATCCTGCCCGGCTTCGGCATCATCAGCCACGTGATCGCCACCTTCTCGCGCAAGCCGATCTTCGGCTACCTGCCGATGGTCTGGGCGATCATCGCGATCGGGGTGCTCGGCTTCGTCGTGTGGGCGCACCACATGTACACCGTCGGCATGTCGCTGCGCCAGCAGGCCTACTTCATGCTGGCCACGATGGTCATCGCGGTGCCCACGGGCGTCAAGGTGTTCTCGTGGATCGCCACCATGTGGGGCGGCTCGATCGAGTTCAAGACGCCGATGCTTTTCGCCTTCGGCTTCCTGTTCCTGTTCACCGTCGGCGGTGTGACCGGCGTGGTGCTGAGCCAGGCGGGCGTGGACCGCGCCTATCACGACACCTACTATGTCGTGGCCCACTTCCACTACGTGATGTCGCTTGGGGCGGTGTTCGCGATCTTTGCCGGGATCTACTTCTATTTCGGCAAGATGACCGGACGCCAGTACCCGGAATTCTGGGGCAAGGTCCACTTCTGGATGTTCTTCATCGGCGCCAACCTGACCTTCTTCCCCCAGCACTTCCTGGGCCGTCAGGGCATGCCGCGCCGGTACATCGACTACCCCGAGGCCTTCGCCTACTGGAACAAGATCTCGTCCTATGGCGCGTTCATCTCGTTCGCTTCGTTCCTGCTGTTCTTCGGCATCGTGTTCTATTCGCTGTTCCGCGGCGCGCGTGTGACCCAGAACAACTACTGGAACGAGTACGCGGACACGCTGGAATGGACCCTGCCCTCGCCGCCTCCCGAACACACGTTCGAGATCCTGCCCAAGCAGGAAGACTGGGACAAGGGCCACGCGCACTGATCCCGGCCTGACCGAGACACAGCGAAAACCCCGCCACGCCGGCGGGGTTTTCCTTTTCCGGGCGGTCGCGAACCCGGCGGCGCACGGAACGGGCTTGGCGGAATCGCCAGACTCACAAAATTACGCTATTCTTTTTCGGGCCTTGTATTGCGCTACCCGGAGTCCCGCCGATGCCCGAGATCGATTTTTGGTATTCTATTGGCAGCACCTATTCATTCCTGACCGTCATGCGGCTTCCTGACTGGTGCAAGGAAAACCACACCTCGGTCCGCTGGCGTCCCTTCAACGTGCGCACGGTCATGACCGAGCAAAAGAACATCCCCTTCGCGGGCAAACCCATCAAATCCGCCTATATGTGGCGCGACATCGAACGGCGGACCGCCAAGTACGGTCTGCACGCGCGGCTGCCGGCCCCCTACCCGATTTCCGACCTGGCCCTTGCCAACCAGGTGGCGCTGCTGGGCATGGGCGAAGGATGGGGCGAACGGTTCACCCGGAACCTCTACCGCATCTGGTTCGAGGATGGCGTCGAGGCCGGAAGCGAAGCGGCCCTGGCCGAGGCCCTGCACCGCAGCGAGCAGGACCCCCTGCCCGTGCTTGCCCGCGCGCGGGAACCCGAAGCGGTCGCGGCGCTGGAGGCGGAAACCGAAGCGGCGGTTGCGGCGGGCGTCTTCGGTGCGCCCAGCTTCGTGGCGCGGGGCGAACTGTTCTGGGGCGACGACCGGCTGGAGGATGCCCTGTCCTGGGTCAAGGTCGGCCACGTGGTCTGACGCCGGGACCGCGGAACCGATCTCGACCGGCGTGGAACGGATGCTAGGTTAACCCCATGCCCTACGACTGGAAACGCCCTTCGGAAACCGTGCAGGAACTGCACCTTTGGCCGCACAACTCTCTCCCGCCCCGCGGGGTGATGGCTGCCGTTCTGGGTGTCTTTGCACTGGGCACCATTCCCATGCTGGCCGTTTTGGGATCGGTCCTTCTGTGGGGCCTGCTGCCATTCGTTCTGCTGGCCGTCCTGGGCCTGTGGCTGGCCCTGGAAATGAACTACCGCCACCGGCGCATGCTGGAGGTGCTGACCCTGACGGACGACCAGGCGCATCTGGTGCGCCACAATCCGCGCGGACGCATTCAGGAATGGCACTGCAACCGCTACTGGGCGCGGCCCGAGATGCACAAGCTGGGCGGTCCCGTGCCCAACTACGTGACATTGATCGGCGCGGGACGCGAAGTCGAAATCGGCGCCTTCCTGTCCGAAGACGAACGCATCGCGCTTTATGACGAACTGGTGTTGAAGATGCGCGTCCCGTCCGTCAGCCCGGGCTGACAGGTCAACATCTGACTTTCAGGGCAATCGGGCCAACGGCCCTCAGCCGCCGTTCGAAGCCTTGCAGAGCTGGTCCTTGACCATCGGGCCCACCGTGCCGAAATCCATCCGGCCGGTATAGCGCGACTTGAGCTCGCCCATGACCTTGCCCATGTCGCGGATCGATTCTGCGCCGGTCGATGAAATCGCCGCCTTGATCGCCGCGACCACTTCGTCGTCTTCCAGCTGCTTGGGCAGAAACTCTTCGATCACCGCGATTTCCAGGCGCTCGCGCTCGGCCAGATCCAGACGCCCGCCCTCTTCGTAGGCGCGCGCGCTTTCCTTGCGCTGCTTGGTCATTTTTCCCAGAATTTCAAGAACTTCCGCGTCGCTGCAACCGTTCGCTTCTTCGCTTCCGGCGCCGCGCGTGGCGATATCCTTGTCCTTGATCGCCGCGTTGATCAGCCGAAGCGTCGACACCCTCTCGGCGGCCTTGTCCTTCATTGCTTGCTTTAGGGCAGTGTTTACCCTTGATCGCATATCCATTTGTCCTGCCCATCCCCATGGAACTCGAACCTAGACCATATTTAAACCGAAACTATGTTACAACAAGGGATGAAAGCCGTTAACCCGTTGAAAAACAACGATAGTGGAAATTTCGATCAGGCTTGACCCAGCGGCGCAAGCCCCTTAGTTATGCGCCGATTTACCCTGCAGGAGAGTCGCGCCATGGTCCAGAATGCCACGTCCAAGCCCACCGCATGTCTGGCACTGGCCGATGGAACGCTGTTCTACGGGCACGGCTTCGGGGCCACGGGCCAGACGGTCGCCGAATTGTGCTTCAACACCGCGATGACCGGATATCAGGAAATCATGACCGACCCCTCCTATGCGGGCCAGATCGTGACCTTCACTTTTCCGCATATCGGCAACGTGGGCGTGAACCCCGAGGATGACGAGACCGCCGATCCCGTGGCCGAGGGAATGGTGGTCAAATGGGACCCGACCCTGCCGTCGAACTGGCGCGCCGCGGAAGAGCTCAAGGACTGGCTGGCGCGGCGCGGCCGCATCGCCATCGGCGGCGTCGATACCCGCCGCCTGACCCGGGCGATCCGCCAGCAGGGCGCGCCGCACGTGGCGCTGGCCCATGACCCCGAGGGCAAATTCGACATCGAGGCGCTGGTCGCCGCCGCGCGCGGCTTTGCCGGCCTGGAAGGCATGGACCTGGCCAAGAAGGTCACCTGTGCGCAAAGCTACCGCTGGGACGAGATGCGCTGGGCCTGGCCCGACGGGTATTCTCGTCAGGAAGCCCCGGCGCACAAGGTCGTGGCCGTGGATTACGGCGCCAAGCGCAACATCCTGCGCTGCCTCGCCTCGGCGGGCTGCGACGTGACTGTTCTGCCCGCGACGGCAACCGCCGCCGAAATCCTGGCCCACAGCCCCGACGGCGTGTTCCTGTCCAACGGTCCCGGCGACCCGGCGGCGACCGGCGAATACGCCGTTCCGATGATCCGGGAGATCCTGGGCACCACCGATCTGCCGGTTTTCGGCATCTGCCTTGGCCACCAGATGCTGGCGCTGGCGCTGGGCGGACAGACCGTCAAGATGAACCACGGCCACCACGGCGCCAACCACCCGGTCAAGGATCTGGAAACCGGCAAGGTCGAGATCACCTCGATGAACCACGGTTTCGCGGTCGACGCCCAGACCCTGCCCGACGGCGTGGTGGAAACGCACCGCTCGCTGTTCGACGGGTCGAACTGCGGTATCCGCATGGCGGAGCGGCCGGTCTATTCGGTGCAGTATCACCCCGAAGCGTCGCCCGGCCCGCAGGACAGTTTCTACCTGTTCGAACGGTTCGCCGCGGCCATGGCGGCCAGAAAAACCGCGGCCTGAGCCCGGACATATCCGCCTTAACCGGACATTAACCAGCCCCGAGCCACCCTGAAGCGTGTCACACGCATCGGGGTCAGTGTCTTGAGCGGCCAGAATGTCCAACGCCTCGCAGAGGTTGCGCCGCTCCCGGTGCCCCGGCTCCCGTTGGGGCGGCATCTGGTTCTGAATGGCGCAATCACCGAAGCGCAGCTGGTCGAGGCGCTGCAGCTGCAGTTGCGGCTGAATGCTCCGCTTGGAAAAATCATCGTCGCGGAAGGCTGGGCCGAACCGAGAGACATTCTGGACGCGCTGTCGGCGCAGAGCGGCCTTCAGATCGCCGACCTGGCCGCCACTCCGCCCGCTTCCGAACTTGGCGACCTGATGCCGGTTGCGTTCTGGTTGAAACACGCGGTCGTACCGTGGATTCGCATGGGGCCGATCGTGCTTGTCGCCACGTCCCGTCCCGACCGTTTTCCGGAAGTTGCCGACGCGATGGCCGCAGCCGGCTTGACAGCGATGCCGGTGCTGGCCGGGTTGGATCACATCCATGCGGCGCTAGCCCGGCTGTTCGCTGCGCCCCTGGCCAAAGCGGCCGAGACCTGCGTCGAGCCGTCGCAAAGCTGCCGGGACTGGACGTTCGGCGCCCGCTTGCCGGCGATCCTGACGGGCATCCTGATCCTTCTCGTCGCCGTGGCGTTTCCGGAACTGGGGCTGGCTGCGCTGATTTTCGCCTCGGTTCTCACGCTGAGCCTGTTCATGGCGCTGCGGCTGGCGGGTTTTGCCGCGCATGTGGCCGGCCGGACCCATCTGATCGCCTCGCATCCCGGCCCGCGCCTGCCGCCTATTTCCGTTCTGGTGCCGCTTTACAAAGAGCGCGAGATCGCGGATGCGCTGGTCCGGCGGCTCGGCCGGCTGAACTATCCCAAGGCGCTGCTGGACGTCATCCTCGTGCTCGAGGAAAAGGACGGCGTGACCCAGGCGGCGCTTTCCGCCGCCGACCTGCCGCACTGGATGCGGGTGATCAAGGTTCCCGATCTGGGCGGGCTGACCACCAAGCCGCGCGCGATGAACTTTGCGCTGGATTTCTGCCGGGGCGAGATCGTGGGGGTCTGGGACGCCGAGGATGCGCCCGCCCCCGATCAGCTGGAACGGGTCGCGGCCCGCTTTGCCCAAGCGCCGCCCGACGTGGTGTGCCTGCAAGGCATCCTGGACTACTACAATCCGCGGACGAACTGGCGCGCGCGCTGTTTCACCATCGAATACTGCAGCTGGTTTCGGGTCATCCTGCCGGGCATCGCCCGGTTGGGCCTCGTGGTGCCCCTGGGCGGCACCACGCTGTTCTTTCGCCGCCAGGTGCTAGAGGAACTGGGCCGGTGGGACGCGCATAACGTGACGGAAGACGCCGATCTGGGCGTCCGGCTTTGCCGCGCGGGATACCGGACCGAAATGATCGACACTGTCACCCATGAAGAGGCCAGCTTTCGCGCCTGGCCCTGGGTGCGGCAACGCTCGCGCTGGCTGAAGGGGTTCATGGTGACCTACCTGGTCCACATGCGCGCGCCGCGCCGCCTGCTGGCCGATCTTGGCCTTTGGCGGTTCGTGGGGTTTCAGGCCTTCTTTCTGGGCACTCTGGGGCAGTTCCTGCTTGCGCCGGTGCTGTGGTCCTTGTGGCTGCTTCTGTTCGGCCTGCCGCATCCGATTGCGCAGATGGTTGCACCGCCTCTCATGGCGATACTGGTGGGCTTTCTTGTTCTGGCCGAACTGCTGAACATCCTGATCGGCCTGACCGCGGTCTCGGCGAAAGACCGGCGTTTCCTGATGCCGTGGGTGCCCACCATGATGGCCTACTTCCCGCTCGGCGCCGTGGCCGCCTACAAGGCGCTGTGGGAACTGGCGATCCGCCCCTTTTTCTGGGACAAGACCCAGCACGGACAGGCCCCGGAAGAGGATCAGCCCGCGTGACGCTCAGCCGCGCTCGCGCTTGTCCGCGTCCTGCTTGAGCCGGGTCATGAAGGCGATCGAGATGTGGTCCTTCAGCGCCTTTTCCGCCCGCTCTTCGTCGCGCGCCTCGATCGCATCGACGATGCCCTTGTGTTCGCTCTGCGCGATTTCTCCGCGGCCCTGCGCGGCAAGCGACGTGGTCGCCATCAGTGCCATGGTCCTGTGCACAAGATCCAGCTGCTGAACCAGATACCGGTTGTGCGAGGCCAGATGGATCTGTTCGTGAAAGCGCCGGTTCGCCCGCGACAGGGCGTTCGGATCTCCGACCAGTTCGTCATCCGCCTTGACCATCTCGCGCAGCACCCGGATCTCTTCTTCGGTGGCATGTTGCGCCGCCAGGCGCGCGGCCAGCCCTTCGAGTTCGCGGCGCACGACGTAAAGTTCGGCCATCTGGTTGTGGTCCAGCGACGCCACGATCAGCGAACGCCCGTCCCGCTCGAGCAGGGATTGCGTCTCGAGCCGCTGCAGCGCCTCGCGGATCGGCGTGCGCGACACGCCGAAGCGGTCGGCAAGCTCGCTTTCCACCAGCCGGTCGCCGGGCTTGTAGATCCCGACATCGATCGCCTCGAGGATCAGGCTGTAGGCATCCGTATTCGTCTGGCGCGTCTGGTTCATTTTGTGTTCTTTCTCCCTGTTCCGACTTGTCTATCCGCCGGGCAGGCTTGCGATCAAGCCCGGCATTGAAAACCGCGTCACAGAGCCCTAAACCCAAGTCATGGTGAAACCGGCCTTCTCACACGTCACGCAATGGGTGTTCGATCTGGACAACACCCTGTATCCGCCACACATGCGCCTGTTCGACCAGATCGAGGTGCTGATGACGGAATACGTCATGCGCGCGCTCGGCGTGGACAAGACCCGGGCGGACCACCTGCGGTCGCACTATTGGCGGCAATACGGCACCACGCTCGCCGGGCTGATGGCCGAGCATGACGTGGACCCGGAGCCCTACCTGCATTCGGTGCACCAGGTGGACATGACCCACATGGAGCCCGACGCCGAACTGGCCGCGCATATCCGCGCCCTGCCCGGCCGCCGCATCGTCTATACCAACGGCAGCGCGCCCTATGCCGAAAGGGTTCTCGAGGCGCGCGGGCTGAACGGACTCTTCGACGCGGTCTATGGCGTCGAACATGCCGGGTATCGCCCCAAGCCCGAGCGGGTGGCCTTCGAGGCGATCTTTCTGCACGACGGGATCGACGCGAAACGGGCGGCCATGTTCGAGGACGATCCCCGCAACCTCGCGGCGCCGCACGAGATGGGCATGCGCACCGTTCATGTCGCGCCCGAGCGCCACGACGCCGAGCACATCCACCACCACACCGACGACCTGACCGGTTTCCTGGGCCGCCTCGTCTGAACGGCAAAACTGCGACGATCTGCGCCTGCCCGCCGCGCCCTCGCGCACCTATATGCCCGGCAGCGACGAACAGAACGGAGAAACCCATGACCGCGTTGGAAATGCCCCGCCGCCTGCCCTTCTGGCAGCGCCTTGTCTTTGCCGTGCCCCTGTTTGGCTGGATGGCCCGTGACGTGGCCTATGGCGACCCCGACAACCTGTGGTACGCCCTGATCGCGGTCGTCAGCATGTGGGGCTGTTCCCTGCTGCTGTTCGGCCTGCCCGGGCTCTACCTCCCGGCGCTGGCCATGGTGCCGGTGATGTTCCTGCTGCTCATCCTGATTTCGCGCGGATGACTTGCGGGACAGGATGTCACTTGGTGCGCAAGGCGGTTCGCCCGTAGGCTCGGACCGGTACGGAGGCATAAGCCATGAAAGACAGCTGTAACATCCTGGTTTCCGGCGGCGGCATCGCCGGGCTGACTGCGGCGGCGGCCTTCGGCGCGGCCGGCTTCGACGTCGTTTGCGTCGATCCGGCGCCGCCCGTGACCGAGCGCGACGCCGAAGGCTCGGACCTGCGCACAACCGCCTTCCTGCAACCGGCGCGCGGGCTGCTCGAGCAATGCGGGCTGTGGGCGCGGCTGGCCGAACATGCCGCCCCGCTGCAGATCATGCGCATCGTCGATGCCGGCGGCGAGGTGCCCGAACCCCGCGTCGTGCGCGATTTCAACGCCGCCGACATCTCGGAACAGCCGTTCGGGTGGAACCTGCCCAACTGGCTGCTCCGGCGCGAGATGGTGGCACGTCTGGCCGAACTGCCCAACGTGGATTTCCGCCCCGGCACGGCCACGACCGGCCTGTTCACCCGCACCGCCGAGGCGCGCGTGGGCCTGAGCGACGGCAGCCGCATCCGCTGCAAGCTGGTGATCGCCGCGGACGGGCGCAACTCGCCCATGCGCGAGGCGGCGGGGATCGGCGTTCACACCACGCGCTACGGGCAAAAGGCGCTGGCCTTCGCGGTCACTCATCCGATCGCCCATGACAACGTCTCGACCGAAATCCACCGCTCGGGCGGCCCCTGCACCCTGGTTCCGCTGCCCGACTGGCAGGGCTCGCCCTCGTCGGCGGTTGTGTGGATGGAACGCGGGCCGCGCGCCGTGGAGCTTTTGAACATGGACGCCGGGGCTTTCGAGGCGGCCATGACCGAACGGTCCTGCGGATTGTTCGGGCCGCTCAAGCTGGCCTCGCGCCGGACCATCTGGCCGATCATCAGCCAATCCGCCGAACGCCTGTCGGGCGAGCGCATCGCGCTGATGGCCGAGGCGGCGCATGTGGTGCCGCCCATCGGCGCGCAGGGGCTGAACATGTCGCTGGGCGATCTGAGGACGCTGTTGGAGCTTGCGCAGGCCCGCCCCGACGGGCTTGGCGACGCGGCGATGCTGGACGCCTATCACAAGGCGCGGCACACCGAGATCGAGCTGCGCGTCAGGGGGATCGACCTGTTGAACCGCGCCTCGATGGTCGAAGCACGCCCCTTGCGGGACGCGCGGGCGATGGGGCTGAGCGCGCTCTATTCACTCGCCCCGGTGCGAAAGACGCTGATGCAGATGGGCCTCGGCGTCCGCTGAGGCCCAACCCGCGGCTCAAAGCACCTGATCCAGAACCCGTTTCAGGCGCGCGATCGTTCCGTCCACGTCATACAGCTTGTCGAGCCCGAACAGCCCCAGCCGGAAGGTGCTGAACCCTTCGGGCTCGTCGCATTGCAGCGGCACGCCCGCCGCGATCTGCATGCCCTGCGCGGCGAATTTCTTGCCGTTCTGGATTTCGGGATCCGAGGTATAGCTGACCACCACGCCCGGCGCCCCGAATCCTTCGGCGGCGACCGACACCACGCCCTTGTCCTTGAGCATGGCCCGCACCCCGTTGCCCAGCGCCCATTGCGCCTCGCGCAGCCTTGCGAAGCCATAGTCGCGGGTTTCGGCCATGGTGTCCCGGAACGCGCGCAGCGCATCGGTGGGCATGGTGGCGTGATAGGCATGGCCGCCGTTCTCGTAGGCCTGCATGATCTGCCGCCATTTCTTCAAATCGATGGCGAAACTGTCCGACGTCGTCTCATCCAGACGCTTTTCCGCCCGCTCGGACAGCATCACCAGGCCGGCGCAGGGCGAGGCGCTCCAACCTTTCTGCGGGGCCGAAATCAGGACATCGACGCCGGTGGCCTTCATGTCCACCCAGACGCAGCCCGAGGCGATGCAGTCCAGCACCATCAGCGCGCCGACCTCATGCGCCGCCGCGGCCATTGCCGAGATGTAGTCGTCGGGCAGAATCACCCCGGCGGCGGTTTCGACATGCGGGGCAAAGACGACATCGGGGCGCTGTTCGCGGATCGCGGCCACCACCTCGTCGATCGGGGCCGGGGCGAACGGCGACGGGGTGGCATTGCCGGTCTGGCGCGCCTTCATCACCGTGGCGCCGGAGGTCAGGCCGCCGGTCTCGAAGATCTGGCTCCAGCGATACGAGAACCAGCCGTTGCGAACCACCAGCACATTCGCGCCGCGGGCGAACTGGCGCGCCACCGCTTCCATGCCATAGGTTCCGCCGCCGGGAATCACCGCCACGCCGTCGGCATTGTAAACCTCGCGGAGCATGGCCGAGATGTCGCGCATCACCTGCTGGAAGGCCGCGGACATGTGATTGAGCGAACGATCGGTGAAAACGACCGAGAATTCTTCAAGGCCGCCGGGATCGACGGTTTCAAGCAATGCAGGCATGGTCAGTCCTTTCTGTCAGGTCCCCGACTTTCTGAACTTACCCGGCGAATTGGTAAAGCTGCAAATCGACAAAAGCCGGCGGTGCGTCGGCGCCAGCCCCGGCCGGTCAGGGAAGATTCGGGTTTGTTAACCACAACTTGCAGAATTGACGCCAACCAGTGTCACGGAAGCTTTACACTCAGGCGTGTTTCTGAGCAGATAGACACATCCAAAGCAAGAAAGGACGGACCAGCCCGTGACATCACAAAAGCGAATGAGCTTTCAGGTTGTTCGTGACGAAGTGAAACGGCGGATCGAAAGCCGCATCTGGCCCCAGGGATCCGTGCTGCCGACCGAAACCCAGCTTGCCGAGGAATTCAAATGCGCCCGCGCCACCGTGAACAGGGCGCTGCGCGAACTGGCGGACCAGGGTTTCGTCGAGCGCAAACGAAAAAGCGGAACCCGGGTCAAGATGGCCCCGTCCAAGCAGGCGCGGCTGGAAATCTCCCTCGCCCGCCACACGGTCGAAGCGCAGAACGCGACCTACCGCTATGCCCTGGTCGAACGCAATGTCGTCCTCAGCCCGGGCTGGCTGGCCTCGCAGCTCAACGTGTCCTCGCATACCCGCATCCTGCATGTCCTTTGCATGCACTACGCGGACAACCGGCCCTTTCAGCTTGAGGAACGCTGGATCAACATCGAGGTCGTTCCGGACATCGAGGAGGCCGATCTGAGCCGGTCCGGCCCGCATGAATGGCTGCTGAACGCGGCGCCCTTCACCGATGCCGAGGTGGCGTTTTTCGCCATCGCCGCGGACGGGCGCCTGGCCGAGTTCCTGGGCACGACCCCGGGCATCCCCCTGCTGCAGACCGAGCGCACGACATGGCTGCACCAGCAGCCCGTGACCTTCGCCCGCATGACGCACCACCCCGGCTATCGGATCCGGACCAAGTACTGAACCCGGTCAGCCGATCGGCCCCGGCAGGCGTTCCTCGCTGAGCAGCACGTTCGCCTCGACCTCGCCCGCGCCCGGCAACGTCATGATCCGACGCCTCAGAATGCGCTCGAAATCCGGCAGATCCCGCGCCACGACCCGCAGACGATAGTCGTAGAGCCCCAGAACGTGTTCCACGGTCTGCACCTCGGGAATGGCGCTGACCGCGCGCTCGAAATCCTCGAGGCTGACCTGCCCCTTGCGCGCCAGCTTGACGCCCAGAAAGACGGTGACGCCAAAGCCCAACGCCTCGGCGTTCAGACGCAAGCGCCTGCCCTTTATGATGCCGGCCTGTTCCAGCCGCCGGATGCGCCGCCAGGTGGCCGGCTGCGAAAGCCCGAACCGCCGCCCCAAGGCGCCCGCGCTCTGCGTCGCATCCTGCGCCAACGCCCGCAGCAGCTTGCGGTCCAGATCATCCAGTTCGGTCATACCGGCAGAACCTCGTCCCGCTTGACCCGCGCGATATGCATCAGGGCTTCGATATCGGCGATGTGCGGCAGGGTCAGGATGCGGTCGCGGTAGACCTGCTGATAATGGGGCATGTCCCGTGCGATCACCGACAGCCGCACGTCCACCCGGCCCAGAAAGGTCTGGATCTCGGTCACCTCGGGCACCTGGCGCGCGGCGGCGGTGAACTCGTCAAAGGCCCGCGCCTGAGTCTTGTCGAGCGTCACCCGCAACGACACCTCGACGGCATAGCCCAGTGCCGCCCAGTCGATCACCGCCTCCTGCCCCTGGATGATCCCGGCCGCCTGCATCTTTTCGACCCGCCGCCAGCAGACGCCGGCGCTGATCCGGCACCGCTCGGCCAGTTCGGCGGTGGACAGGCTGGGCTCGGCCTGGAAATGGCGCAGAATGCGCCGGTCTATGTCGTCGAGCATGATTTTTTCGCCCATCGCCGATCTTGCGAATTGTTCTTCATCATTTTGCCGAATACCCGATCCCGGCGCTCTCGCCAATAGCCGTGTCGCCCGATAGAACCACGGCAATCGAAACAGAAAGGACCGGCGAAATGCGCGTCTATTACGATCGTGACTGCGACATCAACCTGATCAAGGACAAGAAAGTGGCCATTCTGGGCTATGGCTCCCAGGGCCACGCCCATGCGCTGAACCTGCGCGACTCGGGCGCCAAGAACCTCGTCGTCGCCCTGCGCGAAGGCTCGCGCTCGGCCAAGAAGGCCGAGGCCGAGGGCCTGAAGGTTATGGGCATCGCCGAAGCCGCGGCCTGGTGCGACGTCATCATGTTCACCATGCCCGACGAACTGCAGGCCGAGACCTACAGGAAATACGTGCATGACAACATCAAGCCGGGCGCGGCCATCGCCTTTGCCCACGGCCTGAACGTGCATTTCGGCCTGATCGAACCGAAGGAAGGCGTGGACGTCATCATGATGGCGCCCAAGGGCCCCGGCCACACCGTGCGCGGCGAATACGTCAAGGGCGGCGGCGTTCCCTGCCTGGTGGCGGTCCACACCGACGCCACCGGCAAAGCGCTGGAAATCGGCCTCAGCTACTGCTCGGCCATCGGCGGCGGCCGCTCGGGCATCATCGAGACCAATTTCCGCGAGGAATGCGAAACCGACCTGTTCGGCGAGCAGGCCGTTCTGTGCGGCGGCCTTGTCGAACTGATCCGCTGCGGCTTCGAGACCCTTGTCGAGGCGGGCTATGCCCCCGAGATGGCCTATTTCGAGTGTCTGCACGAAGTGAAGCTGATCGTCGACCTGATCTACGAAGGCGGCATCGCCAACATGAACTACTCGATCTCGAACACCGCCGAGTATGGCGAATATGTCTCGGGTCCGCGCGTCCTGCCCTATGAGCAGACCAAGAAAGAGATGAAGGCGATCCTGCACGACATCCAGACCGGCAAGTTCGTGCGTGACTTCATGCAGGAAAACGCGGTCGGCCAGCCGTTCTTCAAGGGCACGCGCCGCCTGAACGACGAGCACCAGATCGAGGAAGTGGGCAAGAAGCTGCGCGCCATGATGCCCTGGATCTCGGCCGGCAAGCTGGTCGATCAGGAAAAGAACTGATCCCATCGGGAATATCACCGCGAAAGGGCGCCCCATGGGCGCCCTTTCTGATTGCCGGGCACGCAGCGTTCCGCGTTGACGCCGCTGCCTTGACCCTGTTCAGTTGCGCCGCATTTCCCTGCGAGGCCCGATGGATCAACAACCGGACATCACGGCAAAAAGCTGGCTCATGGTGGCGGCGCTGGGCTTCGTCTGGGGCGGCACGTTCCTGATAATCGAACTGGTCCTGGAAAACATGACGCCGTTCTGGCTGGCGGCCTTCCGGATCGGCTTCGGCGCCCTGCTCAGTTGCGCGGTGTGGCAGCTGATGGGCGGGCGGCTGTTCGTCCGGCCGCCGTCGCGCAGCGCCCTGACCTCTCTGACCGTGATCGCCCTGTTCAGTTCGGCGGTGCCGTTCGCGCTGATCTCGTGGGGGCAGCAATACGTCACCTCGGGCTTCACCGGCGTCTCCATGGCCTCGGTCGCGCTGATGGTGCTGCCCCTCGCGCATTTCCTTGTGCCGGGAGAACGCATGACCCTGCGCCGCGCCACGGGGTTTGTGATCGGCTTCGCGGGCGTGTCGCTTTTGATCGGATCGCAGGCCTTCGAAAGCTCGGGCGAGGTGCGCGAGTTGCCGGGACGCATCGCCTGCCTGTCGGCCGCCGCCTGCTATGCCCTGACATCGGTGCTGATGCGCCGCCTGCCGCCCGTCGATCCCATCGGGCTGTCTTCGGTCCTGCTGCTGATCGGAGCATCCGCCGCCATTCCGGCAGCCTGGGCGGTAGAGGGTCCACCGCCGCTTCCCGATCACCGCACCCTGTTCCTGGTCGCCTTCCTGGGCCTGGTGCCCACCGCAGCCGCCAACCTTTTGCGCGTGACGGTGGTGCGCACGGCCGGCCCTGTCTTCATGAGCCTGACGAACTACCAGGTGCCTGTCTGGTCCGTGGTTCTGGGGGCCGTGTTCCTGGGCGAGCCGCTGCCGCCCGCCCTGCTCTGGGCGCTGCTCTTGATCCTCGGCGGCGTCGGCCTCAGCCAGTATGGCGCGCTCAGACGGCTGTTTGGCCGGTCCTGACCGGGGCTCAGGCCGAAACCGCGCCCATGACCGCGCCGACCACCGAATCGACGGTGCGTTCCAGCAGGCCTTCGTCCTCGCATTCCGCCATCACGCGGATCAGCGGCTCGGTTCCCGACTTGCGGATCAGCAGTCGGCCCTTGCCGTTCAATGCGCTTTCGGCATCCGCGATCGCACGCTTCACTTCTTGCAGGTCCAGCGGGTCCTGCCCGGCATCGAAACGCACGTTCTTCAGCAATTGCGGCACGGGGTCGAACTGCCGCGCCAGATCCGAGGCCGGTCGGCCGGACAGCACCATCTCGGCCAGGAAATGCAGCCCCGCCATCAGCCCGTCCCCGGTGGTGGCATAGTCGCTCATCACGATATGGCCCGACTGTTCGCCGCCAAGGTTGTAGCCGCCTTCGCGCATCCGTTCGACCACGTAGCGGTCTCCGACCGCGGTGCGCTCCAGCCGCAGACCGCTACCGGCCAGGTGCCGTTCCAGCCCGAGATTCGACATGACCGTCGCCACCAGCGCGCCGCCCTTGAGCTGCCCCTCGGCGGCCCAGCGCGAGGCCAGCAGCGCCATCAGCTGATCGCCATCCGCCACCGCGCCGGTTTCGTCGATCATCACGACCCGGTCCGCATCGCCGTCAAGGCAGATGCCCACATGTGCGCCATGCGCGACCACGGTCTCGGCCGCCACCAGCGGCTGAGTCGAGCCGCAGCCCAGGTTGATGTTCTTGCCGTCGGGCGACACGCCGACGGGAATCACATCCGCGCCAAGCTCCCACAGCACTTCGGGCGCGGTCCGGTGCGCCGCGCCGTTGGCGCAGTCGATCACCACCTTCAGCCCGTCCAGCCGCAGGTCGCGCGGGAGCGAAGACTTGACCCGCTCACCATAGCGGAACCGGGCGTCGTCGACGCGCCGCGCACGCCCGATATTCTGCGCCTGCGCCGGTCGGACGCCTTCTTCGATCAGCTTTTCGATCTCGATCTCGGCCTGATCCGACAGCTTGTAGCCGTCCGGACCGAAGAACTTGATGCCGTTGTCCTCGGCCGGGTTGTGGCTGGCCGAGATCATCACCCCCAGGTCGGCCCGCATCGAACGGGTCATCAGCCCCACGGCGGGCGTGGGCACCGGCCCCAGCAGCAGCACGTTCATGCCGGTCGAGGTCAGCCCCGCCGTCAGCGCGTTTTCGAACATGTAGCCGGACAGGCGCGTGTCCTTGCCGATCACCACCCGGTGCGCGCCCGACGAATCCCTGCGGAAGTACCGCCCCACGGCGGCGCCGATGCGCAGGGCCATCTCGGCGGTCATCGGATGGGTGTTGGCGGTTCCCCGCACCCCGTCGGTTCCGAATAGTTTGCGCATGACTGACTCTCCAATGGGTATCCGGCGCGTCAGGACTTAGCGGACAGCGGACCACAGGCGCAAGGCCTGCGATGTTTCCTTGACGTCATGCACGCGAATGATCTGCACCCCTTGGGCAATTCCCGCCAGCGCCACGGCGATCGAGCCCGGTGCTCGGGCATCGGCGCGCGGCTCCTTGCCGATCCGGCCGATGAAACCCTTGCGCGACACGCCCAGCAGGATCGGGCAGCCCAGCCCGTGAAACAGACTGATGTTGCGCAACAGCGTCAGGTTGTGCTCTTCGGATTTTCCGAAACCGATGCCGGGATCGACAACGATTCCGGACCGGTCCAGTCCATGACCCTCCAGAACGCCGATCTGCCGCTCGAGGAAGTCGTAGACGTCCAGCAGGACGTTTTCATACTGCGGGTCGTCCTGCATGGTGGCGGGGTCGCCCTGCATGTGCATCACGCAGACCGGCACCTGCGCCCCGGCGCAGAACGACGCCAGCGCGTCGTCATAGGTGAAACCCGAGACGTCATTCACCAGCCCCGCCCCGGCAAGAAGCGCAGCCTCGGCCACGGCGGACTTGCGGGTGTCGATCGAGACGACGGCCCCGGTTTCCGTGCGGATCGCCTCGATCAGCGGAACCGTTCGGGCAGTTTCTTCATCCTCGGGAACGGTCGGCGCACCGGGGCGCGTCGACTCGCCGCCGATATCCAGGATCGCCGCGCCGTGCGACACCATCTCAACGGCCGCGGCGCGGGCGGCGTCCACCGAATTATGCCTTCCGCCGTCCGAAAAACTGTCCGGCGTGGCGTTGAGGATGCCCATGATCTGCGGCCGGTCCATCGCCACCCCGGCGACGGGCGCGCGAGGGGCGGTCAGCCGGTGCAGCGCCGCATCGGGAAGATCGCCCGCCGCAACCACCAGCGGCGCAGCGTCGCGCGACAGCACTTCGGCATGGGTGAACCACAGGCCGGTGCCGGCCAGCGCCACCGCGCCTTCAGGCCGGGCGGGGCCGTTCTGAACCAGCGGGCGGCAGTAGTCCGTCACAGGTCCTTCTGCTCCACCGGTACGGCCCGCAGCGGCACGCTGGCCTCGGACGGCAGGTCGCCGCCGATCACCAGCATCTCGCTGGCCTCGAAGGTCGCCGCGAACCATGCCGCCAGCGCCACGGCGTCCGAGCGTTTGGCCGATGGCCCGTCCACCGCGTCGAGAACGATCTTCGACGGCGCCCAGACGCAGGTCTGGTGGTGCTTCATCGCCCAGTCCAGTTCCGTCCGGGTGGACACCACCACGCAGCGATGGTCGCGCGACGCCAGCGCCCAGGCGTTCTGTTCGATCGCCAGCAGGTCGATCCGGCGCTGCGTCAGGGCGTGCTCCGTCTGCGGCACCGGCAGTTTCGACGGCCCGACGCACAGGATCAGCGGGCGCTTGCGGCTTTCCAGCTGATCGATCCATGCGGTCAGGTTGTCCGAAGCGATCGCCTCGTTCGACAGGAAGACCAGGCGCGGATGCGGGCGCTCTTCGGCGGCCACCTCGTGATGAACGGTGTTCTTGGATCGCACGATCTCGACCCCCAGCGCGCCCGGACCGCGATCCAGTTTTTCGATGCGGACAAAGGCCCTTACAGCCTGAGGTTCAAGCAGGATCCGTTCGGCCACGCGCTCGGCCAGGGTTTCCAGCAGGTTCAGCCTTTCGGCGGAAAGCTCGTGGGCGATGGCCTCGGTCACGCGGTCATAGGACAGGATCCGGTCCACGTCGTCATCGATCGGTCCGGTCAGCGGCTTGACCTCGACGACGATGTTGAAACAGATGCGCTGGGTGGTGCCCCGCTCGGCCTGAAAGGCGCCGATCTCGACCTCGACGATATGATCCCTGAGCGAGATCC
Source organism: Ruegeria sediminis (assembly GCF_005938215.1). Lineage (GTDB taxonomy): Bacteria > Pseudomonadota > Alphaproteobacteria > Rhodobacterales > Rhodobacteraceae > Ruegeria > Ruegeria sediminis. The sequence continues at coordinate 19,445 of NZ_VCPD01000001.1, forward strand.
GGTCGAGCGGCCCGCGCGGCGCGGTGGCCGCGGACCTCTCGGAAGGATGTGCAAACGCGAGGCGGATTTCAGAGCTCATGTGACTGGCCTTTTCGGGCTCAATTTGCAGGTCCGCCCAAAATAGACGTTGCGCGGACCCATAGCAGCTTCACAAGCGCCACACCAGCGACCGAATGCGTCGTCAGGTGACGCGAAACCAACTCATCATTCCGGATGCGGCATGGCCAAGCATATGACAATGCAGCAGCCAGTCGCCCGGATTGTCGGCGGCCAGGGCGATTTCCCGCGTCTCTCCGCGCTCGACCAGCACCGTGTCCCGCCACGGGCCAAGCCCGCCGTCGGCCCCGATCAGGCGGAAGTGGTGACCATGCAGATGCATCGCGTGGGGAAAGGCGGTTTCGTTGACGAATGCGATCCGGTGCAGGCTTCCGCGCCGGGCATCCAGAAACGGATCCTCCGGACGCTCGGCATAGCCGTTCAGCGCCCAGAACCGCCCAAGCTCGGCCAGTTCCCGGCCGGACAGTTCGGTATCGCCGATCCGCGCGCTTTCCAGCCAGCGCATGGCGCCGCCCTGCAGGACCATCCGGTGCAGGGGCGCATCGGCGAGGTTTCCGATTTCCGGAACCGGGTTGGGCGGCAGGGGCGTCGGGGCCGCGTCACGGCGCCCGCCGGCGCTTTCGCCGCTCACCTCGAACCTGACCAGTCCATAGCCGCCGTCCCGCTCGACGCTCACCAGGCTTGCGGTCTGCCCGGCTGCGGCGGTCACGTCCACGATCAGATCGGCCCGTTGCGCCGGGGCGATCGGAAAGGTCCCGGCAACGGGCATGGGCTCGGGCAGCGGCATCCCGTCCAGCGCCACGATCCACCCGTCGACCCCGTCAAGCCCCAGATCGAATATCCGCGCGTTGGCCGCGTTCACCAGCCGCAGCCGCAAACGGTCGTGGCGCGCGACCTCGTAGGAAGGATCGAACCGGCCATTGACGGTCAGGACGTTGCCCAGGCGGCCGGCATGGCTGAGATCGTGCCCGTTGTCGAAATCTCCGGTGACCTGCACGGTATCGGGATCCAGCCGCCAATCGTCCAGCATCAGCACCAGGTCGCGATCGACGTCGGGCGGCGCGGCCTCGTCCACGATCAGCGGGCCGTAAAGTCCCCGCGCCACCTGCTCCATCGACCGGTTGTGCGAATGGTACCAATAGGTTCCGGCATCCGGGACGGAGAAATCATAGTCGAACCCATCGCCCGGCTGCACCGCGTCCTGCGTCAGCCCCGGCACTCCGTCCATGGCGTTGTCGATGCGGATGCCGTGCCAGTGGACCGAGGTCGGCTGGCTCAGGCTGTTGACAAGGCGGCGCTGCACGCGTCCGCCCTGCGGAACGCGGATTCCGGGGCCCGGCGCGCTGCCGTCATAGCACCATATCCGGGTCGGATCGTAGCCGTCGGGGGCGATCTGCTGCACCGCCTCGCGCGCCTCAAGCCGCGGCAGCGCGGCGCGCACCGAGGCGGGTAAAAGCGCCATGGCCGTTGCGGCCGTCAGAACCTGTCGCCGGGTCAATTTCATTGCGGGCCTCCTGACCCGCAACATAGCACCGCGCCGGGGCCTTGCCAGCAAGGTCCGGCGCGGATCAGCCAATCAGTTGCTGGCCGTCCGGTAGTTGTGACGGTAGAAAATGTGGACGCCGATCCGCGCGGTTTCCTTGTAGACCCGCGACCAGGACGGATTCACCGCCTTGGTGTGATAGTGGGTCGCGCCATCGGTCAGGTCCGTCGCCACGCCGTCCAGGGCCGCGCGGGCGACCTTGGCCACCCGCTCGTAGGCCTTCTTTTCGGCGATGATCTCCTTGCGGCCGTCGCAGGTATAGGTGAACTGGCACTGATACTTGCGCCCGGTTCCCTGGTTGATCACGTCGCAGAGCGTGTCCGGAAAGCGGCTGTTCTCGACCCGGTTCAGGATCACCTCGGCCACGGCGAACTGGCCCTTCACGCTTTCGCCGCGCGCTTCGAAGTACAGGGCCTCGGCCAGGCACTTCCAGTCCTCGTCGCCCGTCGCCTTGGGCAGTTGGTCCAACCAGTCGCGGGTGTAGCTCACCTTGATCGGACCGGGGTCTTCCCGTTTCGGGAAAAGACTCAGGTATTCGCGGAACCTTTGTCCCGGCAGTTCGTTTCGGCTGACCAGTTCCTGTCCACCGGAGTGGACCGATCCCCTCTCTGAGAAGGAAGCATTCGGCACAACAGATGCCATGAGAATGGCAGCAGCCACTAAATAGCGTCTCATCAGAAAACCTCGCACAGGCACTTTACGCGCCATACCCTCCCCCGGCGGGCGCGACGAGGCTGATAGCCCACCCGAGTCGAAAGGTCCAGTTTTCCGAAAAATGCAAGACAAATCCTGCCGATGCCGCCAAAATTTTTGGCCGCAAAGTCAGTTAGGTGACACCATACCTAGTGCCGTAACCCCTTGTCAACCCCCAAGTTTGGACGAAATTGCCAGTTGAGCGGCAGACAGCCGAGCGACCGGTACCCGGAAGGGTGAACAGGACACGTAGTTGAACCCAAGGGCCCTGCACAGCCCGATTGATTCGGGGTTGCCTCCGTGTTCACCGCAAACCGATAACGTCAGGCCCGGCTTCACTTTTCGGCCCCGTTCCGAGCCGAGCTTCAGCAATTCGCCCACCCCGTCCGCATCCAGAACATGGAACGGATCCTCGGCAAAAACGCCCTGGCGCACATAGGCCGACATGAACCGGCCGGCGTCATCGCGCGACAGGCCGTAGGTCATCTGGGTCAAATCGTTGGTGCCAAAGCTCAGGAACGCGGTGTGCGGCGCGATTTCCTCGGCCCGCAGACAGGCCCTGGGCGTTTCGACCATCACGCCCAGCCTGTAGTCGAAGGTCTTGCCGCGCTCGGACGCCACCGCGGCGGCCACCGCGTCGATCCGCGATTTCACCAGCTCGACCTCGCGCTTGGCGGAAACCAGCGGGATCATGACCTCGGGCACGACCGGCGCGCCCTCCTTGCTGGCCTCGAGCGTCGCCTCGAAGATCGCGCGGGCCTGCATGTCGTAGATTTCCGGCACGGTCACGCCAAGGCGCACGCCGCGCAGACCAAGCATGGGGTTGTACTCGCTCATCGCCGCGACCCGGCGCTCCACGTCGGAAACCGGCAGGCCCAGCGCCTCGGCCAGTTCGCGCTGCCCGGTTCGGGTGGTGGGCAGGAACTCGTGCAGCGGCGGGTCGAACAGCCGGATGCAGACGGGCTGCCCCTCCATGATCCGGAACAGCTGCACGAAATCCTCGCGCTGCATCGGCAGCAGGCGCGCCAGCACGGCGGCCCGGCCCGATGATGTCTCGGCAAAGATCATCTCGCGCATCACGGTCAGGCGGCCGGGATCAAAGAACATGTGCTCGGTCCGGCACAGCCCGATGCCCTGGGCGTCGAAATTGCGCGCGGCCTGCGCGTCGGCGGGCGTGTCCGCATTGGCCCGGATGCCGATATCCCTTTCGGCGTCGGCCCAGCGCATCAGCGTCTGGAAACAGTCGTCCAGCGCGGCTTCGAGCATTTCGGGCTCTCCGGCCAGGACCTGCCCGGAACTGCCGTCGATGGTGATGATGTCGCCGGTCTTGAACACCCGCCCGTCCGGGGCGGTCAGCTTCCTGTCCCTGGTCTGGAACCGCATCTCGGACGCGCCGACGATGCAGGGCAGGCCCAGGCCGCGGCCGATCACGGCGGCGTGGCTGGTCATCCCGCCCTTTTCGGTCAGAACCGCGACCGCCGCGTGCATGCCGCGCACATCCTCGGGCGCGGTTTCGCTGCGCACCAGAATGCAGGCTTCGCCGCGGGCGGCGCTGGCCTGCGCCTCGGCCGAGGTAAAGACGATCCGGCCCGTGGCCGCGCCCGGGCTGGCGGCGATGCCGGTGGTCAACACGTCCCGTTCGGCCGCCGGGTGCACCTGCCGGTGCAACAGCTCGTTCAGGGAATGCGGATCGACGCGCATCACCGCCTCCTGCGGCGTGATGATCCCGTCTTCGGCCAGCCGGACGGCGATCCGCACGTTGGCGCGCGAACTGCGCGACACCCGCACGCCGTCGAGAATATGCACGTGACCGCTTTCGATCACGAATTCCACCTGCATCTCCTCGCGCAGCTTGCTCCGCATGAGGGCCGCGTGTTCCTTGAGCGCGGCAAAGGCTTCAGGCGCGACATCTTCCAGCGAGGTTCCGCGCGGGTCCTTTTCCAGATACAGCGCCGCCACCCCCTCGCCCAGCGCGTCGCGCCCCTGGCTCTGGCTCAGGTACCGGCCGGTGATCTGCGGCAGCCCGGTCACCGGATCGACCAGCTGCAACACACCCGAGCCGCATTCGCCCTGCCCGACGCCGGGGATCATCTCCTGCACCACGAGGCCCAGCCCGGCATCGGCGGGCGCGCCCTTGGCCTGGCGCAGCAGCCGCGCCGAGGTGCCTTCCCAGGCCCGCGCCATCGAGCGCAGCACCGCGCTCAGCTGCTCGCCGCGGTCTTGGGGAAAACTCTCGTCGGTCTCATCCTCGTAGGCGCGCAGCGACAGGCGCAGACCCTCGCGGCCGTTGGCCTCGATGTCGTCGAACACGTCCGGATCCAGCCGCGCCACGTGGATCGCGTATGTATGCACGAACCGCAGGTAAAGCGCCGCCGCCGCCTCGACCCCCATCGTGTCCGACAGATCCACATAGCGGGCGTCGTTCATGCCGATGTTCAGCACCGCGCCGGGCCCGCCCCAATCGGGATCTTCCGAGCTTGGGCGCACGCACAGCAGGCTGTTCGGGTCGAACTGGCCCAGAACGGCCTCAATATCCGGCATCCGCCCTTCGGCGATCTGGTGCACGGAACTGAAGGACAGGGCCACGGTGCGCGGCACCGGCAACTCCAGCCGGACCAGCCGCTGCAGACATTTCGCCCGGCCGCCATGCGTGGCGGTGGACACGGGCGCGGTCGCGGTGATGAGGGTCGTATCCGGGTTATTCTGCACTGCGGCACCTATCGGTTTCAACGCAGCATAAGGGCCTGCGCGGGTGGTGCAAGGCCGATATGGGGGGCGCCGTCACGCGCCCGGTTTCCTATGGCAATCCTGCAGGGCCGCGAGCGCCCTGCGGTCAGCCTTCGATGCGGGTCAGATCGGCCACCTGGGAACAGACCTGACGGATCTGGCTCAGCAGGTTCAGCCGGTTCCGGCGAATGACTTCGTTGCCGGTATTGACCTGAACCTCTTCGAAAAACGCGTCGATCGGCGCCCGCAGCGCGGCCATCGCGGACATGGCCGCCGGAAAATCCTCGGCCTTCAGCGCCGGCGCGATCTTGGCCTGCGCGCCCTCCAGGGCAGAGAACAGCGCCTTCTCGCTTTCGGTCTCGGCGAATTTCGCATCCGCGCCGAACGAGTATTCCACCCCGTCCTTCTCCTCGGCCTGGGTGAGGATGTTGTTGGCCCGCTTGAAACCCTGCACCAGGTTCTCGCCGTCCTCGGTCGCAAGCACCGTGTTCAAGGCCCGCGCCCGCTTGGCCAGCAGGTTCAGGTCGTCATTCCCCTCCATCGCGATGCAGGCATCGATAATGTCGTGGCGGATGCCTTCGTCGCGCAGGAACACCTTGAGGCGATCATGCACGAAGGCGAGCAGATCCGCCGAAAGATCGGGAACTTCCTGCCCCACCTTTTCCAGCAGCGCGTTTTCGCCCAGCTTTTCCTTCACCGCCACGAAAGCCGCGCCGAAGACGCCGTGATCGGCGATCTCGTCGATCAGGTCGGTCAGGGCCGCGTCGCCGTTATGCGCGTGGGACTTGTGCCGCAGCAGCTGGGCATCGATGTAGCGGTCCAGCGGCAGGCGCAGGTCGTTGGCGATCACCAGCCGGATCACGCCCAGCGCGGCGCGGCGCAGCGCGAAGGGGTCCTTCGACCCGGTCGGTTTCTCGTCGATCGCCCAGAACCCGGTCAGCGTGTCCAGCTTGTCCGCCAGCGCCACCGCCACTGACAGCGGCGCGGTGGGCACGTCGTCGGACGGGCCCAGCGGCGAATAATGCTCTTGCGCCACGGCGGCCAGGCCGGCGTCCTCGCCGGCCGCTTCGACATAGTAGCGTCCCATCAGCCCCTGAAGTTCCGGGAATTCATAGACCATTTCCGAACTCAGATCGGCCTTGGCGAGCGTCGCCGCCTTTTCCGCCTGACCGGCTTCGGCGCCGACGGCAGGGGCCAGTTCGCGCGCCAGCGCGGCGATGCGGCGGATGCGGTCGCCCTGCGACCCCAGCTTGTTGTGGAAAGTGACGTTTTCCAGCGCCTTGGTCCACGCGCCGATATCGGCTTTCGCCACGCGCAGGTCGTTCTCCCAGAAGAACTTGGCATCCGCCAAGCGCGCCGACAGCACCTTTTGATTGCCGGCCAGGATGGTCGCGCCTTGATCCGCGGTTTCGCGGTTGGCGACGGTGACGAACCGTTCGATCCGGCCTGTCTTAGGGTTGCGGACCGAGAAGAATTTCTGATGTTCCTTCATCGAGGTCTGCAGCACCTCGGGCGGCAGGTCCAGGAACTCGGCCCCGATCTCGCCCATCAGCACCACCGGCCATTCCACCAGCCCGGCGACCTCGGCCAACAGGCCCTTGTCCTCGACGACCTCGAGACCGGCCGCAAAGGCCATGTTGCGGGCGTCGTTCCAGATATGCTCGGCGCGCTCCTCGGCGGACAGGATCACATGCGCGCGCTTGAGCTTGGCCGAGTAATCCTCGAAGGACGAAACCGTGAACCGCCCCGGATTCATGAAGCGGTGGCCCTCGGTGCCGTCGCCCGCGGCGATGCCATCGACCTCAATCGGCACAACCTCCGCGCCCGCCTCGCTGGTCAGGATGCAGAGGATCGAATGCAGCGGACGCACCCAGCGCAGGCTGGACCCGCCCCAGCGCATCGATTTGGGCCAGGGAAAGTTGCGGATGGTGGCTTCGAGCACTTCCGCCACGATCTCGGCCGCCGGACGGCCCGCCTTTTCGATCGTGGCGAAATAGACCGCCCCCTTGGGCGTTTCGCGTTCCTCAAGCTGGTCGCGCGTGATCTTGGCCCCGCGCAGAAACCCCTCGATGGCCTGATCCGGCGCGCCCACCTTGGGCCCCTTCCGCTCTTCGCGGATGGTGGGGCTTGCCGCCAGCAGCCCCTCGACCGCCAGCGCCAGGCGGCGCGGCGTCGTGAAAGCCGCGGCCCCGGCATAGGTCAGACCGGCTTCGACCAGGCCGTCGGTGATCCGCTTTTTCAGATCCTCGCCCGCGCGGGTCTGCATGCGCGCGGGGATTTCCTCGGAAAACAGTTCGATCAGCAGGTCGGGCATGGTCGGTCCTTAGAAATTGACGATCGTCTGGATGACGACGGCATTGGCGATGTCCACGAAGAAGGCGGATACAAGGGGGAGCACGATAAAGGCAATAGGCGACGGTCCATATTGCTTGGTGACTGCGGTCATATTGGCAATCGCGGTCGGCGTCGCGCCCAGAGAGAAGCCGGCAAACCCCGAGGCGAGCACCGCGGCCATGTAATTGCGGCCCATCACCGCGAACAGGCCGAATATCACGAAGGCGACCGTGATCACCGTCTGCGTCGCGACGATCGTCCCGATGGCAAGCCCGTCGCCCGCGATCGTCCAAAGCTGCAGGCTCATCAGCGACATGGCGAGAAACACGCCAAGCGAAAACTCCGAGATCAGCCCAAGCGCCGGGGTCCGCGAGATCGGAGGGGCTTTGGGAAACAAGGCCGCGCGCAGGTTCGCCACGAGAATTGCCATGATCAGGCAGGGAACGAAGAGGGGCAGATTGACGCCGGATGCGATGATGGCCTCGTGTGCCGCGAAACCCAGAATGATGGCCACGTTGAGGTACATCAGTACTCGCATGATCGTTTGGTGGTCGATCTTTCCATCCGCCCGGTGATCGTCCTCGGCAATGCCGACCGTCAATTCGACGTCCGGATCCGGCGAAGTCAGGTCGTGTTTCTCGACCAGGAATTTCGCGACGGGACCACCCACCAGCGCCGCCACGACGAGGCCGAGCGTGGCCACGGCAACTCCCAGTTCGGTCGCGCCGCCCAGCCCAGCCGCCTCGGCGACCTGCGGAGCCCAGGCTATGGCGGTACCGTGCCCGCCGATCAGCGAAGCCGAGCCGAACAGCACGCCGGACTTGGCCGGGAAGCCAAAGGCGATCGCCCCCGCGATCCCGACGAGGTTCTGTACGACGATCGCAGCGACGGTCAGCAGCAACAGCAGCAGCAGCGGCCTGCCCCCTGCCACCAGATCGGCGAACCTTGCATTCAGGCCGATGCCGGCGAAGAACAGGACCAGCAAAAAGTCGCGGTGCTGCAAGTCGAACTCGAACTCGAGCCCGGACACCAGGTAGACGGCAAAAAGCGCCAAGGACGCAAGCAACCCGCCCGTCACGGGCTCCGGTATGTTGTAGCGACGCAGAGCTTCGACGCGCGCGTTGATTTCCGTGCCGGCAAGGAACACCGCGAACCCCAGTGTGACCGCAATGAATGCAGGTATCTCGATGGGTTCCGCCACGGCAGGTCCTCTTTCCCCTCAGTTCTCCGGCCGCGGCGGGCATTCCTCGCCCACGACCGTTCCGTCATAGGCCTTCTGGCCGCAATTGTTGAGCGCGTTCCACGCGTAGCCCCGCCCGGCGTCGGTCACCGCCACGATCCGGTCCACCCCGAAATGGATGTTCTTGCCGCCGATGAAGGCGCGGGCCGTGCCGTCCTGCAGCGCCCTGGCCAGATCCGGCGCGTCGAAGCAGTCGAACCACCCCGGAGCGTTCAGGGGCTCGGGGTCCTCGGCGGGCGAGAAGCGGGCGGAAAGTTCTTCCAGGCTCAGGCCGGTTTCGAAACAGGCCCTGTAGCGGATCGGAGAGCTGTCGGCGTCGATCGCGCTGAAATTGGCGTAGTCGATCGGTTCGGCCGCGCCGCCGCCCTGCGGAACAAGCTGGACGTCCCGGCCCGGCTCAGCGGCAACCTCGTAGTAAAAGCCGTAGACCTGCAGATAATACATGGCCGCCGCCGCGATGGCGGCGCTCAGCACCAGGGCCAGGACCAGTATCTTTCCCGTCATCAACGGTCTCCTCGGATCAAGCCGCCCCTTTCAAGCGGGCGGAAAATCGGTCAGGGTGCGTTCCTGAAAGGCTTTCTTTGGAACGGGTTGCATGGAAACGAGTTTCGTCATCGGATTTTTCGGCGCGCTGTTCGCGATCATGAACCCGGTCACCAACCTGCCGGTCTTCCTCAGCGTGACAGACGGCGCGTCTCCGGCCGACCAGCGCAAGATCGCCGTGAAAACCGCCATCTACTGCCTGGTCCTGGGCGGCGCCTTCGCCGCCATCGGCGCGCAGGTGCTCAAGCTGTTCGGCATCAGCATCGACGATCTGCGCGTCGCGGGCGGCATGGTCATCCTCATCTTCGCCCTGAACATGCTGAACGGCAGCGAAAGCAGTTCGCATCACGGGTCCGAAGGCGAAAAAAGCGCCTACCCCGCCCCGGAAACCGTCGCCTTCTACCCGCTGGCCTTTCCGATCCTCGTCGGGCCGGGAACGATCACGACGCTCATCGTCTATTCGCACCATGTCAACGACGCGGCGCACCTCGTCGCCTATGTGGGCGTGTTCCTGTTCGTGGTGGCGCTGCTGACCGTGACCTTCTGGAACGCCGCCGCGCTGGGACGCCGCCTGTCGGAAACCGCGCGGGTGATCATGAGCCGGTTCATGGGCATGATCCTTGCCGCCATCGCGATCTCGATGATCACCGACGGCCTGAAATCGCTTCTGCCGGGTCTGGCCTGATCGGCCCATCAGGCCGCGTGCCCCCCGGCCGCCGTCTGCACGAAGGCGTCGGCGCATTGCTTGGCCAGCGCCCGCACCCGGCCGATATAGGCCTGCCGTTCGGTCACCGAGATCACCCCGCGCGCGTCCAGCAGGTTGAAGATGTGGCTGGCCTTGATGCACTGGTCATAGGCCGGATGCGCCATGACGATGCGCTTGCCGGTCTTGGGATCGACATGCTCCTGCGCCAGGATCGTGGCGCATTCGGCCTCGGCCTCTTCGAAATGGCGCAGCAGGATTTCCGTGTTCGCAACGTCGAAGTTCCAGCGCGCATATTCCTCTTCGGTCTGTTTGAACACGTCGCCATAGGTCAGCGGTATCGGCGCGTCCGGGTCGTTGAAGGGCATGTCCATCACGTGATCGACGCCCAGCACGAACATCGCCAGACGTTCCAGACCATAGGTCAGCTCGCCCGAGACCGGCGTGCAGTCATGGCCGCCGACCTGCTGGAAATAGGTGAACTGGCTGACCTCCATGCCGTCGCACCAGACTTCCCAGCCCAGCCCCCAGGCACCCAGGGTGGGGCTTTCCCAATCGTCCTCGACGAAACGGATGTCGTGCAGGGCCATGTCGATGCCGATGGCTTCGAGGCTGCCCAGATACAACTCCTGCAGATCCGGCGGGCTGGGTTTGATCAGCACCTGGTACTGGTAATAATGCTGCAGCCGGTTCGGATTCTCGCCGTACCGCCCGTCCGTGGGGCGGCGCGACGGCTGGACATAGGCCGCGGCCCAGGGCGACGAGCCCAGCGCCCGCAGCGTCGTTGCCGGGTGGAACGTCCCGGCGCCCACTTCCATGTCATAGGGTTGCAGAACGGCGCAGCCCTTGGACGCCCAGTAGGACTGAAGGCGCAGGATGATTTCCTGAAAAGAGCGCGGGGCGCTGGACTTATCGGTCATGACATTCCCTCTGGGCACGGAACGGCCCGTTTCCGGTCGGCTTGGCCCTTCCTATGCAAGGGACCAAAGGGCGTCAACGGCGCATTGGCCGGGGCTGTCGCCCGACCGCCACACCCGTCCGCCGCCTCTTTCCGGGCATGGCTTTCGCCTTAGAATCCTGCTTATGGTGCGGCAAAGTTCAAGGCATTCCGGAATACTGGACACAAGTAAAATGGTACGAGCATTCACGACAGTCGTTTTCCTTCTTTTCTGCGGTCTGCGGGCCGCCTTCGCCCAGCAGGCTCAGGACGAGGGCGTCTGGGTCCAGATCGAAGCCCTACCGACGCTGCAGCAGGCGCAGGAACGGGCGCAGGACTATTCGGACGCGCTGGCGGATGTGAACGGGTTCCGGCTGGGCAGCGGATGGTACGCGATCGTCCTGGGCCCCTATCTTAGGTCCGACGCGGAACAGGTGCTGCGCGTCTACCGGGCCGAGCGCCAGATACCCGCCGACAGCTTCCTCGCCTTCTCTGGCTCCTTCGGACAGCAGTTCTGGCCGATCGGCGCGAACCTGCTGGACCGTGCCGCCGTCACCCCGCCTGTCGAACAGTCGGCCCAGCCGCAGCAGCCGGAAATCGTTCGCCGCGACGAACCGGCAGACGAGACGCGCGCCGAGGCGCTGCGCAGCGAACAGCTGCTTAGCGGCCAGGAACGCATGGATCTGCAGATCGCGCTGCAGGCCGCCGGGTTCTACAACGCGGCGATCGACGGCGCCTTTGGCCCCGGAACCCGCCGTTCGATGCAGGACTGGCAGCTTTACAACGGCTTCGAGGCGACCGGCATCCTGACGACGCGGCAACGCAAGCTATTGATGGACGACTACAACGAACCGCTCATCAGCGTCGGCATGAAGCGTTACACCGACCGCGAGGCGGGCATCGAAATGCACCTGCCGCTGGGCGCCGTCGAATTCTCACGCCACGAAGCGCCTTTCGCGCATTTCGACAGCAGTTCGGACCTGGGCGCACGGGTGCTGCTGATCAGCCAGAAGGGCACCGAAGCGACGCTGCGCGGGCTCTACGAGGTCATGCAGACGCTTGAAATCGTGCCGCTGGACGGCCCGCGCGAACGCAGCCGGAACAGCTTTGTCCTGCAGGGTCAGGGCAACGGCATCGTTTCCCACACCGAGGCCGAGTTGCGCGACGGCCAGATCAAGGGCTTCACCCTGGTCTGGCCCGAGGGCGACGAAGCCCGCCGCGCCCGGGTGCTGGCGGCGATGAAAGCCAGCTTCAACCGGATCGACGGCGTGCTGCCCGACACCGCGGGCGCCGATGCCGAACAGCGGATCGACCTGGTTGCCGGGCTCAACATCCGCAAGCCGCGCCTGTCCCGCTCGGGCTTCTACGTCGATGCGACCGGCGCGGTCCTGACGGTGGCCGAAGTGGCCGACGGCTGCGCCCGGATCACGCTGGATGGACGGTTCGACGCCAATGTCGCGGCTCGGAACGACGATCTGGGCGTTGCGCTGCTGCGCCCGGTTCAGGCCCTTGCGCCGATCACCGTGGCGCAACTCGGCGCAGCCGGGCCGCGGATTTCGTCAGAGGTGGCCGCCTCGGGCTATTCCTACGAGGGCGCGCTCGGCGCCCCGACCCTGACATTCGGCAAGGTCTCGGATGTGCGCGGCCTGAACGGCGAGGCCGGCATCTCGCGGCTCGAACTTGCGGCGCAGGCCGGGGATGCGGGCGGACCGGTCTTCGACGAAGACGGCAACGTGGTCGGCATGCTGCTGCCTGCGCCGGCCAAGGACAAGGCCCTGCCCCGCAATGTCAGCTTCGCCGCAGACGCCGCATCCCTGACGCGGGTTCTGGCCGATGCCGGAATGCGCGGGCGCGAAGCGCAGACCAATGCCGACATCTCGCCCGATGAACTCAGCAACAGGGCGTCCGGCATGACCGTTCTGGTCAGCTGCTGGGACTGAGCCGGCGCTGACGCCCGTCAGAGGATACCGGGCGTCACCCGGATCAGCGTCGGCCCGTCGGCCTTGAAGGCCGCGCGAACCGCGCGCTGCATCTCCTCCAGCGTTTCGGGCGCCGCCGATGCGGCTCCGAACGCCTCGGCCAGCTTGCAGAAATCGGGGTTGTGGGCGGCCACCGCGTTCGGCGCGATCTGGACCCGCACCATGCTGTCCTCGATCTCCTGAAGCTTGCCGTTGTCCCACAGGATGATCGGCAGCGGCAGGCCCAGCTCGACCGCCACCCCCAGTTCCTGCATCGTGTACTGAAACCCGTAGTCCCCGGCGATGACCGCCGTCGGTTTGCCCCGCCGCGCCACCGCACCGCCGATCCCCGCGGGCAAGGCATAGCCGAGCGCCCCGAACCCGGCCGGGTGATGCCAGTGGAAGGGATAGGACATGTCCCAGATCTCATTGGCGACATAGGCGAATTGCGTCATGTCCGAATAGATCATCGCATCCGCAGGCATCGCCGCGCGAAGCGCGTCCGCCACGGCGATGATGCCCGGGCGCTCGGCATCCACCTCGGCCCGCCACCGCGCCCGCACCTCGGCGACCTCCTCGGCGCGCCATCCGGTGGCCGGCTTCGCCTCTTCCGTCGCTTCCCAGAGCGTGCGGGCAAAGCTGTCTCCGTCCGCCTGCAGCTTGACCTGCGCCCGCTGCCCGTCCGACAGAACCTCGGGGTCCAGATCGACCCGGACCAGGATCGCCCCATGCCCCAGTTCCTCGCGCCACAGATCGACCTCGGCCAGCTTGGTGCCGACCGCAATGACCAGATCGGCCGAGCCGATGATGTCGGCGCTGCCCGGCCGGGCCAGCGACGCGCCGAAATCCAGCGCATAGCCCGCCCCGGCCAGACCGCGGCCGGGACAGGTGGTGAAACAGGCCGCCCCCAGCTGGTTCAGGATCTGCCGCCAGAGGTTCGAGCGCGCACCGCCGCCGAGGATGAACAAGGGCCGCCGCGCGGTGTTCAGCAACGACAGCACCGGCGCGATGTCGGGTTTCAGCGCCCTGGTGCGCAGGGCCGGCTGGTTCGGAAACGGCGCCGGTTCGGCCTGCGCTTCAAGCTGCGCGATCGGGATCTGGATGTGCTTGGGGCGCGGCCGGGACAGTTCGAACTCCTCGAAGGCGCGCTCGACCAGGCCATAGGCGGCCTGCGCCGTTTCCGCCCTGAGCGACCAGTCGCAGACCGCAGCCGCCGCGCCCTGCTGGTCCTTCATTTGGTGCAATTGCCCGCGGCGCGAAGCGGTCTCGTCCAGGCACGAGGAAATCACCAGCATCGGCACGGAATCCGAATAACCCTGTCCCATCGGCGTCATGATGTTGCACAGGCCCGGCCCGGTGATCACATAGGCCACGCCCGGCCGTCCCGTGGCGCGCGCATAGCCGTCGGCCATGAACCCGGCGCCCTGCTCGTGCCTTGCCAGGACATGCGTGATGCCGGCTTCCTCGATGCCGCGGTACAGTTCCAGATTGTGTACCCCCGGAATGCCAAAGACGACCTCCACGCCCCGATTTCTGAGCATGTGCGAGATTTGCGCGCCGAGCGGCCGTTTCATCCGTTTCTCCAGAATTTGAGGGTAAAGATCGCATAGACCGCCAGCAGCTCCAGACGGCCGATCAGCATGGCCGCCGACAGCAACCACTTGGCGGCGTCGTTGAGCCCGGCGAAATTTCCCGACGGCCCGATCTGCGGGCCCAGGCCAGGGCCCACATTGGCCAGAGCCGTCGCCGCGCCGGACACGGCGGTGATGAAGTCCAGACCGGTCAGCGCCAGCGCCCAGGCCAGAACGCCCAGCGTCACCACGAAGAACATGAAGAAACTCATCACCGAACTCAGGACATCCTGACCGATCGGGCGGCCTTCGTATTGCGGGATGAACACGCCATGCGGCGAGCGGATGCGCCGGATCTGGACCTTGATCGACGCGAACAGCAGCTGGTAGCGGAAGATCTTGATCGAACACACGGTCGATCCGGCGCATCCGCCGATCAGGCCGATGAAAAAGAACATCATGACCGCAAGGCTGCCCCAGGTCATGTAGTCCACGCTGGCATAGCCGGTGCCCGAGATGATCGAGGTGATGTTGAACAGGGATTCGCGAAAATTCTGCTCCCAGTTTTGGGGGAACACCTGGGCCAAAACCAGCGACGTCACCGCCACCAGCACCGCGATGATCGCCAGAAAGACCCGGATCTGGGTGTCCTGCCACAGCGGCTGGGCATTGCCGTTGACGAACTGGACGTAGCGGACGAAAGGAAGCGCCGCCAGGATCATGAAGACCGACGCCGCGTATTCCGCCGGGCCCGAGAAGGTGCCGAAGGACGCGTCGTAGTTGGAAAATCCGCCGGTCGACATCGTGGTCAGGGAATGGACCAGCGCGTCGAAAAAGCTCATGCCGAGACCGGCATAGACCATCGCGCAGACGGCGGTCAGGAAGATGTAGATATAGGCGATCTGGCCCGCGATCTCCTGTGCGCGCGGCAGGATTTTCCCCATCGTCTCAAAGCCTTCCGAGCGGAAGATCTGCATCCCCCCCACCCGCAGTTCAGGCAGGAACACCATCGCGAAGACGATGATGCCGATGCCGCCCAGCCATTGCAGCAGCCCGCGCCACAACAGCAGGCCGCGCGGCAGGGCATCGAGCCCCGCGATCACGGTCGAGCCGGTGGTCGTCAGGCCCGACATCGCCTCGAAGAAGGCATCGACGAACCGCAGCTCGGTTTCGCCGAACATGAAGGGAATCGCCCCGAAGAAAGGCAGGGCGACCCAGACGCCCGTGGTCAGAAGAAAGGTCTGCCGGATGGTCAGGCCCTCGCCGACGCCGTTGGAACAGCTCAGCGCCAGAACGCAGCCGGTCAGGATGGTGATGACCGCGCTTTCAAGAAAGACGTGCCACTCACCGCGGCCTTCCAGCAGATCCGCGATCATCGGCAGCAGCATGGTCGCGCCCAGAAGCGCGACCAGCAGGCCGATCACATATCCGACAGGGCGCAGGTCCATCATGACGCGAAGCGTTGGCGCGAGGGACCTGCAGTGTCAAGCCGAAGGCGTTGCCTCAGGCGTCGGTTCCGGGCTTCCGCACCGGCATCGCGGGCGGTTTCGAAGGCGTCCGCGTCCGGCGCGTGTTTTTCTTGGCGCCTGCCGTCCGGCTGGCCGGCGCGCTCGGAGCCTGCGCCGGCGCCTTGGCCTGGGCCGCGGCAGTCGCAGGTTTCACGTCAGCGGCGGGCTTGGCCGCCTGCGCCGCAACGTCCTTGACCGGCGCGGCCTCGGCCGGTTTTGCCGGGGCGGCTGCGGGCGCCGCCTGCGGCGCTGTGGCCACGGGCTGGCTTGCGGGCGCGGATGCCGCCACGACCGGCTTGGCCTGGGGCGCCTGCTGCGCGGCTACCGGTGCCGCCGGCGTTGCAGAAGCCGGCGCCTCCACCGACCTGTTGACCGGCTTGAAGATTGCCTCGGTCGCGGGCTTTTCAACCGGCTTTGCCTCGGCGGCCTTCGGCGCTGCCGCAACGGGCTTCGCCGCTTCCTTCACGGCCGCGGCGGTTTTTGCCTGCGCCACGGGTTTTGCCGCGGTCTTGGCCGCCGGCGCCTTGCTGGCCGGCGCTTTGCGGGCCGGGGCTTTTTTCACCGGTTCCGCCTTCTTGCGGGCGGGCTTGGCCTTCGCGGCGGCAGCCTTCTTGGCCGGCGCCTTCTTTTTGGCCGGGGCGGGCTTGGCTTTGGCCGGGGCGGGCTTCGCTTCGACCTCGACCGTGCCGACCACCTTCAGGGCAGGACCGGAGGTGCCGTTTTCGGCCTTGGCCGAATTTGCGGCGGGAACGAATTCGCGTGTGACGATCGACGGCGCGGAAGCCGCGATCCGCAGCGCGCGGACCTGAAGCATCGGCAGATCCATGGCCGAGCGCGTCATGATCTGCATCATTCTCAGCTGATTTGTCAGTGCGTATCCCGCCACCCGCATGGCGGCGGCTTGTAATTCAAGCGGTCTGGAAATTGGATTCATTATTTTTGTGCTCCTCATAATATCCAAGGTCCTGGAGAGTGGTGCAGGAAACCCGCCCTGCTGCCGAAGCAGGTTGGAGTTGCCTTGCAAACTTCTGCATCACGCAATTCGGCCCCCTTCCGGTCCGGCACCCCGCCAACCGCGCTGGTAAGGGTCTGCTGCTGCATTTGCATGCACCATAGGGCGAATCGTTGAGCAAGCGCAGCAAGAATGTGCTGCAGTGCGGCAATAAGTTCTCCGGGTGGCGGAAATCCGCTTACCTTACGTCAACCCGTCGTTGTGAAACGGCCTCCGACGCACCGGAAACCGCTTGTCGCAACGGGATCAGCCGACGTGGAACAGGGTGTTGAACAGCTTGGGATCGAGGCTGGTCGCCGCGAAGGTCGGACCTTCGGTCAGGACCGACACCGCGTCGTGGCTGTGCAGGCTTTCCTGATGGCTGGCGATCACGCGGAAATCGCCGATGTGATGGTCGGCCTGCAACTCGGCGCAGAACAGACGCGCCGCGTCCTCGACGAAGATCGGGTTCGATGCGTTCAACTCGGCAAAGGCCTGTTCGTCCTCGCGTTTGACCATCACCTGCGTCTCGGTCGGCACCGCCCGGCGGCAGAGCGCGATCAGATCCTCGAACCACAGGCAATCGGCATCCGTATCCACCACGGCCGAAATCCGCGCCACCGACCGCTGTGAATGCGGCGTCGCCAGCCGGCCGCGCATCGAACGCGCATGTTCGCTCAGCTCCAGCGAGCAGGGGCAGGTCGAGGAATAGACGTAGTCCAGATGCATGATCTTCTGGCGCACTCCGGCCTGTTCCACCAGTTCCAGCGCGATGTCGTAATACTGATACCCCGAAAGCCCCGAACGCAGGCTCTCGACCCGGACCGGGTACGAGAACCGCATCTGGATGCGCGCATCGAAGCTGTCGAGATCGGTCATATAGTCGTTCAGCGCGGCTTCCATCACTTCGAAGCTGAAGGTGCGCTCGGCATGCTTGTAAAAGGACCGCATGATCCGGGACATGTTGATGCCCTTCTTCTCGGCCTCGAGACTTACGGTCCCGGTCACCGAGGTTTCCAGCGTCAGATCCTCGCCGTGCTTGCGGTGGAACCGGATGGGCAGACGGAAGTTCGAGATGCCCACATGCTGGATCTGCTGCTTCGCGCCCCGGATCAGGCTCGCCGGCCCGTTCTGCAGGTCGGGCAGCGCGGCCCTGTAGGCCTCGTCGACGGTGAAATGCTCGTCATACTCGCGCGACAGCGCGGGATAGTTGGTCGGCACCAGCCCCGGAACCAGCCGGGCGACCGCCGGATCAAGCTGGCTGATTTCAGCTTCACTTGCGGATTCCGCCCATTTCCGCAGCAGCGCCAGCGCGGCGGCGGCTTCCTCGCGGTCGGGGGTCTCGTCGATCTTGCGAGCGTGAAAGTTCATCGGCGCATTTCCTCGGCTGGTCGCAGGTGTATAGACGACTTCTGGACAAGTTCCAATCTAGTGCGTTTTCGCGCCAAGTAGCATCCCGGATCAAAAAAAGTGGGCGAAAACCGTCGTTTTTCACCCGCCTACGTCCTTGGACGGTGTTTTTTGACATCCATCGCCGCGCGCTGCCGGGGCCGGATCGTCCTGACCGCCGATTTTCGGCTTTGCGCCCGGTCAATTCTGATGCAGCTTGGATGCGACGCGAAACCGGTTCTGACATGCACGACATTCTCGATCTCGATCGCTTTCCCCTGCACCGACCGCATGATCCGGACTGGCGGTCGCTGGTCGATCGCTGCCGCGCCGATCTGGCGCGGAAAGGGATGTTCAACCTCGAGGGCCTGATGCGTCCCGAGGTGGCGGCACGGGCCGTGGCCGAGATGGAGCCGCGCTTTGCCGCGGATGCCTTTCTGCACGAACGGGTGCACAACATCTATTTCAAGCCGGTCGAGGATCTGCCCGCGGAACACCCGGCCCTGACCGAGTTCCGGACATCGAACCGGACCCTGTGCGCGGACCAGATCGCGGGCTCGGCGCTGCTGAGGCTGTACGAATGGCCGGACTTCGTGACCTTCCTGGCCGCCACGATGGACAAGCCCCGGCTGCACGTGATGGAGGATCCGCTGGCGCGCGTGAACGTGATGTCCTACGGGCAGGGACAGGCGCTGAACTGGCATTTCGACCGGTCCGAATTCACCACGACGCTGTTGCTGCAGGCCCCGGAACAGGGCGGCGGCTTCGAGTATCGCACCGACCTGCGCAGCGACGACGATCCGAATTACGACGGCGTGGCGCGGCTGCTGCGGGGCGAGGATCCCGCCAGCAAGGTCATCGCGCTGACGCCCGGAACGCTGAACGTGTTCAAGGGCCGGAACACCGCCCACCGCGTCACCCCGGTCAAGGGCGGCAGGGCGCGGGTTATCGCGGTTTTCTCCTACTATGAAAAACCTGGCGTCAGGTTCTCGGACAGCGAGCTTTTGGGCTTCTACGGCCGGACATCATAGCGCATTGTCTCGCCGAGGGGAGGTTCGATTTTCCACTATGCTTGTGACACTTCCAGCGCATTCTTCACGTCTTTTATCAAGTCGTCCGCGTCTTCCAACCCGACCGAGAACCGGATCAGCCCGGGCGTGATCCCCAACTCTTCGCGCTGCGCATCGCTCAGACGCTGGTGCGTGGTGGTGGCCGGGTGCGTGGCGATGGACTTCGCATCGCCCAGGTTGTTCGAGATCACCGGCACCGTCATGGCGTTGAGAAAGGCAAAGGCCGCCGCCTTCCCGCCCCTGATGTCCAGCGACAGAACCGTGCCGCCCTTGCCGCCCAGCTGGGTCCGCACCAGCCCGTTCTGGGCATGGGTTTTCAGCCCCGGATACATGATGCGCTCCAGCGCCGGATGCCCTTCCAGCGCCTCGGCCAGCTTCTGCGCGGTCTCGGCCTGGGCATTGACCCGCAGCGCCATCGTCTCAAGCCCCTTGAGCATGATCCAGGCGTTGAACGGGCTCAGCGCGCCGCCGGTATGTTTCAGATAGGGCTCGACCGTGCCGCGGATGAAGTCGCGGGTGCCGATGATCACCCCGCCCAGCGCGCGGCCCTGCCCGTCGATATGCTTGGTCGCCGAATAGACCACCACGTCGGCGCCCTGCTCGATCGCCTTCGAAAAAACCGGCGTCGAAAACACGTTGTCCACGATGACGACGGCGCCGACCGCATGGGCCAGGTCGGCAACGCCGGCAATGTCGATCACCTCGAGCGTCGGGTTCGACATGGATTCGAAGAACACCGCCTTGGTGTCGGGCCGGATCGCGGCCTTCCACTGCTCCAGATCGGTGCCGTCGACGAATGTCACCTCGACCCCGAACCGGGTCAGGATGTTTTCCAGGATGTAAAGACAGGAGCCGAACAGCGCCTTGGCCGACACCACGTGGTCTCCGGCCCTCAGCATCGCGGTCAGGGCCCCGTTGACCGCCGCCATGCCCGAGGCGGTGGCAAAGGCGTCCTCGCCCCCTTCCAGCGCCGCGATGCGCTGTTCGAACATCGACACGGTGGGATTGCCGTAGCGGGCATAGATGAACTCGTCGGGCCCGCATTCGATGAACCGGGCCTCGGCCTGCTCGGCGGTGTCATAGACGAACCCCTGCGTCAGAAAGATCGCCTCGCTCACCTCGTTGTACTGGCTGCGGCGGATGCCCCCATGCACGGCCTGCGTGCGCTTGCTCCAGTTCTCGCTCATCTCGTCCCTTTCCGCCCCGGAACCCGAGGGCAAAGAAAAAACCCCAGACGCGGTCAAGCGAAAGGGGTCTTTCATCCTGACCTTTTAGCGGTGTTGTTTAGCGTGGCCCGCAATCCGGTAACAAATCGCCACGTGGTTCCTGCGATGCCCATACGCCCCGCGCCGGTTTTCGTCAAGCTTTAAGGAACCGCCACACCCCTTGCCGTTGGCCGAAAATACCGCATGATCGCAAACAAACAGGGGGCTCACATGCCGGATCCGATCGAACTCTACTACTGGCCCACGCCGAACGGCTGGAAGATCTCAATCGCTCTGGAAGAGATGGGCCTGCCCTACACCGTCATGCTGGTCGACATCGGCAAGGGCGACCAGCACGACCCCGAATTCCTCAAGATCGCCCCCAACAACAAGATGCCCGCCATCATCGACCCGGACGGCCCCGACGGCGCGCCGGTCTCGATCTTTGAAAGCGGCGCGATCCTGATGTACCTGGCGCGCAAGACCGGGCGGTTCTACGGCCAGACCGAGCGCGACCGCATCGCGGTCGAGGAATGGCTGATGTGGCAGATGGGCGGCGTCGGTCCGATGGCGGGTCAGGCGCATCACTTCCTGAAATACGCGCCTTTCTTCGACCCGCCGCAGGACATCCCCTACGCCAAGGACCGCTACCGCGCCGAGGTCGCGCGGCTTTACGGCGTGCTGGACCGGCGGCTGGCCGAGAACGCGTTCGTCGCGGGCGATTTCTACTCCATCGCCGACATGGCGATCTGGGGCTGGGCCAGCCTGTGGGAGGGCCAGCAGCAGGTGCTTGAGGACAAACCCCACTTCGCCCGCTGGCTCGAGGTCATGGGCGCCCGTCCGGGCGTGCAGGCAGGGCGTGCCTTGTTTGCGGAGCTGCGCGGGGATCACCGCAGCAAGCAGGCGCAGGGGGTTTTGTTTGGGCGGTGAAATACACTGGCGAAATGGCAGCTTCGAGCCAACAATGACAGATGCTGCGAAGCGTGCGAATGGCCGCTTCAGACAAACGAGAGCAAGCGCCCAAGAGGGGCACTTGCTGCATTTTTTTTCAGCGAACATGCCGACTATTCTGCGGGTTGGGAGGTCATTCTGCTGTCTGAAACAGCTTCATTAAACGCGTGGCCTACACCGTATCTCAAGACAACAAAGCCAAACAGCGCCATGGAAAGAACTGCCAAAACCGAACCGATTTGTGCGAGCACTTCGGTCTGGCCTGAAATGGCGAGTGCGATCCCGGGGGTTAGGACCAGAACAGTCGCTGTGTTCAGCAAAAAGTGAAACCCTGCTGTCCGGCTGCGACCTGCATGGGGCGTCAGAGCATAATAGGTGCCGAAGACGGACATCATCACAAAACCGATCAGGTTGAGATGCCCATGAGCTGGCGAAAGGGTATGATCGTGGGTTGCCGACATTTGAATGCCCCAGATCATTCCGCACAGTGCAAAAAGCGCCGCCGCCGCAAAGAACATTTTGGGTAGGTTTTTCATTGGATTGCCTCCTGATCATCCGCGCTCATCGGCGGGCCAGTGAATGTCAGTTTGTATCTCGACGCAATTTTTGTGATCTCTGTCATGTCTTTTGGAATACGTAACTGTCCCGCGGCCATCTCGACAAAGAAGCCTTCGAACCCACCTGGCGTCAGGATTACCAAGTGGCGGGCGGGAACATCGCTCACTACGCGAAACGTGTGTTCTGTGCCGCGCGGAACAAAGGCGGTTTGGCCAGGCCCCCGTGCGAACCGTTCACCATCTAGCCAGAATTCGGAATCACCCGTCAGCATAATGAACGTCTCGTCAGCATCGTGGTGAATGTGACGGGGCGGGCCAGAACCTGGCGGCGAGACGGAATCCGTAATCGACATCGCGCCATTGGTGGCATCAGTCGTGAGTATTGTGTTGTAGTGTACCCCGAGCCACTCGATTGCATCGGGTCCGAGTATTGTGTCTTTCATCGCTTCCTCCTGAAAAGACGGGGAAACGAAGGCGCCTTCGATAGGAGAACCATATCAGCTTGGATTTCATATGGAAAATTGATTGATTATATGGCATCAATTTGTATGACAAATTTGAAAACCTTCGATCTGAACCTGTTGCGGGTGCTGAACGCATTGCTGGAAGAACCCTCGACAGTTCGTGCAGGCGAACGCCTTGGACTGTCCCAACCTGCGGTTTCTGCAGCACTCGCGCGCCTCAGAGCAGCTCTTGGTGACGAATTGTTTTTCCGTCGCGGAAAAGGTTTAGAGCCGACACAATACGCGCTAACCCTGAAAGAGGAACTGCAGCAGGTTCTTGAGCGTATTGAAGATCTAATCCGCGGACCGGGCACATTTGACCCCCGCACATCGGATGTGAGTTTTCGCATCTCAGGGAGTGACTTTTTTGCAGAACTTTTGATGCCAAGACTCGCCGAGAGGCTTCAGCTTCTTGCTCCCAAGATGCGTGTCCATCTGGTTGATCTTGTCCCAGATAGCTATGTCGAAACGCTCGACCGCTACGAGGTCGATCTCGCAATTGTTCCCAAAACACCTCTTCCAGATTGGGTTGAGAGCCGCCCGGTCTTCAGGTCAAGCTTTTCGGTCGTTGCGCGCAAGGGCCACCCACGCTTGAAACGGGAGGGATTGTCGGGTGGCGATGTCGTACCGATAGATCTCTTCTGTGATGTCGGCCACGTTCTGTTCTCGCCAGAGGGAAATAGTAGAGCCATCGGAGATGCGGCTTTGGCAGAAGTCGGGCGTGAGAGGCGCGTCGTCATGACAATGCCGATCTTTTCGGGGGTCTATCGAGCAGTGGCAGGATCGGACCTTATCGCTCTGCTCCCGACCGCATTGGCCTATCACGTCGAAAAGGCCGCTGGGCTGCGCGTCTACCGTGCCCCAATGCCCGTTCCAACCGCGCAACTGTGCATGATTTGGCACCGACGATACTCCGCAAGTGCTTCACATTCTTGGATGCGCGACCAGATTGCCGAATTACTTTCTTGCCTCGATGAAGAACCGATCATCCCATAGTGAAACCCATGCTAATGAGAGGAGCATTGCGCAATCCAAAGCCGACATTGGACATCGTGTATCGAATGCTCACTTTGTCGAAGGTTTTTCGATGCGGGCTGCGGCGCATCGGTGGCGTTCGTGTGCAACCCGGCCCGCGTTGAATAACCTGACAAGGAGGAAGCCGTGTGAGGCTGGGCGGCGTCTATGGGGAAAGTATACTGCGGGTGATTGCAAGTGTCGGTTCTGAGCGACAGCCAGGCAGGAAGCACCGGTTGAGAAAGGTTGTCCAGCGGGCTGTGATCATGCGTTCCGGGTGCCGGCGGAGTCTTTGACCGGGTGATTGCGGGCCAGCCACAGGGCCGGGCGTACCGGGGGCGTTCCGGAGCACGAATGGGAACCGGGGCAGTCTTCGCGGCATGGACGGGCGTTTCGTCATGCGGCCTGCTCCCTGGGTGGCGCACGGCTCATCGTTTTTTGCCCGCGCCGGAAGATTTCGACGATGCGCATCGGGCCGCCGCAGCAAGGACACGGCTCGCGCAGGGTGAGCGGTACGGTCTCAGCAATCTCCTGCGTTTCCTGTTCGGCCGGGGTCTTCACAAGCAAGCCGCGGATGCGGGCGATGGTGGCCTTGCGGGTGGCGCCGGCCAGCAGGCCGTAGTGGCGAATGCGGTGAAAGCCGTCGGGCAGGACGTGCAGCAGGAACCGGCGGATGAATTCGCCGGTCTTGAGCCGCATCACCTTCATCCGGTCGCCGCGCTTGATCCGGTAATCCTTCCATCGGAACGCCACAGTATCGGTATCGGCTCTGACAAGGCGATGGTTCGAGATCGCCACGCGGTGGGTGTACCGGCTGAGATAGGCGAGGACAGCCTCGGGCCCGCCGAAGGGCGGTTTGGCGTAGACGACCCATTCGGTCTTGCGGAGCGGGGCGAGGCAGGCGGCGAAGGCTGCGGGGTCGGCCAGTCCTTCCAGATCACCGAAGAACTGAAGCTGCCCGGCATTGTGCAGCGCCGACAGCCCTTCCAGGAACAGGCGCCGGAACAGCCGGGCCAGGACGCGCACGGGCAGAAGGAAGCCAGGGCGGCAGGCGATCCAGCGTGTAGCGTCAGGTGACAGGCCGCCGCCGGGCACGATCATGTGGACATGCGGGTGGTGGGTCAGCGCCGAACCCCAGGTATGGAGTACAGAGGTCATGCCCACGCGGGCGCCAAGGTGCCGGGGATCGGCGGCGATGGTCGTCACGGTCTCGGCTGACGCTCGGAACAGCAGGCCGTAGACCGCCGTCTTGTTCCAGTAGGCGATCCGTGCGATCTCTGCCGGCAGGGTGAAGACCACGTGGAAATACTCCACCGGCAGCAGGTCATCGGCCCGTGCTGCCATCCAGTCGCGCGCGGCCGGCCCCTGGCACTTCGGGCAGTGCCGGTTCTTGCAGGAATTGTACGCGACATGCCGGTGACCGCATTTGGCGCAGGCTGCCACATGCCCGCCGAGCGCCTCGGTCCGGCAGGCTTCAATCGCCGACATCACCCTGAGCTGGGTGAGGCTGACATGCCCGGCATTGGCCCGCCGCCATGCGGGACCATGGGCGCGAAAGATGTCAGCGATCTCAAGCCGCGGGCGGGGCACCACCCCGGTCCGCTACCCCCGGCTTCGATCCTGCAGCTTGGCCAGCGTCTCGTAGGGGCTCGCCGTGTCACGGATCAGCTTCGTGGCGACATGTGTGTAGCGTTCCGTTGTTTCGAGTTTGGCATGCCCGAGCAGCACCTGGATCACCCGCACATCCGTCCCGGCCTCCAGAAGGTGCGTCGCGAAGCTATGCCGCAGCGTGTGCAGCGTGCTGCCTGGCTTCTTGATCCCCGCGATGAGCTTTGCCGAGCTGAAGGCGCGGTGGAGCTGGCGCGACGAGAGGGGGTTGATCTTGGGCTTGCCCGGAAACAACCAGCCCTCCGGCCGCGCCTCGCGCCAGTACTCGCGCAGCAGGTTCAGCAATCCCGGCGACAGCATGACCTTCCGGTCCTTCCGCCCCTTGCCCTGTTCGACATGGATCAGCATCCGGTCGCTGTCGATATCGCTGACCTTGAGATTGCAGACTTCCGAGGCCCTGAGCCCGGCACCATAGGAGATGCTCAGCGCCGCCCGGTACTTCAGCCCCGGTCCTGGCGCGACCCGCAGCAGTGCCGCTACTTCCTCGGCGCTGAACACCACGGGGAGCTTGCGCGCCTGGGTGCGGAACTGCATGTGCCGCTTCATCTCGCCCCGCCCGCAGGTCGTCTCGAAGAAGAACCTCAGCGCAATGATGCGGGCGTTGTAGGTCGGCGGCGTGATACCGCGGTCGGTCATGTGAAGCTGGTAGGCGCGCAGATCGTCCGGCGTCGCGGTGTCCGGCGACCGTCCCAGAAACGCTGCGAAGTCCTTGATCGCCCGGATGTGCGACTTCTGAGACTTGTCACCCAGCCCCTTGATCCGCATGTCCTCGATCATCCGCTCGCGCAGCGGCGTTGTTCTCTCCTCCGCCATGGGAACCTCCTGTCTTTCGATTGAGAGGTCCCAATCGTCAGACAGCCGCGCCCATTCCCAAATGCACAGGGATCAGATCAATCCAAAACGCCTGCCACAGGCACCAGTGCCGCGCGAGCGGCTTCGTCCAAGTCCCGCAAAGCAGCCCTACACCCCCTCCCCCCTTACCAGCAGATCCAGCATCCCCGAGATGTCCTCGATCTCCTCGGCGATCACATGGGTCACCGAATGCGCCCGCTGCATCCGGCCCGTCACCCTCAGCAGCCGACCGGCGATCACCGCGCGGCGGAAGCGTTCGTAGATCTTGCGCCAGACGATCACGTTCACCACGCCGGTCTCGTCCTCGAGCGTGACGAAGATCACCCCCTTGGCCGTCCCCGGCCGCTGCCGCAGGATCACCAGCCCGGCCATCGTCACCCGCGCGCCCTCGGGCGGGTCGTTCAGCCGGTCGGCGGGCAGGCAGGCGGGCGGGCGCGGCCAGTCGCGGCCCGGCGCCACCGGGGAAACAGGGGTCACGATCATGAGAACAAAAATAGAACATTGGCCGCGAATGTCCAGACGCGCCGCGATGGGTCGCAAATGAGGGTGGAAACGCCCGAACGGCTTGACTAAGGAAGGTGCGGAACATCGCAGAAGGAAGACGCGAGCAATGGCAAAGATCACCTATATCGAGCACGGTGGCACCGAGCATACCGTCGAAGTCGCCAACGGCCTGACCGTGATGGAAGGCGCGCGGGACAACAACATCCCCGGCATCGAAGCCGATTGCGGCGGTGCCTGCGCCTGCTCGACCTGCCATGTCTACGTCCATCCCGACTGGGTCGAGAAGCTGCCCGCCAAGGACGACATGGAAGAGGACATGCTGGACTTCGCCTATGAACCCGACCCCGACCGCTCGCGCCTGACCTGCCAGATCAAGGTCACCGACGCGCTGGACGGGCTGATCGTGCAGATGCCGGAAAAACAGATCTGATGCCGCGCCGCCTGCGGCAAGGGCTTGTCCGCAGCGCACGGGCCGCGTTTTGCCTGTGGCTGGCCGGGGCAGGCCCGGCCGCATGGGCCGACACCATCGCCTCGGCCCGCTTCACCGAACCGACCGCCCGCTACGCGCATGGCGTTCTGGGCGACGACCTGGAATGGGGCGCACTGGAGCTGACGCTGTCGGACGGGCGGACGGTCACCCACACCCTGCCCGAGACGCGTGTGTTCGAGGACCTCGCCCCCCGCCTCGCCGATCTGGACGGCGACGGCCGGCCCGAGGCGATCGTGGTCGAAAGCGACGCCCGGACCGGGGCCAGCCTCGCCATCTACACGGCCAGGGGCAAGCTGACCGCGACCCCGCATATCGGCACCCGTTTCCGCTGGCTGGCCCCTGCGGGCTGGGCGGACCTGGATGGCGACGGGTACACCGACATCGCCTATGTCGACCGCCCCCATCTGGCCAAGACCCTGCGCATCTGGCGCTTTCGCGACGGCGCCCTGACCGAGATCGACAGCCTGCCCGGCCTGACCAACCACCGGATTGGCGAGGATTTCATCTCGGGCGGCCTGCGCGACTGCGGTGCCGGCCCCGAACTGATCCTCGCCAGCGCGGACTGGCGCAGCATCGTCTCGGTCCGTCATGACGGCGGCTGGATCCGCCGCGACCTCGGCCCATTCACGACCGCCGGAATGGCGCGCGCGCTGGCCTGCGAGTGACCGGGCCAGTCTCAGGGGCCCGAGCGGACCACGTGATCGCCCTCGATCCCGCCCAGCGACTGGAACAGCGCGGCGGTGTTGTTGACCCCGAACTTCTTCAGCAGCCGCGCCCGGTGGACCTCGACCGTCCGGTAACTCAGGTCCAGTTCCCGCGCGATCTCCTTGCTGGTCCGACCTTCGCTCAGCAGCGAGAACACCTCGCGCTCGCGGCGGGTCAGCGGCTGATAGGGGCGGATGGCCGACAGGTCGGCAAAGCTCCAGACGGCGCGCGCCAGCGGATCCTCGGGCGTGAAGGTCTGCCCCCTGACCCGGCACCAGAACAGATCGCCGTCCTTGCGCCGCATGACCCTTTCGTCCCAGTAGAGATTGCCCTCGCCCAGTTCCTTGTCGCCCCGGTGCAGGATGTTCGAGAACTCCTCGGCGCTCGGGTAGAGAAAGGCGAACAGCCGGTCCAGAAGCTCGTCCCGCTGATAGCCGAACATCTGGCAGAACCGCCGGTTCACCTCGCGGATCACGCGCGACTCGGTGACCACGATCCCGACCGGCACCCAGTCGAAGGCCAGCGCCCGCAATTCCCGCGCGGCATAGGCGGCGTCCAGTTCCGTCTTGTCGATGGGTCCGGGCATGGCAGGTCTCCTCGGCGGCAATCATAATCCGCGAGAAAGACAAAAGAAAACCGCAACCGCGGCCCGATCCGCGAATTCACGGGCCAGGCGGGCGACGCCGAACGTCTATCCGCGTCAAAGCGCCCGCCAGCCGATGTCCCGGCGGTAAAACCCGCCCGGCCAATCGACGGCCTTGACCATGGCATAGGCCCGGTCGCGCGCTTCCTGCAGCGTATCGCCGCGCGCCGTCACGTTCAGCACCCGCCCGCCATTGGCAAGGATGGCGCCGCCCTCGGCCTTGGTGCCCGCATGGAACACCATGTTGCGGCTGTCCTCGGGCAGATCGTCCAGCCCCTTGATTTCGGTGCCTTTCTCGTAGGAACCGGGATAGCCCTTGGCCGCCATCACCACCGTCATCGCGTGGTCGTCGGCCCAGTTCACCCGCGCCTCGCCCAGACGCCCCTCAGCCGCCGCATGCATCAGGTCCAGCGCCTGCCCGCCCAGCCGCATCATCAGCACCTGGCATTCGGGATCACCGAAACGGACGTTGTATTCGACCAGCCGCGGCTGCCCGTCCCTGATCATCAACCCGGCGTACAGCACCCCCTGGAACGGCGTGCCCCGCCGCGCCATCTCGGCCATCGTCGGGCGCACGATCTCGTCCATCGCGCGGGCCTCGATCTCGGCGCTCAGGACCGGCGCGGGCGAATAGGCCCCCATGCCGCCGGTGTTGAGGCCGGTGTCGCCCTCGCCCACCCGCTTGTGATCCTGCGCCGTGCCCACCGACAGGATGTTCTGCCCGTCGCACAGCACGAAAAGCGAGGCTTCCTCGCCCTCCATGAACTCCTCGATCACAACTTCGGCCCCGGCCCCGCCAAAGGCGCCGCCGAACATGTCGTCCACCGCTTCCAGCGCCGTCGCCTCGTCCATCGCCACGATCACGCCCTTGCCCGCGGCCAGACCGTCGGCCTTGACCACGATCGGCGCGCCCTGTTCGCGGATATAGTCCCTGGCCGGCCCGGCCTCGGTGAACCGCGCATAGGCGGCGGTCGGGGCCCCGGCGGCGTCGCAGATCTCCTTGGTGAAGCTTTTCGAGGCTTCCAGCCGCGCCGCCTCGGCGGACGGCCCGAAGACCAGGATCCCCGCCTCGCGCAGCCGGTCCGCAACGCCCGACGCCAAGGGAGCTTCGGGACCCACGACCACGAAGTCGATGGCGTTCTCTTCGGCGAAACTCACCACCGCGCCGCCGTTCTCGATGTCCAGCGCCGCGCATTCGGCGATCTGCGCGATCCCCGCATTGCCCGGCGCCACGATCAGCCGGTCGCATTTGGGATTCTGCATCACCGCCCAGGCCAGGCTGTGCTCGCGTCCGCCGCTGCCGAGAATGAGGATGTTCATGGGGGCTGTCTCCGATCTGCTTGGCCTCGCCTGCGCGGCGTTCTAAGCTGCGCGCGCAGGCGAAACAAGGCGATGAAATGTCCGATCTGATCGACGACCCCATTCCGGGGCAGAACATGCCCGAATACACCGTTTCGGAGATCTCCGGCGAGGTGAAGCGCACGCTGGAAGGCAGCTTTGGGCGAATCCGCGTGCGGGGCGAGGTCGGGCGCGTGTTCAAGGCCCGCTCGGGGCACCTCTATTACGACATCAAGGACGACCGCAACGTGCTGGCCTGCACGACCTGGAAAGGCCAGATCGACGGGCTGTCGGTGGTGCCCGAGGAAGGGCTCGAGGTCGTCGTCACCGGCCGCCTCACCGCCTTCGGCGCGCAGTCGAAATACAACCTCAACGTCGACGAGGTGGCGGTTGCCGGTCAGGGCGCGCTAATGGCGCTGCTGGAAAAACGCAAGAAACAGCTTGAGTCCGAGGGGCTGTTCGCGCCCGAACGCAAGAAGCCCCTGCCCTACCTGCCGCAGATCATCGGCGTCGTGACCTCGCCCTCGGGCGCGGTGATCCGCGACATCCTGCACCGCCTGCGCGACCGCTTTCCGCGCAAGGTACTGATCTGGCCGGTCGCGGTGCAGGGGTCCAGCTGCGCCCCCGAGGTGGCCCGCGCCATCGAAGGGTTCAACCGCCTGACGCCCGGCGGCGCGCTGCCCCGGCCGGATCTCATCATCGTCGCCCGCGGCGGCGGCTCGATCGAGGATCTCTGGGGCTTCAACGAGGAAATCGTGGCCCGCGCCGCCGCCGCCTCGCAGATCCCGCTGATCTCGGCCGTGGGGCACGAGACCGACACCACACTGATCGACTACGTCTCGGACCGCCGCGCGCCCACGCCCACCGCCGCCGCCGAGCTGGCGGTGCCGGTGCGGATGGAGCTTCTGGCCTGGACCGGCCAGCAGGGCGCGCGCCTGTCCCGCGCCGCCACCGACGCCGTGCAGCGCCGCGCCCAGCGCCTGCGCGACCTGTCCCGCGCCCTGCCGCGGGCCGAAACCCTGCTCGACAGCCCCCGCCAGCGGCTGGACCTGATCGCGGACCGCCTCGCCCCTGCATTGCAGCGCGGCGTGCAGAACCGCAGGCTGCAGGTCGTGGAACTGTCCGCCCATTTGCGGCCATCCACCTTGAGAAACCTGGTGAAAACGCGCCAGGACCAGCTTCGCAACCTGTCCTCGCGCCTGTCGGTGCGCCCGATCCGGCGCGAAATCGAGGTTCAGCGCCAGGCCGTCAACCGCCTGTCCGACCGGCTGAACGCCGCCCAGATCAACCGCATCGACCGGCTGCGCAAACAGGTCGATGCCACCGAACGCCTGCGCATCTCGCTGGGCTACGAATCGACGCTTGAACGCGGCTTTGCCGTGGTCCGGGCCGAGGGCCGGATCGTGACCTCAAAGGAAGAAGCCAGCCGCCATGCAAGCCTCGAGATCCAGTTTGCCGACGGCCGCATGACCACCGGATCGACTGCCGCGAAACCGCCGGCGAAAAAGGATAAACCCGAACCGCCCGATCAGGGGACGCTGTTCTGAGCCCCGGCCCGGCGGGTCAAACGCCCACTTCCGGCCCGTGGCACAGCATCTCTTCCCCGATGTCCTCCGCCTCATAAAGCTCGGTCGCCTCGGGGTCGCCCTCGAACCGGGCGATCAGCCCCGAGGGCGACTGCAGAAACACCCAGCATTGCGGGTCCAGCCGGTCTTCGTAGATGAAACAGATCTGCTCTTCCTGCTCGTACCAGACGCCCTCCTTGCAGTCGCCGTCCAGGAACGACCAGATCACGCGCCGGTTGGGCAGGTAGCGCTCGACCCCGTAGGCCACGCCGTCGAACCCGTAGAACAGCGTTTTCCCCTGCGTGTAGGCGTCGAATTCCGCGGCCGACATCGGTTCTTCGGCCCAGGCCGCTGGGCCTGACAAAAGCACGAGAATCACCAGACGCGTCAGCATGGGCCGATTGTGTCAGATCGGACAACCCGCCGCCACATCCCAACCCCGCACCCGATAACTCGACGTCAGCCTTGCCCGGCGCCGCCCCTTGCAGGTTGACTGCGCGGGGGAAACCTCGTCCCGGGCCGCAACCAGCAAGGGGGCCATCGAATGCCGCATATCCTGTATTGGCTCGCCGCCGCCTGCGCGCTGGCCTACCTGCCGCTGACGGCCCGCCCCGCCGGCATGATCCGCACCCTGCTGAAAACCGCGTCGGTCGCCCTGCTCGCCCTGCTTGCCGCCAGCCAGGGCGGACCGGCGCTGCTGGTCGCGGCGCTTGCGCTCTGCGCCGTGGGCGACGCCCTGCTCTCGCGCGAGACCGAAGGCGCCTTCATGGCCGGGATCGGCGCTTTCGCCGCCGGGCATCTGGCCTATGTCGCGCTGTTCCTGACGCATCCCGACAGCGATCCGGCCCGGATCTTCGACAGCCCGGGCGTGGTCTGGACCCTGATCCTACTCGGCGTGGTCATGGCCACGCTGCTTTCGCAGCGCGCGGGCGATCTCAGGGGGCCGGTTCTGGCCTATATCCCCATCATTCTCGGCATGGGAATAACGGTTCTCGCGCTGCCCGACGCCGGCTCGCTGCGCTGGGCGCTGCCGGCGGCCTTGGCGTTCATCGCCTCGGACCTGATCCTGGCGACCGAAAGGTTCCTCCTGCCGCCCGAACACCCCGCGCTGCGGCTGACGCCCTACCTCGTCTGGCCGCTCTACTGGGGCGCGCAGGCAGGCTTCACCTTGGCCTTCGCCTGACCCTTTGCAACCGGCGCCAATCCGCATTAGGTGAGGGGAACACCTGCGGAGACCTCACATGGCGTTTTTCTCAAAGCTCAAGGACCGGCTGTTCAAATCCTCCTCGCGGCTCGAACAGGGGCTGGACGCGATCGTCGAAGAGGGTGGCGAGGAAACGCCCCCCACCCCCGACCCGGTGATCCCCGAGCCCGAGCCGGAACCGCAGCCGGTTCCCGAGGTGCCCGAGCCCGCACCGGTGCCGCAGCCGGTGGAAACGCCCTCGCCCATCCCGGCCGATCCGGTGCCCGCCCCGCCGCCGCCCGAGGACCCGGCACCCGAGGCGCAGACGAAACCGGGCCTGCTGGGCCGCCTGTTCACCCGCGCCGACACCCGCACCGTGATCCGGCGCACGCTCGACGACGACATGCTCGAACAGCTCGAAGAGCTGCTGATCGCCGCCGACATGGGCGTCGACACCGCCCTGCGCGTGACCGCCAACATGGCCGAAGGCCGCTATGGCAAGAAGCTGTCCACCGACGAGATCAAGCAGCTTCTGGCGCGCGAGGTGGCCCGCATCATGGAGCCCGTCGCCAAGCCCCTGCCGATCTACCCCAAACGCCCGCAGGTCGTTCTGGTCGTGGGCGTCAACGGCTCGGGCAAGACCACGACCATCGGCAAGCTCGCCAGCCAGTTCAGGGCGGCGGGCAAGAAGGTGGTCATCGCCGCCGGCGACACTTTCCGCGCCGCGGCGGTCGAACAGCTGCAGATCTGGGGCGATCGTGCCGGCGTGCCGGTTCTGACCGCGCCCGAGGGCTCGGACCCCGCCTCGCTCGCTTTCGACGCCCTGACCAAGGCGCAGCAGGACGGCGCCGACCTGCTGATGATCGACACCGCCGGCCGGCTGCAGAACCGCGCCGACCTGATGGAGGAACTGGCCAAGATCGTCCGCGTCATCCGCAAGAAGGACGAGACCGCCCCGCACAACACGCTCCTGGTGCTGGACGCCACCACGGGCCAGAACGCGCTCAGCCAGGTCGAGACCTTCCAGAAGCTGGCCGATGTCTCGGGCCTTGTAATGACCAAGCTCGACGGCACCGCCAAGGGCGGCGTCCTGGTGGCGCTGGCCGACAAGTTCGGACTGCCGATCCACGCCATCGGCGTCGGCGAACAGATCGACGACCTCGCCCCATTCGACCCCGAGGAATTCGCGGCCGCCCTGACCGG
Source organism: Ruegeria sediminis (assembly GCF_005938215.1). Lineage (GTDB taxonomy): Bacteria > Pseudomonadota > Alphaproteobacteria > Rhodobacterales > Rhodobacteraceae > Ruegeria > Ruegeria sediminis. Next base: position 53,090 of record NZ_VCPD01000001.1, read on the forward strand.
CCTCAACGCCGCCTGATCTTCACCTTTTTCCAAATACTCCCGGGGGTCCGGGGGCAGGCAGCCCCCGGCCTCTCCTCCCGGCGCAAAGGCCCTCCTGTTGAGCGAATGGCTGATTTCCCTTGAAGGCACCGAGGCGGGCCACCAGCTCGCCCTCGGCCTTGCCCTGATGGCGGCCTTCCTGCACGCGGTCTTCGGCGCATTGCAGAAGGGCCGGCATGATCCGTGGCTGTCGCGGGGCGCAATCGACGCCTCCTACGGGCTCATGGCCGCCCCCTTCGCGCTGTTCGTGGTGCCCTGGCCCGAACCGCACATGTGGCCGATCTTCGCCACCGCCTGGCTGATCCACACCTTCTACAAGATCCTACAGGCGATGGCCTATTCCAAGGGCTCCTACACGGTCGTCTACCCGGTGGTGCGCGGGACGGGGCCCCTGTTCACCGTGATCGGCGCATACCTGCTGTTCGGCGAGATCTTCACCGTCACGCAATGGCTGGGCGTCGCGGTGCTGCTGTCCGGCATCTTCGGCCTTGCCGCCTACAACCTGCGCTACCTCGAAACCAACCGGGACACGCTGGTTCTGGCGCTGGGCCTGGCCTTCGCGACCGGGCTGTTCGTGGCGCTCTACACCACCTACGACGCCTACGGCATCCGCGCCACCGCCGACCCCTTCACGTTCCTCGCCTGGTTCTTCATGATCGACGGCGTCGTCATGCCGGTCTACGCGTTCCTGCGCTGGCGGGCGATGATCAACCGGCCCACGCCCGGCCCGCTGATGCTGCGCGGCTTCGTCGGCGGCATCGTCGCCTTCCTGTCCTTCGGCGCGATCATGCTGGCCACCCGGCTGGACAAGGTGGGCGAGGCCGCCGTATTGCGGGAAACCTCGACGGTGTTTGCAGCCCTGATCGGTTGGCTGGTACTGAAAGACACCGTTGGTCCGCGGCGAATCGCGCTGATGACCTTGATTGCGCTCGGCGCGGTAATAGTTGAAATGGGCGGATAGGCAGCAGGACGAAGGCATGGCAGGAAAGAAAGAGATCAACCCGCTTTTCAAGCAGGTGCTGGAACTGGGGCCGCCGCTGGCGTTCTTCTTCATCTACCTGCGCCTGCGCGACGACACCTTCGTGATCGGCGGAACCGACTATTCCGGCTTCATCGTCGCCACGGTGCTGTTCGTGCCGATCATGCTGGCCGCCATGGCGACGCTCTGGTTCATGACCGGCAAGCTCAGCCGGATGCAGATCTTCACCGCCTTCATGGTGATCTTCTTCGGCGGCCTGACCGCATGGTTCAACGACGAACGCTTCTTCAAGATGAAGACCACGCTGGTCTACGGCTTCTTCTCGGTCATTCTCGGGATCGGACTGCTGCAGGGCAAATCCTACCTGGCCTACGTGCTGGACGAGATGCTGCCCATGCGCCACGAAGGCTGGATGATCCTGACCCGCCGCCTGTGTGCAGGCTTCGCCCTGCTGGCGGCCGCGAACGAGCTGGTCTGGCGCACGATGTCGACCGACCTCTGGGTCAAGATCGAAACATTCGGCTTTCCGCTGGCGCTGATGGGCTTCCTGATGATGCAGTTCAACCTCTTGCAGCAATACATGGACGATCAGGGCGGCAACTGACCGGCTGCCGCGCCTCCGTTCCCCCTCGATGGCCCGCCCGGGCGGCCTGCCCAGGCGCCGAACAGGCGGTCAACCCCTTGGAATATTGCTCCAGTTGTGAAAAATGGTCCAACCACTCGACTTCCTGCAGGAGCAACCCGGCGCGCATGAATGGCTTTCCCGACACTGGTTTCCTGTCCGATGCCTCGGACCGGCTCAAGGCCATGCTGTCGGCGCAGGCTTCCGAGATCACGCTCGCGCGTGGCCAAGTCCTGTTTGAGCAGGGTGACGAAGGCAACGCGCTCTACGCGGTGGTCGAGGGAACGCTCGAAGTCTCCTTCCTCGCCATGAGCGGGCGCAAGCTGTCGCTGGCCCTCATGCGGCCCGGCGAGGTGTTCGGCGAAATCGCCCTGTTCGACCGCGGCCCGCGCACCGCGACCGTGTCGGCGGCCGAGCCGTCGCGCGTCCTGCGGGTCCGCAGCAGCGACGTGATGGCCCAGATCAAGTCGCACCCGGAACTGGCCGTGGACCTGATCCGGCTGGCCGGATTGCGGATGCGCTACATGGGCTCGCAACTCAACGAACAGGTGTTCCTGCCCTTGCCGATCCGGCTGGCGCGCAAGCTGCTGCTTCTGTCCGGTCAGCAGGACGACCGCGGCAACCAGATCAAGCTGTCGCAGAGCGAACTGGCCGAATTCGTCGGCGCCACGCGCGAGGCGGTGTCCAAGACGCTGTCGGTCTGGAAGCGTGAAGGCGTGATCGACGCCACCCGCGGCGGGCTGGCCATCCGCGATTTCGACGCCTTGGCCAAGCTGGCGGATTCCGATCTGATCTGATCCGGGCGGCGAATCCGCCCGTGTGATCCTGTTCACAGACAGGCGCCCGCAATGTCCCTAACCTGATCAAGGTTACCGAAGGGGGCCGGGTTATCATCCCCGATATCTGTCCGAAACGGCCTTTCCTGTAACAGAGCCACATGCCACGGCATGTGGCTCTTTTCCGTTCCGCGCGGAACCGTCGCCCGTCCAAAGAAAAACGGCCGGGCGTGAACCCGGCCGCCGCATTCCCGTTGCCCGCCCCTATTCCGACAGGCTCAGCGCCACGAAACGAGGCTCACCGCCGCGGCGCACCAGCAGCAACAGCGACTTGCGCCCCGCCTCCTTGGCTTCCTCCATCCGGGATTCCAGGTCCGCGATGGTCTCGACCTTCTGCTGACCGGCCTCGGTGATCACGTCGCCGACGCGCAGCCCCTTGGTGAAGGCTTCCGACGCCTCGTCCACCTTGGTCACGACCAGACCCGTCGCGTCGCCGTCCAGGCCAAGCTCGCTGCGCACCTTGTCCGTGAGCGGCGCGATCGTCAGGCCCAGGATGTCCTTCTCCGCCTCGGCCGGCGCTTCCGAGGTCGAAGGCGCTTCGGTCTCGGCGCGTTCCGCATCCTCGCGCCGCCCCAGCGTCACAAGGACGGTCTGCGTGCCGCCCTCGCGGTAGACCACGACGCGCACCGACTTGCCGACGGTCGTCTCTCCGACCTGGCGCACCAGCGCCCGTGTGTCCGCGACCTCGACGCCGTCAAAGCTCAGGATGACATCGCCGGCCAGCAGCCCCGCCTCTTTCGCGGGCCCTTCGGGCACGTCGCTGATCAGGGCGCCGCCCGGTTTCTCAAGCCCCATGGCCTCGGCCATGTCCTCGGTCACGTCCTGGATCCGCACGCCCAGCCAGCCGCGGCGGGTTTCACCGAATTCGCGCAGCTGTTCCACGACCTTGACCACGACGTTCGAGGCCATCGAGAATCCGATCCCGATCGAGCCGCCGTTGGGCGACAGGATCGCGGTGTTCACGCCGATCACCTGACCATCCATGTTGAACAGCGGCCCGCCCGAATTGCCCCGGTTGATTGCCGCGTCCGTCTGGATGTAGTCGTCATAAGAACCGCTGAGTTCGCGGTTGCGCGCCGAAACGATCCCCGCCGAAACCGAGAATCCCTGGCCCAGCGGGTTGCCCATCGCGATCACCCAGTCGCCGACGCGGGCGGTGTCGCTGTCTCCGAACTTGACGAATTTCAGCGGCCCTTCCGCCTCGACCTTGAGCAGCGCGATGTCGGTCTTTTCGTCCGTGCCGATCACCTTGGCCGGCAGTTCCTTCTTGGGCTGTCCGTCGCCCGGAAAGAACTCGACAAGGATTTCGTCGGCCTCGGCGATGACGTGGTTGTTGGTGACGATGAACCCGTCCTCGGAAATCACGAAACCAGAGCCCAGCGCGTTGCTGCGGCGCGGCCGGTTCTCGTCGTCGCCGTTGCGCTCCTGGAATTCGCGGAAGAAATCCTCGAACGGCGAGCCTTCGGGAACGATACCCAGCGGACCGGTACGGCCCTCGACCAGAGTCGTCGTGGTGATGTTGACCACCGCCGGGCTGATCCGTTCAGCCAGCGGCGCAAGACTGTCCTGGCGCGCCTGCGCCGACACGACCTGCATGAGCACGAACAGCATGGTCAGCAATGCAAGCCACGCCAGCCGCATCTTCAGTAGAATACCGTCCTGCCCGATTGAAATACTGCGTGCCTTTGCCTGCACTGGAGGTCTCCTTGTCGCCAACCCGTTCTCCGGCTGGCGCGGGGCCTGCCGGTGCTTGTGGCATTTAATGTAGTCAGTTTGGCCAAGCCCGCAACTCGGGATCGCGGGTAAATCACCTGCAATCGCGTCCATTATCGCCATCCGGTGCACAAATTCGCAGCCCGATGCCGGGGCGAACCGCCGCCTGCCGTCAGAAACCCAGCTGATACGCCCCCCACAGCAGGATCAGGCCGCTGACGACGCAGAGCAGGCCGACGTTCCTGCGGGCGCTTTCCGGCAGGGCCCGCAGGGCCTCGAGCATACGCTCGACAAGCGAAGGGGCCAGCGCATAGGCCAGCCCCTCGACGATCAGAACCAGCCCGAAGGCCAGAAGGATCATGCCCATCACCGGGCCTGCCGTCCGGTGGACGAACCCAGGTAGTTGAAGAACTCCGAATCCGGGCTCAGCACCAGCGAGCTGTTGCCGCCGGTCAGGGCGCGCTCATAGGCCGACAGCGAGCGGTAGAATTCGAAGAAATCCGGATCCTTGCCAAAGGCTTCGGCAAAGATCGCGTTGCGCTGGGCATCGGCCTCACCGCGGATGATCTCGGCCTCGCGCCGCGCCTCGGAAACCAGTTCCACCACGGTCCGGTCGGCCTGCGCGCGCACGCGCTGCGCCGCTTCGTTGCCTCGGGCGCGTTCGTCCGTCGCCTCGCGCTCGCGCTCGGCCTTCATCCGTTCGAACGTGGCCTCCAGGTTGGCCTGCGGCAGGTCGGTCGCCTTCAGACGCACGTCGATGACGTCGACGCCCAGCGCCCGCGCCTCGGCGATGGCGCTGTTGCGGATGCGCAGCATCAGCGCCGCACGGTCAGAGCTCAGGATGTCCTTGGACGAGACCGAACCCAGAACCTCGCGCGTCTCGGCGCGCAGGATGCGGTCCAGACGGTCCTCCGCCACGGGAACGCCGCCGACGCCGACGGCCTGCCGGAACTGCTCCACGTTCGCGATGCGATAGCGGGCGAAGGCGTCCACCACCAGGCGGCGGTCATCCAGCGGCGTGACCTCCAGCGGCTGCACGTCGATCGACAGGATGCGGTCGTCATAACGCACGACCTCCTGGATGAGCGGGATCTTGAAGGCGAGCCCGGGGTCTTCCTTGACCGAGACCACGCGGCCGAACTGAAGCACCAGCGCCTTTTCGCGCTCGTCCACGATGAAGATGGACGACAGCGCCACCACCACCGCGATCACCAGAACCGGCAGAAGAAATGTCGATTTACGCATCAGTTGCTCTCCTCGGTGGTGTTGCGGCGCAGTTCGTTCAGCGGCAGATAGGGCACGACGCCCTGCCCTTCGCCGGTGGCGTTCTCGTCCAGGATGATCTTGTTCACGTCGCCCAGCACCTGCTCCATCCGTTCCAGATAAAGACGCTTGCGCGTCACGTCCGGCGCCTTGCGGTACTCCTCCAGAACCGCGCTGAAGCGGCTGGCCTCACCCTGCGCCTCGTTGACCTGCTGCGCGCGGTAGGCTTCGGATTCCTCGAGGATCTGCGCGGCTTCACCGCGCGCTTCGGCAAGCACCCGGTTAGCATAGGCGTCGGCCACGTTCTGCAGCCGGTCGCGTTCCTGCGCCGCGGCCTGAACGTCGCGGAAGGATGCAATCACCTCCTGCGGCGGGTCGGCCTTGTCGAAGTTCACGCGGATGATGTTGACGCCGGAATCGTAGCTGTCGAGCGTCGACTGGATCAGTTCCTGCAAGCGGTCGGCAATGATGCCCCGGTCACGGTTCAGGATCGGCGCCAGTTCCGACTGCGCGATGATCTCGCGCATGGCCGATTCCGAGACGGCCCGGATCGTCGGGCCCGGATCACGCAGGTTGAACAGGAACTTGGCCGGGTCGTTGATGTTCCACACCACCTGATAGTCGATGTCGACCACGTTCTCGTCGCCGGTCAGCATCAGCTCGCCCTCGGCCCCGCGCGAGCCGCCGCTGCCCATGTCCTCGGTCTGTTCGCGGGTGACCGCGATGACTTCGGCCGTTACCAGCGGCCAGGGTGCGAAGTTCAGGCCCGGCTGTCCGATGGCGGAAAACTCGCCCAGGAACAGTTCGACCGACTGTTCTTCCGGCTTGACGGTATAGAAACTGGCCGCCGCCCACAGGCCCGCGGCCACCAGCACACCCAGCATCACGGTGCCGCGGGTAAAGATCGGCCCGCCGCCGCCCGGGCCGCGGCCATCGCCGCCGCGCCCGCCGCCGCCGCGCCCGCCCATCAGCACGCGCAGCTGCTCCTGACCCTTCTTCATCAGCTCGTCGATCTCGGGGATCTGGGGGCCATCGCCATCGGGCGGACGCCGTCCGCCGCCGTTGTTGCCCTTGTTTCCTCCTCCGGAAGAGCCTCCGCCCCCCCAGGGGCCACCGCTGTTGCCCGCCATATGTCGTGTTTCCCTTTTCTCAGCCCGTGTGATCACGGCGTTAGTTCTAACCTGTATCCCGGCAGGTGCAAATCAAGCGCTGCGCACGGGATGCCGCATGGTGACCAGTTCCTCGGCCATGACCGGGTGCACGGCCACCGTCCGGTCGAAGTCTTCCTTGGTCGCGCCCATCTTGACCGCGATTCCGGCAAGCTGGATCATCTCGCCCGCGCCCGGCGCCACGATGTGGCAGCCCAGCACCTTGCGGGTCGCCTTGCTGACGATCAGCTTCATCAGAACCCGCTGCGACCGCCCGGCAAAGGACTGCTGCATCGGCTTGAACGAAGTCGCGTAGACCTCGATCGGCTCCTGCTCGGCGGCCTCCTCCTCGCTCAGCCCCACCGTGCCCATCTCGGGCTGGGTGAAGATGGCGGTCGGGATCAGCTCGTGATCCACGGGCGTCGGGTTGCCCTTGAACACGGTCTCGACAAAGGCCATGCCCTCGCGGATCGCCACCGGGGTCAGGTTCACCCGGTCGGTCACGTCGCCGATGGCGTAGATCGACGGCACGCCGGTCTGGCTGTATTCGTCCACCACGATCTCGCCCTTGCGGCCGCGCTCGACGCCCACCGCCTCAAGCCCCATGTCGTCCGCATTCGGCGCGCGGCCGGTGGCGTACATCACCACGTCGAACAGCCGTTCGGTGCCATTGGTCGCCTTGACCCGGATCTTGTCGCCGTCGCGCGCCATTTCCAGCACGTTGGTGCCCAGATGCACGTCAACGCCGTTCTGGCACATCTCCTCGCAGATCAGGCCGCGCGCCTCGTCGTCGAAGCCGCGCAGGATCTGCGCGCCGCGGTAGAACTGGGTGGTCCTGACGCCCATCCCGTTCATGATCCCGGCAAATTCGCAGGCGATATAGCCGCCGCCGACGATCAGCATGGTCTCGGGCAGCTTGTCCAGATGGAAGATCTCGTTCGAGGTGATCGCCAGGTCCGAGCCCGGAAACTCCGGCACGACCGGATGGCCGCCGGTGGCAATCAGGATGTGCTTGGCCGTCTTGCGCGTGCCGTCGGCCAGTTCCACCGTATGCGGATCGACCAGTCGCGCCCGTTGGTCGAAGCTTTCGACGCCGTTGGTCTTCAGAATGTTGCGGTAGACGCCTTCCAGCCGGTCCAGTTCCGCGTGCAGCTTGCCCTTGAACACGGTCCAGTCGAAGGCCCCCGGCTGGATGTCCCAGCCATAGGCCTGCGCATCCTCGACCATGCCGGAATATTCGCTGGCGAAAACCATGAGCTTCTTCGGCACGCAGCCGCGGATCACGCAGGTTCCGCCGTACCGGTCCTCTTCGGCCAGCGCGACCTTCGCGCCGGTCTCGCCCGCCGCCACGCGCGCCGCCCGCACACCGCCGGAACCGCCGCCGATGACGAACAGGTCATAGTCAAAGCTCATGCAATTCTTCCTCAATCCGCCAGGTCGGTGAACAGGTTGTCCTTCTCAGCCACATCGACCTGGTCATGTTCTATCGTGCCTTCGTTGATGTCGCGAACCTCGACCCGGCCATCGCCGAATCCGATCACGACCCTGTCACAGATATCGATGAACAAACCATTTTCAACCACGCCGGGCACCTGATTGAGCACAAGCGCCAGCTGACGCGCATTGCCGATCCGCTGCAGGTGCAGGTCCAGGATGTGGTTGCCCTCGTCGGTGACGTACGGGGCGCCGCCGCTCATCCTAAGCGCCGCCGAGCGGCCCAGAACGTCCAGCGCGACCAGCGTTTCCTCGATCAGCGACCGCGTGGTCTGCCAGCCGAACGGAATGACCTCGACCGGCAGCGGGAACGCGCCCAGCTTCTCGACCTCCTTGCCCGCATCCGCGATCACGACCATCTGGTCGCTGGCGGTGGCGACGATCTTTTCCTGCAGCAGCGCGCCGCCGCCGCCCTTGATCAGGTTCAGCTCCCCGTCGAACTCGTCCGCCCCGTCGATGGTGATGTCCAGCCAGCCCGCCTGATCCAGCGAAACGACCTCGATCCCCACTTCGCGCGCCAGTTCGGCCGTGCGGGTCGACGTCGGCACGCCCTTGATCCGCAGCCCCTCGTCCCGCACCATCTCGCCCAGGCAGCGCACCAGCCACGCGGCCGTCGACCCGGTGCCAAGCCCAACGCGCATCCCGTCCTGAACCATTTCGGCGGCACGCTTCGCGGCGACGAACTTGGCCCTGTCGATGGGCGACAATTCTCCGGTCATGGCAGCATCTCCAATGCAGGTTTTGCGCCCTTATAGGCAATGTGTTCGACCGGCGCGAGGGGCATGGCACGCTTTCCTCGCGCGAAACCCCGGTTTTTGGTAATCTTCTCCGGGGGTACGCGGGGGGTACGCGCACATGCTGCAATTCGACGAGGCCACGGCCCGGTTCCTGGACAACGCCTATCTCGGGGCCGACGTGTCGCGCCGCCGCCGGGCAAGTTTCGACGCCGTCGCCCCCGCACCCGGCGACACCATCCTCGACCTGGGATGCGGCAACGGCCTGCTGACGCTGGAACTGGCGCGCGCCGTCGGCCCGTCCGGGCAGGTGACCGGGCTCGATCCCAGCGCCGACATGCTTGCCTCGGCCCGGACCCGCTGCTCCGGCCGCGACAATGTCGATCTGGTCGAGGGCACGGCCGAGGACTTGCCCTTCCCGCCCTCGCAATTCGACAAGGCGGTGTCGCTGCAGGTCTTCGAATATTTCCACGACATGCGCCCCGCCCTGCGCGAGTTGAACCGCGTGCTGCGCCCCGGCGGCCGCCTGGTCATCGGCGACATGCACTGGGACACCCTGGCTTGGCACAGCGACCATCCCGAGCGGATGGCGCGGATGCTTCGCCTCTGGGACGGCCACCTTGCCGAACGCTGCGTTCCCGCGGTGCTGCCGGACCGGCTCAGGGAATGCGGATTTGCCGTCGACCGGGTGGAACCGGTGGTGTTCTGCGACACGGTGCTGCGCGCCGACGGGCTGGCCGCCATGATGATTCGCCTGATCGCGGCCTATGCAAGCCGGAACGGCGACCTGCCCCCGGCCGAGGCGAAGGCCTGGGCGAGCGAACAGGAAAACCTGGCCGAACAGGGGCGCTTCTTCATGTCGATCACCCATTTCGTGTGGATTGCGCACAAGGCATAGGCCCGCCCGCGCCCCGCCCCCGCCAAACATGTCGGCAAAATGCGCGTTTCCAATGGGAAACGTCGCAATCGGAGATTTGTGAATCGCTTCCCGGAACTAGATTGACGCCCATGGAAACGCCCTACCGCCTGCATTACGCCCCCGACAACGCCTCGCTGATCATCCGGCTGGCGCTGGAAGAGATGGGCCTGCCCTACGAGACCGTCCTCGTGAACCGCGCAACGCGCGAACAGGACAGCGCCGCCTACCGCGCCCTGAACCCCAATGGGCTGATCCCGGTGCTGGAAACCCCGCAGGGCCCGATCTTTGAAACCGCGGCCATCCTGCTGTGGCTGGCGGACGCCCACGGGCAACTGGCCCCGGCTCCGGACAGCGCCGACCGCGCGGCCTTTCTCAAATGGCTGTTCTTCACCTCGAACACCCTGCACGCCGACCTGCGCATCCTGTTCTACCCCGAGCTCTACATCGCCGCCGAGGCCGCCGGGACCCTGCGCGCCGGCATATGCCCGCGCCTGCGCCGCCACCTGTCGCTGCTGGACGCCGAGGCCAGGGCCCGCCCCGGCTGGCTAGACCCCGAACACCCGTCGGTTCTGACCTGGTACATCGCTTGCCTGCTGCGCTGGATGGTCCTCTACCCCGCGGCCGGCGACCGAAGCTGGTTCAACCTGACCGACACGCCCCATCTGCAGCGCATCCTGCAAGGGCTGGAAACCCGCCCCGCCACCCGCGCCGCGATCGCGGCCGAGGGGCTGGGGGCCACGCCCTTCACCTCACCCGCCTATCCCAACCCTCCTGAAGGCTCCGCGACCTAAATGTTCCTCTCCGTCTTCGACATGTTCAAAGTGGGCGTCGGCCCCTCCTCCTCGCACACGATGGGGCCGATGGTGGCCGCCGCGCGGTTCCTCGACCTGATGCGCGCCTCGCCGTTCGAGTTCCACGGCCTCCGCGCCTCGCTGCACGGCTCGCTCGCCTTCACCGGCGTCGGCCACGCCACCGACCGCGCGACGATCCTCGGCCTGGCCGGCTTCGCCCCCGACACCTACGACCGGGAAAAGGCCGAAACGGTCCTGGCGGGCATCGCCAAAACGCACACCGTCTCGCCCGATGGCCTGCCGACGCTGAGGTTCGATCCCAAGACCGACCTGATCTTCGACTACGACCACGCGCTGCCCGGCCATGCCAACGGCATGATTCTGATGGCGACCGACGCCCAGGGCGACGTGATCCTGAAACAGGTCTACTACTCGGTCGGCGGCGGCTTTGTGCTGACCGAAGAGGAGCTGGCCGCCGGCAAGGACACCAATGACGGGCCGCCGGTCCCCTTCCCGTTCAAATCCGCCGCCGAGATGCTGGAAATGGCCGCGGCCTCTGGCAAATCCATCGCCCAGATGAAGCGCGCCAACGAAATCGCGCGCGGCTGCGAGGTGTCCTTCGCCAAGGGCACCGCCCGGCTGTGGGAAGTGATGAACAACTGCATCGAGCGCGGCCTGTCCACCGACGGCATCCTGCCCGGCGGCCTTGGCGTGCGCCGCCGCGCTAAGGGCATCCATGACGCGCTGCAGGCCGAGCGCGGCATGAACCTGAACGCGCCGCACACGATCAACGACTGGATGAGCGTCTACGCCATGGCGGTGAACGAGGAAAACGCCGCCGGCGGTCAGGTCGTCACCGCGCCCACAAACGGCGCCGCGGGCGTGCTGCCGGCGGTGCTGCGCTACTATCTCGACCACGTTCCGGGCGCCTCCGAAAGCCATATCGAGGATTTCCTGCTGACCGCCGCCGCCATCGGCGGCCTGGTCAAGTACAACGCCTCGATCTCGGGCGCCGAGGCGGGCTGCCAGGCCGAAGTGGGCAGCGCCGCGGCGATGGCCGCCGCCGGTCTGTGCGCCGTCATGGGCGGCACGCCGGAACAGGTGGAAAACGCCGCCGAGATCGCGCTGGAGCACCATCTCGGCATGACCTGCGATCCGGTCAAGGGCCTGGTGCAGGTGCCCTGCATCGAACGCAACGGCCTTGGCGCGATCAAGGCGGTTTCCGCGGCCTCGCTGGCCCTGCGCGGCGACGGCAAGCATTTCGTGCCGCTCGACGCGGTGATCGAGACCATGCGCCAGACCGGCGCCGACATGCACGAGAAATACAAGGAAACCTCGCTGGGCGGCCTTGCTGTGAACGTGCCCAACTGCTGAACTTGGCCCTTTTCCGGCTGCGCGCCATGGCCTAGCGTGGCGCGCATGACCCAAGACCGCCCCCTTCTCGGCATCGTGCTGATGCTCGGCTTCTGCCTGCTCGCACCATTGGGCGATGCACTGGCGAAACTGCTGGGGGAAACCACGCCCATCGGCCTGCTGCTGCTTGCCCGCTTCGCCGTTCAGGCGGCGCTGCTGGTCCCGCTGATCGCCGTCACGGGACGGCCCTGGCGGATGCGCGGACGGATGCTGCGGCTGGCCATGCTGCGCACCGCGCTGCATATCGTCGGCATCGGCGCGATGTTCACCGGGCTTCAGTTCCTGCCGCTGGCCGATGCCATCGCCATCGCCTTCGTCATGCCCTTCATCATGCTGCTGCTGGGTAAATACGTGCTGGGCGAAGAGGTCGGCCCGCGCCGGCTCTGGGCCTGCGTGGTCGGGTTTGCCGGAACCCTGCTCGTGATCCAGCCCAGCTTCGCCGAGGTCGGTTTTCCCGCCCTCCTGCCGCTGGTGGTCGCGGTGGTCTTTGCCCTGTTCATGCTGGTCACGCGGCAGATGGCCAAGGAAACCGACCCGGTCGCGCTGCAGGCGGTTGCGGGCGTGATGGCCTCGGCGGTGCTGCTGCCGGTGCTGGCCGTCGGCACCCTGGCCGGACTTCCCGAACTGTCCTTCGCCGCGCCGCATGACGCCACGGCAGCCCTGCTGCTGCTGGCGATCGGCGTGCTGGGCACCGGAGCGCACCTGCTGATGACCTGGTCGCTGCGCTATGCGCCCTCGGCCACGCTGGCGCCGATGCAATATCTGGAAATCCCCGTCGCGACCCTGTTCGGATGGATGATCTTCCGCGACCTGCCGAACGGCCTCGCCGCGCTGGGCATCGGCATCACCGTCGCCGCCGGCCTCTACGTCATCCTGCGCGAGCGGGCCACCGCCCGGCTTGCCCGGAAAGGAACGCCTGCGTGACCACCTCCAGCGCCTCGCGCGGCACCATCACCAGCAGGCCCGGCCCCTCCATCTCCAGTACCACCTCGCCCAGCGACCGGTTCGAGGTCCCGATGCGCCCGTCGGGTTCCAGGACCAGCCCATCGATCGGCCATTCCAGCCCCTGGCTGCGCCCCGTGACGCGCCGCATCGGAAACAGCGACACCACGCTGCCAGGCGTCACCGGCAGCCGGATCCACGGCGGCGCGTGAAAGATCACCTCGCGTTCGCCCAGCACCAGGCACGGCTGCTCCTGCCTGCGCACCAGCGAGTTGAACACCGCAAGCTGGTGGTCCACCCGCGCGCCCGAGAAACCGACGCCCAGCACCAGCGGCGCCTCGACATTGCGCAGCGCCTTGTCGAAATCCGTGGTGTCCTGTTCGCGAATCGGAAACAGCCGGTCTTCCGGTATCCGTTGCAGGTCTCCGGGCTGCAGCGAATCAAAATCGCCGATGACCACGTCGGGAAGCCGCCCGCTGGCCAGAACCGCACGCGCCCCGCCATCCGCCGCGACCAGGCAACTGACGCCGTTCAGCGTCAGATTCAGGTCATCCGGCCCGATTTGCCCGCCACCGACTAGGGTTATTGGGTTGTCAGACCGGACAATCACATCATTTTTAGACGCATTGGTCACATTTTCTGGTTTTGGACACATTCTGACCACAAAATGATACGCTGAATTACACAGTTTCGCGCCGAAATTGACGCCCGGCGCCGGGTAACGTGGACTCACTAGTTTGTAGAGGACGAGCGTCGCATGGTACAGAGCAACAAGGTATTGACCGTCTCTTACGGGACCTTTTCATGCACCTTGGAAGGGTTTGATGATTCCTTCGAGACGATGAAGGCCATCGCCGAATATTTCCGCGATCTCGCGGCGGACGACCGTTACTTCGGGTCCGAGCCGCCCCAGCCCGATGCCGAGATGCTTGCCCGTATCGCCCAGCGCGACATGACCCGCCGGGTCGAGGCGCGCCGCAACGACGACGGCATCGTCCTGCGCGCGACCGAAGCGGCGTCGTCCGGCGCGCTTTCCGCCGAACCCAAGCGCGACACGCACCGCCACGGCATCGCCGTCGCATCGACCCACCGGCCGCACGACCCGCAGCCGGCCCCCCCCGCCGCCGCCGCAGAAACCCCGAACGGGTCCGACGACCTGTCCGCGCCGGAACTCGCCGTGCTGAACCCGGCGCCGCAACCGATGCGCGCCGCCGCCCAACAGGAATACGAAGAGGAATACGAGGCCGAGCCGGTGGCGTCGCGCCCCGCGCCCCCCGCCGACAGCATCGCCGCCAAGCTCCAGCGCATCCGCGCCGTCGTTTCGCGCACCGACGAAAGCGTCGGCCAGTTCTCCGAGGACGAGGACGGCAACTACGGCGCGGGCGCCGAGCCTGTCGACGCCATCGCAGCCGCCTTCGCCGCGCAGCCCCCGGTCGAGCCCGAGTTGGAGGAAGAGCCGGAACCGGAAGCCGCCGAGGCCGAACAGCCGATCTTCGCCGAGGAACCGGAAACCGCCGAGGAACCGCAAGCCTTCATCGAAGACGCTCAGCCCGAACCCGCACCCGAACCCGAGCCCGAGGAAACGCCGGCCGGGGCCGACGCAGGCGTGCTGGTGCTGGAATCCGCCATCGAAGAAGAGGACGAAGACGAAGGCATCCTGTTCGCGGATCTCGAAGGCAGCGCCGAAGAGGAAGACGAGGACGACGATCTCCGCAACATCCTTGACGAGGACCAGGCGGCGGAACAGGCCGCCGAGACCGCGATTTCCGATCCGTCCGACGAGGACGAGATGGAAACGCCCGCCGGCACGCTCACCGAGCAGGACGAGGTCAACCTTCTCCGCAAGCTGGCCGACGTCGAGGCCGAACTCTTCGCCCGGGCGAACAGCCAGAGCGACGCCGGGGAAGAGGACGACCTGTCCCGCCTGATGGCCGCCGCCGACGAAAAGCTGGACGATCCGAATTCGGACGAAAACCGCCAGACCTACTCGCATCTGCGCACGGCCGTGGCCGCCACCGCGGCGGAACGGACCGCCAAGGGCGAATCCGGGTCCGACTCGGCCGACGAGGAATACCGCGAGGATCTGGCCTCGGTCGTCAGCCCGCGCCGCCCCGAGGTCGAAGTCACCAGCCGCCGCCCGGCGGCCGGGGAAAAGGCCCCTCTGCGCTTGGTGGCCGAGCAGCGGATCGACACGCGCGATGCCGCCGCCGAACACAAGGGCCCCGTGCAGCCGCGCCGGGTTTCCAGCACCGCCGATACGGATGAAGGCGAAAACGAAAGCGGCTTTGCCCGTTTCGCCGAAGAACAGGGCGCGCAGTCGCTGTCCGATCTGCTCGAAGCCGCCGCCGCCTACCTTTCCTTCGTCGAAGGCCAGGAGCAGTTCTCGCGCCCGCAGCTGATGAACAAGGTCCGGTCCCTGCAGATGGACGAGTTCAACCGCGAGGAAAGCCTGCGCTCCTTCGGCCAGCTTCTGCGCGACGGCAAGATCGAAAAGGCGGGCGGCGGGCGCTTTGCCGCGTCCAACCAGATCGGGTTCCGCCCCGACGACAAGCGCGCGGCGGGTTGACCCAAGCGAAATATCTCAAACGAAAAGGCCGGCAAATCGCCGGCCTTTTTGCTGCCTCTTCGCGGACATCACTGCAGCGCCGCGCGAACCCGCCCCCTGCCGGCTTCCAAGCCGGACAGGCCGGGGCGCCTACTTGTCCTTGTCGTCCGGATCCGCCTGCCCGACGCCGCGGAAGACGAACCTGAAGGGCAGCGCCCACAGGATCCCGAGCCCGACATAGACCAAAAGCTCCAGCCAGATCGGCGGCCGGTCCAGCAGGTTCAGCACCGTCACCACCGCGACGATGTAGAGCGGCAGGCCCACCAGCAGGATCACCAGCGACCAGCGGCGGCGGGCCTTGTAGCTCAGGCCCGGCTTCCCGTCCCCGCTCATCAGTCGGCGAAGGGATCGGTCACCAGGATGGTGTCGTCCCGCTCCGGGCTGGTGGACAGCAAGGCGACCGGGCATTCGATCAGCTCTTCGACCCGGCGCACGTATTTGATGGCGTTGGCGGGCAATTCGGCCCAGCTGCGCGCGCCTTCGGTGGATTCGCTCCAGCCGGGCATTTCCTCGTAGATCGGCTTGCAGCGGGCCTGGCTGTCGGCGGCTGTCGGCAGGTAGTCCAGGCGCTCGCCGTCCAGGTCATAGCCGACGCAGATCTTCAGCGTCTCGAACCCGTCCAGCACGTCGAGCTTGGTCAGCGAGATGCCGTTCACGCCGCTGGTGGCGCAGGTCTGGCGGACCAGGCAGGCGTCGAACCAGCCGCAGCGGCGCTTGCGCCCGGTGGTGGTGCCGAACTCGTGCCCGCGCTCGCCCAGGCGCTGCCCGTCCTCATCGTGCAGCTCGGTCGGAAACGGCCCCTCGCCGACGCGGGTCGTATAGGCCTTGACGATGCCCAGCACGAAATCGATCGACCCGGGCCCGATGCCGACACCGGTGGCCGCCTGACCCGCGATCACGTTCGACGAAGTGACGAAGGGATAGGTGCCAAAGTCGATGTCCAGCAACGCGCCCTGCGCGCCTTCGAACAGGATCCGCTTGCCGGCCTTGCGCTTCTCGTTCAGCACCTTCCAGACCGGCGCCGCAAAGGGCAGAATGTCCTGCGCGATCTCTCTCAGTTGCGCCAGCAGCGCGTCGCGGTCCACCGGCTCGATGCCCAAGCCTTTGCGCAACGGATCGTGATGCTGCAGCGCCCGGTCCACCCGCGCCTCGAGCGTCGCGTCATCCGCCAGGTCCGCCACCCGCACCGACCGGCGGCCCACCTTGTCCTCGTAGGCCGGGCCTATGCCGCGCCCGGTGGTGCCGATCTTGGTGCCCTTGCTGGCCGCTTCCTCGCGCGCCCGGTCCAACTCGCCGTGAATCGGCAGGATCAGCGGCGTGTTTTCGGCGATCATCAGGGTTTCCGGCGTGATCTCGACGCCCTTCGCCCGGATCGACTCGATCTCCTTCATCAGGTGCCAGGGATCCAGCACCACGCCATTGCCGATGACGCTCAGCTTGCCGCCGCGCACGACGCCCGAGGGCAGCGCGTGCAGCTTGTAGACCTCGCCGTCGATGACCAGAGTGTGCCCGGCATTGTGCCCGCCCTGAAAGCGCGCGATCACGTCCGCCCTTTCGCTGAGCCAGTCCACGATCTTGCCTTTCCCTTCGTCACCCCACTGGGCGCCGACAACAACCACGTTGGCCATATCCGGTCCTTTTGCACAGAAGTATCAAACCCGCGCCCGTATAGCGGTGCGCACAGATCAGGGAAACCGCAAATTCGACGCACCGGCGCGCCCGGCCCGGGATCGCGCTCTGCGCGATGCCTCCGGCGGGGGTATTTGCAGCCAGATCAAGACCGGATCCCCTGTTGATCTGGCCGGAATATCCCCCGGGAGAGTCGCGCCCACAGCGCGACGGGGGCAGAGCCTCCGACCTAGGCTTCCGGCAGGTGCACCGGCTGCCCGTGCGGCGTCGCCAGATAGGCCGCCTCCCAGGCTTCCCGCAACGCCGCCACCTCGACGGGCGCGGCGGCGCCATCCTCGGCCAGAATCATCTCCAGCGTCTGCAGCCAGGCGCGGAAATAGTCGTCGCCGCCGTTCAGGTCACGACCGGCCCCGTTGCGTTTCAGCGTTTCCGAAAACCGCCGGGCCCAGTCCTCCCAGCCGAACCGCCCCGCCTCGTTCAGCGCCACGGTCAGGGCAAAGACCTGCGCGTGCCAGGGCTGTTCGAAGACCGGCTCGGGGGCGGTATCCTCCACTGGCAGGCTCATGCCGGTTCCAGGTAGCTTTGCCACAGATCCAGCACCACTTCATCGTCGGGATGTTCGGGATGCGCCCAAAGCGCCCGCGCGGAAAAGCGCACCGCGTAGAGCGGTTCGGGCGCCTCGCCCAGACGATGCGCGTTGCTGTCGGGAAGCACGTGGTTGCCGTGACACCGCAGCACGTAGCCAAGCGCGCCGGCCACGTATCGCGGCAACCGGCTGTGGCCGCCGGAAACCAGCACGTTGTCGGCGGGCAGGCGCGTGCGTACGGCCTGACCCGGTGCGAAACGCGGCGCCGGCCCGCCCTTGCGATCCGCCGGTCCGCCCTTCGCCAGCACCCGCGCCACCTTGTCTGCCGTCAATGCCTTTTCGGAAAGAGTGTTCTCCGGCCCAGCTTCCCGCAGATCGTCTTCGGTCAGCGCGCCGGTTTCGACCAGCAGGTCCGCCAGCGCCGAGATCCATTTCTCGTAGTATGAAAACCGCACGTAATCCTTGGGCGAAAGCCGCTCGCGCGCATGGCGCGACATGTCGATGTTCCACAGGCCCAGCGCGCCGGCGGCCAGCGTCACCGCCAGAGCCCGCGCGTGCCAGTCCTCGGCAAAGACGGGCGCATCCTCGGGCTCAGGGCGCACCGCGCCGTCACCGAACCGCCCGCCCATGTCATGCGCGCGGGTCACGACGGCACCCCGGGCAGGCCGGTGCCGATCATGCTGTCGCGCGTGACCAGCGCCGCCAGATCGTCCTCGCCCATCCCCTCGGTCCCTCCGGGCCGCATCGGCAGCACGAGATAGCGGACTTCGGCCGTCGAATCCCACACCCGGACCGAGGTTTCCGGTGGCAGCGTCACGCCGAATTCCGCCAGCACCTTGCGCGGCTCGCGCACGGCGCGGGCGCGATAGGCGTCGGATTTGTACCATCCCGGCGGAATGCCCAGCAGCGGCCACGGATAGCAGCTGCACAGTGTGCAGACGACCATGTTGTGCTGCGCGGGCGTGTTTTCCACCACCACCACATGCTCGCCCTGCCGCCCGTAAAAGCCCAGATCCGCGATCAACGGCGTCGCGTCGGCCAGCAGTGCGGCCTTGAACTCCGGATCCGCCCAGGCCCTGGCCACCACGCGGGCGCCGTTCCGGGGGCCGATCCGGTTTTCATAGGTGTCGATGATCTCGTCCAGCGCCGCCGGATCGACCAGCCCCTTGCGGACGAGAATCGTCTCAAGCGCCTTCACCCGGAGCGCGGGGTCCGGCGGCAACAGGGCGTGCGGATGGTCGTCATCGTCATGTGGCATGGTCTCACGGTGCGCGAGCCGTGGCCGCCTGTCCAGCCCCTTTGGCACGATACCGGACATCGGAACCGATCGCGCCAACTCCTCCCTTGCCCCTCCGGACAAACTTGCATAGATACCTCGCGATACACGCCACGCTCCGCAGGAAGATCATGGAAAACGTCGTTCTCATCATCCACCTTCTCCTGGCCCTTGGCCTGATCGCCGTCGTCCTGATGCAGCGGTCCGAAGGTGGCGGTCTTGGCATGGGCGGCGGTGGCGGCGGCGTCATGAGCGGCCGGGCGGCCGCGACGGCGCTGGGCAAGCTGACCTGGATCCTGGCCATCTGCTTCATCGTGACCTCGATGACGCTGACCATCATCGCGGCGAAGAAATCCTCGGGCACCTCCGTCATCGACCGGCTCGGCGTTCCGGCGGCCGAGGAAACCGAGCAGAGCACACCCGCGGCTCCCGCGGCGGACGACCTGCTGCCGCCGGCTCAGGGCGACGACGCACCGCTGGTTCCGCGCGCCGACTGATCCACAAAACCTAGAAACATCCAGGAGAACGGCAACAGCATCTTGCGGTTCTCTTGCGCAATTTGCGCGAATCCTTTATATGTGAAGTCCCGTGGTGCTGCGGCTTTTTTCGGGCCGCCGGGCAGTTGATAATGACATCTCACGGGAGCAGCCGAAAAAGCCATGGCGCGTTTTATTTTCATCACTGGTGGTGTTGTATCGTCTCTGGGCAAGGGTCTGGCTTCGGCCGCGTTGGGCGCGTTGCTGCAGGCACGCGGATATTCGGTCCGCCTGCGCAAGCTTGACCCCTATCTGAACGTGGATCCGGGCACGATGTCGCCCTTCGAGCATGGCGAGGTGTTCGTCACCGATGACGGCGCCGAGACCGATCTGGACCTGGGCCATTACGAACGCTTCACCGGGGTGGCCGCGCGCAAGACGGATTCGGTCAGCTCGGGCCGGATCTATTCCAACGTGCTGGAAAAGGAACGCCGCGGCGACTACCTGGGCAAGACCATCCAGGTGATCCCGCACGTCACCAACGAGATCAAGGATTTCATCTCGATCGGCGAGGACGAGGTCGATTTCATGCTCTGCGAGATCGGCGGCACCGTCGGCGACATCGAGGGCCTGCCGTTCTTCGAGGCGATCCGCCAGTTCAGCCAGGACAAGCCGCGCGGCCAGTGCATCTTCATGCACCTGACGCTGCTGCCCTACATCAAGGCCAGCGGTGAGCTGAAGACCAAGCCGACGCAGCACTCGGTGAAGGAGCTTCGCTCGATCGGCATCGCGCCCGACATCCTGGTCTGCCGCTCCGAAGGCCCGATCCCCCAGAAGGAACGCGAAAAGCTGGCGCTGTTCTGCAACGTCCGCCCTGACGCGGTGATCGCGGCGCAGGATCTCAGGTCGATCTACGAGGCGCCGCTGGCCTATCACCGCGAAGGACTGGACCAGGCGGTGCTCGACGCCTTCAACATCGCCCCCGCGCCGAAACCGAACCTCGAACGGTGGGAGGACGTGGCCGACCGCATCTACAACCCCGAGGGCGAGGTCAAGGTCGCCATCGTCGGCAAGTACACCCAGCTCGAGGACGCCTACAAATCCATCGCCGAGGCGCTGACCCATGGCGGCATGGCCAACCGGGTCAAGGTCAGCATCGAATGGGTCGATGCCGAGATCTTCGACACCGAGGACCCCGCCCCGCATCTTGAAGGCTTCCACGCCATTCTGGTACCCGGCGGCTTTGGCGAACGCGGCACCGAAGGCAAGATCAAGGCGGCGCAATACGCCCGCGAACACCAGGTGCCCTATCTCGGGATCTGCCTCGGCATGCAGATGGCGGTGATCGAGGCCGCCCGCAACGCCGCCGGCATCGCCGAGGCCGGCTCCGAAGAGTTCGACCACGAAGCGGGCCGGAAGCGGTTCGAGCCGGTGGTCTATCACCTCAAGGAATGGGTGCAGGGCAACTACAAGGTCAGCCGCAAGGTCGGCGACGACAAGGGCGGCACCATGCGGCTCGGCGCCTACAACGCGGTGCTGGCCGAGGGCTCGAAGGTGGCCCAGGTCTATGGCACCTGCGACATCGAGGAACGCCACCGCCACCGCTACGAGGTGGACATTAAGTACCGCGACAAGCTGGAAGAGGCCGGGCTGAAATTCTCGGGCATGAGCCCCGACGGCCGCCTGCCCGAGATCGTCGAATGGTCGGACCATCCGTGGTTCATCGGCGTGCAGTACCACCCGGAACTGAAATCCAAACCTTTCGAGCCGCACCCGCTGTTCAAGGACTTCGTCCGCGCCGCCAAGGAAACCTCGCGCCTGGTCTGAACCGGCGCGGCGGCGTTGGGGGATATGAACCGGCCCGCCCATACCGGGTCATCGCCGCCCTTCGGACCTACCAGTTCGACAATCCCGCCTTCTGGGCCTCCAGGCCGCCGACACTCGGAAACACCGTATGCATGGTGGCGACGGTCTCGACCCCCTGATCCAGCATGGGCTCAACGGTGTTCCACCAGGTCCTGAAGACCTCGCTCTCCATATGCGCCTTGCCCGCCGCCTCGTCCCGATAGATCTCGAAAAAGTAGAAACGGTTGGGATCGGCTGCGTCCACCAGCATCTGGAACTGAAAGGCGCCCGGATCGCCGCCGATCACGCCCTTCGCCACGGCGACGCCCGCTTCGACAAAGGCCTCCCGGTGCTCGGGTTTGACATTTATGGCGAAAAACCCGGCAAGCATTGACTCAATCATCTGGTTTTTTCCCTGCATGACTTCGGCAACTCCGAAGGAACCCTAGCAGAACCGCCGCCATCACGGAGCAAGGGCTTGATGGAAAGTGCCAGCCGCGTCAGCATGTACCAAGGAAACAACCGTCTCCATCAACGTCCCAACAACAGGAGGAGGTCTTGGCCGTTACACCCAATCATATGTCCATTGTCGTGAACGACGTGGACGCCGCTCAGCGGTTTCTCTCGGCGCTGGGTTTCGAGGAGTTCTCGCGCAAGGTCATCTCTGGCCCGGTGATGGAGGAATACCTCGGCGTGCCGGACATCGAGGCCGAGCACATCACCATGGTCCTCAAGGACGCCGACCCCTATTTCGACATCCAGCTGCTCAAGTATCACCGGCCCATCTCGCCGCAGAACGAGCATATCCGCGACCTGTCCGCCATCGGCTTCAACCACTTCGCCTTTGCCGTGGACGACCTGGACAAGACCCTCGGCGCCCTCACGGACGCCGGCGTCGAGATGCGCAACAAGACCATGGAGTTCCGCGACTACAGGATGGCCTTCGTCTGGGGCCCCGAGGGGCTGACCTTCGAACTGGTCGAAAAACTGGCCTGACCCCGGGGTCGCCCCCGTCTCGCCGGCCAGTATCCCTACACGCTGGCCGTCACCAAGGTCGCGGGAAAAGGAACGCGCCAAACGCCGTCACCCGCGCCGAAGTCCTTCTGCACCCTGCTGGTCATGGCGTCGCGAATGGCGTTTCGCGCGGATGGCTCCTGAGAACGGATCAGCATGGCCGCCCGGACCGAGGCATTCTCGAAAACCTCGGCAAAACCGCCCGGATCCGAGAACAGGAAAGCCGCGTCTATGTCGGTGAATGTCGGGTTGGTGAATCCGGCTGCGGCAAGCGCCTTCTTCGCGTCGGCGCGTTTGGAAAACAAGTGGAACTCAGGCGCAGGCGGCGCCAGCGTCGGATCCCCGTACGTCTTCACTGCGCCGAACAGGATCTGAAAAGTGGGCGACACCTCGGGTTCGCGCCAGGACGTCAACCCTGCAATGCCTCCGGGGCGCAGCACCCTCGCGATTTCTCTGAGAACGGCGTCCGCGTCGGGCAAGTGACCGAACCCGACATTGCAGACGACCGCATCGAAACGGTTGTCTTCGAACGGCATTCGAGAGGCGTCCGCTTCGACGAATGTCGCCTTCGGCACGCGGAGCCGCGCGCGCGCCAGCATCGCGGGCGAGAAATCCAACCCCGTGACGGTCGCTCCCATTTCGACGAGCGCCTCCGAGGCGTTCCCGTGCCCGCAGCACAGGTCGAGGACGGCCTTGCCAGGAGCGGCGCCGACGGCGCTTGCCAGCGGGGCGATCAATTGATCCGAAACCGGAGCGAAAAGATCAACGTACGCATCGACACGCGCGTCTTCCGACCAGCCGGATTTCTCGGCAGCGGCGAATTCGTCATAGTTCATGGTCACGGCCCTCCCCGGCTTGCCGCCAATTGTACCGGAAACCCGCAACAAACAGGAGCTTCTTCGCATTCCCGGGAAAGGCGTGGCCTCGTCCTCACGCGCGCCAGTCCCCCATTGTCAGCGGCACTGCCGAATGCCAACGGACACCTGTGCAGTCCCGGCAAGGTGCGGCCCCCTCCCGCTCAGATCCAGTACGACAGCGCCAGCGGCAGGACGACGATGGTCGCCAGCGTCGAGACCAGGATGAATCCGGCCACGTCCGGCGCGTATTCCGGCACGTTCTGGTCGATGAACAGGTAGGTCGCGACCGACACCGGCATCAGGCAGCACAGGATCAGCGCGCCGCGCTCGACGCCGGTGAACCCGAACGCCCAGACCAGCGCCGACGCGACGACCACCGCCATGACCACATGCACCCCGGTCAGCACGACCGCCCGCCACAGCGACCCGGTCCGCAGCGTCGCAAGCGTGTGGCCAAGGGTCAGCAGCATCAGCGGAATCGACAGCCCGCCCAGGATGTCAAAGGACTTCTCGACCGGCTCGGGCAGGTGCGTTCCGGTCGCCAGCAGGCCAAGCGCGACGATCACCGCCCAGATGACCGGCGACGTCACCACGCGCCTGGGCGAAAACGACCCGGCGGGGATCCACATGCCCACGGTGAAGATGCTCACCAGCACCACCACGACGAAGGCCATCGTATA
Source organism: Ruegeria sediminis (assembly GCF_005938215.1). GTDB lineage: Bacteria > Pseudomonadota > Alphaproteobacteria > Rhodobacterales > Rhodobacteraceae > Ruegeria > Ruegeria sediminis. Next base: position 76,951 of record NZ_VCPD01000001.1, read on the forward strand.
GGCCATGCCCGCGTTCCCCAGCGCCAGCAGCGTGATCGGCAGCCCGATATTGCCCACATTCCCATGCATCATCGGCGTGAGGAACGCGCGCACCGGCAGGCGCAGGACCCTGAGCACCCCGAAACCCAGAACGCCGAAGGCCGCGATCGCCGCGGCGCTCGCCAGCATCATGTCCAGGAACGCCCCCACGTCGATCCGGGTGGCCGACAGGTGCGAGATGATCAGCGTCGGATACCCGACCTTGGACACGATTCCGCCGATCACCTTGTTATCGAACGGCGCTTTCGTCACCGCCAGCGCGTACCCGACCCCCGCGCAGATCAGGACGGGAAGGATGACGTTGAAAACATTCAGGAAAAGATGTTCCAGGAAAAACTCCCGTAGCGGCGGCGCGGTACTTGGGCGATGACGATGGCGTGCTGGCAAGCCTGCGCCAAGCACCGGGATTTGACAAGTTTCCCGTTTTGCGCGCGCCCCGCCGCCTACCCGCTTGCACGTGGCACGATTTCACGCCACCTTGTTCGGAAAAACGACGTTGCGAGGCCGAAATGACCAAAGGATACTGGGTCGCCCATGTGGATGTGGACGACATGGATACCTACAAGAGCTACATCGCCGCCAACGCCGCCCCCTTTGCCGAATACGGGGCCCGGTTCCTCGTTCGCGGCGGCGAGCGCGTGGAAAAAGAGGGTCATGCGCGCGCCCGGACCGTGGTCATCGAATTCCCGTCCTACGAAGACGCGCTGGCCTGCTATGAAAGCGCAAGCTATCAGAAGGCAAAGGCCCTGCGCGACCCGGTCTCGACCGGCGATCTCGTGATCATCAAGGGCTATGACGGATAGATCCCGCCTTGTGGACCGTTGAACGAGGACTCACCATGCCCCTGCTGAAAAAGTTCTTCCAGGCTTTCCGCCCGCCGCAGCAGAGCAACCTGCCCGACCCCGACGCCGAACTGGCGCTCGGCGCGCTCCTGGTGCGCGTGGCCAAGGCGGACCGCGACTACAAGATCGAAGAGATCAGCCTGATCGACAAGATCCTCGCCCGGCTCTACCAGCACAACGCGATCGAGGCCGCCAAGGTGCGCGCCACCTGCGAAAAGCTGCACGCCGCCGCCCCGGACACCGACACGTTCGGCAAGCTGATCCGCGAAACCACCGATCTGCAGGAACGGCTCGCCGCGCTCGACGCGCTGTGGGAGGTCGTGCTGGCCGACGGCGAGTTCGAGGAAGGCGAGGTGAAGATCGTCGAAGAGGCCCGCATCGCCATGGGCCTCAGCTTCAATGACAGCCTGGCGGCGCGCGCGCGGGTGCAAGCCCGCTTGGACGCCGGGTAGCGGCGGCCTATAACCTTTACATGTTCCGCGATTTCCTGACCCGACTCACCCAGCCGCAGCCCGAACCCCTGGCGGACGAGGACGCCCGGCTGGCCCTGACCGCCCTGCTGGTGCGCATCGCCCGGTCCGACAACGACTACGCCGACACCGAAATGGCGCGGATCGACCGCATCCTGGCCAAACGCTACGGTCTTGGCCCGTTCGAGGCCGCCGCCCTGCGCGCCCGCGCCGAGGATCTCGAGGCCGAGGCGCCCGACACCGTCCGCTTCACCCGCGCGATCAAGGACGCCGTGCCCTACGAGGACCGCCGCGCCGTGGTCGAGGCGCTGTGGTCCGTGGCGCTGGCCGACGGCGCCCGCGCCGAAGAGGAGGACGCGCTGCTGCGCCTCGTGGTCAGCCTGCTGGGCGTCAACGACCGCGACTCGGCCCTGGCCCGGCAAAAGGCGGCGCGCGGATGACGGCGATGCTCGGCATGTACGACATGCCGCCCCTTCAGGCCGCCAACGACCGCTTCTGGACGCTGATTCGCACCCATCTGGGCCAGGGCCCCGAATCCCTGACCCGCGACCGTGACCACTGGGAGGTCTGGCAGGATCCCGGCATGGTGTTCTCGCAGACCTGCGGAATGCCCTACCGCACCCGGCTGCACGGCCGCGTCCGGCTGGTCGGCACGCCGGATTACGGCCTGACCGGCTGCCCGCCCGGCCACTACTGCTCGGTCTTCGTGGCCCGCGGCGACGACGCCCGCGCGCTCGACGAACTGGTCGCCGGCACCTTCGCCTACAACGAGGCGCTGTCGCAATCCGGCTGGGCCGCGCCCCTGTCGCATCTGTCCGGCCTCGGGCTGCGGCCCCGCGACCTGCTGCAGACCGGCGGCCACGCGCGCTCGGCCGAGGCCGTCGCCAGGGGGAGCGCGGATCTCGCATCGCTCGACGCGCTGACCTGGGAACTGCTCAAGGAGCACACCGATCTCGGCGTCCGCCTGCGCGAGGTGGCGCGGACCGCGCCCACCCCGACCCTGCCCTACATCACCGCGCTGGCCCGCGACGCGCGGGCCGTCGCCGCCGCGGTCCGCGCCGCCATCGCCGATCTGTCGCCCGCGGATCGCGAAACGCTGCACATCCGGCAACTGGTGGACATCCCGTCCGAGACCTATCTCGCGGTTCCGACGCCGCCGGGCCCCGAGACCATTCAGGCAGGGGCCTGACCACTTCGGTCATGACCTCTGGTCACTTTGGCCAATTCGCCGCCCGTTCTTTTCATTTGCGCATTGCATTGACCCGAGTTTTCAGCCCTAGTACCGCACCAACAACGCCAACAACGCCCGGACAGCCCGTGACCGACACCGCCCCCGTCATCGAGATCAAGAACCTCCACAAAAGCTTTGGTCACCTCGAAGTCCTGAAAGGGGTGGACATCACGGCCCATCGCGGCGACGTGGTCTCGCTGATCGGCTCCTCGGGATCGGGAAAATCGACGCTGCTGCGCTGCTGCAACCTGCTGGAGGACAGCCAGGAGGGCGAGATCCTCTTCAAGGGCGAACCGGTGCGCTGGACCGGCAACGGCCACGGCCGCCGCCCGGCCGACGCCAAACAGGTGCTGCGGATCCGCACCAACCTGTCGATGGTGTTCCAGCAGTTCAACCTGTGGGCGCACATGACGATCCTGCAGAACGTGATGGAGGCACCGCTCACCGTCCTCGGCCGTGACCGGCACGAGGTGGAACAGAGCGCGCGCGCCTACCTGGACAAGGTGGGCATCGGCGACAAGTGCGACGTCTACCCGGCGCAGCTTTCCGGCGGCCAGCAGCAGCGCGCCGCCATCGCCCGGGCGCTGTGCATGGAGCCCGAGGCACTGCTGTTCGACGAACCGACCTCGGCGCTCGACCCCGAACTGGAACAGGAAGTGATCAGGGTGATCAAGGACCTCGCCGCCGAGGGGCGCACCATGATCATCGTCACCCACGACATGAAGATGGCCGCCGACATCTCCAGCCACGTCGTCTTTCTGCATCAGGGCCTTATCGAAGAAGAAGGCTCGCCCAAAGACATCTTCACCGCCCCTGAATCCGAGCGGCTTCAGGGCTTCCTTTCCGCCACGCAGGCGGCATAAATATCAGGACAGAACCAAACAGGGGAGTAACCGATGAAAAACCTGATTCTGACGACCGCCGTGCTGGCCATGAGCGCCGGCATGGCAATGGCCCAGACCGTCCGCATGGGCACCGAGGGCGCCTACCCTCCGTACAACTTCATCAACGACGCCGGCGAGGTTGACGGCTTCGAGCGCGAACTGGGCGACGAGCTCTGCAAGCGCGCCGAACTGACCTGCGAATGGGTCAAGAACGACTGGGATTCGATCATTCCGAACCTGGTCTCGGGCAACTACGACACCATCATCGCCGGCATGTCGATCACCGACGAGCGCGACGAGGTCATCGACTTCACCCAGAACTACATCCCGCCCGCGGCCTCGGCCTTCGTCGCGGCCTCCGAAGGCGTCGACCTGTCCGGCGGCGTGATCGCGGCGCAGACCGCCACCATCCAGGCCGGCTACGTGGCCGAAAGCGGCGCCACCCTGGTGGAATTCGCGACGCCCGAGGAAACCATCGCCGCGGTCCGCAACGGCGAAGCCGACGCAGTCTTCGCGGACAAGGACTACCTGGTGCCGCTGGTCGCGGAATCGAACAACGAGCTGATGTTCGTGGGCGATGACGTGCCGCTGGGCGGCGGCGTCGGCATGGGCCTGCGCGAATCGGACGGCGAACTGCGCGAAAAGTTCGACGTGGCCATCACCTCGATGAAGGAAGACGGCACGCTGAACGAGCTGATCAGGAAATGGTTCGGCGAAGACGCCACCATTTACGAGTAAGACGACCCTGCGCGGGCCCGCTCCCATCCGGGACGCGGGCCCGCCATCGGCCCGGCCCGCCCGGACCGATCTGACGCCCAAAAGGCCCGTTGATGTTCTCCTTCTGCGCTGATCCCGAAACGCTCGGCACGTTCCGTTGGTTTTCCTGCTACCTGACCAACGGCGTGCACATGTCGTTCTACCTGTCCTTCGTGAAGGTCCTGGTCCTGCTCGCCGTCACGGCGCCCGTGGCCCTGAGTTTCGGATTCGTCGGCGCGATGGCGGCGCGGTCGCATTTCCCGCCGCTCAGCTGGCTCGGCAAGGGCTATATCGCGATCGTCCGCGGCGTGCCCGACATCGCCTTCTTCCTGTTCTTCGTGATCGCGCTGGACCAGGCATTCGAATGGACCCGGCACCAGATCCTCTGCCCCGACTGGACCGATCCGATCCGGCAGGGCAACGACTTCCTGGTCTGCCCCTCGGCCAAGCTGCCGCTCGGCTCCGCGCCGGAATGGGTGCATGAAACCTACGGCTTCTTCCTGGCGGTGATCACCTTCGCCATCGTCTTCGGCGCCTTCGCTGCCAACGTGCTGTTCGGCGGAATGCGCGCCGTCCCGCACGCCCAGCTTGAAACCGCCGCGGCCTATGGCATGAGCCGCCGCCAGACCTTCTGGCGCGTCCTCGTTCCGCAGATGTGGGTCTACGCCCTGCCCGGCCTGTCGAACCTCTGGATGGTGCTGATCAAGGCCACGCCGCTCCTGTTCCTGCTGGGGATCGAGGACATCGTCTACTGGGCCCGCGAGCTGGGCGGCACCAAGACGTCCCAGTTCACCGCCTACCCGCATGGCGACTGGCGCATGTGGTATTTCCTGTTCCTGCTGCTCTTCTATCTCGGCATGACGCGCGTCTCGGAAATCGGGCTCGAGCGGCTGATGCGCCGCCTGTCCCGCGGTCAGGCCACCGCCGCCGGCGAGCTGCTGCGCAAGGAGACCACCGCATGAGCTGCTGGCAGACCATCCAGGATTACGGCCTGCGCTCGATCGGCATCGGCGAACGGCTGCTGCCCAAGGGCGACTTCACCCTGTGCGAACATTTCACCCTGATCGGCTCGGGGATGATCTGGAACGTCTATTTCGGCGTGCTGGCCATGACCACCGGCTTCTTCCTGGCCACCGCGCTGGCGCTCGGCAAGGCATCGCCCAATCGCTGGCTGCGCAAGCCGGCCGAGTGGTTCATCTTCGTCTTCCGGGGTTCGCCGCTCTTCATCCAGTTCTTCTTCGCCTATTTCTTCTTCCTGTCGCTGAAGAAATCCTACCCGATGTTCGACGCCTTCACCTCGGCCTGGCTGGGCGCCCTGATCGTGCTGTTCCTGAACACGGCCGCCTATTCGGGCGAGATCTTCTACGGCGCGCTGCGCTCGATCCCCAAGGGCGACATCGAGGCGGCGGACGCCTATGGCCTGTCGGGCTGGGCGCGGTTCCGGCGGATCGTCTGGCCCACCATGCTGCGGCTGGCCTGGCCCGCCTACACGAACGAGGCGATCTTCCTGTTCCACGCCACCACGCTGGTGTTCTTTTCCGCCTTCCCGGCCTGGCAGCAACGCGGCGACGCGCTCTACTATGCCAGCTATTTCGCGGACAAGACCTTCAATCCCTTCGTTCCCTACCCGATCCTGGCCTTCTACTTCATCCTGCTGACGCTGCTGATCGTCTGGGGTTTCGGACTGGTCAACACCCGCCTGAACCGCCATCTCCCGGCAGAGACGCGCGGCAAGATGCGCTTCCGCCTGAACCTGGCGCGCTGACCCCAGGGAACCGGCCGTTTCGCCCCCGGAAAAACTCCGGCCGGGCGGTCGCCGCCCGCTGTCATTGTCTCCATCCCGTCAACATTTCCGGCGGCAACCGGCGGGAATCAAAGGAAAGCGAGATTTTTCCGAAAGAATCTCTATACTGCTCCCAGCCCCTTATTTTGTGGCGCCGTGGAGAGTATAGCTGTGCGAGTTGAATTCATTGAAACGAAAGCGGCCATTGCCGAGTTGAAAGACCAATGGACTGCCGTCTACGAGGCGGATCCCGAAGCGACCTATTTCCTCTCGTTCGAATGGCTGTTCGGCACCGCAACCGGTGCGGGCAGCGGCGGCATGGTGGTTGGGGTCCGCGCGCCCGACGACGATTCCGACTACGTGGCCTTTCTTCCGGTCCGGCTGAACACCGCACACGAATCCGGCGGATTCCACAACGAATTGAACCTGAGCGGCAACTACACCTCGGACTACAACGGCTTCATCTGCAGGCCGGAATTCGAAACCCAGGCCATTCCCGCGCTTGCCAAATCCCTGCTCGGGATGAACTGGCGGCGCCTGCGCCTGCTCAACCTGCCCGCCTCGGACGAACGCGTCCGCCTGTTCCTCAGCCCGTTCTCGGCCAGGGATTTCGACCTCAAGCCCGTGAACACGGTCAATTCCGACGGCATCGACAACGCGATTTGCCCGCACGCGGTTCTCGCCGACGACTGGGACGAGTTCCTGCAAAAGAACGTCAGTTCGAACACGCGCCAGAAGATCCGGCGCTTCCTGCGCCAGGTCGAAGGATCCGATGCCTACCGCTTCACCCACACGACCGGCGAAACCTTCGACCGCGATCTGGAAATCCTGATCGAGCTCTGGACCGAAAGATGGGCGGAACGAAAGGGCGAGCGCGTGCAGGCCATCGTCAACAGCTTTCGCCGCACCCTCAGGAACGCCCTCGAGACGCAGACGCTCTTCATGCCGATGCTCTGGCACGAAGACCGCCCGCTGTGCGCCTTCGCCATCCTGGTCGATGATCGAAAGAAGACTTACAACTTCATCGTCGGTGGCCGCGACGACACGTTCAAGGGCCCGCCCACGGGTCTGGTCCTGCACGCCTACGCCATTCGCCATGCGATCTCGCAGGGCATCAGGAAATACGATTTCCTGCGCGGCAACGAACCCTACAAATACGCTTTCGGATCCGAAGAGACGAAGAACCGTGCGCTGCTTCTAAGCACGAAAAGCGGCCGGAACCTCCGGGGGAAACTCGACCGGCGCTGCCTGGCCTTCGTGGCGCGGCGGTCCACCGAATTCTACCGGGCCGGAGACCTGGCCGCCGCCGAACGCGGCTTCGCGCAGCTTGTCGAGGCTCAGCCGGACAACGCAAACCTGCGCTACTGGCACGGTGTCATCGCCGCCAAGCTCGGCGACGACGCCACCGCAAGCCGCGAGTTCGAGACATCGCTCGAACGCAATCCCGCGTCGCTCAAGACATGGCTCAGGTTGGGCCGGTCGCTGATATCCGGAAATGGCGGGTCGATCGAAGCGGCGAATTCCTACGTCGATCTGATGCGGAAAATCCCGGACCAGCAAAATGTCCACTACCTGCTCGGGCGCGTGCTGCTCAGGCTTGACCAGGTCGATCAGGCCGTCGCCGTTTTCGAGGCCGCGTCGCGTCTCAGGCCAGGTGACGCGGATATCCTGGCCGCCCTGGAAAAAGCGCGGCGAATGCAGGGCAAGAGCGCCGCGCCGGTTGATGATCAATCCGGGCAACAAATGCCTGATACCGCTTCCGAAGCCGAAACAAAGCCGGCGGCGGTCGCCATAACCGCCAAGGCGGGCATCACCCCCGCCGCGGGCCCCCGCGAAATGCACCGACTCGCGTTTCAGGTCATGAACTGGCGGCGCACCGAAACCGCGGTGGCGAGCATCGCCCCCGCTCCGAAACCGGCCGGAAACGGACGCCTGGCCTCGCCCGGCTGACCCGGGCGTCAATGCCGCAACCCGGGCGCTGGCCCACTGCACAGGACTGGCGGGGATTCCCATGACCCAAGCCTTGCTGCAATCCCTCATCACCTGCCCCGAATGCGGGCAGTCCCGGTCCGAGCGGATGCCGACCGACGCCTGCCAGTGGTTCTACGAATGCGCGCATTGCGGAGCCTTGCTGCGGCCCCGGCCCGGCGACTGTTGCGTCTTCTGCTCCTACGGAACGGTGCCCTGCCCGCCTGTACAAAATGGCAGATCCTGCTGCACATGATGGTACAAACCCAACAATCCCGTGGCAGACGCCCGTTTCCGGTCCAATAGCATCGCCCCGAATAATTTGATCAAATATCGTGACAAGCCGCCGAGCCTCGGCTACACCTCATCTCCAAGAACGATGGAGACCCTCATGGACCTGAGCACCCTGCACACCTTCCGCGTCGCCGCCTGCGATCTCAACGGACAGATGCGCGGCAAACGGGTGCCGCCCAGCTATGCGGACAAGCTGGTCAAGGGCGCGGTGCGGATGCCCCTGTCGGCGCTCAACGTCGATCTCTGGGGCGCCGACATCGCGGGCAGCCCGCTGGTCTTTGAATCCGGCGACGCCGACGGCATCCTGCTGCCGACCGACCGCGGTCCCGTGCCCATGCCCTGGCTCGACACCCCGACCGCCCTGGTGCCCATGTGCCTTTATGACGATGACGGCGCGCCCTTCGCCGGCGACCCGCGCCACGCCCTGTCCGCGGTGCTCGACCGCTACGCGGCGCGGGGCTGGTCGGTCGTCGCCGCGACCGAGTTGGAATTCACCCTGCTCGACGCCTCGGGCAACGCGCCGCAACCGCCCCTCAACCCCGTCACGCGGCGGCGGCTGTCCAGCGAAGCCGTGCTGTCGCTGGCTGAAATGGACGCCTTCGACGCCTTTTTCACCGAGCTTTACGACGGCTGCGACGCCATGGGCATCCCGGCCCAGACCGCCATATCCGAGGCCGGGATCGGCCAGTTCGAGATCAACCTCAACCACCAGAACGCCCTGCGCTGCGCCGACGATACGTGGCTGTTCAAGGCGTTGGTGCGCGGGCTGGCCCGCAAACACGGCTTCGCCGCGACCTTCATGGCCAAGCCCTACCCGACGGATGCCGGCAACGGCATGCACGTGCATTTCTCGGTCCTCGACGATCAGGGCCGCAACGTCTTCGACGACGGTGGCCCGGATGGCACCGATACCCTTCGCGCGGCGGTGGCCGGCTGTCTGGCCGCCATGCCCGGCAGCACGCTGATCTTCGCGCCGCACGGCAATTCCTACGAGCGTCTGGTTCCCAGCGCCCATGCTCCGACCGGGGCCTGCTGGGCCTACGAGAACCGAACCGCCGCCATCCGCATCCCCGGCGGCGCTCCCGCCGCCCGCCGGATCGAGCACCGCGTCGCAGGCGGCGACATCAACCCCTACCTGATGCTCGCCGCCGTGCTGGGCGCGGCCCTGGTCGGCATCGAGGACGACCTGCGGCCGCCCGCCCCGATCACCGGCAACGCCTACGAGATCGACGGCCTGCCGCAGCTTGCCCGCGACTGGGCCTCGGCGGTCGCGGCGTTCGAAACGGATCCGCTGATCGCGCGGATCCTGCCGGCCGAACTGATCCGCTACCTGGCCATGACCAAGCGGCAGGAAATCGCGCGCTTCTCGGACCGGCCGTCCGAGACGCACTGGATGAGCTATCTCGAGGCGGTATGACCCCCTTGTCCGAACGCCCGGACTCGGCTAGATTCAATTTGATCAAATTTGGTGACTCATGAAAATCGGCATCCTGCAAACCGGCCACGCCCCCGAAGTGTTGATCGAGCGTTCGGGGGATTATGACCAGATGTTCCGCTCCCTTCTGGGCGGCAACGGCTTTTCGTTTCAGACCTTCTCGGTCGTCGACGGCGACTTTCCCGAGGGCGCGCAGGACGCGGACGGCTGGGTGATCACCGGCTCGCGTCACGGCGCCTACGAGGATCACCCGTGGATCCCGCCGCTGGAAACCCTGATCCGCGAGATTCGCGACAGCGGCAAGCCCCTGGTCGGCGTCTGCTTCGGCCACCAGATCATCGCGCAGGCGCTTGGCGGCAAGGTCGAGAAATTCACCGGCGGCTGGTCCGTCGGCCAGACCGACTATGACCTGAACGGCAAGACCGTCACGCTGAACTCCTGGCATCAGGACCAGGTGACCGAACTGCCCGAGGGCGCAAAGGTTCTGGGCAGCAACGACTTCTGCCGCAACGCCATGGTCGCCTATGGCGACACCATCTGGACCGTCCAGGCGCATCCCGAATTCTCCAACGAATTCCTCAAGGGATTGATGCGCACGCGCGGCGAGGGCGTCGTGCCCGATGCGCTGCTGCAAGCGGCTGCCAACCGGCAGGACGGCCCCAACGACAACGCGGAAATCGGCCGCCACATGGCTGACTTCCTCAAGAAAGCGAGGGCCTGATGGCCGATTGGACAGACAACCTACCGCAAGCGGCCCGGACCTACCTGGAGGACAGGCGCCTGGACGAAGTGGAATGCATCATCTCGGACCTGCCCGGCATCGCCCGTGGCAAGGCCGTGCCGGCGTCGAAATTCGCGCGGCAGACCTATTTCCACCTGCCCGACAGCATCTTCTACCAGACCATCACCGGCGACTGGGGCGAGGCCGCCGGCGAGGACGGGTTCATCGAGCGGGACATGATCCTCAAACCCGATTTCTCGACCGCCTCGGCCGCGCCGTGGACCGGCGACTGGACGCTGCAGGTGATCCACGACGCCTATGACCGCGACGGCGACCCGATCCCGTTCAGCCCGCGCAACGTGCTCAAGCGCGTGGTGCAGCTTTATCACGATCAGGGATGGAACCCGATCGTCGCGCCCGAGATGGAATTCTACCTGGTCGCCCGAAACATCGACCCGGCCAAGGAGATCGAGCCGATGATGGGCCGCTCGGGCCGCCCGGCGGCGGCGCGTCAGGCCTATTCGATGACGGCGGTGGACGAGTTCGGCCCGGTGATCGACGACATCTACGATTTCGCCGAGCATCAGGGTTTCGAAATCGACGGCATCACCCAGGAAGGCGGCGCCGGCCAGCTCGAGATCAACCTGCGCCACGGCAATCCGGTGAAACTTGCCGACGAGGTGTTCTATTTCAAGCGCCTGATCCGCGAGGCGGCGCTGCGCCACAACTGCTTCGCCACCTTCATGGCCAAGCCGATCGAGGACGAGCCGGGTTCGGCCATGCACATCCACCACTCGATCGTTGACCTGGACACGGGCAAGAACATCTTTTCCGGCCCGCAAGGCGGTGAAACGGACGCGTTCTATCACTTCATCGCCGGGCTGCAGAACCATCTGCCCGCAGGTCTGGCGGTCATGGCGCCCTATGTAAACTCGTACCGGCGCTACGTGAAGGACCAGGCCGCCCCCATCAACCTCGAATGGGGCCGCGACAACCGCACCACCGGCATCCGGGTTCCCCTGTCGGGCCCCGAAAGCCGGCGCATCGAGAATCGCATCGCAGGCATGGACTGCAACCCCTACCTGGGCATCGCCGTCTCTCTCGCCTGCGGATATCTCGGCCTGATGGAGGAACGGCGTCCCCGCCGGCAATTCTACGGCGACGCCTACGAAGGCGACGGCGACATACCGCAGGTCATGGGACAGGCGCTGGACCTGTTCGACGGCGCCGAGGCGCTGCACCAGGTCCTGGGGCCGGAATTCGCGCGAGTCTACGGCATCGTCAAACGCGCCGAATACGAGGAATTCCTGCAGGTGATCTCGCCCTGGGAACGCGAGCACCTGTTGCTGAACGTCTGAGGCCGGCAGGGCGTCTCCATACCGACAAGAAGCAGGAGGGCAGGATGAATCTGCTCTATTCCAACGACCGGCGGGCCGAGCATCCGCCAAGCTGGTACGCGGCAACCGCGCATCCTTTCGAGCGGCTGGCGCCGCTCAGGGGCGAGACCAAGGCGGATGTCTGCGTCGTCGGCGGCGGCTATACCGGCCTGTCGGCGGCGCTGCACCTTGCCGAAGCCGGGCTGGACGTGGTGCTGGTCGAGGCGCATCGCGTCGGCTTCGGCGCGTCCGGGCGCAACGGCGGACAGCTTGGCAGCGCCCAGCGGATGGATCAGGAAGACCTCGAGCGCCTGGTCGGAGACGCGGACGCCGCCCGCCTCTGGGATCTGGCCGAGGACGCCAAGGATCTCGTCAAAGGGCTGATCGCGAAGCACGGGATCGACTGCGATCTGAAACCCGGCATCGCCCATTTCGGGTTCAGCGACGCCGAATGCCGCGAGTTGCACGACCATGCCGCGCATCTGCAAACCCGCTACGGCTATGACCAGATCGAACCGCTCGACGCCGAAGCGGGGCGCGCGCTCTGCCCTTCGCCGGCCTACAAGGGCGGCTACCTGGACATGGGCGCCGCGCATCTGCACCCGCTGAACTACGCCCTGGGCCTGGCGCGGGCGGCGCAGGCCGCCGGCGTCCGGATCTTCGAGGAGACCGAGGTTCACCACATCGAGGAACGCCGCCCCGCGGTCGTGCGGACCGACAAGGGGCGTGTGGTGGCCGAGCATGTCATCCTCGCCTGCAACGGCTATCTCGGCTCGCTGAACCGCAAGGTGGAGGCCAAGGTCATGCCGATCAACAACTTCATCGCCGCGACCGAGCCCCTGGGTGACGACGCCGCCCGGGTCCTGACCCGCGACATCGCGGTGGCGGACACGAAATTCGTGGTGAACTACTTCCGTCTCAGCGCCGACAAACGTCTGCTGTTCGGCGGCGGCGAAAGCTACGGCTATCGCTTCCCCGCCGACATCGCGGCCAAGGTGCGCAAACCGATGGCCGAGATTTTCCCGCATCTGCGCGACGTCGGAATCGACTACGCCTGGGGCGGCACGCTGGCGATCACCATGCGCCGGATGCCCTTTCTGGCGCGGGTCGCCCCGAACATCCTCTCCGCCTCGGGCTATTCCGGCCACGGGGTCGGCACGGCGACCCATGCCGGGCAACTCATGGCGCGGGCCATTCAGGGCCAGGCCGAAGGGTTCGACACCCTGTCGCGCGTCCCCTCCACGCCCTTTCCGGGGGGCCCTGCCCTGCGCAGCCCGCTGCTGGTGCTTGCGATGACCTGGTACTCGCTCAGGGACCGGCTGGGCGTCTGAACCCAAAAGCGACGGTTTCGTGATTTTTTGCCGATCGCCCGGATCAGGGCTTGGCATATTCGCCGCATGGTTTTAACTTTTCAAAAGTTAGTATTCAGGATTCCCAAATATGACCCTGCCCCCCAACGTCCATGACGCCGAACCCATCCCCGCAGCCGCGCGCGAGGCGATCGACGCGCTGATGCAGTCGGGCGACCTGTTCCGCTACACCGCCCCGCAGGATGCGCCGGTCGCCCTGCTCGAGGCCGAATTTGCCGAGCTGCTGGGATCGAAATACGCCCTGGCGGTATCCTCCTGTTCCGCCGCGCTGTTCCTGTCGCTCAAGGCGCTTGGCCTGCCCCGCGACGCGCGGGTCCTGATCCCCGGCTTCACCTTCGCCGCGGTGCCGTCTTCGGTGGTTCACGCCGACTGCATTCCGGTCCTCTGCGAGGTGGGCGCGAACTACCGCATCGACATGGCCGATTTCGCGGCCAAGCTCGACGGGGTGCAGGCCGTCATCATCAGCCACATGCGCGGGCACACCTCGGACATGGACGCGATCATGAACCTCTGCGACGCCCGCGGCATCCCCGTGATCGAGGACGCCGCCCACTCGCTGGGCACCACCTGGCACGGGCGCAACATCGGCACCATCGGGCGCGTCGGCTGTTTTTCGTTCCAGTCCTACAAGATGATCAACGCCGGCGAAGGCGGCATCATGATCACCGACGACGCCGATCTGATCGCCCGCGCGGTGATCATGTCGGGCGCCTACGAGCACAACTGGAAAAAGCACAAGGGCCCGCACGGCGACAACTCGCCTGAGCTGGAGCAGGCTTTTGCCCGCTGGCAGAACCGGCTGCCGCTCTACAATCTGCGCATGAACAACCTCAGCGCCGCGGTGATCCGCCCGCAGATCCCGGAACTGGCCCGCCGCGTGCGCGACGGCCTTGCCAATCATGACTACGTGGCCGAGCGCCTGAACGCCTCGCCCCATATCCACGTTCCCGCCCCTCTGGCGCCGGAACGGCGCGCGCCGGATTCGATCCAGTTCAACCTCGTCGGGCTGGACGAGGCCGAAACCCGCGCCTTCGCCGCCGCCGCCGACGCGCGCGGCGTCAAGGTACAGGTTTTCGGCCTGAGCGAGGACAACGCCCGCGCCTTCTGGAACTGGCAGTTCCTGCCCGAGCAGGTCGAACTGCCGCGGACCCGCGCCATGCTGATGCGCGCCTGCGACGTGCGCCTGCCGGTGCGCCTCACGCGCGAGGAACTGGACGTGATCACGGGCATCCTGCTGGATGCGATGGCCGAGGCGACACAGCCCGCGCAGGCCTTCGGCACCTGACATCCGCGCCTTTGCGGTAGGCAAGGCAGCCGATTTCTGCTGGAATGACGGACAGTCAGGCGATTTCCGCCTGAAGTCCGGAGACCGCCCATGCCCCGCCGTCTGGCCGCCATTCTTGCCGCAGACGTGGTTGGATATTCCAGCCTCATGTCCCAGGACGAACCGGGCACGCTCAACCGGCTTCTGGCCTTCCGCCGGCAGGTGTTCGACCCGGCGGTCGCCGCGCATTCCGGCCGGATCGTCAAGCTGATGGGGGACGGCGCCCTGGTCGAATTCGCCAGCGTCGTCGATGCCGTGTCCTGCGCCATCGCCATCCAGAACCGGATCCGCGCCGATGCGTCCGAGGCGCTGCGGCTCCGCATCGGCATCAACCTGGGCGACGTCATGACCGAGGGCCGCGACATCTACGGCGACGGGGTGAACGTGGCCGCGCGGCTCGAGGCCGAGGCGGATCCGGGCGGCATCTGCATCTCGGACATCGTCCACCAGAGCATCGGCCGGCGCATCGAGGCCGATTTCGCGGATGCGGGCGAACACCACCTCAAGAACATCGACAGGCCCATCCGCCTGTATCACTGGATCCCGGACCAAAGCGCGGACCGGGCTTCACCGGCGCCGTCACGCCCCCGGCCGGACAACCCCGGCATCGCCGTTCTCGCCTTCGACAACATGTCCACCGACCCCGAGCAGGAGTATTTCTCGGACGGGATCGCCGAGGACATCATCACCGCCCTGTCGCATTTCCGCGAATTCTTCGTCATCGCCCGCAACACCACCTTCACCTACAAGGGCCAGCCCATCCGCGTGGACCAGATCTGCCGGGATCTGGGCGTGCGCTACCTGCTCGAAGGCAGCGTGCGCAAGGCCGGCAACCGGGTCCGGGTCTCGGCGCAGCTGATCGACGGCGCGACCGGCACGCATATCTGGGCCGACCGCTACGACCGGTCGATCGACGACATCTTCGCCGTCCAGGACGAGATCACGCAAGCCATCGTCGGCGCGGTCGCCCCCGAAACCATGGGCGCCGAGATGCAGCGCGCCCGCGCCAAAAGGCCCGACAAGCTGTCCTCGTGGGAAAAGGTTCTTCAGGCGCGCTGGCACATGGGCAAGTTCACCAGGGAAAACAACGACGCCGCGCGGAAACTGCTGTCGGACGCCGTCGAGGCGGACCCGGAACTGTGCGACGGTCATGCCGGCATCGCCCTGTGCGACCTGATCGCCATGCTGCACATCTGGCGCAGGGACACCCACGACGCGATCCTGTCCGCCAAGGCCGAGGCCGAAATCGCCGTTGGCCTCGACCGCAACAACGCCAACGCCCATGCGATGCTGGGCATGGCGAACCTCTTCGCGCGGGAATTCGCCGACGCGGAAACCCATCTTGGCCGCGCAGTCGCGGTCAACCCGAACCTGGCGACCGGCTTCGGCAATTTCGGCGCGTATTACGGCGTCGCCGGCCGCTTTGACGAGGCGCGGGCCTCGTTCGAACGTGCGATCGCCCTCAGCCCGCGGGATCCGCTGGCGGGATTCTGGCGCGGCGGCTACGGCATCGGCGCCTATGTCTCGGGCCGCTATGAAACATGCCTGGAAAACGCCCGCATCGGGTTGAAGGAAGCACCGGGCTACGCCTCGCTTCTGCGGCAGGAAGCCGCCGCGCTCGGCATGTTGGGGCGGCAGGATGAAGCCAGGGCCTCGGTCGCGCGGCTGCTGGAAAAGATGCCCGGCCTGACCATCTCGCAGGTGCGCCAGATCGTGCCGGTGCGGTACGAGGATGACCAGGACAAATGGCTGGAAGGCCTGCGCCGCGCTGGCCTTCCGGAATAGTCGGCCTCAGCTCAGCTTGGAAAGCTTCTTCTGCAGCTCGGCCAGTTGCTTCTTGATGTCTTCCAGATCCTCGCCCTGTTCGGCCGAGTCCCCGTCATCGTCCTTTTTCGGCCCCGACCAGTTGCCGGACAGGCCGCCGGTCATCGCCTTGAGAAAGGCCTGTTGCTGCGCCTGCATCGCCTCGAACCCCGGCATCTGCGACATCGGGTTCATCGCGCTCATGTTCTCCATCATCTTCGCCTGGCTTTCCCGCAGCATTTCGAACGAGCTTTGCAGGAATTGCGGCATCATGCCCCCGCCCGGCACCATGTAGCTGCGCACCAGGTCGTTCAGCACGTTGACCGGCAGTACGTTCTCGCCCCGGCTTTCATGTTCCGCAATGATTTGAAGCAGATACTGCCGGGTCAGATCGTCCCCGGTCTTGAGGTCGATGATCTGAACCTCGCGCCCGTCGCGGATGAAGCCCGCGATATCCTCGAGCGTGACGTAGTCGCTGGTCTCGGTGTTGTAGAGCCTGCGACTGGCGTAGCGTTTGATCAGAAGCGGTTTTTCCTTTTCCGACACCCTCTTGCCTCCCCAAGGATGATGCGTTGCAGCATAGGTTATGCGAGCGCAGCAGAAAAAGAAAGAGTTGCCTTTGCCGCAAGTTACGTCGCGGGAACCCGCGGAAAAACGCCCCGGTCGGACCGCTTTGCCGGACCGGCCGGCCAAAAAAGAAAGGGCAGATCTTTCGATCTGCCCTTCGCGATTGCACCGATTGGGAGGAGAGGGTGCAGTTTCGCGCTTTCTTACTTGGCCGCGGTTGCTTTCTTGGCAGCAGCGGTCACGTCATTGGTGGCCTTCTTGACGGCAGCAGCAGCGTCTTCGCTGATGTTCTTGCCGGCAGCCATCAGCAGCTCGACGGTTTCGATCTGGACCTTCTTGGCGATCTCGGCGAATGCGGCCATGTTTTCGGCGGCAACTTCAGCCGAGGCGCTTGCGAAATCGGTTGCGGCCTTGGCGTAGTCTGCCGGCTCGGCCTTTGCTTTCGACACTTCGGCCAGTTTGGCCAGGGTGTCTTTGGTCCACTTGTTCGAGATCTCAGCCGACTTGCCGGCTGCATCCAGAGCAACGCCCGACAGCTTTTCGTTCAGGGTTGCGGTCGATTTGAATGCGCCTTCAAAAGCGGCGGTGTCCACCGGGAACGCACCCATCATGTCTTTCATGATCACGGTAAAATCTTGGGTCTTTGCCATTGTCTCAATCCTCTTCGCCGGATCCGGGCCCACCCCGTTTTCCTTCGGCTTGAGTGGAATATGCTTTCTGCATCGCGGCATTTCAAGGCTTTTCTTGCTGCGGTGCAGAAATTTTTCGCTTTCGCAGCAGAATCAGTCGTTTAGCCTGGCCACCACGTAGGTTCCCGGCGCCGGGCACAGCCTGGGATGGTCCGAATCGCCGGTATCGCGGGCGGGAACCTGCTTGCCCGAACGCGTCTTCAGCCAGGCTTCCCACATCGGCCACCAGGACCCTTCGTTGAAATCGGCCTCCTTCAGCCAGGTGTCCGGGTCCGCCTTCATGTCGGGATTGGTGTAGTGGCCGTACTTCTTCTTGGTCGGCGGGTTCACGATGCCCGCGATGTGCCCGGATTCGGACACCACGAAGGTCTTTTCCCGCGATCCCATCTGCTGCACGCCGCGGTAGCAATCCTTCCACGCGGCGATGTGGTCGGTCTCGCAGGTGATCGCCATCAAGGGCACGTCCACGTCGCTGACGTGCAGCTTGTGGCCCAGGATGTCGAAGCCGCCCTCGATGAACTCGTTGCGCTGGCACAGGCCGCGCAGGTACTGCACAACCATCTTGGCGGGCAGGTTGGCCCCGTCCCCGTTCCAGTAGAGCAGATCGAAGGCGGGCGGCGTTTCGCCCATCATGTAGCTGCGGATCGCAGGCGTATAGATCAGGTCCCGCGAGCGCAGGAACGAAAACGTGCGCGCCATGATCCACGAGTGCAGCACACCCTCCCTGTTCACTTCCTCCTCGATCCCGTCGATGAAGTCGTCCTGCAGGAAAGGCGTGAACTCGCCCTGATCCGAGAAATCGGTGAGCGCGGTGAAGAAGGTCGCGGATTTCACCGACTTGTCGCCCCGCTGCTTCAGCAGCGACAGCGTCAGGCTCAGCGTGGTTCCGGCGATGCAGTATCCCACCGCGTTGACCTGCTTGACGCCGCAGATCTTCTTGACCTCTTCGATGGCGGTCAGGAACCCCTCGTCGATGTAGTGCTCCAGGCCCGTGTCGGCATGGCTTTCGTCCGGGTTGACCCAGCTGACCACGAACAGTGTATAGCCCTGCTCGGTCACCCACTTGATCAGGCTGTTCTGCGCCTTGAGGTCGAGGATGTAGAACTTGTTGATCCAGGGCGGGAACAGGACGATTGGCGTTTCATGAACCGTTTCGGTCACCGGTTTGTACTGGATCAGCTCCATCATCCGGTTGCGATAGACCACGTCCCCCGGCGTCGTGGCGATGTTTCCGCCCACCTCGAACGCGCTTTCGTCCGCCAGCCGCACGACCAGCTGGCCCTCGTTCGCCTCAAGATCGGCGACCAGGTTCTCAAGCCCCTGGATCAGCGACCGCCCTTCGGTCTCGACCGCCTTTTCCAGGGCATCGGGGTTGGTCGCCAGGAAATTCGTCGGCGCCATCATGTCGATGATCTGTTGCGAGAAATAGTTCAGCCGGCGGCGGTCCTTCTCGTCGATGTCCTCGACCGAGGCCACGGCCTGGGCCAGGGCTTCGGCATTCGTGCGGTATTGCTGCCGGATCAGCCGGAAATAGGGGTTGGTGTCCCACATCGGGTTCGAGAACCGCCGATCCTCGGGGTCTTCATTGGCCTCGGGCACTTCGCCGCGCGCCAGCGCCTGCTGCGCCTCGGCGAAATTCATCACCGATTTGCCCCAGTATTCGATCTGCTGTTCCAGCAACTTGGCGGGATTTTGCAGCGCCTCGGTCCAATACGCCGTTGCTGCCTTTGCGAAAAGCTCGTGATTCGGGGCGTTCAGGGCGTGCGTGTGCTGCTTTTTCCCCGCCATCACTTCGATCAGCCGTTTGGAAAGCTGCTCGACCTTTTCCATGTTTTCCTTAAGCCGTTCAATGTGTTCCTCGGTCAATTCGGATGACTTTCCGTCAGTAGTTGTCATTTTAAGGAATCCCCAATAATCTCGCTGCTACGCAGAATAACGTCGTGGGTCGTGGGGGGCAAAGCGACGAATAGTCCGAACTTCAATGCGTGCGAGTTTAGGAGACCCGTTTCATGCGCTACATGCTGACCTACGACCTGATGGAATCCGCCCGCAACACGAACCAATGGCTGGGGGCGACCGCCAATGCAATGGCATCCTACCCGCTTTTCAGCATGGTGCCCAACCCCATGTTCAGCTGGGTCTCCGCCTGGGGCGAAGTGACCGAACGAACCTACGAACGCATGATCGTCAAGCCGGACTGGGGCATCCGCACCTTCACCTGCGAGGACGGCAAGGACCACCTCGTCAAGGTCGAGACCGTGGTCGAACGCCCGTTCGGCGATCTGATCCACTTCAAGGTGCATGGCCGCGAGGAACAGCCGCGCAAGGTTCTGTTGGTCGCGCCCATGTCGGGCCACTACGCCACGCTGCTGCGCTCGACCGTGAAAAGCCTGCTGGTCAACTGCGAGGTCTACATCACCGACTGGCACAACGCCCGCGACATCCCGGTTTCCTCGGGCAAGTTCGACATCGAGGATTACACGCTCTACCTCGTCGATTTCATGCGCGAAATGGGCCCCGACACGCATGTGGTCGCCGTGTGCCAGCCCGCGCCGCTGACGCTCGCCGCCACCGCCTACCTGGCCGAGCTCGACCCCAAGGCGCAGCCCAGCACCCTGACCCTGATCGGCGGCCCGGTGGACCCGGACGCGACGCCGACCGAGGTGACGGATTTCGGCCGCCGCGTCACCATGGGCCAGCTGGAACAGTCGATGATCCAGCGCGTCGGCTTCAAGTACAAGGGCGTCGGCCGCATGGTCTATCCGGGCCTGCTGCAGCTGGCCTCCTTCATGTCGATGAATGCCGAACGTCACACCAAGGCTTTCGTCGACCAGATCCAGCGGGTCATGCGCGACGAGGCGTCGGACCACGACGCCCACAACCGCTTCTACGACGAATACCTCGCCGTCATGGACATGCCGGCCGAGTTCTACCTGTCCACCGTCGAGCGCGTGTTCAAGCACCGCGAGATCGCCAGGAACGAATTCGTGGTGGCCGGGCACAAGGTGGACATGGGCAAGATCACAGACGTCGCCGTCATGACCGTCGAAGGCGCGAATGACGACATCTCGGCCCCCGGCCAGTGCATCGCCGCGCTGAACCTGTGCACCAGTCTGTCGGACAGCAAGAAGGCAAGCCATGTGGAGCCCGGCGCGGGTCACTACGGCATCTTCGCCGGGCGCAGCTGGCGCGTGAACATCCGCCCGCTGGTGATCAACTTCATGAATGTCAACGCGCGCAAGCAAGGCGCCCGCAAGGCCGCCAACAAGAACACCGCCGCCTGATCCATGCCGGACGACTCCACCGCATCGCTGGCGTTTTCCTGCGATTGCGGCGGACTGTCCGGCCACATCACCGCGCAGGGGGTGAAATCCGGCACCCATGTCGTCTGCTACTGCCCGGATTGCCGGGCGGCGGAACTGTATCTCGGCCAGCCCGACTTGGCCCCGGGTCCGGTCGACATCTTCCAACTCAGTCCCGACGCCGTGGTCATCGACAAAGGCAAGGATAACTTGGCCCTGCTGCGCCTCGGCCCCAACGGCCTGTTCCGCTGGTACGCAAAGTGCTGCGGCGCGCCGATCGCCAACACCCTGAAAACGCCGAAACTTCCCTTTGCAGGCATCGCCGCGAAGCGTGTCTCCGACCCGGACCGATTGGGGCCGGTCGTGACGCGCGGCTATGTGCCCGACGGCACGGGCAAGCTGAAACACGAACACCTGGGCCGCGCGGTGCTGGCCGTGCTGCGCCGCGGCCTGTCCGCGCGTCTGTCGGGGCGCTGGCGGCGAACCCCGTTCTTCGACGTCGCGACCGGCGCGCCGATAGTGCCTGCCAAGGTGCTGACCAAGGACGAGCGCGCCGCGCTTTACGACTGACCCCGCAACCGCCCGCGCTCAGGGATAGCTGATCCCACGGAACGGCGGGAAATCCGCATAGCGGGCCCGCCTGGCCTCAACCGGCTCCGAAGGCTCGGCCCCCGCGGCCAGCAGACGCCCCCGCGGCGCGATGTAGCTGTCGATGCGGCGCAGGGGCACCGGCCTCCAGACCAGGTTGAACGCGCAGAGCTTGGGGAAGAACCAGATCTCGAAATAGTCCAGGTGATCGTGCAGCCACCATGCGAGGTCGCGCCAATCCCGCCCCTCGGCATAGCGGTCGGCGAACCACGGAATGACGACCGACGCCCCCGCGATCCGCGCCTCCCCCTCGCCCCGGTCCCAGATGTGACACTCCAGCGGATGATCGTTGCGGGCGCAGTTCAGCTTGTTCTCGTTCCCGAACCGGTTCAGCGACGGCGAGCGGTATCCCGACCGCACCGCGACCCGGCCAAAGGTCTCTTCCAGCGGGTCCAGAAGCGTCCGGCAAAAGGCGCTGCCGGTTTCGATGGCCAGGTCCGGGTTTTCGGGAATGTTCTGCAATTCATGGAAATTCCCGATCTCCGAATAGAGGAAATCGCGCATGAAGAAATGGCGCGACAGGCGTACGCGGCCAAGCGCCTCGAGGCTCCACATGCTGCCCGGTCGGCGCATCACCCGTACCCGTTCCAGCGGAACTCGCCATCCGAACCTCGGGCGACTGCCCGTCCTGGACATGCGGCGCGCTGCTCCATCACTCGATCCCCTGTTCCTTCAGCCAGGCCAGAATGCCCGAAACGGCCGCATCCGTCTGCCCGGGCGAATAGATGTCCCCGGCCACGACATGCGCGGACGGATCGTCCATAGGCCCCATCGTCACCAGCCGCACCGCCGCCGGCCCGCCCCATTCTTCCGCGACCCGATGCGTCCGGTCGGGCCGGACGACCTGATCCTCCTCCGAGAACCAGAACAGGACCGGGACCCGAGCCTCCGAGAAATCCAGCCGCATCACCGCCCTGACCAGCGCCGACATCGGCACGATGGCCTCCCAGGGATACCGGGACGTCCAGTAGGTGTCCTTTGCCGGATCGGCGCCCGAAACATCCCGCTCGTCCCCCATGACCAGCGGCAGCCAGTACCTTGCGCCGGGCAGGGTCGGCAACCAGGCCCCGCGTGCATTGACGCCGAAATTGGGCGAGACAAGCACCACGGCCGCGACATTCTCGGCCAGATCCGGGTCCAGCGCCGCCGCAGCCGCCAGTGTGGCCCCGGTCGAGGTCGCGATCACCACCACCCGCTCGCCCACCGCGCGCGCGGCGGCCAGCCCCTCCGCCGTATCCCGCATCCAGCCCGACGCGGTGCCTTCGGCCATCGCCGCCCCGCCGCGCCCATGACCCTGCAGACGCGTGAAGACCAGGTTCGCGCCCAGCGCCTCGGCCACCCGGTCCGGCACGGGGCGGATCTCCTCGGAGGTGGCCGAAAACCCGTGCAGGTAAAGAACCGAATAGGGCGTTCTCTGCTCCTTCGCCCCCGGCTGCCAGATCACCCGCTTTTCGACGCCCGGCACGATGTCGTCGAACCGGGACTCGATGCTCTCGAAATAGACCTGCACGCCTTCGCCGAACCGCCGCGGCTCGAAAGTCGGGTTCAGATCCACCTCCTCATAGGGGCCGAACCACCACAGCAGCCCCGCGCCGATCACCAGGACAAGCAGGATCCGCCCGAGAACCCGGCCGAACGCGCGCATCACCGCGCGCCCATCACGTCCAGGATCGCCTCTTCGATCAATCCCAGGCAGGGCCCGTCCGAAAACCGGTGATCGGCATCCTTGACCAGCAACAGCCGCATGTCATCGCCCTGCGCGTGCTCCAGCAGACGCAGCGCAGTTTCAGTCGAAACCGCCGTGTCCGCCGTGCCCTGCAGGAACCGCACCGGAAAGGGCAGATCCAGCGGCTCGCGCAGAACCAGCCGCCGCCGCCCGTCCTCGATCATCCGCCTGGTGATCACATAGGGCTCCATGTAGTCCGAGGGCAGCTCCACATGGCCCACCGTCTCCAGCGCCGTCTTCTGTTCGTCGGTGAAGGACGCCCAATACCCGTCCTCAGTGAAATCCGGCGCCGCAGCGATTGTCACCATGCCCGCGATCCGCTCAGGCATGACCCGCGCCAGCAGCAGGGCCTGCCAGCCCCCCATCGAGGATCCCACCGGAATCAGGGGCCCCTCGGTCAGCGCGGCAACCGCCGCCACCGCATCCTCGTGCCAGTCCCCGATGCAGCCGTCCTCGAACCGGCCCGAGCTTTCGCCATGCCCGGAATAGTCGAACCGCAGGCAGGACTGCCCGCGCGCCCGGCACCACGCCTCAAGATGCACCGCCTTGGTGCCCTCCATGTCCGATTTCAGCCCGCCGAGAAAGACGACGGTCGGCCCCGTCCCCCCGCTCTTGTGATAGGCCAGCCGCCGCCCCTGCGGCGTGTCCAGAAATTCCGTCGCTGCCATGAAAACCCTCTAAGCCGTTTCCCCCATCATGCACGCCATGACTGCCACCGCAACGACCCTTGGCCCTTCATCTTTTCTGCAAATACTCCGGGGTGCGCGAGGGGCGGCGCCCCTCGCTCCCGCCCTTGACACGCGCCCCCGCGCCTGCCAAACCGGCGCGACACCATAACCCGCAACCGGGCGTTCAGTGGGCGCCAAACCGACGAGGAGAGCCAGATCATGGCCTTGGACTCACAGTCAGTCTCCCTAACCTTCCCCGATGGCAATTCCCGATCCTACGCGGCAGGCGTGACGCCCGCCGAGGTGGCTGCCGACATTTCGATCTCGCTGGCGAAAAAGGCCATCTCGGCCACGGTCAACGGCAAGCACTGGGATCTGCAATGGCCCATCGACACGGATGCCGAGATCGCCATCAACACCTTGAAGGACGAGGCGCAGGCCAACGAGCTGATCCGCCACGACTTCGCCCATGTCATGGCCCGCGCCGTGCAGGAGATCTGGCCCGCCACCAAGGTCACCATCGGCCCGGTCATCGAAAACGGCTGGTACTACGATTTCGACCGCAGCGAACCGTTCACGCCCGAAGATCTCGGCCTCATCGAGAAGAAGATGAAAGAGATCATCAACAAGCGCGACCCGGTCACCACCGAGATCTGGGAGCGTGACCGCGCGATCGAGTTCTACAAGGCCAACAACGAGCCCTACAAGGTCGAGCTGATCGAGGCGATTCCGGGCGACGAACCGCTGCGGATGTACTGGCACGGCCACTGGCAGGACCTGTGCCGCGGCCCGCACCTGCAGCACACCGGCCAGCTGCCGGGCGACGCCTTCAAGCTAATGAGCATTGCCGGCGCCTACTGGCGCGGCGACAGCTCGCGCCCGATGCTGCAGCGCATCTACGGCTGCGCCTTCCAGAACAAGGAAAAGCTCAAGGCGCACCTGCACATGCTGGAAGAGGCCGCCAAGCGCGACCACCGCAAGCTGGGCCGCGAGATGGACCTGTTCCACATGCAGGAAGAGGCGCCGGGCCAGATCTTCTGGCACCCCAACGGCTGGACCATCTACACCCAGCTGCAGGACTACATGCGCCGCCAGCAGCGCAAGGGCGGCTATGTCGAGGTCAACACCCCGCAGGTCGTCGACCGCAAGCTGTGGGAACGCTCGGGCCACTGGGACAAGTACCAGGAGCACATGTTCATAGTCGAGGTCGACGAGGAGCACGCGCGCGAGAAATCGGTCAACGCGCTGAAACCGATGAACTGCCCCTGCCATGTCGAGATCTTCAAGCAGGGCCTGAAATCCTACCGCGACCTGCCGCTGCGCATGGCCGAATTCGGCTCGTGCAACCGCTACGAACCCTCGGGGGCGCTGCACGGCATCATGCGCGTGCGCGGCTTCACCCAGGACGACGCGCATATCTTCGCGACCGAAGAGCAGATCGAAAGCGAAACCGCCGAGTTCATCCGCTTCCTCAGCGTGATCTACAAGGATCTGGGCTTCGAGAAGTTCACCGTGAAATTCTCCGACCGGCCCGAAACCCGCGCCGGCTCGGACGAGGTCTGGGACAAGGCCGAGGCGGCGCTGCTGGCCGCCACCCGCGCCGCCGGGACCGAGCCCGAGCTGAACCCGGGCGAAGGCGCCTTCTACGGCCCGAAACTGGAATTCGTGCTGACCGACGCGATCGGCCGCGACTGGCAATGCGGCACCTTCCAGGTGGACTTCGTGCTGCCGGAACGGCTCGACGCCACCTATGTCGGGGCCGACGGTGCCAAGCACCGCCCGGTCATGCTGCACCGCGCGACGCTGGGCTCGTTCGAACGCTTCATCGGCATCCTGATCGAGGAACACGCCGGCAAGCTGCCTTTCTGGCTGGCCCCGCGCCAGGTCGTGGTCGCTTCGATCACCTCGGACGCCGATGACTATGTCCGCGAGGTTGTCGCCGAACTGACAAGGGCGGGCGTGCGCGCCGAAGCCGACATCCGCAACGAAAAGATCAACTACAAGGTCCGCGAGCATTCGGTCGGCAAAGTGCCGGTCATCCTCGCCGTCGGCCACCGCGAGGTCGAGGAACGCACGGTCAGCGTCCGCCGCCTGGGCGAAAAGCAGACCAGCGTCCAGTCGCTTGCCGATGTAACAAAAGAACTGGCCAAGGCCGCCACGCCGCCGGACCTGCTGTAACATTCGGCGGGAAATCGCGGGCAATCCGGCCCCACGCAAAGGGGCCGGATTGCTGCACATTTCAATTTTAACTTCAAAACCAGCATGTTAATCTGTCTGTCGGGATGACATTCCCTGACGGGCTTGTGAGACACGTGCTCGTGAATTCAACTGAACAGCCCCAATCGTTACCTTGTCCCTGTCACAAGCAGACATACGCAGTCACCAAGAGGATTACCGAGATGTCGAACACCGCAAAAACCCTGGTCATCGCAAGCGCAGTCGCGGCAGCGATCGCCGGAACCGCCACCACCGCCAGCGCACAAGCCAAGGAAAAGTGCTATGGCGTCGCGCTGGCCGGCCAGAACGACTGCGCCGCCGGCCCCGGCACCACCTGCGCCGGAACGTCGACCGTGGACTATCAGGGCAAC
Organism: Ruegeria sediminis; assembly: GCF_005938215.1. Classification (GTDB taxonomy): domain Bacteria; phylum Pseudomonadota; class Alphaproteobacteria; order Rhodobacterales; family Rhodobacteraceae; genus Ruegeria; species Ruegeria sediminis. Next base: position 103,435 of record NZ_VCPD01000001.1, read on the forward strand.
GCGTGGACGCTGGTTGACGCCGGCACCTGCGCGGATATCGAACTGCCGGCGCAGGCCGACGGATCGCCCCGCAAGGGTTCGCTCGAGGCGCTGGAACGCGACCTGCCGGCATAATCCAGGAAGAATGACGGGGGGCGGTTTTCCGCCCCCGGTCCGTCACTTGGGGAGGAAGGCTGATGTTGGACAGCGCACTCGGGTCGAACCGCCTGCCGGCAGCGCCGGGCGTCGGCTACAAGCCCCAGCATTTTTCCCAGATCCTGGCCGAGGCGGCACCGGTCGCCTGGCTGGAAATCCATGCCGAGAACTACATGGGCGACGGCGGGCGGCCGCTGGCGCAGCTGCGCCACCTGTCCGAGCGTTTCCCGATCTCGGTTCATGGCGTGGGACTGTCCATCGGCGGCGAGGATCCGCTTGACGCGGATCACCTTGCGCGGCTCAAGCACCTCGTGGGCTGGCTCGATCCGGCAAGCTTTTCCGAGCACCTCGCCTGGTCCACCCATGACAGCCATTTCCTGAACGACCTGCTGCCCCTGCCCTATACCGACGCCACGCTTTCGCGCATCTGCGATCACATCGACCAGGTGCAGGACGTGGTCGGCCGCCGGATGCTGCTGGAAAACCCGTCCAGCTACCTGGCCTTTGACGAAAGCACCTGGTCCGAACCCGATTTCCTGCGCGAAGTCTCGCGGCGCACCGGTTGCGGATTGCTGCTGGACGTGAACAACGTCTTCGTCTCCGCCACCAATCTCGATTTCTCGCCGCAAGGGTACATCGACGCCTTTCCGCTTGAAAACGTCGCAGAGATCCATCTGGGCGGGCATGACGAGGACGAGGATGACCACGGCCACCCGCTGCTGATCGACAGCCACGGGCGCGAGGTCGTCGATCCCGTCTGGGCCCTGCTCGACCACGTGCTGGAACGGTCCGGGCCGAAACCCGTCCTGATCGAATGGGACACCGACGTGCCGGACTGGCCGGTCCTGCGCGCCGAGGCCGTCCGCGCGCAGGCAGCGTTGGAGCGTATCCCCGCATGACCGAATCACAAGCCACATTCCACGATGCGCTGCTGGACGCAGCGCAGCCTGTTCCGCTCGGGCTCAGCGACGCGCAGGCCCGCCCCGCGGGCCGCCGGTTCAGCGTCTACCGCAACAACGTCGCGGTGTCCCTGACCGAGGCGATGCACGAGGCGTTTCCGGTGATCGCCAAACTGCTCGGCAAACAGAACATGGACGGGCTGGCCGGCCTGTTCCTGCGCCGCCATCCCCCATCATCGCCGCTGATGATGCATTACGGCGAGGCGTTCCCCGATTTCCTCGCCGGGATGGAACAGCTGTCCCATCTCGGCTACCTGCCGGACGTCGCGCGGCTGGAACTGGCGCTGCGCCGGTCCTACCACGCCGCCGACAGCACTCCGATCGGGCCCGAGGCGCTGGCGCTGTCCCCGGACGACCTGCCGCGCGCTCAACTGGCCTTTGCCCCGGCGATCGGGCTGTTGCGCTCTCCCTGGCCGATCCACGCCATCTGGCGCTTCAACACCCAGGACGGCGCGCCGAAACCGCAAGCCGGCGCCCAGGACATCCTGATCACCCGCGCCGAATTCGACCCGGTTCCGCACCTGCTGCCCAAAGGCGGCGCGGAATGGATCCAGGCCGTGCAGGCCGGACAGACCCTGGGCGACGCCCATGAAACCGCCCTCGCCGCAGCTGACGGCTTCGATCTGGGCGCGCTGCTGGCCCTGCTGCTGCAGGAAAACGCCATAACCTCCGTGAATATCGAAAGGCTGGAAACATGACCGCTCTGATTGCCCTTCACAACAGTGTCTTTGAAAAGATCGACCGTTCATCGGACATTCTGACACCGACATTGGCGCGGGTCGTCTTTGCGGCGGTGCTGCTGTTCTACTACTGGAACTCGGCGATGCTGAAGATCGACGGGTCCATCTTTTCGCCCTCCGCCGGGGCCTTCGGCCAGATCTTTCCAAAGGCGGCCGAGGCGGTTCTCTACGACGTTTCGCAGATGACCATCTTTCAGCGCGTCGTGATCTTCTTCGGCACCGTTGCCGAGTTCGCGCTGCCGGTCCTGATCGTCGTCGGCCTGCTTACCCGTCTTTCCGCCATCGCCATGATCTTCTTCATCTGGGTCCAGACGGTCGTGGACGTGACCGGGCACGGCGTGGCGCTGGGGGGCCTGTTCGACAACACCATTACGCTGATGGATCAGCGCGTGATGTGGTCCTTCCTGCTCCTGGTTCTCGTCATCAAGGGCGCCGGCCCCATATCGATCGACCGGCTCCTGCGTCTTCCCTGAGATCAGAAATGCGCCCTGGGCTCGTCCGGCTTACCGGCGGCGAGCCCAAGCAGCCCGCCGGTTGCGGCAAAGGCGATCGGGAACATCGTGAACACGTTGAATCCGAACGCATAATACATTCCGGCCGCCGACGCGATCAGCATTGCCCCGCCCCACAACGCCCGCGCATGGGAAATCGCGCCGCCCGCGATCGCCAGCATCGGCGCCAACACCGACATCAACTGGATCAGATCCTCGTTGGCGACCTGTTCGGCCAGTCCCTTGATCTCGCCGTAGCGGCTGATGAACTCGACATAGCCGTAGCCGAAAAAACCCACGATCATGCCGATCAGGCCGGCGATCACACCAAGCACCATGGCGGCGTTGCGCATCATTCTTCTCCGTTTGCCTGCAGACGCAGATAGTCACCCGTTCATCAAACGCCAAGGGCGGCGCGGGTTTCGGCCGTCCACCCCAGGTAGAGTTCCCCGTCCTTTTCGATCAGGGGCCGTTTCATCAGCGCCGGATGTTCGGCCAGCAATTCCATCGGCGGCCGCGCCCGGTCGCCGGGCTCCAATCCACGCCAGGTTGTCGACCGGGTATTGAGCAAGGCATCGCCGAACCGGGCGAATGCCCGCGCCAGCACCTCCTCCGGAACGCCCTCCGCGCGGACTTCGACCAGTTGCGCCTCGGGAAGCGATTTCAATGCCTTGCGGCAGGTGTCGCAGGTCTTCAGGCCGAACAACCGCATGATTTCTCCTCTTTTTGGCGCTGATTGTGCAGGCAATGGCCGCCATCACCGCGCGTACTTCTTGATTTTTTACTTCACCGTGTAATGGTGAGAAAGACGAATCCAGTCGCCCAAGCCGGATTGCCCCTTGCATTGCGGGAACTTGGGTGCGGGCTCGTCATTCGCTACCCCATCGATTTTTGGGGCAACGTTTAAGTAGAAGGAGACACGGGAAATGCCAACCGGCACCGTGAAGTGGTTTAATACAACCAAAGGCTATGGTTTTATTGCGCCCGACGAAGGGGGCAAGGATGTGTTTGTTCATATCTCGGCCGTGGAACGATCCGGCCTGACCGGGCTCGCAGACAACCAGAAAGTCTCGTACGAGCTTCAGGACGGACGTGACGGCCGGCAAATGGCCTCTGATTTGAAACCATTGTAACGACCTCCGCGCCCAGCGACGGAAGTAAAGATCCAAGTCAGCGGCCAATTTCTGGCCGCTGGCTGCCTGTTTGGATAGTCACGCAAGACCATTCGGGGCTGCCTGCGGCTTGGGCCCCGAAGCAGTCGTGCTGTCCCATCACCCGCAACGCTCAATGGCAAACCGCGCCAAGGCAGGATGGCCGAGGCCAGGTCCTGCTCAATGATTTACCGCAGCGTTTTCGTTGCCGGATCAGCCCTCGCGGATGATCGCCTCGAACTCGCGCCATTCCCGGGCCGAAAGTCCGGAATTTTCCTGGGTGACGTTGTCGCCTTTCAGCATCCGGCGCAGGCAGTCGACCATCTGCGCCGACAGGTTCACGGCGCCCAGGCGGTAATCCTCGAAAGCCTTGTAGGCGAACGGTACCCAGTCGGCCACGATTTCGCAGATCGCCTCGGCATAGACGCGGATCTCGTATTGCGCATGGGCATCGGCGCGCAGCCGCAGGAAGTGGAACAGGTTGTGCAGGTCCACCTTCCAGTACCATTGCGTATAGACATTCGCCGGCAGGTTCATGCGCGCCAGTTCCCGCGCCAGTCCCTGCTGGCCGTCCTGGCTGATCATCGCCTCGTAATTGTCATAGCACCGGGCGCTGTCGGCCTTGAGGATCTCAAGCACCTGCGCGGCTTCCGCGCCCTGCAGGGCCGAGCCGCGGCCCTGGTTGTTGACCTCGGACTGGGCCGCGACATGTTCCGGCGCCGGGATGTAGAACTCGCGGTCCAGAATCGAGTACCGGGCCGAGTATTCGTTCACGTTCGCCGTGCGGTGGCGGATCCACTGGCGGGCCACGAAAACCGGCAGTTTCACGTGCAGCTTGACCTCGCACATCTCGAACGGGGTCGAGTGCCAGTGGCGCATCAGATAGCGGATCAGCCCTTCGTCGTTCTGCACCGATTTGGTGCCCTTGCCGTACGAGACCCTCGCCGCCTGGCAGATCGCCGCATCGTCGCCCATGTAGTCGATCACCCGGACGAATCCGTGATCCAGTACCGGATGCGCGGTATAGAGATGCTCTTCCATTCCCGGCGCAACCACGCGGCGCGTCACCTGCGACTGCGCGCGCTGCTCTTCGATCTCGGCCAGTTGCTCGGGAGAAAGCGGCATGTCGGTGTCCTTTCCTGAAATGAGTCGCCCACCTACTATATATCGGCAATTCGCGGACAGGAACCGCGATATAAGGTGCAATCCAGGTTCATTTTCGTCCTGCGGCGATCGGATCACCCCCCTCGACACTTGCGGGCAGCGCGCTAAGCTTCCCGCCAGAGATTTGCGAACAAGGGATGCTGGCATGGCACTGAAATATCTGCACGTGATGGTCCGGGTGAAGGACCTGGAAAAATCCATGGCCTTCTACGAGTTGCTCGGGCTGAAGGAGATCCGCCGCTACGAAAGCGAGGCGGGCCGGTTCACCCTCGTCTACATGGCCGCCCCGGGTCAGGACGAGGCGCCGGTCGAACTGACCTACAACTGGGACGGCGACGACGGGCTGCCCGGCGACAGCCGCCATTTCGGGCACCTGGCCTTCGGCGTCGACGACATCTACGGCATGTGCCAGCATCTTCAGGACAACGGCGTGACCATCAACCGCCCGCCGCGCGACGGGCGCATGGCCTTTGTGCGGTCGCCCGACAACATCTCGATCGAACTGCTGCAGAACGGCGAGGCGCTGAAACCGGCAGAGCCCTGGGTCAGCATGGAAAGCACCGGTCACTGGTGATCCGCTGGGCGGCATCCCTCGGGCTGGCCCTGGCCGCCGGCCCGTCCGGGGCGGCTGAGTGCCGCCTGGCCCTTGCGCTTGCGATGGATGTCTCGGCCTCGGTCGATGCGGCCGAGGACGCCCTGCAACGAGGCGGCCTTGCCTCGGCCTTGATCTCGCCCGAGGTGGAACGCGCCTTTTTCGCCTCGCCCCTGCCCGTCGCGCTGGCCGTCTACGAATGGAGCGGCCGGTCCGACCAGTCGATCCTCGTGGACTGGCGCCTGATCCGGACCCGGGCCGAACTTCACGCGACGGCTGACACGATCGCGCGCTCCCCGCGGTCGCAGACCGAATCCGCCACCGCGATGGGCCATGCCCTCGCCTTCGGCGCCCAGCTGCTGCAGCGCGCGCCGGTCTGCCTGTTCAAGACGATCGACGTGGCCGGCGACGGCGCCAACAACGACGGCTACGAACCCCGGTCGGCCTACGCGCATTTCCCCTTCGACGACGTTGTGGTGAACGGGCTTGTCATCAACGGCGCCGATTTCGAGGGGGAACTCAACCTGATCGACTTCTACACCACCGAGGTTCTGCGCGGCCCCGGCGCGTTCCTCGAGGTGGCGCAGGGTTTCGAAAACTACCACAGCGCCATGCGCCGCAAGCTGGAACGCGAGCTGTCCGGCGCCGTCATCGGCGGCCTGGACGGCCGGGTGCCGCGATGATCCGGGCGCTGTCGCTTCTGCTTTGCCTCGCCGGCACGGCGGCTCCGGCGCAATGCCGCCAGGCGCTGGCGCTGGGGCTGGACGTGTCCGGCTCGGTGGACAGCGCCGAATACCGGCTGCAGATCGGCGGCCTGGCCAACGCGTTGCGGCATCCCGACGTGGCGCAGGCCATGCTGGCGCAACCCGCGGCCCCCGTCCGGCTGGCCATCTTCGAATGGAGCGAACCCGGGTATCAGCGCCTGCTCCTGGACTGGACCGAGATCCGGGACCCAGCGACGCTTGCGCGCATCGCCGACCGTCTCGACAATACCGCCCGCTCGACCGCGCCCAACGGCACCGCCGTCGGCTCGGCCATGATGTTCGGCGCCAGCCTGCTGGCGGCGCAGGCGGAGTGCTGGAAACGCACGCTCGACCTGTCCGGCGACGGCAAGCACAACATGGGACCGCACCCGCGCGATGTCCGGCTTGCGCTCAAGGATGCCGGGCTCACGATCAACGGCCTGGTCATCGGTGCCGACGATCCGCGCGCCGACGACAAGCGCCAGCTCCAGATCGGTGAGTTGTCGGCCTATTACGCGGCCTGGGTGGCCCTTGGTCCCGACGCCTTCGTCGAGATCGCCCTCGGCTTTCACGATTACGAGGCCGCGATGGTCCGGAAGCTGAAACGGGAGTTGGAGAGCATGGTCGTCTCGGCTCTGCCGGGCGCGCGCCCCGCGGGCGGTCAGTAGATATAGCGGATCTGATCGGTCCAGTAGCGTTCCACGCGGCGCAGCGAGCGGGTGATCTCATCGACCCCTTCGGCGCCCAGCACCCCCCTGGCCTGCAGCCCCTCGGCATGGCGCGCGAACAGGTCGGCCACGATCCCCCTGATTTCTCTCCCGCGCTGCGTCAGCCGCACCCGGACCGAGCGGCGGTCGATCTCGCACCGCTGATGGTGCATGTAGCCCATCTCGACCAGCTTCTTGAGGTTGTAGCTGACGTTGCTGCCCTGATAGTAGCCCCGGCTCTTCAGCTCGCCCGCCGTGACTTCGTGATCGCCGATGTTGAACAGCAGCAGGGCCTGCACGGCGTTGATTTCCAGGATGCCGACCCTCTCGAACTCATCCTTGATGACATCCAGCAGCAGCCGGTGCAGACGTTCGACCAGCGCCAGCGCCTCAAGATAGCCGGTCATGAATCCCTTGTTCCCGGCCGCAACACCCCGCGTCTCCATGCTCATCCGTTCCTCCGCCTGACTCGCGCTCTGCAGACACGATGCGGCGAAATCCCCAAGAATCGGTTAAGCCGGGAAAACCGTCACTTTTGAAAGGTTTGCGAGATGTCCGAAATCAATTCGGCATAGGGTTCCGGCGACGCGACCTGCCCGGTTACCCATTGATAGAGATCCTGGTCGTTCTCGTGCAGCAGCGAGTCGTAAAGATCCAGACCCGCGTCGTTCATCCCGTCCAGATTGCGGTCGGCATAGGCCGACAGGATCAGGTCCATCTCCTTGATCCCGCGCCGCATCGAGCGCATCTTCATGCGCTTGATGCGGTTCTCGCGTGTTTCGGTCATTCCTGCCGTTCCATCATCAGCCGCACCCGCTTTTCCAGCCGCGCGGCGCGTTCGGCACTGGACCGCATCTCGCCGCGCAGGACGCGCAGTTCGGCGGTGATGGCCGACAGGTCGGCGGTCTCGTCGCTCAGGTCGACCGGGGCTTCCATGCCCTCGCCTTCGCCGGTCAGCAGCCATTTGATGGAAACGTTCAGCATTCCCGCCATCATCGACAGCCTGTTGGCGCGCGGCTCGGACAGATCGTCCTCCCAGGCGACGATGGTCGATTTCTTGACGCCCAGCCGCCGGGCCAGCTGCGCCTGCGTCATGCCTGCCGCCTCGCGGGCGCCGGCGACCCGGTCTCCGAAAGTGGCTGCATCCGGTCCGAACCAATCTGCGGTTTCGCTCATCAGGGCCTCCATTGGCTTCCTTCCATATCGCTTGATCACAATTCTGCCGCACCCTATGACAGACAGGCTCAACATACAAACCGAGGCCCGCATGAGTTTCCTGTCTGCGACATTGTCCCGCGTCAAACCGTCTCCCACGATCGCGATGACCGCCCGGGCAGCCGAACTCAAGGCCGAGGGCCGCGACGTCATCGGCCTCAGCGCCGGCGAGCCCGATTTCGACACGCCGCAGAACATCAAGGACGCCGCCGTCGCCGCCATCGCGGCGGGCAAGACCAAATACACCGCGCCCGACGGCATTCCCGAACTGAAGCAGGCGGTCTGCGCCAAGATGGCGCGCGACCACGGGCTTGCCTACACGCCGGCGCAGGTTTCGGTCGGAACCGGGGGCAAGCAGACGCTCTACAACGCCCTGATGGCGACCCTGAACCCGGGCGACGAGGTGATCATCCCCGCCCCCTACTGGGTCAGCTACCCCGACATGGTGCTGCTGGCGGGCGGCACGCCCGTCGTGGTCGAAACCACGCTGGAAAACAGCTTCAAGCTGACCGCCGGACAGCTCGAGGCGGCGATCACGCCGAGGACCAAGTGGTTCATCTTCAACTCGCCCTCGAACCCGACCGGCGCAGGTTACAACCGGGCCGAACTCAAGGCGCTGACCGACGTGCTGATGCGGCATCCCCATGTCTGGGTGATGTCCGACGACATGTACGAACACCTCGCCTATGACGGGTTCGAGTTCTGCACCCCCGCCCAGGTCGAGCCCGGCCTCTACGACCGCACGCTGACATGCAACGGCGTCTCCAAGGCCTATGCCATGACCGGCTGGCGCATCGGCTATGCCGCCGGGCCGGTCGAACTGATCACCGCGATGCGCAAGATCCAGTCGCAATCCACCTCGAACCCCTGCTCCATCAGCCAGTGGGCGGCGGTCGAGGCGCTGAACGGCACCCAGGCGTTCCTGGCCCCCAACAACGAGATCTTCAGGCGCAGGCGCGATCTGGTCGTCTCGATGCTGAACCAGATCGACGGCATCACTTGCCCCACGCCCGAGGGCGCCTTCTACGTCTACCCCTCGATCGCCGGCCTGATCGGCAGGACGACGCCCGCCGGTACGCTGATCGACACGGACGAGGCCTTTGCCAACGCGCTCCTCCAAGAGGCGGATGTCGCCGTGGTCTTCGGCGCCGCCTTCGGGCTGTCTCCGAACTTCCGGATCAGCTACGCGACGTCCGACGAGGCCCTTGAACGGGCCTGCGCGCGCATCCAGCGCTTCTGCGCCGCGCTGAAATAAGGGGCCGAGGATGACCAGTGAACTGCCCGAATTCTACTTCCGCGCCCGTGAAAACGGAGCTTTCGTGTTCCGGGTGGACACCGAGAACCGGCAACGGCGGGTCGAGATGGAACAGATCGCCGTCGTCAACATCCGCAACGGCGAGATCAAGCCGCAGGGCGGACGCACGCTGACGCCCGAAGAGACCGCGGCCATCGAAGCCTGGATCGCCGAGCGCAGAGAGGTTCTGGCCCGGCGCGACATCGACGACATCCTCCGCACCGTCGATCATCTCAACCTCACCGCCCATTGGGCGCAGTCCAAGGCCACCGAAGCCCAGCTGGATCAGGTCAGCGACGCGCTGCTGATGGCCATGCACGACCTGCGCGCGGTGCTGGTGCGCAAAAAGGCCGACCGGCTGGGCAAGAAGTAGCGTCAGGCCGGCAGGCCGATCCGCTCGATGACCTTGCCCCAGAACCGCGTCATCAGCAGCACCCCAGCGAAGGCGAGGCCAAGGACCAGACCGGCCCAGACGCCGATCCCCTCGAACCCGTAGACGAAGCCCAGCAGGTACGAGGCCGGCATTCCCACCACCAGGTAGCTGAGCGCCGCCATCAGCATCGGCACGGTGGTGTCCTGCACCCCGCGCAGCAGGCCCAGCGCGATGACCTGCGCCCCGTCCACCAGCTGGAACAGCGCGGCCATCGCCAGCAGCCCGACCCCGATCGCCAGGATCTCGGGCCGCTGCGGATCGCCGGGTTCGAGAAACAACGAGATCAGCGGCGCGGCGCAGGTCAGGAACAGCAGGATCGTGACCGCCGACATCGCCAGCGACATCGCGGTCACCACCTTGGCGCCGCGCGCCAGATGCGCCCGGTCCTTGCGTCCAAAGGCGTTCCCCGCCCGGATCGTCGCCGCGTTGCTGAGGCCCAGATGCACCATGAACGTGGCCGAGGCCAGCTGCAGCGCGATCCCGTGCGCCGCCAGCGGCACCGCCCCCAGCCATCCCATCATCACGGCCGAGGCCGCGAACAGGCTGACCTCGCTCAGGTTGGTCAGGCCGATGGGCACGCCCAGCCGGAACACCCGGTTGAACATCTCCCAGTCCGGCCGCCAGAACCGCTGGAACAGACTGTGCTCCGGCAACTCGCGCACCGCATAGTAGATCACCGCGATCAGCGAGACCGTCTGCGTCGTGACCGAGGCGATCGCGGCGCCCATGATCCCCAGTTCCGGCGCGCCCCAGTTGCCGAAGATCAGCGCATAGTTGGTCAGCGCGTTCACCACTGCGGCCGCCACCGCGATCCACAGCACGATCTGCGTCCGCTCCAACGCGGCCAGGTAGGATTTCAGCACCATCACCAGCAGTGCCGGCAGCATCCCCCAACCGGCCACCCGCAGGTATTCCGAGGCCAGCGCCGCGACCTCCTGCGCCTGCCCCAGCGCCAGCAGGATCGGGCGCGACCACCACAACAGGGGCATGACGCCGGCGGAAAACAGGATCGACAGCCACAGCCCCATGCGGCTGGCGCGGCGGATGCTGGTCTCGTCCTCCTCGGCGGCGGCGGCGGCGACCATCGGCATGACCGCCCAGCCGAATCCCGCCCCCAGCAGGAACAGCACGAAGAAATAGCTGCCGGCTAGGGTCACGGCGGCCAGCGCCTCGACCCCGTACCAGCCCAGCATGACGGTGTCGGTCAGGCCGATAGCGAACTGCGCCAGATGCCCGCCGACCAGCGGCAATCCCAGAACGGCAACCGCGCGGGCATGGGCCCCGTATGTCATGACCGTGCTCATCCGGCAGGCTTAGGACCGGGAAACCGCGCTGACAAGAGTTGTTCTTGCGGCACGGGTTTCCATGCTAGGCTTGCCGCCGAGATTGGAGGCTCCATGCCCGACCCCTTCGCCCAGCTGATCCCCGAGGCCCGCGCGTTCCTGGCCGAGCTTTCGGCCAACAACACGCGCGACTGGTTCACCGCGCAGAAATCCCGCTACGACAGGGAACTGAAAGCGCCTGCAACCCTGCTGCTCGACCAGTTCGCGCTGCAGATCGGGCCGGGCGCCGGGACCAAGCTGTTCCGCCCCCACAGGGACGTGCGCTTTTCCAAGGACAAGACGCCCTACAACACGCATCTGCACATGCTCTGGACCCTGCCCGGCGACGCCCTGCAACAGCCCGGCTTCTTCTTCGGCATATCGCCCGATTACGTCAGCATCGGCGGCGGCGTCATGGGCTTTGACAAGGAACCTCTCGCGCGATGGCGCGACGCGGTCTCCGGCGATTTCGGCAAGGACATGCAGGCGCTGCTGGCGGGCTATCGGGATCAGGGCCTGCGCATGGACGAGCCGGAACTCAAGCGCGTTCCGCCCCCCTTCGACAAGGCGCATCCCCATGCCGACCTGCTGCGGCGGAAATCCCTGACCGTCTGGCGCGACCTGCCGCAAGCCGCCTTCGACGCGCCCCTGACCGCGCTGCAGGACACCTGGCAAAACCTGCAACCCCTGTTCGACCGGTTGCGCAAGGTGCCGTGACGGCTTTCTGGACCCGCCCGCCTTTGCGCGGCATTCTGGCAGGGAAAGGGCGCGCCATGATCACGGAAACCATCGATCTGAACGGAAACCCGTTTTTCCTCCGCAAGTGGGGCGACCCTTCGTTGCCGCCACTGCTCATGCTGCACGGCTTTCCCGAATATGGCGGCGCCTGGGCCGATCTGGCCCCGCACCTGTCCCGACACTTCCACTGCATCGCCCCGGATCAGCGCGGCTATGGCCAAAGCTGGACCCCGGCGGGGGTCGAAAACTACACCCTGTCGAAACTGGTCTCGGACATGGCCGCCCTGATCGACCGGACCGGCGCGCCCGTCACCGTCCTCGGCCACGACTGGGGCGCTTCGGTCGCCTATGGCCTCGCCATGTTCCGCCCCGAACTGGTCCGCCGCCTGATCATCGCCAACGGGGTTCACCCGGCGCCGTTCCAGCGCGCGATGGCGGCAGGCGGCGCCCAGTCGCAGGCGTCGCAATACATCAACCGGCTGCGCGCCCCGGACGCCGCCGCGTGGCTTTCGGCCGACGATTTCGCCAAGCTGGAACAGTTCTTCCGGCATGGCATGGGCACCGACTGGCTGTCCGACGAACAGGTCGCGCTCTACCGCGCCGAATGGGCCCGCCCCGGCCGCCTCGACGCCATGCTGAACTGGTACCGCGCGTCGCCGCTGGTGGTGGCCGAGCCCGGCAAGCCGCGCACCGACCTGCCGGGACTGCCCGCCGACCGGCTGCGCGTCACCTGCCCGCACCTGCTGATCTGGGGGCCCGAGGACACGGCGCTGCTGCCCAAATCCACCGCTGGCCTCGAAGACTACGCCCCCGACCTGACCCGCGTCACGATCGCGGGCGCCGACCACTGGCTGCACCACCAGAAACCCGCCGAAATGGCCCGCGCGATCCTGGACTGGACCCGGACCGGCTGAGCCCCGGGGGAAAACCACCCTCTTTCCCCCGCGCGCCAGTCCTGCCATAATCGGGCAAACACGAAAACACGAGCAGCACCCATGCCCGAAGATCTTCTGAGCGGAGCCCCCTCCTCCACCTATGACGCGTCCTCCATCGAGGTTCTCGAAGGGCTGGAGCCCGTGCGCAAACGCCCGGGCATGTACATAGGTGGTACCGACGAACGCGCGCTGCACCACATGGTGGCCGAGATCCTCGACAACTCGATGGACGAGGCTGTGGCCGGCCACGCCAACCGGATCGAGGTAGAACTGCACGCCGACTACGCGCTCACCGTGCGCGACAACGGCCGCGGCATCCCCATCGATCCGCACCCGAAATTCCCCGGCAAATCCGCGCTCGAGGTGATCCTCTGCACCCTGCACGCGGGCGGCAAGTTCTCGGGCAAGGCCTACCAGACCTCGGGCGGCCTGCACGGCGTCGGCGCATCGGTTGTCAACGCGCTCTCCGATTCCATGGTCGTGCAGGTGGCGCGCGACAAGACGCTCTACGAACAGCGTTTCTCGCGCGGCCTGCCGCTTGGCCCGGTGGAAAAGGTCGGCGCCGCCCCCAACCGGCGCGGCACCACCGTCACCTTCCACGCGGACGAGGAAATCTTCGGCCACCATCGCTTCAAGCCCGCCCGCCTGTTCAAGTCGATCCGCTCCAAGGCGTATCTCTTCTCGGGCGTCGAGATCCGCTGGAAATCCGCCATCGACGACGGCGAAACGCCGACCGAGGCCAGCTTCCACTTCCCCGGCGGCCTCAGCGACTACCTGAAAGAGACGATGAACGGCTCGTCCACCTATGCCGACCAGCCCTTCGCCGGCACCGTCGATTTCACCGAGAAATTCGGCACCCCCGGCAAGGTCGAATGGGCGATCAACTGGACGCCCTCGCGCGACGGCTTCATCCAGTCCTACTGCAACACCGTCCCCACCCCCGAGGGCGGCACCCACGAATCCGGGTTCTGGGCCGCGATCCTGAAAGGGATCAAGGCGTATGGCGAGCTGATCAACAACAAGAAGGCCGCCCAGATCACCCGCGAGGATCTGACCACGGGCGGCTGCGCGCTGGTCTCCTGCTTCATCCGCGAGCCGGAATTCGTCGGCCAGACCAAGGACCGCCTCGCCACCGTCGAGGCGCAGCGGCTGGTCGAGAACTCGGTCCGCGACCATTTCGACAACTGGCTCGCCGCCGACACCAAATCCGCCGGCGCCATCCTCGATTTCCTCATCCTGCGCGCCGAGGAACGGCTGCGCCGCCGCCAGGAAAAGGAAACGCAACGCAAATCCGCCACCAAGAAGCTGCGCCTGCCCGGCAAGCTGGTGGACTGTTCCGCCACCAACCGCGACGGCACCGAGCTTTTCATCGTCGAGGGCGACAGCGCCGGCGGTTCCGCCAAGATGGCCCGCAACCGCCAGACCCAGGCGCTTTTGCCTCTGCGCGGCAAGATCCTGAACGTGCTGGGCGCGGCCTCGTCCAAGCTGGGCACCAACGCCGAGATCAGCGACCTGACGCAGGCGCTCGGCGTCGGCCTCGGCACCAAGTTCAACGTCGACGACCTGCGCTATGACAAGGTCATCATCATGACCGACGCCGACGTGGACGGCGCGCATATCGCCTCGCTGCTGATGACCTTCTTCTTCACCCAGATGCGCCCGATGATCGACCACGGGCACCTCTACCTCGCTTGCCCGCCGCTCTACCGCCTGACGCAAGGCGCCAAGCGCGTCTACTGCCTGGACGAGCGCGAGCGCGACGAATGGCTGGAAAAGGGCCTTGGCGGCAAGGGCAAGATCGACGTCTCCCGCTTCAAGGGCCTCGGCGAAATGGACGCCAAGGACCTCAAGGAAACCACGATGGACCCCAAGTCCCGGAAATTGATCCGCGTCACCATCGACGAGGACGAACCCGGCGAAACCGGCGACCTGGTCGAGCGCCTGATGGGCAAGAAACCCGAACTGCGGTTCCAGTACATTCAGGAGAACGCGCGGTTCGTGGAGGAGCTGGATGTTTGAGATCACTAACACCTATCAAAAAAGATTTTGACCGTTGCCCCTGACGACAGCCATTGAACACGAGAATCTCACAAAGACCCGAAAATCACTGTTTTTCGCTATAGTTTTCACATTCGCGGTTGCTAACGCTGAATTACTGAGCAACCAAATTTCGGTCTTTGGACTTGAGATATCGGTTGTTCAAAGTGACTTGGTCGCTTTCGGCCAACTAGTGGTAATCTTTTTATTGTCGATCTTCTTTCTTCACAGTTTGGTAACCGTTTTCGAAGCAATTTCCACTCTAATTAAGAGAGTTAATGAGCGTTGGAACAAACGTTCAATGGCCGAAATTGAGAGAATCAATAATGAAATGTTTCCTGATCCTTCATTAGGCCACGAAGATCCCTACGGGCATTTAGAGGCTTGGGAATATCAACACATGATGGAAAACCAAAAGCGTGCCAAGCGTGAGGACATTGCCGCCACAGTGGTAGATGTTGCTGTAGGTTTTCGAAATTTTGTACTGGAGTATCTACTTGTACTCGTGGCCGCATTATTTGCGTTGATTAATCCAAAGATTATTGAGACCGCTGTTCAGCATTGGCAATCATTTTAGGCCCATGAATTAGTTGGTGATTTCACTCTGCGAACCGAGCAGGCGTAGGGTGGGCTTGCAATCCACCGCTGCCCTATCAAGACCCGCCAAAATCCATCGAACGAGTACTAATTCATAAATCCGCCGACGCGACAATTGATGTAAACACCCATCTAAAACCACCTAGTCACCCACACCTGCCCGCCGAAAACCGCAGGATCGCCTCCGGTCAACATCGGAAAGGCCGGGCGCGTGGGGATAGGTGCACCCAAACTCCCGAACCCGGCCTTGCCCAAAACAGGCGGATCACCCGCTCCACAAGCAAGCGTAGGATGGGTGCTCGCACCATCACCTCAAATCCTCCCCAACGATGGGTTAATAACCGATCGTAACCCACCACACACCTCGCGCCTGCCGTTGGGGGCAGGTCGGGCGCGTGCATGACACTCGACACCCTGTATGGCCAGGACAGGTTCGTACGCTCCGAAACCCCGTAGGCCGGGCTTCAGCCCGGCACTCCCAGCAAGCGTAGGGCGGGTTTCCAACCCACCACCGGCCCCTCAATCACCCCCTACTGCCTCGCGTTGAAAATCGCCGCAGCGATCAACCAGGTTCCATCCGGCTGCCTGCGCAGCTTGAGAACCTGCCGCGCAGGCTGTCTCTCCTCCGCGCCCGCCGCGTCCTCGGTCACCCTGACGAAACTGCAGATCGCCACGGCCAGGTCGCCGGCCCCTTCGACCACCATCGATTCGACCTCGAAACGCCTGACCGGCGGCCAATCGCGGATCCAGGCCGCAAGCTGATCGTGGCCGGTGACATCGGGCCTGCCCGGCGGCATCAAGCGCGCGTCCTGCGTCCAGTGCCCAAGCCAGGATTCCCGGTCACCGTCGGTGATGTTCCCCAGCGTTGTCCTGACGACCTGTTCGATCGCGTCCCTGTCCCGCTCCGATAAGACCCCTTCCGCCATGTCCGCTCCGATCCGTTGCGTTTGTCAGTCCGACGATCCCGTGCAATTTCCAGGTCCCAATGGAGCCGCTCAACCGGAATGGTGTCAACTCCGGGCCGTAGGGCCGTAGGGCGGGGTTCACCCCGCCAATGCACCCCGAAATCGGCCGTCCGTACTTTGTACAAACCGGACACCCCCCTCCCCGGCGCGTGTACAAAACGGACATTTCCGCCTTCCCTGCTGCCTGCATCCCGCCAGCCGGGGATCAGCCCACATTCGCCTCCAGCCAGTCCGCGATCTGCCCCGCCACCTTCTCCCACCCCGGTTCCAGGAACAGGAAATGCGCGTGGCCCTCGGCCAGAATGAACGTCCCGCGGTCTCCGTACCGCTCGGCCAGGTCGCGGCAGGTGTCGGGATTCACCGCCCGGTCCTCGGCGCCCGAGACCACCAGGACCGGGCAATCCACCTTGTCGATATCGACCTTCATCGCCGCGTGGTCGTCGAACATCCAGAAGAACATCTCGAACATCACCCGCCCGCTTTCCGCGCCCAAGCGATTGAAAACATTATGTTGTTCTGCCTCGCTCAGCTTGTTGAGGGCAAAAGGCGCCATCAGGTCGAACTCCACCCGCATGGGCTGTTTCCAGAACGCCCCGCCCTCCATCAGCGCCTGCGGCACCGCCCGTTCGTCGTCGGTCGCCGGCAGCGTTCCCCAGGGCGCGTTGGGGTTGATCAGCACGATGGCGCTCGCCAGCCCCCGCGTCGCCACCTTCTGCGCCGCCACTCCGGCGATGGCATGACCCAGGATGACCGGCTTGCCGCCCAGCCCCCGCACGAATTCGGCAATATCGTCGGCATAATCCATCACGCTGGTATCAGCCAGCCGCGGGTCCGGCTCGTCCCCGGGATCGCCGCCGTGATATCGCAGCGCCGGCGTGTGCACCGTCCAGCCGCGGTCGCGGAAAAACCCGGCGTAATCCTCCATGCACCAAGGCCCTGCAAAGGCCCCGTGGATCAACACGATCTCTTTCGTCATGAAAACGCCTCCCTGCTTTCCCTGTACAAAGTGCCAGAATAGCGCAGGAACCATGCGGGCACTAAGCCTATCCTACATCTTCGTGATCCCCGTTGCGCTTGGCCTTGCGCCCCCTAAACTTCTTCCCATGACATTCATCGTCGAAAACCAGCTGCCGCTGCTGCTTTTGTCCTTTCTGATCGGATCGGTCGGCACCGCCTTTTTGTTCCGCAAGCCGGCCGAGCACACGGCCTGGAAGATCGCGGATCTGGTCTGGGTCCTGCTTGGCGGCATCGGCGCGCTGGTGGCGGTGCTGGCGGGGCTGTACACCGAGGACAGCTCGCGCCTGGACCGGCAGATCGACCTCGCCTATGCCGCCACCACCGCCTTCGACCGCGACGCCGCGCGGTTCCGGCTGCGTTTCTGCGATCCGGCTTATGATCCCGATACCGAGGTCCTGTGCGAGAAGGTCGAGTTCCTGTCGGCCTCGACCGCCAGCAATGCCGACCTGCCCCTTTTCATCGCCGTCACCAACGAGGTCGCGCCACTGCAAGGGCTACGGTTCCTGTTCGGCGGCGACAAGGAGCGCGACGAGATGCGCGAGATGGCGGCGCGGGCGGATGCCTTCGACATCGATCAGTTCCTTGTCTTCACCACGCTCGACGCGCCCACGCAGCAGGCGGTGGACAACATGCGCCGCAAGGTGCCCGCGATCGCCGGCGACTACATGATCCTGGCGCAAAGCTATGACGACCTGGTCGAGCAGGTCGGCAAGCTGAAGGACGAATGGGAGATTCTGCAGGCCAATGCCGAGATCCTGATGCTGCAGGTGATCGCGCTGTGCCTGATCGCCTTCGCCGCTCCCTTCCGGCTGGGCCGGTCCCTGGTGGAACTGCGCAAGAGCCTCAGCGCCGGTAAGCCTGCGCCAGCCGTTCGGGATCGACCCCCAGAAAATACCGGGCCAGCGTCCACAGGTTCCGTGCCCCCCGCCGCAGCCAACCCGAGCGGCGATAACGCTCCGCACTCGTGAGTGCCCGGGCAGGCAGCAATCCAGCGCGCGGCAAGGCGCGCACCAGCGCCACATCCTCCATCAGAGGCTGATCGGGATAGCCACCCGCTGCGTCATAGTCGGATCGCGAAACCAGCAGCCCCTGATCGCCATAGGGAAGCCCGAAGACGCGGCTGCGCAGGTTGGCCCAGCCTGCGACCCAAAGCGGCCAGAACCCCTTGGCGCGGAAGCCCAGCCGGAATGCTGCGGGGCGTGGCGTTGTTTCCAGATGGCTCAGAACGGCTTGGGCCCAACCCGGTTCAAGCACGGAATCCGCGTGCAGCACCAGCAGCCAGTCGCCCTTGGCCGCGGCGCAACCGCGGCGCAACTGCCCGCCCCGGGACGGCGGTCCGTTGACGATCTGCGCCCCCGCGCTTTCGGCGATCTTCGCCGTATGATCCGATGACCCGCCATCGCTGACCACCAACTCGCAGATCAGCCCCGCCTGCAGCCCCTCCATCAGCGCCTCGAGCGTTTTGGGCAGATCCTCTTCCGCGTTCAGGGTCGGGATGACGATGCTGATCGGGGCGGGCACGTGTCTCTCCTCTGGTCATGGTCGCGGGATTTCCTATATCACGTGGTCCAAGGAAATGACGAGGACCCGCCCCATGCCAACCCGCCGCATCCTGCGCCTGTCCGGCAAGGACACCGAAGAATTCCTGCAAGGGCTGATCACCAATGACGTAAAACGGCTGGATCAGGGGCTGGTCTATGCCGCGATGCTGACGCCGCAGGGAAAATACATCGCGGATTTCTTTCTGGCGCGCGATGGCGACGCCGTGCTGCTGGATGTCGCCGAAGAGCTGGCGGACAGTCTGGTCAAACGCCTTGGCATGTACAAGCTGCGCGCCGATGTGACGATCGAAGACAGCGGGCTGCACCTGCAGCGCGGCACCGGTTCGGCCCCTGAGGGCGCCCTGCCCGATCCGCGTCATCCCGACATGGGTTGGCGCGCCTATTCTCCATCGCCCGAAAGCGACGACGGCACCGACTGGGACGCGATCCGGGTGGCGCATTGCATCCCGGAAACCGGCATCGAACTGACCCCCGATAGCTTCATCCTGGAAGCCGGTTTCGAGGCCGTGAACGGCGTCGATTTCCGCAAGGGCTGTTACGTCGGTCAAGAGGTCACCGCGCGGATGAAGCACAAGACCGAACTTCGCAAGGGGCTTCGCGTTGTCGCCATCGACGGCGCTGCTCCGTTGGGCAGCGAAATCACGGCTGACGGCAAGCCGGCGGGCACGCTGTTCACCCGTTCGGGTGACCGCGCCATCGCCTATCTTCGCCTAGACCGCGCGCAATCCCGGATGAAGGCAGGCGAAGCGACCCTGAGTCTCGCGGACTGACCGCCCCCCTGTGACCAAAACGGCTCGACGCGGGATTCCGGCGGCATATGGATTTGAACTCCGCCCCCACCCGCGTCACACTCCCGCCAGTGACCTGACCGGGATATCCTCATGTTTCAGCTCTATGCCGCAATCTGGCGCGTCAGTTCGGGCCGCCAGATCGTTCTCATCGTTCTCTCCATCGCCATCGCGGCTCTGGCGGCGGTGCCACTGGAGTTTCAGCGCGACATCGTCAACCACCTGACGGCGCAGGACGCCGACAAGGAGATGCTGCTGCTGTTGGGTTCGGGCATGATGGCCGTCATTCTGCTGAGTCTGTTCCTGAAATGGGTGCTGGGTTTTCGGGCCGGTACACTCGGCGAGGACATCATCCGGCTGATCCGCAGCCGCCTTGTTGGCCGCGCGGCGGAAATCGGCGAACGCGGTGATGACGTGCGCCGGGGAACCTTGACGACTGCGGTGTCCGCCGAGGCGGAGGAACTGGGCAAATTCGCCGGGGGAGCGTTTTCCGATCCGGTGGTGCAGATCGGAACGCTGATAAGCGTGATCGGCTACATTTCGTCAACCCAGCCGGGGCTGGGCCTGATCGCGCTTTCGATGATCGTGCCGCAGGTGGTCATCGTTCTGATCTCGCAGCGCAAGGTGAACACTTTCGTCGCCGAACGGGTCCGGATTCTGCGTGCGGCGACGGATCAGTTGACCGCAAAGGAGATCGAGGAAATCAGCCGGGAGGCCAACGACCGCTTCGACGCGATTTTCGAAACGCGGCGGAGGATGTTCTTGTGGAAGCTGTCCGCGAAATTCCTGCTGAGTACGATAAACGGGGCCGGGACGGTCGGCGTCCTCATGCTGGGGGGCTGGCTGGTTCTGAACGGCAAGACCGACGTCGGAACGGTCGTCGCCGCGACGAGCGGCCTGACCCGCATCCAGGGGCCAACGGCCTTTCTCATCGCCTTCTACCGTCAGGTCAGCGCAAATCGGATCAAATACGAATTGTTGCTGGAACTATTCGAACCCAGCAACACTCGCCTCGCACGTTGAGGTCGCGGCCCCTGGCAGAGCTGCGCCAACCGAGCCCGAATGGAGTGACCGGGTTGGTGACGCGACGTTATGCGCGCTCGGAATACTCCATGGTCTCGGTGTTCACCACGATCATTTCGTCCTGCGCGATGAAGGGCGGAACCATGACCTTGACGCCGTTGTCGAGAAGCGCCGGCTTGAACGAGTTTGCCGCCGTCTGGCCTTTGACGACCGGCTCGGTCTCGACGATCTTGCAGATCACCTTTTGCGGCAGCGTGGCGTTCAGCGCCTCGCTGTCATAGAATTCCACCACGATGGTCATGCCATCCTGCAGGAACGGCCGGCGCTCGCCCAAGAGGTCCGCAGGCAGTTCGATCTGCTCGTAGGATTCGGCGTCCATGAAAACCAGCATCCCATCGGTTTCATAGAGAAATTGCTGGTCCTTCTGCTCCAGACGGACGCGTTCGACCTTGTCCGCCGACCGGAAACGTTCATTCAGTTTCGATCCGTTGCGGAGGTTGCGGAGTTCCACCTGAGCGAAAGCGCCGCCCTTGCCCGGCTTCACATGATCGACCTTGACCGCGGCCCACAGGCCGCCGTTGTGCTCCAGAACATTGCCGGGGCGGATTTCGTTCCCATTGATCTTGGGCATGACTAAATTCCTTCACACATGGTTGATGCGCCGTTCGGCGACCCTATATCTGGCGGGACCGGACCTGGCAAGACAACGAGACCTAGTGCTGCAATTGCAGAAAGCTATGCAACTGACGCAACGCTAATATGCAAATTAGGTGTATCCGAATCGCGCTTTATCGGTCATAAGGACCGCCACGCCGAAAATTGCAAGAGCAAGAACAACAAGGGAAACGAGATGAGAGATTTCGTTGACGGCACAGCCTTTAACAACGAGCAGGGCAACCGCGCTCGCAAACTGTTTGCGGCCGTTGTACTGGCCGCACTGGATGATGCCATCGCCGATGACAAGAAGTACGGCAACGGGCCCGAGCAGATCGCCCGCTGGGCGCGCTCGCGCGACGGCCGTGAAGTGCTGACCTGCGCAGGCATCGACCCGAACGAACGCGTCGTTCAGGGCCTGATGGAATTCGTTGGCCGCGGCGTCCGTACCTCGGTCGCGCTTTCGCGCGAGGAAAGCGAGCGCCGCAACGCCGCGCAGCAGGCCGAAGCCGCCTGACGTAACCGAATACCACTGAAAAAAGGCGCGCCCCTGACGGTGGCGCGCCTTTTTCTTCGGCCCGGCCTACCTGAGCAGACGGCGTAATGTCGGATTCGCGATCGAATTGGGCCATCGGGGACTTTTCCTCGGAGGTCAAATCGGGTCATGTGCGCGCGTAAACAGGAGGCTGGCCATGGTTCGCGCCATCATGATTCAAGGCACCGGGAGCAATGTCGGCAAATCGGTGCTGGTCGCCGGTCTTGCACGCGCCTACACGCGGCGCGGATTGCGTGTCGCCCCGTTCAAGCCGCAGAACATGTCGAACAACGCCGCCGTGACCGAAAACGGTGGCGAGATCGGCCGTGCCCAGGCCCTTCAGGCCCGTGCCGCAAAACGCCCCGCGCTTACGGACATGAACCCGATCCTGCTGAAGCCCGAGACCGATACCGGAGCGCAGATCATCGTGCAGGGGCGCCGCGCCGGAACGATGAAGGCCGGCGACTACCGCAAGGACAAATCGAAACTTCTGGGCGCTGCATTGGAGAGTTTCGACCGCCTCTGCGCGGATGCGGATCTGGTGCTGGTCGAAGGCGCGGGCAGCCCCGCCGAGACGAACCTGCGCAACGGCGACATCGCCAACATGGGCTTTGCCTGCGCCGCCGGTGTGCCGGTGGTGCTGGTTGGCGACATACACCGGGGCGGGGTCATCGCCCAGATCGTGGGTACGCGGGCAGTTCTGGATCCCGGCGACCTCGGGACGATCCGTGGATTTGCGGTGAACCGGTTCAAGGGCGACGTGTCCCTGTTCGACGACGGCCGCGACGACATTGCGGCGCGTACCGGCTGGCCATGCCTCGGCGTCGTGCCATGGTTTCACGACGCTTGGAAGCTCCCGGCCGAGGACATGATGGACATCCGCTCGCACGAGGGCGGAGCCTGCAAGATCGCCGTGCCTCAGCTGGAGCGTATGGCGAATTTCGACGACCTCGACCCGCTGTCCGCGGAACCCGGTGTCAGTGTCGAGATAATCGCGGCGGGCCGTCCTCTTCCCGGCGACGCAGATTTGGTGCTGCTGCCGGGCAGCAAATCCACCATCGGCGATCTGACCTTTTTCCGGGAGCAGGGCTGGGACATCGACCTTTTGGCTCATGTGCGGCGGGGCGGGCACGTGTTGGGGCTGTGCGGCGGCTACCAGATGCTGGGAAAGACCATATCGGACCCCGAAGGCGTGGACGGCCGGCCGGGCACCGTCGACGGGCTGGGATTGCTGGATGTGGCAACGGTCATGGCTGGTGAAAAGCAGGTCACGCTTCGCGATGCCACCGCCCTGCCGGGCGGCGAACCGGTGTCGGGCTACGAGATCCACATGGGACGTACCGAAGGGCCGGATTGCGCCCGGGCCTGGCTCAAGATCGACGGGCGGCCCGAAGGCGCGGCAAGCGCGAACGGCCGCGTTCGCGGCAGCTATCTGCATGGCCTGTTCTCTTCGGACAAGTTCCGTGCAAGCTATCTGGCTGGGCTGGGTGCCGACTCCGCCGTCGCCTATGAGGACGGCGTGGAACAGACGCTGGATGCTCTGGCGGATCACCTGGAGCGGCACATGGATCTGGACCTGATTTTGTCGCTGGCGGAAGAACCGCGCCGCCCCTGAGCGCTATTTCAGGTCCCGAGTGGCAAGGGCATTGAGGATCTCGCGGCGGACGAGTTTGCGCACGTTGCGGGTGATACGTTCGCCCAACGCGCCTTGCAGTTCCTCCCGTACGATGTCGGCCACCAGGATGCGCAGGGCTTCTTCGTCCAGTGCCGTCTCGTCCGGATCCGGTTCGGTTTCCTTCGCTTCCGCAGCGGCCATGCCCGTTTTCGGATCCTCTTCGGAATCTTCCTGGGCCGGTTTCGAATAGATCTCGTGCGCAGGAACGTGAACGAATTGCGCAGTGACGCCGCCGAGGGTTTCCGAAGACGCATCCTCTTGCGACGCTCCGGTCGCTTCGTCCTGTTCCATCGGATCGCCGCCGGAGGCCGATTGCTCCGTCTCACGGTCGGTCGGTTCTTCGTGCAACCTCAGGGTGATTCGGCGGACGCGGGTTCCGGAATATTCGTCGTCGCTGTCGCCATCCGGTTCCCACTGATCTTCGGTCTCGGCGATCGCGGTCTCAAGGGCTTCGATCTTGGCGCTCAGACTATCAGCGAGTTCCTCCTGAAGCGGACCGATCTTGGACTTCCCCGTCCAGTTTTCCTCGGCCGGCTCCTGTGCCCTTGCATCGCTGTCATTGGGCTCGGACGCCGGGGCCGATGCTTCGTCAGGCTTCACTGCATAGTCAGGGCGCAGCAGCATTACCCCGGACGGGCCATCCGCATCGTCTGCATCCTTGTCGCCCTGTGCGGAACTGGCCTCTGGTTCCAGTTGGGATTTTTCCGGTTTCGCGTCCGCGCTTCCGGCGTCCTCCGCAGGCTCGCTGATGCGCAAGGCAGGCGTCAGCACAAGGCACTCCGGTTTTGACTCCGTTGCCTCCGGCTTTATCAGCGGCGCCTTGCGACCTTCCTCGCTTACCAGACGCCGAATCGAGGACAGCACGTCCTCGATCTCAGATTTGGCGACACTATCTGACATTGTTTTCTACCGCTCTTGCCCTAGGGCCCGAGTGTAGCCAAACTCATGCCAACTCACAACAGAGACAGTATTTTTAGTCCCTGTGCAGCGCCTTCAGAACGCGATCCAGATCACGGCTTTGCTTGCTCAACTGCGCCGGTGCGTTCTTGACCAGGTTGTAATAGAGCGTCGGATCATAGATCTGCACTGCCAGCCCCAGTCGTTCAGCCGTCAGCAAACCCTGCGCCTGCAGCAGCTGATAGGCGGCCAGCGAACGCTCGGTCCGTGAGCCGACTTCCGCCAGTTTCGCGTCGAGCAGGTCCTGTTCGGCGATCAGAACGTCCAGAGTCGTCCGCGCGCCAAGGGCCGCTTCTTCGCGAATCCCGTCAAAGGCGACTTGCGCGGCGCGCACCCGCTCGGTCGAAGCTGTAAGGCTGGCCGTGGCGGTTTCGAACCGGGCATATGCTTCGGCAACGCCCTGCGTGATGTCCTTCTGAACGTTCAGAAGGTTCGCACGCGACGCATCCCGGGTGGCCATCGCCCTGCGCACGAAGGCCGCAAGGCGGCCGCCAGCATAGATGGGCTGACGGAATTCCAAGGACAGTCTGGCATCGTTGGAATAGTCGTTGTCGTCGATGCTCTCGGTGATGCCGACATCCGCGAACAGCCGCACGTTGGGTCCAAGACCCGCCCGCTGCTGCGCGACGATGAGGTCAAGCGCCCGGACCTGATGCTGTGCCGAAAGGATCGACGGGTGATTGCGCGCAGCCAGATTGACCGCTTCGCTTTCCGATGCCGGCAATCTAGGCAGGCTCGGTTGACCCGCGGTCCGTCCCGGCTGTCTGCCGACGGCGTTCACGTATTCGGCCTGCGCCGTGCTCAGCGCGCCGCGGGCGTCCGACAGGTTGGCGCGGGCTTGCGCCAGACGCGATTCGGACAGCGCAACGTCGGTACGGGTCACCTCGCCCACGTCAAAGCGATCCTGCGTGGCACGCAGTTCCTCGCCCAGCAGACGCACGTTGTTTTCGCGGATGGCGACCGTTTCCTCGCGCAGCAGGACGTTCAGGTATGCGCGAACGGCGCGAAAAAGCACCTGTTGCTCAACCTGAATCAATGCCTGACGGGTCGAGAGCACGGTTTCCTGCGCGGACTGCTTGCCCAAAAGGCTTGCACCCCCGTCGTAGAGAAGCTGGCTCAACGAGACGCCGGTGAAAAACCGTGAAGGGTCCGAGTTGGACACAACTCCGTTGGTTCGGGAGTCGTTGTAATCCTGCGAAACCCGTATGGTCCAGTCGATGATCGGGCGCAGCGCCGCAAGGGCGATGGCCACATCTTCGTCCGCGGCACGAAGCAGCGCGCGGTTCTGTTCCAGCAAGCCGCTGGTGTTGTAGGCGCCAATCATGGCGTCGGTCAGGTTGTCGGCGGATACGGGCCGGGCCGTTACCGAGGTCAGAGCCACTCCGACCGTCAGAATAATCGCCCGCGCCAGTTTGCCTCGCGTGGCTATGCGCATACTATTCCCCTTGATTTAAAATTAACCTGCCTGGGGAGCAGTTTGCGCGCTAGTTTTCAACTAATCAAGACACTGTGCAAATCCGGTTCGGAACTATAGCGAAAATGCACACTCTGCTTCAAAGCCCGGCAATACAGGGGCGCTGGCGTTGAACGCATAGCGCCAGGACACCCGGCCGCCGGCCTTGTGTCCGATCCGCACGGTGCCCAGTTCGCCTTCCATGAAGAGGCAGGCGATGCGGCCATGATCCTTGAGCTGATCCAGAAGCGCCGGCGGCACGACCTCCACCCCGCCCTGAACCATGATCACGTCATAGGGCCCGTGCTCCGCCGCGCCTTCTGCCAACGGGCCGGTGTGGACGATCGCATTGTCCGCCCCTGAATCCAGCAGCAAAGTTTGCGCCTCAGTGGCCAACCGCTCGTCTTCCTCGACCGCCACGACAAGCTCGGCCATGCGCGCCGCCACGGCCGTCGAATACCCCAGCGCCGGCGCCACATCGAGCACCATTTCGTCATTCAGAATGTTGAGGCCGTCGAGCATCTTGGCCAGCGTCCGCGGTTCAAGCAGGCAGCGTCCACCGCCCAGTTTCATCAGGTCGCCGACATAGGCCGCCTCGCGCTGCGCGTCCGGAACGAACTGCTCCCGCGGCACCGAAAGCATCGCCTCGATGATCGGGAACTTGGTGACGTCGGAAGGCCGGATCTGCGTATCGACCATCATGCGGCGGCGGGCTGCGAAATCTGTCATTGGATCGCTCTTGTTGTCCCTCGGTTATTTGGCTTTTGCCACATCGCGCGGACCCCGGCAACGTCCCTCGGCGCGTAATCGGGTCGCGGCGGGCCGTTTTGACTTGTGCGTAGCACATCCGGGTCGAGACGCATTTCCGCCGGATTGCAGCAGATTCTCGAACGGACTACTGGACGTCTTCCCGGAAAGCTGGTAGAACGCCGTTCACACCACAACAAGTGCTTGATTTCACTTGAAAAGGCGAGTTGGCGGAGTGGTGACGCAGCGGATTGCAAATCCGTGTACACCGGTTCGATTCCGGTACTCGCCTCCAATCACATGAATCGAACGAAAAATCCGGGTTCCAAGCGAACCTGCGGGTACGAATTGCGTCCGACGGCGTCAGAATCCCTGGTACATGTAGGCTTCGCGATTTGCCTTGTGCCTTTCATAGTCCGCCTGCGACGCGCCGGATCCTTGGCCGGTATTACCCGGTTCACAGGCCATTAACGGGAAAAAAGCCAGAAATCCGGCGATCATGCGGAACCAGGTCATGTTGGGCCTCCGCGCCCAGCAGCGTTCAGTGCCAATCCTAGATTGATTTGGCTTGTATTCCATCGGAATTCGGCCGTCCCCGGTCCCGGACCAGGGACAGTCCCGCTCAATGGCCGTCCGACCGCATACCCTTTGACCTGCCGCCTACTCAGCCGCCTTCAGTTCCTTTCCCTGCGGGATGACTTCGTAACCCGCCTCCTCCGGCTCGTCATCCAGCATTTCGGGCGGGAAACCGGGGGCGCGGATGTCAAGACCGGTGGCGTCCTCGAGGCGGCGGATGATGTCGTCTGATTGCGCCCGCGTGCCATAGCGGTTCTGCCCGTCCTTGAAGATGTCGATCATCAGCGGTGAGATCTCCAGCGGAACGCCCGCATTCTCGGCGATCTTCTGGAACAGGCCGATATCCTTGAGCACCAGGTCCATGGTGAAGTTGATGTCGCGCGAACCGTTCAGAATCACCTGGCTTTCGGTCTCGTGCACGAACGAGTTGCCAGACGAGATGCGAATCGCCTCGAAAGTGGTGTTGAGGTCCATGCCTGCGGCTTTCATGGTAACCAGCGCCTCGCAGCAGGTCAGAAGGTTGGCGGTGGCGAGGTAGTTGGTCATCACCTTGAGAACCGAGGCCGAGCCCAGGTCGCCGGTATGCAGGATCCGCCGCCCCATCACTTTCAGGAACGGCAGGATCCGCTCGAATGTCGCCCGGTCACACCCGGCGAAGATCGAGATGTTGCCAGTATCCGCCCGGTGGCAACCTCCTGAGACCGGGCAATCGACGGCGGCCCCGCCCCGCTCGATCACCAGGGCGCCCAGGCGCTTGGCCTCGGCCTCGTCGGTGGTGGACATTTCCATCCAGATCTTGCCCGACTTCACCTCGGGCAACATCGCCTGCATTACGGCGTCCGAGGCGGCGGGCGACGGCAGGCAAGTGATCACCGCTTCACAGTCGCGCATCATCTGCGCCGGCCCTTCGGCCTTTTTGGCGCCCCGCGCGACGAAGGCGTCGACCAGATCCCTGTTCAGATCATGCACGGTCAGATCGATGCCATTGCGCAAGAGTGAACCCGACAGCTTGCCGCCGACATTGCCCAATCCGATGAAGCCGACTTTCATTTGATGTTCCTCCCTGGCGGGACCGATGCCCGCGAACACGATTCACGCGCAGTATCCCTCTTGGAAAGAGCCAACAGAAACGAATAATATCGGCCTCGATGCCAAAGAATTTTTGGTGATGATTTGGAACGCCTTCCCAATCCGTCCTGGCTTCGCACGTTCGAGGCCGCCGCGCGCCACCTGAACTTCACCTCGGCCGCGCGCGAGTTGGGGCTGACCCAGACAGCGGTCTCTCTTCATATCCGCTCACTCGAAGCGGAGTTGGGAGCCAAGCTGTTCACCCGGGCGGCGCGGCGGATCGAACTGACCGAACTGGGTCAATCCTACGCCCTGACGGTCCGCAGGGCCTTGTCCGACATCGCGCTCAGCACCAACAGCCTGTTCGGCCCGGCCACGCGCCAGACCTTGACGATCAGGGCGGCGATCTCGACGGCGACCTACTGGATCGCGGCCGAACTGCCGGAATTCGGCAGGCTGTATCCCGATATCCCGGTGCGGCTGGTCTCGCATATCTGGAACGACAGCGCCGCGCCCGCCGACGTTGATGTGGAAATCCGCCTGGGATACGGCGACTGGCCCGGGGTGAGTGCCGAGAAACTCTGCGATGAAACCATCGTTCCGGTCTGCCCGGCGCGCCGCCCGACACCGGACCTGACCCGGATGCAGTCAGGGCCGTTGGTTCACATCCTCGGCTACGAGGACAACTGGGCCCGATACTTCGAGGCGCATGGGCTGTCCCATGACGAAAACGCGATCCGCCATTCGGTCGACACCACGGTCGCCGCCCTGCAACTGGTGATGGCTGGCGCAGGGTTCGCCACCGTCCTGACCCGCTTTGCCCGCAACGCCATCGCTCAGGGCGCGCCCCTGAAAATCGCCGGGCCACCGATTCCCTTCGCCCAGTCGCATTACCTGATCCGCCCCGAAGGCGCAGGCGCCCTGACCGGTTCCGCGCGGCTGTTCGAGGCCTGGTTGCGCGACCGGCTGGCCTCCGATGCCGCTCAATGATCCCGGCGGGTCGCATTTGCGCCCCGGTTCCCGGCAAGGTTACCCCGCGCTTGACAAGGCCCCTGCCCATGCCGCATGTCCCATCCGTTGGTGTCTGTGCAGACAGATGAAAAGGGAATGCGTCAGCGGAATCCTCCGTCAAACGCAGCCGCCCCCGCGACCGTGACCGGAGAGGGTGCCCATAGCCACTGGCCGACCGGGGCCGGGAAGGCGGGACACCCGACAGAGGCTTCCTCTGACATCCGCAAGCCGGGAGACCTGCCAACGCCCGAAGACCAAACCGGACGGGGTGTTCCGGTGTCGGGCCGTGGCCCGCATGAGACCCCGTCCCCCGAGACCTGCAAGGGGGGATGAGAGACGTGACCGAGCACAAGCCAGTCGAATTGCTGGTCTGCACCACCTGCCGCCGCGGCCTTCCCGTCGAAGACGACGCCCAGCGCCCCGGCGCCCTGCTGCACAAGGCGCTGGAAAAGGCCGGCCTGCCCGAAGGGATCCGCCTGCGGCCGGTGGAATGCCTGTCCAACTGCGACCAAGGCTGCTCGATCGTGCTGCGCGGCGGCCCGTCGCGCTGGACATTCGTCTACGAGAACCTGAACGAAGCCGACGATGTTGAGATCATCGTCGAAGGCGCCACCAAATACCTGGCCACCGAGGATGGACTTGTGAAATGGCGCGACCGTCCCGAACACTTCCGCAAAAACTGCGCCGCCCGCATTCCCCCGATAGGAGCCTGACCATGTCGAACCTAGAAAAACTTCCCGTCACCGTGATCACCGGCTTCCTGGGCTCGGGCAAGACCACACTCATTCGGCATCTGATGCAGAACCCGCAGGGCAAGCGACTGGCCGTGATCGTGAACGAATTCGGCGACGTGGGCGTCGATGGCGAGATCCTGAAAAGCTGCGCCATTCCGGAGTGCCCCGCCGAGAACATCATGGAACTGGCCAACGGTTGCATCTGCTGCACCGTGGCCGACGACTTCATTCCCACCATCGAGGCGCTTATGGCGCTCGAGCCGCGCCCGGATCATATCCTGATCGAAACTTCCGGGCTCGCGCTTCCCAAACCGCTGCTCAAGGCGTTCGATTGGCCCGATATTCGCTCGAGGATCACCGTCGATGGCGTGATTGCGCTGGCGGATGCCGAGGCGGTTGCCGCCGGTCGGTTCGCCCCCAACGTCGAAGCGGTGGATGCCCAGCGCCTGGCCGACGACTCGATCGACCATGAAACGCCGCTGTCGGAAGTGTTCGAGGATCAGATCTCCTGCGCCGACATCATCCTGCTGACCAAGCCCGATCTCGCCGGCCCCGAGGGCATTGCAAAGGCGCGCGAGATCATCGCCGTCGAGGCGCCGCGCCCGCTGCCGGTGGTCGAGGTTGCCGAAGGTGCGGTGGACGCGCGCGTGGTGCTGGGGCTTGGGGCCGCCGCCGAGGACGACATGGACGCCCGCCCCTCGCATCACGACGGGCATGACGACCACGAGCATGACGATTTCGAAAGCATCGTGATCGACCTGCCCGAACAGACAGATCCGGCGGAACTGGTGGCCCGGATCGAGCGGCTGGCAAAAGAGCTGAACATCCTGCGCGTCAAGGGATACGCCGCAGTCGCAGGCAAGCCGATGCGCCTATTGGTGCAGGCCGTCGGCGCGCGGGTGCGGCATCAGTACGACCGCCCCTGGAAGCCCGAGGAAGCACGTCAAAGCCGAATGGTGGTGATCGCCGAGCATCACGATATCGACGAGGCCGCCATCCGCGGCATCCTCGCGGGTGTGACCGAAGCCGCCGAATAAGGACCCCTGCCGCCGATGCATGTCGTCTTTCGCGAAAGCCACGGTCTTGAAGAAACGGAGACCCCGACCGACCTGGGCCAGAGCCCGGCGGATCTGGTGGTGCTGTCCTTTTCCGACAGCGATCTCGGCGCTTTCACGGCGGGCTGGCATCGCGGCGGCGGTCCCGATGGCAGACTGCCCAGCCTGCGCCTGGCCAATCTGGCGTCGCTCAAGCACCCGCTTTCGGTCGATACATATGTCGAGCAGACCCTGGAGGGGGCCAAGGGCATCCTGATCCGCCTGATCGGCGGCGTGCCCTATTGGTCTTACGGGCTCCAGCAGGTTCAGTCGCTGGCGCAGCGAAACGGGCTGGCCCTGGCGGTGTTGCCCGCCGACGGGCGCGAGGATGCGCGGCTGGACGAGTTCTCGACCCTGCCCGTCTCGACGTTGCGGCGGCTTTCGCATCTTTGCGACGTCGGTGGCGAGGTGGCCGCGCAGGCGGCGCTGGCGCAGATGGCGCTTGCCACCGGTCTTTATGCGGGGCCGGTCGTCGGCTCGAAGGTGCTGCCCGAATTCGGCGCGTGGTGTCCCGACCGGGGCGTGATTGCGGCGGATCGTGCCTTAGACGGCGACAGGCCGCGTATCCTCGTCAGCTTCTATCGCGCCTATCTGACCGCTGCCGACACCGCGCCCATTGCCGCGCTGATCCGCGCGTTTCGTGCGCGCGGCTATGACGCGGCGGGCCTGTTCGCACCCTCGCTGAAAGCGCCGAGTGCGGCGGCATGGCTTTCGGATCAGGTGGTCGCGCTGAAGCCCTCGGCCATCGTCAACGCGACGGCGTTTTCGGGCAAGGGTGACAACGGAGCCTCGCCCCTGGATGCCGCGGGGGTGCCCGTGTTCCAGGCGATGCTCGCCACCTCGAACCGAAAGGCTTGGGACGATGCGGAACGCGGCCTGTCCCCTGCAGATCTGGCCATGCATGTGGTGCTGCCCGAGGTCGATGGCCGTATCACCGGCAGTGTGATCTCGTTCAAGGAACCCGGGGTAAGAGACGAACATCTGCAATTCGCCCGCGCCCTGCACACGCCGCAGCCCGACCGGATCAACGCGCTTGTGGACAGGGTCGGTGGCTGGGTCCGGCTGGCCGCCAAGTCCAAAGCGGAACAAGTGCCGGTGCTGGTGCTTTCGACCTATCCCGGCAAGGACTGGCAGATGGCCCATGCCGTCGGACTGGACGCCTTGGCTTCGGCCGAGGCGATGCTGGCCGACATGGCAGATGCGGGATATGACACGGCCCCCGGCGAACCCATCGCGGAATCCCTGCCCGAGGCGCGGATCAGCTGGCCGGTGGAGGACTACCGAAAGGCGCTTGCGACCCTGCCCGAACCCCTGCGGACCAACCTGCTCACGGTCTGGGGAGAGCCCGAGGAAGACCCGGCCTGCGTGAACGGCGCCCTGCACTTTACCGCGCTGCGCCGAGGCAAGTCGATCGTCGCGCTGCAGCCGGAACGCGGCACACCGGAATTGCGTGACGACGAGTATCACGACCTTTCCCGTACGCCGCGCCACGCCTATGTGGGTTTTTACCTCTGGCTGCGGCACGCGTTACAGGCCGATGCGCTGATTCATATCGGAGCGCATGGCACGCTTGAATGGCTGCCGGGCAAGTCGGTGGCTTTGTCCGGCGCCTGCTGGCCCGAGGCGCTGACCGGCGATTTGCCCGTGATCTACCCTTTCATCGTGAACGACCCCGGCGAGGCCGCACAGGCGAAGCGTCGCATCGGTGCCGTGACCCTCGGCCACGTTCCCCCGCCGCTTCGCGAGAGCGGCACGCCCAACCGGATGGTGCGGCTGGAGGCGTTGCTGGACGAGTTCTCGAACGCCGACGGTCTGGATCCAAGGCGCCGCGACCGGCTGCAGGCGGATATCCGGGACGAAGCGCAGGCGATCGGGCTGGAACAGGACCTGGGGCTTGACCGCGCTACCTCGACCGCCGAGGCGATCACCCGCATCGACCGTTTCGTCTGCGACATCAAGGAAAGCCAGTTCGGCGATGGTCTGCACATCTTTGGCCGAGTGCCCGAGGTAAAGGGAAATTTCGATGCGGCGCCCTCCGCCGATGCCGAACGCGCTGCCCTGCTGGACGCGCTGCGGGGCAAGCGGATCGAGGCGGGTCCGTCCGGCTCACCCTACAGGGGTCGCTCCGACGTTCTGCCGACGGGGCGGAACCTCTACACCACCGACCCGCGCTCGGTTCCGACGCGCGCCGCTTATGCCCAGGGCGTGAAGCTGGCCGAGGAACTGGTCAGGCGGCATTTGCAGGAGGAAGGCGACTATCCCAAGGGGCTGATCGTCGATCTCTGGGGGTCAGCCACCATGCGCACGGCGGGCGAGGAATTCGCCATGGCCCTGCACCTGATGGGCGTCAAACCGGTCTGGGACCAGGGCTCGGAACGTGTGTCGGGGATCGAGGTGCTGCCGATCACCGATATGGACCGCCCGCGGCTGGACGTCACGCTCCGCGTTTCCGGCCTGTTCCGGGACGTGTTTCCCACCCTGTCGGCCCTGTTCGGTCAGGCCGTCCGCGCGCTTTCGGCCCGTGACGAAGCATCGGACTGGAACCCCTATGCCGGGCAGGAACCGTCCGCTCGGGTCTACGGGCCTGCACCGGGCAGCTACGGCCTGGGCATGGGGCACCTGCCCGAGACCTATACAGACGAAGCGCGCGCCGCAGCCGGCCGGGCCTGGCTCGACGCCAGTTCCTTTGCTCTTGAGGGCGAGAACATCGCCCGTGATGCCCAAGGCATCACCGAGCGCGTCGCGAAAGCGGACAGTTTCGTCCACCTGCAGGATCTGAGCGAAACCGATTTGCTGCTGGCGAATGACTACGCCACTCACGAGGCCGGATTTGCTGCCGCCAAGGCCGTGACCGGCGGCAATGCGCGGCTTTATCATCTGGACAACACCAATCCGGACACGCCCCGCGCCCGGACCCTGCCCGAGGAAATCGCCCGTGTCGTGCGGGCCCGCGCCGCCAATCCGGGCTGGATCGCGGGGATGCAGCGGCACGGTTTCCGCGGCGCGGCCGAAATCGCGGCAACGCTGGATCACATGGCTTCGTTCGCGCATCTGTCGGGTAGCGTGGCGCCGCATCTCTTCGACCTCTACCACGACGCCACGCTGGGCGATCCCGAGATCGACACCTTCCTGCAACAGGCGAATCCGCAGGCGCACCAGGCCATGCAGGACCGGTTCCGCGCGCTATACGACGCCGGGCTTTGGGACACGCGCCGGAACTCGATCCGGGCCGGGATGGAGGGACAGCAATGAGCGCTCCTGTCGTTCAAGGATGGTGTCCCGGCGCGCACCGACCGATGATGTCGGGGGACGGGCTGGTCGTGCGCGTCCGTCCGCGCCTGGCGCGTCTGACGGCGGAACAGGTGCTTGGGCTTTGCGCGACGGCCGAGCGGTTCGGCAACGGCACCATCGACCTGACCAACCGC
This sequence comes from Ruegeria sediminis, assembly GCF_005938215.1. Taxonomy (GTDB): domain Bacteria; phylum Pseudomonadota; class Alphaproteobacteria; order Rhodobacterales; family Rhodobacteraceae; genus Ruegeria; species Ruegeria sediminis. Next base: position 137,972 of record NZ_VCPD01000001.1, read on the forward strand.
GCCAACCTGCAGCTGCGCGGCGTGGCGGAGGCCGACCATCAGGCCCTGCTTGCCGAACTTGCGGCGCTCGACCTGCTGGATGCCGAGCCGGGACTAGAAGTTCGGCGCAACATCCTGGTGACGCCGCTCTACCGCGACGGTGATCTGACCGACCGTTTGGCGCGGACTCTGACAGCGTGTTTGGGCGAGTTGCCTGCGCTGCCTGCGAAATTCGGCTTTGCGGTGGATACCGGCCCGGCGCGTTTGCTGGCGGCGGATTCGGCCGACATCCGGCTTGAACTTGACGAGAAGGGTCTGATTCTGCGGGCCGATGGGGTGGACAGCGGGCGCCGAGTCGCCGAGGTCGACGCCATCGACCGCCTGCTGGACCTGGCCCGCTGGTTTGCGCGGAACCACACGCACGAGACTCGCCGTATGGCGAGGTTGATCCAGGCCACTCCATTGCCGAAGGAGTGGCAAGTTGCCGCCCCTGGACCCGTAGGCGCACCGCTGCAACCCGGAGCAACGGCCCTCGGCCCGATCTACGGCGGGGTTTTCGGGCAACTGCCCGCTGCCGGGCTTGCAGACCTGATAGCGACCAGCGGCGCAATCGCGATGCGCGTGACGCCGTGGCGCCTGATACTTCTGGAAGGCGGAGCCAAAGTGCCCTCAGAAGCCTTCGTGACGGCCCCCGACGATCCGCTCTTGACAACCGACGCCTGCCCCGGCGCGCCCTACTGCCCGCAGGCGCAGGCCGAAACCCGCGCCATCGCCCGCGCCCTTGCCCCGCGCTTATCCGGCAGCCTGCATGTCTCGGGCTGCGCCAAGGGTTGCGCCCGCATGGGCGCTGCGGATGTGACGCTGGTGGGCAACGATGGACGTTTTGACCTTGTAAAACACGGCCGCGCGGGGGATGAGCCCTGCCAGCGCGGGCTGAGCCCCGAAACACTGAAGACCATGGACCTGACCTGATGCCCTACGAATACGAAACCGACGGCGCGGCGATCTACAAGCAATCCTTCGCCACGATCCGGTCCGAAGCCGATCTTGCCCGTTTCGACGCCGACGAAGAACAGGTCGCCGTGCGCATGATCCACGCCGCCGGCATGGTTGGGCTGGAGGAACACGTGCTTTTCTCGCCCGGCTTCGTTCAGGCCGCCCGTACCGCGCTGGAGAACGGCGCGCCGATCCTGTGTGATGCTCGCATGGTCTCGGAAGGCGTTACCCGGTTCCGCCTGCCCGCCGACAACGAGGTGGTCTGCACCCTGCATGACGAACGCGTGCGCCCGCTGGCCGAGAAGATGTCGAACACCCGTTCGGCTGCGGCGCTGGAACTGTGGCGGCCAAAGCTCGAAGGCGCAGTCGTCGCCATCGGTAACGCGCCCACAGCCCTGTTCCACCTGCTGAACATGCTGGAAGACCCCGATTGCCCACGCCCCGCCGCGATCATCGGCTGTCCGGTGGGCTTCGTCGGAGCGGTTGAAAGCAAGGACGCCCTGTGGGAGGCGCAGCCGGTCCCCTGCTGCATCGTCAAGGGCCGTCTGGGCGGCAGCGCCATCACCGTCGCCGCCATCAACGCCATCGCGAGCCGGGCTGAATGAAGATGGGAACGATATACGGCGTAGGTCTTGGCCCCGGCGATCCCGACCTTATGAGCGTCAAGGCCGACCGCCTGCTGCGCAATGCACGGCATGTCGCGTACTTCCGCAAATCCGGCCACACAGGGCAGGCCCGCAAGATCGTCAACGGTATGATCCCGGGTGATGCGGTTGAATTTCCAATGGAATATCCCGTCACCACCGAGATCCCGGTGACCGATCCACGCTACAACGAATTGCTCGCCGAGTTCTACGAGGACTGTACGCGGCGGCTGAAAGACCTGTCTGACCGGGGCGAGGACGTGGTTGTGCTGTGCGAGGGCGACCCGTTCTTCTACGGCTCTTTCATGCATCTATATTCCCGCCTGCGCGAGTCCGCGCCGGTCGAGGTGGTCCCCGCCATCACCGGAATGTCCGGTGCCTGGACCGCGACCGGAGATCCGATCACCTGGGGTGACGACGTTCTGACGGTTCTGGTCGGCACCCTGCCCGAAGAGGTGCTTGTGGCCCGCATGGCGCAGACCGATGCGCTGGTGGTGATGAAGATCGGGCGCAACATCGACAAGGTGAAACGGGCGCTGAGGGCCTCGGGCCTCTTCGACCGCGCCTGGCTTGTGGAGTATGCCCAGATGCCGGATCAGACGGTCACGCGGCTGAGCGACGCCGGCGACAAGATCACCCCTTATTTCTCGATCATCATCGTGCATGGACAGGGGCGGCGGCCATGAGCGGCTGGGTCAAGATCGCGGGCCTGGGACCGGGCAACGAGGCGCTGATCACGCCCGAGGTGACCGAGGCGCTGGCGCAGGCGACCGACGTGGTCGGCTACATTCCCTATGTCGCCCGCGTGGCCGAGCGGGAGGGGCTGACGCTCCACGCTTCGGACAACCGGGTCGAGATCGACCGGTCGCAGCACGCGCTGCAGATGGCGGCGGAAGGCAGACGGGTTGTCGTCGTGTCTTCGGGCGATCCCGGCGTTTTCGCAATGGCCGCAGCGGTCTATGAGGCGCTGGAAAACGGCCCCGCCGGATGGCGCGATCTAGAGATCGCGGTCCTGCCGGGCATCACCGCCATGCTTGCGGCCTCGGCCCGTGCGGGCGCGCCCTTGGGCCACGATTTCTGCGCAATCAACCTGAGCGACAACTTGAAGCCATGGGCATTGATCGAGAAACGCCTGCGGCTTGCCGCGCAGGCGGATTTCGCGATGGCCTTCTACAATCCGCGGTCGAAATCCCGCCCTGAAGGTTTCGTGAGAACGCTGGAGATCCTGCGCGAGGAGTGCGAGGCGGAACGGCTGATCCTGTTCGCGCGTGCAGTTTCGACGCCCGAAGAAGAAATCCGCATCTCGACGCTGGCCGATGCAACCCCGGACATGGCCGACATGCGCACCATGGTGATCGTCGGCTCCTCGCTGACCCGGATCATCGAACGGCAGGGCAACCCGATCGTCTACACACCAAGGTTCACACCCGCCGCAGAGGCAAGGGATCAGGCATGAGCGAGCCAGTCCAGAACCTGCGCCACGCTGAACAACTCCGTCCGTTGCGGCTGGACGGGCCGGTCGATCATGAGCACCGGCAGGCCCAGTACACGCGCCGCGTCCAGCTTGGCCCGCGCGCCTGTGCCGCCCGCGTTCTTGGATACGACAAGCTGTGTTCTGTGCCTTTCCATCAGCGCCTTGTCGCCTTCGGCGGTGAAGGGGCCACGCGATACCACGACGTCACAATTCGGCAGCGGCAAGCCGTCCGGTTCATCCACCAGACGCAGCAGGTAGTGATGCTGGGTCTGGGAGGCGAAATCTTCCAGATGCATCCGGCCAACGGCAAGGAACACGCGCCGCGCCGCGCCGTTCAGTGCGGCGACAGCCGCGGGGATGTCGGGAACGCGCCTCCAATCGTCACCTTCGACCGGCTCCCAGGCCGGACGGGTGAGCACGGCGAGCGGCGTTGCCGTTTCGGCGCAGGCTCGGACAGCATTCGCGCTCATCTGCGCGGCAAAGGGGTGCGTGGCATCTACGACATGCGTAATGCCATGTTCGGCGATGAAATGCGCCAGCCCCTCGGCCCCGCCGAACCCTCCCACGCGGGTCGGCAAGGGCTGCGCCCTCGGGCTGTCCACGCGCCCGGCGTAGGAGTAGATCGCGGGCAGTCCCGTCTCGGCCACCGCCTTGGCCAGGGTGTTGGCCTCGGTCGTGCCGCCGAGAATCAGGAGGTGAGGCATGGCTGAATCTCCGTGGCTGACCATTTTGGGACTGGGCGAAGATGGACTGGATGGCCTGCCGCCCGCAAGCCGTCAAGAGCTGGACCGGGCCGAAGTGGTGATGGGCCCGCCCCGTCACCTGTCGCTGGTTCCCGACATAAAAGCCGAACGGATCGAGTGGCCAGTGCCGTTTTCCGACGGGCTGCCCATTCTGCAGGGCCTGCGCGGGCGGCGGGTGGTCGTTCTGGCCTCGGGCGATCCGTTCTGGTTCGGCGCGGGCTCGGTCATAGCCCGGCATTTCGCAGCCGAGGAATGGAAGGCCATTCCCGGACAATCGACCTTTTCGCTGGCCGCGGCCCGTTTGGCCTGGCCGCTTGAACAGACAATGACCTTTGGTCTGCACGCCGCGCCTCTGACACGCCTGCGCCCGCATCTGGCGCGGGGTTTGCGCGCGATCATCCTGCTGCGCGACGGGGCCGCGGTGGCCGAACTGACGACCTATCTGAACGACACCGGCTTTGCCGACACGGTGCTTCACGTCATGGAGGCGCTCGGTGGACCACGCGAACGCACTCAGAAAATGTCGCTGACCGAAGCACTGCTCGGTTCGTTCGAGCACCCGTTCTGCGTCGGGCTGGAGATTGCGGGGTCGGGCGACGCGATCCCGAAAGCCTCGGGCAAACCTGACGCGATTTTCGAGACCGACGGACAGATCACGAAACGGCCGATCCGGGCCTTGACGCTTTCCGCCCTTGCGCCGCAACACGGCGAACACCTGTGGGATATCGGCGGCGGCACCGGCTCGATCAGCATCGAATGGCTGATGTGCGATCCCACGCTCACCGCCACCACGATCGAGCCGCTGAAGGACCGCGCCGAGCGCATCCGGCGCAACGCCGTCGCACTGGGTCAGGACCGGCTGGAGGTCATTCACGGCGAAGCGCCCGATGCGCTGAACGGGCTAAGCCTGCCCGACGTGGTGTTCATTGGCGGCGGACTCAGCGACGCGCTGCTGGACTGGCTTGCGGCGAACCTGAGCGCGGGCACACGGCTGGTTGCCAATGCGGTCACGCTGGAAAGCGAGGCCCTGCTGGCGGTCTGGCACGGGAAGCTGGGCGGCGACCTGCTGCGGATCGAACTGGCGCAGGCATCGCCGCTGGGGCCGCGGCGCGGCTGGAAATCCGCATATCCCGTCGTGCAGTGGAGTGTGACCCTATGATCGTTGCCGGATTCGGTTTTGCCACCTCCGCCACCGGAAAAAGCCTGCACGAAGCTTATCTTGCGGCATCAGAAGGGCAGGCCGTGACCGCGCTTGCGACGGCTACCGACAAGGCGGAGCATCCCGCCTTTGCGGAACTGGCGGGACGGTTGCAATTGCCGGTTCACTCGGTTCCGCAAGCCGCGCTCGAAGCCATAAATACACCCACCAAATCCGGGCGCAGCATTTCGGAACGCGGCGCTGGCAGCGTGGCCGAGGCCGCCGCGCTTGCCGCTGCCGGACCCGGCGCGCGGCTGGTTTCCACTCGACACATCTCGACCGACCGCCGGGCAACCTGTGCGGTCGCCATCGGAGGACAGACATGACCGTTCATTTCATCGGCGCCGGACCGGGCGCCGCCGACCTGCTGACCCTGCGCGGGCGCGACATCATCGCATCCTGCCCGGTCTGCCTCTATGCCGGGTCGCTGGTGCCCGAGGAGATTCTGGGACACTGCCCCGCAGGCGCCCGGATCGTGAACACCGCGCCGATGGACCTGGACCAGATCATCGCCGAGATCAGGGCAGCGCACGAGAAAGGGCATGACGTCGCCCGCCTGCATTCCGGCGACCTGTCGGTCTGGTCCGCGATGGGCGAACAGATCCGTCGCCTCAAGGCGATCGGCATTCCGGTCAGCGTAACTCCAGGCGTTCCCTCCTTTGCGGCGGCGGCGGCGGCATTGGGTGCGGAACTGACCCTGCCTGGCCTTGCGCAATCGGTCGTGCTGACCCGCACACCGGGGCGCGCTTCGACCATGCCCGAAGGCGAAACACTGGAGAATTTCGCCCGCACCGGCGCGACCCTGGCGATCCACCTGTCGATCGGCAATCTGGACAAGGTGATTGCCGACCTGACCCCGGCTTATGGCGCAGACTGCCCTGTGGCGGTGATCTATCGCGCCAGTTGGCCGGACGAACGGATCATCCGCGCCACGCTGGCGACGTTGAAAGACGCGCTGGACGAAAGCATCTCGCGCACCGCACTGATCATGGTGGGCCGGGCATTGGCCGGCGAAGGGTTCGACGAAAGCTGCCTCTATTCCAAGACCTATGACCGTCGCTATCGCCCGCAAAGTGCAGACAGCCCGTGGTCGAGTTGGGCCCATGGCGATGACTAACCCGCCCGGCATACTGATCTCGGCCCCGTCGTCGGGCACCGGCAAGACCACGGTCATGCTGGGCCTGCTGCGCGCGTTGGCCGAAGACGGCCTGACCGTGCAGCCGTTCAAGAGCGGGCCGGATTACATCGATCCCGCCTTCCATCTGGCCGCCGCCCGTCGTTCGTCGTTCAACCTCGACAGCTGGGCGATGAACGAAAACCTGCTGGGGGCGATCGCGTCGCAGTCGCAAGGGGCCGACATCGTGGTGGCCGAGGGTTCCATGGGTCTGTTCGACGGCGTGGCCAGTCCCGGCGAGTTGGGCCACGGCTCAAGCGCGGAAACCGCGCTCCGCATGGGTTGGCCGGTGGTCCTGGTGCTGGATGTAGGCGGACAGGCGCAGTCGGCGGCGGCCACGGCGCTGGGGTTCCGCATGTACAACCCGGATCTGCCTTTCGCCGGGGTAATCCTGAACCGCTGCGCCAGTCCGCGGCACGAGCGCCTGACCCGATTGGGGATGGAACGCGCCGGGCTGCCGGTGCTGGGCGTCCTGCCCCGGCGCGGCGACCTGACCCTGCCCGAGCGGCACCTGGGCCTCATACAGGCCGTCGAGCACCCCGACCTGGAAAGTGCCATCTCGGGTTACGCCGCCTTTCTGCGTGAGCATGTGGACCTGAAGGCGATCAAGGCCGCTGCGCGCACCAATGGCATCGCACACCGGGGGGCGCTGCCGAATCCGCCCGCACAGCGCATCGCGCTGGCGCGGGATGCAGCGTTTTCGTTTACCTATCCGCACCTGCTGGAAGGCTGGCGCGCGGCGGGGGCGGAAATCCTGCCCTTCTCGCCTCTTGCCGATGAAGCACCGGACAAGGATGCCGACCTGATCTGGCTGCCGGGCGGTTATCCGGAACTGCACGCGGGGAAACTGGCGGCAGCGGACACATTCCTGACCGGTCTGCGCGGACATGCCGAAACCAAACCGGTGCATGGCGAATGCGGCGGCTACATGACGCTCGGCGAGGCGCTGATCGACAAGGACGGAGTGAGGCACAAGATGGCGGGGTTGCTGGGCCTGGTGACATCCTATGAGAAACGCAAGTTCCATCTGGGCTACCGCAAGGCGCATCTCGAAGCGCCGATGCCGGGATTTGCGGTCGGGGCGGTTCTGCGCGGTCACGAGTTTCACTATTCGACCATTCTTGAGCAACCCGACGCGCCGCTGGCCCGGGTGCTTGACACCGAAGGCGCTGATGTCCCCGAAACCGGCTCGGTGCGGGGCCATGTCACGGGCACCTTCTTTCACCTGATCGCGGAGGCCACGGCATGAACGGCTTCGTCTCGTTCGTCGGATCGGGGCCAGGCGACCCGGAACTGCTGACTCTCAAGGCGGTGGATCGCCTGCAGCAGGCGGACGCGGTGCTCTTCGACGACCTCAGCAGCGGCCCGATTCTGGCCCATGCGCGCGAGGACGCGGATCTGGTCGGCGTCGGCAAGCGCGCAGGACGCCCTTCGCCCAAGCAGGATCATGTGAGCCGCCTTCTGGTGGACTATGCCCGGTCCGGTGCCCGCGTGGTGCGGCTGAAATCCGGCGACGGCGGACTGTTCGGGCGTCTGGAAGAAGAGCTTGTGGCGTTGCGCGACGCAGGGATCGGATACGAGATCATTCCCGGCATCCCTTCGGCGGTCGCGGCAGCCGCGGCGGCGGGCATCCCGCTGACGCGCCGATTGACCGCCCGGCGGGTGCAGTTCGTGACCGGCCACGACGTCAGCGGCAAGCTGCCCGAGGACCTGAACCTGCCGGCGCTGGCCGATCCCGGCGCCACCACCGTCGTCTTCATGGGCAAGCGCACGTTTCCGCTGTTGGTAGAGACGCTGAATGCGCATGGCCTTGCACTCGATACGCCTGCCCTGATGGCCGAATCCGTTTCGACGCCCGATCAGACGCTGCATCGCTCGACGATAGGCGAACTGGCAAGGAAGCTTGCAGCCGAAGTGGGCACCGCGCCCGCCCTGATCCTTTACGGACCCTTGGCGGAGTTCGACGATGTATGAACTGAACCTGATCGGCATCGGCACCGGCAACCCGGATCATGTCACCTTTCAGGGAGCCAAGGCGATCCGCGAGGCGGACCTGATCCTCATCCCGCACAAGGGCGAGGACAAGGCGGACCTGGCGGGCCTGCGCGAGGAGATCATCAGGCAGGTCACCGAGACCGCGCCTCGGATCGCCTATTTCGACATACCCAAGCGCCGCTCGGACGACGGCTACCTGCAGGGTGTCGACGATTGGCACGACGCGATCGCGTTGCGCTGGCAGCAGGCGATCGCAGCGCATCCGCAGGCCAAGCAAGTGGCTCTGCTGATCTGGGGCGACCCGTCGCTTTATGACAGTTCGCTGCGAATCGCTTCTCGCCTTGATCCCCGGCCCGAAACCCGGGTGATTCCCGGCATCACGGCGTTGCAGGCCCTTACGGCGGCCCATGCGATACCCATCAACGACATCGGCGCACCCTATGTGGTCACGACCGGGCGGCGCATCCGCGATGAGGGCTGGCCCGGCAACGCCGGCAAGGTCGCCGTGATGCTGGACGGAGAATGCTCGTTCCAGAGCCTCGAGATGGCGGATTATGACATCTGGTGGGGCGCTTACGTCGGGATGAAGGAAGAGATTCTGATCCACGGGCGACTGGTTGAGGTCGCCGCCGAAATCCTCGCGAAACGGGCCTGCGCACGCGCCGAGCACGGCTGGATCATGGACATATACTTGCTGAAAAAGCGCGGGAATTGACCTGAAACGTCGCAAATGGCGATTGCGCCGAAGGGCGCATCGCGGCTAAATGAAAGGGTCTGGTCCTGCCGGAGCAATCCGGAGGCTAAGAGGGAATTTGGTGCGCCGCGCCCTGCGGTCAAGGCCAAAGCCGCCCCCGCGACTGTAAGCGGTGAGCCTCTGTTCAACCAGCCACTCCCGCCGCGTTCGGGGGGAAGGCGAACAGAGGCACTGACCCGCGAGCCAGGAGACCTGCCAGGCGAGGAACGAAACACCGGCCGTCGGGTGCGGCGGCTAAGGAGGACAAGAAATGACGACCAAAACTCTCAATGCATCCGTCGCCGGTTCGGCCATCCTGCCGGCGTTGTTTGCCGTGGTCTTGGGACTTGGGATCATCACGCTGGCCGGCCACGTTCAGGCGTCAGCCCTGCATGACGCCGCTCACGACGTGCGCCACGCGACCGGTTTCCCCTGCCACTAGGACCATGTTCAGTCGCATTCTGACCAGCGCGTTGTTCGCTGGTGCTGCAGCGGGGTTGATTACCGCCCTGCTGCAGCTTCTGTTCGTACAACCCGTTCTGCTTCATGCCGAACTGTACGAGTCCGGAGAACTGGTGCATTTCGGCGCCGAAGCCGTGTCGGCCCATCCCGAACTGCCGGGTTTCGACGCCATGCGCGACGGGCTGAGCATCGTCTTCACCATGCTGACCTATACCGGCTACGCGCTGGTGATGGTGGCGCTGATGTCCCTTGCCGAGCGCATGGGGCACGAGGTCAACGCGCGGGCGGGAATCCTGTGGGGGATCGCGGGTTTCATCACCTTCCACTTTGCCCCCGGTCTGTCGCTGGCCCCCGAAGTGCCGGGCGTCGCCGCAGCGGATATTGGCGCGCGCCAGATCTGGTGGACCGCGACCGTCGCAGCCGCCGGTGTCGCCATGTGGCTGATCGCCTTTGGCGGCAATATGGTGAGCTATCTGATCGCGGCGGCGTTGTTGATCGCTCCGCACGCGATCGGAGCACCTGAACCCGAAAGCTTCACGGGCCCGGTTCCGACCGAGATCGGCGCCTTGTTCGCCGCCCGCGCCTTTGGCGTCGGCTTGGCGGCCTGGGTGCTGCTGGGCGCGTTCGCGGGATATTTCTGGCAGACCGAACGCAAACACGCCGACGCCAAGGCCTGATCGGAGACCTGATTTGCCCGCCGGATCTGCGTCCGGCGGGCATTTCTGTTTCAAAGGAAAAAACATGTCCCGCTCACTCGCACTCTTCGCAATCGGGCTCGTCTTTGGCGGCGGCATCGGTTTCGTCACGGCTGCCGGAAATGGGGTGACCTTCGATGGGCACGATCATTCCGACCCGTCCCACCACGCCGGCGCCGGCGGACACGACCATTCGACGGTCATCAACCTGCCTGCCGGTCCCAATGCGCCCGGCGTCAAAATACAGCTCACGCAGGATCCGATGGCGGGATGGAACCTCCACGTGATGCCACGGAACTTCCGCTTTGCGCCGGAAAATGCTTCGACGGACGACAGGCCCGGCGAGGGCCACGCGCATGTCTACGTCAATGGAACCAAGCTGGCGCGGCTCTACGGCAACTGGATGCACATTGCCGATCTGCCCAAGGGCGAGGTCGAGGTCGCAGTGTCGCTGAACGCCAACGGCCACAGCCCTTTTGCGGTAGACAACGTGCCGGTCAGCGCCTCGCTGACGGTTCAGGTGGAGTGATATGCGGGCATCCGCGACCTGAGACAAAGTCGAAGCCGCCCGCAGGGCCGGGCGTCTTCGATCCAGCCCGAGGGACTTTCCAGGTAGGCTTTGCACGTCGCCGCGATGTCGGCGGCATCGGTAACAGGATCGATCCCTTCGAACACGTAGGACGCGAGGCCCGGTCCCTGCAATCCAAGTGCAACCGGCTGCGCGCAGGCGCTGAAACAAGCGTGTTCGGCCAGTTCGACCCTGCCCTGCAGTCCGGCCCGGGCCACCGCCTCGGCCACAGCCTGCCGCTCGGCAGCCCGGTCGCGCGAGCCGGAACAGCTGGTGCAGATCAGCAAGCGCATTCGTGGTTCGCCCATCCTCGGCCTTTCCATGGTTCCGGCCGTTTCTGCGGCTTTCGCGCATCAGGCGCAAGGGTCAACCGAGATCTCAAAGCACGGGATTGTGACGACGGCGCGACCGGAAATCTGGCATGAATTCCCGGGAAAACCATCCGGAGGCGGAACGATGAAACTTGTTTGCTCTGTCCTGTGTCTCGCGGCATTGCCTGCCTGGGCGGGCGATCTGCAACCCCGCGAGGGCTGGGCGGTATACCCGACCGGCAAGGCCTATGACGCCTTGGTCGCGGATGTCGTCGCTGCGGTCGCAGAGCATGGGCTGATCGTGGTCACTCAAGCGGGCCCGACCGAAGCCGCCGCATCTCGCGGCATCACCATCCCGGGCAACCGTGTCATCGGAGCTTTCAACAACGATTTTGCGGTCCGCGTGCTGAACCTTTCCACCGCCGCCTTGATCGAGGCGCCGATCAGGTTCTACGTTACCGAAAACGAGGACGGCACGGCGACGTTGTCCTACAAGACGCCAAGCCACGTCTTCGCGCCCTACTTGAACGAAGGCGGTGTCGCCCTGGTCGCGATATCCGGGGAACTGGACGGCAAGTTCCAGGCGATCGCGGAAACGGCCGCCAAATAGTCACACTGGCGTGATCCGGCTTGCGTCCGCCCGTCGCCTCCGCAATCTGCGACAAAGCGACTCGGACGGAGCTTGAACGATGCAGGACACGATGCCTCGCGCTGCGGACCTTCTGGCGCGGCGCCTCTACGAGGCGGGGTGCCGCCATGCCTTCGGAATGCCGGGCGGCGAAGTTCTGACGCTGGTCGATGCGCTCGAACAGGCGGGCATCGCCTTTCACCTTGCAAAGCACGAAAACGCGGCCGGTTTCATGGCCGAGGGCGTTCATCACCGCGACGGGGCGCCCGCCATACTGGTGGCGACGCTGGGCCCGGGCGCGATGAACGGGATCAACGTGGTCGCCAACGCCTTTCAGGACCGGGTGCCGATGATCGTGCTGACCGGCTGCGTCGATGCGGACGAGGCGTTGACCTACACGCATCAGGTTATGGATCACGCGCAAGTCTATCGTTCGATCACCAAGGGCACGTTCCGGCTGACGCCTGACGGCGCGGACGTCATTGCCGACAAGGCGGTCTCGCTTGCGACGCAGCCACGTCCCGGCCCGGTGCATGTCGATGTTCCGATCTCGGTCGCGGACACGCGCGTCGCGGCACCGAAGCCGCGCCGATTGGTCCCTGCCGCCCCGAACGCCCCCCAGGGCGCGGGTCTTGAACTGGCGCGCCGCTGGTTGGCCGAGGCCGAGCGGCCCTTCGCCATAGTCGGGCTGGATGTGCTGTACGACGGATCGACGTCAGTCCTGCGCGCCTTCCTGGACCATTTCGGCATTCCGTTCGTGACGACCTACAAGGCCAAGGGCGTCGTCCCCGAGGATCATCCGCTTTGCCTCGGCGGAGCCGGGTTGTCGCCATTGGCCGACAAGCACCTGCTGCCGCTGGTGGAAAAAGCGGACCTCATCCTCTGCCTCGGCTACGACCCGATCGAGATGCGTACCGGTTGGCGCGAGGTTTGGGACCCGGACCGCCAGCGCGTCATCGACATCGCGGCGGTGGCAAACAATCACTACATGCACCAGGCCGGACTGAACTTCGTTTCCGACACCGGCGCGACACTCGAGGCGCTAGCCAAAGGCATTCTGGCGCGGGAGACCTGGAAAGGGGGCGAACCGCAAACGGTGAAAGATGCGCTGTCGCGGGCCTTTCCATCCGACGACGATTGGGGGCCTGCAGCGGTGATCGCCGAGACGCGCAAGGCGATGCCCGCGAACACGTTGGCAACGGCGGATAGCGGCGCACACCGCATCCTCCTATCGCAAATGTGGCAATGTTCCGAACCGCGCGGGCTGATCCAGTCAACGGCGCTCTGCACGATGGGTTGCGCGGTGCCGATGGCGATCGGGCTGAAGCTGGCCGAACCCGACCGCCCGGTGATCAGCTTTTCCGGCGATGCAGGGTTCCTCATGGTGGCGGGCGAGCTGTCGACCGCCGGCGAGATGGGCGGCAACCCGATCTTTCTGGTCTTCGTCGATGCCAGCCTCGCGCTCATCGAACTGAAACAACGCGGGCGGCAAATGGCGAACAAGGGTGTCGACTTCGGCCGCCACGACTTTGCCGCTATAGCCCGTGCCTTTGGTGGCCACGGGCACACGGTCCGCAACCGTACCGAATTGCACGCGGCGCTGCAGGAGGCGATGCAGGCCGACACCTTCACCGTGATCGCCGCCGAGATTGAACGAGGAGGCTATGATGGCCGCATCTGAAGGACCACTGAAAGGCGTCAAGGTTCTGGACCTGACCCGCATCCTTGCCGGACCGACGTGCACGCAGTTGCTGGGCGATCTGGGAGCCAGCGTGATCAAGATCGAAAACCCGGCGACCGGCGGCGATGACACGCGCCAATGGGGTCCGCCCTATGTCAGGGATGCCGACGGCAACCGCTCGGACCTCAGCGCCTATTTCATGGCGGCGAACCGGAACAAGCGATCGGTGGCCGTGGACATCGCGTCGCCCGAGGGGCAGGCGACGATCCGGGCGCTGGCGGCGCAGGCGGATATCCTTGTCGAGAATTTCAAGCCTGGAGGGCTGTCAAAATACGGTCTCGACTACGAGACCCTGTCGCGTGACCTGCCGCAACTCGTCTATTGCTCGGTATCCGGTTACGGGCAGACCGGGCCAAATGCGTCCAAGCCGGGTTACGACCTGATGGCGCAGGGTTACGGCGGGATCATGTCCTTGACGGGCGAGCCGGACGGCGCGCCGATGAAGGTGGGCGTGGGCGTCGCCGACGTCATGTGCGGGATGTATGCAGCGGTCGGCATTCTGGCGGCGCTGCGCCACAGGGATCTGACGGGCGACGGCCAGCAAATCGACGTTTCACTGGTGGACACGCAGGTGGCCTGGCTGATCAACGAGGGCGTGAACTACCTGACTTCGGGACAGGTTCCGCAGCGGCGCGGAAACGGGCATCCGAATATCGTGCCCTATGACGTCTATCAGACCTCAGATGGTCACGTCATCCTGGCGGTCGGCAACGACAGTCAGTTTCGGCGGCTGTGCGGGTTTCTCGGCCTGGACGAAGTGCCCGGAGATCCCCGTTTCACGACCAACCCGGCCCGGCTGGAAAACCGCGACGCGCTCAACGCCATGCTGCGGCCGGCTTTGCAGGCAAGACAGATGCGGGACGTGATCGCGGGCCTCGAGGCGCTGAAAGTGCCGGTCGGGCCGGTACAGACGCTGGACCAGGTATTCGACACGGATCAGGTGGCGGCGCGCCAGATGCAAATTTCGATGCAAGCCGCCCCGGGACAGGTGCAGCTGATCGGAAATCCGCTGAAATTCACGCGCACTCCGGTCACCTATCGCCATGCGCCGCCCACCTTTGGCGCCGATACCGAAACCGTTCTGAGCGCGGAAGATCCCTTCGAGGAATGAAACACCGGCTCCCCGCAAGCGGGGAGTCGCTGAAAAGTGCTTGTTAAACCGGCGGTTTTCTTCGCGTTCGTGCACACGGGCTTTCACCAATTCGCGAGCGGCGTCGATCCCTGTGCGGCACTCCAATATGGTCTGCTATGGGAATGATAGCCTTAACACGCAGATGGATTGGACCTTGGCATGAAGCAAGACGTTTTTGGACAGATGAACAGCCTGACCCGCGCGGACAGCATCGAGGCGTGGAATGGCGTTCTGCTGGGCTTCATGGCGCACGCGGCGGTTACCCCGCAGCATCTGGGGAAAGTCCTGGAACTGGAACCCGATTTTGCGCTGGGCCACGCCACCAAGGGGCTGTTCATGCTGCTGCTGGGCCGCCGAGAATTGCACCCGGTGGCGGCAGATGCATTGAAAACCGCCGATGCGGCGATGGCCAAACAGCCGGTTTCCCTCCGCGAGAGGCACTACGCCGAGGCTTTGCGTCACTGGCTTGCCGGCAACCCGAGCCTTGCCGTGCAGGAATTCGAGGCCGTTTTGCGGGACCATCCGCAGGATTCGCTGGCGATGAAACTCAGCCACGCCACGCGCTTTGTCCTGGGCGATTGCGCCGGTATGCGGCGTTCGATCGAGCGGGTGATCCCGGCTTATGAGCCGGACCACCCGGGCCGGGGCTACCTGCTGGGCTGCCACGCCTTCGCGCTGGAGGAGACGGGTGCCTACGAAAAGGCCGAGATCGCCGGGCGCCAGGCGCTCTGGATGGTGTCGGACGATGCCTGGGGCCTGCACGCGGTCGCGCATGTGCATGACATGACGGGAAACGCCAAACAGGGGCTCGACTGGCTCGCCGGACGCGAGGCCGCCTGGTCGCACTGCAACAACTTCCGCTATCACGTCTGGTGGCACAAGGCGCTGATGCATCTCGATCTTGGCCAGATCGACCAGGTTCTGGACCTGTACGATTCCGAGATCCGCAAGGACCGGACCGACGATTACCGCGACATCTCGAACGCGACCTCGCTGCTCATGCGTCTTCAGTTGGAGGGCGTGCATGTGGGCGACCGCTGGCAGGAATTGGCCGATCTGAGCGCGGCGCGGACGGAGGATGGCTGCCTGATTTTCGCCGACCTACATTATTTGCTTGCATTGTGTGGGGAAAACAGATCAGAGGCGATTTCGAAATTGATGCAGCGAATCCATAGAGATGCAAAGCTGTCCGACAATGACACGACCCGCCGCATGTCCGACCCCGGGGTCGAGGCCGCATTGGGCCTCGAAGCCTTCGGCGACGCCCAATACGGGCGCGCCTTTGACCACCTGTGCGCCGCGCGTGGTTCGTTGCAACGGGCCGGCGGTTCGCACGCGCAGCGCGACGTGTTCGAACGTATCACGATCGACGCGGGGCTTCGCGCGGGCAGGCTGGATGCGGTCGAGCGGATACTGGACGACCGCCGCGCAAAACGCTCGGGAGAGGACAATTTCGCCCTCGCCCGCCGCGCCCTGATCGACGCGGCACGTGGCGGACAAGACGCAAAAAGCGTTCCCGCCGAATAACTTAGGACAATGAAGGACAAAGAACGCATGGCGACGATTTCGCCCGCTACTGATTTTGCTCCGGTCGCGGCCCGTTCCGCGAGCCCTGCCCGCACGCGCGACCCGCGGCTGGATTTCTATCGCGGCATCGCGATGTTCATCATCCTTGTCGCCCACATTCCGAACAACCCCTGGGCGAACTGGATTCCGGCCCGTTTCGGTTTTTCCGACGCCGCGGAAATCTTCGTCTTCTGTTCCGGCATGGCCTCGGCCATCGCCTTTGGCGGCGCGTTCGAACGGGCAGGCTGGTGGATGGGCACCGCGCGCGTGGTATTTCGCATCTGGCAGGTGTACTGGGCGCATATCTGTCTGTTCCTGTTCGTCGCCATGTCCCTTGCCGCCATCGATCTGACGGGGCGGTATGACGGGAGTTATGTCGAGGCGCTGAACCTTCAGCATTTCTTCAACGATCCGATGCCGCAGCTCGTGGGGCTGTTCACCCTCACGTATGTGCCGAACTATTTCGACATCCTGCCGATGTACCTGGTGGTTCTGGCCCTCATGCCGCTGATGATGGCCCTGTCGCGGATCGGTTTCTGGGCCGCCGCGGCCGCTTCGGTCGGCATCTGGCTGGTGGCGCAGACCGGCGTACTGGCCCTTCCTGCCGAGCCCTGGTCCGATAGGCAGTGGTTCTTCAACCCGTTCGCATGGCAGTTGCTGTTCTTCACCGGTTTCGCCTTCATGCGCGGCTGGATCCCGGCGCCGCCGGTATCCAGGACGCTGATCTGGACCTGTGCGCTGTTCCTGGTGCTCTCCGCCCCGTTCGGATCCTGGAAAGTCCTGACATGGGTCGACGCCTGGAACAGCAATGTCGCGGAAGCGATCTTCAAGACCTGGCCTTTCAGCGCGGATATGCGGGACAAGACCGAGTTCGGCCTGCTGCGCTACATGCACTTCCTGTCGCTCGCCTATCTGGGCTGGGTCGTGGCTGGTGAAAAGGGCTCGCGCCTCGTCAGCGAAGGTGAGGGCGTCGGCTCGCAGATCTGGAGCTTCGTGCTGGCCGTGATCACCAAGGTCGGCCAGCAATCTCTGGCAGTGTTCGTATTTTCCATGGCGGCCGCGCAACTTATCGGCTTTGCCATGGACCAGACAGGGCGGAATCCCGCCAATGTACTCCTCTTCAACCTGGTCGGGTTTGCCTTGATCACCGCGGTTGCTTATCTAGCCGGGTGGTTCAAGTCGCATCCGTGGAAGTCCAAGAAATGAACCTTACACGCCGCGCCTTTCTTGCCTCAACTTCAGCCATCGCGCTGGTTCCCGCCGCCTATGCGACGGATGGGGGTACGCCCTTCGATCGCGAACACGTCATCGCCGAGGCCCGCGATCTCGCAAGCCGCGACTATGCCGAGCGCCCGACCATTCCGCAGGAGTGGCGCGACCTGACCTACGAGCAGTACCGCTCCATCCGGTTCCGGATTGAAAAAGGATACTGGTACGGGACCGAGACGCCCTTCAGCGTCGATTTCTTTCCCCCCGGCCTCTATTTCCCGCGCGCGGTCAAGGTCTTCGCGGTCGAGAACGGCATGGCCAACCCGGTCGCGTTCGATCTGTCGATGTTCGACAAGTCTGCCGACGTGCCCCCCCTGCCGGTGGACGAAACTCTTGGCTTTTCCGGGCTGCGGCTGCGCACCGAGATGCACCGCCCCGGCCTGACGGACGAATTCTGCGTGTTCCAGGGCGCCAGCTATTTCCGTGCCATCGGTCTGAACGAGGTCTACGGCCTGTCCGCCCGTGGCCTGGCGCTGAAGACCGGCGACCCGGATGGCGAGGAGTTCCCCGAGTTCATCCGCTTCTGGCTGGAGCGCCCCGCGCCCGGCCAGCGCAACATGATCGTTCACGCACTGATGGACAGCCCCAGCGTCACCGGCGCCTACCGGTTCGACATCACGCCCGGCGCGGATTGCGTGATGGAGGTCGAGGCCACGCTGTTCCCGCGACAGGATCTTGACCATGTGGGCGTCGGCCCGCTGACCTCGATGTTCCTCTACGACCGTACCAACCGCCACCGGTTCGACGATTTCCGCCCGGCCGTGCATGACAGCGATGGCCTGATGATCACCAACGGCTCGGGAGAGGTAATCTGGCGTCCATTGGCCAACCCGAAACAGCTGCAGATCTCGTCATTCGTGGATTCTAACCCGCGCGGTTTCGGTCTGATGCAGCGGTCGCGGGAGTTCTCGGATTTCGCCGATCTCGAGGCGTCCTATCACAAGCGCCCCTGCCTGTGGGTCGAACCCAAAGGAGACTGGGGCAACGGAACTGTCGCACTGGTGGAAATCCCCGCGGATCAGGAGATCTACGACAACATCGTCGCTTATTGGCGTCCGTTGGAACCTTATGCCGAAGGCAGCCGGGTAGACCTGTCCTATCGTCTGACCTGGGGCGAGGAGCCTGCGCGCACGGCCATGCCCCGTGTCATCGAAACGGCCATGGGCAAGAAGACCTTCGGCACCGGGCGCGAGGTCGTGATCGACTTTGAAGCAAGCGAGTTGTTCGACGAACCGGACGCGCTGACCATCGTGACGCAATCGCCGCATGTGGAGATTTCGCCCGGTGTGCTGCAGCACAACCCCGACACCGGCGGTCTGCGCCTTGCCTTTTCCTTCGACCCCGGCGAGCGGGACCATGTCGAGCTTCGCGCCCAGTTGCGCAAGGGCGATCTGCCCGCGTCCGAAGTCTGGCTCTACCGGTGGACCGCATGACCCGCGACCTGCACATCATGCCGCCCGAGGCGCCGCTGCCGATGCCCGAACAGGACTTCGGCCGCGCATTCCGGGACGATCGCGCACCGAAAGACCAGCCGGTCCGGTCCGTGGGGCTATGGCGCGCCCTCGCCTTCTCGCCCGCCATGGCGGCGACACTGGGTCTGCTCTGGGTGATGCAGGATTGGTTCTCGGGAGAGGGTTTCAGCATCATCGAGGCTGTTCTTCTGGCCCTGATCGCGTTCAACTTCTTCTGGATTGCCTTCACCGTCAGCACCGTTCTGCTGGGCATGATCTCGCTTTCGCGGCAGGACAAACCCGAACGTCAAGTCCGCCCGCAACCGCTGCGCGTGGCGCTGGTGATGCCGGTCTACAACGAAGTGCCATGGTTTGTTCTGGGCAATGCCCGGTCGATGCTCGAAGAACTGCGCGCGCGCGGCGGACAGCATCATTATGCCATGTTCATCCTCTCGGATACCCGCGACGATACGATCGCTGCGCAGGAACAATCCAGCATCGAGGCGCTGCGCACGACGCTGGCGCCCGGGCTGGAACTCTACTACCGCCGCCGGGAGCAGAATACCGACCGCAAGGTGGGCAACATCGCCGACTGGGTGAGCCGCTGGGGCGGCGCCTGGGACGCGATGCTGGTTCTGGACGCCGACAGCCTGATGACCGGTCGCGCCATCGCCCGGCTCACCGATGCGCTGGCCCGCGATCCGGGAGCTGGCCTGATCCAGAGTTTTCCGCAACTGATCGGCGCCCAATCCGTTTTTGCCCGGATGCAGCAATTCGCCAACGGCGTCTACGGCGTCGCCTTTGCCGAAGGACTTTCGCGTTGGTGCGGTCAGGAAGGCAACTATTGGGGTCACAACGCCATCATCCGCACCGCGGCCTTCGCCAGCTGCGCCGGCCTGCCCAAGCTGCGCTCGCTGACCGGCGGCGAGAAACTGATCATGAGCCATGATTTCGTCGAGGCCGGCCTGCTGCGCCGCGCCGGCTGGTCCGTGCGTTTCCTGCCACGCATCCGCGGCTCGTACGAAGAGACACCGCCCACCCTGATCGACCATATCCTGCGCGATCGGCGCTGGTGCCAGGGCAACCTGCAGCATCTGAAACTGCTGGGTTCCCGCGGGTTCCGCTCGATCTCGCGTTTCCACATGTTCCACGGGGCGGTGGGCTACCTGATGTCACCGCTGTGGTTCGCGCTTCTGGTGATGTGGGCGCTGATCGGCCAAGGCAAGGACGCTTCGGTGCTGCATTACTTCAGCCCGGACAACCCGCTTTTCCCGCAATGGCCCCAGATGTCGGAAGGCCGGCATGTCCTGGTCATTCTGGTGATGTATGCCATGCTGTTGGCGCCCAAGCTGTTGGGCATTGCCGCCCTGCCGCTGAGCGGCGCGCGATATGCGGATTTCGGCGGCGGCCTGCGGTTCGCCCTGTCTTTCCTGTCCGAAGTGATCCTGTCGGTCCTCTACGCGCCCATCCTGATGGTGCAGCAGATGATCGCGGTGTTTCGCACCGCTTTGGGCCTGCAAAAGGGCTGGTCCCCACAGGCCCGCGACGGCGGCCGCTACAGCCTGACGACGCTGCTGATCTGCCATGCGCTTGAAACCGTCAGCGGGCTCGCCCTCAGCGCCGGGATTCTCGCGGGGCTGGTTTCCGTCTGGCTGGCGCCGATTGCGGTGAGCCTGGCGCTCGCCGTGCCGCTCTCCGCGCTCAGCGGTGTGTCGGCAGGCATGGCGCGCAGGCTTCTGGGCATGCGGGAGGAATACCGCGAACCCGCGATCACCCGCGCGGCGCGGCGTTATCGCGACGAGCTTCGGGCGCTGGTCGAAGGCAAGGGCACCATGACCCCTGCCGAGTGATCAGCCGCCCGGCAGGCCCTCGTACCAATCCACGAACATGTCGGCCCACCCCTCGGGGATGCCGTGACCGCCTGGAAACAGGGCAAGTTCCAGCGCGCTGCCTTCGGCGCAGCGCGTCCATTTCCGGCGCATGAACTGGCCCGTTTCGCTGAAGGCGTCGGGAATGTTGTCCACGCAGCCATTGGCCCCACGCCAGATTTCCAGCCCCGTAAAGATGTCGCCCTGCTGGAATTGCCCCCCGCCCAGATACCGCCCTTCCAAAGGCACCACGGCGTCGGTCCAGCCATGTGTGTGAAACAGCCTTACGGGCCCGGCACAACTGTCCGGATGCGGGCGCCAGAAGCCACCGGATACCGGGGCATAGGCCGAAAACGCATCCGGGGTCGCACAGGCCAGGTAATTGACCATGAAGCCGCCCGCCGAAAACCCGCTGAGCACGACGCGGTCGGCATCAATTCCGAAACGCTTGTACGCATCTTCTACCACCGAGGTCAGAAACCGTGTCTCATCCCGTCCCTGACCGCCAGGGTAGAAATTCCAGCTGCGTCGTCCGTTTTCCTCCATGCCCTCGGGGGCCAGCACCGCATAGCCGCGGACCAGCAGGCCATCGACCAAGGCGCGGTTCTTCATGACGTTGGATGCGCTGCCGCCGTAACCGTGCAGGAAGATCACGAGGGGCGGGTTGTTCCGCTGCGGCAACTCGATGTGGTAGGCCCCTGTGGCGATCTGGCACGTCGCTGGTTCAGCGCCACAGGCCGCCCGTGCGGCCTCGCCCACAAGCCCAACGCAAAGGGCCAGCCAGAGTTTCCGGATCATCCCGCAACTCCGTCGTAATCCCGCACCGGCAAACCGGCCTTGACCCAGCCTGGCCCGGCGCGCGATCCCAGCATACCCTCGGGAACGTCCACGATATTGGCAAACCCGGCCTCGGCCAGCTCCAGGCTCAGCCGCGCGGAACGCACACCGCGCGCGCAGATCAGCGCAATCGCCCGGTTCCGATCCGGCCCCGCCGCATCGACCATGGCCTGCACGAAGTCCGCCCGCCGCATGTCGATGGGATGCGCGCCCTCGCCAATGCCGGTCGCCCGCCATTCCTGGGGCGTGCGGATGTCGATCAAAACGAGGTCTCCGGCCACGGCCCCTTCATGCGCGTCCTGAACGCTCAGGCTGCCCCCGTCATAGGCGGGCGGCGTCAGGCGGTATTCGCGAATGGCCAGGAACGTCACGAACGCCACGCCGCCTATCAAAAGGGCGCGGCGCGGCAAGAAACCGGAAAACCCACCGTCGCTTGTCATACAGCCTCCATTCGCACGAGCGTTTGCGTTTCATAGCACGGGATAGTGTCGGATTCTGCGTTCGCGGCCAGTGCGTTCGATCAAGTTCACGTCAACAGACCCGCTGCCGGATCGGGCGGCATCCACGCAACCCATAGCATCTAGAAAGCGACGCCGGGGTTTCAACGGCTGGACAGTCAGGAAAATTTCCTTACTGAATCAGCACTAATTTGCGCAAAGACCGGAGTTAGCAGGTGTCCCTATTCCTCATCGCGGCCCTACCCTTTCTCGGGGCGGTCTTCCCCGCCCTGCTGATCCGAGCCGGACGCAATGCGGCAGCTTCGAGCGCGGGACTGACCAGTTTTCTGGCCCTGGTCGGCCTGCTGGTGCACATCCCGGCGGTCATGCGGGGCGAGTTGGTGACCGCCCATTTCGACTGGATTCCCGGGCTTGGCCTGAATGCGCATTTCATGCTCGACGGGCTTGGCCTGCTGTTCGCTTCGCTTATTCTGGGGATCGGCCTGCTGATCATTCTCTATGCGCGCTTCTACCTGTCGCGCGAAGATCCGATGGGACAGTTCTTTTCCTATCTTCTGCTGTTCCAGGGCGCGATGGTCGGGATCGTCCTGAGCGACAACATATTGCTGCTGATCGTTTTCTGGGAACTGACGTCGCTCAGTTCGTTCCTGCTGATCGGCTATTGGAAACACCTGCCCGAAGGCCGGCAGGGCGCGCGCATGGCGCTGGCCGTCACGGGCTCGGGCGGGCTCGCCATGATTGCGGGCATGCTGATATTGGGCAACATCGTCGGATCCTTTGACCTGAGCGTGATCCTGCAGAACAAGGAGGCGATCCAGTCCTCGCCCTATTACCTGCCGGCACTGATCCTGATCCTGCTCGGCTGCTTCACGAAATCGGCGCAGTTCCCCTTTCACTTCTGGTTGCCGCACGCCATGGCGGCCCCGACGCCGGTTTCCGCCTACCTGCACTCGGCAACGATGGTGAAGGCGGGAATTTTCCTGATGGCGCGGATGTGGCCGGTGCTGTCTGGAACGCCGGAATGGTTCTACATCGTCGCCACCACGGGCCTTGTCACCATGGTGATCGCCGCGGTGATCGCGCTGATGAAAGACGACCTGAAGGCCATGCTGGCGTTTTCGACGGTGTCGCATCTGGGCCTGATCACCATGCTTCTCGGCTTTGGCACCGAAATCGCCGCAGTCACGGCAGTGTTCCACATCATCAACCACGCCACTTTCAAGGCGGCCCTCTTCATGACCGCTGGCATCGTCGATCACGAGGCACATACGCGCGACATCAAGCGCTTGGGCGGATTGCGGCACCTGATGCCGCTGACCTTCACGATCGGCACGATTGCGGCGCTTTCCATGGCAGGGATTCCGCCGTTCAACGGATTTCTCAGCAAGGAGATGATGCTGGAAGAGACCGTGCACACGGTCTGGAACCATTCGCACTACCTGGTGCCGGGCCTCGCGCTGCTGGCGGCCATCTTCTCGGCCGCCTATTCGTTCCGGTTCATCTCGCATGTCTTCCTGGGCCCGCAGCGCGACGACTATCCGACGACGCCGCACGATCCCGGCCCCGGCATGTGGCTGTCGCCAGCGTTTCTGGTGGTACTGGTGGTCGCCATCGGCCTGTTCTCGAAGGCGATTGTCGGCCCGCTCGTCGCAATTGCTTCAAGTGCAGTCATCGGCAGCGAGGAACTGCCCTACTATTCGCTGAAACTCTGGCACGGCTTCACGCCCGCGCTCTACATGTCGATCGTCGCGGTGATCGGCGGCTTGGTGCTGCTGGGCCTGCACGGCCACCTGGAGCGGGTCTGGAACGCCATACCGCGCCCCGAAGCGAAGTCGATATTCGATATGGTGATCGGCGCGCTGACCGCCGTCAGCCGCTGGTTCACCGACAGCGTGCATAACGGCGTCATCAGCCGCTACGCGATCATCTTCGTGGCGTTCACCGTCGGTCTGGGATATTACGCCTATTCGACCGGCACCATCGGCGTCCCGACCCGCGTACCGCTGCCCGCGCCGATCATTCCCATCATCGGTTGGGTCTGCCTGGTCGGAGCCACGCTCGCCATCATGCATTTCCACCGCAACCGCCTGTTGTCGCTGGTTCTGATCGGAGTCGTAGGGCTGATCGTGTCGATGTCCTTCAACTACCTGTCGGCGCCGGACCTGGCGCTGACGCAAATCTCGGTCGAAGCGGTGACGATGGTTCTGCTGCTGTTGTCGCTGAATTTCATGCCGACCGAAACGCCCTGGGACAGCCCCGCGCGTCGGCGCTGGCGGGACGCGGCGATCTCGGTCGTGGCCGGGCTTGGAACCGGCGGGCTCATCTATGCGCTGATGATGCGCGATTTCGCATTTCCCACGATCTCCGAGTTCCACCTGGCCAATTCCTACAAGGGCGGCGGCGGCACCAATGTGGTCAACGTCATCCTGGTGGATTTCCGGGGCTTCGACACATTTGGCGAGATCATCGTCCTGGGCATCGCTGCGCTGGTGATCTTTTCCCTTACCGAGGGCGTACTGGCCACCAAGGTGCGCGCCTATCTGTTGAACCGTAAACCGCACTGGCCGCAGTCGGGCGACGCGCACCCGCTGATGATGGTCGTCGTCACCCGCGTGATGATGCCCATCGCGCTGATGGTCGGCGCCTACATCTTTTTCCGCGGCCACAACCAGCCGGGCGGCGGCTTCATCGCCGGCCTGATCGTGGCGATCGCCTTCCTGATGCAGTACATGGCCAGCGGCTTTACCTGGGCGGCCGAGCGTCAGCGGTTCTACTACCACGCCACGATCGGATGGGGTGTCCTGATCGCCGCCGCAACGGGGCTGGGCGCGTGGTTCAACGACATGCCATTCCTGACCAGCGACTACGGCTACATTACCTGGCCGCCGCTCGAAGAATTCGAGTGGGCTACAGCGATGCTGTTCGATACCGGCGTGTTCCTGGCGGTTCTCGGCGCTGTGATGCTGGCGCTGGAAAGCCTGAGCCGCTTTGCATGGCAGCCGGGCATGGTGTCGGAACACGCGATGGACATCAATCCGCAACGGGACGATCCGGTGATCGTCGATCACTCGCAGGCAAAGGAAGGAGCCTGACATGGAAGCGCTTCTCGCATCCGCCGTCGGCGTCCTGACGGCAGCCGGCATCTTTCTGATCCTGCGCCGCCGGACCTTTCCGGTGATCCTCGGCCTTTCGTTGCTGACCTACGCGGTCAACGTCTTTCTGTTCGCCACCGGCAGGCTTGCGCTGAACGCGCCGCCGGTTCTGAACAAGTACGAGGAGGTGGCCTATACCGATCCGTTGCCGCAGGCGCTGGTGCTGACCGCAATCGTGATCTCCTTCGGGATGACCGCCGTTATCGTGATGATCGCGCTCAGCGCCTATCTCTCGACCAAGAACGATCATATCGACATGACCGCCCAGGACAATGTGGACGAGGCAGGAGAAGACGCATGAACCACTGGATCGTCGCGCCGATCGTCCTGCCCGCGATCCTGGCGCCCTTCATCATCATGGTGCTGCGCTATCATCTGGACCTGCAGCGCATCTTTTCCGTGGCCGGAACGGTCGGTCTTTTGGGCATTGCCCTGACCCTGACGGCCCAGGCTTCGACCGGAGAGATCCAGACCTACGAACTTGGAAACTGGCGCGCGCCTTTCGGCATCGTTCTGGTGCTGGACCGCATGTCGGCGATGATGGTGCTGTTGACCGCGGTGCTGGCCCTGCCGGTCGTGCTCTACGCGATCGGTTCCGGCTGGGACGAGCGCGGCAGGCATTTCCATCCTCTGTTCCAGTTCCAATTGATGGGCGTGGCCGGGGCCTTCCTGACCGGTGATGCATTCAACCTCTTCGTCTTTTTCGAAGTGCTTCTCATCGCCTCCTACGGCCTGATGACGCATGGCGGCGGCGCGGTGCGCCTGAAGGCCGGCGTTCAGTATGTCGCGTACAACCTTCTGGGCTCAACGCTGTTCCTGTTCGCGCTCGGCACGCTTTACGGTGTGACCGGCACGCTCAACATGGCCGATCTGGCGGTGCGCGTGGCCGAAATGCCGGCCGAAGACACCGCACTGCTGCGCGTCGGCGCTGTTCTTCTGTTGCTGGTGTTCTGTGTCAAGGCTGCTGTTCTGCCGCTGCATTTCTGGCTGCCGGCCAGCTATGCCAACGCCCCGCTGCCCGTCGCAGCTCTCTTCGCCATCATGACCAAGGTCGGATCCTATTCCATTCTTCGGATCTACACACTGGTATTCGGGCCCGACGTGGCGGCCACTTCTGGCCTGGTCGGGGATTGGCTGCTTCCCGCGGCTTTGCTGACGCTGGCGGTCGGCACGATCGGCATTCTCGGCGCTCAGCACATCGCGCGGTTGGTCGCCTTTGGCGTAATCGGTTCGATGGGCACGTTGCTGATCGCCGTGTCGCTTTTCAATGCAGAAGCAACGGCCGCCGCCCTGTACTACACGGTCCATTCCACCTTTGCCGCAGCCCTGCTGTTCCTCACGGCCGATCTTGTTATCAGCCGTCAGGGCGGAGCGATCACGGACAAGACGCCCATGGCACAGACCGGTCTGATCTCGTGCCTCTTTTTCGCCGGCGCCATCGCGCTTGCCGGGATGCCGCCTCTATCCGGGTTCATCGGGAAACTCCTGGTTCTCGACGCTTCTCGAAGCAATCCGGACTATCCGCTGATCTGGGCAGTGATCCTGATCAGTTCCCTGGTGACCATCGTCGGCCTTGCCCGCGCAGGTTCTCTGATTTTCTGGAAAAGCCACGAAACCAGGCACAATCCCGAACTGGAGCCCGGCAACAAGGACGAAGAGGTCGCAAAGCCCGCGCCCGAACCCGACGCGGGCCTCGCCTTTTCCGCCGTCTTCGGCGTGCTGGCCGGGCTGGCGATGCTGACGCTTTTTGCAGGCCCGGCGTTGGAGTATACCAGAAGCACCGCCAAACAGCTTTTCTCGCCCGCAGGCTATATCGAGGCGGTTCTCAAGGGGGATCAGGAATGAAGCTGCTGCGCCGGATCTTTCCGCACCCGCATCTGACCATTCTGCTGACGCTGGTGTGGTTGCTGCTCGCCAACAAGCCCTCGCTGAACTCGCTGCTCTTCGGCCTGCTGTTGGGCATCGTGATTCCCTTCATTACCCAGCCCTACTGGCCGGACCGCCCCAAGCTGCGCAACTGGCCGATGGTTGTGGAATACATCCTGGTCGTGCTGTGGGACATCGTTTTGGCAAATATCGCCGTTGCGCGGATCATCCTGTTCAAGCGCGACGAGGACCGGGAACCGAACTGGGTTTCCATTCCGCTGGAATTGCGCACGCCCGAGGCGATCACGGTTCTGGCCGGCACCATCACCATGACGCCCGGCACCGTTAGTTGCGACCTGTCCGCGCAGGGGCACAACCTGCTGGTCCATTGCCTCGACGCGCCCGACCCTGACGCGGTGCGGGACCAGATCAAAAGCCGCTACGAACGCCGCCTGAAGGAGATTTTCGAATGATCACCTATGCGCTTTATTTCACCTTCGCCTGTTTCGGCGCGGCGGTCCTCATGTGCCTGTGGCGGATCATCAGCGCCGACAGGGTCGCCACGCGGGTTCTGGCGCTTGACACGATGGTCATCAACACCATTGCGTTGATGATCCTCTATGGCCTGACCTTGGGAACGGAGATCTTCTTTGAGGCGGCGATGATCATCGCAATGCTCGGCTTCGTTTCCACCGTGGCCTATGCGCGTTTCATGCTGCGCGGCAACATCATCGAGTGAGGCGGCCATGCATTCCCTTTTCGAACTCCTGATCGCATTCTTCCTGATCGTCTCGGGTATCTTCGGTTTCGTCGGATCCTACGGAATGCTCAAACTCAAGGACCCGATGTCGCGCCTTCACGCGCCGACCAAGGCCACCACGCTGGGCGTCGGCGGCGTGCTGCTGGCGTCGATCTTCCACTCGATCCTGATCGAACGACACCTGTCTCTGCACGAACTGCTGATCACGCTGTTCCTGTTCCTGACGGCGCCGATCACGGCGCTGTTCATTGCCAAATGGCACATCAACCGCCATGAAACACCCGCAGACCTGCCTGACGCCGGCGAAGACGGGCTTTGGGCCACTCATGCGGTTCCGCAGGACGAAGAAAAACCGGACCAGACGACGAACTGACGACATGCACACTCCTCCCCTGCCCCTGACCCGCGATCTGGTCCTGATCGGCGGGGGACATTCCCACGCGCTGGTGCTGCGAAAATGGGGCATGAACCCCTTGCCCGGCGCGCGTCTCACCGTGATCAATCCCGGCCCGACGGCGCCCTATTCCGGAATGCTGCCGGGATTCGTGGCCGGCCACTATCAGCGCGAGGACCTGGACATCGACCTCGTGAAACTGGCGCGTTTTGCCAGCGCGCGTGTGATCTTGGGCGAGGTTCGGGGGATCGACCTGGACCGGCGCGAGGTTCTTGTTCCGGGCCGTCCGCCGGTGAGATTCGACGTGGCCTCGGTAAATGTGGGCATCACCTCGGACATGCCCGCCCTGCCCGGCTTTGCCGATCATGCAGTGTCGGCCAAGCCGCTCGGCCCGTTCGCGGCGCGGTGGGCCCGGTATCTGGCGGGCGAAGGCCCGGCCTCGGTCGCGGTGATCGGCGGCGGCGTCGCAGGCGCCGAACTGGTGATGGCAATGGCCCACGCGCTGCGCAACCGGGGCCGACCTGCCCGGGTTACGTTGATCGACAATGCGATGGTCCTGTCCGCCATCGGAGCAAAGGCGGCCGCCTCGGTGCGACGCGCCCTGGCCACGCTGGGCATCGATCTGATCGAAAAAGCGCCGATCGCTCGGATCGGGGCAGGACACCTGATGCTGGAAGACGGACGAGAGATCGAAGCCGAGTTCGTCACCGGCGCTGCTGGCGCGCGGCCCTATGACTGGACCGCGAAAACGGGGCTGCAACATCAGGACGGCTACATCGCCGTGAACGGATATCTCCAATCCAGCGATCCGGCGGTCTTTGCCGCCGGAGACTGCGCGCATCTGACCGACAATCCCCGCCCCAAGGCGGGAGTCTATGCGGTTCGCGAGGCACCGATTTTGTACCACAACCTCCGCGCCGCCTTGGGCGCTGGAAGGATGCGCCGCTACGTGCCGCAGAAGGACTATCTGAAACTCGTGTCCTTGGGCGGCAAAAACGCTCTGGCGGAACGGTTCGGAACCGCGCTCAGCGGGCCGTTGATGTGGAAGTGGAAGGACCATATCGACCAGAAATTCATGAACAGGTTCCGCGACCTGCCCAGCATGGAAACACCCGCCTTGCCGCGCCAACGCGCAGCGGGCCTGCCCGAAGCGTTGGGCGACAAGCCGATGTGTGGGGGCTGTGGCGCCAAGGTCGGTCGCGGCGCGCTCAGGGCGGCGCTGGCGGCCCTGCCCGGACCGGACCGCGCCGACATCACACCTTTGCCCGGGGATGACGCGGCCTTGGTGACCACCGGCGGCACGCGGCAGGTGATGACTTCGGACCATCTGCGCAGCCTGACGAACGATCCGGTCCTGATGACCCGCATCGCCGCCATTCACGCGCTTGGCGACATCTGGGCCATGGGCGCGCGGCCGCAGGCGGCCACCGCCACGCTGATCCTGCCGCGCCTGTCACCAGCAATGCAACAGCGCACGATGGCCGAGATCATGGCCGCTGCGACCGAGGTCATGCGCGCGGCCGGGGCCGAGATCGTAGGTGGACACAGTTCGATGGGCGATGAGTTGACCATCGGTTTCACCCTCACCGGGTTATGCGAGAACAACCCAATCACCCTCGCTGGCGGACGGCCCGGCGACGCGCTGATCCTGACCAAGCCGCTGGGCAGCGGCGTTCTGATGGCGGCTGAAATGGCCGGCAAGGCCAAGGGCGGGTGGGTTGCCGCCGCCTATGACCTGATGACCCTTCCACAGGGCGGCGCGGCGCAGATCCTGCGCTGCGCGCATACCATGACGGACGTCACCGGCTTTGGCCTAGCCGGGCACCTGCAAGGCATGTGCGAAGCGTCGGGTTGCGGCGCTGTCTTGGAGCTCGACGCGGTTCCGCTGATGCAGGGCGCGCTGGAACTGTCGGAAAATGGCGTCCGGTCCACAATCTTTGCAGACAACCGCGCCTTGGCGCCGGAGCTTCCGACCGGCGGCAAGGCGGACCTGCTTTTCGACCCGCAGACTGCGGGCGGCCTGCTGGCCGCTGTTCCGTCGGATCAGGCAAACCGGCTGATGAACGAACTGCAGGACGCAGGCCATACCGCCGCGATCATCGGCCGCTTGACGGATACGAAAAGTCTGAACCTTCAGATCTGAGACACGATGCTTTCGATCTTTGCTGCCGCAGCTTGCAATCCCTGGGCATCGAGCGTTTCTGCGGTAACCTTTGCGACTGCGTCCGCCCCGTGGCTTTTTCGGGATTTCAGGTAAGCCGGGTCATAGTGCTGTTCCATCAGGGTTCGGGTCAGCCCTAGTTTGTCGCCACCCTCGATCAAGGCGAACCAGCCGTCCACGACCTCGTGACCCCGGTGGAGGCGCAGCGGATCCAGCCTTTCCTTCAGCCGCTGGGAATCCGAGAGAATGTCTTTGTAGGCTGCGGTCAGATAGGCCGTTCGCGCCTCCAGCGGTGCCGCCACTTCGATCCTGGGTGCGGCACGCAGCGCGGTCCACAGACTGGGCGGCAGGATCCGCTCGCCGATTTTCGAGGATTCGGCTTCGACCACGACCGGCCGCGTCGGGTCCAAGTCGCAGAACCCGGCCGCAAGCGCGGATTCGAACGCCTTCTGGCTGGGCTGCCCGCCAGGCATCGTTCCCAGCAGCGACCCGCGGTGGTTGGCCAACGCCTCAAGATCCACCACCTGAACGCCCCTCGCCGCGAGCAGCGACAGAAGCTCCGTCTTGGCGGTTCCGGTGTATCCGTCCAGCGCCACCAGGCGGTGCGGCAGCGGATCGTCGTAGAGATAGCGATTGACCAGACGGCGATAGGTTCGATATCCACCCTCAACCACATCGGCGCGCCAACCGATCTGCTGAAGCATCCAGGTGAACGAACCTGACCTCTGACCGCCCCGCCAGCAATAGACCAGAGGGCGCCAGCCGCCATCGTGGTGGCTGAGATGCCGTTCGATGTGGTTGGCGGCATTGCGGAACACCAGCGCCGCACCCAGCTTGCGGGCGAGAAAAGGGCTCTGCTGCACATAGATCGTGCCGACCCGCGCCCTCTCCTCGTTGTCCAGCACCGGCAGGTTGATCGCACCGGGCAAGCGATCCTCGGCGAACTCGGCGGGACTGCGCACGTCGATCACGGTGTCGAAACCATGGGCGTAGAGTTCGGGCAGAGTGGCGAATTTCAGCGGCATGGGTTCGGTCTATCGCGCTGAATGACGAAGGAAAAGAGGCGACGCACCCAGCGGGCCGCTTGTGGTCACGAAGGCAAAGGCTCGATCAGGTCCGGCCCGCTGGCCCGGTTCGAGTTGACCGCCGTACCTACCCTGTGGAAATCGAGAACGTCCTGGTCGCCCGGGCGCATAAGCGTGGCCGCCCCCTTGCCTTCCTCACCCAACCAAAGGGGCCAGTCATGAGGTTCAAGGATCAGCGGCATCCTGTGGTGGATCGCGCTCATCCGTTGGTTGGCTTGCGTCGTCACGACCGCGCAGGTGCTTTGACGGGCTTGCTCAGTGCCCCAGTCCTGCCAGACAGCGGCAAAGGCGATTGCCCCGCCATCCTGTCGAAATATGTACCACGGCAGGCGTTCGTCGCTGTCCGACTTGGTCCACTCGTAGAAACCCGAGGCCACGACCAGGCACCGCCTTTCACGGCAGGCGGCACGGAAGGCGGGTTTTTCCGCGATGGTTTCGGCCCTGGCATTGATCAAAAGCGGCCCCGCGTTTTCGGCCTTGTACCAATGCGGCAGGAACCCCCATCGCATCTGGACAAGGCGGCGCCCGGTATCGCCGTTTCGGACCACATGAACCTGATTGGTCGGGCAGACATTGTAGTTGGGCACCTGAGGCAGGGCGTTCGCCGGCTGCGCGGAAAACAGCTGCGCCATGGCGTCGCTGGGCAGGGTTATCGCAAACCGTCCACACATGCCTGTCGGCCTCGATCATTCAAAAAACCAGCACCGAGTATCGCCACGAAGTGGCGGCCCCGCAAGCCGGTCTTGCCTTCGGTCGGCTGCGGCCGCATATTCCTGAAGATCAGATCAAAACGAACTTTTCGAATGCACGAGCTTCTTGCGAAAAAAGCCATTGATGCGATCAACGCGGGACAGTTCAGAACCGCCCAGAAACATGCGCTGCGCGGGATCAAGCAATATCCCAATCGGCCCGAATTCTCCAACTTCGCTGGCGTCGCAGCCGGTGCGCTCGGCAAGTCGAAAGAGGCAGTGGCGCATTTCCAGACCGCCGTGAAGACCGCGCCAGCCTATGCCGACGCGCGCCGAAATCTTGCGCAGACGCTGATCTTGATGAACCGGCCTGAACCCGCGCTTGCGCAGCTCGACACCTTGCTCGAGGCAAATTCGAAAGATGCCGCGGCCAGCTATCTCAGAGCGCAGGCTTTACTGGCGATGGGGAACACCCGATCGGCGCTGGAGCAGATCGATGATCTGATCCGAAGCGGTATTCGCCGGCCACGTGAGTTGTCGATGCGGGCGCGGATCCGGTCGGCGCTCGGCGACGAGTCGGGCGCGTTGAGTGATCTCGAGGCGGTTCTGTCCATCGACCCGGACCACGTCGATACCCTTGTGGCGATCTCGCAACCACTTGCCCGTGCCGGCCACGTTGGCGAAGCCGAATCTGCGGTTCGCAGGGCGGTCGCACTGTCGCCGGGCAACCTGGATGCACAGTTGCGGCTTGCCGCGCATCAGGAAGAGACCGGTCAGACCGAGGCCGCCGCCGCAACCTGCCTGTCCGTTCTCGATCAGAGTCCCGGCCAACCCTTCGCCCTGGAACAACTTGCACGCCTGAAGGGGGCCGAGCAGAAGGACAGGATTCTGGCCGAAGCGCGGAAAGCTCTCAAGACGGCGGCCGAACCCAGTATCCAGCGCGCCAGCCTGCATTTTGCCTTGGCCAGCCTGGCAAAAGCTTCCGCGGATCCATCGGACTTTGCGCGCAATCTGGAAAAGGCCAATGCCAACATGGCGGCGTTCCATCACTACAATTCCGACTACGAAGAAAACCTGACCAACAGGCTGATTGCGCGTTTCCCGCTGGGAACTCAGGTCTCCGCCGGACCATCAGGCTCAGAGCCCAGACCGATCTTCGTGGTCGGATTGCCCCGTTCGGGAACAACCCTCACCGAACTCGTGCTGGCAGGGAACCCCGAAGTGTGGCCGCTAGGTGAACTCGGCACGGCAGGGCGTATCGCAGCGCCCATCATCGACAGGAATCTGCCGTTCGAGGAAGAAGAGCGCGCGGCCTTTGCCAGCGCCTATGTCGCGGATCTGACCCTCGAATCGCGACAGGCGCGCGCGCGGGTAGACAAGATGCCCGAGAATTACCGGGTGTTGGGCTTTCTGGTCACTGCCCTGCCCGATTGCCGCATCGTCAGCCTGCGCCGAGACCCGCGCGACCTGGCGCTGTCGCTATGGCAGGCGCATTTTTCGGGCAGTGCTCTGTCCTATGCCTATGACTTTCAAGCCATGAGTCATCGATTCAACCAATACGCCCGCCTGATGAATCATTGGAAAACTGTGTTTGGCGACTGGATCATGGAAGTACGCTACGAAGACCTTGTCCGGGAAACCGAGCAGACCAGCCGCCGGCTCGCCGCCTTCTGTGGCCTGGACTGGTCGGAAGCGATGGCGCGACCTCACGCGTCTGCAGGAACGGTTCTGACGCTCAGCGCATCCCAGGTTCGCCAACCGGTCCACGCCCGTTCAGTTGGCGGGTGGAAACGACACCGGGAAATGCTTGCGCCTTTCATCGACGGCCTGGACAAGTCCCTCTGGCCGGGACTGGATTGACGAAGCCGGTACGATAGGCTGCATCCTTTTTTGGTAGGCCGCGCTCAGACAGGCGCGGCCTTTGCTTGGCCGCTATTCGACTATGTCACTTCCGCTTGATGCGACCGTCCACGTAGGGCTGATAGGGCGCGTTGCGGGCCAGGTATTCCGCCGTGACATCCGCCAGATCCGGGCCGAAGTCGTAGGCGTTCTTGTCATCGCCCGCAAACACGTCATAGCCGTCGCCCCCATTTCGGACATAGTTGTTGGTCACGACCAGATAGGTCGCCGCCGGATCGATCGGAGCAAACCCGCCTTCGCCGGCCACCATGACCTCAGAGACGCGGCCCTCGTTCGGAGCCACGGAAGGATCCCACGAGAAGGTAAGACCGGCAACTTGCGGGAAACGGCCCTTGACCTCTTCCACCTGGCTGACGCCGTTTTCCAGCGCGTCGATGATGCCCTGTCCGCTGATCTCGAAGGTCGAAAGCGTGTTCTGGAACGGCAGAACCGTCAGCACCTCGCCCATGGTCACGTCACCCGGATCGATCGAGGCGCGCAGGCCGCCCGAATTGGCGATGGCGATGGTCACGCCCTGATCGGCCACCCGGTCGAGCATGGCGTCGGCCACAAGGTTGCCCATCTGGCATTCCTGTACCCGGCAGACATCGCGGGATCCCTCGATCGGCGCGGCGGCACTGGCCACGACCTTGCTGCGGATCTCGTCGAGCGGCTTGGCCAGCTCCGCGATGCGCTCGACCGTGGCCGGATCTTCGTTCACCGTGTTGTCCATGATCAACGGTTCGCCAACCGCCTCGATCACGTTCCCTTCGTCGTCGAACGTCACGTTCAATTCGCCAAGGAATTTGCCATAGGCATAGGCCTGCACGATCTGAACGCCGTTCACCACGGTCGGATAGGGACCGGCGGCCTTGTCCGACACGTTCGACAGGAAGGTGTTGGAATGCCCGCCCACGATCACGTCCACGCCCGTCGTCTCGGATGCGACGCGTTTGTCGACGCCAAAACCGGAATGGCTGAGCACGATGATCTTGTCGATCCCCTCGGCGGTCAGCTTGTCCACCTGCTCCTGCACCGCCGCGACCGGGTCGCTGAACGTGATGTTGGGGCCGGGTGAGGCGATTTCATGCGTGTCCTCGGGCGTCAGGCCGACAAGCCCCAGCTTTTCGCCACCGACCTCGATCACCGTGGATTTCTTGATCTTGCCGGTCAGCAGTTCCTCGGCGCTGATATCGGCGTTCGACATCAGGATGGGAAAGTCCACGGTGTCGACGAACCCGCGCAGCACCTCGGGGCCGTCGTCGAATTCGTGGTTGCCCACGGTCATCGCGTCATAGCCGAGCTTGTTCATGAACTCCGCCGCGACCTTGCCCTTGTAATAGGTATAGAAAAGCGAGCCCTGGAACTGGTCGCCGCCATCGACAAGGATCGAATTCTCGGCCCGCCCGCGCGCCTCTTCGACCGCAGTCACCAGTCGGGCGGTGCCTCCGAAGCACTTCCCCTCGGCCTTGTCGTCGTCTTCGCAACCGCTGTCATACTTGTTGATCGGCTCGAAGCGCGAATGGAAATCGTTGGTGTGCAGGATAGTCAGCTTGTAGTCGGCCGCCGCCATGCCCGCCGTCAGGCCCAGCGCGGCGACCGTGGTCAGAAAACGGGTATACATCAGATGGTCTCCCCTATGTTGTTTTCCCGGATCGTGCGACGACAAAGGGGCCAAGTCAAAGAATCTGTTCAGGCGACGTAGGGGAAATGCGGCTTGATTCCAGTCGTGCCCCAAGGCATCAGAGCGCCATGTTGATCTACAAGATTTTCCGGGCGGACGAGTGGGCCGCATTGCAGGCCAGGGGCGAAACGCAAGGGGCCCCGGTCGACGTCGCCGATGGCTTCGTTCATTTCTCGACCGCCGCGCAGGCCGCCGAAACCGCCGCGAAACACTTCGCGGGGGCCGAAGGGTTGATCCTCGTGGCTTGTGACGGTGAAGCGATGGGCGGCGATCTGAAATGGGAAGTGTCGCGCGGCGGTGCGCTGTTCCCTCATCTGTATCGGAACATCCGGATTTCGGATGTGGTCTGGTCACTGTCCCTGCCGCTCGAGGGCGGCGTTCATCAATTTCCGGAGAACATGGAATGAACGCGTATGTCGACCCCGAGCGGGAACAGTTCGAAGCCTTCAAGACACTCGACAGGGACCACCCGATCGAGATGTTGAACCTCGTCAAATTCCGCACCGACGCCGCCTACCCGGAAGGCCATGAAAAGGCGGGGGCCGGCCTGTCCGGTGCCGAAGCTTACCGACTATACGGCGCCGAAACCGCGCCAATCATAGCCCGGCTTGGCGCATCAATCGTCTGGCGTGGGTCCTTCCAGACAACGCTGATCGGACCGCGAGACGAAACTTGGGACGAGGTGTTCGTCGCCCGCTATCCTACGGCCCATGCGTTCCTGGAAATGGTGACGGACCCGGTTTATCGAAACGCCGTCGTTCACCGGCAAGCTGCCGTCGAAACCTCGCGGCTGATCCGCTGCGCTCCGGGCAAAGTCGGAAAGGCATTCGGATGAAGGCCATCGAAAAACTCGGGCTGTCCCTGCTGCACAAGGTGGATCCCGAAACCGCTCATGGCCTGTCCATCAAGGCGTTGAAGCTGGGGTTGGCGCCCTTGCCCGGCCCTGTAACCTCGCCTCGATTGCATACGAACGTCGCCGGGCTGGACCTGCCCAACCCCATCGGGCTGGCCGCCGGGTTCGACAAAAACGGCGAGGCGCTGGCACCGCTCTCGCGCGCGGGGTTCGGGTTCATCGAAGTCGGGGCCGTCACCCCGCGCCCGCAGCCCGGTAACCCCAAACCACGCCTGTTCCGGTTGAGTGAGGACCAAGCCGCCATCAACCGGTTCGGGTTCAACAACGAGGGCATGGAGGTCATGGCGAAGCGCCTTGCCGAGCGCCCTAAGGATGCGGTGATCGGCCTGAACCTGGGGGCCAACAAGGACAGTACCGACCGTCCCGGCGATTTCGCCAAAGTGCTGGCCCATTGCGCCGAATACCTGGATTTCGCGACCGTCAACGTCTCGTCGCCCAACACGGAAAAGCTGCGCGATCTGCAGGGAAAGGCGGCGCTCGGCGCCTTGCTGGCAGGAGTGATAGACACTCGTGACGCCCTGCCCCGGTCGCTGCCGATCTTTCTGAAGATCGCCCCGGACCTGACCGAGGCCGAACTGGAGGACATCGCCGAGGTCGCCCGCGAAACCGGCGTAGATGCGGTCATTGCGACGAACACGACCCTCTCGCGCGAAGGGTTGAAAAGCGCGCACAAGGCCGAGGCCGGCGGTCTGTCCGGTGCGCCCCTGTTCGAGAAATCCACCCGCGTACTGGCGCGGTTGAGCCGGCTGACCGAAGGCAAGTTACCTCTGATCGGTGTCGGGGGTGTCAGCAACGCCGAGCAGGCCTATGCCAAGATCTGCGCCGGCGCATCGGCGGTGCAGTTCTACACGGCGATGGTCTACGGAGGATTGTCGCTGGCCGCAGAGATGGCAAAGGGACTGGACCGACTTTTGGCCAGAGACGGGTTTGACAACGTGGCCGAGGCTGTAGGCAGCAAGAGAGAGGACTGGCTATGATCGAGTACTGGCACAATCCCCGATGCTCAAAATCCCGCGCGGGGTTGGCCCTGCTGGAGGAGCGAGGTGCGGAGATCAAGGTCAGGAAGTATCTGGAGGATGCGCCCAGCTTGGACGAGTTGACGGCGGCAAGGAACGCCCTGGGCGCAACCGCATTGGACATGGTGCGGACTGGTGAGCAGGTCTTCAAGAAGATGGGGCTTTCCAAGACCGACCCGGACGACGTTCTGCTTGCCGCCATGGCCGCCAACCCGATCCTGATCGAGCGCCCGCTGGCGATCAAGAAAGGCAAGGCGGCGATCGGACGCCCGCCGGAAAAGCTTTTGGACCTGCTCTGAGCGTCAGGCGATCCGCGCCTCGAGCTTGGGATAGCGCAGGCCCAGCGTGATGCCGCGGGCAACGTTCAGCACCATCAGCGACGCCCACAGGCCGTGGTTGCCCGACCCGGGCACCAACGCCACCAGCGCCACGACATAGATCGCGACCGACTGGATCATCGCGTTGCGCATCTCGCGGGTCCAGGTCGCACCGATATAGATGCCGTCGAACATCCAGCTTGCCACGCCCAGCACGGGCGCGATTGCGGCCCAGATCAGGAACTCTCGACCGGCCAGGCGCACGTCATGCGCGGTCGCCATGAGGTCGATGATGAACGGCCCCGCGGCGAGGAAAACCAGACTCAGCGTAACCGCGCCACACACGCCCCATTGCGAGGCGACGATCGACGCGCGCCGGACCTGATGGCGATCCTTCGCGCCCACCGCTCCGCCGACCAGGGCTTCGGCGGCGAAGGCGAAGCCATCGAGCGCGAAGGACGTAATGGAAAGGAACTGCAGCAGTACCTGATTGGCGGCGAGGTTCACGTCGCCCAGATCCGAACCGATGAACAGGAAGGTCGTAAACGACACCGTAAGCAAGACTGAGCGAACCATGATGTCCATGTTCACCTGCATCATCCGGCGCAGGCGCACCGCGTCGAAAATCCGCGCCCAGTCGTGCCACTGCTCGCCGGCGAAGGCGTCGCGGCAAAGCCACAGCCCCAATCCGATGCCAGCCCATTCGGCGATCAGCGTGGCGAACGCGACACCTTCGACTCCCCATCCGAGGCCCAGAACGAACCAGAGATCCAGCAGGATGTTCAGCCCGTTCATGACGACCTGCAAAACAAAGACGCCCCGCGTGCGCTCGACGGCGATCAGCCATCCGGTCACCGCGTATAGCGCGATGGTGGCGGGTGCGCCCCAGATGCGGATTTCAAGGTAGTTGCGCGTCAGCGCCTCGACCTCGGCGCTGGCCGGAGCAAGGGCGAACGCTCCCCAGAACAGCAATGCCTGAAACAGGATGAAAACCGCTCCGGCGGCACCGCCGAGAAGAATACCGCGCATCAGCAAAGCCCCGGTCTCGGCCGCGTCCCCTGCCCCGCGCGCCTGCGCCGCAAGCCCGGTCGTGCCCATCCGCAGGAAACCGAAAACCCAATAGAGCGTGGACAAGATCACCGCGCCGATTCCCACCGCGCCGATCGGCGCGGCTTCGCCCAACTGCCCGACTACGCCCGTGTCCACCGCGCCCAGAATCGGAACCGTGGCATTCGACAGCACGATCGGCAACGCGATCTTCAGCACCCGCC
Organism: Ruegeria sediminis; assembly: GCF_005938215.1. Taxonomy (GTDB): domain Bacteria; phylum Pseudomonadota; class Alphaproteobacteria; order Rhodobacterales; family Rhodobacteraceae; genus Ruegeria; species Ruegeria sediminis. The sequence goes on from NZ_VCPD01000001.1 coordinate 177,101, forward strand.
GATGCGTGATGGGCGCCGAAGCGTCCTGCATGACGCTTCAGCCCTTGTCTGGCCTGGGTTGAGGCATGAGGAAGTGCCCTGAGGCTTGCGCAAACAGCTTGGCGTGATTGTCCTGCCACGCCTCGACACGCACCGAGGCGTAGCGCCGGCCGGACCGGCTGATGAAGGCGCGCGCATAGGCGTCGCGCGGCAGGCCCGAGCGCAGGTAGTCCACGGTGAAATCAATGGTCTTGGGAAAGCGGATCTTTTCGTCGTTCATGACGTCTTCCGCATCAAGTTCACCGCTTTCGATCCTTGGGAACAAGTACTCCCAACTCAGCGTGATCACCGCCGTGACCTCGAGAAACGCTGCCGTCACACCGCCGTGGATCGCAGGCAGGAACGGGTTGCCGATCAGCTTTTCCTCAAAGTTCAGAACGCCAGTCAACTCGTCGCCGCGCCGGTCGAAGCTGATGTTGAGAAACCGGATGTAGGGAACGCCCTCGACCAGCGCCTTGAGCGCCGCGTCGCGACGTTGCTTGACCACCTGCATCGGTTCGGGACGGGGACGGGCCATGTCACTTGCCCTCCACAGTGAAGGACCCCGACGCGGTCGCGACGGGACGGTCCTGATCGTCATCCGTCGCGGTGGCGCGCACAAACGCCACGTTCCGCGTGATGTGGTAGCAGGTCGCGCGGGTCGTGATGCTCTGCCCGGGCGTGGCCGCGCGCATGTAGTCGATCCGCAGGTCGATGGTGGCGGTGCCGCCGGGCGCCGACGGGTGGCTCATCACCGCCGCGCCGCAACAAGTGTCCAGCATGGCCGAAACCGCGCCGCCATGAATCACCCCGGTTCGCGGGTCGCCGATCAATGCCTCGTTGTAGGGCATCGTGATCTCGGCCTCTCCGGCGCCGATGCTCGTCAGTTCGAGCCCCAGCGCCTTTGCGTGCGGGATCGCCTCGATGAATTGGCGCGCCAGTTTCGTTTTGTCGACCATGTGCTTGGATCCTGTCCTTGCGTTTCTCCTTTATGATCCGCAGGCTGCGCAAAGAGCAAGCCCGCCTGTTGCGCTTGACTTCGCGACACCATAGGTTGCCGTCGAGGAGAATTGGAATGTCCGACACCCGTTTGTCATTCAAGGAGATGTGCGCGGAATTTGACGTCACGCCGCGCACTCTGCGCTACTACGAGTATATCGAACTCCTGCAACCGGATCGCGAAGGACGTTCGCGATTCTACGGCCCCCGCGAGCGCGCCCGCATGAAGCTTATCCTGCGCGGCCGGAAATTCGGTTTCCAGCTCGAGGAAATCCGGCAGTGGCTGCTGATCTACGAGGACGAGGGGAACGAAGCGCAGATGGCGGCCTTTGTCGAAATGGCGGACCGGCAGATGCAGGAACTGCGCCAGCAGCGCGAGCAACTCGACGAGGCGATGGACGAGTTGCAGCGCCTGCGCGACCAGACCGCGGGCAGCCTTGCCTGAGACACCCTTCTGACAGCGGCTCAATTCGCTGTTATCAGTGGTCCCGAAACGTTGATCCCAGATTTGCGCAGGATCACTCTTGCAGCTTGAAACCGGACGGTTCCGACAGGGATTCGTCCGGGCCGCTTGCTGGGAGGTTGCACGATGCGGCATTCGCATTTTCTGCCTGCTCTTTGCTTGGCTATCGCGTTGGCCGGATGCGATATCGGCCCGAACGGCTATGGCACGGCACCTCCGGGTGTTTCGCAGGCAGAGTGGGACGCCCAGGTCGCAGCGAAACGCAAAGCGCGACGCGAATTCTATTCAGGACCGCGTGGCGGCATGACGGGGCGATGATCCCGTTGGTCCAAGGACGATTCACGCAGGGATTCCAGCCAAAACGCTCAACGTAGGCGAAACATTCTTGCCGCAACGGCACCTTACGCGAATTGATCTTACGTCAACGTTTTCATGACGCAGCGTCCGACTTACGTTAACGTCAATCTCATGTTGTAAAACGCGCATCGACTGCGCACCTCTTGGCCATGACGCCAGTGATGAGAGTTTGAAAAATGACCGAAGAACTGATGACCATCCGCGAAATGTGCGAGGCCTACGACGTAACACCGCGCACCTTGCGTTTCTACGAGGCGAAGGAGCTTCTGTTCCCGATCCGGGAAGGTCAGAAACGCCTGTTCACCAAACGCGACCGCGCCCGCCTGAAACTGATTCTGCGCGGCAAGCGCTTCGGCTTCAGCCTCGAGGAAATCCGCCAGCTTCTGGACCTGTACCACGCCGGTGACCAGCAACTGACTCAACTGACCCGCACCTACGAGATCGCTTGCGAGCGGCTGGCGGACATGGAGTCGCGGCGTGACGAGCTGACCCAGGCCATCGAGGACCTCAAGGAGCAGTTGAAATGGGGCGAGCAGGTGATCGCCTCCATGAAGAAAGAAAAGAAGGCCGCCGAGTAACCTGCCCGGCCGCCATCTCTGGACATCCGAACAATCAGGGAGCTTCTCATGCCCGTCTACAACGCCCCGACCAAGGACATGAACTTCGTTCTGCACGACGTTCTCAAGGTCTCGGAAGCCGACATTCCCGGCTACAGCGAACTGGAGCCCGAATTTACCGGCGCCGTTCTCGAAGAGGCCGGGAAGGTCGCGACGAACGTCCTGCACCCGTTGAACGCGGTGGGCGATACCGAAGGCTGCCGGTTCGAGAACGGCGTCGTCTACACGCCGACCGGCTTCAAGGAAGCTTTCGAACAGATGAAGGAAGGCGGCTGGACCGGGCTGGACATGCCCGAGGAATATGGCGGTCAGAACATGCCATACGTTCTGGGCACAGCAGTGGGCGAGATGTTCTCGGCGGCGAACCAGGCTTTCGTCATGTACCAGGGCCTGACGCACGGCGCCGCCTCGGCGATCCTCGCACATGGCGGCGAGGAGCAGAAGAACACCTATCTGCCCAAGATGGTGTCCTGCGAATGGACCGGGACCATGAACCTGACCGAGCCGCATTGCGGCACCGACCTGGGCCTGATGCGCACCAAGGCGGAACCGCAGTCGGATGGATCCTACAAGATCACCGGGCAGAAGATCTTCATCTCGTCGGGCGACCACGACCTGGCCGACAACATCATCCACCTGGTGCTAGGCAAGATCGTCGGCGGCCCCGAGGGCATCAAGGGCGTGTCGCTGTTCATCGTACCCAAGTTCCTCGTGAAGGAAGACGGCAGCCTTGGCGAACGCAACGCGGTCTCGGTCGGCAAGATCGAAGAAAAGATGGGCATCCACGGCAACTCGACCTGCGTGATGAACTATGACGGCGCGACCGGCTACCTGATCGGAGAAGAGCACAAGGGTATGCGCGCGATGTTCACCATGATGAACGAGGCGCGCCTGGGCGTGGGCATGCAGGGTCTCAGCCAGGCCGAAGCCGCCTATCAGAACGCCTTGGAATATGCCAAGGATCGCCTTCAGGGCCGCGACGTGACCGGGCCGAAAAACCCCGATGGACCCGCCGATCCGCTGATCGTGCACCCGGACATCCGCCGCAACCTGATGGATCAGAAAAGCTTCACCGAGGGCGCGCGCGCCTTCATCCTGTGGGGAGCGACCCTGATCGATCAAGCGCATCGCTCGGGCGACGCGGATGCGGACGGGCTGATTTCCTTGCTGACCCCGGTCATCAAGGGCTTCCTGACCGATCAGGGCTACGACATGACCGTGCAGGCGCAGCAGGTTTATGGCGGCCACGGCTACATCGAGGAATGGGGCATGTCTCAATACACACGCGACGCCCGCATCGCGATGATCTACGAAGGCGCCAACGGTGTTCAGGCGCTGGACCTGGTCGGCCGCAAGCTGGCCCAGGACGGCGGCAAGCACGTGATGGCGTTCTTCGAGATGGTCAAATCCTTCTGCAAGGAAAACGCCGGTCAGGACGAGGCTTATGACAAGGCCTTCATCGAGCCGCTGAAAGCGGCGTCCAAGGATCTGCAGGCGGCCGGAATGTACTTCATGCAGAACGGCATGAAGAACCCCAACAACGCGTTGGCGGGTTCATACGACTTCATGCACATGTTCGGCCATGTCTGTCTGGGCCTGATGTGGGCGCGCATGGCCAAGGCCGCAGCGTCACAACTGGCGGCAGGCGCGACTGACGCGGCGTTCTACGAGACGAAGATCAATACCGGCCGCTATTACATGGCGCGACGCCTGCCGGCCACCGCCATGCACCTCGCCCGCATCCAGTCGGGCGCGGACACGGTGATGGCACTGGACGCGGCGAACTTCTGATCCCAGTCTGGCTTCGGGCGCAATCGCCCGGAGCCAAACCCCGGAGGACACCATGCCGAAACGTTTCCGCCTGACCCGCCGTTTTCCCGTCGCGATGACCGAGGACGGGTATCGCAAGCTCAGGAACTTCGCACGCGAAGCGGGCCTGGACGAGGGCGAGGCGCTGTCCTTCCTGTTCGAAAATTTCAACAGCGTGATCGACGGCGACAACCTGACTCACAGGTTGCGCCTGTTCAACGCGGAACTGGAGGAACGCAAACGCTGAAGACCCGGCCGCGCTGTATCCACGTTTGCGCCAGTTGGCGAGTCTGGATGCCTCCGGCGGGAGTATTTGAGAAAAGATGAAGACGTGATGCGCCTCTGCCACCGGGCGCACTCGCCATCAGGACAGGGACGACTTCACCTTTTGCGGTCATCGGCTCTCCAGCCTGTACCGCCGGATCATAGAGACAGATGAAGGTTAAGAAAGCCTAGCCAATAACACTTCATCTTTTCCCAAATACTCAATTCCGACTTTGCCACGATCGCCACGGGAGGGCCAAAGAGAATGACGATCAAACTTTATTGCTTCGGAGAAAGCGGCAATTCCTACAAGGCCGCTCTGGCGCTGGAGTTGTCCGGACTCGATTGGGAGCCGGTATTTGTCGATTTCTTCAACGGCGAGACCCGAACCCCGGAATATCGCGCCACGGTCAACGAGATGGGCGAGGCTCCGGTTCTGGTAGACGGCGATTTCCGCACCAGCCAGTCCGGCGCGATCCAGGCCTATGTCACCGAAAAATCGGGCAGGTTCGGCGGCAAGACCCGCGAGGAGAACTACGATATCCTGCGCTGGGTTCTGTGGGACAATCACAAGCTCAGTTCAATGGCGGGGATGACCCGTTTCCTGATCAATTTCCTGCCCGAAAAGCATCGCAATCCGGATGTGATCGCGTTCAACCAGGGGCGGTTGAAAGCGGCCTACCAGGTGCTGGACGCCCATCTCGAAGGCCGCGAGTGGATCGTCGGCGATGGCGTGACCAATGCCGATCTCAGTTGCTGCGGCTACCTTTACTACCCCGAGCCTTTCGGCTTCGACCGCGCCGAATGGACCAATATCGACGCTTGGCTGACCCGCCTTTCCGAGCAGCCCGGCTGGAAATCCCCGTATGACCTGATGCCCGGCAATCCGTCGGATCGAGCTTAAGGAGAGCATCATGACCGAAGCCTATATCTATGACGCCCTGCGCACTCCGCGCGGCAAGGGCCGCAAGGACGGCAGCCTGCACGAGGTGACCTCGCTGCGCCTGTCGGCCCTGACCCTGAACGCGGTGAAAGAGCGCAACAACCTGGACGGCCACGCCGTCGAGGACGTGATCTGGGGCAACGTCACCCAGGTGATGGAACAGGGCGGCTGCCTCGCCCGTTCGGCAGTGCTTGCCTCGGACCTCGATGAATCGATCCCTGGCCTGGCGATCAACCGCTTCTGCGCCTCGGGTATGGAAGCGGTGAACCTGGCCGCGAACCAGGTCAAGGGCGGCGCGGGCGATGCCTATATCGCTGGCGGCGTCGAGATGATGGGCCGCGTCGCCATGGGCAGCGACGGCGCGGCGATCGCCGTGGACCCCAGCCTTGCCATGGACAGCTATTTCGTGCCGCAGGGCATTTCGGCCGACATCATCGCCACCGAATATGGCTTCACCCGCGATCAGGCCGACGCGCTGGCCGTGGAATCCCAACGCCGCGCCAAGGTTGCCTGGGACGAAGGCCGCTTTGCAAAATCGGTGATTACCGTGCGGGACCAGAACGGCCTGCCGATCCTCGATCACGACGAATACATGCGCCCGGGCACGGACATGCAAAGCCTCGGCGCGCTGAACGCGTCGTTCCAGATGATGGGCGAACAGATGCCGGGCTTCGACAAGGTGGCGATGCTGAAATACCCTCATCTGGAAAAGATCAACCACATCCACCACGCAGGTAACTCATCGGGGATCGTCGATGGCGCCGCCGCCGTTCTGATCGGGAACAAGGAGTTTGGCGAGAAGTACGGCCTCAAACCGCGGGCACGCATCAAAGCGACGGCCAAGATCGGCACCGACCCGACCATCATGCTGACCGGCCCGGTGCCGGTGACCGAAAAGATCCTGGCCGAGAACGGAATGAAGATCGGCGATCTGGACCTGTTCGAGGTGAACGAGGCATTTGCCTCGGTCGTGTTGCGCTTCCAGCAGGCTTTCGACGTGGACCCGGATATCGTGAACGTGAACGGCGGCTCGATCGCGATGGGCCACCCTCTGGGCGCCACCGGCGCCATCATCATCGGCACCCTGCTGGACGAGTTGGAGCGTCAGGACAAGGAAACCGGCCTCGCCACGCTGTGCATCGCGTCCGGCATGGGTGCGGCGACCATCATCGAGCGCGTGTAAGGAGAAGAACCAATGGCTGATTTCAAATACTCCGTGGACGCGGACGGCGTCGCCTTCATCACCTGGGACGCCGAAGGCAAGTCGATGAACGTCATGACCCGCGAGGCTTTCGAGTTGGTGGATGGTCTGGTCGACAAGGCGCTTGGCGATGACGCGGTCAAGGGCATCGTCATCACCAGCGGCAAAAAGGACTTTGCCGGCGGCATGGACCTGAACACGCTGGCTGTGATCCGCGAGGAAGCGGGCGACAACCCGGCGCAGGGTCTGTTCGATTTCGTCATGGGCGGTCACCGCATCCTGCGCAAGCTGGAACTGGCGGGAATGGATCCCAAGACCAAGAAGGGCGGCAAGCCCGTGGCCTGCGCCATCAACGGCACCTGCGCCGGCATCGGCACCGAGATCGCGCTGGCCTGTCATCACCGGGTAATGACCGACAATCCCAAGGCCAAGATCGGCCTGCCCGAGATCCTTCTGGGCATCTTCCCCGGCGGCGGCGGCACCATCCGCTATTCGCGCATGGTCGGCGCGATGGCGGCGGCCCCGGTCCTTCTGGAAGGCAAGATGATGGACCCGGCCAAGGCCAAGGGTGCAAGCCTGATCGACGCGGTTTCGGATGACCCGGTCGCCGCGGCCAAGGAATGGGTTCTGAACGCCAAGGACGCTGATCTGGTCAAGCCGTGGGACGCCAAGGGCTACAAGATGCCCGGCGGCGCGCCTTACCATCCGGCGGGCTTCATGACCTTTGTCGGCGCTTCCGCCATGGTGAACGGCAAGACCCAAGGCGCCTACCCCGCTCCCAAGGCGCTTTTGAGCGCGATCTACGAAGGCGCGCTGGTCGATTTCGACACCGCGCTGAGGATCGAGGCGCGCTGGTTTACCAATGTCCTGATGAACCCGAGTTCCTCGGCGATGATCCGGTCGCTCTTCATCAACAAGCAGGCGCTGGAAAAAGGCGCGGTGCGGCCCAAGGACGTTCCCGATCAGTCGGTCAGGAAGATCGGCGTTCTGGGTGCCGGCATGATGGGCGCGGGCATCGCGCTGGTCAGTGCGCAGGCCGGGATGGAGGTTGTCCTGATCGACCGCGACCAGGCTGCCGCCGACAAGGGAAAGGCCTATACCGAAGCTTATCTCGACAAGGGCATCAAGCGCGGCAAGGTCACGGCCGAGAAGAAGGAAGCCATGCTGGGCCAGATCACCGCAACGCCGGACCTGCAGAAGCTGCAGGGCTGCGACCTGATCATCGAGGCGGTTTTTGAAGACCCGGGCGTGAAGGCCGACATGACCAAAAGGGTCGAGGCGATCATCCCCGAGGACTGCATCTTTGCCTCCAACACTTCGACCCTGCCGATCACCGGTCTGGCCGAAGCCTCGGTCCGGCCCGAGCAGTTCATCGGCATCCACTTCTTCTCGCCGGTCGAGAAGATGTTCCTGGTCGAGATCATCAAGGGCAAAAAGACCGGCGATCGCGCGGTGGCCAAGGCGCTCGACTATGTGCGCCAGATCCGCAAGACGCCGATCGTGGTCAATGACGCCCGGTTCTTCTATTGCAACCGCTGCATCATTCCCTACGTCAACGAAGGCGCGCGGATGATCACCGAGGGCGTGAGCCCCGTACTGATCGACAATGCCGCCCGCCAGCTTGGCTTCCCGGTAGGGCCGATCCAACTGACCGACGAAACCTCGATCGACCTTGGCGCCAAGATCGCGCGGGCGACCAAGGCGGCGATGGGCGACGCCTACCCGGAAAGCCCGGCAGACGATCTGATCTTCTGGATGGAGGACCTGGGGCGTCTGGGCCGCAAGACGAATGCGGGCTTCTTCGACTATGACGACAAGGGCAAGCGCGTCGGATACTGGAAAGGCTTGCAGGAGAAATACCCGCTGGCTGACGAGCAGCCTGACCTGATCGAGGTGCAGGAACGCCTGATGTTCGCGCAGGTGCTGGAAGCGGTCCGCGCGCTGGAGGAAGGTGTGCTGGAAGACATCCGCGAAGGCGATGTCGGTGCCGTTCTAGCCTGGGGCTTTGCACCGTGGTCGGGCGGACCGCTCAGCTGGCTCGACATCATCGGCACGCCATATGCGGCCGAGCGGTGCGACCAGTTGGCCGAGAAATATGGGCCACGGTTCGCCTGCCCGCCGCTGCTGCGCGAGATGGCGGACAAGGGGCAGAGCTTCTACGGACGCTTCAACCCCGAAGCCAAGGCCGCATGATCGGTACGCGGGCGCATCCCCAAATGCGCCAGCGTTATCCCAATCTCCGTCAAACCAAACTGCCTGACCGCAGGATCTATGCCAGCGGTTTCGGCCTTCCCGGACGTCCGGGGCGCCGATCGACGTTTACGGGACGGACCGGCAAAACCGGCTTGTTCGGGATCGCGGTAGGAAGTTCTCCAAGCGGGCTCGCCAGCGTCGTGGCGTCGTTCAGTCGCGCAAGCTGTTTCGCCACGCCTTCCGCTTGCGCTCCGCTCAGAACCGCATACCCTTTCTTGTTTGCGGCTCCGGACGTCCATCTTTTCGTCGCCATAGAGGGGCAGTACGCCATCATGCCTCCTTCGACATAGATCACTTCATCCGTGGCAAAGGACAGGGTGGCGAGACCAAGGCGCGCGCCCGGCAGCCCGCTGGCGATCCCGCAGACACCTTTCAGCAGCCGCGCCGAAATGACGGCCTGCCGGTCGTCCGCGAACTCGGAAACCGCATCGCAATCGACCAGCATCCCCTGTTCGGGCATCAGCCAGAGCGGCCGCTTGTTGAACACGGAACCGGCAGGAACCCGGACCGGCCTGTTTTCTTCGGAAAGCCCGTCATCCGGCAGGGCCAGTACCTCGCGCTCCGTACTTGCGACTTGCTGAAAGTCGTGATCCAGGGTGCGCACCAAATCGCCGGCCACGATCTTTTCGACGGGCCGCCATCCCCTGTCGGTCAATACGGCGGTGCCGTGCAACAGACCCGATCTGCGGGTAACGACCGACCCGTTCGCGACGCGCAACCCGTCTTCTCCGGAGAAAAACTGGGAACCAGAATTACCATTTACTTCAAACACGTGCCCGCCCCCTTCTCGTGCACTTCACTCAACAGATCTAAATGAATAGCACCGGGTCGGCGGCGGGCGGCCACATTTCGCCACATTTCCGACGCATTCGCGTCAAGATTGTGTCATTTCCCGATTTTCGGAAACGCTTAAGTTCAATCGCCCGGCACTGTCTCGCAACCGGAAACTTGAGAGCTCGACTTCAGTCGAACTGATAGTCGAATCTCTGAATATCTTCTGAACGACTGGTCTGAACGATAGCGGCGGAACAATCAGACCGCCTCAGCCCGAGCGCAAGGCGATGATCCCGCCGGCAAAGGCGATCAGGCCGACCCCCAGGATCTGCGGCGCCCCCAGCGTCTGGCCTAACGCCACCCATGCGAACAACGGGCCGAAAATCATCACGGAATATTCGAACACCGCCACGTAGGAAGGCTCGCCCAGCTGATACGCCTTGATCAGCATGAATACCGCCAGGGACGATCCCACCGCCTGCAGCACGACCCAGGGCGCGGCACCGCCCATCGGCCAGACCCACCCGCGGGCCACGAATCCCGCCGGGCCCGCAACCGGTTCGATTGGAAACAGGGCAAGCCCGATCAGACCGGCTGCCCCTGCCAGCCCCAGGGCCAGAACCATCCCGCCCAGCAGCGCCACCGTGCTTTCTCCGGCGCAATAGGCGCGCGTGATGACTGCTGCCAGCGCATAGAACAGACCGCCCGCCACCGGAATCAGAACCTTGGCGTCAAAGGCCCGAGGGTCGGGCTGCAGGACGCAGAGGATTCCGGCAAAGCCGATCGCCACCGCAAGAATGCGCCAGGGGCCGATGCGTTGCCCCATGCCAAGGGACGAGATCAGCAGCACGAATATGGGCGAAGTGAACAGCCCCGCCAGCGCCTGTGCAATCGGCATGAGGGCAAGAGCACTGAAATAGAACAGCATCGCCAGGGCGATCAGGGCACTGCGCAACACCACCACACCCGGCCGCAGGGGCCGGATGCTGCCGAGACCGAGCAGCGACAACCCGCAGACCAAAGGCAACATGAGAAGAGCGCGGGTGAAATGGAACTGCCAGAGTCCGATGTCTTGGGCCAGACGGACCACGAAATTGTCGATCACGCCGATGATAGCCATGGCCGCTACCATCAACAGCGAAGCTGCAACCGGCGATGTTCGTTGAATTGCCTGCATTCCCTTTGTCTAGCAGCCTTCGCGCCCGCGACGCGTTTCCAACGCGACACGATTTGCCGGTTTTCGGACTGTCTCGGTTATTTTCGGCAAACCGGGTGTTCTACCCGTTTGCCGTGGCTGAATTCTCCATGTTAGTCTGTGGGAAAAGAAAGACGAGCAGATTTCAACCGCATGACGGCCCTGAAGCAATATGAACGGATCGAAGCTACCGGTCTGTGGCGCTCTTCGCCAGAAGAACAGCGGCGTGAGGTCGTGGTGTCGATCGGTGAAGCGACGCTGACCATATCGGATTTCAATGACCGTGCGCTGACGCACTGGTCGCTGGCGGCTTTGGAACGTCAGAACCCCGGAGAGTATCCCGCGATCTTCAATCCGGACGGCGATCCCGGCGAGACGCTGGAGCTGGCCGAGACGGAAACCACGATGCTCGAGGCAATCGACCGTCTGCAGCGAGCCATCGAACGTTCGCGCCCGCATCCGGGCCGCCTGCGCTGGCTCAGCGTCGCCGGGGTCGTGGCGGCGGTCGCCGCCCTGATGATCTTCTGGCTGCCCGGTGCGCTGCAACGTCATGTCGTCGCGGTCGTGCCCGCGATCAAACGGCTGGATATCGGCAATGCCATCCTGCGCCGGATCGAGAGGGTTTCGGGGCGGAGCTGCACGTCCGAGGACGCGCAGCCGGTTCTGGACCGCCTCGCGCAGCGGACGGGAGTGCGCAAGATCGTCATATTGCCTGCCGGCGTCGCCGACAGCCTGATCCTGCCCGGCAGGATCGTTCTGCTGAACCGCACGCTGATCGAAGACCACGAAGACCCGGCGGTTGCAGCCGGATTTGTGCTCGCCGAACGCGCTCGCGCGCAGAGCAAAGACCCTCTGGCGGCTCTTCTGGACCGGGCCGGGCCGTCGGCGTCATTCCGATTGCTGACGACCGGGGAATTGACCAAGGAGACCATGGACCAGTACGGGGAGCGGATCATGGCGGAACCCCGGCCAGAGATCGACGATCAGGACTTGCTTGCCGTCTTTGGTCAGGCCGCCCTGCCCTCGACACCCTACGCCTACGCGATCGACATAACCGGCGAATCCACCATTGGCCTGATCGAGGCGGACCCGATGGCGGGACGAGAGTTGGAGCAGATTCTGCCGGACCGCGACTGGGTGGTCCTGCAAAGCATCTGCGGCGGGTAGATGAAAAGCGGGCCGTTCTACGGCCTACTTGGTTCCGAACATCCGGTCGCCCGCATCGCCCAGACCGGGCATGATGTACCCTTTGGAGTTCAACTCGCGGTCCAGTGCCGCGGTCACGATGTGAACATCCGGATGCGCCTCTTTCATGCGGGCGACGCCCTCGGGCGCGGCAAGCAGGCATAGGAACCGTATGTCGTTGGCCCCGGCCTTTTTCAGCAGATCGACCGCCGCGGCCGAGCTGTTGCCGGTCGCCAGCATCGGGTCCACGACGATCACCAGGCGGTCGTCCAGCCCTTCGGGCACCTTGAAGTAATATTGCACGGGTTTCAGCGTCTCTTCGTCGCGGTAAAGCCCGACGAAGCCCACGCGGGCCGAGGGAACCAGTTCCAGGACTCCGTCCAGCATCCCGTTCCCGGCGCGCAGGATCGACACCAGTGCCAGTTTCTTGCCAGCCAGGATGGGCGCTTCCATCTCTTCCATCGGAGTTTCGATGGCGCGGGTCGTCAGCGGCATTTCACGCGTGATCTCATAGGCCAACAGCAGCGTGATCTCGCGCAAGAGCTGACGGAATGAGGCGGTCGAGGTCCCCTTGTCCCGCATGAGCGTCAGTTTGTGCTGTACCAGCGGATGATCGACGACGGTCAGGTGTTCGCTCATGTTCTCTCCAGTCTCTTCTTGGCCCGCGCCCGGGTGTCTTCGTCGCAAAAGGCCGCGTTCAAAGCGGTTTCGTTGATCGCGGCGAAATCCTCGGCCTGCCAGCCGAATGCCTTGTGAAGCATCTCATATTCGCGCCGCAACGTGGTATGAAAAAAAGGCGGGTCGTCGGTGGAAACCGTGACGCCTACGCCGGAATCGCGCAGCTTTGCAATTGGATGCTCGGCGAAACCCGGAAACAGCCCCAGGGCCACGTTGGAGCCCGGGCAAACCTCAAGCGTGATGCCCCGGTCCACCAGTTCGTGCACCAGATCGGGATCCTCGATCGCGCGGACGCCGTGACCGATGCGTTCAACACCCAAAGCGCGCACCGCTTCGCGAACGCTGTCGGGACCGCCAAATTCGCCCGCATGGGTGGTCAGGCGCAACCCTGCCTCGCGCGCGCAGTCGAAGGACCAGGCAAAATCCGCCTGCCGCCCGACGGTTTCATTGCCGCCCATGCCGAACCCGGTGATCCAGTCACCCGCGGTCTCGGCCGCGCAGCGGGCCGCGTCCTTGGCCCGTTCCGGCCCAAAATGGCGGACGCAGGTGACGACACCGCGCAGTGTGATGTCGAATTTCCGCTCGGCTTCGTCAGCGGCATCCCGGATGGCGTTCACATAGTCGCGCCAAGCCTGTACGTCACCGCCGCCGCAGAAATCCGGGCTGAGGAAGGTTTCGGAATAGACGACGCCGTTTTCAGCGCTTTCTTCCAGGATCGCAAGCGTCAGACGGCGGAAATCTTCGGGGCTTTTCAGCACTTCGCAGGCGGCTTCGTAGACCTTCAGGAAATGCGCGAAATCGCGAAAATCATAGGTGCCGTCCGGTTTGAAGATGCCGCTCAGGTCTACACGCTTCTCATGCGCCAGTTGCCGGATGAAGGCGGGCGGCGCTGCGCCTTCGTGATGCAGGTGCAATTCGATCTTTGGCAGGTCGGCGACGCTCACAGAAAACTCCTCCCCGGCCCCTGCGACGGAACGCCGAGGTGGTGCGCGATGCTGGCGGCGACGTCGGCGTAGTTCACTCGCCCGATTTCGCCGGCGCCGGTTCCAGCGATCAGGACCGGGGCCTGTTCGCGTGTGTGATCGGTGCCGCGCCAGGACGGATCATTGCCGTGATCGGCCGTCAGCAACAACAAATCCCCCGGCCGCAGCTTCTTCAGGATCTCGCCGATTTCGCGGTCGAACCATTCCAGCGCACGGGCATAGCCGCTGATGTCGCGGCGGTGCCCGAAGTTGGTGTCGAACTCGACGAAATTGGCAAAGATCAGACTGCCATCCCCGGCCCCATCCACCAGCGCCGACAAGTGCCGCATCAATTCGGCGTCCGAGCCCTTGCTGAGCGTATCGATACCCTGCATCGAGAATATGTCGCCGATCTTGCCGATCGCGTGCACCCGCCCGCCCGCATCCTGAACCCAGTTGGTCAGAACCGGCGCGGGCGGCAGGATGGCGAAATCCTTGCGGTTCGTGGTGCGCGTGAACCCCCGTTCCGGCGATCCTACGAATGGGCGCGCGATCACCCGTCCCACTTTCATCCCGTGCAGTCGGGGGGCAAGCGCCTTGCACATGGCGAGCAGGCGGTCGAGGCCAAAACTCTCTTCATGCGCGGCGATCTGGAAAACGCTGTCGGCGGATGTGTAACAGATGGGCCAGCCGGTGCTCATGTGTTCGGCGCCCAGCCTTTCGATGATGGCCGTTCCCGGTGCGTGACAATTTCCCAGAATGCCTTCGGTTCCGGCGGCCTCAGCGGCGGCACGGCTCAGGTCATCGGGGAAGGCCGGGACGGTGTCGGGGAAATAGTGCCAGTCCCAAGGCACCGGCAGCCCCGCCAGTTCCCAATGTCCCGAGGGCGTATCCTTGCCGCGCGAATGCTCGCGCGCGCAGCCCCAAAGGCCGGTCGGCGTGGCCTCCAGCCCCGGTGTGTCATCGCCCGAGGCCAATCGTACCGCAGCGCCCAAACCCAGACCGTCGAGCACCGGCAGGTTCAGCGGACCCGACCTGCCCTCCTCGGCTTGGCCATCGGCGCAGGCTTGCGCGATATGGGCGACGGTGTTGGCCCCGGTATCGGGAAGATCGCCGTTGAAGAACAGGTCGGCGTCCGGGGCGCCACCGATCCCGACCGAGTCCATCACCACAAGAAACGCGCGCTTCACTGGCTTATCCTCTCGTGAACCAGGTCCGGAGCCGCGACCGGCTTGGGCCCGATCCGGATCGCCCCACGCACCGCCGCAGCCGCGCGCCGCGCCGCGTCTTCGCGGCTGGCGTGAATGACCGCAAGCGGCGTGCCCTTGGACACTTTCTCGCCAATACGCACGATGCCCGACAGGCCAACGGCCGGATCGATCACGTCGCTTTCGACCTGGCGCCCGCCACCCAGTTCCACGACGGTCAGTCCCAACGCCTCTCCGTCGATTTCGGTCACGTAGCCGGCGCGCTGCGCGGTCACTTCCTGGATCACGTTGGCCTCTGGCAGGAACCGTGCCCAGGTTTCGACGAAATGCACAGGCCCGCCGACCGCCGCCATCATTCGCCCGAACCGCTCGGCCACGCGGCCGTCGCGGATCACCTCCATGATCTTCGCGCGCCCTGCTTTGGCGTCTTGGGCAATGCCGGCGTCCGTGAGCAATACGCCGCCAAGCTCGGCGGTTATTTCAACCAGTGGAGTATCCGCCTCGCCCGTCAGCACCTTCATCACCTCGGCCACTTCCAGCGCATTGCCCAAGGCGGGCGCCAATGGCTGGTTCATGTCGGTGATCACGGCGGAGGTCCGGCACCCGGCGGCGTTGGCGGTTTCGGTCAACGCAGTCGCCAGCTTGCGGGCATCCTCGATCGTCTTCATGAAAGCGCCGCTGCCGACCTTGACGTCCAGCACCAGCGCATCCGGGCTTGCCGCCAGTTTCTTTGAAAGGATCGACGCGGTGATCAGATCAAGGCTTTCGACGGTCGCCGTCACGTCCCTGATCGCATAAAGCCGCTTGTCGGCCGGCGCGATCTGCGCCGTAGCCCCGACGATCGCCGCCCCGGTGTCGCGCAGGATCTCTGTCAACCGGTCCTGCCCCACCTGCGTCGTGACGCCGGGGATGGACTCGAGCTTGTCCAGCGTGCCGCCTGTGTGCCCAAGCCCCCGGCCCGAGATCATCGGCACATACGCCCCGCATTCCGCCAGGGCCGGAGCCAGCACCAGGCTGACGCAATCCCCGACGCCTCCGGTCGAGTGCTTGTCGATCACCGGGCCGTCCAGATCCCAGGTCAGGACGTCGCCGCTGTCGCGCATCGCCAGCGTCAGCGCCGCGCGACCTTCGGCGCCGAGGCTGCCCATGCAGACCGCCATGGCGAATGCCCCGGCCTGCGCGTCGCTCACCCCGCCATCCGCCAGGCCCTGGGCGAACCATACCAGTTCGTCCGAGGACGGCGCCTCGTGGCGGCGCAGCTTCGCGATGATCGAGCGGGCGTCCATCGGTTCAGCGGCCTTCGATATGCGAGGTGTCGAAAGCGCCCGGCAGGAGTTCCGCGATGGTCATCCGCCGTTCGACGCCCTTCACATTGGCCATCGTCACCACAACGTCACCGTTGCCGAATTCCGCCAGCTTCTGCCGGCAGCCGCCACATGGGGTCACGGGCTCGGGGCAGTCGGCGACCACATAGACTTCGGTCAACACGGTCTCGCCGGCCGCCACCATGGCCGCAATCGCCCCGGCTTCGGCACAAGTTCCTTCCGGGTAGGCGACGTTTTCCACGTTGCATCCAGCATGGATGGCACCCGAGGCCGACCTGATCGCCGCACCTACCTTGAAGTTCGAATAGGGTGCGTGGGCATTTTCACGAACTTTCAGAGCGGCGTCTTTGAGTTCCATGGCGATTCCCCGTTTTTTATCATCTGGTCAGAAAGCCATACCCTAATTGAAATCGCCGGGGGAGTTGAAGCCCCCGGATTTTTTGTGGTTCCGCGGCGGCAGGCCGCTCAGCCCGGTCTGGTTTCGAACACGCCCGGCAAGGTCACTTCCAGCAGCTCCACGTCCTCAGAGGGATCGCCCAGGCGGGTGCGCATTCCCGGCGGGATCACGAAGGCGTCGCCCTGCTCCAACCGGTATGGATCGCGGCCTTCGCCCTCCAGCGTCACCGCGCCACTCATGACAAACGTGAAGTGGATGTCGGCGTCATGCGCGGCCCAGACCGGATCGCCCTGCCCCCGGCGCACGACCTGTACTCCGGCGACTCCCTTGGTGTTTTCGGCGATGGTGGTGTCCCGGCAGACATAGCCCGGCAGGCGGAACGGGTTCCATTCGGCGTCTTTGGCGCGATTGTAGACGAACCTCTGCCCCTGCCATTCGCGCGCAGGGCGATAGTTGGGCGTGGGCAAGTCCATTTCATGGTCGATCTCGGTCACGTGCTCTGCGGGCACCCCGATCTCGATGACCTGCACATTGTCGGACGCCTCCAGGACCCGATGGCGGATTTCCGGCGGTTGGATGAAGCAATCGCCGGCAGTCAGCCGCATCTTGTCGCCCTGGTCCTCATAGACCACATCGACCCAGCCATGAATGCAGAAGATCAGTTGGAACCCGACCTTGTGAAAATGCACCATGTCGGGCACCGGCCCGCCGTCGGGTATACGGATGTGGCTGGCGATGATCGAACCGCCGAGGCGCGATGGCACCAGGTCGCGGTAATGCATCCCGGCCCGGCCGATGATCCATGGGGCCTGGTCCTTGAGGCGGCGCACCACGAAGGAATGCACCGTCTCCGGTATCACCATCGGCGGGTTGCGTTCCTCGATCTCGACGCAGGTGCCGTTCGGGGCCACAAGACTGCGCCGGCCACCTGCGAAGCCGTCAGGATCCTCGGTCAGGATGCGGATCGTGCCCGGCGGTTCGGGCGCGTCCCTGTCCAACCGCACTCGCAAGCCATGACCGGAAAACACCGCCGTGCGCGGATCGTCCGCAGGATAGATCATGTCCATCCGCATCCCCAGAACCTTGGTGAAGAACGGGATGTCGTCGCGCAGCTCGCTGGTGGGCAGGCGCACTTCGGCGATGGTGTCGGTCATGGTAATCTCCTCTGATCCGGACAGTGGCCGCGGGGTCTGCGATTTGCAAGAAGCCGCCTGCGACCCTGTGGCCCGAAATCGTCTGTTTCCCCAGCGTCAAATATAGTTTAATGCTAAACTAAATATTTCAGGGAAGATCCGACATGTCCGAACCACACAACCTGCGCCAGGCAGCCCTCGACTATCACGAGTTTCCGAAACCCGGGAAACTGGAGATCCGGGCGACCAAGCCGATGGCCAACGGGCGCGACCTTGCGCGGGCCTATTCCCCGGGTGTGGCCGAGGCCTGCATCGACATCAAGGACGATGCCGCCAACGCGGAACGTTACACGGCGCGCGGCAACCTGGTGGCGGTGGTCTCCAACGGAACGGCGGTTCTGGGCCTGGGCAACATCGGTGCGCTGGCCTCGAAACCTGTGATGGAAGGCAAGGCGGTCCTCTTCAAGAAATTCGCGGGCATCGACTGTTTCGATCTGGAAGTGGACGAACCCGATCCCGAAAAGCTCGCAGAAATCGTCTGCGCGCTGGAACCTACCTTTGGCGCCATCAACCTTGAGGACATCAAGGCGCCCGATTGCTTCATCGTCGAAAAGATCTGCCGCGAGCGGATGAACATTCCCGTCTTCCACGACGACCAGCACGGAACGGCCATCGTGGTCGGGGCGGCGGCCAAGAACGCGCTGCACGTGGCGGGCAAGCGGTTCGAGGAAATCAAGATCGTCTCGACTGGCGGTGGCGCCGCCGGGATCGCCTGTCTGAACATGCTGGTCAAGCTGGGGGTCCGGCGCGAGAACATCTGGCTGTGCGACATACACGGACTGGTCTATTCCGGCCGCAAGGAGGACATGAACCCGCACAAGGACTCGTTTGCGCAGAACACCGACCTGCGCACGCTGGATCAGGTGATCGACGGTGCGGATTTGTTCCTGGGACTCAGTGGACCCAACGTGCTCAAACCCGAAATGGTCGAAAAGATGTCCGACCGCCCGATCATCTTCGCCCTTGCCAACCCGACACCCGAAATCCAGCCCGCCGTCGCGCGTGAGGTTGCTCCGGATGCGATCATCGCCACCGGCCGCAGCGATTTTCCCAACCAGGTCAACAACGTGCTGTGTTTTCCGTTCATCTTCCGCGGCGCGCTCGACGTGGGTGCGACCGAAATCAACGACGCAATGCAGATCGCCTGCGTCGACGGCATCGCCGACCTGGCCCGCGCCACCACGAGCGCCGAGGCGGCCGCGGCCTACAAGGGCGAACAATTGAATTTCGGCGCCGACTACCTGATCCCCAAGCCTTTCGATCCGCGACTGGTCGGCGTGGTTTCGTCCTCGGTCGCCAAGGCCGCGATGCAAAGCGGGGTAGCGCGACGGCCCATCGAAGATCTGGAAGCCTACAAGGAAAAGCTGAACCAGACCGTGTTCAAATCGGCCCTCCTCATGCGGCCCGTGTTCGAGGCCGCCTCGGCAGCGTCGCGCCGGATCGTTTTTGCTGAAGGCGAGGACGAACGGGTTCTGCGCGCGGCGCAGGCCATTCTCGAGGAAACCACCGAAACGCCCATCCTGATCGGCCGTCCCGACGTGATCGAAAGCCGCTGCGAGCGCATCGGCCTTGCTGTCCGTCCCGGCCGTGATATCCAGATCGTGAACCCGGAGAATGACCCGCGATATTACGACTACTGGAACTCCTACCATCAGATCATGGAGAGGCGCGGCGTCACGCCCGACCTCGCCAAGGCGATCATGCGCACCAACACCACCGCCATCGGCGCGATCATGGTGCATCGGGGCGAAGCCGACAGCATGATCTGCGGCACGTTCGGCGAGTACCGCTGGCACTTGAACTATGTCGAGCAGGTTCTCAACGACGGCGACCTGCGCCCGCACGGCGCCCTGTCGCTGATGATCCTGGAAGACGGCCCCCTGTTCATCGCCGACACACATGTGCGGCAGCTGCCCGATCCCGGCGAACTGGCCGAAATCACGCTGGGTGCGGCGCGGCACGTGCGCCGCTTCGGTCTGGAGCCCAAGATCGCCTTTTGCTCGCAGTCGCAATTCGGCAACCAGACCGAAGGCTCGGGCAATCGCCTGCGAGAGGCGATCAGGATTCTGGACAGCAAACCGCGCGATTTCACCTATGAGGGCGAAATGAACCTGGATACCGCGCTGGACCCGGAGTTGCGGCAACGTATTTTCCCCAATTCGCGGCTTGAAGGCGCGGCCAACGTGTTGATCTTCGCCCATGCCGACGCGGCCAGCGGGGTTCGAAACGTCCTGAAGATGAAGGCAAACGGGATCGAGGTCGGGCCGATCCTGATGGGCATGGGCAACAAGGCGCATATCGTGACGCCGGCGATCACGGCGCGCGGGTTGCTGAACATGGCCGCCATTGCCGGAACGCCGGTCGCGCATTACGGTTGACCCGGCGGCCGTATTGCTGGCCGTCCACCGAGGGAGGCTGGAATGAAGGGGCATTGCCACTGTGGGGCGGTCAGATGGGAAAGCGATGGCGAAGTGGCCTGGAGCTGCTATTGCCATTGCGCCGATTGCCGCCGGATATGCGCGTCACCCGTCACGGCGTTTTTCGGATTGCCGCATGACGCAGTCAACTGGTCTGGCGACGCACCACGCGTCTACAACTCGTCCGAAGGTGTTGAACGGCTGTTCTGCGGCGTATGTGGAACGCAGATGGCCTACCGCCGTGACGGGGACAAGGTGAACATCCACCTCCATACCGCGACGCTGGAAAACCCGGACGACCTGGCGCCCCGGTTCCATGTGTTCCATTCCGAGCATCTGCATTGGCTCAACATCGAGGACAGGCTGCCGCGTTACGCGAAGACGACCGGATAGGAATCGATTCCCGGGCGCCCCGGATTTGCAGGAACTTGATTTGCAGATTTGCAAATCCACTCGCAGTTTCCGGGCTCGTGCGGATTTGCGCTCGATTTGCAAAACTTTGCAGAAGATATCCGCCTAATCTGCAAATATTTCGCGATAAACTGACGCGCCGTAATTCGCGGCGCTTGCCCGGTGCGTCTCGGACGCCTAACAACTCTCCAAGCCGAACGTGAGGAGGACGCCATGGCATATCAGGACGTTTACGAGAGCTGGAAAAGCGATCCCGAGGCCTTCTGGATGGAAGCCGCCAAGGGCATCGATTGGGACGAGGCTCCGACCAAGGCGCTCTTCGACGACAACGCGCCGCTATATGAGTGGTTCTCGGATGCGAAGGTCAACACATGCTGGAACGCCGTGGACCGCCATGTCGAGAACGGGCGTGGCGAGCAGACCGCGATCATCTACGACAGCCCGATCACCCATACCAAGCGCGAGATTTCCTATGTGGAACTGCGCAACCGGGTCGCCACCCTGGCCGGCGCCCTGCGTGCCAAGGGTGTGGAAAAGGGCGACCGCGTCATCATCTACATGCCGATGATCCCAGAGGCGTTGGAGGCAATGCTGGCCTGCGCGCGCCTGGGCGCGGTGCATTCCGTGGTGTTCGGCGGCTTTGCAGCGAACGAACTGGCGGTCCGGATCGACGACGCCAAGCCGAAAGCGATCATCGCCGCGTCCTGCGGGATGGAGCCCGGCCGGGTCGTTCACTACAAGCCTCTTCTCGACGGCGCCATCGACATGGCCCAGCACAAACCCGACTTCTGCGTCATCTTTCAACGCGAGCAGGAAGTGGCAAAGCTGGTCGAGGGCCGCGACTTCAACTGGCACGGCTTCCAATACGGCGTCGAACCGGCGGAATGCGTGCCGGTGGCTGGCAATGACCCTGCGTATATCCTCTACACGTCCGGAACCACCGGCGCGCCCAAGGGCGTCGTCCGCGCCACCGCCGGTCATCTGGTGGCGCTGAACTGGTCGATGAAGAACCTCTACAACGTCGATCCCGGCGACGTGTTCTGGGCGGCTTCGGATGTCGGCTGGGTCGTGGGACATTCCTACATCTGCTATGGCCCGCTGATCCACGGCAACACGACGATCGTGTTCGAGGGCAAGCCCGTGGGCACCCCCGATGCCGGCACCTTCTGGCGCGTGATCTCGGAACACAAGGTCAGAAGCTTCTTCACCGCCCCGACCGCCATCCGCGCCGTCAAGCGCGAGGACCCAAAGGGCGAGATGCTGGCGAAATACGACCTGTCCTGTCTCAAGGCGCTTTACCTGGCAGGCGAACGCGCCGATCCGGATACGATCGTCTGGGCGCAGAAGGCACTGAAAGTGCCGGTGATCGACCACTGGTGGCAAACTGAAACCGGCTGGGCCATAGCAGGCAACCCGCTGGGGATCGAGGAACTGCCCGTCAAGCTCGGCTCGCCGGGCAAGCCGATGCCCGGCTACGACGTGCAGATCCTGGACGAAGGCGGGCAACCGATGAAACCCGGTGAACTGGGCGCTATCGCGGTGAAGCTGCCCTTGCCGCCGGGCACGCTGCCGAACCTGTGGAACGCCGAAGCACGGTTCAGGAAATCCTATCTTCAGCAGTTTCCCGGTTACTACGAAACCGGCGATGCCGGCATGATCGACGAGGACGGATACCTCTATATCATGGCCCGCACCGACGACGTCATCAACGTCGCTGGCCACCGCCTGTCCACTGGTGCGATGGAAGAGGTTCTCGCTGCCCATCCGGACGTGGCGGAATGCGCGGTGATCGGGGTGTCGGACCAACTCAAAGGCCAGATGCCCGTGGGCTTCCTGTGCCTGAATGCCGGTTCCGACCGAAACAACGGTGAAGTCGTCCAGGAAGTGGTCAAGATGGTACGCGACAAGATCGGACCCGTCGCGGCCTTCAAACAGGCCGTCGTGGTGGACCGCCTTCCCAAGACGCGTTCAGGCAAGATCCTGCGGGGCACCATGGTTTCGATCGCGGACGGGAAAGAATACAAGCTGCCCGCCACCATCGACGATCCCGCCATTCTGGACGAGATCAAGGTTGCGCTGCAATCCATCGGCTACGCGCAGTGAAACAGGAAGGCCCGCCGCCGGTGCGGGCCGTCATTCTCAGCTGGCGGTGATCACGAAACCTTGGATCTTGGCGGATACTTCGCCTTCGCCATACCGGTCGCGGATTTCCTCGGTTGCGGCTCCGATGATCCGGTTCAGCATCTTTTCCCCGTGCGGCGCCAACTCACCATAAAGCGGCGTTCCGCGCACATAGGCAATCGCCGGGTGCGAAGGGTCGGCAGCAGTGCTGACACCCGAGACGGTTTCGATCTCGATGTGGCGGAAGCCCGCCTTTTCAAGTTCGGCCCGGATGCGTTCCGGATTGCCGTGCCCGTGAGGCGTTCGGGCCAGGAAATTCGCGTGCGCCTCGGGCAGCAACGTCCGGGCCACATGGGTCACGATGTCCGCGAACTCGTTCTGGGCGATGGTGTCCCAGACGTTGAAAAGAAACCTGCCGCCGGGGCGCAGCACACGCCGCGCCTCGGAATAGCCCGTGACCCGGTCGGGAAAGAACATCACCCCGAACTGGCAGCAAACCGCGTCAAAGCTCTGATCCTCGAAGGGCAAGTGCAGCGCATCGGCCGGCAGCCACTCGACCGGCGGATCGGTCGGCTGCCGCGATTTCGCCCGTTCGAGCATCGGAGGGTTCAGATCCGTGACGCAGTACCGGGCTCCCTGCGGCAGGAGTGGCGCCAGGGCACGGGTGACGACCCCGCTTCCCGCCGCCGTTTCCAGAACATCCTTGACCGGTTCGGCAACGACCCGACGCGCCAGATCCCGTGCATATGATTCAAAGATCAGTGGGACCAGGTATTCATCGTAGTAGTCGGGAATGCTTCCGGCAAAAACCTTGTCATTCTCGCTCATCCCCTCCTCCCCTTGCGACTCCACGAACGAAGTATACCGCAATTCGGCCCAAGTGTCGGGACGTTCGTCGAAGGCCGCACGACCCTGCGTCAAGTTGCTCCGTCTGCCGGATCTGCATCTTGGCAATTGCAACTCCGACGCCCTAGGCTTGCCGCAGGAGACCCCGCATGACCGACAGCAACATCTGGCGTCTGAGCGCCACCGAAATCGTGACCCGCACCAAGAGCGGCGCCCTGACAGCGGAAGACGCCGTGGCGGCGGCCGTGAACCGGATGGAAAAGGCGAACCCCGCCCTGAACGCGATTGTGGACAGTTGTGCGGTTGAAGCCCTGGAACGGGCCCGCGCGCTGGACAAGGCCCGGAACACGGGCGAGCCGTGCGGGCCGCTGCATGGGGTTCCGGTCACCATCAAGGTGAACGTCGATCAGAAGGGACATGCCACGACGAATGGCGTTGTTGCGCTGAAGGACATGATCGCACCCGGCGATGCGCCGGTCGTCGCGAACCTGCAAAAGGCCGGCGCCGTCGTGATCGGTCGCACCAACACGCCGGAATTTTCGTTTCGTGCGGATACGGACAACCTTCTCTACGGACGGACTCACAACCCCTGGGGCAAGCACATCTCGCCCGGCGGATCCTCTGGCGGGGCGGGCGCCGCCGTGATGGCCGGGATCGGCGCCCTCGCCCATGGCAACGACATCGGCGGCAGCCTGCGGTTCCCGGCGGCTGCGAACGGGGCGGTCACGGTCAAGCCCGGCCTTGGCCGCGTTCCGGCGTGGAACCCGAGCCAGAAGGCCGAGCGCGGACTGCTGGCGCAGTCCATGTCGGTGCAGGGTTTGATCACGCGCACGGCCGAAGATCTGCACCTGTCGATGCCAAGCATGATCTCACCAGACCCACGCGACCCTTTCCATGTTCCGCTGTCTTGGCGCGGCGTCCCGGTCGACGGGCCAATCAGGGTAGCATTCACCAAGAACACCTTCGGCTACGAATTGCACCCCGAGGTCGAGGCGGCGCTCGATACAGCCCGCGATGCGCTGGTCGAGGCGGGTTATCAGGTCGAAAATGCCGAACCGCCGGACGTGTTCGAATGCGGGCGCATCGGCTACCGCGCCTTGATGGGCGAGGTCTGGACCCTCATGAAAGCGGATATCGACGCCCACGGCTCGCAGACCATTCGGGACATCTTTGAAGTCTATTTTCAGGAATTCCCTCCGTTCACCGGGGACGATCTGGTGCGGATGATGGCCAAGCGCAGCCACTATGCGCGCGAATGGTCGCTCTTCACCGAGGATTACCCGCTGGTCCTGACCCCGTTCCTGCCGCAGCCCTTCTTCAAACCCGACCGCGATACCGAAGGGGCCGAGGGGGTGCACGAGGTTCTGGGCTGCGCCGTCTATTCCTACACCATGAACTTTGTCGGCCTGCCTGCCGCATGCGTCCCGGCCCGCGTGGCCCCGCTGCCGCAAGGACCGCAACCCATCAACGTCCAGATCGTCGCACGACGCTGGCGCGAGGATCTGGCGGTGGACGCCGCCGCGGCCATTGAAGCGCGCGTCGGACGGATGTGCGAAACGCTCTGGCGGCTCATGGATGGGCAGGAACCCTGACGGGAAAAGCAATCGACCCCGGGTCTTTGCAGCTGATCTGCACCCCGGGGCCTGTCCTGCTAAAATATTCCCGGATAGTGATGACGAGCGCGGAGAACTCCGCCCACGCCAGCGCGAAAACTGCGCAACCATCTTGATAACGTCGCTTGGTGGCCACTCACTTCCACCGGGACGTTTCATCCGGGCAGGTTCAGGTTATTGCGATTTCCATGACGCGACTGTGATCTTCTTCACAGATCCGGGATATTCCTCGCGCAGTTCGTCGAAATCATGTGAATTGCTCAGAAATCAGGCGCTCTTCCAGCCCGTGGCCCGGGTCGAACAGGATCCGGTGCTGGATTGTCGGTTCGGACCGGATTTCGACCCAATCGATGTCGGTGATCGAAATCGAATCGGCGTCGGCCATGACCGGGCGTTTGTCGGATTCCATCACGTCGAACCGCACATGCGCCGTCTTCGGCAGCAAGGCCCCGCGCCACCGTCTCGGACGGAAGGCTGCAATCGCGGTCAGCGCCAGAACGTCCGACCCGATCGGAAGGATTGGGCCGTGGGCCGAGTAATTGTAGGCCGTCGAGCCCGCGGGCGTTGACAGAAGCGCCCCGTCGCAGACCAGTTCGGCCAGCCTGAGCCGTCCGTCGACCGTGATCTTGAGACGGGCTGCCTGCGGGCCGGCCCGAAGCAGCGAAACCTCGTTGATCGCCAGGGCTTCGTGCACCTTTCCCGACTGGTCCATCGCCGTCATCGCCAGTGGGTTGATGATCTCTTCCTCGGCTGCGGCGAGACGGTCCAGCAGATCGGTTTCGCTGTATTCGTTCATCAGAAACCCGATCGTGCCGCGGTTCATGCCGTAGACCGGAACGCTCAGGTGTTGGGTGCTGTGCAGCGTGCGCAGCATGAACCCGTCTCCGCCCAACGCGACGATCGCGTCGGCGTCCCGCGGCGCAACATTGCCGTAGCGTCCGACCAACGCGGCCCGGGCCGTCTGCGCCACCGGCGCGTCGCTGGCCAAAAAAGCGATTCTCTTGCTCATGTTTTCGGGTTTCCGGTGCTGCGCATTTGGTTCCGAAACAAACATACCTTTCCCCGTTAGGCCAGACTTGACGCCGCAGCGGGCCAATTCGTCGCTTTAAAGCCTTTTGCGCGGGCATGGTTTCCTATAGGAAATCCGCCAAAGTCACCCAGCCATGCGGAGCCCCCATGAACGCCAATCTTCGTGATACCGGTTTCTTCACCCAGTCCCTCGCGGACCGGGACCCCGAACTCTACAGCTCGATCACGTCCGAGCTTGGGCGTCAGCGCGACGAGATCGAACTGATCGCTTCGGAAAACATCGTCTCGGCCGCCGTGATGGAGGCGCAGGGTTCGGTGATGACCAACAAATACGCCGAGGGTTACCCCGGCCGCCGCTACTATGGCGGGTGCCAGTTCGTGGACATCGCCGAGAATCTGGCGATCGACCGCGCCAAGCAACTGTTTGGCTGCGAATTCGCCAACGTGCAGCCCAACTCGGGCTCGCAGGCCAACCAGGGTGTCATGCAGGCGCTCATCCAGCCCGGCGACACCATCCTGGGCATGAGCCTCGACGCGGGCGGCCACCTGACCCACGGCGCCGCCCCCAACCAGTCGGGCAAGTGGTTCAAGGCCGTACAATACGGCGTCCGGAAGGAAGACAACCTGATTGACTACGATCAGATCGAGGCCTTGGCGAAGGAACATCAACCCAAGCTGATCATCGCGGGCGGCTCGGCGATCCCGCGCGTCATCGACTTTGCCCGGATGCGCGAAATCGCGGACATGGTCGGCGCCTACCTGCATGTGGACATGGCTCATATCGCCGGCCTGGTCGCGGCGGGCGCGCATCCTTCTCCCTTCCCGCACGCACATGTGGCCACGACCACGACGCACAAGACCTTGCGCGGCCCGCGCGGCGGCATGATCCTGACCAATGACGAAGCCATCGCGAAAAAGATCAACTCGGCGATCTTTCCGGGCATCCAGGGTGGGCCGTTGATGCACGTGATCGCAGCCAAGGCCGTCGCCTTCGGCGAGGCGCTGCGTCCCGAGTTCAAGACCTACATCAACAACGTGGTCAACAACGCCAAGGCGCTGAGCGATCAGCTGATCAAGGGCGGCCTGGATACCGTGACCCACGGCACCGACACGCATGTGGTTCTGGTCGACCTGCGCCCCAAAGGCGTCAAGGGCAACGAGACTGAAAAGGCGCTTGGCCGCGCGCATATCACCTGCAACAAGAACGGCGTCCCGTTCGATCCGGAAAAACCGACGGTTACCAGCGGCATCCGCCTGGGCTCGCCCGCCGGCACCACGCGCGGCTTCGGCGAGACCGAGTTCCGCCAGATCGCGGACTGGATCATCGAAGTCGTTGACGGTCTCGCCGCCAATGGTGAGGACGGCAACGGCGCGGTCGAGGACAAGGTCAAGGCAGAAGTCGCGGAACTCTGCGCACGCTTCCCGATCTATCCCAATCTCTGATCGAACCCGCCAATCGTACGGAAAACGGCGCCCTCGCGGCGCCGTTTTTTTAGATCAGACCGCGCCACCTGAGCAGCACGAAGATAAGAACCAGCAGCAGCAGGATGTTGAACGCCATGCCGCCCAGCATCCCAAGGAACCATCCGCGCCTCCGGTCCGCCAGATCGATCGCACGCAGATGCGTCTGCACCTCATGCGCCGCGTCGTTGAGTTGCGGCGTGTTGAGCGTCAGCCGCAGCTTGGGATGCTGCGCCATGGGTTCGGCCCGGGCCAGTTGCATCGCATGGGCGTAGATCCGGCGCGGTAGGCGGTGCTTGGCCCGCCGCAACGACGCCGCCAGGGTCTTTCCCCTTACGCCCAGTTTTTTCCTCAGCAAAGCGATCGTCGCCGCGATCTGATCCTGGATGACGGTGTCTTCCGACATGTGCAGCCTCCTGAAGGGGCATGATATCCGCGCACTTGCGGGGTCACAATGGGGGCTGGCGGTTCCCCGCGCGGGCAGGTATCACCACGTCATGCTCAACACGATCGTTCACGGCGAACCGACCGATACGCCTCCGCTCATCATTGCTCACGGCTTGTACGGCTCGGCGCGAAACTGGGGCGTCATCGCAAAGCGCCTGTCCGACGAACGGCAGGTCGTCGCGGTCGACATGCGCAATCATGCCCACAGCCCTTGGTCGGAAAGGCACGACTATCCAGACCTGGCGGCGGATCTTGCCGAAGTCATCGAGAGCATTGGCCAGCCCGCGGACGTGGTCGGCCATTCGATGGGCGGCAAGGCCGCCATGACGCTGGCCCTGCAGCACGGGGGATTGGTGCGCAAACTGGTGGTCGCCGACATCGCACCGGTCGCCTACGGTCACAGCCAGATGCCCTACATCGACGCCATGCGCGCCGTTGACATGTCACGAGTCGAGCGCCGCCCTGACGTGGAACAGCAGCTTGCGGATATGGGCGTCGAGAGAACCCTGCAAAGTTTTTTTACCCAGTCCTTCGACGTTCCGACCAAGCGGTGGCGGCTGAACCTCGACGGGCTGGCCGCGGAGATGCCCAAGATCATGGGCTTCCCCGAGTTCGACGCATCCTGGTCCGGTCCGGCCCTTTTCCTATCCGGGGCCGCGTCCGACTACGTCAAACCCGAACACCGCGACAAGATCCGCACGCTGTTTCCCAATGCGCGTTTCGCCAAGATTCCCGGAGCGGGACATTGGCTGCATTCCGAGAAACCACGGGAATTCGAAGCGGCCGTCCGGGCCTTTCTGAACGCCTGAACCGACCGGCCGCTTGGGTCACATGCTTGTGTCAACGGGTTCGACTATCTCGCCGCCGCCCTTGTGCCAATCGCTCAGGCCGCCGAGATTGTAGACTTGGGAATAGCCCATGTCCTTGAGCAGCTTGCCTGCCAGCGCCGCACGGCCGCCCGAGGCGCAATGCAGGACGATCGGGCGATCCTTGCGAAGCTCGGGGTCATGAAACTGCGTCGTGGGGTCTGCGCGGAATTCCAGCATCCCACGGGGGATGTGATGCGACCCGGCGGCGCGGCCGGCGCGTTCGAGTTCGGGAACGTCCCTGACATCCAGCAGCAATCCGCCTTGGGCCATAAGTTCCTGCGCTTTCGCTGCGTCGATGCGTTCGACCACGGCGTTCGCGGCTTCCATCATGTCCTTGACCGTCAGCGGCATTTGCAGCTCTCCCTGATTGTGATGATCGAAGCCCAATATTCACATTCTTGAAGGTTTTGGGAAAGCCCTTCCGCGTTTCATTGCCTCCGAAAACGGGTCTTGGACCGTGCAAAAACGACCCGAATGCAATCACCTTCGGGCGATTGCCAGAGAATGGCGGGTGGGGAAAACACTTTGGCCAAATCGAAAAAGCGGCTGGCGCCTTTCGTCAATACATCTGCAACGTCCACTCACGGGACAGGCCGGGGCGAGGCGCGTGCGCCGATGACCCCCGGCCACCCTTTGAAAAAACCTCCTCCGCTTCCTGCGACGGCCGCAAGCCATGTGGCTCAGGTTTCGCCCTGGCGTGCCGCGCTGTCTCGGAACACCTTGGGCGGTTGCCCCGTCCATCGCTTGAAAGCCGTCGAAAAAGCCGCTTGATCCGAGTAGCCCAGCGTAAACGAAATTTCGGACAGGTTCATGCCGTTCTTGATGAAGGTCCGCGCCAGATCACATCGCAGGTCGTCCACGATATCGCGGTAGTTAACCCCTTCGTCCCTGAGCCTGCGCGCGAAGGTTCGGGAGCTCATGCCAAGGCTGGCGGCGGCCTCGTCCGCAGGAATGACGCGGCCCGGCATGGACGAGACGATCAACCCTTCGACCTTGGCCCTCAGCGCCAGCGGCTGTGATCGCCGGTCCGCCAGGAGCCGTTCGCCATACTCCACAAGGTGCTCTTGGAGCCTTGCATCATAGGTGGGAATCGGCATCGCAAGAGTCGAATGGGACAGGATGATCTCCATCTTCTCCGCTCCGAAAACCACCGGAAAACCCGCGAGTTTCCTGAACTTGTCCGCAGCTTGCCCGACCTCATGCTGCAAGCGCATCTCGATCGGAAAGAAATCCGACTGGCAGATTGTCCGCGCCCGCGCAAGGCTACCGAAGAACAGGAACTCGGTCCGCCTGTGATACCGCGCAAAACTCGCATCCTTCCATTCGGCTTCGAACGTGGCGAAATTGCCCGAGATGCGCAGACTGAAGGCAATCGCCGGATCTATGATGTCGTGGAACCGCGACGTGTTTTCGAGTACTTCGCGCAGATCGCGCGAGTACTTGTTGATGTAAGCGGTCAAACTCGATGAGTGCTTGAACGCCAAACCAGCCCTGGCGCCAAAGGTGATGTCCTTTAGCGCGTCGCAGGCCCCACGAACAAACAACGCCTCTTTCCTTGCGCTGAAAAGCTTGGCCGGTGGCGCGATATCCTGTTCGGACAAGTCGCAAACTTTCAGAACCCGCGCGACAACCTCGGGACTGCCGCCCGATTTCTCGAGGAAGCTCGTCAAGTGCCTTAGACGGGAGACATCAACTTCCATTGCGCCGATTTGAGATCCGGAATGCCACGTCCCGAGCCTAACGGGTTGCCCGAATATTGAAAGCCTTGGTCTCTGGGCAAAAGGAAAGGTTCGTGACCGAACTACGCAATTCATTGGCCTCAAATCACAAGACCAAACGCGTGCCGTCGCATATTTTTCGCCCGCTGCCGGGTATGGTGCTTTGGGGATCGAGCATCAGAACTGAAAAGACCAGGACCCAAGACTGGCGGACAGTTCCCCGGCACATCTATCTCAGTGCGAAGCCGGGCACGAGACACCCAATGATCCGGGTGAATGCGTTGAAAAATAAAAGCGCCGAAGTCAATTTTCGCGGCGCCGTTCTGGGAGGTCGGCTATGGCCTTTGCGATCAACGCCGAATGCCCGCAGTTCCGCGGCCCTGTGAATCGTGGTAAACTGGACCACGATTTGAACTGCTGCGGCAAAACTGAAGCGTGTTTTGACCGGGACAGCATTAAGGTGGATTTTTCACGAAGGGACAAAAAATGCTGACATGGATCGTCATCTTTTTCGTCATTGCGCTGATCGCCGGCATACTGGGCTTCAGCGGGATATCGGCAGCTTCCGCCGGAATAGCGCGAATTCTGTTCTTCGTTTTCCTGGTGCTTTTGATCGGATCCCTGCTGGTGCATCTGTTCAGCTGAACCCGCCCGCCGGAAGCCTGGCAAATGGCCTGGTGCCGGTTTGACGTCACCACACAAGCGGGAACAAGAGGTCTTCTGCAATCCTCGCCTCGGCCGCCGCAAGATTGCGTCAATCGCCTGAACCGGCTTGGAGCAGGGTTTCAAAATACTGGTGCGGGCGGTGGGACTCGAACCCACACGGCACAAAGGCCTTCGGATTTTAAGTCCGATATGTCTACCATTCCATCACGCCCGCAACCGGCGCCATGGGCCGGCGATCCCGGCCCAGACCTTCCGTATCTTCCCAAGACGCTGAAAACAATGCGCCTCGATCGGCAAGGCGCAGATTTTTTCCTTCCGCGCAACGGCACGGTCAACCAGGGACACTGCCCTCTACGGCAGCGCCTGCAGATAGGAGGCGACAGCTTGCCGGTCTGCTGCCGGCAGTTGCGAGAAATTCTTGATGACGGCCACCATGTGCCCTCCCGCGCTGTCGAAATCCGGCGTAAAGCCTGTCTCGAGGTAATAGGCGATATCCCCG
Source organism: Ruegeria sediminis (assembly GCF_005938215.1). Taxonomy (GTDB): domain Bacteria; phylum Pseudomonadota; class Alphaproteobacteria; order Rhodobacterales; family Rhodobacteraceae; genus Ruegeria; species Ruegeria sediminis. Next base: position 209,039 of record NZ_VCPD01000001.1, read on the forward strand.
GCACTCCAATCGAATTCGCCAGGCGTCAGCGCCGGTATCTTCCCCTCGCCCGTCGGGTTCGGCGCTCCGGACAGCCAGGCGCTTCGGTCCAGCCCCCCAAAGGCGTCACGCGGCGTGTGGCACTCGCCGCAATGTCCCAACGCCTCGACCAGCACGCGGCCCCGTTCAATCTCGGGCGTCGGAGCGTCCTGCATCACCCATTCGGGCGACAGGTTGAGAAGCTTCCACAGTCCAAGCCCGCGGCGAACCGAGAAGGGAAAGGATACTTCGTGCGGCTGGCTGGGCGTGGCGTCGGCGGGAAGGGTCTGCACGTAGGCCCATAGATCGGCAATCTGCTGATCCGTCATCCGCGCATATGACGTGTAGGGAAAGGCAGGGTAATAGTGTCTGCCATCCGGCGAGGTTCCGTGCCGTAAGGCGCTTGCGAAATCCGCCAAGCTCCACCCGCCGATACCCGCCTCCGGATGGGTCGAGATGTTGGGCGCGATAAACGTGCCGAATTCCGACGGAAAGCGTTGACCGCCAGAGAGCACAAGCGTTTCCTGGGATTTCGGGGCCGCGTGACAGGATGAGCAGCCGGCGGCGACAAAGACTGCCTCGCCCGCCGCAGCATCACCCGAGATGCCCGAAAAACTGTCCTCTGCAGCACGCGAAGGGACGGTCAGCCAATAAAAACACGCGGCGGCCAAGACGGCCGCCACGGCAAGCAGCAACGCTACCCGTCGCATACCCGGTTAGTTCTGCGGCACGCGATAGTCGTCATGACAGGCCTTGCAGGCGCCGCCAACTGGGCCCAAGGCCGCGCCGATCTCGGCCGCGCCCTGACCAGCAGCCGTCTGAAGCTGCGCGGCCGGCGCCGCCAGGTCGCCCCATTTCTTCTGGAAGTCCGCAAAATTTGTCCAGACTTCGGCCTTTGCGTCCGAACCCTCGATTGCTTGCGTGTGGGAACCTTCCGGCCATTGGGTCACCTGATTGAGCCCGGTGACGATCAAAAAATTCTCTGCCGCGGCCTGAGCCAGTTCCGCGTCATACTCGCGATCGCCCTTGGCCATGCCGCCAAGGATGCCGAGGTTCAGCGCCAGCAACCGCATCTGCCCCTGCCGCGCCTTGAGTTCCGCGCCGTAGTCCTGCGCCAAAGCGCCGCCGGCGCCGAAAATAGTAATTAATGCAAGCGTCGAAAATGTCTTCTTCATGAGTTTCGCCTTTCAGCTCTGATAACCGTGGGCAATGGTAGCTTTATTTCCTGTGTCGCCGGGTTGAATTTTCCGTGCGTATTTTGACAGAAAACCTGCATGTGCGAACACTGGCCGGCCCGTCAGGCTCCTATTCCTGAGTACATTTGTTTCCCCGGAGACTCATGTCAACAGGCTGAAGATGCTCCACATTCCGCTTGCACAGGACCATTGCCATCGAATGGGCGGTGGGAAACGAGCATCGAGAATTTGCGATCTGCAAGCCGGATGAAGATGGTGCCCCCACACGGACTTACCTGAAGAACCGAAACAGGCGCAACTGACTGTTTTTCAAGGGATACTCAGAACGGCTTCGCGGCCGTGTGTCCCGTGACGTGTCTCTTTTGTGTCCCACGAACAGGACAGCTTTGCAAGGCATCAAATCCCACACCCAGCTTGCCCCCACCTCGGCAGCAACACTATTCTGCATATGAGGCAGCATGACAGGGATGGCAGTAGTGACCACAGCAGACTGGGCAATCATTATTTCTATGGCTTCGCTTGCAGTGTCCATTGCGGGCTTCGTGTGGAATATCTGGTCGAAGTTCATCTACCCCAAACCGAAGGTGCGTGTTGGAATGTCCAACAAAATCGCCATCGGTGACGGTTGGGAACCTGCGCCCCGTTGCATTTCACTTAGTGCGGTAAACCATGGCCCGGGAGAGATCACCATTCACTCAGCGATAGCCCGACCGAGATGGAAGTGGTATCGCCGCAAAGGGCGTACGTATGCCATGCTCAACCCACTGACCAACTGGCCCTATAACGAGACCACAGACGGGCCATTCAGCGGCGGCTTGCCAAAAACTTTGAGGGTGGGAGAAACGTTTGACGCACACTTCATTCGATCTAGACGATGGTTCGACAGGGGCGACCTCATTCGCTTCGGCTTTACAGACAGCTTCGGGCGAAACCACTGGGCACCGATGAAGCACTCGAAGAGTGTTCGAGCAGAAATTGAAAGCGACGAAACACTCGAAAGGTTCAACAGCGAGGCCTGACGACCCAACGCAAGCGGTTGTTTGGTCCGTTTCGTTTCACCGCAAAAATCTGTCTCCCAGAGATCAATATAGCGGCCCGCGAAATCCCCCCGTGGGTGGGTACCCCTCAAACACAATGACTGACACTATCCGCATCGACCTCGACACAATCCGAGTCTACCGCAACAAGAGCGAGTACCGGACGACCCAGCGAGCCAGATCAAGCCTCGGCCACGAGATCGTCGGGGATGGCTTCATCGTCTCGAAGCTCGCAGCCATTCTCCGCAAGGAAAATCCCCAGTTTGACGGCCTGTTGGAAGTCTATCGTGGCGACAACCCGTGTTTCATCCCAACGCCCCTCAAAACGGCCTTTCGCAAAGGCCCACAACCGAAGCAGCTGCGAAAGGAAGCAGCATAATGGCCATTTCCAACTACACCCGCCCGTCCAAGACCCCGGCGTCCGCAGTGGGCGAGAAGAACCGCGCCCGATGGAGCCTTCATTTCCGCAAGAAGCTGCTCTCTTTGATCGAGCCCGTCGAGTTCCTGACCGCTGAAGAAGACGCGGCGAACGATGCCCACAAGTACCCATGGGGAAACCGCCGCCGCTGGGTCTCCATCCGCATCCGCGCCGACCAGATGGCAGCCATTGAACTGCTACAGAAACGGCACCTAAAGGCCACTGGCAAGGAAATCTCGCGGGCCGAAGTCTTATGGCACTTCAGTGTGAACGTCTTCGACGCGGAGACCAACTACTTCTGAGAGGCGGCAGCCAGTGCCTTCCAAGAGCCGCCATATCAAGCGCAGCGCAGGTTTCCTTGCCTTGTCCCTCAGGCGTCTTCGCATGGCCAGCAAGATGTCTTTCGGTAGCGGGTCTCTCTTGTTGCTCTCGGTTTCCGGCGGTCCATCCGGGTCTGCGACCTCAAGGCCAACGAATGGGTTGTGGGCCTTGCCCTGAAGATCGAACTCTACAATAGCCAGATTGACCATGGCCACCAGTGTATTGAGTTCCCGTTCTAGGGATGCAGGTGACAAAGGAGACCCGTCCTTCTTCTTCTCCTTCCGCAAGCTATCCCTCAGCCTTCTTGCATGGACCCTTTTGAGGTCCACAAGCGGCAGCTTCTGCAGCGGCCCTAGCGCCCTCTCAACGCGCTCACACACACGCTCCAATTGGTTGCGTTTGTACCGGCCTCTAGCCCCCTCTACGCGCTCCTTGCGGTACATCTCCTTGGCGTCCTGCATGGTGACCGGGGGTTCTTCCGCCTCGGGTTGCATCACTGCCTTGATCAAGATTGGGTCGGCACCTCGACGGTGAAGGTCTTCCGCCAAGACCTCTTGCCGTTCGTCGTCGTCAAGGCTTCCCGTGATCTCGGCTTTCATGGCTTCGGCTTCCTCTACGGCCTCCCGCCAGTGTTCCAACGGCGAGAGTTTCCCTTGCCCAGCAGCCTTGCGTTTGGCCTTTTTTACGATCTTTTCAAACTCGGCCAACAGGGTTTCCTGTTCAGACACCAGAGCGGCACCTTCACGGGCCTTCATGGGAACCTGAAAGAATTCCTCGCCCACCACCTCCGCAACAACTTTTGGAAAGCGCCGCCGGAATCGTTTGCGCCCCCCTGAGAGTTCGTCAACGTGCTTAAGCTTCATCGTCATCACCATGGCGTATGTCCCATTTGTGTCCCGCTTTGTGTCTCGGGATGGGCGCTAGGTGCCTGATATCCTTGATGAACAGGGCCTTCAAGTGGCCGTTATGGTGCCCCCACACGGACTCGAACCGCGGACCTACTGATTACAAATCAGTTGCTCTACCAGCTGAGCTATAGGGGCGCCGATGTTCGATTACTGGCTCCGACTGACGACTGCAAGCCTCAATTTCCACGCGGCGCAGGCTGATCGGCATTCCCGGAAACACCGCGGTTTGACTGTTCGGGGGACAGGTTGTAACCCGAACCTGCTGAATTGTTTGAGCGGATGGTAAAGATGCAGGTGGCCTTGCACGCCGGAGCCCATTTGACCGATGAAGGCCGTCTCCTCAATTGCCTGGCCGATAACAAGGGCACTTTCAAGGAGCGCGGGATCGAAATCCCGGAACCAGAAATTTACCGGGGTTTGTTGAGGGAGACCTTCGAAAGGCTCGCCTCGCAGCCGCCTGCCCCGGGGTTGAGAGACGATCTGGTCGAAGCAATTCTGGATGGTGAAACGGCCGAACGTGTGGTGCTGTCGAACGTGCATTTCTTCGGTCCGAAATGGACTTGCATTGGCGAGGAAACCTTTTACCCGCTGGCCGGTCCGCGCATGGCCCAGTTGTGCGATATTTTTGTCAACGATCAGGTGGAACTGTTCATGGCTCTACAGAATCCGGGCGTTTTCATCCCAAAGATTCTGAATGCTCTGCCGGAACCAAGACGCCTCAATATCATGCAGCAGACCTCCTTGGGCGACTTACGCTGGTCGACGATGATCGAACAGATCCAGCAGATGGCCCCGGACGCGAAGCTCACCTTTTGGTGCAACGAGGACACGCCGCTGATCTGGGGACAAATCCTGCGGGCGCTCGGCGGATTGTCAGCGAACGACCCCATCCGCGGGCTCTATGCGTTGCTTGGCGAACTCCTCACCGAGGATGGGCGTCAGGAGTTTCGGGTCCTGCTTTCCCGCAACCCGAATCTCGATCAACGTGGGATCCAGAACATGATCGCGGACGTTCTGCAGAGACACGCCCGCGACGAGATGATGGAAGAAGAGCTGGATCTTCCCGGCTGGAACAGCGACGTGGTCGACGCTTTCACGGAACTCTACGACGAAGACGTTGCCAGCATCCGAGCAATGCCCGGCATAACCTTTCTGGCGCCCGGCTGAAGCTCTGCCGGCGCGGGATCACATGCCCAAGGCTTCCTTGTACATTTCCAGGACCGCCTCTTCCTCGGCGATGTCGTCCTTGTCGCGCTTGCGCAGCGCGATCACCTTGCGCATGACCTTGGTGTCGTAGCCGCGCGCCTTGGCTTCGGCCATGACCTCTTTCTGCTGGTCGGCGATGTCCTTCTTCTCGACCTCGAGGCGTTCGAAACGCTCGATGAACTGGCGCAGTTCGCCTGCGGTCACACGGTAGGTGTCTGCGGCCTGGTTCTCGGTCATGTCGTCCATCTGCGTCTCTCCCAAAGGCTGAAAACGGGCAGGATGCGGGATACATCGGTGCCGCATCAGCCGCAAGCGATCATTGGGAGGTTTCGGCTTCGGCTTGCGTCACGGGCACCGATCCGTTAACGGCAGACCGGTCCGAATGACTGCTGTGGGTGCATCATGTTCGAAATCATCATCTGGGGCGGCGCCGCCCTTTCGCTGGCCGGTCTCGCAGGATTGATGTGGTGCATCCTGCACGTGATGAAAGCGCGGAAAGCGGGGCTTTCCGACGATGAACTCCGCACCACGGTCCAAGGCGTCCTGCCCTGGAACCTGGCGTCGCTGTTTCTGTCGGTGATCGGTCTGATGATGGTCATCCTCGGGATCTCCCTCGGATGACCAATCCGGTCATACCGGTAGATTGTCGAAACTCGCCTCGATAGCGTCCTCACAAAGCGCGGCGTCCATCCGAAGCAGCTTGGACGGGATCGCCACACCCTGTACGCGCATACGTTGTACCATCTTGCTGACGGTCGGCTGCAATTCCAGCCGCGTATCAAGACACGCGCCGTCGAGTTTGCGCTCCAACCGTTCGACTTCCTTGTAAAGGTCTTGTGCGGTCATCGGGCTCCTCCCCTTTTTCATCTGAGCCTGACAGAGTTTGGTAACACTCATAAGAACAACTTGTGGCGCGAAGGCCTCATCTGCGGTTTTTCGCGCGGGTCTGCCTCACATTTCGGCAGATCTCCGCACTTCGTGTATCCTGTTAGCAGTTTGAGGCCGCAAAGGCCTTGACCGACATCAACTCAGATTCGCCCGGATGTCGACAGATGACATATTGCATCACATTCAAAAAGTAATATATAAACTGCGGGAAGAGAATGGAGATACCGATGACACCCTTCGTGAAAGCCTTCTTCGACGAAGCCACCAACACGGTGTCCTATCTTGTGCGCGAACCGGAAGGGCGCGCCTGCGCGATCATAGACAGCGTGCTGGACTTCGATCATGCTTCGGGGCGCACCGATACCGCTTCAGCCGACACCATCGTGGATTTCGTGAATGCCGAGGGACTGAAGGTCGAGTGGATACTCGAAAGCCATGTCCATGCCGACCACCTGTCGGCCGCGCCTTATCTGCAGGAGAAATTGGGCGGCAAGATCGGCATCGGGAAAAACATCACGGTCGTGCAGGACACGTTCGGAAAGGTATTCAACGAGGGCACCGAATTCCAGCGCGACGGCAGCCAGTTCGACGCACTGTTCTCCGAGGGCGACAGTTTCCATATCGGACAGATGCGGGGCGACGTTTTGCACACGCCCGGACATACTCCCGCGTGCCTGACCTACGTGATCGGCGACGCGGCTTTCGTGGGCGATACGCTCTTCATGCCGGATTTCGGAACCGCGCGCTGCGACTTCCCGGGCGGTTCGTCCGAGGCCCTGTACAAGTCCATCCAAAAGATCCTGGCCCTTCCCGATGAAACACGCATCTTCGTCGGTCATGACTACAAGGCCCCGGGCCGCGACGAATACGCATGGGAGACCACCGTGGGCGAGCAGAAGGCGCTGAACGTCCATATCGGACAAGGCAAAAGCATCGAGGAATTCGTCAAGATGCGCGACGCACGCGACGCGACGCTGGGGATGCCGCGGCTGATCCTGCCCTCGCTGCAAGTGAACATGCGGGCGGGCCAGATGCCGCCGGCGGATGAAAAGGGCGACGTTTTCCTGAAGCTTCCGGTCAACAAGCTCTGATCCAGAAACGAAACGCGCGAACAGGGGTAAAACTGAACCATGGAAACGGATTGGATCTGGGGACTGGTCGGCGGAATGCTGATCGGGCTGGGAGGAGCCGTCTATTTGCTGGGAAACGGACGCATCATGGGCGCCAGCGGCATTCTCGGCGGGCTTCTTGACGGAAGCGGGCGCAACAGCGCGGCCGAGCGGATCGTGTTTCTGTTCGGGGTTGTCGTGGCACCGTTGATCCTCTGGCCGCTCTACAATGTCGAGATCGACACGCATCTGACCAAGGATATCGTCGTCGTGATCGCTGCTGGTTTGCTTGTCGGCATCGGCACCCGTGTGGCCAACGGCTGCACTTCGGGTCACGGGGTCTGCGGCATCTCGCGATTTTCGCTTCGCGGCATCGTCGCCACGGTGTTCTACATCCTTGCCGGCGGCCTGACGCTGGCCGTTTTCCGCCATGTTCTGGGAGTGATCTGATGAGGTTGTTCCTGGCTCTGATTGCCGGTTCTCTCTTCGGTGCCGGCCTTTTCGTCTCTGGCATGACCGACACGACCAAGGTGCAGGGTTGGCTCGACGTGTTCGGGAACTGGGATCCAACACTCGCCTTCGTGATGGGCGGTGCGATCATCCCGATGTTCTTTGCATGGCGCCTGACGGCAAACCGCAAACCGGCGGTCGGCGGCGAGTTTCCGGTTCCGCCCCGACCGGAACTGGACCACCGCCTGATCACCGGGTCGGTCATGTTCGGCATGGGTTGGGGCCTTGCCGGCCTCTGCCCGGGTCCGGCAATCGCCTCGATCACCTATGGCGGCATCGGCGGTTTGGTCTTTCTGGGGGCCATGATCGCCGGGATGATGATGGCCCCCAGGGTCAACGCGCAACTGGACAGGCTTGCGGCCGCGGCATAAGGAACAGACATGGAGATTCGCCCGATCACGCCCCGCTACGCCGTCTCGCCGCAGATCACGGTCGAGGATGTACCGGCCATCGCCGCCGCCGGATTCGTCAAGGTCATTTGCAACCGGCCGAACTCCGAAGTCCCGACCGAGCAGCAATCCGATGCGATCGGCGCGGCGGTTCGCGCGGCTGGGATGGACTACGAGGTGCTGGAACTGACGCATCAGACGATGACCCCGGAAAACGTGGCGAGGCAGCGCGAGATGGTCGAAAGCGTCGATGGCCCGGTGTTGGCGTATTGCGCTTCGGGCACCCGATGCTCGGTCGTCTGGGCGCTGGGTCAGTGCGGCGAGATGAGCCCCGAAGAAATTCTCGGCAGAACACGCGATGCCGGGTATCAACTGGATGGCCTGCGCCCCACGCTGGAACAGCTTTGCGCGTCGGCGGGCTGAATCCGCCTTGTCTGAGACGCCCACCTAGTTTTCGAGATCGGCCAACCCGGCAAGTTCCGAAATTTCCGCAATCGCTTGCTCCGGCGTCAGCCTTTGCAGGGCGCTTTCGTCATCTGCCGCCAGTTCTCCCGCGGTATGCGATGGCGCAACGGTTGACGACATGTCTTTTCGCGCAGCATTGCTCGGATTGGTCAAGACCGCCTTCTCGCGCTTGTCAGGCGCTCCGACCTCATACGCCCGAAACGAGGCTTCCTGAACCGTCGAGCTCCCCGGCCCCGACGGGTTCTCGTTGATGCGCACCGCTTTCATGCCGCCGCACTGTCCCAGCCTGCCGATCGCGACTTTCCTGCGCTCGATCGTCAACAGACAGGTGCGGTCCAGGCGGGTGCCGGTCAAGGGCAGGAGGTTGCCCACGTTGAGCGACGCCAGTTCCGACAAGGGCAGTTGCATCTGACCAATCACGGCTGTCAGGTCCGCCCGCATCACCCCGGACACTTGTTCCAGCCGCCAACCCGGCGAAGCGGCGGCTTCGGCATCATGATCTGCAAGCGTGGCAGGTTCCGGCACAACCACGGTTATACCTCCTTGTCTCTGTCCTCCGGCAATCTCGACAGTCAGTTCGCAGACCCGATAGACCTCCTGTTCAAGTGCCAGTTGCAAGCCCTGCAGATCATCGGCACGCGACAGATACCCGAAGGCGGACAGGCACCTGCGATCTTCGGCCGTTTCGACCAGACCCTCTGCCCGGGCCAACGTCAACTCGATCAGCGGAGCAACCATTGCCGCGTCGGTCTCGGTGTATCGCCGCCGGACGATCTCGCCGCCCGACACCTGCCCGGTCGTCTGCTGCTGAATGATGGCCGCAACGCACCCTGGATCGACGCAGGCCGCAGCCCTGCGCCCGTCATGCGCAGCGAACAGCAGATACAGCCATCCATCTTCGAGCGCATCCCGAAGCTCTTCAAGTTGCCTGCGGGCTTGCCGGGCCCCGATTATGCACATGGACAGGTTCAGGCTCTCGCGAGCGGCTTGCACCAGCCCGCGACGCAGCGCCCGCAGGATCGACTTGGGATTGCCCCCGGCCTGCTCGCGCCCAAGCTCAAGCTTGCGCGACAGAACCGATCGCGTTTTCCCATCCGCCGACATGCCCTGAACCTGCCAATTATGCTCACGTTGCAGGTTCGGTCTAACCCGGCGCGGGTTACGAATTTCCTTATGCGCGTTTCACTGCGCGGCCTGCTTGTAGGCAAGCGGCAGGCTGATGCGGAACGCACCGCCCCCCTGCCCGGCCAAATAGCTGACCTCGCCGTTCAGACGCTGCATGATCTCGCGGCAGATTGCGAGGCCCAAGCCCGCTCCTCCGGCCTTGTCCGAACCGACGCGGGCGAACTTTTCGAACACCATCGACTGCGCCTCTGGGGGAACACCACTGCCATTGTCGATGAAATCGACCACCGCCTGACCGCCCACATCGTGGACCGAGATGGTCAGAACCGGGTCCGGCGCATCGCAGTATTTCTGCGCGTTTGCAATCAGGTTGATAAAGACCTGCCCCAACCGGTCCAGGTCCGTGTGCAGCGGGATGCGCTCTGACGCCCGGTTGCGGCGGACGCGCAACGGGCGGTCCGATCCCGCCATTGCCGTGGACACGGCACGGTCCAGCACGTCCTGCAGGTTGCCGTCGCCCATGTTCAGATTTACCTGTCCGTTTTCCAGCACGCTGAGATCCAGAAGATCATCCAGCAGCCGCGTCAGCCTCAGGGCTTCATCGTGGATAATGGCGGCATAGCGGGTGCGTTCCTGGGCGGTCAGCCCCTCGGTGTCCCGCATGATCTCGGAAAAGGCCCGGATCGAGGTCATGGGGGTCCGCAACTCATGGCTCACCTGGCTCAGGAACGCGTCCTTCTGCATCGAGATCTGCGTCAGTTTCTCGTTCGCTTCACGCAGCTTGCGCGCGGTCCGGGCAAGTTCGGCGGATTTCGTTTCAAGCTGTCCCGAATACTCCAGCAACTGCGCGGATTCGTCGGCCACCGCCAGGAGATCCTCAACCGACACCGACGAACCGCCAACGATCTGGCCGATCATCGCATGGGCCGTGGCCGCCCCGACTGAACCGCTCAACTCGCGCTCAAGGCTCTCCAGAAAGGCGGGCGTGGGTTCGGGCAGGTAACCGCGCCCGCCCTGCCGTTCGGCCTCGGCCTGGAAGAACACGTGGGCTTCCGCAGCGCCCAGAATACGCTGGGTCATGATCATCAGGTCTTCGCTCTGAGCAACCGATCCGGTCCAGCCGCGCGGTCCGGCCGAATGGTCGAAGACATTGACGAACTGCGCGCCCTGCAGGCGCTCGAGCGGGCTTGGGAAACTGACCAGCGACGCGATGCAGAAAGCCGCCGCGTTAAGCGACAGCGACCACATGACGGAATGCACCATCGGGTCGATCCCCTCGATCCCGAACAAGGCCTGCGGTCTAAGCCAGCCAAGGCCAAGAGGTCCGTTTTCCAGCACCGAGGCCGGCATCAGCGCACCGCCCATGCCAGGCAGCAGCAGCGTGTAGATCCAAAGCCCGAACCCTACGGTCAGACCGATCAAGGCGCCTGTCCGCGTCGCCCCGCGCCAGAACAGCCCGCCGACCAGCGCAGGCAGGATCTGCGCGATCCCGGCGAATGCGATCAGCCCGATAGCGGCCAAAGCCGCGCCACCGCCGGACAGCCGGAAGTAGACAATGCCAAGCGCCATGATCACCGCAATCGAAATTCTGCGCGAGAGCAGGACGATATCGCGGACATCCCCCGACATCGACGCCCGGCGGCCCTGCGCGCTCAGCCAGATCGGCATGACGATGTGGTTCGAGACCATCGTGGACAATGCCATGGCGGCAACGATCACCATCGACGTCGCGGACGAGAACCCGCCGATGAAGGACAGCATGGCCAACCAGTCGTTCCCCAGCGCCAACGGGATGGTAAGAACGAACAGGTCCGGGTTCGAGCCCTCGGGCATCAAGTCGAGGCCGACGACGGCGATCGGCACCACGAACAGGCTCATCAGCAGAAGATAGAGAGGAAAGGCCCAGGCCGCCGTTCTGAGATGGCGTTCATCGTCGTTCTCGACGACCATGACCTGAAACATCCGGGGCAGACAGACGAATGCGGCGGCCGAAAGGAAAGTGATCGCGGCCCAGCGGCCCCTGTGGACGTTCCACCGTCCGATCTCGGATGCGTCGATCCGTTCCATGATCGGACCGACGCCGCCGGCAATTCCCCAAACCACGAAAATACCGACGGCCAGCAAGGCAATCAACTTGACGACCGCTTCGATGGCGATCGCGGTGACGACCCCGTGGTGACGTTCATTCGCATCCAGGTTCCGGGTGCCGAACAGGATGGCAAAAACGGCCAGCCCAGCCGCGACCCAGAACACGCTGGTGCCTTCGTGGTAGATGCCGGACGGGTCGGCCTCGGCGAATATGCTGAAGGACAGAGTTATCGACTGCAGTTGCAGCGCGATGTAGGGCGTCACCCCAAGAACCGCCAGAATGGTGACGCAGATGGCCAGAATGTTGGATTTCCCGTAGCGCGAGGAAATCAGGTCGGCGATGGATGTCACCCTCTGGCTTCGCCCCACGCGCACCAGTTTGCGCAGGCCCCACCACCAGCTGATCATGATCAGCGTCGGGCCAAGGTAGATCGTCACGAACTCCAGTCCCGACCGGGCCGCATAGCCAACGGCGCCGTAAAAGGTCCAGGCGGTGCAGTAGATCGACAGCGACAGGGTGTATACGAAAGGTGTCCGCAGCCAGGTGCTGCGTCCGGTCGCCGCCAACCTGTCGGCCGCGAAGGCGACGCCGAACAACAGGACGACGTATCCCAGACAGACCAGTATCAGGACGTTCAGCGTGGCCATTTCTCGGATTCCGGATCATTGACCTCGCGCGGCGGCAGGCGTTTTGCAGCGATGCCGAAACCCGCACTCGCAACGATCAGAGCCGCCCACCAAAAGAAGATGTAGATAATGGCGGACGACATCGGTACGGGCTCGGCCTCGCCGGGACCGGCCGGCCACAGCAGCGGAATCGCGAACAGGCCCGCTCCGATGATCGGCAGCAACCGGGCCGCATCCGCCAGACGCCGGCGGCGATAGCTGTGGCGCTCAAGGAAAACCGCCGGCGGCGACACCGCCGGTTCAACCTCGGGATTCCGTTTTTCAGTCATGCCTTCGAGGCCTGGGCGTGCAGGTCCCGCACTGCCGTCACGACCTCGGTATTGGAGAAAGGCTTGGTCATGAACCGGCTCACCCCGGCCTTCTCAGCCATCTCGCGGTCGCGCAGTTGTCCGCGCGCCGTCAGCATCAGCACAGGCAGCTTGCGGGTATCCTCCTGCTCCCGCAACTCGCGCAGGATGTCCATGCCGCTTTTGCCCGGCAGCATGACATCCAGAATGAGGAGATCGGGCCGCGAGGCCATGATCAGTTCAAATGCATCGGACCCCTCGGCATGCGTCTCCACATGCCAGCCCTCCCGGGTCAACAAAAACCGTATCGCTTCGGTGATGTTGGGTTCATCTTCGATCAGCAGAACCTTGCGGCTCATCCTAGCCCTTCCCTCCCCGTGGCCGGACAGCGGTCTACCGCATGTCGCGCAGGATCAGATTAGCCCTGCCTTGACAGAACTGTCAAAAACCTTCGCTTAGAATCGAAGGTTCCCGTCTGGCGGAACAGCCGCTCTTTGGACATATACGGCAACTACTGCCGACCTGTTGCGCGGCGACGCGGCCCTGGTCGGCGCTGTCGACGGGAAGAATGAGCATGATGGAACGATAGATCGGATCGCGGTCGAACTCCGCCATTGCCTGCGGCCACGCGATGGCGAAACAGTCGAATTCCGCCGCCGTCCGGCCCAGCTGCGCGACCCGCCTCCGGATCGGCACCAGAGGACGGTTCAGCGCGGTGAACAGCGGCCAGAGCGGGCACGACTCGCCATGGCGCGGCAAGGCGAAACCGGGAACGGCCTTGCGAAACAGGATGCTGCCCGAGGCATCGCAGACCACCAGTCCGGCGGCGCCAGGCAGCAATTCCTCCGGCAAGGTGGCGAGCCGGCGCAGCACCGTTGCGAAATCCACGCCGAACCGCGAGGCGAGATGCAGCGGGTCGATATCACCCTCGCCAAGTTCGGCGGCGAAAGCTTGCAGCGGAAGCGCCCGTGCATCCGCAGCATAGCCGTCCAGCATCTTCTTTGCGATCGCCCTCGCAGCGCTTGAGTCCAATCCGTCCAAAGCGACACTGGCGGCATCCTCGCCGGCTTCGATCGCCGGGAAATGATAACTCTGCCCGGAAAAGTACGCCTCGACCTGTTCCAACGGCACGCCGCGGTGATCGTCGTCGGTCTCGCTCTCGTCAAGATAGTTCACCAACGCCTTGGAACTGTCGGCAAGACGTTCGGCGTCCTGGTGGATGTTCCGATGAAACCTGTCGCGCCACTCGGGTTCGATGTCGCCGGGTTCGGCCAGGATCGCGGCCATCGAGCGGATCGCCGCCGCGGTCGTCAAGACCTCGTGCAGCGAGGACGCCAGATGCGGATCGTGCGTCAACCGGTCCGAAAGGGTTTCCACCGTCCGTTCCAGCGATCCTACGCGGCGGTGCATCTGGGCCAGAACACCGGCCCAGCCGGGAAACCTACCGGCGAACTCGTCTGCGCGGTCCGTTTCGGCCTGAACGTTGGTGGCGTCTGCGGCAGCTTCGCGCAGCGAGGCGATCAGCGCGGCCTCGGCGCCTTCGGTCAGCATCGACGGCTCGACCGACAAGGCCGACGCGATGTCCATCAGCAGTTTGCCTCCGATTCTGCGGCGATTGTGCTCGATAAGGTTGAGGTACGAGGCCGATATTCCCACGCTACGTGCCAGATCCGCCTGGCGCATGCCCGCGATCATTCGCCTTTCGCGTATCCGGCTGCCTGTCAAAGTGTCGCGGACCATGGCGTTCCTCTCTCCCTTTTCAACGGGATTTCAACGGCTTTCTGCGGCGCAATATAAGAGAATTTACAATTTGTCGAGCCCACCTGTTCATATCTTTTCAAAATAATCATGCGTTTAAAAGGACTTATTGCGAAATTTTCTTTTTCGTCCTCATACTTTTTTTGCACATATTGTGCCCACGCCCGGCGGAAAGAGGAGCCAAAGGGCGAAATCTGGGAAATGGGAGGAAAGAATGTCCAACAAATCCGTCACCCGTCGTGGCGTGCTGAAAACCGGTGCTGTCGCCGGCGCCGGCGTTGCCCTGCCGACGATTTTCACCGCTTCGTCAGCTTCGGCTTTCACCAACGAACCAACCGGCGGCACCGTCACCCTTGGATTCAACGTACCGCAAACCGGCCCCTACGCCGATGAAGGCAATGACGAACTTCTGGCTCAGCAGCTGGCGGTCGAGCACCTGAATGGTGAAGGCGATGGCGGCTGCCTCAACACCTTCACGTCCAAGGCGCTGAAAGGCAACGGCATCCTCGGCAAGAAGGTGACCTTCGTGACCGGCGATACGCAGACCAAGTCGGACGCCGCGCGGGCATCGGCAAAGTCGATGATCGAAAAGGACGGCGCCATCATGATCAACGGCGGGTCCTCCTCGGGTGTGGCCGTGGCCGTTCAGGGCCTGTGCCAGGAAGCCGGGATCATCTTCATGGCCGGCCTGACGCATGCCAACGACACCACGGGCAAGGACCGCAAGAAGAACGGCTTCCGCCACTTCTTCAACGCTTACATGTCGGGTGCGGCGCTTGCGCCGGTGCTGGCGAAAGAGATGGGCGCCGACCGTCGTGCCTATCACCTGACCGCCGACTACAACTGGGGCTGGACCCAGGAAGAGTCGATCGTAGCTTCGACCGAAGCACTCGGCTGGGAGACCGTCAACACGGTCAAGACACCTCTGGCATCGACTGATTTCTCGTCCTACATCGCGCCGGTTCTGAACTCGGGCGCCGACGTTCTGGTTCTGAACCACTATGGCGGCAACATGGTCAACTCGCTGACCAACGCGATTCAGTTCGGACTGCTGGACAAGGTCGCGAACGGCAAGGACTTCAAGATCGTCGTTCCGCTCTACTCGGAACTGATGGCCGCAGGTGCAGGCGAAAACATCAAGGGCGTGCTCGGCTCGATGAACTACAACTGGCAGCTGGAAAACGAAGGTTCCAAGGCGTTCGTCAAGTCGTTCGGCGAAAAGTACGGCAAACCGCCGTCCAACTCGGCCCAGACCTGTTATGCGCAGGTTCTGCTCTATGCCGACGCCGTCGAGCGTGCGGGTTCGTTCAACCCCTGCGCCGTCGTCGAAGCGCTTGAAGGCTTCGAGTTCGACGGTCTTGGCAACGGGAAAACGCTGTATCGCGCCGAAGACCACCAGTGCTTCAAGGACGTGCTGGTCGTGCGTGGTGCGCAAAACCCGACGAACGCGTACGACACGCTGGAAATCGTCGAGATCACGCCGGTCGATCAAGTCACCTATCCGCCGGATCATCCGATGTTTGGCGGTGCCGAGGCGACGCTCGGCGAGTGCAACGAAGGCGCCTAAGCCAACTCAGCCCGGGCCCCTGAAGTGGGGCTCGGGCACGCACCCTTATAGAAACCGGACGCGAACCCCGATCACTACGCCGGACTTACCCGGCAAGCGGGTGTACGCCACAAAAGACGGTGGGGACCGATGGACGCCATCCTACTGCAAATTCTGAACGGGCTCGACAAGGGATCAGCTTATGCGCTGATCGCGCTGGGTCTGACCCTGATCTTCGGCACTCTGGGCGTTGTGAACTTCGCCCATGGGGCGCTGTTCATGATCGGCGCATTCTGCGCTGTCACCCTTCAGCGGATCCTGAATCTCAGCTTCGAGTCTGTTGATGAAAGCCAAACCGACTTTCTCGGCAATCCGCTCAAGGTGAAAACACCATATGTCGAGGCTTGGTTCGGGCCAGAGGCCGGCGCCGTGATCATCGACTGGTCCGTGCCGCTGGCAGTCCTGTTCGCCATCCCGATCATGCTTTTCGTCGGTTATGCGATGGAGCGGGGACTGATCAAGTTCTTCTACAAGCGTCCTCACGCCGATCAGATCCTGGTGACCTTTGGCCTCGCCATCGTCCTTCAGGAAGTGATCAAGTATTTCTTCGGCGCCAACCCGATCCAGACGCCGCCGCCCGAGGCGCTGCGCGGATCGCTGGATCTTGGCGTCATGGTCGGCTTCGATCCCAATGCGATCATCTATCCGATCTGGCGTCTGGTGTACTTCGTCTTCGCGACGGTGATCATCGGCGGCGTCTTCGCCTTCCTGCAGTTCACCACGTTCGGCATGGTCGTGCGCGCAGGCATGGCCGACCGGGAAACCGTCGGGCTGCTGGGCATCAACATCGACCGCCGCTTCACGATCATGTTCGGCATCGCGGCCGCCGTGGCCGGCCTTGCCGGGGTGATGTACGGACCCTTGAACCCCCCGAACTACCACATGGGCATGGATTTCCTCGTGCTCAGCTTCGTCGTGGTCGTCGTCGGCGGCATGGGCTCGTTGCCGGGCGCGGTTCTGGCCGGGTTCCTGCTGGGTATTCTGGAGAGCTTCGCCTCGACGACCTGGGCCACGACGACGATCCCGGGCATCAACCAGATCATCATCTATCTGGTCGCAATCATCATTCTGCTCACCCGTCCGCGGGGCCTGATGGGCCGCAAAGGCGTGATGGAGGACTAAACCATGCTGGGACTGGACAAGAAAGACACCACCCTGCTCATCATCGTGGCGCTCCTCACGTTGCTGGCGCCCTTCCTGCTGAACCCCTTCCCTTCGGACAGCGCGATGGCCCAGTTCAACGCGGGGTATCCGGACCTGATGCAGCGGTTCGTCATATTCGGGATCTTTGCCGTCGGCTTCAACATCCTGTTCGGACTGACCGGCTATCTGTCCTTCGGACATGCCGCGTTTCTGGGCATAGGGTCCTATTCTGCGGTGTGGATGTTCAAACTCTTCTCGTACAACGTCATACCGGCGATCGCGCTGAGCGTTATCATGGCCGGTCTGTTCTCGCTGCTGATCGGCTTCATCAGCCTGCGGCGTTCGGGCATCTATTTCTCGATCCTCACGCTGGCCTTCGCCCAGATGAGCTTTGCGCTGGCCTACTCCGTGCTGTCGAACCCCAAGTTCAACCTGACCAACGGCGAGACCGGGCTTCAGGTCTATGCGGATGACCCCCAGATGTTCCATCGGGACGGTCTGCCGGACCTGCCGCACCTGTTCGGCCTGTCGATGCGCTCGACATATACGCTGGACATGGGTGCATGGAGTTTCGACTTCAACGCCGGCTACTACCTGTGCGCGGTCATCATGATGATCGTCTTCTACCTGGCCATCCGCATTTTCCGGTCACCCTTCGGCATGATGCTGCGTGCGGTCAAGTCGAACCAGCAGCGCATGAACTATACCGGGCTCAACTCCCGCCCGTACACGCTGGCTGCTTTCGTGATCTCGGGCATGTATGCCGGTCTGGCCGGCGGTCTGATGGCTGCGATGGACCCGCTGGCGGGCGCCGAGCGGATGCAGTGGACCGCATCGGGCGAGGTCGTTCTGATGACCATTCTCGGCGGCACCGGCACCCTGATCGGTCCGGTCCTGGGCGCGGGCTTCATCAAGTATTTCGAGAACATCTTCTCGAAGATCAACGACAGCGTCCTGCACGGCTGGTTCGCCTTCCTTCCGGACGGAATGGAGGACTTCGTGGTCGCCGTGCTGCACCCGTTCGTCGGCAAGGGCTGGCACCTCACGCTGGGCATCCTGTTCATGCTGGTGGTGATCTTCCTTCCCGGCGGCCTGGTCGAAGGCGGAACACGCCTGCGGAACTGGTTCCGCGGCAAGCGATCCGGCGCCGACGACAAGCCTTCGGGCAAAACCGAACCCGCGGAATAAGGAGACGCTCCCATGGGTATTCTCGAAGTCAAGGACGTGGGAAAGCGGTTCGGTGGCCTGCAGGCGCTGAGCAACGTGAACCTCAGCGTCAAGGAGAACTCGGTCCACGCCATCATCGGACCGAACGGCGCCGGCAAGTCCACCCTGCTCAACTGCCTGGTCGGCAAGCTGATCCCGGACTCGGGCTCGGTCATGTTCGACGGGCAGTCCGTTCTGGGCAGGGCTCCGTTTGAAATCAACCAGATGGGCATCTCGCGCGTGTTCCAGACCCCTGAAATCTTCGGGGACCTGACCGTGATGGAGAACATGCTGATCCCGATTTTCGCGATGCGCGACGGGGCGTTCCGGATGCACGCCTATGAAACCGTCGCCAACGAGCGCGAAGTCATCGAGCAGGCCGAGCAGATGCTGGAAGAGATGAACATGGCCGACAAGCGGCACATGCACTCGGCGGCTTTGTCCCGAGGCGACAAGCGGCGGCTGGAAATCGGCATGTGCCTCAGCCAGAAGCCGCGCCTGCTGCTTCTGGACGAACCGACAGCCGGGATGGCTCGGGCCGACACCAACAACACCATCGACCTGCTCAAGCAGATTTCGGAAGAACGCGACATCACGATCGCCATCATCGAGCATGACATGCACGTGGTGTTCAGCCTGGCCAATCGCATCACCGTTCTGGCGCAAGGCACCCCGCTGGTCGAGGACGACCCGCAGAACATCCGCGGCAACCCGAAGGTTCGAGAAGCCTATCTGGGCGAGTCGGCGTAAGGAGGAACATCAGATGAACGTCAAACCCGATTTCTCCAAGAACGCCAACGCGGCGCAGACCGCACCGGCCTTTCTGTCAGTCTGGGACATGCACTCCTACTATGGCGAAAGCTATATCGTGCAGGGCATCAGCTTCAACGTGCACGAGGGCGAGATCCTTGCCCTTCTGGGGCGCAACGGGGCAGGCAAGACATCGACGCTGCGCTCCATCGCACGCACCGGCAGCCCCGAGGTCCGCAGCGGCGAGATCTGGCTGGATCACCAGCCGCTGCACAAGATGACCAGCCACGAGGCGGCGGCCGTCGGTCTTGGCCTCGTTCCCGAAGACCGGCGCATCATCCCCGGCCTGACGGTCGAGGAAAACCTGCAGCTTGCCCAGATCGCCCCGCCTATCGGCTGGTCGCTGGAGCGTATCTACGATCTGTTCCCGCGCCTGGGCGAGCGCCGCAAACAGGAAGGGATCACCCTCTCGGGTGGCGAACAGCAGATGCTGTCCATCGCCCGCGCGCTGGCCCGCGACATCAAGGTGCTGCTGCTGGACGAACCCTACGAGGGTCTGGCTCCAGTGATCGTGGACGAGATCGAAAAGACGCTGATCCACATCAAGGAACAGGGCATGACCACCATCATCGTCGAGCAGAACGCAGTGCGGGCGCTGGAACTCGCAGACCGCGCCGTGATCCTGGACACCGGCGGGATCGTCTTTGACGGCACGGCGTCCGAAGTTCTGGAAAACGAGGAACTGCGCTCCGAGTACCTGGCGATCTGACGTAACACTCCCCGTCGCACGGCCGAAATGCCGTGTGGACAAACTGAAGGGTCGGCGGACTATCAGCCGACCCGTTTTTTTTGCGGCAATGCCGAGCCCCGCTTCGCGCCGAGCGACACGGCCCCGGGTCAGCGCGTGGCGATTGCCGTTGCCGCACCTGCCATCATCCCGGCCCCGAACCGGTTTGCCATCTTCATGGCGCGCGGTGTCCTGAGCAAATCGCGCGCCTTCGCAGCGGCCACCAGCCATGACGCATAAACGGCCGTCAGAACGACAAGCATCACGGCGACCAGAATCGCCCATCCCGCGGCAGTCAGATGCTTCAGATCGACGATGGTTGGAAGCAACGCCATGTAGAACAACATGATCTTGGGGTTGCCCAGCGTCAGCGAAAACCCGGCCAGAAACAACTTGCTGCCTGACGACCGAGCCGGAACCGCGCTTCCGGGTTCGTTGACCGGGGCAGTCCACATTTTCCATGCAAGATAGGCCAGGTATCCGACGCCCGCCCATTTGACGGCGACGAACACCAGGTGAAACGATTGGGCCACGGCGGCGAGGCCCCAGACGGCCATGGACAGCCAGATCGCTTCTCCGATCAACATGGCTGCAAGAAATGGGAGGACATCGCCGGCGCCACGTGAAAGAACACGCGCCACAAGGGCGGCAGTGCTTGGCCCCGGCGATCCAGAAGCGACAAGAAGTGCTCCCGCAAAAAGAAGCAACGAAGAGATTTCTATCGGCATCTGTCTGTCCCTTGGAAAGCGTCAGGCCCGACAGTGCAGGCTTGCAACGCGGAATTCAATCCTGGAGGGACGAACAGTCCAGCCGATTTCCCCCCTGTCCAACTCTTTGCCGATACGTCGACGGCTTTCGATCGTTACTGGGCGGTCCACCCTCCGTCGACCGGGATCGCGGCGCCGGTCAGGTTATGCGCTAGCGTCGAACACAGCCACAGAGCAAGCGCCCCGATCTCGGATGGATCGGAACCGCGAAGCGAGGGTTGCTTTTCCTTCAGCATGTCCGCAACCGCTGCGTCGCGGTCCCCGTCGAAGGCGGCCATGCGTTCCTGAATCTGCGGCTCGATGATGGCGGTGTTGGTCCAGCCGGGACAAATGCAGTTGACCGTCACGCCGCCCGATTTGCTGTTTCCGCGTGCAGCGTATTCCAGCGCCGCGACCTTGCTGAGGCCGACCAGCCCGTGCTTGGCCGCCACATAGGGCGCCTTTTGTTTCGATGCGACAAGCCCATGCACCGAGGCGATGTTGATGACCCTGCCATAGCCGCGTTCGGCCATGACCGGCATCGCCGCCTGCATGGTCTGAAAAGCGGCGCTGAGGTTGATGGCGATTATGGCGTCCCATGTGCTTCGCGGCATGTCCGCCAGCCAGGCGGTGTGCTGGATGCCGGCATTGTTGACCAGAATGTCCGCTCCTCCCCACGCGGCGACCGCCTGCATGAGGGCGTCGATTTCTGCGGCGTCGCGCAGGTCGCCCGCGAAGAATTCAGCCTCGGGCGCACCCTTGTTGCGCAGATGGAGGCAGACTTCCTTGATCTGATCGGCATCGGCCAACCCGTGTACGGCTATGCGCGCCCCGGCACCCGCAAGCGCCTCGGCAATCGCCAGCCCGATCCCCTGTACGGATCCGGTCACCAGTGCGGTCTTTCCCTTCAAGTCGGTCATGTTTCCTTCTCCAGCATCTTGCGCAGCTCGGTTTTCAGAACCTTGCCATAGTTGTTCTTGGGCAGTTCGCCGACAGCAATGTACGCCTTCGGCCGCTTGAACCGGGCGATGTTCTGGGTGCAAAGCTCGTCCAGTTCCGCGGGATCGGCTTTGCCAACGACAAAGGCGACCACTTCTTCGCCCCATTCGGTATGCGGACGGCCCACGACCGATACTTCGGTCACCTGTGGATGGGTCAGAAGAACCTCCTCGACCTCGCGCGGATAGATGTTCGAGCCGCCCGAGATGATCAGGTCCTTGGAACGGTCCTGCAGGGTGACGTAACCGTCCTCGTCCATGAACCCCATGTCGCCGGTCATAAGCCAGCCGTTCACCAGCGTCTTGCCGGTCGCGTCGGGGTTCTGCCAATAGCCCGGCATGACCACGTCACCGCGAACCATGATCTCGCCATGGCTGCCGGGCGGCAGAAACGCCCCGTCGCTGTCGCCAATGCGGACTTCGACCATCGATTGCGCCCGGCCAACGCTGGACAATCGCTGCTTCCAACGCGGGTGGCTGCGATCGGTCACGTCATGGCGCGACAGCGCGGTGATCCCCATCGGGCATTCGCCCTGCCCGTAAATCTGCACGAAGATCGGCCCGAAATGGTCCACTGCCTCGACGATATCGGCCAGGTACATCGGCCCGCCCGCGTAGATGATCGTACGCAGCCCGTCCCCGCTCTGGCCCGTGGCCTTCGCGACGTCGGTCATCCGTTTTACCATCGTCGGCGCGGCGAACATTTGCACGCGGCCGAAATGACGAGCCAGATCGAAGATTTCCGCCTCGTCGAACCCGCCGGAATCCGGGCAGACATGGCGTGCCCCGGCCAGCACATGCACCATGTTGTAAAGACCCGCCCCGTGGCTCATCGGCGCGGCGTATAGGATCGCGTCTTCAGCGCTGACGTTGTCCACATCGGTCCCATAGGCCAGCGACACGCCCATCAGCATTCGATGGGTGATCGTAACGCCCTTGGGTTTGCCGGTCGTTCCCGAAGTGTAGAACAACCACGCGAGATCCACGGGTTCGCGGTGCACCGGCTCGTCTATCGGATCATGTGCAAGAGCCGCGGCATAGTCATTGGCCGTGATATCGACCAGACGACCCTTCACATCGGCATCGGACAAGGCCTCGGTCAGGCCCGGAGAGGTAAAGGTGATGTCGGTGCCGGAGTTGTCGAGAATGTAGGCGACCTCGCGACCGTGCAGCTTGGCATTGATCGGCACGGCGGCGGCGCCGGCATACCAAATGGCGTATTGCGCGATCAGGTAGTCGGGGCAGTTCTTCATGAATATCGCCACGCGGTCGCCCGGCCTGACGCCCTGCGCGACCAGCCAGCCCGCCACTTGCAAGGCCCGGCGATGGAAAGTTCCGTAATCAGCCACCAAGTCGCGACCGGAATACAGCGCCGGCCGTTCGGCGTTCAGTTGCGCCTGCCGCTTGAGCCAGAGACCGATGTTCATCCCTTGACCCCTTCCAGAACCGACGCATAGTTCGCGACGCCGGAACCGCCCATGTTGAAGACCAGCCCCAGTTCGGCGCCGGGATGCTGCATCGCGTCGGCTTGCCCAAGAACCTGACGCGCGATCAGCGTGTGCATCGACACACCCGTCGCACCCACGGGATGACCCTTGGCCTTGAGACCGCCTGACAGGTTCACCGGCAGCCTGCCGCCGGCGTGAACGATCCCGCCTTCCAGAACATCCGCCGCATGACCATGCGCGGCAAGGCCCATCGCTTCGTAGATCAGCAGTTCGGCAATGGTGAAACAGTCGTGCACCTCGGCCACGTCGATATCGTTGACCGTGATGCCAGCCCGGTCGTAAGCGGCGTGAATCGCCTTGCGCGGCCCCTCGAAGGCCAGAAGGTCGCGTTGAGACATCGGCATGATGTCGTTGACCTGTGCCACGCCGCGCATCTTTACGGCCTTCGACACATCGCCCAGCAGTTCCTCGGAAACCAAAACCAACGCCGCGGCCCCGTCGGACACCAGCGAGCAATCGGTTTTCTTCAGCGGCGGCGCAATGATCGGGTTCCGCTCGGACACTTCGGCGCAAAACGCTTCGTCCATCGGCTTTTGCAACTGTGCCAACGGGTTGTTCACCGAATTGCCGTGGTTCTTGGCCGCGATCCGGGCGAGTGCGCGGGTCTGGTCGCCGTACTTGGCGAAATAGGCCTGCGCGAATTGGGCGAACACCCCCGGAAAGGACAACCCCGCCTCTTCGGCCTGATAGGCCGCATGGCCCAAAGCTGCCGCCACATCAGGCGTGGGTAGATGGGTCATCTTTTCGACACCGATGACCAGGGCAACCTTGGCCTCGCCCGCCAGTATGGCTTGCCGCGCTGCAAACACCGCTGCGGAACCCGACGCGCAGGCGTTTTCAAGCCGGGTTGCGGGTTTGAAACGCAAGCCCGGATCGATGCTCATCGCCAGCGAAGCGGGAAAGCCGTCCGGAACCAGCCCGCCGTTGAAATGCCCGAGCCAGATGCCGTCCACGTCTTCCGCGCCGATCCCGGCATCCAACAACGCCTGGCGCCCGGCCGCGACGATCATGTCCTCAAGCGTCAGTTCCGTGAGCTTTCCGAATTTCGTATGGCCCCAGCCCGCAATCAGTACCATGGACTCCTCCCTTTCTCTCGTGCAAAGATTTATGATCCTGCGCACGCCCACCGCAACTCCGTAAAAATACCCGGCACCATGAGGTTATGAGCGATCCTGCTTTCGAATATGCGCCGATCGGCCTTGTCGAACTGGAGAACCGCGTGATCCGGCGCTGCAACCTGCAGTTTGCGCGGATGTTCGGCGGCGAGGAGCCGGAATACCGCAACATGCCTTTGCTGCACCTTTACCCTTCCGTAGCCGACTGGGAACGGATCGGGGCGCGCGGGCTGCAGGTGATGCGCGAGACCGGCTATTACACCGACGAGCGCGTCATGCGACGGCGCAACGGCGATCTGTTCTGGTGCCGGGCGCGTGGCCGGTCGCTGACCCCGGACGATCCGTTCAGGCACGGCATCTGGAGCTTCTCCGACATCTCCGAGGAACGCCCGATCGTCGAACTGACACCGCGCGAACGCGAGGTGGCGATCCTGTCCTGCCGGGGCCTGTCGGCCAAGGAAATCGGTGCTGAACTGGGCCTCAGCTACCGCACCATCGAGGCGTACCGGGCGCGTCTTCTGGAGAAGTTCGGCGCGCGCAAGCTCTCCGAACTCGTGGCGAAACTGTCGGGCATGCCGCTTTGACCCGGCCCGGGACTTTCAATCTTTGTCCACCAAGGCCATCTCAACGGTTTAGTCGGCGCTTTTCATGGCCCTTCGCATGGCTTATAAGGCCGCCAAATTGATCAGAGCCCGCAAGGACAGACGGGCCAAGGGGAACCGTCGAGGACACTCATGACAGAAAACAGACACGAAGCGGATGTGGCGTTCATCAAGGCTCTGGCCGAACTGCTGCGCGAGAACGACCTGACCGAGTTGCAGGTCAAGCGTGACTATGGCGAAGAGGACAGCTTGAATGTCCGCGTAAGCCGTGTTTCCCAGACCGTCGCCGCCCCCGTGCATGTGGCAGCTCCGGCACCTGTGGCAGCGGCCCCCGTTGCTGCCCCTGCTCCCGCCGCGGCCCCTGCACCGTCCGACGATCCCGCCAGCCATCCTGGCGCCGTAACCTCGCCGATGGTCGGAACCGTCTATCTGCAGGCCGAACCTGGCGCTGCGCCCTTCATCTCGGTCGGCGCGAACGTCGCCGAGGGGGATACGCTGCTCATCGTCGAAGCGATGAAGACCATGAACCACATCCACGCTCCCAAGTCGGGAACGGTCCGCCGGATCCTCGTGGGCGATGGCGACGCCGTGGAATTCGGCACCCCTCTGGTCATCATCGAGTAAGGTCAGCCGATGTTTGACAAGATCCTGATTGCCAACCGTGGCGAGATCGCCCTGCGCGTGATCCGCGCCGCTCGCGAGATGGGAATTGCCACGGTCGCCGTGCATTCCACCGCCGACAGCGACGCCATGCATGTGCGCATGGCCGACGAATCGGTCTGCATCGGCCCGGCGCCCAGCCCTCAAAGCTACCTGTCGATGCCCGCGATCATCTCGGCCTGCGAGATCACCGGCGCGCAGGCGATCCATCCCGGCTACGGCTTCCTGTCCGAGAACGCCGATTTCGTGCAGATCGTCGAAGATCACGGCATCACCTTCATTGGCCCCACCGCCGAGCACATCCGGATCATGGGCGACAAGATCACCGCCAAGGACACGATGAAGGCTCTTGGCGTGCCCTGCGTTCCCGGCTCTGATGGCGGCGTTCCGGATCTGGCTTCGGCCAAGCGGATCGGGGAAGAGATCGGCTATCCCGTCATCATCAAGGCGACCGCTGGCGGCGGCGGCCGCGGCATGAAAGTCGCCCGCACCGAAAAAGAGATGGAAAGCGCCTTCATGACCGCTCGGGCCGAAGGCAAGGCCGCCTTTGGAAACGACGAAGTCTATATCGAGAAATACCTGACCACGCCGCGCCACATCGAGATTCAGGTCTTTGGCGACGGCAAGGGCCATGCCGTGCATCTGGGCGAACGCGACTGTTCGCTGCAGCGCCGCCACCAGAAGGTTTTCGAAGAAGCGCCGGGCCCCTGCATCTCCGAGGAAGAGCGCGCCAGGATCGGCAAGATCTGCGCCGACGCGGTGGCCAAGATCAACTATATCGGCGCGGGGACCATCGAATTTCTCTACGAGAAGGGCGAGTTCTATTTCATCGAGATGAACACCCGCCTGCAGGTTGAGCACCCGGTGACCGAAGGCATCTTCGGCGTCGATCTGGTCCGCGAGCAGATCCTCGTCGCCGCGGGCGAGCCGATGTCCTTTGGACAAGACGATCTGCAGATAAACGGCCACGCCATCGAAGTGCGCATCAACGCCGAGCGACTGCCCAATTTCTCGCCCTGCCCCGGAAAGATCACGGCCTATCATGCGCCGGGCGGTCTGGGCGTGCGGATGGATTCGGCGCTCTACAACGGCTACTCGATCCCGCCCTACTATGACTCGCTCATCGGGAAACTGATCGTGCAGGGGCGCGACCGGAACGAGGCGCTGGCGCGTCTTCAACGGGCCCTGGGCGAACTGATCGTGGACGGCGTGGACACCACCGTGCCGCTTTTTCACGCCCTGCTGCACGAGCCCGACATCCACAGCGGCGACTACAACATCCACTGGCTGGAGCGCTGGCTTGCGGAGCACATGGCCAAGTAAGGCTGCGGGCCGGGCGTCCGTCCCGGCCCCGGAGTTTCCGGAATGAGCCTTACTCCGGAACTTTTGCTGCACGGATATTCCATCGGGATATTCCCGATGGCCGAACACCGCGACGACCCCGAGCTTTTCTGGGTCGACCCGAAGTACCGCGGCGTCATTCCCCTGGACGGTTTTCACCTGTCGCGTACGCTGGCGCGCCGGATCCGAAGGGCGGACTTCGAGATTACCATCGATCGTGAATTTTCGGGTGTGGTCGAAGGCTGCGCCGACAGGGCGGAAACCTGGATCAACGATGAACTGCGCACCCTGTACGAGACCCTCCATGGCCGGGGCTTTGCGCATTCACTGGAAGTCTGGGAAGGCAACACCCTGGTCGGTGGCGTCTACGGCGTGGCCCTCGGCGCCGCCTTCTTTGGCGAGAGCATGTTTTCCCGCCGCACGGACGCCTCGAAAATCGCGCTGGCATATTTGGTGGATCGATTGCGGCAAACCGGGTTCAAGCTGTTCGACACCCAGTTCCTGACCGCGCATCTCGCCTCGTTGGGTGCAATCGAAATCCCTCGGGCCAGGTACAAGAAGGAACTCGCCGCGGCGCTTGAAGGCAGCGCCGATTTCTCTGCGCCGCTGGAGCAGACGCCTCAGGGCGTCATACAGCGGATCACCCAGACGTCGTAGCGGGCATGGTCCAACGCATTCAGCGCGGGCGACGTGGCGATCATCCAGCCATCAAAAAGCTGCTCTGACCGCCCCTGTTCCCAGATGGTGAGATAGGCGAAGGCGTCGCCCGTCGGGTTGTCCGCGGGATAGCGGCAATCACCAAGGGCCACGTCGAGGCCGAAGACCGACGCGGTTTGCCCGTTCGTCAACTGCACATCGATGGTCTGCCCATTCACCTTGTCCAGGCCGCGCAGGATCGCGCCCTGTCCCGAGGTGACTTGTTCCTGCGCCCAGGCGGCAGTGCCCAGGAAGGCCAGGGTAAGTGAAAGGATCCGGATCACTCGCTGCTCCCGTCTCCGGCCACGAACTTGACGAGCAGGGAAATCAGGCTGACCGCCCCCTGCGTGTCCTCTATCATGTCGCCCGGTTCGAAAAAGAAGAGGGACCCGCCAGGCATGATCTCGACGAAGTTGCCGCCCAGCAAACCCTCTGACGAGATCACCGCGGCGCTGTCGTCGGGGATCTTGATGCCATCTGAGACCGAAAACGTGGTGTCGGCGCGATAGCTCTCCGGGTTGAGGGTGACGCCTGTCACGGCGCCGATCTTGACGCCGGCCAGACGGACGTCGGTGCCCACGGTCACCCCTTCGAGCGATCGGAACGACGCGCCCAGTTCGTAGCCGTCGCGTTTCTGCGACAGGCCGGTGGACTGGCTGGCATAGACGCCAAAGGCGATTGCAAAGGCCAGCACGGCGCCGCCGACAAGCACTTCGGTCCTGTTGTAGGTAGACATCGGTCCGCCTCGATTATTCCGGCCGCCAGGCCTCGTAGTCAGCGCGCTCGATCGGATCGGGCCGGCGGATGGAGCCTGCGGGAGCATAGGCCATGGCCGTTCCCGTCAAGTTCTCCTGGTGCGGTTTTTCCCAAGTCTTGTGCTTGAGCGGCTTGTCGGTCGGAGGCTCGTCCCAGGTGCGGTGCAGCCAGCCGTGCCAGTCGGGGTCGATCCTGCTGGCCTCGGCCTCGCCATTGAAAATGACCCAGCGCTTGCTGTCATCGGCATTGCGGTAGAACACGTTTCCCTGATCGTCTTCGCCAACCTTGGTGCCCTTGCGCGCGGTATAGATCTGGGTATTGAGGGTCGCCCCGTTCCACCAGGTCACGGCCCGCAAAAGAGTGTTCAGGATTCCCATCGGCAGCCTCCGGCATTTCGTCCCTCGCAGGTATGGACCAAAGGTTGGCCAAGGTCCAGAGCCACCAAGCCGCAGCCGCTATTCCGGCATGAGAGCGGTGACTTCGATCTCGATCCGGTATTTCGGGTCGATAAGCCCGCATTCGATCATGGTCGCCGCCGGCGGGTTGGCGCCGAAGGTCTCGGTCAGGATCGGCCAGCAGGGCTCGAACTCGTGCCGGTCCGGCAGCATGTAGGTCACCCGAACCACGTCGGCGAAAGAAGCACCCGCTTCGGCAAGCGCCTTGCCTATGGTCGCCAGCGCCGAACGGCATTGCTCCGCCACCCCGTCGCCCTGCCCCACAGTGCCGGCGACGTGGACGAACCCGCCCGCGACCACGGCCCGGCAATAACCGACCTTTGCCTCGAATTCCCCACCCGTCGAAATACGTCGAATTGTCATGGCATCCTCACAAGAAAACGGCGCGGAGAGGTCCGCGCCGTGAAAAGCCTGGTTCAGTCCGGATCACCCTGCTGACGCAGATTCCTTGCCCGCCTCGGCATAGATGATCAGGGGCTGCGCATCCGAAGTCACCGCCTCTTCGTTGACGACGACCTTGGTCACGTTCTTCATGCCGGGAAGTTCGAACATGGTATCCAGCAGGATGTCCTCGAGGATCGAGCGCAAGCCGCGCGCACCGGTCTTTCGTTCGATGGCGCGCTTGGCGATCGCCTTGAGCGCGTCGTCGGTGAAGTCCAGCTCGGCGTCTTCCAATTCGAAAAGGCGTTGGTACTGCTTGACCAGGGCGTTCTTGGGCTGGGTCAGGATGGTGACGAGCGCGTCCTCGTCCAGATCCTCGAGCGTCGCCAGAACCGGCAGACGGCCGACGAATTCGGGGATCAGACCAAATTTCAACAGATCCTCGGGCTCCAACTCTTTGAAGATCTCTCCCACGCCGCGGTCGTCATTGTCCCGCACGTCGGCACCAAAGCCCATGGCCGAGCCCTTGCCCCGCTGCGCGATGATCTTGTCGAGCCCCGCGAAGGCTCCACCGCAGATGAACAGGATGTTGGTTGTGTCGACCTGCAGGAACTCCTGCTGCGGATGCTTGCGCCCGCCCTGCGGCGGAACGCTTGCCACCGTGCCTTCCATCAGCTTCAGCAGCGCTTGCTGCACGCCCTCGCCCGACACGTCGCGGGTGATAGACGGGTTTTCCGACTTGCGGGTGATCTTGTCGACCTCGTCGATATAGACGATGCCGCGCTGAGCGCGCTCGACATTGTACTCGCTGGCCTGAAGAAGCTTGAGGATGATGTTCTCGACGTCCTCGCCCACGTAGCCGGCTTCGGTCAGGGTGGTGGCGTCCGCCATGGTGAAGGGAACGTCCAGAATACGCGCGAGCGTCTGCGCCAGCAGTGTCTTGCCGCAGCCGGTAGGCCCGATCAGCAGGATGTTCGATTTGGCAAGTTCGATGTCGTTGCCGGCCTTCTGGGCATGGTTCAGGCGCTTGTAGTGGTTGTGCACGGCGACCGACAGGACGCGCTTTGCGGTTTGCTGGCCGATCACATAGTCGTCCAGGACTTCGCAGATGTCCTTGGGCGTCGGCACGCCGTCCTTGGATTTCAGACCGCTGGCCTTGGTCTCTTCGCGGATGATGTCCATGCAAAGTTCGACGCATTCATCGCAGATGAACACGGTTGGGCCTGCGATCAGCTTGCGCACCTCGTGCTGGCTCTTACCGCAGAAGCTGCAGTAGAGCGTATTCTTGCTGTCACCGCCTGAATTCGTCGCCATGATCTACCTTTCGGGCTCCGTCTTTGCGGCCCCTTCCGGGGCCGCGCTCTGCCGCCTGTTCAAGCAGCTTAGGCCAGCGTTCCGGCCGCTACAATCGCAAATTATGTCCCGCGCTCCATCGGCGTCGGGACAAGGTGCCTTGCCGCCTTATGCCTCGTCATCGCCCGACTTGGCGCGGCTCTCGACGATCTCGTCGATATGGCCCCAATCCTTCGCCTCTTCCGGCGACATGAAATTGTCGCGGTCGAGCGCCTTTTCCACCGCTTTCTTGCTCTGGCCGGTATGCTTAACGTAGATGTCGTAGAGCCGGTCCTTGAGCTTCTGGGTTTCGGCCGCGTGGATCATGATGTCGCTGGCCTGACCCTGATAGCCGCCCGAGGGCTGGTGCACCATGATGCGGCTGTTGGGCAACGAGAACCGCATGCCCGGCTCGCCGCCCACCAGCAGCAGGGACCCCATCGAGGCCGCCTGGCCGATCACCAGGGTCGAACATTTCGGTTTGATATACTGCATTGTGTCATAGATCGACAGTCCCGAGGTCACGACACCGCCTGGCGAGTTGATGTAGATCGAGATCTCTTTCTTGGGATTCTCGGCCTCGAGGTGCAGCAGTTGCGCGACGATCAGATGGCTCATCCCGTCATGAATCGGGCCATTGACGAAAACGATCCGCTCCTTCAGCAGGCGCGAGAAGATGTCATAGGCGCGCTCGCCCCGGCTGGTCTGCTCGACGACCATGGGGACAAGCGTATTCATGTAGGTGTCAACTGGATCGAACATTCGGAACCTGCCTGCTCTTTGCGATGGATCGGGACGATACCCGGCGAAGTGTTACACGAGTCTTAGTGTCGCCTCCGGGGGGCTGCAAGGCCCGCCGGACGAATTCATTCCAGGTGAAACAAATGACTTTCTGTCGCAATGTTATTGCTTCACGCCGCAATATTGACGATCAGGACGGGTTTCCCCAGTCTATATCGACGAAAACCGACTCAACCTCGTCAGAAACCGGCACAAGGCAAGACGCGTGCCCCCGTCCCCAGTGTTGTCGCCATGTCCCGAGACCCCTTCGTTCAAAAAGGTGCTTCCGCAAACCTGACACTCGCCTACGAGGGGCCGCCGCAGAAGTTCTATTTCCTGCTGCTTCCCAAATCCACCATGCTGGCCGTCGCCGCCGCCATCGAACCCCTGCGCATCGCCAATCAACTGACCAAGAAGCAGCTCTATACCTGGCACACGATGACCGAGACCGGAGAGCCGGTCACCTGCTCCAACGGGCTGCGGATCACGCCGGACGAGGCCATGGCGCCGCTTCCGGCGGATGCGATGGGGTTTGTCTGCGCCGGTGTCGAGCCGGAACGGAGCCATTCGCCGGCCGTTCTCAACTGGCTGCGCCGGGAGTACCGGTTCGGTCGTTCGCTGGGCGGCATCTGCACCGGGGCCTTCGCCCTGGCCAAGTCCGGCCTGCTGGACGGCAGGCGGTTTACGCTGCACTGGGAAAACCAGCCCGGCTTCGTCGAGGCGTTCCCGACCCTGCTGCCGACTCCGAATATCTTCGAGGCGGACGGGCGCATCACGACCTGCGGCGGCGGCAATTCGGCCATCGACATGATGCTGGCGCTGATCGAGCAACGCCACGGGCCCGAACTGGCGATCATGGTCGCCGACATGTGCATCCACATGCGCTCGGGCAACCGGTCGCCCCAACGTTCGGCGCAGTCGGTGATCATCGGAAGCCGAAACCCCGCCCTTCTCAAGGCGATCCAGCTGATGGAGGCCGAACTCGAAGACCCCCTGTCCAGCACCGAACTCAGCAATCAACTGGGCATCTCCCGCCGGCAATTGGAACGGCTGTTCAAACGTTACCTGGGACAAGGGCCGATGGCCTATTACCTGGATCTGCGCGTCTCGCGCGCCTTCACCTATCTCAACGAAACGAACATGACCGTGGCCGACATCGCCGCTGCCACGGGCTTTGCCAACACCAGCCACCTGTCCCGGCAATTCCGGGCGAAATACGGGGCGCCGCCGCATTCTTTCCGCAAGGCCTGGTCCTGAGCGCCCCGATAGGGCGGATCAGCCGAACATGTCCGAGGTGATGCCGGCGTACCAGCCAATGCTTTCCTCGTAGGTTGCCTGACGCAACTCGGCATCCTCGCCAGTCTGACTGATGAAACCGTCCACCTTGGCAATCTTGTCTTCGGTCGCCTCATAGGTGGCGCCGACTTTGACCCCGTCATTCGCGGCGATCAGTGACCAGCAGGTGTTCGAGAACTTGGCCGGGAACAGCTTGGCGTCCGTCAGGGCCGCCTGCACGGCCATCGCCGCCACCTTGGCCTGCGAGTTGGCCGAAAATCCTGACTTGGGCATGTCGCCCTGCGCGCTGGCATCGCCCAGCACGTGGATGTTCTGGTCCATGCGGCTTTGCATGGTGCGCCCGTCGACCGGGACCCAGTTGTCGTCGGTGATCCCGGCCAGTTCGCAGATCCGGCCCGCCTTCATGGCGGGAATGACGTTGCAGACATCGACCTTGATCTGTTCGCCGTCGATGGTAACGGTCATGGCGTCCGGGTCCACCGAGACATTGCCTCCGCCGAAATCGCCTCCGATCCAATCGATCATGCCGTTGTAATGTTTCGCCCAACCCTCCTGAAACAGCGCCATCTTGGAGAAGTTGGTTTTCGGATCCGCCACGACAATCTTAGCCGTCGGGTTCCGCTCCTTGAGGATGTGGGCAACCATCGAGACCCTTTCATACGGTCCGGGCGGGCACCGGAACGGGTTGGGCGGAGCCACCATCGCGAAGGTGCCGCCTTCGGGCATGGCTTCGATCTGCGACTTCAAGAGTTCGGTCTGCGACCCGGCCTTGTAGGCATGCGGCATCCTGTTTTGCGCCGCCAGACCCCACCCCTCGACCGCGCCTTCCACGAAATCGATGCCGGGAGACAGGATAAGACGGTCGTAGGGCAGCGTTCCGCCCCCGGCCAGGGTGACCGTCCTTGCGTCCCGGTCAATGCCCACAGCCCAGTCATGGACGACGTTGATACCGTAGTTGCCGGCCAGCTTTCCGTAGGAATGCGCCAGCGAGGGCATCTCGCGGAAGCCGCCGAGATAGAGGTTGGAGAAGAAGCAGGTGTAGTAGGTCCGCGTCGGCTCAACCAACGTCACGTCGATCGCGCCCTGCGACCCCTTGGCGATATAGCGCGCTGCCGTTGCGCCGCCCGCGCCGCCGCCGATCACCACGACGCGCGGTTTCCCGGCACCCAACACCATGGGGGCCTGCAGCGCAGCCGCGACAGCGACCCCGGTTCCCAGAAACGTCCGTCTGTTCAATGTCATTGTTACCTCTCCCAATGAAACGAGCGCCAGAGGCTCACTCCAGCGCGCCAAAATACGCCGCCAGGGCCGCGATCTCTTCATCCGACAGACGCCCGGCCATCATCTGCATCACCGGATGAGGGCGGATCTGGCGCTTGTAGGCGTGCATCGCGACCACGAAATCCTCGGACGGCCAGCCGGTAATGACGGGGATTCCGTCATAATCGCCGCCTATCTGGTGACAGGTGGTGCATTCTGTCGAAAGATACGCCCCGTATTCATGGTCGCCGATGATCGCCAGCACTTCGGGCGCCAGTTCGACCTCGCGTTTGCGCGCCGTCGGCGCAGCCTCGGGGATGTCCTGCGGACTGGCGGAGAACTGGCGCAGAAAGGCCAGAACGTCGTTCCGGTCGCGCTGTTCCTTGAGGCCGGGAAAGTTCATCCGTGTTCCGCTGACCAGCGCCTTCGGGTTCTCGAGATAGGCGTCCAGATGTTCGAGGTCCCACACCATTCCGTCGCGGCGCGCCCGTTCAATACTCTCGGAATACCTGAAGTCATGAAACTGCGCGACCTTGCGGTCGAATATGCCGTTCAGGTGCGGCCCCACGCGGTGGACCGCGCCTTGCCCGATCTCGTGGCAGCCGGCGCATTTTGCGAAGATCTCGGCACCGCGTTCGGCATCGCCGATGCGGGTGGCTTCTTCCTCGGCCCGGGCCGCGCCGATCAGCGCGCCCCAGCCTAGAAATGCCGCTCCCAGCCAGCGCATGTCACTGCTGGAAGCTCATGAGATAGGCGATGACCGCATGAACGTCTTCGTCCTTCTTCAGACCGGCGAAAGACATCTTGGTCCCGTTCATGTAATCCTTGGGCTTGGCGAGAAAGGCCGCCAATTCGTCTTCGGACCAGACCAGGCCGTCGCTCGCTGCGGCCTGCATGACCTTGGAGTACTTGAAGCCGTCAACCTGACCGGCCGAAGCCCCGACGATGCCATTCAACGTCGGTCCCGTCTTGTTCTTGGCGCCGTCTCCGACCTGATGGCAGGCCTTGCATTTCTTGAAGACCTTTTCTCCTGCCGAAACCAGTTCCGCATCCAAAGCCGCAGAGGCTTCCACGGCCTTGGCCTCCTCGACGCGTGCTTCTCCATGCGACGCCGCCGCAGAATGGCCGTTTTGGTCCTGGCCTGCCTCGGTGCCGATCTCTTCTGGCGTGACGTCCAGAACCGCGGCGCGCATGGTGATTTCGACCGTGTCCTTGCAGTCTTCCATGCAAGGCTCCGAGGTCCAGAAATGCGCCTCGGTCGCTTCGCGGTCATCGACGATGAACCCGCCGGCATTGGGCATTTCGACGTCGAGGAAATTCTCGTCCGACAGAACGAAGTCATCCTCCACGAGGTCGTTGGAGTAGAGGATATAGGCCACGATCGCATAGGTGTCGTCGGCGCTGAGCGTCTGGGCGTTTCCGAACGGCATCGAGCGGTTGACGTAGTCCCATGCGGTCGACAGGTAGGGCCAGTAGGACCCGACGGTCTTCAGCGGATCCTTGTCCGCAAGGGTCCCCTTGCCGCCTGCGAGCTTGGGCCAATTGTCCACGCCCTCGGCAAAGTCGCCATGACAGATGGCGCAATGTTCAGCAAACAGCATTTCGCCATCTTCGACGGATCCCGAACCGGCCGGCAAGCCGGTCCCATCGGGCGACACGTCAAGATCCCAGGCGGCGATTTCCTCGGGAAGCGCGGCCCGCCCGAGGCCAAGCTTCTCGGCCATGGCCGGAGCGGCGGCGCAGGTGGAAACCAAGGCGATACCGGCCAGCAGATTAAGAAACTTCGACATTCTCGGCCTCTCCGTTTTCCTTGACCCACCAGGTCTGAACGCAGTTGTTGTGATAGATCGAATTCTCGCCCCGCACCTCGCGCAGTTGCGCCTTGGTGGGCTGGACGTAGCCGGTGGAATCCTTTGCCCGGCTTTGCAGCAGCATCTCGGAGCCGTCCCAGTTGTGATCCAGATAGAACCGCGTCAGCGCCTTATCCGTGCCCGGCGCGGCCAGACGGGCCGGCATCCAGGTGATACCGCCATCGACCGAGACATCGACGCCGGTGATCGCGCCGCGGCCTGACCATGCAAGACCGGTTATGACCAGTGGCCCGGGGCCGTGCCTGATCGGCGCCTGCGGGCTGGGCGAAGTGACGACCGACTTGGCGTCCATGACCCAGGTCCACTTGCGGCTGGTGCCGTTCGCCAGAGTGTCGGTGTATTTCGAGGTCTCCTCGCGGCTTTCGACCGGCCCCTCCATCACTTCGACCCGGCGGAGCCACTTGACCCACATGTTGCCTTCCCAACCCGGCACGACGAGGCGCACGGGATAGCCATGCTCCTTGCGCAGCGCCTCGCCGTTGGCCTTGAAGGCGACCATCACGTCGTCCATCGCCTTTTCCAGTGGAATCGACCGTCCGTTCGAACTCGCATCCGCGCCCTCGACATAGACCCATTTGCCTTCCGGCTTTACCCCGGCCTCTTGCAGCAGGCTGCGCAGCGGCACGCCGGAATATTCCATGTTGTGAATCATGCCATGGGTGAACTGAGCGCCGTTCAATTGCGCGCCAGCCCATTCCATGCCGGTATTGGCCGCGCATTCGCAGAAATACACACGGTTCTCGCGCGGGAAGCGCTCCAGGTCCCCGTAAGTGAAGACCAGCGGCGTATCCACAAGCCCGTTGATCATCAGCCGGTAGTCATCCTTGCGCAGTTCGATCGCCCCGGAGTGGTGGCGCTCGAAAGCGCAGCCCTGCGGCGTGATCGTGCCGTCGAGCGCGTGGATCGGGGTGAAATTGATCGAACTGATCGTGTCCGCGGTCAGCCATTCCACGTTCCTGCGCACGACGTCGGATTCGAACTCGATCGGCAAGCCGTAGGGCGTTGCATCGACGCCTTCGCCGGTCGCCCTGGCCCAATCCTGCACATCAGTAATCAGCGGGTCCGGACCCGCCGCCCTCGCCGCGCCCGCAGCGACGGCCCCTGCCCCGGCCGCGGCGGCTCCGGTCAGGAACTGCCGGCGGGAGGGAGCTTTCTTGGGGGAGCTCTCACTCATCTGAACATGCCTCCTTGAAGGTTTCGGCACCCGCATCCGCGAATGCGCAACAGCTTGAAAGACGCCCGGGCTCTCAGGCGCCCACGACATTGACCGAATTGTTCGGGTTAACCGTCACGGTTCCCAGCTTGCGGACGTGGCTTTCGACCACATCCCAGATCATCGGTCCTTCGGTGCCTTCGTTGACGCTGGCCCATCCTGCGACGACGTAGGATTTGGCGGGGTCGATCGCTTCGCCCGTCCTGAGCAGGGTCATGTCGCTGATCCGCTCGCCCTGCGGCCTGTTGATGTCGATGCGATAGCCCATGCCGCCAATGCGGACCATGTCGCCGCCCTGCTGGTAATAGGGGTCGGGGTTGAAGATGTTGTCGGCCACGTCCTCGAGGATCACCTTGATGAATTCGCCCGTCATCTCGGTTCGGTATGCCTGCCCATAGGTCATCGAGGTCACGTTCCAGATGTCCTCGCGGGTGATGTCATCGCCGGGCACAAGGCTCGGGCCCCAGCGCACACCCGGCGACATGGCGATGTCCGCCTCTCGCTCTGAGATCAGCGCATCACAGATCAGGTCATCCCAGGTGCCGTTGAAATTGCCGCGGCGATAAAGCAGCGTGTCGGTCCGGCCGATGACCTCGGCCAATTCGGCGGCATAGGGTGCGCGTTGCTCTTTGATCAGCGCGGTCATGGCCGGATCGGGCGCGATCACGTCCGAGAAAATCGGGATCAGCTTGTGGCGCAGCCCCATCATCTGGCCGTCGCGCACGTCCAAATCGACACGGCTGACGAACTTGCCGTTCGAGCCGGACGCGATGATGTGGGTCTTGCCGACCAGAACAGGCTCGGGCAGCGCATCGTGGGTGTGGCCGGACAGGATCACGTCAATGCCCTGCACCTTTCCGGCCATCTTCTTGTCAACGTCAAAACCGTTGTGGGACAGGACGACGACCACGTCCGCGCCTTCGGACCGAACTTCGTCCACCATCGACTGCATGTTCTCATCCCGGATGCCGAAAGAGTATTCGGGGAACATCCAGTTCGGGTTGGCGATCGGCATGTAGGGAAAGGCCTGACCGATCACCGCAATCTTTGCGCCGCCGCGCTCGAAGAACTTGTAGGGCTTGAACAATTCGGCTGGCTCGTCCCATTCCGCATCGAAGATGTTCTGGCCCAGCGCCGCGTAGGGCAGACCTTCGACGATCTCGTTCACCCGGTCACTGCCCAGAGTGAACTCCCAATGAAAGGTCATCGCATCGGGTTTGAGCGCGTTCATGACATTGACCATGTCCTGACCGGCGGTGTGATAGCAGGTGTAAGAGCCGTGCCATGTGTCGCCGCCGTCCAGCAGCAGCGCATCCGGACGGTCCGCGCGGATCGCGTTGATCACGGTCGCGACACGGTCCATGCCCCCGACGCGGCCATAGGCCTTGGCAAGCGAAGAAAAGTCGTCATGGGTCAGCGCATAGGCCGAGGCGCTGCCGTCGGCGATGCCATACGCCTTGCGGAATTCAGCGCCGGTGATGTGGGGTACGAACCCCTGGTTCGCGCCGACCCCAAGGTTGATTTCAGGCTCACGGAAAAAGATCGGTTTGAGTTGGCCATGAATGTCGGTGACGTGGATCAGGCTGATGTTGCCGAATGTTTCGAATTCCAGCAGTTGATCCTGGGTCAGGGCCTGTTGCGCGGCCAGCCGGGCCCAGTTGCCGAAACCCGATGCCCCCACCAGGGCCGAGGCTGCCATGGAAACTTGCAGAAAATCGCGACGCGAGATCATGGTGATCAGCTTTCCCGTTTATACATGCTTTAAATTCGCATGTTTGAATTTATTGGATGCAACAAACCCCGCACCCGACCGGGAACGGGGCCTGAAGGATTCAGTTGCGGACGGACGGCCCTTCGACCGAAAGGCCGTTGCCGCGTGAGGCGACGTAGAGTTCAAGCGCCACGAAATCGTCGCTGCCGGGTTTGAAGGTTTCGGCGCGCGTGTCGCGGACACACCCCTTGAAGCGCGCATGGGCTGTGTTCAGCTTGGCGTTCTTCAGACGGTAGGTCGGGAAACCATTGATCTGGCCCTGGCTCAGATGGTCCGCGCGGATCATGTTGCCATAGTTCTGTTCATGGCAGTTGGCGCAGCTCAACTCCAGCTGACCGTAGCGCGTGTAGTAGATTTCCTTGCCCTTTTCCCAAGTCTCCTGGGCCGGACCGTCGATCGCCACGTTGACCGGCATGCCGCGGGATTGGACCGAGATCAAGGCTTCCATCGCAGCCATGTCGCCGCCCGTGTATTTCCACTTTTCGGCGCCCATCTTGTTCTCGCGGCAGTCGTTGATCTGCGTCGCAAGGGTGCGAACCTCGCCTGCGTCTTCGTTCCATTTCGGATAGACCGCGCGAACACCGGCCATGCTGTCTTGGACGGCGTCATGGCAGGATGCGCAGGATTTGCCTTCGGTACCGTCGGCTGTATCCCAAGCTTCCTGCGCCTGATCGACGAACACCATGCCGGGATTGTCGAAATCATCCATCTGCAGCGCCTGGGTCTCGTCCGAACGGAAACGCCAACCCGAGTAGATCTCGTCCACTGCATCGGCCATATGCGCCGGCGCGGCTGTCTTGGTGACCATCTCGATCTCGCCGTTCACGACAAGCGCGTCCTCGTCCGGACCCGCCAGCACCGACAGCGGCGCGGCCACCAGAGCGGCAATCGCGGTCATTGCCTTGAAGTTCATTCAGTTTCCTCCCTTGGGTGATCGACCCCGCCCACCAAAACCGCGGGCGGAATCCATGGTCCTGGGTCGCAGGTCACGCGATCGCGATCGGTTTCTTTTCGTCGTAGACCGAGCCGTCGTCGTCGTACCAGGTAAAGACGAACTCCCCGGCCTCGGGCAGGGTCGCGTCGAACTGGAAATACGGATTGGTCGAGATCGCGGGCTCCATCTTCACGTCGATCACCAGCTCGCCGTTGAACTCGCAGGTGAAGCGGTTGATGATCGAGCGCGGGATGACGTTGCCTTCCTTGTCCTTGCGCTGACCGCTTTCCATCTTGTGGCTGATCAGGGTCTTGATCGTGACCGCTTCGCCGGCGGCGGCGGATTTCGGGACCTTGACGCGGGGTTTCACACCAGATGCCATTTCATTTCTCCTGTGTCTGAGGATGGGCGGGCTTAACCGCCGCAGCCCCCGATGGTCACTTTCACGGTCGCGCTGGCCTTGGCAAAAGACCCGTCTGCAAGCCTGGCAATGGCCACCACGTCCTGCGTTTCGGCCAAACGGATACGGGTGGAGGCCGCCTGCGATGCCGCCAGCGGGCCGAAGTTGAAGGTCGCCACACCCGGAACCGGGTTGCCCGTAGCCAGGACCATGATCGCGGTTGCGCCCGGTGCGCTGACCTCGATCGGAACGGTGTTGCCGTTCTCGGCGATTTCAGGCGCAGTCAGCGTGATGCCTCCTTCGGCCATCTCTGCGCCGCCGGTGAACTCGGCAATCGCATCCTCGACCGCCGCATTGGCGCGGAACGGCAGGACGGTCAGAGCCGCCGCACCAAGGGCCAGGCCCAAGGTTTCACGACGTGTGAATTCCATCGATTTTCTCCTTTGCAAAATGCAAGGCGCGCAGGGCGGACCTTACTCTTCCTTCAGGGTCGCAAGGAACGCGACCACGTCTTCGATCTCCTGAGCGCTCAGGATCGGCGGCAACGGCCCCTCGGGCGCGTTGCCGGTATATGCATCGCCCGGGCGGACAAACCCGTCGACTTTGTAGAAGGCCGGCATCACGGTGCCGTCGAAAGTCATCTTGGCGTTGCTCACCAAACCCCGCAGTTCGGCCTCGCTCCAGCGCGAACCCGCGCCGTCCAGTGGCGGGCCGACCTCACCATGAAACGGAACATCCGCCAGAGCGGCGACCTGATGGCAGGCCACGCAATTGCCCTTGGACTTCTCGCCCACGATCACCGCGCCATTGGCCGCGTCACCGGGCGCTCCCGTCAAGGATGCCTCGATCGCCCCGTCATCGTTGAACGCGACATCCTCGGGACCGACTTGGCCTGCCAGGGCGATGCTGCCGGTCAAGGCCGTGGCCAGTGTCAGAGATGCAAATTTCATGTGTCCTCCCCTTGGCTGCCACGATCAGCGCGGCGCAGTTGCTTGGTATACCGTAGGCTACAGCCTGGGCTAAACGCAACAACAAATTCATGTTCATGAATTTTTTGTTTTATTTCACGGCGAAGCCCTGGCAGGCAACGAAGTTATCACTGCTGGAGGAGGTTCGAGATCCGCTCAGCGGGTGTCGCCGTCGTCGCGTTCTCGAATCATGCGTGCGTGGTAACGCTGGAAATCCTCTTCGGACTGGTCGAGGTACCGTTCTTCCGCCACCCAGGTCAGCAGGTCGAGCGTCGTGCCCGCGGAAAAGGCGCCGGGCATGACGGCCACGGCCTGCTCCACGGCGGTCTGAGCGGAATCCAGTTCGGTTGGCAAAAAAATCATCGTCGGCGTGAACAGGACGCCCCAGCGCCGCGCCGCCTCTTTTTCGGAAAGCGCCTCGCCATCCGTATCCACCAGTTCAGTGTCGCCGTGCAGGTTGATCTGCACAGGGA
Source organism: Ruegeria sediminis (assembly GCF_005938215.1). GTDB lineage: Bacteria > Pseudomonadota > Alphaproteobacteria > Rhodobacterales > Rhodobacteraceae > Ruegeria > Ruegeria sediminis. Next base: position 250,497 of record NZ_VCPD01000001.1, read on the forward strand.
AATAGGTGTCTTCCAGCAGCGACCGGACCCTGGGATCGGTAAAGGTCTTTTCGTGCATGTCCCTGCAGTAGAGGCATCCACGCTGCTCGACCAGCAGCATCAGGCGCTTGCCCTCGGACTGCGCCTCGGCGAAATCCTCGCCCAGATCCTTGAACGTGTCGCGCATCCAGTCGGCCTTGTGCAGGCCATCATCCCCGATCTCGGCAGCCCAGACCGGAACCGCCAGAACGAGTGCAACCAGTCCGGCAATCAGGTGTTTCATTTCAAACTCCTCCTCAGTTTCAACCGATGCTGGCAAACCCGGGCATCCAGCGGATCATGGCGTCCGCGATCAGGTTCACCCCACCCGTCGCGATCAGAACGGCGAACAGGATCAGCATGGCGCCCATCGCCTTTTCGACCCAGACGAACGCCGAACGATGCCGCTGCACCCAACCGAGAAAGGGCTTGGCGAACAGCGCAGCGACGACGAAGGGCGCCGTCATTCCGACGCCGTAGACGAACAGCAGGACGGTACCGCGCCATATCTCGCCCATCCCCGAAGCGATCATCAGGATCGACGCCAGCGCGGGGCCGACGCAAGGCGTCCAGCCGAATCCGAAGGCCAGCCCCATGAGGTATGCCCCCAGCACGGTCGAAGCTTCGGCGCGACTCTCAAGCCGGGCCTCGCGATAGAGCAGCGGGATGCGGACGATGCCGAGAAAGTGCAACCCAAAGATCAGCAGGATGCCGGCAGCGACCCAGGACAGGGTGTCCAGGTACGTGCCGAACAACTGGCCGAGGGCCGTGGCCCCCATGCCCAGCAGCATGAAGATCGTCGTGACGCCCAGCGCGAACATGACCGAAGAGACCATCAGCCTTTTCTGCGCGCCCGCGGCGATCTTTCCATCCCTTCGCAGTTCGGCGATGCTTAACCCGCCAAGATAGGACAGGTAGAAAGGGACCATCGGCAGAATGCAGGGCGTGAAAAAGCTCAGCAATCCCGCCGCAAAGGTTGCAAAATTCAAACATTCAAATTATATTATCCAATATCATGAGGTCAACACCGATGCCAATGGTCCGACTGCTTTTCGCGCCGATCTTTGTGATCATGTCGCTGACCCCCGCTTTGGCGGCCGAGTTGGTGATGGTCGAAGAAACCGGATGCAGCTGGTGCGCGCGGTGGAATGCCGAGATCGCGCCCGCCTACCCCAAGACCCGCGAAGGCAGGTTTGCGCCGCTGCGCCGCGTGTCTCGTCATGACATGCCGCAGAATCTGAAACTGCAACGCCCGGTGCATTTCACGCCCACCTTCCTGATCGTCGAGAACGGAAGCGAAGTCGGGCGTCTGGAAGGATATCCGGGCGAAAACTTCTTTTGGCCCATGCTGGAGCGTCTGTTGATCGCACACACGAGATTCGGAGAAGGAAACAACAAGGGAAGCTGAACCGGTCGATCGACATTCACGGATTTTTGATCGTCCCCTGTGGAAAAAACCGTGTGACACGTGTAACGGGACGGATCAATCGACTCACGACTCGGTGACGAGGAAGACCCCGCTTCCGGGAAACCAAGGAACTGCAACGATGGCACTGCCCCATTTTTCGGCCGACATGGCGGAAGAAGAACTCGACAAGATGGTCGACAACGCGACGCGCGCGTCGAACTTTCTCAAGGCGATCAGCCACGAAGGACGGCTGATGATCCTGTGCCATCTTGTTTCCGGCGAGAAATCCGTCACCGAACTGGAAGAGCTGCTTTCGGCACGGCAAGCCGCCGTGTCTCAGCAGTTGTCGCGCCTGCGGCTTGAAGGGCTTGTCGTTCCGCGCCGGGACGGCAAGGCAATCTACTACCGCCTGGCCGATGACCGCCCGCGCCGCATGCTTGAAACGGTTTACGAGCTTTTCTGCGGCGACGAGGACTGAGGTCTATCCAACCCGAAACCCGCAACGCGCCGTCCTGACACCGGGCATTTTCGCCTCGGGCGGTGACTCTCCTTGCGAACGCATGGTATTATCTGCATGTTTCTCTGCGTGAACATCTGGCCACCGGAGTATGCAGCGCCATGTTCGAGACACTGACCGAGCATCACATCGTTGCCGCACTGGGGTTTGGTGGCGGTATCCTGTTGGGGCTTGCCGCGCGACTGGGCCGATTCTGCACGCTTGGCGCAATCGAAGACCTTCTTTATGGCGGGTCCGACCTGCGGATGCGGATGTGGGCGCTGGCCATCGGCAGCGCGGTCATAGGCAGTTTTGCGCTGATGTCATTCGGGATGTTCGAACCCGGCGACAGCTTTTACCTTTCGATCCGCTGGGCACCCATGGCCTCGGTCGTCGGCGGGCTGATGTTCGGATACGGTATGGCGCTGTCCGGAAACTGCGGGTACGGCGCGATCGCGCGGCTCGGCGGCGGCGATCTTCGCTCGTTCGTCATCGTTCTGGTGATGGGCGTGTTCACCTATGTCGCCCTCAGCGGGCCACTGGCGCCCGTGCGCAATTTCCTTTTCCCGCAAGAGCCGGTCGCTTCCGAAGTTCCTCCCGGTCTGGCGCACCACGCAGCGGCGCTGACGGGGCTGCCGCTTGGCCCCATCGGGCTGGCCATCGGCGCCATGATCTGCGTTGCGGCGCTGAGCGGCTCTTCGCTGCGACAAAGCCCGAAATCCATCATCTGGTCGCTCGTGGTCGGGCTGGCAATCGTGTCCGGCTGGGCCGGAACCGCATGGGTCTCCGAACACGGGTTCGAGGCCCTTCCCGTCGTCTCGCACAGTTTCTCGGCGCCGGTCGGGGAATCGATCCTTTTCGCCATGACCGGCAGCCTCAGGCCGCTGTCCTTTGCGGTCGGGTCCGTTGCCGGGGTCTGGACCGGGGCCTTCATCGGTTCGATGATCCGAGGCCATTTCCGCTGGGAAGCTTGCGAGGATCCGCGCGAATTGCGCCGGCAGATCATCGGGGCCGCGATCATGGGCATGGGCGCCGTGCTGGCGATCGGCTGCACCGTCGGTCAGGGGTTGAGTGCGTTCAGCCTGCTGTCACTGAGTGCGCCTGTCACGTTCGTCGCGATCTTTGCCGGCGCCGCCCTTGGTCTGCGGCAGTTGATCGAGGGCTTCAGATCAGCGTGATCCGCCCATCAGTCGCCTTTGGCGCAGGCCGCGAAACTATCCGCCATGCTCTGCAATAGCGCCGGGTACAAGTTCGGCCCGGGTTCCAGGCGGGCACCCAGCGGATCAAGTTCATGGATCTGGACGGCCTCTTGCCCTAGCGCCGCATTGAACAGGCGGGTATCGAACTGCGGTTCTGAAAAGGCGCAGCTTGCGCCCTTCTTGGCGATGCGTTCACGCAGAGCCGCCAATCTGGCCGGCCCCGGCGAGCTGGCATCGCTCAGGCTGATGGTACCGACCGGCTCCAACCCGAACCGCTTTTCGAAATACTGGTAGGCGTCGTGGAACGAGATGTACCGGACGTCCTGCATCGCGACGAGGCTTGCCGAAAGCTCGCCTTCCAACGCTTCCAGACGGGTGTGCGCTACCGTGGCATTATCGCGGTAGATCGCGGCGTTCTGCGGGTCGATGTCCGACAGTTCTTCTGCGATGCGGGTCAGCCAGACCTGCGCGTTTCGAGGATCGAGCCACGCGTGCGGATCCACACCTTCATGGTCATGTTCGTCTTCATCGTGCCCATGATGCGCGTCGTCATGCCCGTCCCGTTCTTCCGAATGCCCGGCCAGGTCGCGGAAATCATGGTGAACGGTTCCCTCGACATCCATCAGTTCCAGCTGCCTCGCGCCCTGAGCGAGCGAGGCCAGCGGTTTGACCATCCACGGCGCAAGCTCTTCGCCCACCCAAACCACAAGATCCGCGGATTGCAGAGCCTGCGCCTCGGACGGGCGCATCGAATAGCCATGCGGCGATACGCCCGGACGAATGATCAGATCGGGCGATCCGACGCCCTCCATGACCTGGGATACCAGGGAATGCACCGGCGCAATGTCAGTCGCGACCTTGGGACCATCGGCCGTTGCAGCACCTGCCCAGGTGATTGCCACAGTCAACAGGGAAAACCGGATCATTGCCACCTCGCGCTGATATGTTATTACATCTCGGCGCGCTTGATACCCACGACGTTATAACATATCAAGCGAAAACCTCATCCGGGAGCAGCCCATGGCCACGATCGGCTTTCGACAGCATGACCACGGTCAATGCATCGCCACGGCCCTGTCGCAGGCCGAGGCCAAATGCGCCGAACAGAAACTGCAGTTCACTCCGGTCCGGCGCAGGGTTCTGGAAATCCTGCTGGACAAACACCGCGCGATGGGCGCGTACGATATTCTCGACATTCTCTCGGCCGAAGGCATGGGATCGCAGCCGCCCGTCGTCTACCGGGCGTTGGACTTTCTTGTGCAACACGGCTTTGTCCACCGGATCGAGAGGCTGAACGCCTACACAGCCTGCGCGCACCCGACCCATGACCACGTTCCCGCTTTTCTGGTCTGCCGCGAATGCAAGGCCGTGGCCGAGACGGAAACCGAACTGACACAGGGCCGCCTTGGCAGCGCCGCCGACAAGACCGGATTCCGGATCGAAAAGATCGTCGTGGAGGCCGAGGGTCTCTGCCCCGCCTGTGCCGGAGCCCGGCCATGACCGTCCCCCTGATTTCCGCCAAGGATCTCTCCGTCCAATTGGATGGCCGCCCGATCCTGCAGCATATCAGTGTCGAGATCGCCGCGGGCGAGATCGTCACCATCGTCGGCCCGAACGGATCGGGAAAATCGACCTTTCTGCGCGCGCTCATCGGCGCCGTGCCTCTGTCGAAAGGGCGCGTGACCCGCGCCCCCGGGCTGAAGATCGGCTACGTCCCGCAAAAGCTTGCCCTGGATGCGTCGCTGCCGATGACCGTCCAGAGGTTTCTGGGCCTGCCGCGGCGCGTTTCGACTGCTGCAGCGCTGCAAGCGCTTGGCAACGCAGGAGTTCCCGACCTGTGCAACAGGCAGATGACCGATCTGTCGGGAGGGCAATTCCAGCGCGTCCTGCTTGCGCGGGCCCTTCTGGATCGTCCGCAGCTTCTGATGCTCGACGAAGCCACGCAGGGCCTCGACCAACCGGGCGCCGCCGCTTTTTATCAGCGGATCGAACAGGTTCGGCAGGAACTGGGCTGCGCGATCGTGATGGTCAGCCACGATCTACACGTGGTCATGGCGGCCTCGGACCGGGTGCTGTGCCTGAACGGACATATCTGCTGCCAGGGCTCGCCGCAGATGGTGGCCGACGCTCCGGAATACCGCGCCCTGTTCGGGACCGGCACCAAGGGCACGATGGCGCTTTATAGGCACCAGCACAGCCATTCGCACGACCATGGCCCGGACCATCAGGATCACCATCACGAGCATGAAAGGGCACAGTGATGCTTGATGACTTCATGATCCGCGCCGCCCTTGCCGGCCTTGGCGTCGCTTTCGCCGCGGCGCCTTTGGGGTGTTTCGTCGTCTGGCGCCGCATGGCCTATTTCGGCGAGGCGACCGCCCATTCGGCCGTCCTCGGCGTCGCTCTGGCCCTGAGTTTCTCGCTGCCGATCCTGCCTGCTGTCATCATGGCGGCGCTCGCCATGGGGCTGACCGTTACGATGTTCCGCGGACGAGGTTATGCCATGGACACGTTGCTGGGCGTGATGGCCCATACCGCGCTGGCCGCAGGCATGGTGGCCGTCGCGCTGCTGTCCGACGTTCGGCTGGACCTGAACGCCTTTCTTTTCGGGGACATTCTGGCGGTGACGCGCGGCGATCTTGCGACCATCTGGGCCGGCGGCGCGGCGATCGTCGGGCTGATGTCCTGGCGCTGGTCCGCCCTGCTGGTTGCAACGCTGAACCCCGATCTGGCCCGCGCCTCCGGCATCGATCCGAGGCGCGAGGAACTGTGGCTGACCCTCGCCCTGGCGCTTGTTGTGGCCGTCGCGATCAAGGTGGTTGGCGTTCTGCTCATCGCGGCGCTTCTGGTGATCCCGGCGGCGGCTGCGAGGCCGCTGGTCCGCACCCCCGAGGGCATGGCGATTGCCGCCGCCGCCATTGGCGGGACGGCCGCGATCGCCGGGTTGGCCGGGGCGTATTGGGGCGACAGCCCGGCAGGACCCAGCATTGTCTGCGCGGCCACGCTGCTGTTTCTTGCCTCGGCGGCTCTTGGGCCGGTGCTGCGCCGGCGGTAAGCCGCCTGCAGCGCATCTGGAACCCTGCCTGCAAGGGTGCTAATGGAAGTCAGACGAGCAGAGACGGAGAGCAAGATGATCCGCACGTTCCTGATTGGGCTGACCCTGTTGACGCTGGCCGCCTGCGAGACGGCCAAGGGCGCGGGGCGGGACATCCGGAAGGCCGGCGACGCCATCGAGGACGTGGCCGGCGACATACAGAGAAAGTTCTGAGGCGACGCGCAGGACCCCAAATCTCGCCGTTTGCAGGCGGGCAACCGCAATATATGGTTGATATTGCCGCGCTCCGATAGTATTCACCAAGATACAGGTGCATAGACGCGGTAATGCATCAGCTGACGCTGGGAACGGGGTTCGATTGCCATTGCAACCGAGCCCCGTTTTTCCTTCCGGGTATGTTGTGAGTGGTGGCCTGTATGAAATCCCGGTGCCCAAAAGAAAAAGGCGTCAGGTGCTCAGACGCGGTCTTCGCATGCATCCCAGGGACGCTCCTGACGCCTTGCTGGAACGATCCGCCCGGAGGCTCGGCATCCCAGTTGCTCTGGTCCCGAGGGAACCGTCGCTACCGCGCAGCGCCCTAAAGCGCCTTGCGATCCGCATCGACCTTTCTGTGAAGCCGGGCATTCGCCGCGGGCACGAGGCCCGACCGCGACTGACCGCCCCCCGGTAAGTCATTGCAGTTCAACACAAATCTCGAAGATTTGCCGTCCCTGCCCTGACCCCCTGGTCCTTGCGACCGCTCCGGTTCCGAAGAACCGTTGCAGTAAGGAAACTGTTGCATCGGACCCGCCACGGGACAAGAAAATAGCACTGCAGCATGGAAATTCGACGGGGACAAAGATGTTGATATCCGGCGGGAAAGCGGTGTGGACAAGTCGAGAAACCGCGTCGCGCCGCGCGGTTGAGGGTGGAAAAAACCTGGCGGTTTCCGGGGGCCGGACTCACGGCTTTTTCTGCAGGTGCGAAGGCCGCGGAACGGTGCGGCAGGCCGGTTTTTACCGATTTGTACCAGCTTCGGGACCCTGACCTTCCGAATCGTACAAAGGAGATTCGCCGATGCGCTACACGATTTCGCAGGCCCGCGCGCAGCTGGGGCAGCTGGTGACCCGGGCGCAGGACCCGCGCGAGGTGATCGTGCTGACCCGGAACGGACGGGCGCTGGCGGCGCTGGTCTCGATCGCCGAGGCCGAGCGGATCTGGGACCTGGAATCGGACGAGACCATCGGCTGGAAACATCCGCTCAGCGGCATCCGCGGCTGGTGGTCGAAGGGGCGCAACATTCCGGGGATGGAACCGGGGCCGGACGGCAGATACGTCACCGCGCGCGAGGCGGCCCTGCGGGTTCGCGAGGTGCAGATGACCCGCGCCGAAGAACGGCGCATCCTGGCGCGCCGCGGACTGGAGCCGGTGGAGGGCGGCGAGGTGATGCAGCGCGACGAGATCGCCTGGTGGCGGCGGCTGACGGGCCGGGTGAGCCGGGCCTAGTTGTCCTCGGCCGGCGTCTCTTCGACGTTCACGAACATCACGCGGCCGATCCGGGTGTTGCGCCCGCGGTCGCGGTGCATCAGCAGACCCTCGACGATGTAGAGCCGCTCGACCAGGTAGGCCGCGCGGCCGCCGTTTTCGTCACGCACCTCGATGAAGGGGTTCAGGGTGTTCTCGACCAGCCGGAAATACTCGGGGTCGGCGTGGTCCTGGAAGCTGCGCATGATGTCTAGGACCTCGTCATAGTCCGTTATCCTTTCGTCAACGAAATAGGCGCATGTTGCCTCGTAGCCGGTGCCGACGGCGGCGGCGACAAGGGCCGGGATCCAGACGGAGGGGTTCATCAGGATGGCGGCGGCCGAGCCGAGGGCGCCGCTGGTGCCCGCCACGACGCCGGCAGTGCCCGACGCGCCGGCCAGCGTGTTGCCCAACATGGTCAGGCCATTGGTGGTGTTGACCAGGGTGTAAAAACCCGAGGCCCCCGCCCCGCCAGCGCTGGCAGCGGCCGGCCTGCCCTTGTCGACGCCCAGCAGATGGCTGGGCCGGTAGTCGCAGACCTTGGCCTGCGCCATCGTGGAAAGAAGCGCCGCCGCCGCGGCGCCGAGGATAACCGATCTGAAACTCATTTTGGGACTGCCCGGGTTCGTTGTTTTTGCCGCCGAGATGTGGCGGGGTTGGTGCCTGTTCAAGAAGGGGTAGTCGGGATTTTGCGGGGGATCAAACGGGATTTGGGTGGGGTGAGTGGTTTGGGCGGGTGGTTGCTGGTGGGGGGAAGCGTTCATCCATCGTAGGGCGGGCTTCAGCCCGCCAATCGAGCGTTCCTTTCGGCGTCGGCAAGGGTGGTCAGGGTGGTTGGAGGGCTGAAGCCCGCCCTACGAGGGGGTACATACGCCAGTAGATCCGCAGAACGGAGGGTTGCATGGGGGGGAGGAACACTTTGCCGACCGGTGCAGGCAATTCCGGATGTTGGAATGTCTGCTTCGGCTAGAAGGAGCGGTAAGTTCAGCCTTACAACGGGTCTTCATCCGAAGAGTAAAACAGCCGCACCAATGCGTTTCTGTTTTGAACAGCTTGATCCAAAACGTTGATTTTTATCTTCATCCATTCAATTTTTCGCGCGTAAATCCAAGTAACCGCTTTATTGGCCCGAACCAAATCGTCGACAATTAGCTCCAAGTCTTCCGGCTTTTTTGGATGAAGCAACCTATTCCTAGTTTCGGTGGTATGTAGAACATGCTCCCACCCCTCGCTGTTAAAATCTGCAGCGTAAGTTACGTCAAATATTGAATAGGCACGTGCTATTGCTTTGAATTTAGTCTTGTTGTCGAGCCTCAAATCTCTGAACTCAACCTCTCCGTTCTTTTTTACTCCGAGGGTCTTTCCATTGACCGCCAGAACTCCAAGATCAAAAAAATTCGGCGAAACGTGGAGATCGAACAGACGACTGGCAGCCTCAGCCAATATCGCCTCAATAAAACTTGCCGCTGAAATAATCAGATATCGCTCATCCAAGCCCTGAAATTTAAACGCTTGGTTCGCAGCGGAGGTCAACCGTTCATCGAACGCTTCAAAGTCTTTCAACAAAAGATCTGAAAGTTCACTCATCCATATTCGACGCCAAAACGTCTCCCCACAACCACTCTATTGGGCACGCAGATACCTGCGCCAACCGCATTCGCCCACCGTCACAAAAAATGGACAGCCTCAGCTGTCCATCTTCAACGCCGAAATGAACGCCTCCTGCGGGATGTCGACCTTGCCGAACTGGCGCATCTTCTTCTTGCCGGCCTTCTGCTTGTCCAAGAGTTTCCGCTTGCGCGTGGCATCCCCGCCATAACATTTCGCGGTCACGTCCTTGCGCAGCGCCGAGAGCGTCTCGCGGGCGATGACCTTGCCGCCGATGGCCGCCTGGATCGGGATCTTGAACATGTGGCGGGGGATCAGTTCTTTCAGCTTTTCGCACATGGCGCGGCCGCGGGTTTCGGCGCGGTCGCGGTGGACCATGACCGACAGCGCGTCCACCGGCTCGTCATTGACGAGGATCGACATCTTGACCAGGTAGTCCTGGCGGTAGCCGGTCATCTGGTAGTCGAAGCTGGCGTAACCTTTCGTTACCGATTTCAGCCTATCGTAGAAATCGAACACAACTTCGTTGAGGGGGAGATCGTAGACGACCATCGCGCGCTGGCCGGCATAGGAAAGGTCCAGCTGGATGCCGCGGCGGTCCTGGCAGAGTTTCAGCACGTCGCCCAGGTATTCGTCGGGCACCAGGATGGTGGCCTTGATGCGCGGCTCCTCGAGGTGGTCCACCTTGGAGAGGTCGGGCATGTCGGCGGGGTTGTGCAGCTCGTGCTTGGTGCCGTCCTTCATGTAGACGTGGTAGACCACCGAGGGGGCGGTGGTGATCAGTTCGATATCGTATTCGCGTTCGATCCGGTCGCGGATCACCTCGAGGTGCAGCAGCCCGAGGAAGCCGCAGCGGAAGCCGAAGCCGAGGGCGGCCGAGGTCTCCATCTCGAAGGAGAAGGAGGCGTCGTTCAGCGCCAGCTTGTCGATGGCGTCGCGCAGATCCTCGAATTCGGCGCTGTCCACGGGAAAGAGGCCGCAGAACACCACCGGCTGCGCCGGCTTGAAGCCGGGCAGCGCCTTTTCGGCGCCGTTGCGGTCGTTGGTGATGGTGTCGCCGACGCGGGTGTCGCGGACCTGCTTGATCGAGGCGGTGAGAAAGCCGATCTCGCCGGGGCCGAGGCTGTCCACCATCTGCATTCCGGGGCGGAAGACGCCGACGCGGTCCACATGGTGCAGGGTGCCGTTCGACATGAACTTGACCCGCATCCCCTTTTTCAGCACCCCGTCCATGATGCGGACAAGGACGATGACGCCGAGATAGGCGTCGTACCAGCTGTCCACCAGCATCGCCTTCAGGGGCGCGTCGCGCTCGCCCTTGGGCGCGGGCAGGTGGTGGACGATGGCTTCGAGCGTTTCGTGGATGCCGACACCGGTCTTGGCCGAGACGCGGATGGCGCCCGAGGCGTCGATGCCGATGACGTCCTCGATCTGCTCGGCGACGCGGTCGCAGTCGGATGCCGGCAGGTCGATCTTGTTCAGCACCGGCACGATCTCGTGATCCGCGTCGATGGCCTGGTAGACGTTGGCCAGCGTCTGCGCCTCGACCCCCTGGGTGCTGTCGACGACCAGAAGCGAGCCTTCGACGGCGCGCATCGAGCGGGAGACCTCGTAGGCGAAATCGACGTGGCCGGGGGTGTCGATGAGGTTCAGCACGTATTGCTCGCCATTGTCGGCGGTATAGTCGATGCGGACCGTGTTGGCCTTGATGGTGATGCCGCGCTCGCGCTCGATATCCATGCTGTCGAGCAGCTGTTCCTTCATGTCGCGGTCCTGCACCGTCCCGGTCTCCTGGATGAGCCGGTCGGCAAGGGTGGATTTGCCATGGTCGATATGGGCGACGATGGAGAAATTGCGGATATGAGCGAGGTCTGTCATGGAGTGGGATATGTCCGGAGATTGGGGACTCGTCAAGCGGGGATAAGCGTCGTGCCGCCCGGTGTTTTGGCGGCGCAAGACGCTTCATTTCGCGAATCCGGGGTGCTAGGCTGCTGCCGAGCGGAAAAGCCACGGCAAAAGCCGTGAGAGACGGGGCAGGCTATGGCGAATTACTCGATCTTCATGCTGGGCGAGTCCCAGATCACCGTCTCGGGCGGCCAGCAGCTGGACGGGATCACGCAAGGGGACGGGTCGCACCTGGTCGGCCACACGATCACCCTCAACTCGCGGGCCTGGACCGAGGTGTTCATCAGCGACCAGGGGTCCGACACCGATTTCGAGGACAATGACGGCAATCAGGTCCTGAACGGCGCGCAGACGATCGACGGCACGAATTTCGCCAGCGGCACCCGCGTCGAGGCCGAATTCGGCATCACCCTGACGGACGGAACCAACACCTGGCAGGCGATCGCGTTCAACGTGAACAACTCGTCCCCCAGCTTTGCGACGGTCGAAGGTCTGGCCTTCATCGGCGGCCCCGGCGGGTTTCCCCCGGACGGGGTGCCGCTGACCGTGGTCAGCGCGCAGGAAGGGCCGAGCTTTCCCGCGGCCAATTACGCCACGCCCATCTGCTATTGCGGCGGCACCCGGATCGCCACAGACAGCGGCGACCGGGCGATCGAGGATCTTGGACCGGGGGACCGGGTCTGGACCAGGGATGACGGTTTCCAGACGGTGCTGTGGACGGGTGGGCAGGACACGCTTTGCTTTGGGCGGTTCGCGCCGGTCGAGATCCCGGCCGGGCTGCTGGGCAACGACGCGCCGCTGCGGGTGTCGCAGCAGCACCGGCTGCTGATCGGCAGCGCCGCGTCGGAACTGCTGTTCGGCGCGGCCGAGGTTTTTGTTCCCGCCATCAGCCTTGTCGATGCCGGCCTCGCGCGGGTCGCGCCGGTGAGTTCGACGCGCTACTACCACCTGCTGCTGGAGCGGCACAGCGTGATCCGCGCCAACGGCGCCGCCTCGGAAAGCCTGTTCCTGTCGGAGCGGGTGGGCGAGGACGATCCCGACCGGTTGTTCTTTCCCGAACTCGCGGCAATGCGGGTGGACCGGATGACCCTGGCGCGTCCGGGGCTGACCCGGCGCGAGGCGGTTCTACTTTTGCGGGAAACGTTCCCCGTTGATTCAGAACGCCTTATGCGCCATACTTCGCGCACCTGAGAGGGGCGGAAGATTCCTCCGGGCAGGCAATACGAGGCAAGATCATGAGACAGTTCCTGACCATCGCCCTGTGCGCGTCCACCTTGGCCGTTGCGAATCCGTCCGCCATCCTGGCGTCCACGGGCGACATCAAGCGCGCCTGCATGGCCACTAACCGGCCGGAAGCGACCCGGCAGCGTTGCGGCTGCATTCAGGACGTGGCCAACAACGCCCTGTCGCGCAAGGAGCAGCGCACCATCGCCAAGTGGTTCCGGGATCCGCATCAGGCGCAGACCGTCAAGATGTCGAAAACCGCGCGCGACGACCAGCTTTGGGACCGCTACGAGGCCTTTGGCCAACTCGCGCAGGCCGTCTGCAACTGATCGGCGCGAAATGCGGCGAAATGATCCCGCCCCGCCGGCCGGGGTGGGTTTTCCGCGTGCGCAACGCTTGACCTGACGCCGCCCGGCTTTCAGTAATGGCGAAACGGAAAAGGGCGGCGGCATGGTGATGAAAGGGGTGACCCTGCGCGGGCTGGAAGTGTTCGCGGCGCTCGCGCGGGCGGGGTCGGTGGCGCAGGCCGCCGAGATCACCGGCCTGAGCCAGCCCTCGGTCAGCCAGCAGTTGCGCAATCTTGAGCAGGCGCTTGGCACCGACCTGGTGGATCACGGGCGGCGGCCGATGCGGCTGACGCAGGCCGGACGAAGCTTTCTGGCGCGGACCGAGGCGGTGCTGAGCGAATTGCAACTGGCCCAGAGCGAGCTGATGGTGATGGATCTGGGCCATCTCAGCACCCTGTCGATCGGGATGATCGACGATTTCGACAACGATCTGACGCCGCGGCTGGCGACGCTGCTGGCCGACAGCCTGACCCGGTCGAAATTCAAGCTGATCACCCTGCCGAGCCTGGAGATCTTCGAGGCGCTGAGTTCGCAGCGGCTGCATCTGGCGGTGTCCGCCAATACCGGCGAGGTGCTGCAGGGGGTGATCGAATATCCGCTGGTGCAGGATCCTTTCATCCTGGTGGCGCCCCGCGGAGCCGTGCCCGAAGGCGCGGACATCATGGCCGCGCTGCACGGGCTGCCGTTCCTGCGCTACGCGCGCGAGCAGTTGATCAGCCGGCAGATCGAGGCGCATCTGGCGCGGCAGAAGCTTGAGTTCGAGGAACGGTTCGAGATCGGCTCGCACCTGGCGCTGATGGCGATGGTGGCGCGGCGGCTGGGCTGGGCTCTGACGACGCCGCTGGGCTACATGCGGGCGGTCCGGTTCCATGACGAGATCGACGCCTTTCCGGTGCCCTTCGGGGATTTCGCGCGCACGATTTCCCTGTTCGCCCGGTCCGACTGGTCGGATCAGGTGCCCCGTGACGTGGCCGAGATGATGCGGCGGCTGATGCAGAGCCAGATCATCGACCCGGCGGTCGCGCAACTGCCCTGGCTGGGCGGTCGTCTGAAGGTGATCGCGGGGTAAGCGCGCTCAGCCCAGATGCGCGCCGAGTCCGTCCATCGCCGCCTCGATCAGGTCCAGCGCGCCGTCGAAGTCGCGGGTGTAGTAGGGATCCGGTACATGATCCGCCCCTGACCCGGGCGCGAAATCGGTCAGCAGGCGCACGGGCGTTTCGTTGCCCGGCGGGCGCAGCGCCTCGATATCGGCGAGGTTGCTTGCGTCCATGCCCAGGATCAGGTCGAAACGGGTGAAGTCGGCGGCCACGAACTGCCGGGCGCGCAGGCCGCCGAGGTCGAGGCCGCGGGCGCGGGCGGCCTGCTGCATCGGGCCGTAGGGCGGCTGTCCGACATGCCAGTCCGAAGTTCCGGCGCTGTCGGCGGCAAGATGCGGCAGACGGGCGCGAAAGACGCCTTCGGCGGCGGGCGAGCGGCAGATGTTGCCAAGGCAGACGAAGAGGATACGGTGGGTCATGACAGGGGCGTTCTACCGGCTGGAGGAGAGATGGAAAAGATCGTCATTCTGACCGGGGCCGGAATATCGGCGGAAAGCGGGCTGGGCACCTTCCGCGACGAGGGTGGCCTGTGGTCGCAGCATCGGATCGAGGACGTGGCGACGCCCGAGGGATTTGTGCGCAATCCCGGCCTGGTGCACGGGTTCTACAACGCCAGACGCGCGCAGGCGGCGCGGGCGCGGCCCAATGCGGCGCACAGGGCGCTGGCGCGGCTGCAGCGGGACTGGCCGGGCGAGGTGGTGATCGTCACGCAGAACGTGGACGGGCTGCACGAGGCCGGCGGGGCCGAGGCGGTGATCCACATGCACGGCACGCTGGCCCGGGCCCTGTGCGGCGCCTGCGGCCACCGGTGGGACGCGCCCGAGGAAATGGCGGTCGGAGAGCCCTGCCCCGCCTGCGACCGGCCCGCGGCGCGGCCGGACGTGGTGTGGTTCGGCGAGATGCCCTATCGCATGGACGAGATCTATGACCATCTGGCCGAGGCGTCGGTCTTTGCCGCCATCGGCACCTCGGGCCAGGTCTATCCGGCGGCGGCCTTCGTGCACGAGGCGATCGCGTCGGGGGCGCGGACGGTGGAGCTGAACCTGGAACCGTCGATGTCGGTGTCGAGCTTCGACGAGGCGCGGTTCGGTCCGGCCACCGAGACGGTTCCGGCCTGGGTGACGGAGTTGCTGGGCCGTCAGGGGTGACGACAGGCCGGGCTGCGCCCGGCCTGAAGACGCGCGCAGCCTCAGTTCGAGTGCTTCTTGTGCATCATGCCGTCCTCGTCCCGGCGCTCGAGGTCGACGGGGATTTCGATCTCGATCTCTCCGGCCTTTTCAAAGACCAGCGTGACCGGGATCATCGCGCCCTGTTCGAAGGATTGTTTCAGCCCCATGAACATCACGTGGTCGCCGCCGCGCGCCAGCATGTGGGTTTCACCGGCGGGGATGGCAAAGCCTTCCTCGACGTGCATCATCTTGGCGACGCCGTCGTCGCTGATCTTGTGGGTGTGCAGTTCGACCTTGGCGGCGACGTCGGATCTGGCGTCGATCAGGCGGTCGTCGGCATCGCCCTTGTTCATGATCATCATGAAGGCGGCGCCGGCCTTGGCGTTCATGCCCGATGAACGCGCATAGGCGTCCTCGATCATGATCAAGCCATCGGCCAGGGCGGCGCCGGCCAGGGTCACGGTTGCAACTGCTGCAAGCAGGGCGGATTTGAGCGACATCGTGTCTCTCCTTTGGTTATCTGTCTGACGATGTTGAGGTTTCCTGCGTGTCAGGCAGCAAGGGGAGGCGCGCGTGCGGGCGTGTTCGGGAGCGGCGGCGAGATCAGGCTTTTCGCGACGCGCGACGGCGCGGGCAGGTCGCGATCCGGGGCCGCCGGAACGGGGATATCGGGCAAAAGGACCGCACCCAGGACCGTCAGGGCGTAATCCGGGCAATAATGCGGGGGTTTCGCGGGCCGCCCGCTTTCATCCATGTAGAGGATGACGGGACCGGTGCCGGTGCAGATCTCCATCTGGCCGACAGCGGCATTCAGACCGCGCGACGCGGCAAGGCCCTGGCCCGTCAGGGCCACAAGCGCCGCGAGCGTGAATGCCAGATATGCGCGCAGAACCGTCTTCATCTTGGGAGCTTTGTAAGCCCGGCGGATCGGCGGCTTCAAGCGCAATCGGCGCCTGCGACAGCAAGGTCATCGCGGATAGAGGTCAGCCCCAGATCGGAGGCATCGAGGGACGACGCGGCTTAGCGGCGCGTGTCCGCCCTGGTCACCTTGATGGCATTCGGCCCGGCATGAGTACGGTTCACGTATCTCTGCATCTGGGCGCATTGTCGAATGACGCGCAGGAACGCGAGGAAAACATCAGAGCTGTTATGACGAGGCAGAAAAGGCATTTTGGCAACCCAGGCAAAGGTAACAGACATCTGATGGATACAATGGCCACCGTTTCCTGTCTGTGAACAATGTCACATCCGGCGCTGCCGCGGGAATGGCGTTTTACCGCCGGTGCGTCGCTGCAATCTGTTAGGATCGGGGTCGGAGCAACGTTTCGAGGACAATATGGCAGATCCGTATTCAAACCTGGCCGCCGAGGACAAAGCCATGCAGACGGCCATCGCCGACGCCATGGACGCCCGATGCAAGGAACCCGCGCAGATGGCGATCCGCAAGGAATACCTGAGCGATCTGGATCTGCCCGAGGGCGCGTTCGCGGTTGAGTTCGGATCCGGCACGGGCCATGTGACGCATGACCTGATCACCCTGGCCGGGGCCGACCGGGCGCTTGGGATCGAACCGTCGCCGGTGATGGTCCAGCGGGCTGAAACGCATTTCGCGTCGGAGCCGGGTCTGAGTTTCGAAATCGGCGACGCGAAAAGGACGTCGCTTGAGGACGGGTCGGTCGATCTGGTGTTGATGCACACGCTGTTGTGCCACGTGCCCGGTCCGGAGGATGTCATCGCCGAGGCGCATCGCGTGTTGAAGCCCGGCGGAATTCTGGCGGTCTGCGACGGCGACTACGACACCGCGACGGCTCAGATCGCGGATTTCGATCCGCTGGACCAGGTGGTGCGCTTCATGATCGACCAGAACGTGACCAACCTGTGGGTCATGCGTCGGGTCGCGGGCATGTTGGCGGCGTCCGGCTTCGATCTGGGAAAACGGCGGGCGCACAGCTATGTCGCGGAAGGAGAGGCCACCTATTACCTGACCGTGATCAATCGCGGCGCGGAGCGGATGGCCGAGACGGGCGTGCTGTTTCCGGAAACTGCCGAGGCCCTGAAGGACGAGGCCCGGAGGCGCGTCGAAGAAAGCACGTTCTTTGGTTTCATGTCCTATGTCAGCCAGATCGCCTGCAAGCCGGGCTGAGCGGCTGCAAAACAGAAACCCCGCGCTGAGGCAGCGCGGGGTCTGAATGGCAGGTCCGTAAGTGGCGGATCAGGCCGAGGCTTGCGCCTTGGCGATCTCTTTCTTCACTTTCAGGGCATTCGCGGACAGGTCTTCGTCCTTGGCCTTGGCCAGGAACGCGTCCAGACCGCCGCGGTGGTCGACCGAGCGCAGGGCGGCGGCCGAGATGCGCAGCTTGACGCCGCGGCCCAGGGTTTCCGACTGCAGCGTGACGTCGTTCAGGTTGGGCAGGAAACGACGCTTGGTCTTGTTGTTGGCGTGGCTGACATTGTTGCCAGTCATCGGGCCTTTTCCGGTCAGTTCGCAACGGCGCGACATGGTTTCTTCCTTTGTTTCTGGAGGCCGGGCAAGATGCCAGCGGCCAAATCACAAGGGGCGCAACCCGAAGTCGCGCCCGAAAACTGGTTGGATGCGTGTAGTGGGAATCGCGCGGGGGGTCAAGATGGGTGGCGCGAAATCTTTGCCTTTGCGCCGGCGGGCGTTTCCGGCGACGAAACACGGGCCGCGGTCAGTCAGCCTTGATGGTGGCCAGCATCGCCCGGGCGGCGGCGGCGGGGCTGAGCCTGCCGCCCGAAACCTCGGCGCTGAGCCGGTCCATTTCCGCCTTCGCCTCGGCCGTGTCGAGCCGGGAAAGCAGGGCGTGGCGGACCTCCTGGTCGAACCAGTAGCGGGCCTGCGCCGCCCGGTTGGCGTCCCAGTGGCCGTTTTCCCTGCGCCAGGCAGTGAGCGCCTGCATCTCCTCCCAGGCTTGCGCCAGGCCCTGTTCCTCGACGGCCGAGACCATCAGCGCCTTGGGGAACCCGTCGGGATCCTGCGGGCGCTTGCGCAAAAGGCGCAGCGCGCCGGAATAGTCGGCGCAGGTGCGGGTGGCCGCCGCCTTGAGGTCGCCATCGGCCTTGTTGATCAGGATGATGTCGGCCATCTCCATGATGCCGCGCTTGACGCCCTGCAACTCGTCGCCGCCCGCGGGCGCCAGCAGCAGCAGGAAAAGGTCGGACATTTCAGAGACCACCGTCTCGGACTGGCCGACGCCGACGGTTTCGATGAGCACGACGTCAAAGCCCGCGGCCTCGCACAGCGCCACCGCCTCGCGGGTGCGGCGGGCGACGCCGCCGAGGTGGGTCTGGCTGGGCGACGGGCGGATGAAGGCGTTGCGGTCGCGGGACAGGCGCTCCATCCGGGTCTTGTCGCCGAGGATCGAGCCGCCCGTGCGGGCCGAGCTTGGATCGACCGCCAGAACGGCGACGCGCAGCCCCTGCCCCGTCAGCAACATGCCGAAGCTCTCGATGAAGGTGGACTTGCCGACGCCCGGCGTGCCCGACAAGCCGATGCGCAGGGCCTGACGGCGCTCCGCGGCGACGCGGTCGAGCAGGTCGGCCGCCTGCGCCCGGTGATCGGCGCGGCGGCTTTCGACCAGCGTGATCGCCCGCGCCAGCGCCCGCCGGTCGCCTGCCAGGATCCTGTCGCCGAGCTGATTGATGTCCATGATCCCCCCTCGCGGAAATTTCGCCTAAATGACGCGGGCGGGCCCGGTTTGTCCAGTGCCGGAGGGTGGCGGGATTTGCCGCAGGCCCCGCGGCCGGCGCGCTCTGGCGGTGCTGGACGTTGGCTGCGGCTTTGGCGATAAGGCCGGGATGGAGAGACTGCCGATAGATGACGCGCTGCCCGAGCTGATCGCCGCCCTGAAGGCGCGCGGACGGGCGGTGCTGCAGGCGCCGCCCGGCGCGGGCAAGACCACGCGGGTGCCGCTGGCGATGCGCGACGCCGGGCTGACGGCGGGCCGGATCGTCATGCTGGAGCCGCGTCGGCTGGCGGCGCGGGCAGCCGCCGAGCGGATGGCCGAGACGCTGGGCGAGCGCGCGGGGAACACCGTGGGCTACCGGGTGCGCGGCGAGGCCAAGGTTTCCAGGGCGACCCGGATCGAGGTGGTGACCGAGGGGATCCTGACGCGGATGCTGCAATCCGAGCCGGACCTGCCGGGCGTGGGCGCGGTGATCTTCGACGAGTTCCACGAACGCTCGTTGAATGCCGACCTGGGGCTGGCGCTGGCGCTGGAGGTGGCGGGGGCGCTGCGCGAGGATCTGATGCTGCTGGCGATGTCCGCGACGCTGGACGCCGACCCGGTCGCCCGGCTGATGGACGCGCCCTTGGTAAGCTCGGAAGGGCGGAGTTTTCCGGTCGAGACGCGCTGGCTGGACCGGCCGCTGGGCGCGCAGGCGCGGCGGCTGGATGGGCTGGTCGATCTGGTGGTGCAGGCCGAACGCGAGACGCGCGGGATGGGCGGCGGGATGCTGGTGTTCCTGCCGGGCGAAGGCGAGATCCGGCGGGCCGAGGCGGCGCTGGCGGGGCGGCTGCCCGGGGATTGCGCGCTGCGGCCGCTGTTCGGGGCGATGCCCTTCGCCGCCCAGCGCGCGGCGATCGCGCCGGTCGAGAGCGGCCGCAAGGTGGTGCTGGCCACGTCGATCGCCGAGACCTCGCTGACCATTCCTGACATCCGGGTGGTGGTGGACATGGGGTTGGCGCGGCGGGCGCGGTTCGATCCGGGCGCCGGCATGTCGCGGCTGGTGACCGAACGGGTGACGCGGGCCGAGGCCACGCAGCGCGCGGGCCGCGCGGGGCGCGTGGCCGAAGGGGTATGCTATCGCCTGTGGTCGAAGGGCGAGGAAGGCGCGCTGGCGGCGTTTCCGCCCGCCGAGATCGAAGCGGCTGACCTGACCGGCCTGGCGCTGGAACTGGCGCTGTGGGGGGCTGAACCCGGCGACCTCGCCTTTCTGACGCAGCCGCCCGAGGGGGCGATGGCCGAGGCGCGCGCGCTGCTGGGGATGCTGGGGGCGCTGGACGACAAGGGGCGGATCACCGGACACGGGCGGGCGCTGGCGGCGCTGCCGCTGCATCCGCGGCTTGGGCACATGCTGGTGACCGCGGGGGCGGAGGCGGCCCCGTTGGCGGCGCTGATGGCCGAACGCGATCCGCTCAAGGGCGCGCCGGTTGACCTGGCGCTGCGGCTCGAGGCGTTGCGGGACGTGCGGGCGTTTCAGCGCAACCGGCCCTGGCAGGTGAACATGGGCGTGGTGGACCGCATCCGGGCCGAGACCAAGCGGTTGCGGTCGCAGGCCGGGCGCGGTGGCGGCCAAAGCCCGGCGGCGATGGCGGCGCTGGCCTATCCCGACCGGATCGGGCAGCGGCGCAAGGGCGACGAGCCGCGCTTTGTCCTGTCCGGCGGCAAGGGGGCGATTCTGGAAGGCGGCGATCCGCTGGTCGGCGCGCCCTACCTGGTGGCGGTCGATACCGACGGCAACCTGCGCGAGGCGAAGCTGCGGCTGGCGGTGCAGATCTCGGAACGCGAGATCCGCGAGCTGTTCGGCGATCAGATCGCCTGGGTTGACAGCTGCGCGTGGTCGAAACGCGAGCGGCGGGTGGTGGCGCGCAGGCAGGAACGGTTCGGGGCGGTCACGCTGGGCGACCGGATCTGGAAAGAGGTGCCCGACGAGGAGGTTGCCCGGGCGATGCTGGACGGGGTGCGCGATCTGGGCCTGCGGCTGGAGGGCGCGGCGGCGCGGCTGGCGGCGCGGGTCGAACTGGTGCGGGCCGGGGGCGCGGACCTGCCGGATTTCTCGATCGAGGGGCTGATGGCGTCGCTGGAGGACTGGTTGCTGCCGATGCTGTCGGGGGTCAAAAGCGCGGAGGACTGGAAACGGTTCGACCTGCTGCCCGCGCTGAAGGCGCGGCTGAGCTGGGAGCAGGCGCAGGAACTGGACCGGCGGGCGCCGGGGTCGTTCACGACGCCGCTGGGGCGTAAGATCCCCATCGACTACGGCGGCGAGGCGCCCGAGATCTCGGTGCGGCTGCAGGAGTTGTTCGGCGTGACGCGGCATCCGGTGGTCGGCGGGCAGCCGCTGAAGATCACGCTGCTGTCGCCCGCCCAGCGCCCGATCCAGATCACCCGCGACCTGCCGGGGTTCTGGGCCGGCTCCTATGCGGACGTGCGCAAGGACATGCGCGCGCAGTACCCGAAACACCCCTGGCCCGAGGATCCCACGCAGGCCGACCCGACGCTGCGGGCCAAGCGGAGGGGGTGAAGGGGCGCTGCCCCATTACGCCGTGCACTCGGCCCCCGGCGCGATTTTAGCCGGACGAAGACCGGATCATGCCGGCGGCTTTTTCGGCGATCATGATGACCGGCGAGGCGGTGTTGCCCGACACGATTTTCGGCATGATCGAGGCGTCGATGACGCGCAGGCCGGATAGGCCGTGGACCTTGAGGTCGGGCGAAACCACCGCCATCGGGTCGGAGCCCATCTTGCAGGTGCCGACGGGGTGGAAGATGGTGGTTGCGATGTTGCCGGCCTCGTGCAGCAGGTCGGCGTCGGAGTGGATGGAGTGGCCGGGCAGGTATTCCTGCGGCGCGTAGGGTTGCAGGGCGCGGGCGGTCATGATGGTGCGGGCCTGCCGGATCGAGGCGACCGCGACCTGCTTGTCGCGCTCGGCACTGAGATAGTTGAGCCGGATGTCGGGCTGCAGGTCGGCCTCGTTCCGGGTGATGTGGCAGTCGCCCACACTTTCCGGGCGCAGGTTGCAGACCGAGACGGTGATGGCCGGGAACGGGTGCAGAGGGTCGCCCAGGCGGTCGGTCGAAAGCGGCTGGACGTGGTATTCCAGGTCCGGTGTCGCCAGCGCGGGGTCGGATCTGGTGAACATGCCGAACTGGCTGGGCGCCATCGACAGCGGCCCCGAGCGGGTGAGCGCGTATTTCAGCGCGATGCCCAGGCGGCCGGTCAGGGAGTTGGCCTTTTCGTTCAGGGTTTCGGCGCCCGAGACCTTGAAGACGGTGCGGATCTGCAGGTGGTCCTGGAGGTTCTCGCCCACGCCCGGCAGCTCGTGGTCGGGCGTGATGCCGAGGGCCGACAAGCGGTCGGGCTGGCCGATGCCGGAAAGCTCGAGCAGCTTGGGCGAGTTGATGGCGCCGGCGGCCAGCAGCACCTCGGCGCGGGCGGAAACGCGCATGGCCCGGCCCTTGTGGCGGAAGGCGACGCCGGTCACGCGCTTGCCGTCGAGGATCAGCCGGTCGGTGATGGCGTGGGTCAGAACCCGCAGGTTGGGGCGTTTCATCGCCGGGCGCAGGAACGCCTTGGTGGTGTTCCAGCGCACGCCGTTCTTCTGGTTGACCTCGAAGAAGCCCGAGCCTTCGTTGCTGCCGGTGTTGAAATCCGCGGTGGGCAGGTAGCCGAATTCCTTGGCCGCTTCCTGAAAGGCGCGCAGGATGTCCCAGCTGAGGCGCTGGGTGGTGACCTTCCATTCGCCCCCTGCCCCGTGCAGATCGGTTTCGCCGCCGTGGTGATCCTCGGATTTGCGGAACCAGGGCAGCACGTCGTCCCAGCCCCAGCCGGTATTGCCCATCTGCCGCCAGCCGTCATAGTCGGCGGCCTGACCGCGCATGTAGATCATGCCGTTGATCGACGTGCAGCCACCCAGCACCTTGCCGCGCGGATAGACGAGGCTGCGGCCGTTCAGCCCCGGTTCGGAGGCGGTCTTCATCATCCAGTCGACGCGCGGATTGCCGATGCAGTAGAGGTAGCCCACCGGGATCTGCACCCAGTGGTAGCGGTCGTTTCCGCCGGCTTCCAGCAGCAGGACGCGCGTGCCGGGGGTCTCGCTGAGGCGGTTGGCCAGCACGCATCCGGCGGTGCCGCCGCCGACGATGACGTAGTCGTAGTCGCCGTCCAGTGTTTCGGTCATGTGGCCCTCCCTCGCCCGCCAGCTTGCCGATTGGCGCGGCGGTTGCAATGGGGTCGCGCGCCGGTTCGTCCGATCCCGGGCCCGCATCGAGCGGCGGGAAGGTTCCGTCGGCGGGTTTTGGCACCTGCCGGTGGCCATCGGGCGCAGCCGGTGCTTGCATTCCCCTGGGTAAATCCCATATTGACCGTCTGGCGCCGGGCCAGTTGAAGTCCCGGCGAATTTCCGTAAGATACCGGCAAAACAAAAGAAACTGCAGGCAAGATAGTCGAGCATCCGTGAACGACGCGATACGAACAGCTTGGGAAGAAGTGGTTCGGCCACTGATCCTGCGCCCGAAACGGGTGCAGGTCGCCGCGCTGTGCCTGCGGCAGGCGGCGGAAGAGAACGAGGTGCTGCTGATCACCAGCCGCGGCCGGGGCCGGTGGATCGTGCCCAAGGGCTGGCCGATCGACGGGCTGGACGGCCCGGAAAGCGCCCTGCGCGAGGCCTGGGAAGAGGCCGGCGTCAGGAAGGGCGACGTCAGCAGGCAGCCGGTCGGCCAGTACAGCTATGAAAAGTTCTTCAACGACGGCTCGGCCCAGACGATCGTCACCAACGTGTACCGCGTGCAGGTCACCAAGCTGGAGAAGAAATACCCCGAAGCCAAGCAGCGCAAACGCCGCTGGGTCAGCGCCGGAGAGGCGGCCAACCTGGTCTCGGAACCGGAACTGAAGGAAATTCTGCGCGGATTCTGACGGAATCGAGCGCATTTCGTGACAAATCTCTTGTTTCCGGGGCCCCGGGGCCGTAGTCGCAGGTGCGACTGATCACATGGCCCAAGAGACGATGTCCGACACCGAAACCCAAACCCGATGGAAAGCCCTAGACAAGGATCTCAAGCGGATCTCGCGCGTTGAACAGGCGAATGCCTACGTGGCCCGCCCGATGGTCGCGCCGGGGATCGCGCTGGCCTTCATCGTGGTCGCCGGGGTGGTGGCGTCGGTGTTCTTCGGCGGCGTCAACGGCAACCTCGTCGTGATCGCCGCGGCCGCGTTCGGCGCCTACATGGCGATCAACATCGGGGCCAATGACGTCGCCAACAACATGGGGCCGGCGGTGGGCGCCAATGCGCTGACCATGGGCGGCGCCATCGCCATCGCCGCCATCGCGGAAAGCGCCGGGGCGCTGCTGGCCGGGGGCGACGTGGTTTCGACCATCTCGAAGGGGATCATCGATCCGACTTCGGTGCAGGACAGCCAGGTGTTCATCTGGGCGATGATGGCGGCGCTGATCTCGTCGGCGCTGTGGGTGAACCTGGCGACCTGGGTGGGCGCGCCGGTGTCGACCACCCATTCGGTCGTCGGCGGCGTCATGGGCGCCGGCATCGCCGCGGCGGGTATGAGCGCGGTGAGCTGGGGCACGATGGGCACGATCGCCGCCAGCTGGGTGATCTCGCCGGTGCTGGGCGGGGTGATCGCCGCCGCCTTCCTTGCGCTGATCAAGGCCAAGATCCAGTACCAGGACGACAAGATCGCGGCGGCGCGCCGCTGGGTGCCGATCCTGGTGGCGGTGATGGCGGGCACCTTCGCCACCTACCTGGCGATCAAGGGCCTGAAGCGCATCGTCAAGATCGACCTGGAGATGGCGCTGCTGATCGGCCTGGTCACCAGCGTCGCCTCCTGGGCCGTCACGGTGCCGCTGGTGCGGCGCAAATCCGAGGGAATGGAGAACCGGACCAAGTCGGTCAAGACGCTGTTCGGCCTGCCGCTGGTGATTTCCGCGGGCCTGCTGAGTTTCGCCCATGGCGCCAACGACGTGGCCAATGCCGTCGGCCCGCTGGCCGCCATCGTGCACGCGACCGAGTTCGGCGGCTTTGCCGACAAGGTGTCGATCCCGAGCTGGGTCATGGTCATCGGGGCCTTCGGCATCTCGTTCGGGCTGTTCCTGTTCGGCCCCAAGCTGATCCGCATGGTCGGCAGCCAGATCACCAAGCTGAACCCGATGCGGGCCTATTGCGTGGCGCTGTCGGCGGCGATCACCGTGATCGTGGCAAGCTGGCTGGGCCTGCCGGTCAGTTCGACCCACATCGCCGTCGGCGGCGTGTTCGGCGTGGGATTCTTCCGGGAATGGCATTCCGAGCGGCGGCGGCGGAACTCGAACAACAAGCGCCCGCCCGAGATGCGCATGGCGCGCGAGGAGCGGCAGCGCCGCAAGCTGGTCCGCCGGTCGCATTTCCTGACCATCGTCGCCGCCTGGGTCATCACCGTCCCTGCCGCGGCGGTGATGTCGGCGCTGATCTTCCTGCTGCTGAACGCCTTCGTCTGAGGGCGGCGGCCGGTTTGACGTAGGGCCGGTGGTGTTTTCAAGACCCTGCTTCAAGCTCCGAGGCGGCAGAAGGTGCTATTTTGGGAGCGGGCGCTGTCCCTACGCCTAGTCCCACCTCGGCAGATTGATCGACCCGGCTGTAACTTCTTTGGTCACATCCGCTGTTCTCAGAATTCGTATAACGTCCTGAGCAAAGATCGGAAACCTGTCAATGGGTATCGGCGTATGTTCGGGGCCACCGCCGATGAATTGTAAGTTTGCCCAGATCTGACCGTATCCAACTTTGATCATGCAGTTCATGGATTCAGCCGGGTGGCGATCAAGTTCCTTTGAGCAATCGATGAAATGCGGCGGATACTCCGTATCATTCTCGTTTTTCTCTGAAACGAACATGAAAAACTTTCGCCCCACGAAGGTGTCGTCACCTGGACTGATGTATTGACGGATCTCGTAGGTCACGTTGCCAAACTGCCGATATCCAACATGCTTGCTGTGTGTCAGATGAAATTCTTCATTCTTTTCCCAAGTTGCCAACCCGTTAACCACCAAGCCAACCATCGCCGTCTCGTGCTGCAGGTCATCGACGCGCCGTGGGTTGTAGAAGAACCGCATGACCCGTTGGCCGTTGATTTTGGGCGACAAATACGCACGGCATACCCGGAAGTAGTAGGGTCCGACCTGCGCTATGGATCCGTTTCGATAGGGGCCGGCATCGGTGTGCAGTTTCGTGAACTCCCCAACACACCACGGTTGGCTATGGTAGGCAGGAAGCGCGGGACGATAAGGGTCCGGGCCGGCATATGCCGCTGTAGCGTAGAGCAATGCAACCCAAAATAGATTTATCTTGATACGAATCATTTATCGCGATCATTTTCAAGTATCGTTTTGAGAGGATTGCGCATACCCAATCAGATATCAATCGCGCAGATCTTTTCCGAAGCCAGCCAGTCGAATGTGTAAACCTGGTCCGATTTGGCCACCGCCCAAATCTCAGTTGAGCGGCCTTGTTTTTTGCACGGCTATCTAAGATATGCACGGCAACTCCGGGTGATCAGAGCTGCGCTGCAAACCCAAACCTGCGCACGGACAAACCGTGACATCTCGGTCCAAAACGAACAATGATGCGCCCGGAAGCGTCGTTTGGACAAAAAGGATTTCAGTATTGAGCGGCGGCGCGCCCCCCGCCGCCAATCGTTGGGCTCAGACGCCGAGGCACCAGCGCATGATGGCCTTCTGCGCGTGCAGGCGGTTTTCGGCCTCGTCGAAGATGACCGAGTTGGGGCCGTCCATCACCTCGGAGGTCGCCTCTTCCTCGCGATGCGCGGGCAGGCAGTGCATGAACAGCGCGTCCGGCTTGGCGTGGGCCATCAGTTCCGCGTTGACCTGATAGGGGCGCAGCAGGTTGTGGCGGCGCTCCTTGGCGGATTGCGCGTCATGCATCGACACCCAGGTGTCGGCGACCACCAGGTCCGCGCCCTCGACCGCCTTGTAGGGGTCGCGCTCGACGGTGATCTTCGAACCCTTCTGGCGGGCGAAGCCCATGAATTCCTCTTCGGGGTCGAACTGGGCGGGGCCGGTGAACGTGAAGTCGAAGCCGAATTGCCCCGCGGCGTGCAGGAAGGAGGCGCAGACATTGTTGCCGTCGCCGGTCCAGACCACCTTCTTGCCCTTGATCGGGCCGCGGTGTTCCTCGTAGGTCAGCACGTCCGCCATGATCTGGCAGGGATGCGTGCGGTCGGTCAGGCCGTTGATCACCGGCACGTCGGCATATTCGGCCATCTCGGTCAGGATGGTCTCGTCGAAGGTGCGGATCATGATCATGTCCACGTAGCGCGACAGAACGCGGGCGGTGTCGGCGATGGTTTCGCCATGGCCAAGCTGCATGTCCTTGCCCGAGAGCACCATCGTCTCGCCGCCCATCTGGCGCACGCCCACGTCGAAGGAGACGCGGGTGCGGGTCGAGGGTTTCTCGAAGATCAGCGCCACCATCCGGCCGGCCAGCGCCTGGTCGTCGTCGGGCGCGGCCTTGGGGCGGCCCTGGCGGGCCTGTTTCATGGCGCCGGCCTGGTCGATCATGGAGCGCAGCGCGGCGGCGTCGGTCTTGTGGAGGTCGAGAAAATGGTTCATTTCGGTTCGCTTTTGGCTGATCGGCGGGTGGGGGCCAGCCCCCAACACCCCCGGAGTATTTGGAAAAAGATGAAGGTCAGGCGGTCGCGAGCTGTTTCTCGACCTGCGTGGCGGCCTTGTCGAGGCGGATGAGGGCCTCGGCGATGTCGTCCTCGGTCAGGGTCAGCGGCGGCAGCAGGCGGATCACGTTGTCGGCGGCCGGTACGGTGATGACGAGGTTGTCATAGCCCGCGCCGACCACATCGGTGTTGGTCGCCTTGCACTTGAGCCCGAGCATGAGGCCCATGCCGCGCACCTCTTCGAAGACCTCGGGGTGATCGGCCACCAGCCCTTCGAGTTTCTGGCGCAACAGGCCCGCCTTGCGGCTGACGCCCTCGAGAAAGGCGGGCGTCGCGACCTGTTCCATCACCGCGCAGCCGACGGCGCAGCCCAGAGGGTTGCCGCCATAGGTGGAGCCGTGGGTGCCGGCGGTCATGCCCGAAGCGGCGTTTTCGGTGGCCAGCACCGCGCCCAGTGGGAAGCCGCCGCCGATGCCCTTGGCCACCATCATGATGTCGGGGGTGATGCCCGCCCATTCGTGGGCAAAGAGCCGGCCGGTGCGGCCGACGCCGCACTGCACCTCGTCCAGGATCAGCAGCAGGCCGTTCTCGTCGCAGATGCGGCGCAGCGTCTTCATGTCCGCGTCGGGCACGGGGCGGATGCCGCCCTCGCCCTGCACCGGCTCGATCAGGATGGCGGCGGTCCTGTCGGTGATGGCCGTGGTGACGGCGTCGAGATCGCCGAATTTCACGTGCACGAAACCGGGCAGCAGCGGGCCGAAGCCCTTGGTCATCTTTTCCGACCCGGCGGCGGCGATGCCGGCCGAGGAGCGCCCGTGGAACGAGCCGTCGAAGGTGATGATCTCGACCCGCTCGGGCTGGCCCTTGTCGTGGAAATGCTTTCGCGCCATCTTGACCGCCAGTTCGCAGGCCTCGGTGCCGGAATTGGTGAAGAACACCGTGTCGGCGAAGGTGTGTTCGACCAGCATGTCGGCCAGCGCCTGCTGCTGCGGGATCTGGTAGAGGTTCGAGACATGCCAGAGCGCATGCGCCTGTTCGGTCAGGGCGTTGACCAGGGCGGGATGCGCGTGGCCCAGCGCGTTCACCGCGATGCCAGCGCCCAGGTCCAGGAAACGTCGCCCGTCCGCCTCGGTCAGCCAGGCGCCTTCGCCCTTGACGAAGCTGAGGGGCGCGCGGTTGTAGGTCGGCAGAACGGACGGGATCATCGGATCATCCTTTTCATCTGGTTTGAACCCAAGTGAGTGATACACCGGAGCAGGGTTCGTCAACTGGTTTGGTTAGGAGTGTGCGCATTTGGGCGATGCGCAAGGATCAAACGGCCGGTTACGCGGCGATGCGTCGGCGTCGGAGAAAGGTGATTTCGCCATGTTTGATCATGGGCGCTGCATAGCGCCTTTCGGTCGGGCTGAAAAGACGGGAAATGCAGGGCGGGGAATTATCGCCGCCGGCCGGTCGATGTCATCCTTCGCGCCAGCGGTCGAGCCGGCCCATGCCGCGGGTGAAGGCCCAGGCCAGGATGCGCGGCATCCCGTTGGCGGCCAGCGCATCCTGGCAATAGGCCTGGAACTCTTCCAGCGTCGCGCCGGGGTGGCGGAAGGCGCCGTTCTCGTAGCAAATCGAGCAGTAGCGGCTGCTGCGGGTACCGTCGACCTCGCTGCCGCCGCCCTCGGGATCCTTGCTGAGCGGCATGCCGCAGCTTTGGCACTTGGGTCCCATCGTCTTTCCCCTTGCAGATGATGCGCGCCCTCAATAGGATCAAAACAGTGGAGTTTAGTCAACGGTTTTGTTGAGATATGCGTATCGGAGAACTGGCCCGGCGCAGCGGCCTGAGCCGTGACACGCTGCGATTTTATGAACGGCAGGGGCTGATCCGTTCGACCCCGGGGCCTGACGCCACCAACAGCTATCGGGACTATCCCGAAGACGCGCTGATCACGCTGGAGCAGATCGCCGACGCGCAGGCGGCGGGGATTTCCATTGCCGATCTGACGGTATTGCTGGGCCAGTTGCAGGCCGCCGATCCCGACACCTTCGACGGCGAAGCCTTTTTGCAGGACCGGATCGACGAGGTCGAGGCGCGGATCGCCCGCGCCGAACGCTTTCTGGAGGGTCTGAAACGCGCGAAGGCCGCGCTTGCCGCGCCGCCGGTCCGGCGCTGAGCGCGGTTTTTGCCGCTTGTCTTTTCCCGCCCGCTGGCGCACCGGTGGCGCATGTTCGTACCCAAGGCCCAGAATCCGGCGCTGGCGGCGCTGCTCATCTTTTCCGCGACCGCGTTCATCGCGGCCACGACGCTGCTGGCCAAGGCGCTGGGCACCGGCGCGCTGGGTCCGGCGCTGCATCCGATGCAGATCAGCCACGGGCGGTTCCTGTTCGCATTTGTCGCGATCGTCTCGGCCGTGGGCCTGCTGCGGCCGCGGCTGCGGCGCCCGTATTGGCGGCTGCATCTGGGCCGCACAAGCTTTGGCTGGGCGGGCGTGACGCTGATGTTCGCATCGGTCGCGCATATCCCGATGGCCGATGCGACGGCGATCTCGTTCCTCAACCCCGTCTTCGCGATGGTCCTGGCGATTCCGCTGCTGGGCGAACGCATCGGGCCGTGGCGGTGGTTTGCGGCGGCGGTGGCGCTGACGGGGGCGCTGGTGCTGCTGCGCCCCACGCCGGCGAGCTTTCAGCCCGCGGCGCTGCTGGCGCTGGCGGCGGCGGTCGTGATCGGGATGGAGCTGATCTTCATCAAGAAGCTGTCGGGCCGCGAGGCGCCGATCCAGATCCTGCTGGTGAACAACGCTATGGGGCTGACCATCGCGAGCATTGCGGCGCTGGCGGTCTGGCAGCCGCCGACGACGGTGCAATGGGCGGCGCTGGCCGGGATCGGGCTGCTGATGGCCTGCGCGCAGGCCTGTTTCGTCAACGGAATGGCGCGTGCCGATGCCTCGTTCGTGGCGCCGATCAGCTATGCGACGCTGATCTTCGCGGCGCTCTACGATCTGGCCGTCTTCGACGTGGTACCGGACATGGTCACGCTGACCGGTTCCGCGATCATCCTGGGCGGCGCGGTGATTCTGGTCTGGCGCGAGGGGCGGGTCCGGGTGGCCGCGCCCTGACCGCCCTCCCCTTTGGGGGGAGCAAAAAACACGCCAAAAACGTCTGACTGCGACGCAAATGTCGCATTTGCCCATGACGCGCGGCGCGCGGCGGGCATGTTGGGCCCTAGTTGGTTAGAGAGATTGCCGGATGCACGAGCGCCGAATTCCCGAATGGGTCCGTCATGCCCCTGCCCCCTCGGTGCGGGATTTCGGGATTCTTGCCGGGCTCGAAGCGGTGGTGCGCGGCATCCTGATCTCGGTCTTTCCGCTGATCATGTACCGGGCGCTGGGCGACGCGGCGACGGTGTCCTTCTTGTATTTCCTGATCGGGATCGTTTCGCTGGTGGCGGGGCTGATGATGCCGTTCGTCATCCGCTACATCCCGCGCCGCTGGGCCTATACCGGCGGGTGCCTGCTGTTCATCGCCGGCGCGGGGCTGGCGATCCTGGGCAGCCCCGAGGCGGTGGTGGCGGCGCTGGCCTGCAACACCGTGGCGGCGGTGGTCACCTTCATCTGCTTCAACGCCTATGTCCTGGATTACATCGACCGGATCGAGCTTGGCCGCTGCGAAACCAGCCGGATGTTCTACAGCGCGCTCGGCTGGACGGCGGGGCCGATGGCGGGCGTGCTGCTGATGGAGGTCTGGGCCCCAGCCCCCTTCGTGATCAGCGCGGTGGCGGCCGCGGTGATGCTGGCGGTGTTCTGGGTGCTGCGGCTGGGCAACGGCAAGCTGATCACCAAGGCGCGTGGCCCGGCGAAGAACCCGCTGGCCTTCCTGCCGCGTTTCTTCGCGCAGCCGAGGCTGGTGGCCGGGTACCTGTTCGCCATGATCCGGTCCTGCGGCTGGTGGATCTATATCGTCTACCTGCCGATCTTCGCCATCCAGAACGGATTGGGCGATCAGTTGGGCGGCATCCTTCTGTCCTTCACCAACGGGATGCTGTTCACCTCGCCGCTGATCCTGCGCTGGGTGCAGGGGCGGTCACTGCGGGCGGCGGTGCGCACCGGCTTTGCCGTTGGGGCCGTCTGCTTCCTGACCGCGGGCATCCTGGCGGGTTGGCCGGTGGTGGCGGTGGCGGCGCTGGTCCTCGGCTCCATCTGGCTGATCCTGCTGGACATCTGCGCCGGGCTGCCGTTCCTGATGGCGGTGAAGCCGTCCGAGCGGACCGAGATGTCGGCGATCTATTCCAGCTACCGCGACGTCTCGGGCATCCTGACGCCGGGGGTTGCGTCGCTGGTGCTGCTGGCGACGCCGGTGGCGGGGATCTTTGTGGCAGGCGGCCTGGCGCTGATCGGCGCATGGCTGATCGCCGCGCGGCTGCATCCGCGGCTCGGGCGCCCGCGGGAGCCGTGGCAGCCGGGTTCGCTGGCCGAACCGGACGTGATCTAGGCCTTGAGCCGGTAGCCGGTCCGCAGCATCTGCCAGGTGACGGCGCAGACCAGCAGCGTCGCGCCGGTGCAGACCGCCAGACCCAGCCAGGGAGAGCTGTCCGACACTCCGATCATGCCGAAGCGCAGACCGTCGATCAGGTAGAACACCGGGTTGGCATGGGTCAGCCGGTTCAGCAGCGGCGGCAGCGCGTCCACCGAGTAGAACGTGCCCGACAGGAAGGCGAGCGGGGTCACGATGAAATTGGTGATCGCCGCCATCTGGTCGAACTTGTTGGCGAAGATCCCGGCGAACAGGCCCAGCGCCCCCATGAAGGCCCCGCCGAGCACGACGAAGGCGAGCGACAGCAGCAGGTTCTGCGGCACCAGCCCCAGCAGCAGCGCCATCGCGAGGCCGACCGACAGCGCGATCAGCGCACCGCGCGCCACCCCGCCCGCCAGGTAGCCCAGCAGAATCTCGAGCGGCGACAGCGGCGGCATCAGGGTGTCCACGATGTTGCCCTGCACCTTGGCGATGACCATCGAGGAGGAGGTGTTGGCGAAGGCGTTCTGGATCACCGTCATCATCATGATGCCGGGCGCCAGGAAGGTCAGGAACGGCACGCCCATCACGTCCGGCCGGCCCGGCCCGACCGCGATGTTGAAGATCAGCAGGAACAGCCCGGCGGTGACCAGCGGCGCCAGCAGAGTCTGCGTCCACACGACCAGGAACCGCAGCACCTCGCGCTGCGCCAGCGTGTAAAGACCCATCCAGTTGAATCGGCCGAACCCGCGCTCGCCCCGGTCCGTGAGATTCTGCATGTTCCCGCCCCCGTCTGATTCGAAGATGCCTTGTAACTCGGCCCGCAGTGATTAGAATAGGGCGTCGAGACGAATTCCGAAGGCGGCCGCGATAATGGGGGCCGCTTTCCCGCTTTTTGAAAGGCTACCCATGTCCTGGACTGACGAGCGCGTTGAACTGCTCAAGAAAATGTGGGGCGAAGGCCAGTCGGCCAGCCAGATCGCCAAGGAACTGGGCGGCGTGACCCGCAACGCCGTGATCGGCAAGGTGCACCGCCTGGGCCTGTCGAACCGCACCTCGGGCAGCGCGCCCGCCAAGGCGGAGGTCAAGGAGAAACCCGCGCCCGCCGCTCCCAAGGCCGAGGCCAAGCCCAAACCCGCGCCCAAGACCGAACCGGCCCGCCCGGCCGCGGCGCCCGCCGCCGAAGCCAAGCCTGCCGCGCCTGCGCGCCGCCAGATCATTCCGGCCGGCCAGCCGCTGCCGCCGCAGCCCTCGGCCAACGAGATCAGCCCCGAGGCGCTGGCCAAGGTCAACGAGGTCGAGAAAAAGGCCAAGAAGCTGACGCTGATGGAGCTGACCGAGCGCACCTGCAAATGGCCGGTGGGCGATCCGGCAACCGAGGATTTCTGGTTCTGCGGCCTGCCGGTGGAACAGGGCAAGCCCTATTGCGAGGCGCATGTGGGCGTCGCGTTCCAGCCGATGAGCGCCCGCCGCGACCGCCGCCGCTGAGGCCGCGCCGATACCCGGACAAAGACCCGCGCCGCAAGGTGCGGGTTTTTTTGTTGCGCGGTCCACTGTGGCGACCGGTTCGCCGCGTTCCGCAGGGGCAACCACGCCGGCGGGCACGGCGAAATTTCGCGTTTCTGGTCAACAACTTCCGACAGATTCGGGTAACGCGGTCCGGCCTGGCTGTGGCGGGTTCGGAAACCTTTGGAACATCGCGGTTAATTCATACCCAATCGCGGCCAATCGCGTTCTGAAATCGCGATTGTCTCCGTTGCGCGCCCAAAGAAACGGATGAATTTGACAGCGGCACGGCATTGACGCGAGGGTGAACCTTACTACGGTTGAAGAGTTTTTGAGTATGGGTCCGATTGACAAAGTCAGGGCGCGCACGGCGGCCCTCGAGGAGTTGGGTGTCGATGTCGACGCCGGCCCCGATGAAATCCGCGAAGCCTGGAGACGCGTCGCATTTCAGGCGCATCCCGATCACTCGGGCGGGGACAACGAGGATTTCGCCCGCGCCAAGGCCGCCTATGACGTGCTTCGCAAGGAAGGTCTGGCGGGTTCGGCGCACTGCGCCAGGAACGTCCCGCCAAAACCCCGCCGGCCGAAAATCGAAGTGCGGGTCAT
This sequence comes from Ruegeria sediminis, assembly GCF_005938215.1. GTDB lineage: Bacteria > Pseudomonadota > Alphaproteobacteria > Rhodobacterales > Rhodobacteraceae > Ruegeria > Ruegeria sediminis. The sequence continues at coordinate 284,540 of NZ_VCPD01000001.1, forward strand.
CGAGTTTTCAGTCGAGGAAATGGCCACCTGTCAGGCCCTTCTGGATGCCAACGTCGTCAGCTTGGACAACCTGTCCTTCGTCGATGCCGACGGGCTGAAGGAAAAGCCTGCCCAGCCCGCCGCGCGGGATGGCGCGCCGAAGGATCATGTGGCGATTGCCGTCCGCTGCCACGGGCGTCACCTGACATATATCGTCGCGTCCACCGCCGAGGCGGGCATCAACCGCGTGGCGCTGCCCGCCTCGGTGCTGGAACACGCCCGCCGGGCCAAGCCGAAGATCGTCGTGTTCCGCTGCCCCAAGGCCGGTACGGGCGAGGTTACGCTTCCGGCGACGATCCAGTCGCAGATGTTTCCGGGCGCAAGGCAGGTCTCGATCCGTTTCCAGTCGGGCGTCGGCCAATCCTGATCCTGCCGGGGCGGACGGCGATCAGTTGCTCACCGGCGCATCGGAGGTGAAGTTCGGAATCACGTTGGTCGAGGCATCGGCGGATTCGATCCCCGGCCAGTTGCCCTCGGCAATGTTGATGTTTCCGGGGATGTCCTCTTCCCAGAACCCGACGACATTGGTGGTGATGTTGAGATAGAGCTTGTCATCGACGATCCGCCAGAGGTTCGGGTTGCCGGGTACCTTGCCGCCCTTGGACACGCCGTAGGCGCAGTGGCCGTCATATTGGGGCGCGTAAAAGGCGGGGTTTTCCAGGAACTTGTCGCGGTTCTCTTCGGTCGCAAAGGCCCAGGTGGCGCCGTTGTAGTCGGCGGTGATGTCAGCGCGGCCCTTGACGCCTTCGGGCTGCGGCGCGCCGACGGCGGCCTGATCGAGACCGCGATAGGCGACCACGTCGTAGCCGGAGACGGCAAAGCCGGTGCCGTCGACATATTGCGGGCCGGCATGGGCGGGAAGGGCAAAGGCCGCGGCGGCGGCGATGGCAAGGGCGAAACGCTTCATGTCTGTGGTCCTTTTCGTTCGACTCGTTCGGGGCACCGGCGCGGACCGGTCCGGAGGCGAGAATATGGATTTCCGACCGCAATCGCAGGGGGCCTCGCGCCGATGTGAGAGCGGTTGGGGCATTCGTGAAGCGGCGCCGGGAAATGTTACGACGCGGCTCTTGCCCACGGGGTTGGACTCTGGCCTATTCGGCATTAGCTGAGAACGGAACGGGCGCACCGGGCCCGAAACTACGAGAAAGGCGCGCAATGAGCGACAACTCCACATACTCCCCGCCCAAGGTCTGGACCTGGGACGGCACCAGCGGCGGCCGGTTCGCCAGCATCAACCGTCCGGTCGCAGGCGCCACGCATGACCGGGAACTGCCGGTCGGCAAGCATCCGCTGCAGCTTTATTCGCTGGCCACGCCCAACGGGGTGAAGGTGACGGTGATGCTGGAAGAGCTTCTGGCGCTGGGACATGCGGGGGCCGAATACGATGCCTGGCTGATCAGCATCACCGACGGCGAGCAGTTCGGTTCGGGCTTTGTCGAGATCAACCCGAACTCCAAGATCCCGGCGCTGATGGACCGGTCCGGCAAGGAGCCGGTGCGCGTCTTCGAAAGCGCCTCGATCCTGTTCCATCTGGCCGAGAAATTCGGGGAATTCCTGCCCAAGGAAGGTCCGGCGCGGACCGAGGTGATGAACTGGGTGTTCTGGCAGATGGGCAGCGCGCCCTACCTGGGCGGCGGGTTCGGACATTTCTACGCCTATGCGCCGGAGAAGTGGGAATACCCGATCAACCGCTTCTCGATGGAGGCGAAGCGGCAGTTGGACGTGCTGGACCGGGAACTGGCGGACAAGACCTATATCGCGGGCGAGGACTACTCGATCGCCGACATCGCGATCTGGCCCTGGTACGGGCAGCTGGTGCTGGGACGTTTGTATGACGCCGGCGAGTTCCTGGACGTGACCAGCTACAAGAACGTGCTGCGCTGGGCCGAGATGATCGACGCCCGTCCGGCGGTCAGCCGGGGGCGGATGGTCAACCGCGCGTCCGGCGAGCCGCGCTTCCAGCTGCGCGAGCGTCACGACGCCAGCGACTTCGACACCCGCACGCAGGACAAGCTGGACGCCGCCGCGGAATGATCCGAGGAACGATTGGAGGGGCCGGGTCGCCTGGGCGCGCCCGGCCCTTGCTATTTCAGGATCGGCGGGCGGTCCGGGTCTGAGCCGGGCGCGGGCCGTACGGCGCGCTGCTCGGACCGCTGCGGCAGGTCGAACCTGAGACCCGCCTTGGCCAGATGCGCCGTCACCGGATCGTCGGGCGCAAAGAAACCCACATCCATCGCCCCCGCCTCGATGCCCGAGAAGGTCAGCGCCTCGGACGCGGCCTTGGCCAGCGCGCCCTGCGCTTCGGTCACTGCCCCGACGAAGCCCAGCATGTGGCCGCGCGCGCCGCCCGCGTCCACGGTGCCCACCAGAAACGCCGTCTGCGCCAGCCCCGCCGTCGTCGCCAGCTTGGCGTCGAGCGCGGCGATCAGGTTTTCCGGCAGCCCCTTGGGCGCGTGAAACTCGGCGATCCGCGTCTGCACCTCGTCCGGGACGTGGCTGAGCGTGTCGCTGAGCCAGCCCATCGCTTCGGCCGGGATCAGGATCGATGAGGGCGCGACTTCGAGGTTCAATCCCAGCCCGATGCCCTGCCCTGCCAGCATCGCCGACAGCACCCGCCCGGAAAGCGCGGCATAGGGCGCGGGCCGGCCGGCGAAGCGGGCCAGACGGTCCTCGCGGTCGAAGGCCAGCACGAAACGCCCGTCGGCCACGTCGAACAGCTCGGGCGAGATGTTCTCATCCGCGGCTTCTTCGGTCAGCAGCAGGAACAGTTCGGCGTCGGCCAGCCGTTCGAAAAAGCGGAGCCGGGCCGCGTCATCCTGCGGCGCGGCTTCCATTGCCGCGTGGGCCGCATCCAGCGCCGTCGTGTCAGTCATTCAGCACCTCCTGCACCCGCGCGCGCAGGACCGGCAGCAACTCGGCCTCGAACCACGGGTTCTTCTTCAGCCATGCCGTATTGCGCCACGACGGATGTGGCAAGGCGAAGACCCGCGGCGCATGGTCCCGCCAGGAGCGGACGGTTTCGGTCACGGGGGTTTTGGCGGCGAGGTGGTATTTGTGCGCATGGCCGCCGACGAGGATGGTCAGGGGCACGTCCCCCAACTGGGCCATGACCCGGCCGTGCCAGGTGCGGCGGCAGACCGGCGGCGGCGGCAGGTCGGCGTTGCGGGCGTCGTAGCCGGGAAAGCAGAAGGCCATCGGCACCACGGCGACGAGGGACAGGTCATAGAAGATGTCCTCGCCGATCCCCAGCCAGTCTCGCAGCCGGTCGCCCGAGGGGTCGGTGAAGGGCCGGCCCGAGGCGTGGACCCGCGCGCCAGGCGCCTGCCCTGCTATCAGGATCCGCGCGCCGGGGCGGAACCAGACCACCGGGCGCGGTTCATGCGCCGTCGCGGTGGCGGCGAAACGCTGGGCGCAGAGGCGGCAGCCCCTGATCTCGTCAGCAAGCGCGGGCAAGGGCGCAATCCTTGGGCGGAAACCGGGTTGTGCGGGCCATGGCGGAAAGATAGGCATCCGGCGGCAGTGGTCCAGTGGTCAAAGCCCCGCAGCGGAATCCCGCGGAAGCGGACCGGACAGGAGAGACTTGATTGTCACAAAGCTTGCCCAGAGCGCCCCTCCCCGCCCCGTACGCATTGATCATTTGTTTCACATTTCGGCATAATGTGGCCACCATCCGGGGGTATCGGACAGTACCCCGACAAGGCCGGCCATCCGTGTCCGGCCCGGATCACGAGAACCGCAAGGCGGCAGATGCTTGAGTTTGAAAACGTCAGCAAGTCCTTCTGGACCGGGACCCGCCGCAAGGTGATCCTGGACCGGGTCTCGTTCCGGGTGGAACTGGGCAAGTCGCTGGGCATCCTGGCGCCGAACGGCACCGGCAAGACCACACTCATCAACATGATGGCGGGGCTGGAAAAACCGGATGAGGGCGTGATCCGGCGCGAGTGCCGCGTGTCCTTCCCGATGGGATTCGTGGGCGGCGTGTCCAACATGCTGTCGGCGCTGGAAAACGCGCGCTACATCGCCAAGATCTACGGCATGGATTCAGACTATGTCGAAGCCTATTGCCGGTGGCTGTGCGATCTGGGGGAGTATTTCAACCAGCCGCTGGGCACCTATTCCTCGGGGATGCGGGCGCGGTTCACCTTTGCGCTGATGCTGGCGCTGGATTTCGACATGTACCTGATCGACGAGGGCATGCCGGCCACGACGGATGTCGAGTTCAACCGCAAGGCCGGATCGATCCTGCGCGAACGGCTGCGCACCACGACCATCGTGATCGTTTCGCACAGCCCCGAGACACTGGAAAAATTTGCCCGGCAGGCGGCTGTCCTGGTGGACGGGCAGCTTTACATGTTTGACACCTTGGAAGAGGCGAAGCAGCTTTATGACTACCAAACCCAAGGCTAGGAAATACCGCATCCCCCAACCTTCCGGCGCCGGGGCAGAACGGGCGGAAGCGGCGCGCGGGGAGACCGAGCTGTCGCCCGCCGAACGGATTCGCCAGGCGCTGGGCGGGGGCGAGGACGCCGCGGCCAGCCGCGAACTGGACGCGATCAAGCGCGAGGGTCTGACCGGGCGGCAGTTGCGCGTGGCGCGGCGGCTGGCGCAGAAACACGGCCTGCCTGCAACATCGGACTACGACGCCGTGCGCCTTCTGCGGCAAAAGGGCATCGACCCGCTGCAGCGTTCGAACCTGCTGGATCTGGTCGTGTCCGGGAAACAGGGCGCGCGCGAGGATGCCGAAGGCGCCGGTTCGTCCGAGATCAAGCTGCCGCAAACCCTGCGGAAGCCGGGCGAAACCCTGCCTGCGGCCGAACTGAGCCCGGCGCAGCGGCGCGAGGTCGAGATCGGCCGGATCCAGCGCGACATCGTGCGCCGCCGCCGCCGCAAGCTGATGGCGCTGTTCGCGCGGTTGGCGGCCTTTGTCCTGCTGCCGACGCTGTTGGTCGGATACTATTTCTACCGCGTCGCCACGCCGATGTATGCCAGCAAGTCGGAATTCGTGATCCTGCAGGCCGACGGCCAGATGGGCGCCGTGGGCGGGCTGCTTGCCGGCACGCAATTCGCGACGTCGCAGGATTCGATCTCGGTCCAGTCCTTCCTCGAATCGAAGGAGGCGATGCTGCTGCTGGACCGCGACGCGGGGTTTGCCGCGCATTTCCAGCAGCCGGACATCGACCCGATACAGCGGCTGGACCCGGACGCCAGCAACGAAGAGGCCTACAAGACCTACAAGCGCATGATCAAACTCGGCTACGACCCGACCGAGGGCGTCATCCGCATGGAGGTGGCCGCGGCGGATCCGGCCACGGCGACCGAGTTCTCGCAGAAGCTGATCTCTTACGCCGAGGATCGGGTGAACAACCTGTCCGAAAAGAAGCGCGAGGACCAGATGAAGGATGCGCGCCAGAGCTTCGAGATGGCGCAGGACGAGCGGCGCAAGGCGCAGGAGGACCTGGTCGAACTGCAGCTGAAGGGCGCGGTTCTGGATCCCGAGGGTGTCATCGCCAGCCTGCGCGGCCGCATCGACCAGGTCGAGGTGCAGTTGCAGGACAAGCGGCTGCAGCTGGCGGCCCTGCTGGACAATGCCCGCCCCAACAAGGCCAAGGTCGAAGGCGTGCAGGGCGATATCGAGCGGCTGGAGGCGGTGCTGGAGGATCTGAACGCCGAAATGGTCGATGCCTCGAATGGCGAAAACTCGCTGGCTCGGCTGAGCGTGCGCATCCAGATGGCGCAGGCCGATCTGGTCACGCGGGACATGATGCTGCAAACCGCGTTGCAGCAAATGGAAAACACCCGGATGGAGGCGAACCGGCAGGTGCGCTATCTGACCGTCTCGGTCAATCCGGTTCCCAGCCAGGAGCCGAGCTATCCGCGCAAGTTCGAAAATACGATTTTGGCATTCCTCCTGTTTGCTGGTATCTACCTTCTGATCTCGCTTACCGCGTCGGTCCTTCGTGAACAGGTATCCTCGTAAGACTCATGAAACATGTAAGAATCGCCGATCTCACGGTCGGCAACGACCTTCCGCTCACCATCATCGCGGGCCCCTGCCAGCTTGAAAGCGCCGATCACGCCCAGATGATCGCCGGCGCGATGAAAGAAGCCTGCGACGCCGCCGGCGCGCAGTACGTGTTCAAGGCCTCATATGACAAGGCCAACCGCACCTCGCTGGGAGGCAAGCGCGGCATGGGCATCGACGCCGGGTTGAAGGTGCTGGACGGCATCCGGCAGTCGATGGGCATTCCGGTGCTCACCGACGTGCATACCGAAGACCAGTGCGCCGTCGCGGCGCAGGCGGTGGACGTGCTGCAGATCCCGGCCTTCCTGTGCCGCCAGACCGACATGCTGCTGGCGGCGGGCGAAACCGGCAAGGCGGTCAACGTCAAGAAGGGCCAGTTCCTGGCGCCCTGGGAGATGCCCAACATCGTCGAAAAGATCGAAAGCACCGGCAACGAGAACATCCTTCTGACCGAGCGCGGAACCTCGTTCGGCTACAACACGCTGGTGGCGGACATGCGGTCGCTGCCGCAGATGGCGCAAACGGGGTATCCGGTGGTGATGGACGCCACCCATTCGGTGCAGCAGCCGGGCGGCAAGGGCGGCTCGTCCGGCGGACAGCGCGAATTCGCGCCGGTGATGGCGCGGGCGGCGGTGGCGCTGGGCGTCGGCGCGGTCTTCATCGAGACGCACCAGGACCCGGACAACGCCCCCTCGGACGGGCCGAACATGATCCCGCTCGGGCAGATGCCCGAGCTTGTCGCCACCTTGATGCGCTTTGACGCCTTGGCTAAAGCAAACCCGATCAAGATCTGAAGCAAGAGTTTTTCCTCATGACCAAACCCCTCGCCGAGGTGACGCCGAACACCTGGAGTTTTCTGCGCGACCCGATGATCAAGCCCACCGGCTTTCGCGAATATGACGCGCGCTGGAAATACCCGGACGAGATCAACCTGCCCGGCATGACCGCCCTGGGCCTGGGCCTGGGCACCCAGATGCACAGGCGCGGGATCGAGCCGGTGATCGCGGTCGGCAACGACTATCGCGACTATTCGCTGGCCATCAAGAACGCGCTGATCCTGGGCCTGATGCAGGCCGGCATCCAGGTCAAGGATATCGGCCCGGCGCTGAGCCCCATGGCCTATTTCGCGCAGTTCCACCTGGACGTGCCGGCGGTGGCGATGGTGACGGCCTCACACAATCCGAACGGCTGGACCGGGGTGAAGATGGGGTTCGAGCGCCCGCTGACCCACGGGCCGGACGAGATGGCCGAACTACGCGACATCGTGCTGAGCGGCGATTTCGAGACGCGGCCCGGCGGCACCTACGAATTCGTCGAAGGAGTGCGCGAAGCCTATATCGACGATCTGGTGGGCGATTTCCGCATGTCCCGGCCGCTCAAGGTCGTCTGCGCCACGGGCAACGGTACCGCCTCGGCCTTTGCGCCCGAGATCTTCGAGCGGATGGGGGTCGAGGTCGTGCCCAGCCACAACCGGCTGGATTACACCTTCCCCAACTACAACCCCAACCCCGAGGCCATGGAGATGCTGCACGACATGGCCGCCACGGTGAAGGCCACAGACGCCGACCTGGCGCTGGGCTTCGACGGTGACGGCGACCGCTGCGGCGTCGTGGATGACGAAGGCGAAGAGATCTTTGCCGACAAGGTGGGCGTGATCATGGCCCGCGACCTGTCCAAGCTGCATCCGAACGCGACCTTCGTGGCCGACGTGAAATCGACCGGCCTGTTCGCCGCCGATCCGGAGCTGCAGAAGAACGGGGTAACGGCGGTCTACTGGAAGACCGGCCACAGCCACATGAAGCGGCGCGTCAAGGAAATCGGCGCGCTGGCGGGGTTCGAGAAATCCGGGCACTACTTCCTGGCCGAACCCATCGGCCGCGGATACGACTGCGGCATGCGCGTGGCGGTCGAGATCTGCAAGCTGATGGACCGCAACCCGGACAAGAGCATGTCGGACCTGCGCAAGGCCCTGCCCAAGACCTGGTCGACGCCGACCATGTCGCCCTATGCGGCCGATACCGAGAAATACGACATCCTCGCGCGCCTGGTCGACAAGCTGGTCGCCAAGCACGAAGCCGGCGAAAGCTTTGCCGGCCGCGCGATCAAGGAGGTCGTGACGGTGAACGGCGCCCGCGTCATCCTCGACAACGGCAGCTGGGGGCTGGTGCGCGCCTCGTCCAACACGCCGAACCTGGTCGTGGTCTGCGAAAGCAGCGAGAGCGAACAGGAAATGCGGGCGATCTTTGCCGATATCGACGCGGTGATCCGCACCGAACCGGCGGTGGGCGACTACGACCAGACGATCTGATCCGTTCGCGGCTTCATCTTTTACCAAATACTCCCGCCGGAGGCTCTCGAACGGGCCACCGGCGGCGAGGGTCGGCCAGGTTCAGTCCACGCCCAGCAGCTTGAGCAAGCCCTTCTTGGCCTCTTCCTCCAGTCTGTCCTTGATGACCTCCTCGAGATCCTGTTCCTCGGTGATCGTGGTGTCGAGTTCCTTTTCCAGCTTCTGCCGCAGTTTGTCCTTGGCCTTGGCCTCGACCTCGTTCAGCTTCTTTTCCTTCGCCGCCTCGATCACCTTGCTGAGATCGGGCTTGATGGCGGGATCCGCCCAGGGCCCCACGATGCGGACCGGCACTGCCAGCCCCTGACCCGAGTTGGCCCGAAGCGCGACCGGCGTGAACAGGTAGTCGATGTCGCGCGCGCCAAGCCCGATGCGCCCGTCGCCGTCGGCACGAAAATTGTCGAGCTGCATCAGCAGGTCACGGTTGAACAGGTCGCCATCGATGATCGTGAAACTTGCCGCCAGGCTGTTGAACACCGTGGTTCCTCCCGTTCCGGCCCCCGACCCCATCAGCCGGTCCAGGTCGAAGCCCGAGATCACGCCGCGCCCCATGTCGATGCGCCCCTCGCCGTTCAGCGAGCGCATGATCTGATCTTCGGTCTGGCCGACGCCCAGGAACTTGACCGCGCCCGACGCCTTGCCGGACAGCCGCTCGACCCCGGCCAGCGTGGACAGCGCCTCCTGCGTCTCGATCCCGTCAATCTTCATGTCGCCTGCCACGGACAGGCCGCCCCGGTTGTTGGCCACCAGCTGCCCCGTAAGCGTTCCCGAGAACAGGGTGACGGGATGCATCTCCAGAACCGCGCGCGCCCGGTCCAGGGTCAGGGTGACGCGGCTGGGGCCCAGCTTCAGATCGCCGGTCGAGATCGAATTGGCGTCGAGGCGGATCGAACCGTTGGCCAGCGACAGGGCCGAGGCGTCGATCGGCGCCTTGGACCATCCCTGCGGCGTCTGCGCCCCTGCGCCACCGCCTGCGGACGGGGCGCTCGGTCCTCCGATCTGCGACAGGTCCAGATCGCCCGCGGCCAGACGGGCCGTCACCTGCGGCGGGTCGGCGGCGATCATGTCGGCCTCGCCGGTGAAGCGGTTCTGGTCCAGGACTGCCGTGAGGTCGCGCAGCGACAGGCGGCCATCCTGCGTATAGGTCATCTGCGCGGTGACATTGGCCACCTGCCCCAGCCCCTTCGGCACCGCAACCCCCGCCTGCCCGAAAGCGGCCAGCATCCTTGCGGTATCCGTGGTCTTGATCCGGGTGGTTCCCGCCATCTCTCCGGCAGTGTTCACCTTGCCGGCAAAGGTGATGGCCCCGCCCGGGGCGGTCAGCGCCATGTCCATCCCGGTCACCGTCCCGGAGGCGAAACCGGGCAGGTCGGGGATCCGCATGTCGACGTCGATCGGACCATCCCCCAGCTTCAGCCGCGCCCGCACCTCGAGCGGCGCGGTCGGCGCGGGCCAGCTGGCCGCCAGATCGACATTGGCGAAATCCATCCGGGTCTCGCCTTCTTCGACATAGATCAGGCGCGCGTTGGTCAGTTCCAGCGAGTCGAGCGTGACCTCGCGCTGTTCGGCGGGGGCCTGCCCGGGCCCGGTCGGGGTTGCCGCTGGCGCCGAAGGGGCGCCGAACTCCCAGTTGCCGCGACCTTGCGATGATTCGAGGCGCAGGACCGGATCCCGGGCAACGATCTGCCTGATCCTGACATTGCCGGACAGCAGGGCCGAGGCGTCGACTCCGACGGCCAGCCCCTGCGCCGAGAGCATCGGCTCGGGGCCGGCCCAGTCCGCGTTGCCGATGGTCACAGGCCCGGTCTCGATGCCCAGAACCGGCCAGAAAGACAGGCTTACATCGCCCGACAGCGTCAACTCACGCCCGGTCTGCGCCTTGACCTGGTCCGCGAGAATGGCGCCCAGCTTGTCCCCGGGCATCAGCAGAAGCGCGCCGATCACCAACACGACCACCGCGATCAGAATGAACGCGATCCGCAAAAGCCAGCCCATGATTCTGCTCCTCACCTGTTCTGATTATGCATTGCATATGACAAGCCAGCCTTGCTCTCGCAACATTTGCAAGCAGAAGTGATCCCCACTATATGCGCGCAATGAGCACGAACCCACCGAACCTCCGCCCCGACCTGGCGCCCGCCGCCCGCTTTACCGATGCGCCCCGCGCCGGCCAGCCGACCATCGGCATGGTCTCGCTCGGCTGTCCCAAGGCGCTGGTGGACAGCGAGCGCATCCTGACCCGGCTGCGCGCCGAGGGGTACGGCATCTCGCCCGACTATGCCGGGGCCGATGCGGTGATCGTCAACACCTGCGGATTCCTCGACAGCGCCAAGGCGGAATCGCTGGAGGCCATCGGCGAGGCGCTGGTGGAGAACGGCAAGGTGATCGTGACGGGGTGCCTGGGGGCCGAGCCGGATTACATCCGCGAGCATCACCCGCGCATCCTGGCCGTCACCGGCCCGCACCAGTACGAGCAGGTGCTGGATGCCGTGCATGCCGCCGTGCCGCCCGACCCGCACCCGTTCGTGGACCTGCTGCCCGCCTCGGGCGTCAAGCTGACACCCCGCCATTACAGCTATCTGAAGATTTCCGAGGGCTGCAATCACAAGTGCCGGTTCTGCATCATCCCCGACATGCGGGGGCGTCTGGCCAGCCGCCCGGCCCACGCGGTGCTGCGCGAGGCCGAAAAGCTGGTGGAAAGCGGCATGCGCGAGTTGCTGATCATCAGCCAGGACACCTCGGCCTACGGGCTTGACCGGAAACACGACGTGAACCCGTGGAAGGACGGCGAGGTGCGCAGCCACATCACCGACCTGGCGCGCGAACTGGGGCGGATGGAAGCCTGGGTGCGGCTGCATTACGTCTACCCTTACCCACATGTGCGCGACCTGATCCCGCTGATGGCGGATGCGGGATGCAACGTGCTGCCCTATCTCGACATTCCGTTCCAGCACGCCCACCCGGACGTGCTGAAGCGCATGGCGCGGCCCGCGGCGGCGGCGAAAACCCTGGACGAGATCGCCGCCTGGCGCGAGGTCTGCGCCGACATCACCCTGCGCTCGACCTTCATCGTCGGCTACCCGGGCGAGACCGAGGCCGAGTTCCAGACGCTGCTCGACTGGATGGACGAGGCGCAGCTGGACCGCGTCGGCTGCTTTCAATACGAGAACGTGGACGGCGCCCGGTCGAACGACCTGCCGGACCACGTGCCGGCCGAGGTCAAGCAGGACCGCTGGGAGCGGTTCATGGAAAAGGCGCAGGCGATCTCGGCGGCGAAGCTGGCCGCCAAGGTCGGCAGCCGCATCGAGGTGATCGTGGACGAGGTGGACGCCGAGGCCGCCACCTGCCGCACCAAGGCGGACGCGCCGGAAATCGACGGCAACCTGTTCATCGACGAGGACTTCGAGGGGTTGAAGCCGGGGGATATCGTGACGGTCGAGGTGGACGAGGCCGGGGAGTATGATTTGTGGGGGCGGGTTGAATGAGGCTACGACTTTCTTACGTTGGCCCTCTCAAGGGCAACAGCCGAAAGCTCAGAGATATTTGGCATCTAAGGGAGTATTTTCACCCACAACTGCAAAGGTTTTGGAACTCACACGAACATTTGAGCACATGGTTAAGCACATCAACAGACCAAGGGTTGTCATTGGGACAATCCAACGACGACGAGGGCCGTGTTCCGCTTTCGCGACTTTTCGCAAAACATTTTTCGTTTTGCCAAAAGCACTTTGTACCCTTGGCGGTAAAACACTCACATCTGTCATGTGAAGTGTCCGTTTTGCTCTTGGTGGCACCAAATAGCCCGCACCTGCTCGCCAAGGGTGATATCGACAATCGTATGAAAACGCTCTTGGATGGTCTTCGAATGCCGCAGCAGAAATCGGAGCTCTTGGACCTACATGATCTCGGAAACCTTGAGCGCCCGATTTATGTTCTTATGGAAGACGATAGTCAGGTCGCAAAGCTCTCTGTTGAGTACGACACCTATTTGGCGGCCAGCGACGCCGACATTAAGAACGACGTAGTTAATGCAATCATAGATGTTCAAATCCGCCCAACGTTGATTACCATAGATAACACTCTCTACTTGTAGCGTTGCTGGAGTTGACGCTCTTAAGCACTTTAAGACTTTCGACTTTGTTCACAACGATGTGGTAATTTTTGAGCGGGGCCTTAGACCAACCCCACCAGCACCACCACCCAGACCACGCCCGCGGCCACGGCGGTCAGCGCCACCGCCGCGCTGGCGGCGTCCTTGGCCTGACCTGCCAGTTCGTGGTGGTCGGTCGAGGTGTGGTCCACCGCCCGCTCGATGGCGGTGTTGAACAGTTCGGCGACCAGCACCAGGATCCCCAGCGCGAGGATCAGCGCGCGTTCGGCGGTGCCGAGCGGCAGCAGGAACGCCAGTGCGGCCGAGATCAGGTTGGCCCAGACCCAGGCCCGAAAGGAATATTCGCTTTGCCAGGTGTCGGCGCAGCCGGCCCAGCTCCAGACGGTTCTGGATTTCAGGCGGGTCAGAAAGTATCGCATCGGTCCTCCGTCCGGGGAATTGCAGGGGCAGGCGCGTGTCGTGTCCGCAGGAAAGCCCAACTGCGTCGCCCCGTCCAGCCGGGTTCGCGCGCAGGCGACGGGATTGTTGCATCGACATTCCGCCCGCGCCGTCCCATCATTCAGATCAGGGAAGGGAATTGCCGGAACGGGGGCCACGTGACCGCGAAACACAAGACCGCGACAGCCTTGATCCCGGCCATGATGATTGTGGCTGCGGCCTCCGCCTTCGCCCAATCGCCGGATGCGGGGATGACGGGCGGCAAGGCGTTCGCGCCGGAATTCAATGCGATCTGCCGCTCCGGGAACCGGATGTCGCAGGGGTGCGAGGCGATCCGCCAGCGCGAGATCGTGGATGCATCGGCAAGCCCATGGCGGGCGGTCGGGCGGGTCAATTTCGCCAGCACCCAGGTCAGGAGCCATTGCACCGGCACGCTGATCTCGGAGCGGGTCGTGCTGACCGCCGCGCATTGCCTGTACAACCACCCCCGCAAGTCGTGGATCCCGCCGGAAAGCATCCGCTTCGTGGCCGGATACCAGCGCGGCGAGGGAGTGGCCGTGTCGCAGGTGGAGCGGTTCGTTCTGGATCCGGTGAAGGACACTGCGACCCGCGATTTCGAGGGCGGCCCGGCCCAGGACTGGGCCCTGCTGGTCCTGAAAGAGCCGATCGGCCGGGACGTGGGGTTTCTTGAAACCGGCGATCTTATAGCGGCGGCGCTGACCGGGCAGCCCCTTGCGCTGGCCGGCTATGCGGGGCTGCGCCAGCACGTGCTGGCGGTGGCGCGGGATTGCGGGGCTCCGGATATCCGCCCGCAACAGGGCGTGTTCCTGCTGCCCTGCGCGGCCATGTCGGGCGATTCCGGCGCGCCGGTTCTGGCCGATATGGAGGGGACGCCTCGGGTCGTGGGCGTGCTGTCCAGCGTGGCGGTGGTGGACGGGGAAAGCGTCATCATAGCCATCCCCGTCGCGCGGCTCGCGAAGGCGATGGAGATTGCGTCAGAGGATTAGGAACGGACCGCAAAGGCGGGAACAGGCGGCCGCAAAGGGCCGCCTGTCAGGAAATCGTCAGCTGACCGGCGAACAGACGGTCTGACCGGCCTCGGTGGTTGCCAACTGATAGCCAGTCGGGCAGCTGGCAGCGCCATACTTGTCATAGGAGGGCTGCACGTAGACCGGCTCGGGCTCTTCCTGCTGCGCGCAGGCGGTCAGGACCAGGGCGAATGCACCAAAGGCAGCGAGTTTCAGTTTCATGTCCTTCAATCCTTTATTTCTCAACTTTTTTTCCCCAACCAACCGGGGTTCCATCAGGTTACGCCCTCGAATGCGCCGTGGCAACCGAATCGGGTCGGGCGCGGCCGTCGGAGCGGAGAATCGCAGACGGAATTGTTCATAGATCGGGCAGGTTTGCGCGAATCCCGGCCTACCAATCCGGCAAACCTCAGCTATGCTTTGCCCCAGACATCAGCCAGCGAGGAGAGCCACATGTCAGACGCCCCCAACATCGCCCAGAAAGGGCCGTTCCCTGTCGAGGTCAAGGAAGGCAAGACCTACTTCTGGTGCGCCTGCGGGCAATCCGGCAAGCAGCCCTTTTGCGACGGCTCACATAAGGGAAGCGCGTTCGAGCCGGTGAAATACACGGCCGAGGCGGACAAGAAGGTGTTCTTTTGCGGCTGCAAGCATTCGTCGAAAAAGCCGCTCTGCGACGGGACGCATTCCAAGCTCTGATCACTTCAGCCGGTTCAGGACATCGGCATTGGCGCAAAACTCTGGCGCGGCTTCGGCGCAGGCCTGCCGCGTCGCCAGCCAGAGTTCGCATTGGCGGTGGCAGTCGGCGGCGCGGCACCGGGTGACCATCTCGGCATAGCCCTGCTCGGTCAGGCGACCTTCGGCCATCGCCTCGGACAGGGACACGTCCATGCAGCGGGCGACCGAGCGGGTGAGCCAGAAGTGCTTTTCGATATCGCCCAGCGAGATCTGTAGCATCATTCGTCCTCTTTCTGTTTTCTCCTCAGCGCCGCCAGACGGGCGCGGTTGGCGCAGGATTTCGGTGCGTCCTCGACGCTTTCGTTCTGGTCCAGCCATGCCCGACAACCGCCGGCGTCCTCGCAGGCCCGGCAGGTCTGCACCATCCCGGCCCAGTCTTCCTGGCTGAGCCGGCCTTCCTCGTGCGCCGCCACGATGTCCGTCCCGGTCGCGCGGCCCATCCCCAGAACGAGGCGGAGATGGGTCATTATCTTTCCGAGCGGGGGCATGGCGGGGTCCAGGGGTCAGGGGGTGAGACGGGCGAAGAGGTCCTGGTTGCGGCAATATTCGGGCGTCAGGCCCGAGTGATGCACGCGGGCGAGATAACTCGCGCAGTTGTCGGGGTTCGGGCAATCAGTGCAGCGCAGGACCGCATCCGAGATCTCGTCCGACGAGACGTTGCCGGAAATCGCGGTCTCCTGCAGGTCGATGCCCAGCGTGGATGCCATCCGATCCACCAGGTCGGCGTGGCGTCTGAGCGTGTCGCGGTCGGTCATCGGGTGATCCTTTCTGTCGCGCTGATGGGACAGAACCTACCCGTTGTTGGCCGCGTTGCCATTGACTCAGGTCAAGACGCCAGTCCGATGTGGTCGAGATAGGCGCGGGTCGCATCCTGCACCCGGCGGAAGCGGTCACCGCCCAGCTTCTTGCCGCCGTACCAGCGGGTGACGATGATGACGTGGTCTTGCAGGCCGGCGCGCTCCATCATGCGCAGGATCACCATGGCGGCGCCGGACTCGCCGTCATCGGCCTTGAGCGCGCCGGTGGGCAGCACCGCCGCCCAGGTGTTGTGGGTGGCCTTGGCGTATGAGCGGTCGGCCTTGAGTTGGGCTAGCACCGCGTCCACCTCGGCCCGGCTGGTCGCAGGCGCCCCGGTCACGGCGTATTTCGAGCCGCGGTCGGTCAGGACCACGCCAAGGCGGACCAGTTGCGTCACCGGATCAGGCCCAACTGGCGGGCGGTCTGGTTCACGGCCTGAACCCGCTGCGCGTTGGGCGGGTGCGAACCCAGGAACCGGTTGCCGGGATCGGGGACGCGGTCGAAGAACAGCACTCCGACCAGTGGATTGTAGCCTGCGTTGTAAGTGATGATGGTGCCAAGCTGATCCGCCTCGAGCTCGAACTCCTTGGAATAGCTGCGGGCGCCCACCACAGCGCCCAGCTGCTGCGCCGCGTCGATGGCGGCCGCGTTGCCACCGGTCAGGCCGGCAAGCTGGCCAAAGACGATGGCCCCGACCGCCGCGTTCTGCGATTGCCGCGCGATGTGGCCGCGAATGTGATGCGCCGCCTCGTGCCCCATCACGAAGGCCAGTTCGTCGCCGTTTCGGGTCGAGGCGATCATCGACTGGGTGAAGACGATCACCGGCCGGCCCTGCTTGTCGAGGGTCTGGTAGGCGTTGGCGGGCGCGCGCTTGTCCGGGTCGATCAGGATGCGGAAGTCGCAATTGCCTCCGGACGTGCGGCGCTTGCATTCGGCCCGCGCCTGCGCCCCGACTGCCTGGCTGACCGCGTCGAAATTCTTGGCGGCCACGCGCGTGTTCGGGGGCAGCGCCGAAGATTGCGGCGCCGGGACGGTCGCCGGCGGCGGGGCCGTGACCTCGCAGGCGGAGAGAACGAGAACCAGAAGCAGGGCGATCCGGCGCATCAGGGGGCCTTTCTTTTCAAGTCGTCGGACCAGGAGATTAGCCCGCGACGATGCGGTCTTCCACTCCAAAGCGGCCGCGTCAATGGCTTGCAATCGTTCGGGGCGGCCGTCACTGTGAGGTCATGTTTACGATTGAGCACGAGTTCGACTCGACCGTCATCACGCTGGTGGACGAAGGCGACGCGCCCTTGCAGGAGGACGTGGTCATCAACAGTTTCGCCGAATGCGTCACGCTGGAGCAACTGGATCCCCGCACCGACCAGATCCACAAGATCACCCTGTCGCCGGAACAGCTGCGCGACCTGGCCGCCGCGCTGGACCTGCCGGAAGGGGTGTACCAGATCCGGGAAACGCCGGCTCAGGGGTCATAGCAAAAACCTAGTCCTGCGCGGGGGCTCAGAATTCGTCGCCGCGCGGGCCGTAGTAATAGGCGTTGGCCGCGGCACGCTCTTCGGGGGTGCGGCCATGCGCCGGGGCGAGACCGCCGGGCAGCCCCTCGATCCCGGTATCCGGTCCGGTCGCGGCCGGCTGGCAGGCGGACAGAACGGCGGATGTGCAAAAGAGAATGATGATGATCCTGGGCATGGCGTCTCCTCGAACCTGCTGACAAGATAACAGGCCGGGGCCAAGGCGCATCGCCGGAATGCCACGGTCACCTTCATTTTACCCTTGAAACGCCCGCCTGCCTGACCGAGATACAGGGGGCTTATGTAAAAAGGTTTCACATATGTCGCTGGAGAACCCCGCCGCCCTCGAATTCCTGCTGTCGCGCCGGTCGCGCCCGGCAAAGACGCTGGTCGCCCCGGCGCCGACCCGCGAGCAGTTGCAGCCGCTTCTGACCGCCGCCGCGCGCAGCCCGGATCACGGCAAGCTCGAACCGTGGCGTTTCGTCGTGCTGGAAAAGGGCGCGATGCCGCGTCTGGCGGACATGACCGAGGCCACGGGCAAGGCCCTCGGCAAATCCCCCGAAGAAATCGCCAAGGCGCGCAGCCAGTTCGACCAGGGCCATCTGGCGGTCGCGGTGATCGAGGTGCAGAAACCGTCGGACAAGATCCCGGCCATCGAACAGACCTACTCCGCCGGGGCAGTCTGCCTGGCGCTGCTGAACGCCGCCCTTGCGGCGGGCTGGGGCGCGAACTGGCTGAGCGGCTGGCAGGCGCATGACCGTGGCTTTTGCGAAAAGGCGCTGGGACTGGCGGAGAACGAGCGGATCGTCGGTTTCGTGCATATCGCGACCGAAGGCGCCGCCCCGCCGGAACGGCCGCGCCCGGATGTCGATGCCATTACCGAATGGGTTTCGGAATGATCATCGTCAACTCGTTCTTCCTGGCGCTGGGCCAGATCGGGGATCACAGGTTCCGCAAGGTGCTGCTGATTGGGGTCGGCCTGACCTTCGCGCTGCTCTTCGGGTTCACCTCGGCGGTGGTCTGGGGCGCGGGCCTGTTCGTCGGCGACACGGTGACCCTGCCCTGGATCGGCACCGTCACCTGGGTCGGCAACGTCCTGAGCTGGGCGCTGTTGCCGCTGATGCTGCTGCTGTCGGTCGTGCTGATGGTGCCGGTCGCCTCGGCCATCACCTCGATGTTTCTGGACGAGGTGGCGCAGGCGGTCGAGGACCGGCATTATCCGCAGTTGCCGAAAGTGCCGGGCGTGTCCTTCATGGACGGTCTGGCCGATACGCTGAGCTTTCTGGGGGTGCTGATCGCGGCCAACCTGCTGGCGCTGATCCTTTATGTCGTCTTCACGCCGCTGGCGCCGCTGATCTTCTGGGGGCTGAACGGGTTCCTTCTGGGGCGGGAATACTTCACGCTCGCCGCCATGCGACGTCTGGGGCGGGAAGGCGCGCGCAAGCTCAGGGCGCAGCACATGCCGACCATCTGGATCGCCGGCACGCTGATGGCGGTGCCGCTGTCGGTGCCGGTCGTCAACCTGCTGGTCCCGATCATCGGCGCCGCGACCTTCACCCATATCTTCCACGGCCTGAACGACCGGGCCCGGGCGCGCGGTCAGTCGTAGACGAAGGATTCGCTGAGGATCCGGCGGGCGGGCACGCCCATCGCGATCAGGTCGCGCCGGACCGCGCTGAGCATCGCGGGCGGGCCGCAGAGGACATAGACCCAGTCCCGCTGCGCCGGGTCCGCGAACACCTTTTCAAGAAGCGCACGGTCGATCATGCCGACCTCGCCCTGCCAGTTCTCGGGCGGTTCGGACAATGTGTGGACCAGCCGCAGCCCGCCCGCCTGCTCCATCGCGGCCACTTCCGCGCCATCGACGATCTGCGACGCGGCGCGGTTGCCGTAGATCAGCGTCACCGGGCGCGGATCGTTCTTCGCCCGCAATTCGCGCAACAGGCCCAGCATCGGCGCGACGCCCACGCCGCCTGCGATCAACGCCACGCCCGGGGCGGTCTGCCCGCCCAGCGTCAGGCTGCCGAAAGGCGCGTCGAGATAGGCCCGCGCGCCGGGTTCGATCCTGCCGAGGCTGCGGGTGAAATCGCCCAGTTCCTTGATGACGAAGCGGATCTCGGGGCCCTCGGCGGGCGCCGAAGCGATCGAGAACGGGTTGTCGTTCACCGAGAACGGGCTGCGCCCGACATGCAGCCAGGCGAACTGACCGGCCTCGTACCGCATCCCGTCATGGCCGTCCGGGGCCAGCACCATCTCCCAGGTGCGTTCGGCCACCTTGGCGACGCGCGTGATCCGCCAGGGCCGCCGCAGCCGCGCGAGCGGTGACAGCAGATAGACCCGCAGCAGCGACAGAACGGCGATGCCGCCCAGCCCCAGCCAGAATCCCGCCAGCACCGGATCGGAACTGTAGCGTCCCGCCACCAGCGCGTGCCACAGCACGAAGACCGCGACCGCCAGGGCCGTCAGCCCATGCGCCAGCCGCCAGATTTCATAGCGTTTGCCCGGCCCGTTCCGCGACAGCGCGAGTCCGACCAGCACCGGCAGCAGCACCCAGGCCGCCGCACCCGGCAGGATCGTTTCGGGCTGCCAGGACAGCGTCAGTTGCCGGGTCACATCCCAGGGATAGGCCGGGTTGCGTTCAGCCCGGTAGAGAAAGGGGTGGATCAGCGCCAGCACCAGCGCCACCCGCGCCAGAAGTTGGTGCCAGCGCATGGTCACGTCCATGCCGATCCGGCGCGAGATCAGCCGGAACCGTCCCGAGAGCGGGAATTCGACCAGCAGGACGACGGTGGCCAGCATCCCGGCGCCGGTGGCCAGTTCGTCCCACAGAGACCGCGGCGGAATGCCCTGCGCCACGGCAAGCCCAAGCGGCGCCAGCACCAGGCCGAGATAGACCAGAAACAACAGCCAACCGGGCATCCGCTTTCCCTCCGGTCACACACGGCCGGCCCGCAGCCGGTCAGTCGGGCGGGCCGAGCCTGTTCATCCAGTCGAAATCGCGCACGCTGATCAGGCCCGAGATGATGATCCCGGCGATGACCACCCACAGGATCACGGCGATCAGCGTCGTGATCCACGCCTTTTTCTTCAGGTGATGCTCTTCCGGCGCGCCGGCATGGGTGCCCGGCACGATCTCGCCCAGATCCCCCTGGGTCTTGACCCGGATGGGCAGGACCACGAGGAAGGTCATGAACCAGATGACGGCGAATAGGACCAGGGCGGCGGTGATCGTCATGGCAGGGGCTCCGGAGGGGCGGCGTCAGACCTGTTCAAGTTCGACGAGGCAGCCGTTGAAGTCCTTGGGGTGCAGAAACAGCACCGGCTTGCCATGCGCGCCGATCTTGGGCTCGCCCGAGCCCAGCACGCGGGCGCCGGTTTCCTTGAGGTGATCGCGGGCGGCGATGATGTCCTCGACCTCGTAGCAGACATGATGGATGCCGCCCGACGGGTTCTTGTCGAGGAACCCCTTGATCGGGCTGTCTTCGCCCAGGGGATAGAGAAGCTCGATCTTGGTGTTGGGCAGTTCGATGAAAACGACGGTGACGCCGTGATCGGGCTCGTCCTGCGGCGCGCCGACCTTGGCGCCCAGCGCCGTGCGGTATTGTTCGGACGCTGCCTCCAGATCAGGAACAGCGATGGCGACGTGGTTCAGCCGGCCGATCATGGGTGTCTCCTCTTGCCTCGGGTTGCCATGGGTTATGGGGGCTCCCCCGGCAAAGGGCAAGTGCGCCAAAGCGCCCATTAACCATCCGTTAGCCGGTTTTTCCTAGCAATGGAGCGACCGCAGAAGGGAACCCGCCATGGATGATTCGGACCTGTTCGCCGCCCCGCACCGCCCGCCCTGCCCGTCCAGACCGCTTCTGGGCCTGACGATCCTGCTGGTCGAGGACAGCCGATATGCATGCGAAGCCATGCGCCTGATGTGCCTGCGCAGCGGCGCCCGGCTGCGGCGGGCCGATTGCCTGAAATCCGCACGCCGCCATCTGCAGCTCTACCGTCCGTCGGTGGCCGTCGTGGATCTGGGCCTGCCCGACGGATCGGGGGCCGGGCTGATCGAGGAACTGGCCAAAGCGGCGCCCAGGATCGGCGCGATCCTCGGCACCTCGGGCGACGACTTGGCCGAAGGGATCGCGCTGGCGGCGGGCGCGGACGGGTTCCTGGCCAAACCGGTGACATCGCTTGCGGATTTTCAGGACCGGATCCTGTCGCTATTGCCCGAGGATCGCCGATCGGCGGTCCCATGCCGGCTGACCGACGAGGTCATTCGCCCCGACTCCATCGCCTATCGGGAGGACATGGCCCATATCGCAGACGTCCTGACCAAAGCGCGGGACGAGCGGGTGCTGGACTACGTGACGCAGTTCGCCGGCGGCGTCGCGCATTCGGCCGGGGATTACGCACTGGCCGAAGCCGCGCGCACCCTCGCCCGAACGCGGGCGCGGGGTGTGCCGGCGACGGCGGCGGCTGCGCGCCTGGCGGGGCTGGTTCAAAACCGGCTGGACCGGCGCGAGGCGATCTGAAATGGCCGAAATATGTTTGGCGGCGCTCGCCCTGGTCGCGCTTGGCGCCTATCTGCATACGCGCAACATAGCCCGGGCCATCCGACTGAGGCGTGCGCGTACGGGCGGCTGGATAGGCAGCCTCATCCTGACGGCCTCGGACACCCGGTCGGACCTGTCCAGGGGCGTCACGCTTTCGGGCGCGGGTCCCTGCCCGGCCGACGTTCCCGGGCATGGCATCTAGCGAGACTGCGACCGCATCCTGAGCCGCGGGAATGCCGGACGCGGGCGACCTGCGCCTCCCGAAGCGTCCGCCTTGTTGTCGAGCATCCGAAAACCGCGGCGCCGCCCGCCGGAGCGCGCGGCGCTTTGCATCATTCCTGCGGGATGACGCGCAGGCCAAGCTCCATCAGCTGATCCGAAGTCGGATCCGACGGGGCCTGCATCATCAGGTCCTCGGCGCGCTGGTTCATCGGGAACATGATGACTTCGCGGATGTTCACCGTATCGGCCAGCAGCATCACGATACGGTCGATGCCCGCGGCGCAGCCGCCATGCGGCGGGGCGCCATAGTGGAAGGCGTTGACCATGCCGCCAAAGCGACGGCGCACCTCGGCCTCGCCATAGCCGGCGATCTCGAAGGCCTTGAACATGATCTCGGGCTTGTGGTTCCGGATCGCGCCCGACAGGATCTCGTAGCCGTTGCAGGCCAGG
Source organism: Ruegeria sediminis (assembly GCF_005938215.1). Taxonomy (GTDB): domain Bacteria; phylum Pseudomonadota; class Alphaproteobacteria; order Rhodobacterales; family Rhodobacteraceae; genus Ruegeria; species Ruegeria sediminis. Next base: position 306,779 of record NZ_VCPD01000001.1, read on the forward strand.
TCGTACTGATAGCCCAGCACCTCGAGCGGATCGCCCTCGAGCGCCTTCATCCCGCCCTGAGGCATCGAGAACGGGTTGTGCTCGAAGTCGATCTTGCCGGTTTCCTCGTCCTTTTCGTAGATCGGAAAATCCACGACCCAGGCAAAGGCGAACCGGCTCTTGTCGGTCAGTTCCAGTTCCTCGCCGATGACGTCGCGCGCCTTGCCCGCAACCTTTTCAAAGGTCTTGGGCTTGCCGCCCAGGAAAAACGCCGCGTCGCCCTTGCCGAGACCCAGTTGCAGGCGGATCGCCTCGGTGCGCTCGGGGCCGATGTTCTTGGCCAGCGGCCCGGCCGCTTCCATGCCGTCCTCGCCTTCACGCCAGAAGATATAGCCCATCCCCGGCAAACCCTCTTTCTGGGCGAAGGCGTTCATGCGGTCGCAGAACTTGCGCGAACCGCCGCCCGGCGCCGGGATGGCGCGGATCTGGGTGCCTTCCTGCTCCAGCAGCTTGGCGAAGATGGCAAAGCCCGAACCGCGGAAATGTTCGGAGCAATCCTGCATCTTGATCGGGTTGCGCATGTCGGGCTTGTCGGTGCCGTACCACAGCGCCGCGTCCTTGTACGAGATCTGCGGCCAGACCTTGTCGACCTTCCGGCCGTTGCCGAATTCCTCGAAGATGCCGGTCAGCACCGGTTGGATCGTGTCGAACACGTCCTGCTGGGTGACGAAGCTCATTTCGAGGTCAAGCTGGTAGAAGTCGGTCGGCGAGCGGTCGGCGCGCGGGTCCTCGTCGCGGAAACAGGGCGCGATCTGGAAATAGCGGTCGAAGCCCGAGACCATGATCAACTGCTTGAACTGCTGCGGCGCCTGCGGCAGCGCGTAGAACTTGCCCGGATGCAGGCGCGAGGGCACCAGGAAGTCGCGCGCGCCCTCGGGGCTGGAGGCGGTGATGATCGGGGTCTGGTATTCGCGGAAGCCGCTGTCCCACATGCGGCGGCGCATCGAGGCCACCACGTCCGAGCGCAGCGTCATGTTGCGCTGCATCGCCTCGCGGCGCAGGTCGAGATAGCGATAGCGCAGGCGGGTTTCCTCGGGATATTCCTGATCCCCGAAGACCATCAGCGGCAGTTCCTCGGCCTTGCCCAGCACCTCGAACTCGCGCACGTAGACCTCGATCTCGCCGGTCGCCAGCTTGGGGTTGATCAGCTCGGGGTCGCGCGCCTTGACGGTGCCGTCGATGCGGATGCACCATTCCGAGCGCACCTTTTCCAGTTCCGCGAAGGCGGCGCTGTCGCCGTCGCATAGCACCTGCGTCACCCCGAAATGGTCGCGCAGGTCGATGAACAGCACGCCGCCGTGATCGCGCACCCGGTGCACCCAACCGGACAGTCGGACGGTTTCACCAACATTGGCGGCGGTCAGATCGGCGCAGGTGTGGCTGCGGTAGGCGTGCATCGGTCATATCCCTTCGGGCGCAGAATTCGTCGCGCCGATACACCGCGATGCGCCCGGGAAGTCAAGGGTTCCGCCGCCGGGCGGGCCAGAAGGCAGCTAAAATACCGACAAATCTTGATTTTGTAGTATATTTCCAACGCTGTGGTATCGATTCACGCGACCCCTATTTCAAGATGCCCGCCACTCCGGGCAGGAGAGACAAGGATCATGTGGCAGAAAACACTGGATCGAGTATTGCGTTCATTGATCTCGAACGGCGCGTTGCGGGTGACCTATCCGGACGGAACCGTCCGGGTCTACGGGAACGGAACCGAGCCCGCCCCGGAAATCCGGATTAAGGACAAGGCCTTGCTGGCCCGGCTGTGCCGGAACCCCGAGCTGGCCTTTGGCGAAGGCTACATGGACGGCGCGATCACGACCGGCGACAGCACGCTGGAAGGCGTGATGCGGGTGACGATTCGCAACGTGGCCCAGGGCAATTTCCCTGCGGTCTACTATTGGAAGGACCGGGTACACTATCTGCTGAGACCCATCCTGCAGCGCAACACGCTGCGCCTGGCCCGCCGCAACGTGGCGCATCACTATGACCTGTCCGACGATTTCTACCGGCTGATGCTGGATGAAGACATGCAGTACAGCTGCGCCTATTTCGCCACGCCCGACCTGACGCTGGATCAGGCGCAGGCCGCCAAAAAGGCGCATATCGCGCGCAAGCTCTATCTCAAGCCCGGGCTGCGGGTGCTGGACATCGGTTGCGGCTGGGGCGGTCTGGCCCTGACCCTGGCGCGGGATCACGGGGTCAAGGTCACCGGGCTGACCCTTTCGCAAAACCAGCACGACGCGGCCACGGAACGCGCCGCGCGGGCCGGGTTGCAGGACCGCGTCGAAATCCGCCTGCAGGACTATCGCGAGCTTGAGGGCGAATTCGACCGCGTCGTTTCGGTGGGAATGCTGGAACACGTGGGCGCGCCGCATTACGGCGAGTTCTTCGGCAAGGTCGCCAGCCTGCTCAAGCCCGACGGGGTCGCCCTGATCCACACGATCGGGCGCAACGGGCCGCCCACGAACCAGTCGCCCTGGCTGAAAAAGTACATCTTTCCCGGCGGCTACGTGCCTTCGCTGTCGGAACTGGTGGAGCCCATCGCGCATACCGGCCTGTGGCACCTTGATATCGAAAGCCTGCGGCTGCACTACGCCATGACCCTGCGCTGCTGGCTGGAGCGGTTCGACGAGAACCTGGATCAGATCCGCGAGATGTACGACGACCGCTTCATCCGCATGTGGCGGTTCTACCTCACCATCTGCATGCTGGTCTTCGAGGAACGCGACCAGACGGTGTTCCAGCTGCAACTCGGCCATCGCCGCGACGCGGTGCCGCTGACCCGCAACTATCTGTATGCGGCGGACGGGCAGATGCGCGACGCAGCCGAATGACCCCGGCAAAGGTCAGAAGGGCCGCTGTGCGTTGCCCGAGAAGAAAAAGATGCCCAGACCGGCGGCGAAGATGATGTTGCCCGCCACCGCGTGCAGCAGAACCGCGTAGAAGAACGAGCCGCGCTGGCGATAGGCCCAGGAGAACACCAGTCCTCCGGCAAAGGTCATCGCGGCGACGATCCAGCTCCAGTACATCAGGTGGGCGAAGGAAAAGATCGCGGCGTTCAGCAGATAGGCCGCGCGGCCCTTCGGCAGGATCGCGTGATAGCGGCGGTAGAACAGCGGTCGAAATAGCAGTTCCTGCGGCAGCGCCGAAGCCAGGGGATAGCCGACAAGGATGGCGGCCAGCAATTCGGGCCTGTTGCGCAGCAGAAAGAACGCCGCCTCGGGCCTTGTCGCCTGGACGACTGCGACGCAGAAGACGGTCATGACCAAGGCGAAGGCGACAAGCTCGGCCCAGGACCAGTTGCGCCAGTCGTAGCGCAGTTCGGCCCATGAGAATCCGGGCGTGACATGCAGCAATGCGATGCCCAGCGCCGTGAAGGCGAACAGCGCCGGGAACATCCAGTCGGGCGGGGCCAGCAGCGCGATCAGCAGGGGCGCGGCAAGGTAGAACAGCCCGAATTCTACGCACAGCCGCACCTGCGCCGGTGTTACGCTTGATGCTGTCCTTTTTCTGCTCACACCAAAACCAGTTCCACCCGGATCATGCCGCGCAAAGAATTGCCCACGTGGATTTTTTTGGCGTTTTGCAGATCGGTCAAGGTCAACGGCGCCTCTGCGACCTCTCCGGTTTCCAGAAGCAGTTCGCGCAGGATGCCCGGCAGAAGGCCGGATGACAGGGGCGGCGTGACGTGCCGGCCGTCCCGTGTTTCGACGAACAGGTTGGTGATCGTGCCTTCGCAAAGCTCGCCGCGATCGTTCAGAAACAGGACCTCGTCGATGCCCGCGGGCAGGTTGGCGCGCGCCGCGTCGTAGACGGCGCGTTTCGTGGTCTTGTGGCGCAGCCAAGGGTCGCCCGAGGCAAGCCGGGTCTCGGACACGCCGACGCGCCAGACCGGAGGCGCATCGGTCAAAGGGGCGGTCGCCAGGTCGAACTTGCCCGCGACATCCAGCGTCAGGCGGCAGCGCAGGGCCGTCCTGCCCACGGCCTTCTCCAGCGTGTCCCGCGCGCAGACCGGATCGAAGGGCATTCCCAGCGCGGCCGCCGACCGGGCCATGCGCGCCAGGTGCCGGTCGCGGCGGGCAAATCCCTGTCCGGGCCGAAAGCCCAGGGTTTCGATCAGGCGGAAACCAGGCTCAGCTGGCGGGCAAAGCGGGCTTTCCATAGCGCCTCCTCGTATTCGGATGCGGCCGTGCTGTCCCAGACCACGCCACCGCCCACGTTGAGCGTGGCGCGCGCGCCCTCGACGGCCAGCGTGCGGATCGCCACGTTGAACTCCGATCGACCGTCGGGGGCGGCCCAGCCGATGGTGCCGCAATAAATGTCGCGCGGCCAGGGCTCCAGTTCCGACAGGATCTCCATCGCGCGGATCTTGGGCGCGCCGGTGATCGAGCCGCAGGGGAACAGCGCGGTCAGGATCTCGGCCAGCCCCGCATCGGCGCGCAGTTGCGCCCTCACCAGCGAGACCATCTGGTGCACGGTGGCGTAGGTTTCGACCTTGAACAGTTCCGGCACCTTGACCGAGCCCGGCAGCGCCACGCGCGAGATGTCGTTGCGCAGAAGATCGACGATCATCAGATTCTCGGCGCGGTTCTTTTCGTCCGAGGCGAGAAACGCGCGGCGGCGGGCGTCTTCGGCTGGATCGGCGCTGCGAGGCTGGGTTCCCTTCATCGGGCGGGTTTCGATCACGCCATCCGCATCGGTGCGGAAGAACAGTTCCGGCGAGCGGCTGAGCAGATCCGGCAGCCCCTCCTGCTGGACCAGCGCGCCGTGGCCGACGGGCTGGCGTTCGGCCAGCGCAGCATAAAGCGCGGCGCTGTCGCCCTCGACGCCCAGGTCGATCGGAAAGGTCAGGTTGGCCTGATAGATGTCCCCGGCGCCGATGGCCGCATGAACGGCGGCGAAAGCGCGGGAATATCGCGCCTCGTCCCAGCGCGGCGCGAAATGCGTGACGCCGCCGCCGACGCCGGGGAGGGATCGGGTGCGCGGCGCATCGTAGACGCCGAAGCACAACAGGGGCAGACGCCGGTCCGATGGCATCCGCGCGGCGAGGCGGGGTTCCAACGCATAGCCCAGTTCGTAGCTGGCATAACCCGCCAGCCACGCGCCCTGCGCCCGCGCCGCGTCCAGCGCCGCCAGCGCGCCGGGCACTGCGGCCGGGTCATCGGCCCGGATCATCCGCATCGGCCGGTCGAAACACGTGCCCGGCCCGGCCGGACCCTGATCGAAACGAATACGCAATAGCATCCCCATTTGCCGTGAGGCGCGATATAGAGAAATCGGGACCGAGCGAAAGGGGAGAAAGCGGCAAATGCGCCGCTGTTTCCGATCCCTCTTGAACCTTTTCGCGCGGTCCCTATAACGCACGACAATTTGGGCGCCCGAGCGGCGCCCCTGACTCGCGCAAATCGAAGGGACCTGGCCATGCCGAAGAGAACCGACATCCAGTCGATCATGATCATTGGAGCGGGGCCGATCGTCATCGGGCAAGCGTGCGAATTCGACTACTCGGGCGCCCAGGCCTGCAAGGCGCTGCGCGAGGAAGGCTACCGGGTCATTCTGGTGAACTCGAACCCGGCCACGATCATGACGGATCCGGGGCTTGCGGACGCCACCTATATCGAGCCGATCACGCCCGAAGTCGTCGCCAAGATCATCGAAAAGGAACGTCCCGACGCGCTGCTGCCCACGATGGGCGGGCAGACCGGTCTGAACACCTCGCTTGCGCTCGAGGAAATGGGCGTCCTGAAGAAATTCGGCGTCGAGATGATCGGCGCCAAGCGCGAGGCCATCGAGATGGCCGAAGACCGCAAGCTGTTCCGCGAAGCGATGGACCGCCTGGGGCTGGAAAACCCGCGCGCCACCATCGTCACCGCACCCAAGCGGGAAAACGGCACGGCCGATCTGGACGCTGGCGTTCAGATGGCGCTGGACGAGCTGGACGACATCGGCCTGCCGGCGATCATCCGGCCCGCCTTCACTTTGGGCGGCACCGGCGGCGGCGTCGCCTACAACCGCGAGGATTACATCCGCTATTGCCGGTCGGGCATGGACGCCTCGCCGGTGAACCAGATCCTCGTGGACGAGAGCCTGCTGGGCTGGAAGGAATACGAGATGGAGGTGGTGCGCGACACCGCCGACAACGCCATCATCGTCTGCTCGATCGAGAACATCGATCCGATGGGCGTGCATACCGGCGACTCGATCACCGTGGCCCCGGCGCTGACGCTGACCGACAAGGAATACCAGATCATGCGCAACGGCTCGATCGCCGTGCTGCGCGAGATCGGGGTGGAAACCGGCGGTTCGAACGTGCAGTGGGCGATCAATCCCGAAGACGGCCGCATGGTGGTGATCGAAATGAACCCGCGCGTGTCGCGCTCGTCGGCGCTGGCGTCGAAGGCGACCGGTTTTCCGATCGCCAAGATCGCCGCCAAGCTGGCCGTGGGATACACGCTGGACGAGCTGGACAACGACATCACCAAGGTGACGCCGGCAAGCTTCGAGCCGACCATCGACTATGTCGTCACCAAGATCCCGAAATTCGCCTTCGAGAAGTTCCCCGGCTCGGAACCCTATCTGACCACGGCGATGAAATCGGTGGGCGAGGCCATGTCCATCGGCCGCACCATCCACGAGTCGATGCAGAAGGCGCTGGCCTCGATGGAGTCGGGCCTGACCGGGTTCGACGAGATCGAGATCGCGGGGCTGAACGTGGGCGTCTGGGACGAGGCCGACGACAAGGCCGCCGTGATCAAGGCGATCAGCCAGCAAACGCCCGACCGGCTGCGCACCATCGCGCAGGCGATGCGCCACGGCCTGTCGGATGACGAGATCAACGCGGTCACCAAGTTCGATCCCTGGTTCCTGGCCCGCATCCGCGAGATCGTCGAGGCCGAGCGCGATTTGCGTCAGAACGGCCTGCCGGAGACCGAGGAAGGCCTGCGCGCCGTCAAGATGCTGGGCTTCACCGATGCGCGCCTGGGCAAGCTGACCGGGCGCGACGAGGCGAACGTGCGCCGCGCCCGCCACAACCTGGGCGTCACCGCCGTCTTCAAGCGCATCGACACCTGCGCCGCCGAGTTCGAGGCGCAGACGCCCTACATGTACTCGACCTACGAGGCGCCGATGATGGGCGAGGTGGAGTGCGAGGCGCGCCCCAGCGACCGCAAGAAGGTGGTCATCCTTGGTGGGGGTCCGAACCGGATCGGCCAGGGCATCGAGTTCGACTATTGCTGCTGCCACGCCTGTTTCGCGCTGACCGATGCGGGCTTCGAGACCATCATGATCAACTGCAACCCCGAGACCGTGTCGACCGACTATGACACCTCGGACCGGCTGTATTTTGAACCGCTCACCTTCGAGCACGTGATGGAGATCCTGCGCACCGAACTGCAGAACGGCACGCTGCACGGCGTGATCGTGCAGTTCGGCGGCCAGACGCCGCTGAAACTGGCGAACGCGCTCGAGTCCGAGGGCATTCCGATCCTGGGCACCACCCCGGACGCCATCGACCTGGCCGAGGACCGCGAGCGGTTCCAGGATCTGGTCAACAAGCTGGGGCTGAAACAGCCCAAGAACGGCATCGCCTCGACCGACGCACAGGCGCTGAAGATTGCCGAAGACATCGGCTTCCCGCTGGTGATCCGCCCCTCCTACGTGCTGGGCGGCCGCGCGATGGAGATCGTGCGCGACATGGATCACCTGAAACGCTACATCAACGAGGCGGTCGTGGTCTCGGGCACCAACCCGGTCCTGCTGGACAGCTATCTGTCCGGCGCGGTCGAACTGGACGTGGACGCGCTGTGCGACGGCAAGGACGTGCATGTGGCGGGCATCATGCAGCATATCGAAGAGGCCGGCGTGCATTCCGGCGACTCCGCCTGCTCGCTGCCGCCCTATTCGCTGTCGAAAGAGATCCTCGCCGAGATCAAGGATCAGACCAACAAGCTGGCCCGCGCGCTGAATGTGGTCGGCCTGATGAACGTGCAGTTCGCGATCAAGGACGACGAGATCTACCTGATCGAAGTGAACCCGCGCGCCTCGCGCACCGTGCCTTTCGTCGCCAAGGCGACCGACAGCGCCATCGCCTCGATCGCGGCGCGGGTGATGGCGGGCGAGCCGCTGTCGAATTTCCCGCTGCGTCCGCCCTACAAGGAAGGCCAGGACACCAAGATCGCCGACCAGATGACGCTGGCCGATCCGGACATGCCGTGGTTCTCGGTCAAGGAGGCGGTGCTGCCCTTTGCCCGCTTCCCCGGCGTCGACACCATCCTGGGTCCCGAGATGCGCTCGACCGGCGAGGTGATGGGCTGGGACCGCGACTTCCCGCGCGCCTTCCTCAAGGCGCAGATGGGCGCCGGCATGGTGCTGCCGTCCAAGGGCCGGGCCTTCATCTCGATCAAGGACGCCGACAAGGGCGCGGCGATGCTCGAAGCGGCAAAGGTGCTGGTCGATCAAGGCTTTACCCTGGTGGCCACGCGCGGCACCCAAAGCTGGCTTGACGGTCACGGCGTACCCTGCGACGTGGTGAACAAGGTCTACGAGGGTCGCCCTGACGTGGTGGACATGCTCAAGGACGGGCAGGTTCAGCTGCTGATGAACACCACCGAAGGCGCGCAGGCGGTCGAGGACAGCAAGGCCATCCGCTCGATCGCGCTTTATGACAAGATCCCCTATTTCACCACAGCCGCCGGATCCCACGCCGCGGCGCTGGCGATCAAGGCGCAGGCCGAAGGGGATTTCGAGGTGAAATCGCTGCAAGGGTGACGGGCGGCGGCGTAGCGCAAGAAAGCGCCGCCTTCGTCCCGTGCGCGCGCGATCCGTTGACGCGGCTCCGACGGATCGTCATCGTGCTGCCAACGAGCAGAAAACGAGAAACCCGATGCGTTTGTTCCTGATCCTTTCCACTTCGCTTTGCCTTGCCGCCTGTGACGTCCCGTTCGTGCCGCTGATCTGATCGCCGGACATTCCGCCCGCGATGCGGGCGCTCGCAAGACACCGGCCTGCGGCACCCGGGTCGCAGAGCGAAATTTTGCTGGCAAGGCCGCATTCCCTTAGGTCACCTGCCCTTGATCCGGCGGCATGGCGCCTGCATCTTGTGCAAATCCGAAAATCGCCAGGACGCGCCATGTATACGCCAGCCATCACCGGAACCGGTGTCTTCACGCCCGAGAACGTGATCACCAACGCCGAGCTCGTCGTCGCATTCAATGCCTATGCCGACAAACAGAACGCGTTGAACGCCGAAGCCATCGCCGCCGGACGGATGGAACCGATGCAGCATTCGTCGGAAGAGTTCATCGTCAAGGCGTCGGGGATCGAGAACCGCTACGTGATGGACAAGGCCGGCGTTCTGAACCCCGACATCATGCACCCCACCCTGCGCCAGCGCAGCGATGACGAGCCGGGGATCATGACCGAGATGGCGGTTGACGCCTGCAAGAAGGCGCTGGAACAGGCCGGCCGCAGGCCCGAGGACGTGGATCTGGTGATCTGCGCGGCCTCGAACCACGAACGCGCCTATCCGGCGGTGGCGATCGAGATCCAGCAGGCGCTGGGGATCACGGGATTTGGTTTCGACATGAACGTCGCCTGTTCCTCGGCCACATTCGGCATACAGGCGGCGGCGGACATGGTGCGCTCGGGCTCGGTGAGGGCGGCGCTGGTGGTGAATCCCGAGATCTGCTCGGGCCACCTGGAATGGCGCGACCGGGATTGTCACTTCATATTCGGCGACGTCGCCACCGCGACGCTGATCGAACGAATCGAGGACGCCAGAGGGCCGCATTTCGAGATCCTTTCGACCCGCTGCGCCACCGAATTCTCGAACAACATCCGCAACAACAACGGCTTCCTGCGCCGCTCGCGCCCGGACGGCGTCGCCGACCGCCGCGACATGCAGTTCATGCAGAACGGCCGCAAGGTTTTCAAGGAAGTGCTGCCGATGGTCAGCCAGCACATCGCGGACCACATGGCCTCGGAAGGGATCGGGAACTCGGACCTGAAACGCCTGTGGCTGCATCAGGCCAACAAGACGATGAACGATTTCATCGGCAAGAAGGTTCTGGGGCGCGAGCCTGGGCCGGGCGAACAGCCCAACATTCTGCAGGACTATGCCAACACCTCGTCCGCCGGGTCGATCATCGCCTTTTCCAAGCATTCCGACGACCTGCAGGACGGCGATGTCGGCCTGATCTGTTCCTTCGGAGCGGGGTATTCCGTGGGGTCCGTGATCGTCCGGCGCAGGATGCCTAGCTGACGCTTTCCTCTTCCAGGTGCAGCTTCATGTCGATGAGCACCTGTTGCAGCAGAACCGTTTCCTTCAGCAGGCGTTTCGCCTCGTTGACGGTGATGATCTGATCTTCCATCGCCGCCTGATACTCGGTCATCAGCATGGCGAACCGCTGGCTCAGCGCGATCACGTCCGAGTTCACGCCGCCGTTCCGTGACGGGGTCGAGTTGCGGGTATCATGCGACAGGGTGATGTTCTTGAGATCGGCAAGCGCCGAAGTCACGTGCGGGAACTTCGCTACGCTTTCCAGCTTGGCCACCGCATCGACCGGCATGAACCTGTCGGAATGCTCGGCATTGTCCGAATAATAGCGGCCCAGCGTCGCCTTGGACTTGCCCGTGATCGCGCATGCGGCCTCGATCCCGACGTCCTTGACCAGCGCCTCGGTGTGTTTCTTCAGATATGCCCCGATATCCGCCATGTCCGCCCCCGTCTGAACCCATGTGTGCCTGCCCCGCTACCATTCTGGGGAAAAGGCGGGAGATTTTCCCATTCCTGACTAATAATTGAAATGTCATTCTTTGACTATCCCTCAGATATGCGAGGGATTTTGTGAGTGAGTGGCGGCATTTCCTGCCGGTAATGAGTGTGAGCGGGGCAAAAATTGAGCCCTGCAATGTTAGGGCCGCCTGGCGGCCAAAGGCGTCGTTGTTGTGGAGCGGGGCAGCCATCCCCATAGAGCTAGCGCTCGTTCCCCGCACCGCAGCGGCGGCGTCGATCGTCTTCGTGACAACCACGCCTTGCCCGGCGGTTCCAAGCGATTTAGACCCGGTTCATGGCAAAGCTCTACTTCAACTACTCCACCATGAATGCCGGCAAATCGACGGTTCTGCTGCAGGCGTCGCACAACTACCGCGAACGCGGCATGGACACCTATCTCATGACGGCGGCGGTCGATGGCCGCGCCGGCACCGGGCGCATCGCATCGCGCATCGGGATCGAGGCCGAGGCGGACGTTTTTGGGCCGAATGACGATGTGTTCGCCATGATCCAGACGCGCCTGTCCAAGGGACCGGTGGCCTGCGTCTTCGTGGACGAGGCGCAGTTCCTTTCGGAACGGCAGGTCTGGCAGCTGGCGCGGGCGGTGGACGATCTGAACGTTCCGGTGCTGGCCTACGGGCTGCGGGTGGATTTTCAGGGCAAGCTGTTTCCGGGCTCGGCCACTTTGCTGGCGCTGGCCGACGAGATGCGCGAGGTGCGCACCATCTGCAGATGCGGCCGCAAGGCGACCATGGTGATCCGCCAGGACGCGGACGGAAAGGCCATCACCGAAGGCGCGCAGGTGCAGATCGGTGGCAACGAGACCTACGTCTCGCTCTGCCGGCGCCATTGGCGCGAGGCGGTGGGCGCCTGAGCCTAGGGCGTCACCGCGTTGGGCAGCGCGCGCCCTTCGGCAAAGGCCGCCACATTGTCGAGCGCCATCAGCCCCATGTTGGTGCGGACCTCTTCGGTCGCGGTGCCCAGATGCGGCAGCAGCGTGACGTTTTCCATTTCCAGCAACGCTTCGGGCACTTTCGGTTCGAACTCGTAGACGTCAAGCCCCGCCCCCGCGATGCGCCCCGACCGCAACGCGGCGATCAGCGCGGCTTCGTCGACGACTTCGCCGCGCGCAATGTTGATCAGCATGGCGGTCGGTTTCATCGCGTCCAGTACCCCGGCGTCGATCAGATGCCGAGTCGCTGCTCCGCCGGGAACCGCGACCACCAGGAAATCGACCCCTGATGCCAGCGCGGTCAGGTCGGCGGCGAAGTCCGCGGGGAAGTCCAGCTCCTTCCGGCCGCGCGCCACATAGGCGACCTGCATCCCGAAGCCGAAATGGCAGCGCCGCGCAATGGCCTGCCCGATCCGCCCCAGACCGACGATGCCGACCCGCTTGCCTGTCACGTGTTGTCCCAGCATCTGGGTCGGGTGCCAGCCCTGCCATTGGCCCGAGCGCACCAGCCGCTCGCCCTCGCCCGCGCGCCTGGCTGTAGCCAGAAGCAGGGTCATCGCGATATCCGCAGTGGCGTCTGTGACGGCGCCGGGCGTGTTCGACACCTGCACCCCCGTAGCCTTGGCGGCCAGGACGTCGATGTGATTGTAGCCGACGCCGAAATTGGCCAGCAGCTTGCAGCGCGGCCGGGGAACCGCAGCAAAGACCCCAGCCGAGAACATGTCGCCCAGCGTCGGGATCACGGCGTCGAACCCGGTCAGCGCGTGATGCATCTCGTCAAGGGTCAGCGGCGTGGTGCCGGTGCGGATCTCGACGTCGAAGTCGGCACGCGCCCGCGCTTCGACCGCGGGCGGCATCGGCCGGGTGATCCACAGCTTCATCAGTGCATTCTCCCTCCGACGGGCACCTCGCCATCGGGGCCGATCAGGACGACCTCGCCGTTTTCATCCGGCAAGCCCAGAACCAGAACCTCGGACATGAACCGCCCGATCTGGCGGGGCGGAAAGTTGACCACGGCGAGCACCTGCTTGCCGACCAGCGTTTCCGGATCGTAATGCGCGGTGATCTGGGCCGAGGTCTTGCGCTCGCCGATCTCGCCGCCGAAGTCGATCCACAGCTTGATCGCGGGCTTGCGCGCCTCGGGATAGGGCTCGGCGCGGATCACTTCGCCGACGCGGATATCGACCTTGAGGAAGTCGTCGAACGAGATCTCAGCCACGGGACAGCTCCTTGGATCGGTCGGTGGCCGCGGCGACGGCGCGGTTCAGCAGGCCCGGAAAGCCGGTTTCGGGCTCCATCAGCACCTCCAGCGCCGCCTGGGTCGTGCCGTTTGGCGAGGTGACGTTGATCCGCAGCTGCGCCGGGTCCTCATCGGCGACCTCGGCCAGCGCCCCCGCCCCGGCCACGGTGGCCTTGGCCAGTTGCATCGCAAGCTCGGCCGGCAGCCCCTGCGCCTCGCCTGCAGCGGCCAGCGTTTCGATCAGGTGGAACACGTAGGCCGGACCAGAACCGCTGACACCTGTCACCGCATCCATCTGCGCCTCGTCCGCAAGCCGCACGGTCTGACCGACCGCCTCGAGCAGGCTTTCGGCCTGCGCCAGATCCGCTTCGGAAGCGTGGGAATTGCCGATCAGGGCAGTGATTCCGCGCCGGATCGCCGCCGGAGTGTTGGGCATGGCGCGAACGATCGGGGTGCCTGCGCCCAGCGCCTTTTCGAACGTGGCGATCGAGGTTCCCGCGGCCACCGACACGAACAGGCTGCGGCCGCCGCCCAGCGCCTTGATGGCCGGCAGGGCGTCGCCCATCATCTGCGGCTTCACGGCGACAAGTACGACGGCGGGCGCTTCGGGCAGCGGCGTGTTCAGGTTGACGCCCTGCGCCTTGAGCCAATCGGACGGGTGCGGGTCGATCACCCACACGGAAGCGGCGGGCAGGCCGTGGTCCAGCCAGCCCGCCAGCATGGCGGAACCCATCTTGCCGCAGCCCAGAAGCACCAGCCCCTGGTCCGCGATCCGTGACATGTCCATGATTGCCCCTCCCCTCGTCTTCAGGCTCGGGGCAAAGGTTTACGCGCGGCCGTAGGCCTCTGCAATGGCGACTTGCATCGCTTCGTCCGGGGTGCGGTTGCCCCAGGTCACCAGCTGGATCGCCGGGTAGTAGCGCTCGGCACTCAGGACCGCGGCGGTGATCATCGTGTCGATCTGTTCCGGGCTGGCGGTCTGGCCGCCGGACAGCACCAGGCCGTAGCGGTAGATCATCAGTTTCTGGTTGCCCCAATAGGTGAAGGCGCCGGCCCAGCACTGATCGTTCATCGCGTTGAGCAGCTCGTAGAGTTCCGGCACGCGGTCCTCCGGCGGCTCCATCTCGAACGAGCAGAGCATCCGCAGCGTCTCGTCATAGCCGGACCAGGCCAGGGTGATGGAGTAGGTGCGCCACTGCCCCTCGACCGCCATCGCGATCTGATCGTCGCCGATCCGGTCGAAATCCCAGTCGTGGTGCTCGGCAATATGTTCGACGATGTCGATCGGATGAATGTCTTCTTCCAGATACTGCTCGGAAAGGGCCATGATACCACCTCACTGATCGCTAGCTCGTCGGGGCGGCAGCGCCCCCAGCGCTAGATGCCTGCTCTACAAGCCGGGTTTTCTCCCGCAGCTTGTACTAAATATGGTGCGATGTGGCAGGTTTTCTGGCAACCCCCAATTTTGGGGATAACGGCAATAAGTTGTGGACAGCCGGCAACTGCGCCCAAAATATTGGCGTCAGACACAGCTTCTTCTTGCAATGGGATCGCATTCGGTCACAATGCACAACACCGCGCATGTAGCGTGACACCGGTATTTGCATAGTTTGACAGCAAAATTTGCAGCCGACGATTTTGGTACCACGGGTCCGGCACCGCCGACTCAGCTGGCTTCCGAGGCTCTCCTGCCATCCTGGCCGCGTTCAGCTCCCCACCTACCACTTCCAACCCGAATTCTCCCGGTCATCCCATCGACCGTTCAAAATCATCCGGAGGGCCGATCTTCTAAAGGGTCGTTCAACAGGCTTTAGGGTGACGCCCTTTGCCACATGTTGCCTGTCCACCTCCTTTACCATGTTGCCGCCGCTGACCGCACCCATGAATGCGCGGTATTGCCGTCACCAGTGTAGACATAGATGTAGTTGCCATCAGCGGCCCAGTCCCCTGGAGCAGCGGCGATAGAACTGTTCACTGGCACAGAGACCTTACGTGCCAGTGGGGCCCAGGCGCCGGAACCGCCGCCGCGGGCAGCCGCGATTCCCTTCTTGGTACCGTAGTTAATACTGATGAGCGTCCCATCGAGTTGGGCGATGGACCCACCGGCCAGAATGTCTGCATCCGCTTTCGCCACAGGATTTAGAAACACACCACCAAGTTGGAAAAACATCCTGCCAGTGTAGTTCTCAGCGGTGTCGTCATACCAGCGCCACACCGGTAGCTCGCCACCATAGTCGGTCTGGTTGCGATAAAACCCGCTGCCATACTGCCCAAACGTCAGTGTTACTGGTTCAACACTTGTCGCCTGTTCGCCACCGCCGAGGTGCGAGCCAATCTGCCAATACTCCGAACCAGCGTAGGACTGGTCGATCACGAACTTGAGGGATCTCGGGAGTCGGAGCCTGCCATCATAGGTGTTCTCAAGGTAAAATTCGAACCCTAAGCCATCGGACTGTTCGATTCGCGTGCCAATTCCCAACAAGCCGGGTTGCGTGGTCCAAGGCGGCCGGGGATACCCACCGGCCATCCCACCCACGTACTCCACCAGCTCCATAACCTTGTAGGCCACGAAGGTACCGAGGCCATACACTGTCTGGTGAACGCCGCCGGATGTGAAGTCGGTGCCCTGTGGTACAAGCCAGCCTGCGGCGCTGTCGGGATTGTAATCCAGCATGAACGGCGTGTAGGTGTCCAGGTAGCAGTAGTTCTTGCCCGATGCCCGCCGGGTTCGACACTGGGAGATGAGGATCGCGTTCTGGGCTCTGGCGTCGGCATCTTCCGCTCCACTGTTCGGGATCGGAAGGCCAGCCATCACCACAACGTCTGCTCCTGTGGTATCAAGGATATCGAACAGGTAGCCGACGTGGCTGCCAAGTGTGGCTTCCGTCTCGCGGCCGGCGAAGGTAACTAGATCCGGTGCAACCTCCCCGAGAACGGTTTGCAGGTTGGCCCGCGCCTGTGTGTACTGCATGGCGTCAGCTATCCCAAGCCCCCCCTGGTTCAACGCGCCGTGCCAATGCACCCTATTGACGTCAGACTGCCGCATGAAGGCATACGCCCATTTGTAGACGCCACCAGAAATGACCATGCGGAGCGGTTGATTATTGCTGCTGCCCTGGCTGATGGAGAAAAATCCAATTTCTCCATCGGTTCCTGCTGATGTATCGACTGCGGGACCGATATCGACCCATCCCGCGCCATCATCCTTTTGCATCTGAACAATGCCGCCGCTTGCGTTGTCGACAATGTAGAAAAACTTCACCTCGGTCCAATGAAAGGGCGCGCCTGACATGCGAACAAGGGGGGAGACCCCTGCCGGATACTGGAAAAGCGAGCCTTTGTACCAGACGTCATACTGGTCAGAGAGGGTTGTCTCGCCGTGCCCAGTCTCCGGAATGATATCGCATCCACCCGGATACGCATTCAGGTTCGTCGTCGCGCCCGGCGCGTTCCATACTTTACTGGAATACATGCGGGCGGACAGGTAGGGACCAAGGACGAAAGTTGGGTCGCCAGCCACGCTATCGAACATATGGACAACATTGAGTTGCGTCGTGGCCGTCTGGACCTGGAGGAGCTTCTTGGCCAGCTTCGGCAAGAAGCGGTGGTGTTGGTATCCACGTTCCCAAAGCCACGTTTGGTACACAAGTGCTCCTGACGACACCGTGTAAAAGGTGCTGATACCACCCATATTCTCGTCCGCGAGAACCGCGATCTTGGAACCGTCAGCGAGCCCCGTTGCCGCCGCATCCGCGATCGCACGCGTCTCAAAAACCTCGTCGAATGCGCCCGAGTTCGCCAACGCCAAAATCTGGTCTCGAAAGTTCTCAGCTTGTTGACTGGCGACACCCGAGGCGGCAGCGGCCGCTTGCGAATGACCAACGGAGATGGCCGCATCTGCTTCGGACGCCGCTGCGGCAGCGGCACTGTTCTGCGCCGCTTCCATCGCGATGCTGAGTGGCGCGTTTCCAACCCGCGCCCAAGTGCCGGAACCGGATGCTCCGGATTTCTCGTAGAGCCCCACTTTCGAGGCGTCCGGATCGGACCAGACCACCGCCAGCGAGCCGGCGTCCCAGGCAAGGTCCGCATCGAGTTGAGCTAAGGTCGCGTAGGTCGGGCCGATCCGGCTTCCGACCAGGCCGACGAGACGATCCAGCGACAGACGAACGGTGCTGCCGTTGTGGTTGCCAAGCAGCTCATCGACCGTCGAGCTGCTGGTGAAATTCGTCGTCTGCACACCTGCCGGCATGTCTCTCTCCTTAGATGATGGTTGTACTGAACGGACCGGACATCGGTCCGGGATTGCCGTCGTCGTTGAGCGGTTCAATCCAATAGTTGTAAGTCCCGGCGGCCACGCTGCCTGTGGTTTCCAGGTAGAGCACCGCGTCGTCGATCTGGCCGTCGAAATCCGAGCTGGCCGCAAAGCCGAAGTCAGTATTGCCGGTCACCGCCACAAGGCTGTCCGTCGCTGCGCCGTCCGCCATGAGGGCAACGCCGCTCTGATCGGTGCCACCAAAGATGGTCGGCGTGACGCTGCCGGCGGTGCGTCCCGAGACGGTGATCGCGGATCGGTACGTTTTGCCTGCGGTCAATGCGATAGCCTGGCGGATCGTGTCGGCCGCGCCGGAGGTATGCTGCGCCAGACCTGAGGCGATAGACCAGTTGGCATCCGCCACCCAGTCTGAGCTGCTGTCGAACCCGCTGTTAGCCAGCAGGTTGACCCGCGTGCCGTCACCATCGACATGGCTGAGCGTGCTGCCCGCCACGACCGCAATCGGCGCGCCTGCGGCATGGACGTTCCGATCGAGTGTGCTGCCATTGGGCACACGATAGATCTGGATCGTGGAGATCGCGGGATCCGCCGGCGTGGCGACGGTGATCCGGGCATGGCCGAGATTACCCACGACATCTATCGCGCCCGCGTCCAGCTGCCCCGGCAAGGCAATCGCATCGCCGCCAACCGTGACGGAAAGGGTCGCGGTATAGGGGCTTTCGGTGGTGTCCTCGGCGATGGCAACGGCGCGCAGGTTGATCTCGTCTTCCGTGGTGTAACCGGTGATCTCGGCACCGCCGTTGACCACCGGCAGGGTGACCGTTGTCCAAGTCGAGTCGGTCGCCAGCTTGTGCTCCAGACGCAGGCTCGACAGGGAGACCGCCGAACCGGTGCCGGGCACCAGCAACACGGTGACCGTACCGGGGCCCGGCGTCGGCGGCTGGGCCGGATCGTCGTTGGTGTAGCTCGCCGTGCTGGTGACCCGGGTGAAGCGCGGCGCAGGCGGCGCGATGCTGGCACCTGTGATCTCAGAGCCGACGCGGCCGGTCCAGACCGGGGGAACCTCGGCATCGGTCAGGGTGTCGATCTCGGGCGCCGCTGCGACCATGTTCAGGACCGAGGAGAAGCCTTCGCCGCCCTCGACACCGCGCACCTTCAGGGCGAGGCTTTCGGTCGCCATCTCGCCAAAATGAACAACCTCGCCGACCGCCGGCAGGGCATCGTTCGCCACCAGGCGCAGCTGGGCAGAGGGCTCCGTATCCGTCACCACCTGCCGCACGATCGAGGTGCCAATCACGTCACTGGCGTCTGCGTACTGACGGAAGCGGATGGCGTAGCTGCTGCCCGCCTGCATCTCGACCATCTCGTCCAGTTCGACCCAATATCCCGAGACCGACTTGACCCGAGCGGCCAACTGGCTGCGGGACAGGACGTCGAAGGAGCCCATGACCAGGTCGCCGCGGGTGGCGACGCGGGCCATGCCGGACTGGATGGCGGTGAAGGTGTCGGCCCGCTGCTGCAGCTCGTACTGGCGGCGGCGCGCCTCGATCCAGATCTCGTCCGGGTCGGTCTTGCCGGGAAGTTCCAGCGCTTCGGTCAGGGTGATGGAGCCGGAATGACCCGGCCAGGGCACCAGCCGCTCAGCCAGGGCATAGCCGTTGGTCTCGTCGGAGAAGGTAACGCGGAAGGCGTGCGGCGGCTCAAAGTAGGTCCGGCTCCAGGAGAAGTCGGCCGAGTTGCGCGGGTTGATGTGATCGATGACCAGGCTGTCCGGACGGTCGATCACCACGCCCCATTTGACGCCGTCATGGCGCGGGGTGGCGCGGCCGGCGGCGCAGATCGCCCGCAACATGTCGTTGAAGCTCTCGGCCTGGTCATGCACGCGGTCGTATTTCAGTCCCTTGGTGACGCACCAGTCGTGCCAGTCGGCCAGCTGGTCCCAGTCGATTGTGCTGTCGGTAACGGGATAGGGGTTGGCTGGACCCTGAACGGCCGCGACATAGGCAGCGGCGGGGTTGCGGCTCAGGGTCTCGGTCCAGGCGGCTCCATCCCAGGCATCGGCATAGCGCTGCACGACGGCGTTGAAATTGTCGAGGGTGCCGTTCAGCTGGTAGGTCGCCTTCATCCGCACCGCTGCCAGCGCCAGCGGCTTGTTGATGTTGAGCGGGTATTCCGGCCGCCGCGACTGCAGGCCCGCCAGCGTCACACGGTCGGAGACCTGCGTCGAGGGGCTCTCGTCGGTCATCCGGGTGATCTCGATCTCCCACTTGCCGCGCGACGGCAGTTGCCAGGTGTGCTGGCGGAAGAACGCCTCGCGCCGTGCCGCCCGCAAATTCAGCGTGGTCACGGTCTGCCAGGTGGTGTCGCCTTCTGCGCGCTGGCGGATCCGGATCGATACGGCGCGGTCGGTGACCGATCCGTCGTTGGTGACCTCAAAAAGGCCCGAAGGAAAGCCGAGGATGACGCTGGCCGAGCGGGTGTCGCTGGCGGTCGTGCGTACGACCGGCGTCTCAATGCTGGACCCGGAGATGATCTTGCCGGCATCGTCGCGCGGCAAGGGGCGCACCAGTTCTACCCCTTCGGCATCTTCCAGCACCTGCTGCGGATAGAGGGTGATCGGCGCGTCTGTGACCCGGCCCTCGCGCAGCTCGATCTCGACCTCGTCGAATTCCGAGATCGGCGTCTCACCCAGACGGATGTCTTCGATCTTCAGCGGCCCGTAGCCGAAGCAGAACAGCGCCCGCACATATTGGGTGTCACCAACGATCTCTGTGTAGGAGGCAGCTGCAAAAGGCGGAGCATAGCGGTGCCGGCCGAAGATCATCGGCACCGGCTCATTGGGCCGCGCGGTGTTGCTCCAGCCCGCAATCGAATAGGTGTTCCTGCGCTCGCCTGCGTTGTTCCGGGCCTCGGGTTGCGGCAGCGGCACCAGGGCGTTGACCAAGAGTGAGCCGACGATCGTCAGACCGGCGCCGACCAGCGCGATTCCCACCTTGCCGGCGATACCCAAGACGCCTGCGACGGCCGGCGCCAGCGCCAGCGCCGCAACCGACACCACCGCCAGCAGCACGGTGCGCAAGGCGTTCTTGCCGGGCACCAGCCGGATCACCACCTGGACGCCGGCGCGTGGCCGCACCTGGTTCCAGTATTCCAGGGAAACCGCCGCCGCGCCTTTCTCGGTGACCAGCACCACGCGCAGCAAATGCCGGTCCGCCGGGGTCAGCCCGGGCACGGCCTGTGCCACGATCTCCGCCACGGTCAGACCTTCGGGCAGCTCGAGGCTCGACCGGCCTTGGCCGGGATCCAGCAGCGGGGCGGTGGTGACATGCAGGGCCTGTTTCAGAGGCATTGAACACCCCTTTCAACATGCCGGTAAGCGCCGCAGAACCGGCTGCTCCAGCGCGGCGCGCGGATGTCGGCGATGCGCGCCTGTTCGGTGCCGTCCATGTGCAGCATGTGACGGGTATCCACGTTGATGCCGATATGTGAGCGGAAGCGGCCGCGGCGGAACAGCAGCAGATCGAACGGCTCGGGTGTTGCGACCGGATGCCAGGGCCCGTCCACTTCAGCGCCGGAAATCAGCGCCGCAACTTCGGCATGCTCGTCGGGGCTGACATAGGCCCCGTCATAAGACGGCAGCCCGATGCCCAGCTCGCGGGCATAGACCAGCCGCGCCAGCCCCCAGCAGTCACAGCCCATCTCGCTGCGGCCAAAATCGGCCTGCGGAATGCCCACGTATCGGCTGGCCCAGCTCATCGGAACAACCCCGGGAAACGGTCCTTGGTGAAGCGGTCCATCGGCACCGTCTCGTCCTCGATCGGCCGGCGCGAGATCTGCAGGCTGATCTCGGAGGCATCGCCCTCGGCACCCACGATCCGCAGGTCGCGGTATTCCACCTCGACCACGTCCGGGCTCGAGGCCAGCACCACCGCCATGTTCACCACCGGCAGATCGGTGAAGGACCGCAGCAGGGCGGCGATGTCGTTGTCGACATTTTCCAGAACGATCGTGGCGGTGGCCGGCGCGTCCTCCTGGTCGCTCGGCAGCTCGGCCGAGGCCAGCACGAAGAGATACGGATCGGTCACCGGATCCGCGCCGTCCCAGGCCGAGCGGGTGCCATACATCAGCGGCTCGACCGACAGCCGTTCAGTCGGATCGGTGGAGAGCCGCACCGGCGCGTCGAGATAAGGATGCGTGATAGAGAAGAGCGCAATCTCCACCTCGTCGGTGGTGGCAGCCTCTGCCGCGCTGCGGGCGTTCAGCGACACGCGCCTCATGGCATCACCCAGACCGGAAACGAATAATGGAACTCGACGCCGACGATGCGCTCGACGGGCATCTCGGAGCCGAACAGGCAAAGCCACTGCGCCGACAGCAGCACCGGATTGCCAGCACCATCCAGCACCGGCGTGCCAATCTCGGTCAGCATGGGCCAGCCGTCGGTGGTGGGATCCGGCATCCAGAACGGCAGGACGCCCATCCGGGTGTCGTATTCAAAGAAGGTGTCGAAAGT
Source organism: Ruegeria sediminis (assembly GCF_005938215.1). Classification (GTDB taxonomy): domain Bacteria; phylum Pseudomonadota; class Alphaproteobacteria; order Rhodobacterales; family Rhodobacteraceae; genus Ruegeria; species Ruegeria sediminis. The sequence continues at coordinate 328,564 of NZ_VCPD01000001.1, forward strand.
CGCTTTTTGCGACCGGCTCAGCTGCACCGTCAACTGGACCGCGCGCGCCACGCTCGACCAGCGGCGGCGATAGCCCGGCGGGCCGGCATCACCCGATTTCTTCAGGCGCGGATCGGAATACTGACCCTGCCAGCCCGGGCGGGTCGGGCGCGGCAGTTCGGAAGGCCAGACAGGCACGGTCATCGGCGCGTCCCCCTTGGCGTGACGCCGTATCGGTCGCGCAGCACGCGGCGCGCTCCACCGCCCGGTGTTTCGATCGCCTGCCCGACCTGGTCGGCAAGCACCAGGCGCACGCGGCGGCGGCCATTGCCGTCGGTTGAGTGTTCCGCTTCGCCCTGAACCGGGGTGGAGCCATAGTTGGCGATCTCGATCACCGGTGCGGCCATGGCTGCAGCTCCGCCGCCGGTCATGACCGGCGGGCCACCAATGAGACCACCCGTGGCGAACATCGGGAAATCCATCCCGGCATTGATCATTTCCAGTAGGGTGCGGTGCTTGCGGGTGGCTTTGGCATTGACCATGAATTCACCGGACGAGCCCCACATCAGGATGTCGTCGGAAGTGCCGGAACCGGGACCGGCAAGATAGCCGCCAGTTGCAGCGGCGGGCAGGATCGCCGAGACGATGGTGCCGAGCCAGCCGCCCTCCTGGGCGCCAAAAACGCCCGCCAGCGGTCCTTCCCCCAGAAACGCCGCCTGCAGCGCCGCATCGCCGATCGCGGCTGCGAGGTTTTTCAGCATGTCGACGGCGCTGGCCCCGTCGCGCAGGAGGCCTTGCATCGCGTTGAAAGACACGCTGGCAAACAGGTCCTGGGCGTCTCGCGCCGCGTCGATCGCGTCTTTTTCCTCGATCTGTTGGCCTATGAGGTCGGCCAGCGCATCCCGCTGTGCCTGGGTCGCGCCGGCCAGCAGGTCGCGGTGGCGCAGCAGTTCCTTCTGCAAAGGGTCGGTCTGGCGCAGGATGTCGAGTTCCAGCTGCTCGCGCCGGATCAGCTGGTCCAGTGCCTCGATCTGACGACCGCCACCCTTGGCCGTGCGGTCCCGTTCCCGCGCCGCCTCGCGCGCGGCATCGAGTTCATCGTCCAGCTCTGCGCCATAGCGGGCCATGCCGCGCTCGAAATTGATCACCTGCCGCCCGAACCAGCTTGCGCCCTGCTCCCGCGCATCAAATTCGGCTTCACGCTTGGTGTCGCGGGCGACGTTGGCGGCCTCGCGGATGCTCTTGCCTTCTTGCAGCGCCTGCAGTTCCGCCGCCTTGGCTGCGTTCGAGATGGCGCCGCCGCCGAGGCTGGCGAGATCCGAAAGGATGGCCGCGACTTCCGAACGCACGGCCACCATCTGGTCCGCCCAGCGGGCGGTCGCGTCCTCGGCGTCGAACGCCGCCTGGGCCGCGTCCATGATCTCGTCCTTGAGGCTTTGCGAGATCTCGAGGCCGTCGAGCTGGGTCTGCAGGGCCTTCTCCTCGATGGCCCAACGTGCTTCGGCCGCCTCGACGCTGTCGGCGCCATGGATTGCCACGATGCGCTGCAGCGCCGCTTCTTCCTGGATTTGGGTCAGCAGCTCCCGGCCCTTGGCCAGCTCGCGATCCGACTCGGCGCGGCTGCGTCCGTAGAGGGCCAGAGCCCGGACCTTTTCCCGGTTGCTGTTGGCTTCTTCAGCCAGCCGCGCAGCCACGGCCTGGCGCAACGCGTCCTCGGCATCCCGCAGCGACTGGTACACGGCCAGCTGCTCGGCATTCATCTGCCGGAAGCCGCCGGTGGCGGAGAGAATGCCGGCCTTCAGATCGCCGATCAGATCGAGCTGATGCTCGATTCCGTCCGCTTCTCGCAGCTCGGCGAACTGCTGGGCCATCTTCACGATGTGATCGGTGCCCTGCAGCGCGGCATTCTGGTCCGGCCCGAACAGCTGCATCATCGCAGCGCTCAGGTTCGTCTTGGTCTCCTGGACAACCGCAACCACCGCGTTGCCCGCCTGCGCGGCCTGTCGCTCGACATCCTCGCGCAGCAGCGCCTGGGTATCGCGGTGCAACGCCTGCACCTCGGCCGAGGCCGATCCGTAGACCTTCACCAGGTCGGAATAGGTCTGTTCGACCGACGTCCGGTAGGCCTTGGTGGTGGCGTTCAGATCATCGATCTGTTCCTTGAGCGTCTTCGCGTCTTCGCTGGAGCTGCTCAGCCACTGGACCATCGCGGCGCCGGCCGCGATCGAACCGATGGTGACCAGATTGACCGGGCTCAGCAGCCCGACAAACGCCTGCCCCAGCGCCCGTACGGCGCCGGATGCGCCCATCGGACCGATCACCTGGGTGATCTGCGTACCCTGCTGGATGGCCAGCTGCAGTGGGTTCTGCCCGGCCGCCATCATGATGCCGATGTCGTTGAACTGCGCGGTCAGGTTGCCGACGCTGCCGGCGGCCAGTTTCTGCGTGTCGTCCACATCGCGCAGCCCGGTGATGTAGGCGGAAACGCTGGAGCGCAGCGCGGACAGCCGCGCCCGGACACTGCTCAATCCCTGCCCCATGCGGTTGCCGGATTCCGCCGCCTGGTCGGAACCGGTCTTGAGCCCGGCAACCGATTTCGCGGTGCGGCCCAGTTCGGCGCGCGCCTGGCTGCCTTTGACATCGATCAGGGCGGAGACGCGCAGGGTCATGACCGGGCCCCGTTCATCTCGGCACGCGCACCGGCCTCGATCAGACGGACGTCAGCCCAGAGTGCCGGCGTCATCTCGATGCCGGCCAGGTCCAGGCCAGCCCGGGCGGCGGCATAGTCGAGGCCAAGCGCCCTCATGCCGCCCATCCCCAGCGGCGCCATCCGCCATTGCGTGTCGATTGCCAGGAACGCGCGCAGGGCCGGCACGAGCCATGCCCAGATGCCGTCGCCGGGATCACCGGCGAGGTCGGCAGGGTCGAGATCGATCCCCCAGCGTTCGGCATCCGCAAGCGCGTCATCATCCTGCTCTGACCCTCCGTCAAGCCGGCCAGCCGCCCAGGCGCGGCCGGCCTCCATCAGTTTCCCCGGCGGGCCGCCGCGATCGCGAAGCAATAGGCGTTGATCATGGCGCCACGCGCCCAGCTGCGGCCGATCAGCTGTTCCAGCAGCTCCGGGGTGAAGGGCAGTTCGACATCATCATCGCCGACGATGTCGCGCAGCCCCTTCGTGACCTTGCGCAGCAGATCCTTCTGACCGCTCAGGGTGCTCAGGTTGAACTCGGCCAGCTCGTCATCGGGAAGCGCAAGGAAGGTGGCGCGGATCTGTTCATCCCGGTGCCCTTCGTCCGCTGGGACCGGGATCTTGACGACATGGGTGAAGACGGGCGTTTCGGTTATCTTCAACATGGGTTTTCTCCAGGCTTCAAAATCAGGTCAGGGTGAGGGTCCACTGGTCGTTGCCGGCAACCGGCAACGGCACCAGGCGCAGCGGCCATTCCTTCACGTCCTGGGCATTGGCGAGGCCCTGCGGGCGCTGCATCTGCGCCGCCGGAATGGCCAGCGTGGAGATCTTGCCCGCGCCGGTGCCATGCACGAGGTTGACGGCCACCTGGTTCTGGCCGATGGCGGCGGCGAAGGGATCGAAGGTGGTGAGCGCAACGGCCTCGACCGTGGTCTCGAACACCTCCTGCTTCTCGGTGATGATGATCTCTTCCTTGCCGACCAGGAACCGCCGCTCGACGGCGTTGCCGAGATCGAGCATGGCGGAGCGCATCACGAAACTCGTGCCACCGATGGTGAAGGTCGGGGTGAAGGCGTCGGTCACGAGCTGCGGCTTCTTGAACGCGGTCAGATCGACGCTGGGCCGGGTGCCCTCGGCCGGAGCCACGAAGAGACCGGTGAACTCGAACTCGATGACCGGCACGGATTGCGCGGTCAGGTTCAGCTTGGCAGTGCCGCGCAGACCGTTCGAGGCGTAGAGCGTGTCACCGATATAGAGATAGAGCGTGCCGCTCTCATGGGCATCGGTGACGGGATTGTAGGCCACCGAGGTGCCGGGCACGATCACTTCGGCCACGCCGCAGGCGCGCAGCATGGGTCCCCAGGCGGGCGCGGTGCCGGCGGTGCCGGAGGGCGCCAGTTCCACCTTGAACGTGATCCGCGCGTGCAGCTCGGCCGCAATGGTCTCGTCGGCCCCAAGCCAGGGCTTTTCCAGATCACGGCTGACATCGGTGCCTTCCATGGGCCGGATTTCAACATCCTTGGCATAGATGGCGTTGGAGGCACCGGACGGCGTCGGGTCGGTGCCATAGGTTGCTTCCAGCTTGAACAGCAGGATCTTCGATCGCCATTTGATGGCCATTTACTTGCCCTCCTTCTTGGCAGGCTTCGGCGGCTTCGCGTCCTGGACCTTTGCCAGGCTGCCGTCCTCGTTGCGGATGTAGCTGCCGCCGGCGGCGGGCATGGTCTTAGTGCTCATGTGGCAATCCTCAGCTGGTCGGTGATGGAAAATTCGAGCATGTAGATGAGTGCGCCGTTGCGGATGCCGACAAGCGTGCCGCGGCGCAGCTCGAAGACGCCGAAGGCGCCCCCGGCGGTCCAGCCGGCAATGGCGGCGATGACCGACTGCAGCAGCGGCCGGATTTCCTCCAGCGCCTTGCTGCCAGCCTGGTCGGTCACGCGGGCCACCAGCAGCACGCCGATGGTCTCGGTGAATTCCTGGGTGAAAAGGCCGCTGGCGTCATCCGCCGGGCGCGCCTGCAGCCCGAGCGGCACCACGAAGGTGGTCGAGTTCTGCGGCAGGCCACGGGCCGAGAGCATCTCCGCAAGCCCGGCCGCGCTCTGCACGCGGCCGTCAAGCGCGGGTACCTGCGTCTTCAGGCGCTGGACGATCTCACCCAGCATCAGATGAAGCCCTTCAGGTTGTCGGCAGTGAGCGGGCGTTCGCGGTCGGTGATCTCCACCCCGCTCGCGCCGCTGCCTTCCGGTTCCACGCCGGCCACGTCCAGGACGATGATGCCGCGGGCGATGTCCTTGAGCTGGCGCACCGCCTCCTCGTAGTCGGCCTTCACCTTGGCGGGCGGGTCGTAGAGGTGCAGCTTCCAACAGGCGATGGCCTGGGCGAGATCCGCCAGGATCGGCGGTGTCGCGGCCAGCGGCAGCTTGTAGCGGCCCTTGAGATAGCCGTCGATCTGCGCGTCGGCCCCGGCAATGGCGCGGTCGATCACGCCGGTATCGATCGTTCCCGTCGGGGTGTCAGCCCGGTCGGTGAGTGAGACCAGCATGGCGTCGCCGTAGCGGTCGGTCAGCTCTGCAAGCGTCGTATAGGCCATGCTGGTCTCTCGTGAGTGGTGGTTTGAGAATTCCTGGCGGCGATCGCGCCGCCACCAGGCAGGCCCCACATTCGGAGCATCAAGCGGCCGAGGGGGTGGCCGCTATTCGGGATCCGCCGCGCGCGTGGTCACGCTCAGCTTCGGGTCGGCGATCAGGGCCGCCTTCTCGTCCTCGCTGAGCTCGTCCAGCGGGATCACCACCGGATCGGCGGTGAAGTGGCGGCCGATGCGCCACCGGCCCTTCTTCGGGCCGACAACCTCGACGACGAGATCACCGGCGGGGGGTTGGGTGGCGGGGGCCTTGCCTGCCCCCGCCTGCGGCTTCTGGCCGGTCTCGGCAGCCGCCTCCGCTGCGGCCTTACTGGGCTGGGTATCGCCTTTGGACGCCATCGCTTCGTCGATCAGCGCCTTCAGCTTCGCCGTGGGGATGTTGCCCGCAAAGTCGAGCCCCATCGCAACGGCTTGGGCTTTAAGGGTGTCACGTTCGCTCATGGCTCAGCCCCTCACGCCAGCCAGGGCACGACGAGCAGTTCGGCGGTGCCTTTCCACTCGTTGGTCTCGCCGCCGGCGGCGCTTTCCGAGTTCAGCAGCTTGCGGGCGGCGCTTTCGAGGCTCGGCGGCACCACCAGCAGGTTCGGCATCAGGCCCAGCGGGCGGCCATAGTCGCCCTTCATGCCGGTCAGCGCCGCGCGGGCGGTGGCGTAGTTGGCGGCGTTCAGGGTCTGCTTCGATCCCCAGGTGAATTGCCAGAAGCCGAAGCCTGCGTTCATCCGCGCATCGGCGCCGTAGACGAACTCGTTGTTGTCGAAGACGTTGTCGTCATCGAGCTTGTCCTTGGCGACGAACTGGAAGTCCTTGCGCTTCTGCAGGATCAGCGGCTTCAGCGCCCGGCTGGTGTCCATCAGGAACCAGGGCGTGCCCGAACCGCCGTCGGTGTTGGCCACGGTGGTCGCCTCGCCGTCCTCGTCGAGCACCGGATGGTCGGTGTCGCAGTAGTTCTGGCCGTCGTAGCACTCGGTCGTGAAGGCGTTCTTCAACAGGCCGAAGATCAGCGTGTCGGGATAGGCGCCGGTGGCGCGGCCCATCTCCGAGAACATCGGGCCGTAGATGCCCAGGTTGTCGGTTTCCACGTCATCCCGGTCGACGCCGATGGTCAATTCCAGCGGCTTTTCCTTGATGGCGTAGTCGTGCTGCTCGAGGTTCTGCACGGCGCGGGCGCCGATCCATTCGCGCACGTTGGGCATCTTGCCCAGCCAGCCGTATTTCTGCTCCTTCTGCGAGGAGCGCACTTCGGCGGCCACGCGGGTCCACTGCGACGGCGCTTGTTCGAGGCCGCCCTGGAACGCGGCGCTGAAGCCGGCGCGCAGGGTGTTGAGGTTTGCGGCATTTACCAGCATGTCAGGTCTCCGTTCAGGCTGCGTTGGTCAGGGCTTCGTCGAGGCGCACCCAGACGCCCTGGGCATCCACGTCCTCGATGATGCCGGCGGGCGAGCGGGTCGACGTGCCGTCGGTCTTGGCGACGGTCTGGTCATCGACCGCAAAGCACTTGGCGCCGATATCGGCGATGGTGATCAGGTCGCCGGCGGCGGAGTTCGCAAAACGGAACACGCCGGGGCGCACGGTCACGGTGAGAGCGCCGTTCGCGCCGGCCGAGTTGTCGACCTGTTCCTCGGCACGGCCGACGCCGACCAGGCCGGTGGCGGTCTGGCCTTTGACCAGGTAGCCGGTGGCGTTGCGCATCACCAGCGCGCCGGCGAAGATCTTGGTGGATGCCGCGACAGCGCCGGAGCGGAGTTCGCCCTCGCGGCGAGGCGTGTTGCGGTCAGCGGTGAGAGCGGTCATCAGTTGGCCTCCTTCCGGGGCTTGAGGTTTTCAGCAAGTTTGGTGGGATCGACGCCGATCAGGCGGGCAAAGGCCTCCTGTTCGGCGTTGAGGGACACGTCGCCCTCGATCGACGGCGGCTCGACGGTGACACCCGAGGGGCCAAGGATCGGCAGCGCGCCGATTTCCTTTTCGACCCGGGCCGGGTCTTCCTGGTGCATGGCGATGTAATGCTCGCGCAGCGGTTTGACGCCGACGCGGCCCTTGGCGATCTCGCCGTCAACGAAGGCGGCTGCCTTCTCGCGGGCGCGATCCTGCTTGAACGAGGTCAGCTCGCTCTGCAGCGCGACGTTCTCCGCCTGCAGCTCGGCAACCGCGTCCTGCCAGCCGGGTGCGGCGGTCTTTGCAGCCTTGGCTGCGGCAACGATGTCGCCGTCCACTTCGACGCCCAGGGCCGTGGCGATCTCGCCCAGCTGCGCCTGCATGGCCTCGGTTTCACCGCCCTTCTTGAGCGCGGCGATCGCGGCTTCGATGTCGGCCTCGGTGGCGGCCGGGTCCAGACCGAGCAACTCGGCCAGCTTTTCGATAAACGGCATGCCGCCGTCCTCCTTCTCCTGGTTGAGCGCGGCCAGGCCGCGCAGGTTTTGCCTGTTGACCAGGCTCGCGTTCAGAATGCTGACGACGCGCCGCCCTTTCGGACGGTCGAGCGCGAAGACAGGGGAAATCCGGCGGTAGGCGCGGGTTGCGACCAGGCGCCGGCCTTCCTCGGTCCAGCGCACACGCCCCCAGATCCCGTCGGGACGGGCCTGCATCTCCGTGATCCAGCCACGCGCCGGGGCATCGCCGCCCTGCGGGGCGGCGGTGAAGGTTGCATGATTGACGTCGATTTCGATCTCGCCCCGCGGGGCGAAGCTCGCATCGATCACCGCCTGCGGGTCGGTGATCTCGTAAGGGCCGCGCCGATCGAAGGTCTCGATCGGACCGGCAGGCGCCAGGTGGATCCACTCCGGCACATCCGCGCCTTCGGGCGCGGCCGGCAGATCCTGGGCAGCCATCATGGCGATATGAAGCGCGATACTCATGATCCGAATATCGCCGCCCGGGACATGCAAAAACGCCCGCAAGTGCTTGCGGGTCACGTCATTTGGAGGTTCAGGGAAGGGTCAGGCGCAGGATGACGGCGGATGGCGGCGCGGTCAATCCCGTCCGTCTGCTATATCCGACAACCAGTCTTCGATCTCGGCAACTATGGCAATCCGGTCATCTTCGGAGACGCCCAGGTAAGGACGTGCGGGGATGTCTCCCCAAGGGATCGAGATCGTTGGCGTGGAATCACCGAACCCTTTGCCCTGGTAAGTCCCAAAGGCCCCCTTCTTCGCACCGAACTGCATCACCGCCGCCTGGATCGCGTTCGAGCCCCAGCTAACGTAATCGGATCCGGCCTCGTAGGCCAGCTGCTGGCGCATCTCGCCGGTGCCCCAGAGCGGTTGCGGTCCAAAACGGAAGCCGCGCTCGGCATATTCCTTCAGCGTGGTTTCCGAACGCGGTGCAAAAGGCGCGCCATCCGGCTGCTCCCCGCGCTGCATCCGCTCCTGGGTGCTGTTAACCAGGATCTCGCCCAGGTCCTGCATGAGAGGGGTCATGTTGCTCACCCCGTCGCGCAACCGCATCAGCGCCGGGGTCAGGTCATCATCGTTGATTTGGAGCGTGTACATGGCGTTTCTCGCTCTATTCGAACTCGCGTTTAATGCGGCGTTCAAAATCCACCTGCGCGGCATCCTTTGCGGCGGCCTGCGTTTCATATCCCGGCGTGAGTACGTAGCTGGTTGCGCCGGGCGACATCAACGTCCAGTCGCCCGGCCTGCCAGTCACGCGGTAGAACACTTCGATGCCAAAAGCCGGGGCTTCCAACCGGTCACCAAGGCCGATCCATTTTAACCTCCAGACCTGCATCATTCCTCCTGCCTCAAGAGGCGCTGCAACTCGCGATCCTGCTCGGCCGCCTCCCGGCTCAAGCGGCGCAGATCGGTGATGGACAACCCCGACGCCGTCTCATTCACCCTGACCACCAGGATGTGTCCGTCGGTGTCGGGAATCGCCCGGACAAAGACCAGGCTGTTTGGTCCGTCCTTGACCCTGTGGGTGGCGTTCAGAACGGTCACCTGCGCCCGGGCGAAGTCCGCGATCGTCAGGTCCGGATGCTGCCGCATCTGCCTGAGCGCGACATCAGCCGCCAGATCCGCGACCTCGCGCGGCGCGCCGATGGACTGGGCATCCTGCTTCGACAGGCGCACCAGCGGCCAGTTGCCCTGGGGCTCTTTCAACCAATGCTCGAATGGCCCGTTGAGCAGCCAGTCCTGGATCAGATCGACGGAGGGTTGAGCGGGCAAGAGATCCAGCTTGTCGCGCAGCGCCAGAACCGTGTCGCCAACGCTGGATCCCGGCGCATAGTCCCAGCCCTTGCCGACGCCTTTCGGCGCGCCGGTCCTGGGATCGCGGTTCTGCCAGCCTTCGCCCAGCGCCTTGCCCGGATCGCCGCCACGCCGCTTGGCGGCCTCTTTCGATCGGGCGCCCACCACGCGGCAGCTGCAGCCCCAGCCGTTCGGCGGGTAATGCGTCCGCCAGAACTCGTGATCCGCCTCCAGCACCAGGCGGTCCCAGCCGAGATGCTGCAGGCGCGGCTCGATCGAACCGCCGTGGCGATAGATCCAGTATTTGAACCCGCCTTCCGTCAGCTGGGCGTGCCGGCCGGCCATGTAGCTGACCCGCATGTTGGTGCGGTAGATCGTCCGCATCCGCCACGCCTCGCCCTGTTCCGTGCCCTCGCCGGTCCAGCCGTGCCAGCCGTGCTTGGCAACAATGGCCCGGAAATCACGCTTGAACGTCTCGAAGCCGGTTCCGTCGGCGATGGCCTTGTCGACCGCTTCCGCCAGATCCGCCAGCAGATCGGTCCTGGTCGCGCCCGCCACCATGAAGGCCCGGTCATGCGCATCGCGCTCGATGTCATCCCAGCGCGCGGTCGGAACCAGATCGCCCAGGCGCAGCCGGAACGCCGCGACCTGTTCCTTGAACGGCTTGCGGAAGGTGGTGGCCAGGGGCTTAGTCATTCGCCTCGTCCTCGACCGCCGCCCGTCCGCCGGCATGCGCCGCCAGCATCGCCTGGGCCAGCACCTCGGCAAACTCGGCCTCATCGAGATCCGGGTAGCCGGCGCGCAGCATTTCGGCGAACTCCTCGAACGAGCCGGAGGCGTTCAGCATCGCCTCGATGCGATCCAGCATCCGCCCGACGGCCGGGGCGGCGTCGGCCTCCAGTTGATCCGCCAGATCGAGCTCCGGAGCGCGAGGCGCTGAGAGCGCCGCTGAGGCGCGTTCCGCCTGCAAGGCTCCCTCGGGCCCCGATCGAGCGTTGAGGGTATTAAATGGGTATTTAACGGCGCTCCCATCGCCGTTTCCGCCCTTGGTGGCCGGATTGCCGACGCCGGACGGGCCGGGTTGGGCCGGATTTGCGATGATCCGGTCGCCTTCACCCGGTTCCGAGAGACCGAACTTGGCGAGCACTTCCGCCTCCTTCACCCGCAGGCCCTGGGCGATGAGCGGCGAGATCGCCGAAGAGAAGGCCGAGAGGTCCTCTTCGTCGGGCCGTGCCAGCACCAGGCGCGGGCAGCCCTGCAATGTGCCGAACTCGAGCTGCATCCAGGGCTGCACCAGGTCGCGGTTCAGGATCGCCGCCAGCGCCCGGGCGTCGGCGCGCTCGATGTCCTGCTGGACCTCGCGATGTTCCTTGCCGGATCCCAGCCCGCCGGTCACCGCATCGGTGGTCGCGGTCTGGCCCAGCACCAGTTTCGAGGTCTGCTTGTCGAGCCAGTCCGACCGGCGTTCGTAGTGATCGGTGGACGAGCCCAGGTTCGCGGTCTCGACGAACTCGATCATCATGCTTTCCGGCACGATCGCGGCGCAGTCGCCGGCGATGTTGGACACGGCGCGGAACAGCTTGGCGCGGTCCTCCTCGGAGGTGCCCGGGCCGTACTTGCCGATCCGGAGCGGCTGTCCGTAGGTCTGGGTGAAGATCGCCCAGTCGCGCTGGGTGAAGGCCTTGAACATCCACGACCAGGCGGCAACGCGGGCGATGCCGGCCCTGAGCGGCAGGCCGGACTTGGCCTTCATGGTGGCGAAGATGAACTTGAACGCCGGCAGCGGCAGCTCGTGGCCGTTGGGATCCAGCATCAGCGGCGAGGCAAGATCGTGGCGGGCAAAGCGGAACCAGCGCGGGTCCCGCCATTCCAGGCGGGCCGGCTGCCATTGCCCCTGCGAGGTTTCCCACATGATCTCAGTGAAACTGTATCCCTTGCCGATGGCATCGAGGATGTCGAAGAGTTCGTCGGTCAGCTCGTCGCGCTTCAGCCAGTGCCGGACGCGTTTTGCCATGTCCTGGGCAAGGGCGCTGTCGTCTCCCGGCTCGACCGTGATGTCGAGCTGACTGACCGAGCGTTTGCGGGTACCGAGCACGCCAAGGTAGTGTGCATCGCGCTCCTCGATGGCTTCCGCCAGTTCCAGGTAGCGCAGCGGATCGCCGGCATCGGCCTCGCGCAGGATCGACGCCAGGCGCTGCGGGTTGAGGCCATCCGCCGGATAGCCGGAGATCGGCGAGCGGACGCCGCCGATGGTGGGTGCGGCGACCTCGTCGCGCAGGACGGCGCGCCGGACCGGGTTGCCCCAGCGGTCGAGGAGGTGCGGTTTATTCGTCATCGGAGGTCACCATGGGCACGTCGCGCCAGACCGAGCCCCCGGTCGATGTCAGGAAGCGCTGTTGCAGGATGCGAACCTTGCGGGCCCGTTCCCCGGTTGCAGTCTTGCGGGTTTCCGCCCGCTCGATGAAGCGCAGGCCGGTGGTCGGCATCAGGTGGTCGAGATCAGCGGCCATGGCGCAGCCCCCGGACATTGTGAAGAACCACCGCGGCCATCACCACGTTCAGCAGCCAGAGCAGCCAGATTGCGTCCCGGTCGACGATCACCGCCGCCGCAATAACGGCAAACATCAGCTTGGCAAAAATCCAACCCGGATCGCCGACAAGGTCCATCAGGTAGGCGACGATCGGATTGAGCTCCCGGCCTCCCCTGGCGAGGATGCGCCGCGTCGTCACCACGTCGGCGATCTGCAAGACGGCGCAGACCCCGAGTGCAAGAACCGCGTTGAGACTGTCGAGCATGGTCTGTCCTTTCGTTGCCCGTGTTCAGAGACCGCCGCGCAGGCCGGAGCCCAGCGGACCGCGCCACCAGGGACGGTCGTCGTCGCGGTCGGGATCGTCCGTTGCCCAGCGGGTGCCCGCGCTGCGGTAGTCGTATTCCACCGGTGCGGCCTCGGCGGCGGAGACCGCCAGGGCCAGCGCCCAGAACCGGTCGGCGTGGCCGTCGGTTTCGCCATCCGCAACCAGCCGCCGGATGCCGGTTGGTCCGACGCGGCTGCGGATCGCGTGCAGGTCGGCGCGCAGCACCGGATCCCCGGCCGGGATCAGCAGCGCGCGGTCCTGCATGTGTTCCTTGAGGACGGTGGCCATCTCCAGCTTGCGGGACGCGCTGAACAGCACGCCCTCGACGCGGCTGGTGCCATAGCGCCGGATCGCGTCCTCGACCGGTTTTTCGCCCATGCCGGTCTGGTCGATCGCCACGCGCAGCACCTTGTAGCGGCGCATGACCTCGTCCAGCAGCCGGTCCTGGTCGGCAAACGAGATCCGCTTTTCCGCGATCACTTCGCGGGTCACCAGCCGTTCGCCCATGTCCTCGATCACCCAGATCACGAAAAGGTCGTTGCGGGCGGCGATATCGACGCCGACGTAACAGGCGTTGCCGCGATACCCTTCCGGACGCCCGGCATCTGCCGCTTCGCATTCCGCGATCAGGTCGTAGTCCAGCCAGGACGATGCCGCGTCGAGCCATTGCAGCTCGAATTCCTGTGCCCAGGCATCCTCGTCGGACATGCCGGCGCGTAGCTCGTCGATATCGACTTCAAGCCCCTGTTGAACGGCCTCGTAAATGTCCACGTGATGGCGCGACCACTTGCTGTCCTCGGCCGTCATCAGCTCGTAGAACTTGTTGCCCTTGCCGTTTGGCGTCGAGATCACCCGGATCTTGTGACCGCCGCGCGCGGCGACCGGGAAGGCCGATCCCCAGATCCGGCGGCTGTCGCGGTGGAACGCGAATTCGTCGAGCAGCAGGTTGCCGCCGAATCCGCGCGCCGCGTCGGGGCTGGCCGAGAGGGCGGTGACCCGGCTGCCGCCCGGAAACCGCACCTCGTGGGTCTTGTAGGTGGCGTCGAGCTCCTGACTGTAGAACTCGCCCTCGCCAAACTCCGGCTCGCGCATCCGCGCCAGCTCGTTGTAGGCGGCCCAGAAGCCGCGCGCGATTGGCTTCAGCGCATCCTCCATCGCTTCCTTGGCGGTGGCCTCGGAGCGGCTCAGGATGGTCCAGCGGGTCTTGCGCCCGTCGATCTCGGCCTTGAAACAGTCATCGGCGATCTCGCCGCAGGCCCCGAAGGTCTTGCCGCCACGGCGGGTGAACATACCGATCTTGAAGCGGCTTTGGTCCTCCAGCCAGCGGCGCTGGTAGGGCAGGAAGGTGATGACGGGGGCGGTCATCCGGCGGTCTCCCCAGCTGCGCGCAGAGCACAGAGTGCTTGCAGCGCCCTATGGAGGTTGTCGTGGATGCCGAAATGCGCATACCTCCGGCTCATCGACAGATCGAGCATACGGCGATGCAAACCGTACCAGGTCCGCCCATCGACAGGTTCGTCGGCCAAAATCATGCGGATCATCACCGCAGCATCGTTGCAGGCCTTGGAGATGGCCTTGTCTCGACGCGCCCAGAACACCGATTGTGCGGCCATGTCGTTGGCGATCTCAGCCGGGCTCGCCATCACGCGGCCTCCCAGTAGCCGTTCCGCAGCCAGCCGCGCCAGCCGCAGGACGTCACATGCATGGGAGACGCGAGGGTCGGGTCATTGAGCGAGCCGTTCCACGCCCAGAACGCCGGAGCGTCGGGCTCGGCGTCCTTGACGACCGTGATGCGCGAATAGGCGCCGCAGCCACAGGGGCAGAGGAACAACATGGCCATCGGATCTCGGGTGACGTCAAAAAAGATCGCCCCCTTGTGGGCCTTCTCCCGGAAATCCCGGTGGTCGCGGTAGCGGATGGCCCGGATCATGCAAACCCCATGATCTCGCGGGCCCGCCGCGCCGCGTCCTGGTCGAGCTGGCCGGCGGCGACACCGGCGTCGAGCTTCTCCAGAGCCTCCGCCCGCGCCTTTGCTTCCGCCTCGCGGGCGATGCGCTTCGCCTCGTCCTCGCGCAACTTCTCGCGGATGCCGGCCGAGTGCATCAGGTCCTTGAGCATGCGGCTCAGGTTGGCCAAAGCCTTGGGGTCGAAATGCTCGTCCTTCTCCGACACCGCCTGCATCATCTGGAAGGCGGCGGTCGCGATCATCTGCATCAGCACCTTGTGCATCTGGCTCTCGGCCTCGATGTCCATGTCCGAAAGCAGCGTCTCGGCCATGGCAAACGCGTCGCGCTGGTCCTTCAGCAGCTTGGAGAACTCGCCCACCGAACTCTTGCCGATGCGGATCTGAAGCCCGGCCTCGTCGAGCCAGAAGTTCAGATCCTCGGTGACGGCAACGATGTCGGCAAAGCCGCGCTCCTGCAGCGTCTGGGCAAGGCGCTGGCGCAGCTCCAGCGGGATGAGGTCGAGCTTCTTCGGCGGCGGCACGGCATCACACTCCCGGCCGGGGGCGCTGGATCTCCGGATGCCGGGCCACGCCCTGGGCGATCTCGACGCCGCGGGTGGTGGCGGTGACCACGATGAAATCACCCGAGGTTTCGGTCACCACCATGCCCTGCTCCGTCAGCCAGGTGATTTCGGTCACCACTTGGTCGCGGGTGAACGCGATGCCGACCAGCGGCAATTGCGTGGCCAGCATCGAAACGTTGGACGTGTAGCGCGGCGCTTCTTCCAGGAACCGC
This sequence comes from Ruegeria sediminis, assembly GCF_005938215.1. Taxonomy (GTDB): domain Bacteria; phylum Pseudomonadota; class Alphaproteobacteria; order Rhodobacterales; family Rhodobacteraceae; genus Ruegeria; species Ruegeria sediminis. Next base: position 343,651 of record NZ_VCPD01000001.1, read on the forward strand.
AGAATGGCGATGCGGGCGTGGCGACGCAGGGTGTCGGAATAGCTCATCGGTCACGGCCTCCTTGCAGCAGATGGTCTTCGTGGCGGGAGACGATGCTTTCGAGGCGGCTCATGATCATCTGGCTGCCTTCCATGACAGCCTCCATCCGGCCCATCGTGCCGTTCATGCGTTCCATCGCCAGTTCGATCTTGTGGACGTCCTCGCGGGTCGGCATCGCCTTCACCGATTGTTCGAGCGAGTTGAGACGCAGCTCGTGCCGGTCCATCCGGTCGGCGCCCGCCTTGAACCGCTCATCGACGTTGGACCGCCGGGTGGCGAACCAGGTGTAGATCACGGTGGCGATCGAAACGACGACCGGGATCGTGATGGTGAAGTCGACAGCGAACATCAGTCGGGATCCCCGTCCGCGGTGACCGGATTGACCAGGTAGAAGTGTTCGCCCACCATCATGATGCAGGAAATGCCGTCGGCGCTGGTCAGTATCGTGAAAGTGCCGAACGGATTGGCCCAGACCTCGATGAGCGAGCCGCCCGAGATGCCGACCGCCTGGCGGCGCTCGCCGAGGCGGTCGGACAACCGGTCGTAGATCCGTCCGCTGACATCACACTGGACGTCCTGCGCCTCGGCGATGGTTGCGATCAGCAGCGAAACCGCCGCCCAAACGACCAGGACCATGAATGCCTGGTACACGGTCCAGAAGATCGAGGTTGAACGCTGCGTTGAACGTCTCATTGAATGCCGCCTTTCAGGGATGCGATGATCTGTTGCTTCTCTTTCGATCCCGCCGAGGAGCCAAAGAAATAGTTGGAGATCTGGGTGGTCATGGTGCCGAGCGCGCCGACCATGATGAGCAGGACCTCGCCACCGGTCTCCGGCAGGCCGAAGTAGAAGATCGCCGCCAGCACGCCGAAGAACCCGGCGATGATCAGCAGGCCAAGCAGCGTCGGCGTCCAGTCACCGGTTCGGACCTGCCGGTCGCGGGCGCTGGCCCGATCGTCGGCGGCGATGCGTTCAAGCTCGATGCCGGCCCGCTGCATTTCCTGCTGGAACTCGGCCTCGATTTCCTTCAGCCGCACCAGGTCCGCCCCGGACGCGCCGGCGACAAAGGCCTCGACCTCGTCCTGGCTGGCGTCGGGCTGACCCAGCAGCTGGTCGGCCAGCGTGCGGGTGGCGACACCGGCCAGCGGACCGCCGAAAGCCGCGGCGATGGTTGGCGCCACCGTCCGCAAGATGTCCAAGAACTTGCCCTGCTTTTTCATGACAGATTCTCCTGTTCGGTGAGCGGATCGGCGTAGCGAGCCACAATCCAGCCCTCCCGGCCGCCATAGAGAACCCGCAGCCAGTGGCGACCGTCGAACACGCCTTCGCGCAGCACCGGCACCACGGCGCCGTCCGGGATTTGCCCGATGACGTTGGGGTTGAAGCTGGGCCAGCGACGCAGGTTCAGGCTGTCCTCGGGCGCATGGATCATGACGAGATCGTCGGCATGTGCCGGCTGCGAAGCGATCTTCACCGCCTTGTCGACCGGGTCTTCGCGGCCGAATACGTGCGAGCGAACCTGCTCCAGCGGGAACAGCGGGTTGGTGTCGGTCTTGCGGCCGGGCGAGACATACCAGTGCGCGGTAATGTCCTTGAGCGAGGGCATGGCGCGGAACAGCGCCGGCAGCAGGTCGAGCAGCGTGTTCAGCTGCGATTCCGTGTAGGGCATCCACAGGCCATGCCCGTGCTCTGGCGTCGTCACCTCCTGGATGCCGAGTTCGTCGATGTCAAAGCGCTCGCCATACCAGGCCTGCGCTTCGCAAACCGAAAACCGCGTCATCCGGCCCGGATTGACGATCTCGACGCCGATGGAGTATTCGTTGCATTTTTCGCGGCCGTGATAGGACGACTGCCCAGCGTGGTAGGCGGCCTGGTGGATCGGCACCAGCTGGGTCAGCGCCCCGCTGCGCTCGATCACGAAATGCGCCGAGACTTTGCGGTCATTGTCGGCCAGGTCACGCGCGGCGGCACCGGGGGTGAGGCGCGAGGCGGTGTCATGCAGGATGACGATTTCGGGCACGATCGGCCCGCCTGACCACTTGGCGCGTCGAAACGCGACGCCTTGCAAGATGCCGTCCTGGAAGTCCATGCCTGCCCCTGAGTTTCCGGGTGAAATACAAGGTTCAGGATGCGGCAGGCCGGGATGCAAAAAAGCCCGCAAGCATTTGCGGGCCTTGGTCAGAACAGGGTCAGCTGGTTCGGATCACCGGGCGGAGCATTGCCCAGGTAGGCGCGAACGGTAACGTCCGTGACGCCCAGCTTGCGCGCGATCTGCGCCTTTTTCAAGCCCTTCGAATAATAGACCTGGGCGCGCCAGCGTTTGGCCAGCGGAACCCGGCGCTGAAGCCGCTCCGCGATGCTGGCCAGCGCCTTCGCCTTGGCATGGCCGACCACCGCCGCGACACTGGAACGCGACTTCGGATTGGTCGCGATGTAGATCTCCGAACCGCCAAACGCTTCAAGGAAGGCCAGCGTGTCTTCGAGCCCAAGCGCCTCGATATAGGGTTCCACCTGCGCCGGCGGACGCGGATAAGGAAGATCATGCTTCGACATACTCGCCCCCGAACTTGCAGGTTTCGTTCCCCCACACATCGTGTTCCGCCCAGGGCTCGCGCGCGAACAACTCGCAACAGAAGCTGTGCGGCAGCAGGCGTCCGATCATCTCGCGCATCTCGATGGGTTTGCGGGAATGCTCGCGGCGCACCGATTCGATGCTGTCGGGCACGTCCTCGGGCGCGAGGATGACGTTGCGCTCCGACCGGGATACAATCCGGGGCCGGCCGATCTTGCCGACAAGATACGGCTCGCAAGCGCTGCGCAGGACATATCCCGTGCCAAATGCCAGTTTTCCGGTCTGGGTCCTCTTCGTCCAGGAACCGCCGGTCACGTAATCGAAACCCCATTGCTGCATCAGCCACAGCGCCTGCGGCAGGTGCGGCCAGGTCGACCAGAGAAACAGGTAGCAATCGGGGCCGGCCAACTGCTGGACATCCAAGGCTGCCAGCGCGTCGATATCCATGGTTGCATAATGTGATTCCGGCGACTTCTCGTAGCCCGCGTCCGAACGCATCACGTATGCCCAGGGCGGATCGGCGAGGATCGCGCCGTATTTCATCGGGGTCAGGTGGCCGAAGCTCCAATCACTCATTGATGTATCCCCGCTTGCCACGCGCGCGGCCGGTCCGCAGGTCGGCGCTTGCCTGCGGGATCACCGTGATGACCGCACCTTCCTGCATGCGGTAGACGAACCCGCCCGAGACGACACCGCAAGCCGCCGGGTGATCCACGGCCAGATCGACGATGTGGCCGATCTCGCGACGGATGGTCTCGACGTCGAGCCCCTTGACCCGCTCCAGGTAGCGCAGCACGGCGTGATCGGTGACATGGGCCATCGGCTTTTTCATTTCCTGTGCTCCTCCCAGTCGAAATCGATCTCCGCCCGTTCGCCCCAACTCTTGAGCGCTTGGATCACCTGGTCGATCTGCAACCACTCGCGCAGCATGTCGACATCGGCGGGCACCGATCCCCAGGCCCTGGCGAACCGGGCCCGGATGAACCGGTTGAGCCCGGCGCGGCTCGGATCGCGCAGCTGGCCGGCCTCGCCAAGCTTGCGCCAGAGGACATGCACCAGCCGCAGGTCGCTCCGCGGCGCGACCGGTCGTCTGCCGCCGGGCTTCTTGGCGGCCTTGAACCCGTCGTTTTCCAGACGTTTCAACACCCGTTTCAAATCGGCCTCGGACATGTCCCGCATCGAGGACTTGCCGGTTTCCGCCAGCTGCAACGCCCGCCGCGCTTCGGCGTCGAGCCCCAGATGGCGGCACCCAACATGGATCTTCTGTTGCAGCGAACGGGTCATGATCTACTCCGCCAGTTGCCGGGCCAGAGCCGCTTCGAGCCGCGCCTGCCGATCCCGGAGCGCGCTCACCGGAACGCCGAGCGTTTGAGCCAGCCCCGCCAGATCATCCGGCGAGGCAACAAGAATGTCGTCATCGAACCGGCCGTCGGCCAAGCAGCGGGCGCGTCCGCGCTGCAGCACCGCACCGACGCCACCAGATACCGGGCTGTCATCCAGCGCGTCCGACGCGCCATCAAGCCAATTCGACGTGTGGAACATGGTCATGGTGCGCCCTCAATGCAGTTTCCGCTTGCGCTGCCACTGGCACAGAACCGCACCGATGGCCGCGTTGATGTAAGTGACCTCGCCGTCCAGAACCTCCCGGATGGCCGCGTTGCCGATGCCGCTGGCGCGGGCTTGTTCACACGCAGCGTCGGCCCGCTGGGCCAGTGCGATCTGCACCGCGCATTCCGCCCGAACGTGACCTTCGGAAATCTCCCGCATCGCCTTGCGCAGTTCGTCCAGGGCCTGCGAGGTGTCGACTGTCTGTTTTCTCATCCCAGCCTCCGCTCTCACGTGTCCATGATCGACTTGCCCTGGTGAAACTTGCGCGGCTCGGGCCGCGCCCAGTCCGGCAGTTTCACCACGACCTCGCCCCGTTTCGGCGCATGCGAGACGGCCATCTGCCGGGCCGGTTTCTTCCCCGGCGCCACCTGGCAGTAAGGAGCGACCTTCAGAGCGATCGAACCGCGCGGGCCGCCAGAGACCGGAACGGCATTGGCTTCGTCCGCGTCCGCCACCTCGATGCGCAACAGGTGGTGCTTGCTGGCGTCATCATCGATCGACAGCCGCAGCGCATCTTTCTTCGGATCGAGCAGGCCGCCGAGATAGGCCTCCTGCGCCGCCGACGTGAAACCGATGCGAACAAACTGTCCCGAGCGGCCCTGCCCCAGCGAGATCGAGATCCCGGACCCGGCAGCTTGGCCCTGATCGAAGGCCTTGAGTTGGATCAGTGTCATCTCCGCCTCCCTCATGCCTTGGCCAGGTCGATGGTGATGGCGCGCCAGGGCGCGTCGGCGCTGTCACGCTCGTAGCAGCGCACATAGGTGGTGGAGCCGACCACGCGCATGGCGTCGCGGATCGCGTCCATCGCGCGCCGCCAGCGGGCATCCTCGATCTCCAGCCGCAGCAGCATGAAGATCTCGGAGCGGTTGATCTGACCGGCCTTGTCGGTGTTGAAGGCGCGGGTGACGATGGCGCGGATCTCGGGGCGGGCATCGGCCGACCACTCGTTCAAACACTCGTCCACCAGTTCCTTGGCGATCTGCAGCTCGGGGCCGAAGTCGATCCGGTCCGACACCTGCACCTGCACCTTGAACAGCCCGTCGAAGCTCAGCAGGGTCTTGTTGCCCTTGGCGCCGCCGACGGTGGCGTCGTATTCCTGCGCGAGGATCGCCTCAAAGGCGCCGATGTCGTCGAAGACGTGCGACTTGAACCGCTTGACCTGGGCGCTGAGCGCCATGGCGTAGCCGACGATCTTGCGCACCGTCTCGTCCTGCAGTTGGTCCTGCGGCCGGACCAGGTCGAGCGGCACCAGCGCGCCTTTCGCATCGGTCATGTAGGTCTTGCCGCCGGCCTCGACCCGTCCTTCCGGGATCGGGTGCGGCTGGTACTGGCTGGGGGGAACTTGCATGGTCATGGTCTTCCAACTCCATTGGATTGTTGAGTGTCTTCGTCGCAACCGTCGTCGAGCACGGCATCCACCAGATCGCTGGCCGCCACCGCCTCGAGGATTTCCGCCGCCAGCTCGCGCACGGTCAGGCCGCGCAGGTCGGCATGTGGGCGAAACTGCTCCTTAACCTCCGGAGTGAACCGGATCCGGCTCAGGCCACGTGCGCCGGTCCGGCCGCCCGAGAAACGTTTTATCTCCACGCCGCGCTGCCGGGCGGAGCTGAGCACGTAGTAGATCGCGTGGGGCGCGATCCCGAGTTCCTCGGCGATCTCGCGCGGAGGATACCCGGATTGCGCCATGGTAATGATCTGGTCCCGGTCAGGTCTCGCTGCTGGCATCGCCGTCTCCTCCGATCGGGCCCTTGTTGAGGGCGCAGCGGTTGCAGGCCCGGAACATGGCAACGTTGAGCGCATTTGCCGGCTGCAGCTTCTTCGCCTTGCCGCGCCAGTCGTGGCAGACATCCAGGGGCATTTGCCCCATAGCCGGACAGTCCACGACTTTCGCCTCGTATGCGCCGCGATAGAGGTCTTCCAGGCGGGCAAGATCGCCCGGATACCGGGCGGCGATGACGTTCGAGATCATCGCCGCCGACACGCCCAGGCGCGCCGCCACCTTGTTCTGGCTGGACTCGGCGCAGGCGGCGGCCAAGCCTTCGACCCAGTCCGGCAGCTTGTCACCCCAGCAGGCGCGGGCTTTTTCCACCGGGCCGCTCATTTCAGGATCCCCTGGGCATAGGTGACCTGGCCGAGATTGTCGTCGCGGATCGCCCGAATGCGGGTCACGCGCGGCGGCAGCGGCCCGGTGTTGCGCATCAGCCGATAGGTGGCCGGACGCCGTCCAGCGATCGCTTTGACCTCGATGCGGAGGTAGCCGCCCTTGGCCAACACACGGCAGTACTCAACCGCCTCCGCCTCGGCGACCGGGACGGTCTCCGTATTGGCGTGCATGGCAACATCACGCGGGCTGAAGGTGCGCAGCATCCGAATTGCCCGCCACATGTTGCCCTCGGGCGATCCTTCTTCGCGAATCCTGTTTCCGTCTCGATCGGTCGCGGGCGGCATCCCGGATTTGCCAGTGATCTTGAACTGCTTCTTGTTGCCTCGGCGCTCGGGAAGCTCTTCAACATATCCGAGAAGGATCCAATCCCCGATGCGGTCCTTGCAAAACTGCACCGATCTGCCGCTGTCGGCCGAAAGATCATGCGCGGTGAATTGCCCCATCACACGGGCGAGATTCCAGATCCGCTCGCGCTCCAAAAGGAAGCGTCTGTGCCGTGCAAAACTCATGACAACCTCCGCGCTTCAGGCGCCAGGCCGGTAAAAAAGGCCCGCTTGCCCCAGTCCGCCACGGTCACCTTGCGCAGACCGTTCACGGCTGCGATCTCGCGGGCCTCGTCGAGGTTCTCCACGATCCGGCGCACGGATCCCCGGCTTGCCTGGACCATCTTGGCCGCCAGCGCGTCGTCGAGCTCGATGCCGGGCAGGCGGATCTTCTGCAACTGCCGGAAATCTGCTTCGTCGGCCGGCTGCGCGGCCGCCCAGCTCAGGATCCGACCATGCACCCGCTCCCATTTCTGAAGCTTCTGCGGCAACAGCTCCTCGCCGATCAGCACGACCGGCACGAAACTGCCCTCGTAGATGTCGCGGACGATCTCGATCATGTTCTTGCGGACCAAGTGATCGGCCTCGTCGATCAACAGCGGCACGTCGCGGCGGGCCAGCGTCTCGGAGATCTGGTCGACCATCTCGTAGACCAGCTTGGCGGGCTTGACGCCAAGTTCCGACAGGATCGCCTGGCACAGTGCCTTCTGCGTCCAGACGCTCTTCACCTGGACGACGCAGGCCTGGTGCTCGTTGGCGGCGAAGACCGAAGCCGTGGTCTTGCCATATCCCGAGGGGCCGTAAAAACACCCCATTCCGGGCAGCCCGTGCCGGCGTTCGTGCAGGCGGCGAACCAGTGTCAGGAACGAGCTGACGTTCCGCAGCGGTGCCAAAGTATTGTAAAGTGGTTTCTGCTCTGACATATTTCCCTCTATTCACTTACTACCGGCGCGCGCGGGGTGCATCCCGCCGCGCCACTTCCTTCACCCCAGCATGTCGGTGCCGAATTTTGCGACCAGGTCGCGCTGCGCCTTGTATTCCGCTGAGGTCTGGTAGCCTTCCAGCCACCTTTCCTGGTCACGGCTGACCGGTTCCCCGGCTTCGATCCGCGCCTCCAGTTCCAGGGCCCGCTTCATGCGGGTCCGCATATCGTCTTCTTCCACCTTGGGCGTACGCGCCGCCCGGTGGGTCTCGAAATCCGCCACGAAGGCTGCATGAGCAGCTTCCTCCTCGGCGCTGCGCACGGGCTCGGCCGGCGCCACGGGTTTGCGGTCGAACACCGGGCGCACCACGCGGGCTTCCACCGCTTGAGGCATCTCTCCGGGCGCGGCCTCGCCGCGGCGGCCCGCATCGAGGAAGTCGCCAAGCTCGGCCACCTTGAACTTCCGGTGGGCCTCCGCCGCCGCCTTCTCGGCATTTACCCATTTGCGGCGCGCCGCGGCGTGGGTGCGGGCCTCGTCGATATCGAAGAACCCGGCGGCCAGCTTGCAGGTTGCGTGACCGAGATAGCCGCCATCCAACGCATAGAGATGCAGGCCGGCGCGGAGATCGGCCGGGTCGAACCGCGCCACCACCTTCTCTCCGGCCAGCTGGTGCATCCAGGCATCCCAGTATTCGTTGCCCATGAACCGGACCAACCCGGTGCGCGCGTCCGCTTTCACGCCTTCTGCGCCCATCAGCCAGAGCCTCCGCTGTGCGTCGGTCGCCTTGCGGATCGGCGCGACGGCATAGCTGGCCTCGAAGGTCTCCAGCAGGCTGCGCCCCTGGGCCGTTTGCCCCCTGCGGCCAGTGCGGATGTTGTGCTCTTCGATCCCTTCCTCGACCACCTCGATGAAGCGCTCCAGCGGCACCGCCGCGCTCTGGTAATTCTCCGGCTTGGCATCGGGCCGGTTGCCGGTATAGGCACCGGAGAACCGCGGATCCCTGGCGATGTCATCGCACATGTCCCGGAACGCGCGTTCGATGGGTTTGGACTGGCCGGAATAGGGCGTCGCCCAGTGTACCTCGACACCCAGCACCTTCAGGATGCCGGGGATGTCGTCATCCTTCACCTTGAACCGGAACCGGGTCGGCACGCCGCCTGTCAGGAACTTGTTGGCAAACTCGCGGCCGTTGTCGAGCAGGACATGCTCGGGGATCCCGAACCGCTCGATCATGTCGCCGAGCGCCAGGCTGACGCCGACCTTGTTCGGCGTCTTGTCCAGGCGCCAGCTGAGTATGCGACCCGAGTAGATGTCCTGGAACGCGACCATCTGCGGCCGCACGATCTCCTCGCCCTCACCGTTGCTGTCCGGCCAACGCACGAACACGTCGAATCGGTGATAGTCGGCGTTGACCGCCTCCATCGCATGCAGCGCAGTCCGGTCGCGCGTCTGCGCCGGATACAGCGATTTCAGCGCATCCGCGCCCTTGCGACAGAGCGTGATCGTCAGCGCCGAAACCTCGGCCTCCAGCCGCCGGCGCATGGTGCGTTCCGGCAGCGTCGACCAGCCCTGTTCCCTGGCGACCCGCATCGCGCGGCGATGCACGGAGGAAAAGCTGGGCCGCTCCGGACGCAGGAAATCCGCCTTGATGTAGTCCCAGAATTCGTCGCTGCATTCGGCCTTCGCACCACGCTTGACGGCAGCCTGATGGCGCGGCGCCAGATACGGCAGGCGGTCATCGGGGCGCACGCCCTCGACCAGGGCAAACCAGTTCCACACGGTGCGTTTGCTCACGCCGCCCATGCGGCCCGCCTGGTAGGCTGCCAGGTCCCGACTCATGCCGCCGCGTTCCAGCGCCTCGACCGTCTGCAGCACATGCAGCCGCGACCGGGCGGCATCCCTTGCCTTGTCGTTGAGCCCTTCGAACCACTCCCACGCTTCGTCGCGCCCCATTTGCGGTGTTTCTGCCTCTGCAGGACGAGCTTCGGCCAGCAGCGCCTTCTGGGCGCGCGACGGCAGCAAGGTCCAATGATATTCCCAGCCGCCGCCGCGGCCCTTGCGACGGCGCGCCAGCGTGGGATGCGCGCGCCAGTTCAGTCGCTGGATCATGCGGTCGATCGGCTGTCGAGCGGAGGGCATGTCCGGCAGACACGCCTCGGCCATTTCGTTTGCCGTCCACCATACGCGATCGGGTTGCAGGTCAGACATCGGCCGAGCCCCCCTCCATAGCCGCGAGGTCATCGGCGATCTGATGTACGAACCGCCGACGCGCCGCCATCGGCGCCCGGCCCCACGTTTTGAACAGAACCTGAAACGCCTCTTCAACGGGGTCTTTCGGCGGGGTCGGATTGTCCTTGTCAGCGATTGCCTTCCGGGCTTTTGCAGCGCTCTTGGCCGCGCCGGTCGACAAAAGGCGGCAGACGTCATAGCGCTCAACCGTGTTGCTGATCTTGCCGATCAACTGAAGATCGGCCAGCGACACCGGTTTAGGCGCCATGCGAAGCTCCTGCACTTCTTTGACACCGAGGGCCGCACCGGCGGCAGCGATCTTGCGGATTTGACGTTCGCTTATGCCCATCTTCTCCGCCGCAGCGGATGCAAAGGAACTGAGTTCCGTTGCATCCCACCGCTTTGCCGCGCCGGCCGCACCTTGTTTCGTTTCCGGGTGAAGCTCCTCGTAGATCCGCTTGCGACGCGCGAGGAAAACCGCCGTGTCCAGGGCCGTCAATTCAGCGCTGGCAAGGTTGTCGTCCACCTCCATCAGCTGCGCCCATGTGTCATTGCAGGTCCAGAGCGTGGCAGGGATCGTCTCCCAACCCAGCTGCCGCGCGGCCTCCAGGCGATGCGCGCCGGCCATCAGCACCAGCTTGTCGTCACGATGCCGGATCTTGCGGACATGGATCGGGTCCTTGATCACCCCCAGTTCCCGAACCGAGGCGACAATCGCGGCCACCCCGTTCGCACTGACCGGGCGGATCCGGCTTTCGACCGTGATGTCGGCGACTGGAAGTTCCGAGATCGACTGGATCCGGTCTGCCATGGGGATGCTCCTTTAAACCTTTGGGCTCTTGATGAGCGTGTAGTAGAAAACCCGCTGGCCGCTCTCTTCGACGGCCTGGCGGCAGGTGATCTCGGCTCCGTTGGCGCGCAGCTCGGCGATCACGGAATTCACGGCGCAGAGGTCGGCGGCACGGGACAGCGCATAGGTGCTGATCTCGCCGCCCGCCTCGCGCAGCGCACGCAGGGCGCGCTGAAGTCGGGGGCTGGTGCCGATCCGCGCGTGGTGCATCAGGGCCGCCCCACCGTTTCCGCGCGCAGCATGTCGCGCCACTCCGAAATCAGGCCCTCGGCCGCCAGGTGGCGGATCCGCGCGACCACCTCCTCGACCGCCGCGATCTCGGCGTCGATCATCTGGTCGAGCAGATCCAGATCATCGGGGTCGCTTGCGCCCGACGCCGCATCCACTCCGTGAGCAACGCATTGCGTCACCGTCCGGCGCGCTTCGAGGACCGCCAGGCTGTCGATCAATGCCTCGACCCGCTCGAACGGTGTTGGAGGGGGATGGCCCAGGGCCCGGCCGTGAATGTGGGTTTGAATGCTCATTGCAAGGCGGCTCCAAAGATCAGCAGAGCGAAGAGGATGACGAACAGGCTTGCTGCGGCGAGGATCTCGCTGGCCCAGAAGGCGACCTGGCGAATGAACTCGGCGACGCGCGCCCTGGGAAGAAAATGCCCGGCCGGGACATCCCCATGGCCGGCCGGGCAGGTGCCCGACGGGGCGCGGGGAGCGCTCGCTGCATCGGGTGTATTGGCAAATTTGGAGACGCAGTGGCCAGTCATCACTTCCACCCCCGCGCCTTCATTGCTGCATCGACCTCGGCAACATGACGTCGGATTCGGTCGGCATATGCGCGTGCCACGAATTCCGGCCCTGCATGCTGGATGATCATATCAAGCTGCTCACGACCCCGCGGACCCCGAGACTGTCCGAACATCGCATTGCGGACCGTGTTTTGATTGAAGTCGTGCCCGTCGCACCAGTCTGTAAAGCTGATACCGCGGGCGCGAAGGCAGCCAAGGATAACCTCGTACAGCATCGCTCCAGGCTGGTATGGGATTTCGCGTTTATGCATGGTAGCTAATGGCCTACGTTTCGTGGTCGTTACGCAATATTAGGTCGTCATTTGACTACCGTCAAGCCGAATGGTTGTCAATTGTCAACCTTGTGGGAGGGATGTAGGAATGGGCACCGTTGGGGCGCGCCTAAAAGAAGAACGAGAGCGTCTCGGCTTAAGCCAAATCGCATTTGCAGATTTGGGAGGCGTGAAGAAACACGCTCAAATCAATTATGAGAGTGATCGACGGAAGCCAGATAGCAGCTACCTAAGCCTGATCTCGAAAGAAGGAGCGGACGTTCTTTACATCCTGACTGGCAAGCGAGTTGATGCTCCGCGCAATCCGACCCGCACCGAGGCACAGATGCGCCAAACCGCCACGGACATACGTCGATCGCTCGACCAGACCATCTCCATCGACGGCAGCGACTATGCCACGGTTGCCCGTTTCGACGTCGAGGCCGCAGCCGGCGACGGCGCGACGGTCGGCTACGTCGAAAACGCGGAACGTATTGCATTCCGACGCGCCTGGTTGGACCGGATCGGCGTCAAACCAAAGAACGCTGCTCTGCTCAGAGCGCGCGGGTCTTCGATGGAACCGTTGATCTGGGATGGCGACCTTCTGATGATCGATACGACCATGACGGAACCTCGATTGTACCGGCGCGGGCGGTGGAAGGGTCACCAGGATGAGATTTTCGTACTCGAGCTCGACGGCGATCTGCGCGTCAAATCGGTGCGCCGGCCAGAGGAGGACAAAGTCGTCATCAGTTCGGAGAACCATGTACGCTACGAACCCGAGGTCTACCAGGGCGACGAAATCAGCCGCCTTCGCTTCGTCGGCAAGGTGGTCTGGTGGGGCCATACGGCGGTGTGATCTTCGGTCCCGAACGTAGGCTCAGCAAAGGCAGAGCGGGCTCTGCGCTTTTTGCGTGACTCTCAAAAGAGAACTGGCACATAAATTCGGCAATGTTCGATTTGGCGTGGAGTGAAGTTGTGCCGAAATCTCGATATTTGGTTGTGATGTCCGTTTGTCTGCTCGGTGCTTGTCAGGATCCGCAACAGGTGGCCTCGTCCGCATTCGACAAGTCGTTCTTCGTCGGCGAAAGCTACCAGGCCGTTTATGCCAGGACGCTGCAGACAATGCGCCTCTGTTTGAAGCCAGGCACCACCTATCTCGCAGCGTCTGGAGCTGGGGTTACACTCGACGCCCAGCTATACCCAGATCTCGGCTACGCTGAAATCATCAACGGTCTCTCCGGTGTTAGTCCCGTCACCTTGGGGGTGACTCGCATCGAGAACAGCGATGGCAAAACCAAGGTTTCGATCAAAGCGCCTTACGGCATCCAAAGCGCACGTGACGGGTATCGATCATGGCTTGAGTATTGGAGTCGGGGCGGCACATCGTGCAAGTCCGCTGAATTCCAGGTGGCGCCAACGATCCAGTGAAAAACTGTCGCCGAAGGCGTGTTAGGAATGCAGGTTCCAGCCGTCGAAATCGTAGCTCTGCGAGGCCGACCGACCGCCTGATCTGATGAAATCGGGTGCATGTTCGAGATCTTGCAGGGCGAGGCCGCTAACACGGCAAGCCATTAAAAACACTTCTATTTTCGCTATCTCGCACCTGTTTTTGCGAACATGCACCTTTAGGTGCGAGTTCACGAGCCCTCGGCGACCTCGATTTACCCCTGAAGAGCCGTCTGCAAGCCTCGTTTTAACCAGTGTTCAATGGGGTTTGGGCTGTTGCCGGCTGCACCGGCTGTCAAAACGCCTGGGCAACCCTGCAAAGCGCGTTTTCGGCCTTTTTTGGCCTTTTGTGCGTGACAACTCGTCCGCCTGACAAATGGGCGTCAGCGCCTCGTTACGAGCCTTGTTTTATTGGCCCGTCCGCAATCTTCCGGCCACTTCGACCCTCTTCCGGCATCTCTGCAGATATCGGTGTCAACTTACAGCGCAACCCGGTCAGGATTGCACGGTGAGGTGTCTTTTGCCCAAAATTTGAATGGCGGTTACTGGGTCAGTCGCCCAGCTTGGCCTCAAGCGCCGCGATGCGCGCCTCGAGCGCGGCGTTTTCCTCGCGCGCCTTCTGCGCCATGGCGCGCACGGCGTCGAATTCCTCGCGGGTGACGAAGTCGCGGTCGGCGAGCCAGCGGTCGATCATCGACTTCATCGCGGTCTCGGCCTCTTCCCGCGCGCCCTGCGCCACGCCCATGGCATTGGTCATCAGCTGGGAAATGTCGTCCAGGATCTTGTTGCGGGTCTGCATGTCTTTACTCCGGTGTCGCGGTTGCACTCTATATGGGCAAGGAAACGCCCGGGCTCAAGGTTGACTTGCCCGGCAAACCCCGGGCAATGAGACGCACATGCAGGCAGTTCTGAATTTTCCCGACGTTTCGCCCGAACTTTTCTCGATCTCGCTGTTCGGGATGGAGTTCGCGCTGCGCTGGTACGCGCTGGCTTATATCGTCGGCATCCTCATCGCGTGGCGCATGGCGCTTGCCGCCCTGCGCCGCACCGCTTTATGGCCGGGCGATGCGTCCCCGATGACGGCGCAGCAGCTCGAAGACCTGGTGACCTGGATCATTGTCGGCGTCATCGTCGGCGGGCGGCTTGGCTTTGTCCTGTTCTACCAGCCGGCCTATTACCTTCAGAACCCGGTCGAGATCGTGAAGGTCTGGCAGGGCGGCATGGCCTTTCACGGCGGGCTGCTCGGGGTGGTGACGGCCACACTGCTTTACGCGCGGCGCCACGGCATTCCCGGCCTGGCGATCTCGGACCTGGTGGCGCACACGGTCCCGCCCGGGTTGTTCCTTGGCCGCCTGGCCAATTTCATCAACGCCGAACTGTGGGGCAGGCCCAGCGAGTTGCCCTGGGCGGTGATCTTTCCGGGTGCCGCGGCGCAGGATTGCCCCGATGTAACCGGCCTTTGCGCGCGCCACCCTTCACAATTGTACGAAGCCGCACTCGAGGGGTTGTTGCTGGGCGCTCTGCTGCTTTGGCTGGTCTACCGCCGCGGCGCGTTCCGAAAGCCGGGGCTGATTCTCGGCACGTTCCTCGCGGGCTACGGCGCCTCGCGCTTTGTCGTCGAATTCTTCCGGCAGCCGGATGCGCAATTCGTCGCGCCCGGCAATCCGCTCGGGCTGGCCTGGCAGGTCGGCGGCTACGGCCTGACCATGGGGCAGCTTCTGTCCCTGCCGATGATCGCGCTGGGGCTGTGGTTCCTGCTGCGCGCAAGACGAGCGCCGGTATGAGCCTCAAGGACCTGCTCATCGAGCGAATCCGGCAGGACGGCCCCCTGACCGTCGCGGACTACATGGCCGAATGCCTGCTGCACCCGGTCCACGGCTACTACACAACCCGCGATCCCTTGGGCGCGCAGGGCGATTTCACCACCGCGCCCGAGATCAGCCAGATGTTCGGCGAACTGGTCGGCCTTGCGCTGGCGCAAAGCTGGCTGGATCAGGGCCGCCCCGATCCGTTCACGCTGGCCGAACTGGGGCCGGGACGCGGCACGCTGATGGCGGACATCCTTCGGGCGACACGGAACGTGCCCGGATTTCACGACGCGGCGCGGATCGCGCTGGTCGAAGCCTCGCCCACGCTGCGCAAGCTGCAGGCCGATACTCTGTCTGGATACGCGCCGGAATGGCTGGGCGAGGTCGGGGACCTGCCGCGCCGGCCGCTGTACCTTGTCGCCAACGAATTCTTCGACGCCCTGCCCATCCGCCAGTTCGTCCGCGACGGCGAAGGCTGGCGCGAGCGTGTGGTCGGTTTGAAGGACGGCGAACTGACCTTCGGCCTGGGTGCCGCCGCGCCGCAGGCCGCGCTGAAGGATAGGCTCCCGGATACGCGCGACGGCGACATCGTCGAAACCTGCCCTGCGGCGGCCCCGATTCTCGGGCAAGTGGCCGGGACGATATCGTCGCTGGGCGGCGCAGCCCTGATCATTGACTATGGCGACTGGCGCTCGCTGGGCGATACGTTCCAGGCAGTGCGCCGGCACGACAAGGTGGGCCTGTTGGACGCACCGGGCGAGGCGGATCTGACCGCCCATGTGGATTTCGAGTCGCTTGCGATCGCGGCCAGATCCCAAGGGTGCGCCCACACCCGCCTGACGCCGCAGGGTGTGTTCCTGGAACGCCTCGGCATCACCGCGCGCGCGCAGGTTCTGGCCCGCTCCGGCGAAGAAAAGAACGCCGAAGCGGTGGTCCGTGCACATCGCCGGTTGACGCATCCCGAGGAAATGGGAAATTTGTTCAAGGTGCTGGGCCTCTACCCGGCACAAGCCGCACCGCCACCCGGACTGGAGCCATGACCCTCGAAATCCTCACCTCGGATACGCTGTCTCCCTTCCAGCACGGTTTCTTCACCCGCCGGGGCGGCGCATCTTCGGGGATTTTTTCCGGGCTGAACTGCGGCATGGGTTCGTCCGACCAGAGCGAGGCGGTCGCCCTCAACCGCTGCCGGGTCGCGGCGGCGATGGAGGTGGCGCCCGACAACCTGATCGGCGTGCACCAGGTTCATTCGGCGGATGTCCATGTGGTGACCGGCCCGCCATCGGAAACCCGGCCCAAGGCCGACGCGATGGTGACCAACCTGCCGGGCGTCGCCCTGACGATCCTGACGGCCGACTGCCAGCCGGTCCTCTTCGCCGACCGCGACGCGCAGGTCGTCGGGGCCGCACATGCGGGATGGCGCGGCGCGCTGGACGGCATTCTCGAGGCGACGCTCGAGGCGATGGAGCAACTGGGCGCGCATCGCGAGAACACGGTCGCCGTGATCGGCCCGACGATCTCGCAACGCGCCTACGAGGTCGGGCCGGAATTCCTGGACGATTTCATGGCCGACAGCCCGGACAACGCCCGCTTTTTCAGCAATGGCAACGGCGACAGGCTGCTGTTCGACCTGCCCGGATTCGGGCTTGACCGGCTGCGCCGCGCGGGCATCGGCCAAGCCGAATGGACGCGGCACTGCACCTATTCCGATGCCGTCAGGTTCTACTCGTACCGCCGCTCGACGCATGCGGGCGAAGCCGACTATGGCCGGCTGATCTCGGCGATCCGGCTTTGAGAATGTGGCGCGACTAAGGCGCCGCCGCCACGTTTTGGCCGTAATCATCCTGAATATTTTCCAGTGAGTCGGGTGAAAAATCCCGCCTGAACTCAGTTGCTTAGTTGGTCAATTTGGGCCGTTTGAAATTGGTGCGAGTGTAAAGGGAGTTCGAACAGCACGAAGTTTTGTCCTCATTTTTTCCCGGATCAGCCCTATCTGCGCCGCAAAACGGTTTCACAGTCGAAAGCTGAGCAGGAAAGGCTGAACAGCCGCATCGAGGCAGGAGAAAATGATGAAACCCAAATCGCGCTTTATCAGGTCCGTGATCGCTGCCGCCAAGGAACACGATCTGGACATGCCCTGGAAACGCGGGGTGGGCAATTCCATCAAAAGCGTTCGCCGTACCGGCGAAACAGCTTGATCGCAAGAATGCTCCAGGAGGCCAAGCTGCTAGGCCTTTTGGACAAGGCCGCACCGGTTACCGGCCTCGGACCGGCGCGGATACTGACCGCTGCCCGGTTTGCTCGGCGGCATCACGAGGTCGAGGGGTGCGCAGGCAATTTTCGCCTGTGTTTAACGAGTTCTGACTGGGGGGTCATTGGTATGGCCGAAAACGCGCGAATTGAACGTCGCAGGTTTGGCAAACGACGCGGGATCCTGTTCCTGGATGCTCCATCCATTTCAGAATGCAAAGGAAAGAAAGCCAATCCAAGGCCGTCTGAGGGGGCTGCCCGGCAATGGCAGGAATTGAAAGGGACGGAATACAGATGCCAATTCCACATTCACTGACGCGGGCGGCGCGCAACGCCGTCGGCACATCGGCGCTGCTGCGCGACGTCGGCACTCAGCGCGGGGTCCGGCGGCCCAAGCTTCGACGCTACGAGGTCAGCTGCCTGTCGCCCGAG
Source organism: Ruegeria sediminis (assembly GCF_005938215.1). Taxonomy (GTDB): domain Bacteria; phylum Pseudomonadota; class Alphaproteobacteria; order Rhodobacterales; family Rhodobacteraceae; genus Ruegeria; species Ruegeria sediminis. Next base: position 361,351 of record NZ_VCPD01000001.1, read on the forward strand.
GGCGAAATCGTGCAGGCGCGCCACATCGCACCTGCCCTGCCCATTTTCGAGGACGCGTTTTGCGCCTTCACCCGCGGCTCGCTTGTGGAAACCGACCAGGGGCCGATGGCGATCGAGGATCTGCTGCCCGGCGACATGGTCGTGACCCAGGACGGTTCGGCCCAGAAGGTGCTGTGGAAGGGCTCGCTGACACTGGTGCCGGGACAGCCGGATTCGCGCGGGCGGACCCATCCGCTGACGCGGATCATGGCCGACACGTTCGGCATGCAGAAACCCTTGTCCGGCGTGATCGCCGGCCCATCCGCGCGGTTGCTGGCGACGCCCGGGCATCTGCGGCATCTGGCCGACGGCGGACAGCTGCTGGCCCCGGTGCAGGAGTTTCTGGACGGGTTGAGCGTGATCGAGACCATGCCTCCGACGCCGGTGGAGCTGTTCCACATCTGCTTGCGCCGCCACTCGGTCATCCGCGTGGACGGCCTGCAGTTCGAAACCTACCATCCGGGCATCAACGCGATCCGGATGCTGGGCCAGTCGCTGCGGTCGCTTTACCTGGGCCTGTTCGCGCATGTCGATTCTATGGGCGATTTCGGCCCCCTGCTGCTGCCGCGCGCCGGCGACGGCGAAATCGACGCGATCACGGCCTGAAAGGGGGGAACCATGCAGATCATTCTCAGCTGGCTGATCTCCCTGACGATCGCCGCCTTCCTGCCGCCCAGCAACGCGCACCCGAAGGGCGCGTCCGCTACGCCGACCGGTTCAACCGTGCTTCCAGCACGTCGAACGGCACGCCCGGCTCGTCTTTGGCCCCGCGAATGACGAGCGAGGTCTTGACGCTGGCCACGTTCGGCGTGGTCAGCAACTCGCCGGTCAGGAACTGCTGAAAACTGCTCAGATCGGGGGCGACGCATTTCAGGATGAAATCCACTTCGCCGTTCAGCATGTGGCATTCGCGGACCAGCGGCCAGTTGCGGCACCGCTCCTCGAAGGCGCGCAGTTCGACCTCGGCCTGGCTGTCCAGCCCGACCATCGCGAAGACCTGAACCTCGAACCCCAGCTCGCGCGCGTTGACGTCTGCGTGATAGCCTCGGATGAGCCCCGCCTCCTCCAGCGTACGCACGCGCCGCAGGCAGGGCGGCGCCGAGATTCCCACGCGTTTCGCCAGTTCGACATTGGTCATGCGACCATCCGCCTGCAATTCTGCCAGTATCTTGCGGTCAATCTCGTCCAGTCGTGTTCCGACCATGAAATGCTCCTGATGTTTGCGGTTCTTATAGCAGCACCCCGGCGATGCGCAATAATATTTCACGCCCGAGCAATATTGTTCATTTGCAATGCTCTTTTTCCGCGCATTGGCCAAGCCCTTCAGTCGTGAGCACACGCGACGTAGGGGGTTTAAGCCCGCGTCGGCGGTCGCTATATCCAAGCCCCGAGGACAGCAAGATCGCTGCGGCAGTTTTTTGGGGGTATCATGGCCGAAACACGTCACACCAGGGTTCTGATCATCGGGTCGGGACCCGCAGGCTATTCCGCGGGCGTCTATGCCAGCCGCGCCATGCTGAATCCGATTCTGGTGCAGGGGATCGAACCGGGCGGCCAGCTGACCACGACCACCGATGTCGAGAACTATCCCGGCTTCACCGAGGTTCAGGGCCCGGACCTGATGATCAAGATGCAGGAGCACGCCGCCGCAATGGGTTGCGAGGTCATCGGCGACATCATCACCGATCTGGACCTGAGCAAACGCCCCTTCAACGCCAGGGGCGACAACGGAACGACCTATACCGCGGATGCCGTGATCCTCGCCACCGGTGCCCGCGCCAAGTGGCTGGGCCTGCCGTCCGAGGACAAGTTCAAGGGGTTCGGCGTGTCGGCCTGCGCCACCTGTGACGGATTCTTCTACCGCGGTCAGGAAATCGTGGTGGTCGGCGGCGGCAACACGGCCGTCGAAGAGGCGCTGTTCCTGACCAATTTCGCCAGCAAGGTGACGCTGGTCCACCGCCGCGACGAGCTGCGCGCGGAAAAGATCCTGCAGGACCGCCTGTTCAAGCACGAAAAGATCGAAACGCTGTGGTTCAACGTGCTTGAAGAAGTGATCGGCACCGAAGACCCGCTGGGCGTCGAAGGCGTCAAGGTCAGGAACGTCAAGACCGGCGAGATCACCGAAATCCCATGCAAGGGCGTGTTCATCGCCATCGGCCACGCGCCGGCGAACGAACTGGTCAAGGACGTGCTGGAAACCCACATGGGCGGTTACGTCGTGGTCAAGCCGGGCTCGACCGAAACCTCGGTTCCGGGCGTCTTTGCCGCCGGCGACCTTACCGATCACAAGTACCGCCAGGCCGTAACATCGGCCGGCATGGGCTGCATGGCCGCGCTGGACGCCGAGCGGTTCCTGGCGGAACAGGACGGCTGACATCATCGCATGACAGGGGCCGGCCCCGGGCAAGGGGCTGGCCCGATTGCGTTTTGGCCCGCACGGAGCTGTGTCTTGACCCTCCGTGACCCGCGTCGCAAAGTCGTCTCGACGGACAACACCCGGAGATGTCGTTGGCGAGGGCAATCTGGCGCGGAAGCTGGACCACACGACTCAGGCTCGCAACCGGTCTGATCCTTTTCACCTACGCGTTCTTCCATTTCATCAACATCGGTCTGGGCCTGCTGGACCCGGTGTGGATGAACGACTTTCAGGACGCGAGGCAGGTGATCTCTCGCAGCCTCGCGGGAACGATCATCCTTTATGGGGCGCTGCTGATCCATGTCGGCCTGGCCCTGCTCTCTCTGGCGCAGAGGCGCACCTTGCGGATGCCCTTCAGCATGGGCCTGCAGGTGGCCTTGGGCCTGCTGATCCCGCTGCAACTGCTGCCGCATCTCGTCCACACCCGGTTTGCGCATGAGGTGTTCGGCGTCAATGACGAGATGAGCTATCTCATCATCCTGATGTGGCCCAACGAATCCGTGTGGTTCCAGAGCCTTTTGCTGCTGCTGGTCTGGATCCACGGCTGCATCGGTCTGCACCTGTGGCTGCGGCTCACGCGCTGGTGGCGCAGCGTCGCGCCCTATCTGATCGGCGCGGCGGTGCTGGTCCCCGCCTTCGCCTTTGCCGGGTTGATCACCGAAGGGCGGCGGATGATGTCGGACTTTGGCGACGAGCAACTTCGCGCGGCCTATGTCGACCATTTCAACTGGCCCGGCGAGCAGGAATTCCAGACGCTTTTTTCGGTCAAGGATTGGGCCCACGCGGTGTTCTGGGCGTTGCTGGCTCTGACGGCGGCTGTCTACCTGGGGCGCAAGATCTGGCGCCGGCGTCACACGGTGCGCATCCGCTACGTGGACGGTCCCGAAATCCGCTCGGAACTGGGCATGACGCTGCTCGAGATGTCTCGGGCCAACCGCATCCCCCATACCGCGCTCTGCGGCGGCAAGGGGCGCTGCACGACCTGCCGGGTCATCGTCGAGGAAGGCGCCGATCTGCTGCACCCCCCGGGAGAGATCGAGGCGCGCAGCTTGGCCGCCGTCGGGGCGGAGCCCGGAACGCGGCTGGCCTGCCAGATCCGGCCCGCGCATCCTTCAACCGTCCTGCGGGTCTTCCGCCCCGACGGCCGCAAGAGCCGCGCCCACGCCAGCCAGGGGCAGGAACGTCAGCTTGCCATCCTGTTTCTGGACATGCGCGGCTTCACGGCGCGCACCACGGGTCAGCTGCCCTATGACGTGGTGTTCCTGCTGAACCGCTTTTTCGACGCCATCGTTCCCGCGATCACCGGCGCTGGCGGCGTTGTCGACAAGTATCTGGGCGACGGTCTGCTGGCCGTGTTCGAAACCCGCGATGCGGCCAGTTCCGCCCGCGCGGGACTGAAGGCCGCCGTCGAGGTCGGCCGCGCGCTGGAGCGTTTCAACCGCCGGCTCACCGACGAGAACGCCTCGGCGATCCGGATCGGCATGGGCCTGCATTTGGGCAACCTCGTGCTGGGCGAGATCGGCGCCGCCGGACATGCAACCCGCACCATCATCGGCGACACCGTCAACGTCGCCAGCCGCCTGGAGGCGGAAACCAAGGCGCAGAAGGTGGAACTTCTGGTGTCAGCCGCCATTCTGCAGGCCGCCGGCATCGAAACCGGGGAGCTGGATCTGCAGGAATTCACCCTGCGCGGCGTTTCGGTGCCCATTGCCGCATTGCCCGTTGCCTGCGCCTCGGAACTGGATTCGATTCTCGGAATCAAGGAACGCCAGTCCCGCAACTCGGCCTGAGATGGGCATTTCACGGATTGCCGTCCAATTCGGCGCCGCGAACCGGGATTTTCTTCCGATCTGCGCAAAAACGGCACAAAACGTCCTTACTTGCTGCACCCCGTCTGGACATCGGCCGGACGACGCGTCAAATGCCCCGCAAGACGACCCCGGAAGCACCGGAAATCACAACCGAACCGACAAGAGAATTCAAATGACGATGTTGAGCAATCTGGCCCCGATTCCCGAACTGTACGTTTCCTACGACTCGGCGCAGAAACTGAAGGTCGAAGCGGCGGATCTGACCAGCTGGGATCTGACCCCGCGCCAGATCTGCGACTTGGAACTGCTGATGAACGGCGGGTTCAACCCGCTCAAGGGGTTCCTCAGCGAAGCCGACTACAACGGCGTGGTCGAGGACATGCGGCTGGCCGACGGCACCCTCTGGCCGATGCCGATCACGCTGGACGTGAACGAGGCCTTCGCCGAAAAGATCGAACTGGGCCAGGACATCGCGCTGCGCGACCAGGAAGGCGTGATTCTCGCCACCATGACCGTCACCGACCGCTGGACCCCGGACAAGTCGAACGAGGCCGCCAAGGTGTTCGGCGCCGATGACATCGCGCATCCGGCGGTGAACTACCTGCACAACGCGGCCGGCAAGGTCTATCTGGGCGGCCCGGTCGTCGGCATCCAGCCGCCGATCCACTATGACTTCAAGGCCCGCCGCGACACGCCGAACGAACTGCGCGCCTATTTCCGCAAGCTGGGCTGGCGCCGCATCGTCGCCTTCCAGACCCGCAACCCCTTGCACCGCGCGCACCAGGAACTGACCTTCCGCGCCGCCAAGGAGGCGCAGGCCAACCTGCTGATCCACCCGGTCGTCGGCATGACCAAGCCGGGCGATGTCGATCACTTCACCCGCGTGCGCTGCTACGAGGCGGTGCTGGACAAGTACCCGGCCGCAACCACCTCGATGTCGCTCTTGAACCTCGCCATGCGCATGGCCGGCCCGCGCGAGGCGGTCTGGCACGGGCTGATCCGCAAGAACCACGGCTGCACCCATTTCATCGTCGGCCGCGACCATGCCGGCCCGGGCAAGAACTCGGCTGGCGAGGATTTCTACGGGCCCTACGACGCGCAGGATCTGTTCCGTCACTACCAGGACGAGATCGGCATAGAGATGGTCGATTTCAAACAGATGGTCTACGTGCAGGAGCGCGCCCAGTACGAGCCCAGCGACGAGATCGAGGACAAGGACAACGTCACCATCCTGAACATCTCGGGCACCGAGCTGCGCCGCCGTCTGCGCGAGGGGCTGGAGATCCCGGAATGGTTCTCGTTCCCCGAAGTGGTGCAGGAGTTGCGCAACCGCTTCCCGCCGCGTTCGCAGCAGGGCTTTACCGTGTTCTTCACCGGCTTCTCGGGTTCCGGCAAGTCGACCATCGCCAACGCTCTGATGGTCAAGCTGATGGAGATGGGCGACCGCCCGGTGACGCTGCTCGACGGCGACATCGTGCGCAAGAACCTCAGTTCGGAACTGGGCTTCTCGAAAGAGCACCGCGACCTCAACATCCGCCGTATCGGCTATGTGGCGAGCGAGATCACCAAGAATGGCGGCATCGCCATCTGCGCGCCCATCGCGCCCTATGCCACCACCCGCCGCGCGGTGCGCGAAGAGATCGAAGCCTTCGGCGCCTTCTGCGAGGTACATGTGGCGACCTCGATCGAGGAATGCGAACGCCGCGACCGCAAGGGCCTCTACAAGCTGGCGCGCGAGGGCAAGATCAAGGAGTTCACCGGCATCTCCGACCCCTATGACGTGCCCGAAAACCCGGAACTGCGCGTCGAGACCGAGAACGTCGATGTCGACAACTGCGCCCACCAGGTCATCCTCAAGCTGGAACAGATGGGCCTGATCGCCGCCAGCTGACAGGCGACGGATTTGCTTTGCTTCAACGGCCTCCGGTTTCCGGGGGCCGTTTTTCGTCTGGCAAGCGGCACCCGGCCGTTGCGACAGAAACCTTGCTATCCGGTTTCATCACTTGCAACATCCGAACACCAAGGGCTGCGTAACCGTCCATTACAAAGAAACGCCGCATTGAAACGGGTTAGCCGCAGACCGCATCGACCGAAAACCGGGCTTGGCCCATTGACCGGGAATACGCGCCGAGAAGAAACATGGACCGAACGCTATCGAAGAAGGCCCTTGTCAGGATTGCCGAGGCGATACGGAAAGGCGACAGGCTGGACGTCACCGACGTGGAGCCGTTTCTGAACCACGAGTTTCCGGAAACCTCGTCCTTCGGTCGGTTCATGCTGAAGGTGGCCGCGGGGATCTCGCTGTTCTTCGCCTCGGTTCTGGTCATCTTTCCGGAGGTCGGCGAAAAACTCATAGAAATCCTGCCCGGTTTCTTCCTATTGCCCGAACGCTTGGCCAAGGCGCTGGACTATGTCTGGAGCCTGGTCGGAAAACCGGTCGGCAAGCAGCACCTGATGTATCACCTGCCGAACATCATCATCTACGCATTCGGCGTAGCCGGAATCCGGCAGTTGTGGCGACGGATCAACAAGAACAACTGGAAGGATCTGGTCGGGGCGGCGCAGGACAAGCTGGAGAAAGCCATATCGGAAGGCACCGCGCGCTTTACCTTTGCACCTGGCTTTTCGCTGCTGTTTGTCGGCGAAGGAGACCAGATCGCCAAGAGCCTTGTTGCCGACGACCCCACCCTGGGCCCGACCATAGCCTCGCGCAAGCCGCCTTACACGAACCTGTGGGGAAGGTTCAAAGCATCGGACGGGGATGAAGGGTTCGAGCGGGTTCTCGATCAGTTCAATTCGGAAGACGCGGGCGAGTACGTGCTTTTCCCGGTCGTTGACGAGCATCTGTTTCTGCCCGGAATGCACGAATACGACCTGCCGCCCCACCGCGTCGAAATCGCCGTGCGCCGAATCCGCGAATACGAAAAGGAAAGAGGCTGGGACAAGAAACAGATCCTGATCGTCGGCGACAAGGAGCAGAAAAGCAGGTTCGTCACCGCCTCGGACGGCGGCAGGGTCGACACGCCGAACGACGAAGTCAGTCTGCGCACCATCGCCGCCGACTATGAAAAGGTCACGATCGCGGATCCGACCGACATCACTCTCAGAAAGATCATCGACATCGCGGACGGGCGTAAGATCCTGTTCCGGGCTTCGGATCAAGGCGCCGACAAGTATGGCGCCGAGTTCTATCACCGGCTGTCCCTGCTGGGATACGCACCTTCGAAAGACAATAGCCTGACGGTCGGCTACGACATTTCGGACCTGGAAACCGAGCATCAGGTCGTATCGCAGAAACACACGGAATACCTGCCCGTCATCATTTCGCGGGACATTTTCGATTTGCTTTCCAAGAGTTATCTCCGCGACGGCACGTATATTTTCGTACCCCGCCTGGTGAAGCGCGAGTTGCAGCGCCTCGTTGCCCAGGACGAAGGCTGAGCGCGGCAGCGCCCCGGCGCAAGCCGTTCAGAGCTGATCCCGCAGCGCCTTGACCGCCCGTCTATCATAGTCGGCGAACTCCGCCGCGGCCGGCTTCAGGCCCCGGACAAGCGGCAGACGTTTCGCGAAATCCTCGACCGATGCGGCTTCGACCGCCCGTCGTATGTCGGCCTCGCTGTTGCAAAGGATCATGCCCGACGGGTCCATGAACCGTTCGATGTTGGGGCAACCCCAGTAGATCGGCACGGTGTCGCACAGGATGGCGTCGATCAGTTTTTCGGTGAAATAATTCGGTTCCCGCGTATTCTCGATCACGACAGAATAGCGGTAGGGCGCAAGCCCGTCGGCCTTGTCCTCGAACGGAGCGTAGCCGCGGCCCATAACCTCTACGTTCTGCCCTGTCCGCTGCACCCAGTCCACGATGGAATGGCGCAACCGGTGCCCCTCGGTGTCGCGTTTGCTGGACGCGATCAACGAGGCCATTTCCTTCTTTTCCGGCTTCAACTCGCGCCATTCCGGCACGTAAGTCAGCCCGAACGGCAGGAAGACTCCGTTTGGAATCCGGCCAAGCAGATCCTCGTTGAACGAAAAGACGCGAAAGAAGCGGCGATGAAAAACCTGCATCAAGAGCAGATGCTTGCGGTGGATCGTCGACGGTTCGACGATCACCACTGAAACCCTGGCCGCTGTTCCGAAATCCCGGCGGAAGTAGAGGCTGGTCTTGGGTGTGACGATCAGATGATCGTCCGGCGACATCTCTCCGACTGTGCGGCCTTGCAGTCGGTCGGGCATGCCCAATGGCCAAGTCAGTTCGGATACCGGTTTGGACCTGAGATCGGGGCCAGCGGTCTGCCCATAGGGCAGAAAGGCGATTGCCGGGTCTTGCCGTTTCGTCGCGTTACGCACGTTTTGCCCTCTTCCTCGCCTTGCGAGCCAGCAGGGCGTGCTTGATCCGCTCTTCGGCCTGCTTGTCCAGCATCAACAGCGCGTTCCGGGCCATCCAGTCGGCAATGTTGCCGCGGGTTCCCTTTTCGGGCAGGAAGGTACGCTCGGACCAGATGTGGCGCGGCTTGTCCGCGCCCTCGCCGACCGGTCGCTCAAGCATCGCGGTCGCGAGGCGGTCGAACAGGAATGCGATGTTGTAGCGCCGCAGAATGGCATCGCGGGCCCGTTCGATTTCCTTTTGCGCCTTTTCCCAACGGCCGCTGTTCACGCTTTCGACCATTAGATCCGCCGCGCCCTCGGGATCGTCCAGATCGATCGGGGCGAAACTGCCTTCGGGCACGTAATCCGCAAGGTTGTCGCAGCCGGCGTAAAACGGAAAGGTCCAGCACAGCACCGGATCGGCGAATTTCTCGGTCCAGGTGTCCGGGCCGCCGCAGTTTTCCAGCGCGACGTGATACTTGTATGGCAGCAGCGCGTCCGCCTTGTCGGCGACCTGCCGCGTGCCGCGACCGAAGATTTCAAGGTGATCCGGAATCCTGCGGGCGATCTGCTCGACGAAGCGGATGCGCCGACGCTGAAACTCCGTGAGGGTCTTGTTCGAGGTGACGATGGAAATCTTGTCCGTCTTGGCGGGCGGCTCAAGCGACGCAAAATAGTCGAAGCCCCGGATCAGGCCCACGTCGGTCGGATGTTCGAAATTGATGCCCGCATACCAGAACCAGCAGGTCGCGGTGCGCCAGGCGTCGGTGTCCAACGGCTTGGGGCTGGTCGTGACGGCGATGCCGAATTGCTCGAGGTATTTCTTCTTGTAGCCGTAGATCACCTCGGGCTCGGCCGCAACGATCGCCGTGCGCTCCCTGGGCAGCGACGTCCGCATCGTGTAATGCGTTCGGTTGAACACGATCAGGGCATCCGCCGATGCGGGGATATCGGGGCCGAACGTGTAGGTGCGCCCGTTGAGGCTGGCGACGCCCCCCGGAAACTGCTTTTCGAAGTGCTCGGCGGGTTCGACGGAGTAGACGTGAACGCTGACGGGATCCTGTTTCATCTGCGGCAGTTCAATGAGCGGCTGCACTGGAAAGATCGACCTGACCGCGCATCAGAACGAACCCCTGGCCTGCAACCTTGATCCCGGTCATCGCCTCAGCCGGTCCTACGCGGGTCACGGTGGCGCGTCCCGGGCGGCCCATGTCGTGGCCCTGCTCGGCAACGAAGCTGTCCTTGTCCATCAGCCCGTGTTTCCAGAGATAGGCCGCCATCGCGCCGGTGGCCGAGCCGGTGAACGGGTCCTCGGGCGGGCTGGGCGGCGCCAGAAGCAGACGCGAAAAGGTGTCGCCCCGGTCGGTGGCCCCCTGCAACGTCACCAGGAAAGGCTCCATCATGTCGGTGTCGGGGTAGCCCTGGCTTTCCGTCAGCTGGCGCAAGGCGGCCACGTTCAGCCGCGCCGCCCGCAGCGCATCGTGGTCGCGCAGAACCGTGATGCAAAACGGCAGGCCGGTGGACACCATCTGCGGCGGCGAGACGATCGCGGAAGGGTCAAGGCCGATAGTTGCGGCCACCAGCTCGGCGGGGATCATCGCGCCGAAGCGCGGCGCTACCTGCGTCATCTCGATCGCGTCGCCGCCCAGCCGGATCGGCACGATGCCAGCGCCCGTCTCGAGCGTCAGCCGGTCGCCCGCAACCAGTCCGCGACTGCGCATGGCGGCGACGGTGGCGATGGTCGGGTGCCCGGCAAAGGGAATCTCGCGGCTGGCCAGGAAATAGCGCACACGGATGTCGGCAATCTCGGAAGGTCCGGTGAAGGTGCATTCGACCAGCGAGGTTTCACGCACGAAAGCGGTACAGATGTCTGTCGGCAAGGCTGCGCCACCATGCACCACCGCGCAGCCGTTGCCGCCGAAGGCGCGGTCGCTGAACGCGTCCACCCAATCGAAATCGAACCAACTCATCCGCCCTCTCCCGCATTGGTCAAGCCGGCGCGCAATGGACTGACCCTGCCGACCGGGCTGCTTGTTTCGCCCAACCGGCGGCAATTGTCACGTCAAATCCGGTCAGTGGACGGCGACGGGCGACAGGTCGTTCTGGCGGGCCAGCACGAAGGCCAGCTTGCGGTCGGCCACAAGCGCCAGCTGGTGGCCCTGGGCGTCGTGAACCGCGTAGAGATGCTCGCGGTCTCCGGCCTGGAGCCGCACCTCTTCCGGCAGGTCGGCGACGTCGACGGCCTTCACGTAAACGATCCGGCTGCCTTCGTCCTTGAAGTCATATGGTGTGTGCATCGCTTACCCCTTCCTTATGTTGATGGTCTGCACCACGGTTTCGGGAACCGAACGGCTTAGGTCGATATGCAGCAGACCGTTCTCCATCACGGCTTCTCCCACCTCGACACCGTCGGCCAGCACGAACATGCGCTGGAACTGGCGCGCGGCGATCCCGCGATGCAGGAACACGCGCCCCTCGCTGTCGTCGCGTTGACGGCCGCGGATCACAAGCTGGCGATCCTCGATGGTGATCGACAGATCCTCTTCGGCGAACCCGGCCACGGCCAGCGTGATCCGGTACGAATGATCCGAAGTCTGTTCGATGTTGTAAGGCGGGTAGCCTTCGTTTCCGGCCTTGGCCGAACGTTCCAGAAGGCGTTCCAACTGCTCGAACCCCAACAGATGCGGATAGGAGCCAAGAGTAAGTTTCGACACGTTTTCCTCGTCCTTTTTTGTCAAAGCGACGTATGGCCCGGCCCCGTAGCGGCAACCGTGCTACGTAGAACATGGGGAGAAACCGCAATGACCACAAGGTCTAGGCGGATTCAATCCGACGCACTATTCTGTGTGCCAAGCAGTAACAGAAACACCGAGTCGCCCATGAACGCGCCCACCGATCTGTCGATGAAATCCGATGAAGTTCTCCGGGTCGAACTGGAAGTGTTCCGCCGCCAGCACCGTGACCTCGACGAGGCGATCGTGGCGCTGGAGGAAAAGGGAACGGCGGACCAGCTGACGATCCGGCGCCTGAAGAAGCAGAAACTGCGCCTGAAGGACATCATCGCGCTGATCGAAGACCGCCTGACCCCCGACATCATCGCCTGAGACCGTCCGGCCTCGCACTGCTTGCGCCGCGTGCCGAAAGCCTTGTTTTTGCCTACCGTACCGCATTGCCACAACAGCCGATTTGGCTATAGTGCGCGCTCTTTCCAAAGCCGGGGAACGAGCGGATGGGCGACACCAAAGTTGGGATCATCATGGGCAGCCAGTCGGACTGGCCGACCATGAAGGAAGCGGCCGATATTCTTGACGAACTGGGCGTGGCCTACGAGGCCCGCATCGTCTCGGCGCACCGGACGCCCGACCGGCTGTGGGACTACGGCAAGACCGCGGTGGACCGTGGGCTGCAGGTGATCATCGCGGGCGCGGGCGGCGCGGCCCATCTGCCCGGCATGATGGCATCGAAGACGCGGGTTCCGGTGATCGGCGTTCCCGTCCAGACCCGGGCGCTGTCCGGCGTCGACTCGCTTTATTCCATCGTGCAGATGCCCAAGGGCTTCCCGGTCGCGACCATGGCCATCGGGTCCGCCGGCGGGGCCAATGCCGGTCTGATGGCGGCGGGCATCCTGGCCCTGCAGGATCCAGCGCTGGCCAAGCGGCTGGATGACTGGCGCGCGGCGCTTTCCGCCTCGATTCCGGAGGTACCCAACGATGAGTGATGCGCTTGCGCCCGGCGCGGTGATCGGCATTCTCGGCGGCGGCCAGCTGGGCCGGATGCTGTCTGTGGCGGCGGCCCGGCTGGGCTTTGTCACCCATATCTACGAGCCCGGCGCCAATCCCCCCGCCGGGCAGGTGGCCGACCGCGTCACCACCGCAGCCTACGAGGATGCGGCCGCGCTTGAGGCCTTCGCCGCCTCGGTCGACGTGGTCACCTACGAATTCGAGAACATCCCGACCGAGGCGCTGGATCTGCTCGAGGCGCACCGCCCGATCCGTCCGGGGCGCGAGGCGCTGCGGGTCAGCCAGGACAGGTTGACCGAAAAGACGTTTCTGCAGGGGCTTGGCCTGAACACCGCCCCCTTCGCCGACATAACCGATCTGGACAGTCTGCGCGCCGCGATCGGGACGATCGGCACGCCCGCGATCCTGAAGACGCGCCGGTTCGGCTATGACGGCAAGGGCCAGGCGCGGTTGCGCAGCCCCGAAGATGCCGAGGCCGCCTTCGCGGACATGGCGGGCGCTCCGGCGATCCTGGAAAGCTTCGTGGAGTTCACTCACGAGGTTTCGATCATCGCCGCGCGGGGGCTGGACGGCCAGGTCGCCTGCTTCGATCCCGGCGAGAACGTGCATCGCGAGGGCATCCTGCATACCACCACCGTCCCCGCCCGGCTGTCTCCGTCTCAGCGTACCGATGCGGTGCTGCTGGCGGCCAACATCCTGAACGCCTTGGACTATGTGGGCGTCATGGGGGTCGAACTGTTCGTGACGCCGCAGGGGCTGATCGTGAACGAAATCGCGCCGCGCGTGCACAATTCCGGCCACTGGACCCAGAACGGCTGCGCCGTGGACCAGTTCGAACAGCATGTCCGCGCGGTCGCGGGCTGGCCGCTGGGCGACGGGCGCCGTCACGCGGATGTGGTGATGGAGAACCTCATCGGGTCCGACATGGAGCGTGTGCCGGACCTGTCGCGCGAAAGCGATGTCGCCATCCACCTTTACGGCAAGGCCGAGGTCAAACCGGGCCGCAAGATGGGCCATTTCAACCGGATCATCCGCACGCGGTGAGGGATATCGCGCCTGCGGCGCGATGCGCTCCGCGCGGGAGTATTTGGGAAAAGATGAAGCGGGGTCAGCCGAGGAAGCGGCCAGCGATCTCACCGGCCATGTGGCTGACGCGGCCGCCCGACAGCGTGGCGGCGACGCGGCGGGTGTTCGCGTCCAGGATCACCAGATCGGCGCGCCTGCCCGCTTCCAGCCTTCCGCGATCTTCGAGGCCCAGCACCCGCGCCGGGCCCTCCGAGATCAGCGCCCAGGCCGAGGCCAGGTCCAGCACCCCCGCGTCGGCCAGCATCAGCGCCGCGCGGCGCGGGCTGGGATAGTGGTAGTCGGACGCCAGGGCATCGCAATACCCCATCGCGATCAGATCGACGGCGCTGGCATTGCCCTTGTGCGAGCCGCCGCGGACGACATTGGGCGAACCAAGGATCACGCTGTCGCCGGCCGCCTTTGCGGCCTCGGCCGCTTCCAAGGTCTCGGGGAACTCGGCGATATGCACGCCGCGCGCCCGCCAGATCTGCCGCGTTCCGGCCAGCGCGTCGTCGTGGCTGCCCATGCGGACGCCCAACCCCGCCAACCTGTCGCATAGCGCGTCCAGCGCGGCCGGCACCTCGGAAGTGCGGGCATGCAGGGTTTGCAGGAGTTCGAAATGCGCCTCGGGGCTGCGCCCGGCCTTGAGCGCCTGCCCGGTCAGGCGCGGCGGTTTGCGCCCCTCGGCCAGGCGGTCATGCGGCAGATGGTCGTTGAAGACCACGTAAGGCACACCCCATTCGGCCACACGCGCGGGCAGTGCCGCATAGTCATCCAGAAGGTGCGTTTCAAACCGCAACTGAGGGATCAGATCGGTCACGACCTGCTCGCGAACCGCCGCGATGGCGCGAAAGACCTGCGCCGCGAAGTCCGGGCCCCGCAATCCGCCTTCCCAACTGTAGAACTGCGCCAGAACCGCGGTGGTGATGCCGTTGGCGGCCAGTTCCGCCTCGGCCGACAGAACGCCTTCGTCCATCTGCTTCATCGCCCCGCGCCGCGGGGCCAGGTGCCGTTCGAACCCGTCGCCGTGCAGATCGACGATGCCGGGCAGCACCACGTAGCCGGTCAGGTCCACCCGCCGCCCGACGGGTCCATCCGCGACCACGCCATTCGAAATGGCCAGGTCGGCACGGACGATCCCCGCATCCGGCACAAGCACATCGGCGCCGCAGAAGGTCAGGTTCAGTGTCATTGCGTGGCTTCCGATTCGGGTTCCGAGCAATCCCGTCCTATGCAGATCTCGTCGATTGCCGCCATCACCGCGTCCAGCCAGGAAATCTCGGGGTCGAAATGGCCGAATTCGATGAAATGCACCGTCTGCGCGATCACGCGCGGGTTGTTCATCATGAAGGTGTGGGTCACGGGCAGCACGATGTGATCCTTCATTCCCACAACCCGCGTCGAGGCGACCGAAACCTTGCCGTCGTCCGGCCCGTCGATCATCGACGAAAACACGGGGTTGAGCGAGTTCTGCCCGGCGATCACGCCCAGGTCGAAATCCACCGGCGGCAGGCTGCGTGGCACGCTGTCCGGCCCGGTTCCCAGGGACAGGCCGGCAGGCCCGTGCAGCAGCCCGAACACCTCCCAGTCGCCCAGTTCGTCGACCAGTTCGCTGCCCTGGTTCGGCGGTCCCAGCATGACCACGCGCCCGAGGTTTTCGGGCTTGCCGTCCCGCAGCCAGTCGCGGAGCAGGATCCCTCCCATCGAATGCGCCACGAAATGGGTGGGTTGATCGCCGCATTTCGCCAGCGCCGCGGGCAGCGTCTGGTCGACCAGTTCCGGGATCGGCAGGTCGGTCGAAGGATATCCTGGCCGGACGACGTCGTAGCCACGGGCCAACAGAAGCTGCTCCATGACGGCAAAGGACGCCTCGGTCCGCGCCAGCCCGTGCAACAGCACCACGCAATCCGCCCGCGATGCCGCGGGCCAGAAGAGAAGAAGGAAGAACATCAACCGCATGTCAGCCAGATATGCTCAATTGACCGCCGGGAAAAGCCTCAGTTCGCGCGGCGCCGGACAACCGCCAGCGCGATCCCGCCCAGAACCAGCGCCGTGCCGGACACAAGGCGCCAACTTGCCGCCTCGGCCAGAAACAGGATGCCGCCGAGGATGGCGATGACGGGCACGCTCAGCTGCACCGTGGCGGCGATCGACGGCGCCAAATGCGGCAGGACCCGGTACCATAGCGCATAGCCTAGGCCCGAGGTCACCGCCCCCGACAGGATCGCGAGCCCGTAGCCAACGGGGGTCATGCCCCAGCCGCCGCCGAGCAGCAGGATGGCCCCGGCCGTCACCGGCAGAGCGGCCACGAAATTCGCCCCGGTCCCGGCCAGGGCGTCGGGCTCGGTGCGCCCGGCAAGCGTGTAGACAGCCCAGCCGATCCCGGCCAACACCATCAGGACCGCGCCGGCCGGATCGGCCCGCACCTCGCCCGCGGGCCAGAGGATGTAGGCCAGCCCCCCGAAGGCGATGACGGCCCCGGCCATTTGACGCGGCATCGGCGGCATGCCGGTCGCCGAGGTCACTCCGAACATGGTGATCTGCACAACGCCGAACAGGATCAGCGCGCCAAGCCCCGCATCCAGCGTCAGATAGGCGGTCGAAAAGCCGATCATGTAAAGCGACAGCGCCCCCGCCCCGGCGATCCGCCGCACCGAAAGCAAGGGCAGGCGACCGCCGCGCAGATGCACCAGCACCGCCAGCGTCACTGCACCCGCCAGAACCCGCACGACCGCGAAGCCGCCGGGTTCGCTGGCGCCGCTCTCGACGGCCAGGCGATTGAGGATCGAATTGGCCGCAAAGGCGACCATCGTCAGCGCGGTCAGCAGGAACAGTCTCATCCGTTCCGCATAGCGCCTCGGCCGCGTCCCGAACACCCGCTTTCGCATCCGGCCGGGTTTTCGCGGCCTTCCCCGGACATCGGGAAATCGAAACGAAACGGGGCCGCCCGAAGGCGACCCCGATCCGTTAGCGCGAAGGCTGGGCCGGATTACATCATGCCGCCCATGCCGCCCATGTCGGGCATACCGCCTGCCGGCGCGTCTTTCTGCGGCTTGTCGGCCACCATCGCTTCGGTGGTGATCAGCAGGCCGGCAACCGACGATGCGTCTTCCAGAGCGGTACGGACGACCTTGGCCGGATCGATCACGCCGAAGGCGAACATGTCGCCATACTCTTCGGTCTGAGCGTTGAAGCCGAAGGCTGCGTCGCTCGACTCGCGGACCTTGCCTGCCACGACAGCGCCGTCGACACCGGCGTTCTCGGCGATCTGGCGCAGCGGAGCTTCGATGGCCTTACGCACGATGGCGATACCGGCGTTCTGGTCGGCGTTCGCGCCTTCCAGACCTTCCAGCGCCTTGCCGGCCTGAACCAGAGCGACACCGCCGCCCACGACAACGCCTTCCTGCACGGCGGCGCGGGTCGCGTTCAGAGCGTCGTCCACGCGGTCCTTGCGCTCTTTCACTTCCACTTCGGTCATGCCGCCGACGCGGATCACGGCAACACCGCCTGCCAGCTTGGCAACGCGCTCCTGCAGCTTCTCACGGTCGTAGTCGCTGGAGGTTTCCTCGATCTGGGTGCGGATCTGGGAAACGCGCGCCTCGATCTCGGCCTTTTCGCCAGCGCCGTCGACGATGGTGGTCTCGTCCTTCGAAATGGTGATCTTCTTGGCGGTGCCCAGCATGTCCATGGTGACATTCTCGAGCTTCATGCCCAGATCTTCCGAGATCACCTGGCCGCCGGTCAGGATCGCAATGTCCTGCAGCATGGCCTTGCGGCGATCGCCGAAGCCCGGCGCCTTGACGGCCGCGATCTTCAGACCGCCGCGCAGCTTGTTGACCACCAGGGTTGCCAGGGCTTCGCCCTCGACGTCCTCGGCGATGATCAGCAGCGGCTTCTGCGACTGGATCACCTGCTCGAGCAGCGGAACCATCGGCTGCAGCGACGAGAGTTTCTTCTCGTGCAGCAGGATCATGGCGTCTTCCAACTCGGCGACCATCTTGTCGGCGTTGGTCACGAAGTAGGGCGACAGGTAGCCGCGGTCGAACTGCATGCCTTCGACGACATCGGTCTCGGTTTCCAGACCCTTGTTCTCTTCGACGGTGATGACGCCTTCGTTGCCGACTTTCTGCATCGCTTCGGCGATCTGGCGGCCGATTTCGGCTTCGCCGTTGGCCGAGATGGTGCCGACCTGTGCGACTTCAGCCGAGTCCTTCACTTCGCGGGCGGCGGCCTTGATGCCTTCGACGACCTTGGCGGTCGCCAGGTCGATACCACGCTTGAGGTCCATCGGGTTCAGACCGGCGGCAACCTGCTTGAGGCCTTCCTTGACGATGGCCTGGGCCAGAACGGTGGCGGTGGTGGTGCCGTCACCGGCTTCGTCGTTGGTGCGCTGGGCGACTTCTTTCACCATCTGCGCGCCCATGTTCTCGAACTTGTCTTCCAGTTCGATTTCCTTGGCGACGGACACGCCGTCCTTGGTGATGCGCGGCGCGCCGAATGATTTATCCAGCACCACGTTGCGGCCCTTGGGGCCCAGGGTCACTTTCACGGCGTCGGCCAAAACGTTGACGCCTTTCAGCATCTTGGTGCGGGCATCCGTAGTAAACTTGACGTCCTTAGCAGCCATTTGACTTGCTCCTTGGAATAACTTTTTGCGTTGAGGTCAGACGATCCGGGCGCTTCAGGCGGCTTTGGCCGCGGCCGAAGCCTCGATGATGCCCAGGATGTCGCTCTCTTTCATGATCAGCAGCTCTTGACCGTCGATGGTCACTTCGGTGCCCGACCATTTGCCGAACAGGATCTTGTCACCTTCGGAAACGGACATCGGGATCAGCTCGCCGCTGTCTTTGCGGGCGCCTTCGCCACAGGCGACGACGATTCCTTCGGCGGGTTTTTCTTTGGCGCTGTCGGGAATGATCAGGCCGCCCTTGGTTTTCTCGTCGCTTTCGACGCGGCGCACCAGCACCCGGTCATGAAGAGGTTTGAATGCCATCTTTGCAGCTCCTTGGCTCAAAGGTTGTTTTTCCTCCCCCCGCGCTCTGGCGGGAGTATTAGCACTCACATCAGTAGAGTGCTAACGCAGGCATAGCTAGGTGGGAAAAATCGGTGAGTCAACAATCCGGATCGAATTTTTTTCGTCGGCCCGCGCCAAACCGTTGCAGCGGCGGGATTTACATGCACCGCTCCGCAGATAGACTTCCGGTCGCCGCGTTTCAAGACGCCGCCAGAACCGATTGCCGGGGGAGTGGGTAGATCATGCAAATCGCTGCCAACGGCACCCGTCTGGAGGTCGAAGCGCACGGCCCGGACGACGGTGCGCCGCTCATCCTGATCCGGGGCCAGGGCACGCAACTGGCGCACTGGCCCGATGCCCTGGTGGAGGGCTTCGCAAAGGCGGCGTTCCGCACGATCCTGTTCGACAACCGCGACGTAGGCCTGTCGCAACGATGCCCAGCCGAAGGCATCCCGAGCAGCGCGGACGCGATCCTCGACCTGATCCGCGCAGGCGGCGAACTGCCCAATCCCTACGGGATCGAGGACATGGCGGCGGACGTGATCGGCCTGATGGACGCGCTCGGCATCAGCCGCGCGCATGTGTTCGGCATCTCGATGGGCGGCGCGATCCTGCAGCAGATCTGCATCGATCACCCCGACCGGCTGCTGTCGGCAACGATTGTGATGTCCGCCTGCCGCCCCTTTTCCCAGCGCACCCCGGGCGGCGCCGCGGCGCTTGCGGTCCTGGCCGAAAGCCTGCTCGTCCGCCCCCGCTCGCTGGAGGAATATGTGGAAGGACAGGTCGAGGAGCACGCCCGGTGGGGCAGCCCGGGCTACCCGATGCCAAAGGCCGAAATCCGCGCGATGGCCGAACGCGCCTATGCGCGCGGCGTGGATGACGAGGGCATGAACCGGCAGGTTCTGGCCGTGGTGAACGCGACCGACCGCCGCCCGGCGCTGCGCGGCGTCGCCCTGCCCTGCCTGATCATCCACGGAACCGACGACACGCTGATCCCGGTCGCACTGGGCGAAGAGATCGCGGCCCACATTCCCGGCAGCGAGTACCGGGCGATCAATGGGATGGGCCACATCATCACCCCTGCCCTGTCCCCGGAGATCGTCGGAATGGTCCGCGATTTCGTCCGGCGGCGCAGCCCCTGACCCGGATCACGCCTCGTCCTCCCAACTGTAGGCCCAATGCGTCAGCCCGTCCCGGCCGGTTTCGGCCAGGGCATAGATCCCCTTGTCGACCTTTTCGAACCAACCGTAGTGATTGTCCCGCATCAGCCGCGTGGCCTGCGCCACACCGGTTGCCCTGGCGACCTCGGCCCCCTTGGCGGGGCCGTTCTCGGCCAGATGCGCAGCGCAGCGCAACGCGTCCTGCCGATAGGCCGTGACGATTCCGTGCCGCGTCGCGCCGCCGGCATTCGGATCCCCTTGCAGCCGGTCGAACTCGCGCAGCAGCCGGGCGGCGCGCGCCGGCGACTTGCGGGGCGCGTAGGGTCCCGGATCGCAATGCACCTCGACCCGCCCGTCCGTCCGGACGGTGATCAGGCCCAGTCCCAGCCGGCGGCACAGACCCAGGTTGTCGCGCAAGGCCCGCCGCGCCGTCTTGCCCCGCGGCCGCGCCACCGCCACATAGACCCGGTCGGTGACCTTCAGACGCGCGATCGCCTGGTGAAACAGCGCCAGCGCAAAGCGCAGCTTCAACTCGACGATGACGGGCGGTTCCGCCTCGCGAACGGCGACGATGTCGGCGGCCCCGACCTCGCCTTTCACCAGATAGCCCTGACGCTCCAAAAGCGCCTTGACCGGGGGATAGAGATCCTGCTCGCGCTGCATGACAACAAGCTAAGCCCAATCCGCCGCCGCGCACAAATAGCATTTGCGGGCAGGTATGCGCCCGCGCCACAATGGGATCAGGACACGGCGGCGGAGACCCTGCATGCGACGCGCAATCGCAACCCTATTGTTCTGCCTCATCGCGGCCGGAGCGGCGCAGGCGCGCTGCACCGGGTCGGACCTGCGCGACAGGCTGACGCCCGCGGCCGAGCGGCGGCTGCAGCACGAGATCCGCGCAATCCCCTTCGCCTACGGCAACCACTGGGTCGCGACCAGAGGCGACCGCCGGATCCACGTCGTCGGCACGCAGCACAACGGCGACAGCCGAATGCGGCGCATCATGCGCACGCTGCGCCCGGTGATCCGTGCGGCGGATGCGGTTCTGCTGGAGGTCACCGCAAGGGAACTGAACAGGCTGGACGACGTGATCGAGTCAAACCCCTCGATCCTGCTGATCCCGCGCGGGCCGACCTTGGCCGACATGATGTCGGCCGAAGACTGGAGCATGTTGCAACTGCGGATGCGGCCCGAGGGCATGGACAGCGAGATCCTCGCGCGCTTGCAGCCCTGGTACATCTCGCTGGCGCTGTCGCGCTCGGGTTGCGGCGGCCGGGGGATCGCCGCCTATGCCGGCCTCGACGAACGGATCGAGCGGTTGGCGGTCCGCAACGGCGTGCCGGTCGGATCGCTGGAACGGGTGGGCGACGGGATACGCGCCCTGTCCGCGCAACCGCTGCGCGACCAGTTGCGGCTGCTGGAACTGGACATGAAAAGCACGCTCAACTACGACGACCAGATCGTGACGATGTCGAACGCCTATTTCGAAGAGCGTCTGGCCGAGGCGATGCTGATCCAGAAATGGACGCTTTACAGCGACATCAATATCCCGCGTGGCGAGGTGGACCGCCTTCTCAGGCAGTATGACCGGCAGATCCTGGACCACCGCAACCGCGCGTGGTTGCCCGTCATTCAGGCCACCAGGGGCCAGGTGCTTGTGGTTGCGGTCGGGGCGGGGCATCTTCCGGGCAAGGCGGGCCTGCTGAACCTGCTGAAACAGCGCGGCTACAGCCTGACCCGCACCGAATTCTGACAATCGACCTACCCGGGACTCGACACATGCGACTGATTTTCGGCCTCCTCTTCCTGTGCCTGTTGCCGCTGCAAGCCCTCGCCGCTTGCGACGGGCGTGACCTGCGGCCGGACATGACCGCACAGGACCGGGCCGAACTGGACGCGGCGCTGGCCGGGATACCCTTTGCCGAGGGCAATCACTGGATCGCCACCAAGGGCGGCGCGACGCTGCACCTGATCGGAACCCTGCACACGAACGATCCGCGCATGGATGCGGTGATCGAACGTCTGTCCCCTGCCCTGTCCGGGGCCGACAGCTATTACTTCGAGATCACCGAAGCCGACATGACGGCCTTCGAGCGGAAACTCGCAAGGGATTTCAGCCCGGTGCTGATCACTTCGGGCCCGACATTGGTGGACCTGATCGACGAGGACAACTGGGCGTCGCTGTCGGACAAGCTGGCCGAGCGTGGCATTCCGGGCTGGATGGCGGCCAAGATGCGCCCCTGGTTCCTCAGCATGATGCTGGGCATGCCGCCCTGCCTGCTGACGGCACCCGACGCCGACCGCGGCATGGACAAGCGCCTTTCGGAACTGGCCGGGGCGCAGGATATCCCGCAGCATTCGCTGGAACGGATCGAAGATCTGATGGCCCTGTTCGACACCAACCCGATCGAGGAACAGGTACGCTCGGTCGTGCGCCTGGCTGCGGCGCTGGATGCGGGCGACGACCAACTCGCCACGATGGCCAACGCCTACATGGAGGAAAAGCACGCCGAGATCCTGCAGTTCGCCCGCCTTCAGGGGCTGCGCGACTCGGGCCTGCCGCGGGCAGAGTTCGACGCGGAGTGGGCCGGGTTCGAGGAACAGTTGCTGGTCCAGCGCAACGAGAACTGGCTGCGCCACATCCTCGCCATCCGCGACCAGACAGCCGTCATTGCGGTCGGCGCGGGCCACCTGAGCGGCGAGTACGGTCTGCTCAACCATCTGCAGCAGGCGGGATATGCGCTGGAACGCGCGGCGTTCTAGGATCGGAACCTGTTTGCCGTCGTGTCAGAGGTTATCGGCCGCCTCGCCCTTGCGGCTCCGGCGACGCCCGCCGCCAAGAGAAGAAAAACGCCACCGGCACGCAATTCATTGTAGGATCGATTTTCAACAGGCAGATCTTACCTTTGGGCAGGTTTCATGTTCGATTCCCGGATTCTCACCAAACCCATTTTCCTGTTCCGCCAGTTGGTCCGGCGGCTCTGGGTGCGGACCAGCCTGATCGCGGCCCTGGCGCTGGTCAGCGCCTCGCTTGGTCCGGTCCTCGGCCCTCTGGTGCCTGCAACCTTCGCCGAACGCCTGAACGCCGACGCCGTCGGGCGGATCCTCGAAATCCTCGCCTCGTCGATGCTGGCGGTGACGACCTTTTCGCTTTCGATCATGGTGGCGGCCCAGAAATGGGCATCGAACCAGTCCTCGCCACGGGCGCAGCAGGTGATCGAGGAAGACACGGTGACGCAGAATGCGCTCGCCACCTTTCTCGGCGCGTTCATCTTTGCGCTCGCTTCATTGATCCTGGTCGAGACCGGCGTCTACGACGAACGCTCGAACGCCGTCATTCTTGCCTTCACCTTCATCGTCATCCTGCTGGTCGTCATCGCGATCCTGCGCTGGATCGAGCAACTGTCGAACCTTGGCGGGGTGTCGGAAACGGCCGACAAGATTGAAACCGCGGCGCGGCGCGCCCTGCGCCGCCGGTCGGAACTGCCGTGCCTCGGCGCGGTCGCGTGCGACCTCGACTCGGTTCCCGGTTCCGCCGAACCCGTCACCGCCGAGACCACCGGATACGTGCGGCACGTCGATACCGGAATGCTTGAGGAACGCGCCTGCGCCGACGACAGCCGAATCTGGATCCTTGCGCTTCCCGGCACCTTCATCGCCGCCGGCCAGCCGCTGGCCCGCGTCTCCGGGCCGCTGGACGAGGATCGGGTGCGCGCGGCCTTCCTGATCGGCGCCGAGCGCAGTTTCGATCAGGACCCGCGTTTCAGCCTGCAGATCCTATCGGAAATCGCCCAGCGCGCGCTGTCGCCCGGGGTCAACGATCCGGCCACCGCGATCACCATCATGGGGCGACTGCTGCGCCTGCTCGTGCCGCTCACCGCCGAAACGGCCCCCGAAGATACGGCAAGCTTTACCCGCGTCGCCGCGCCGCCCATCCCGACTGCCGCCCTGCTTGAGGACGCGTTCGCCGCCATCGCCCGGGATGCCGGCGACAAGGTCGAGGTTCACCTGTTCCTGCAATCCGCGCTGGAAAGACTGGCCAACAGCCAGGACGACGAAATGGCCGGGGCCGCCCGCGCCGCGTCGCGGCGGGCGCTGGCCTTTGCGGATCGCGACCTTGTGTTGAAAGAGGACCGGGACCGCGTCAATGCGTCGGCCCCGGTCTCTCTGAAAGACTGAATGCGTCCCTTCGCCCGCGTGGGAGGGGGAACTTTCGGGAAGCGGGCGCAGATCGTCATCCAGCCTTCCGTGGCAATTGCCGCAGCCCATCCGCCGTGCCCGGCGTCCCGGGCGTCAGCCTTGCCTGCTGCGGCATCCAGCGGTCACACGATCAATTGAAACGGCTGGCCGCCTTCTGGAACGCCTCCTGGATCTGGCCCCAGGCCTTTTCCGAGCCGGCCCGCATGTCGTCCCATGCGCTCTCGCTGGCCTTCTGCACCTTTTCGATCTGCTCCTTCGCCTCGTCGCGCTGTTCGCGAACCTGCTTCAGCTGATCTTCGTATTGCACTTTCGCGTCAGCTTCCGCCTTCTTCCAGCGCGCCTCGAGTTCCTCGATCTGCGCGTTCCAGCGGTCAAGCTGCGCCTTGGCCTTTTCGATGTATTCATTGCGTGTAGACATGTTTCACTCCTTTTTTCTTGTCATGCGCCTTGGCTGGACGTGTCCTGCTAGGCGGTTGCGATGGCCTTCAGCATCCAGATCGCCTCTTCGTGCTTCGCCATCCGGGCATTCATCAGGTCTTCGGTCGCGCCGTCGCCGTGACGGGCAGCCAGCGCCGCGGTTTCCCGCAACCGGCGCGCCAGCGACTCGTTGTCGGAAATCAGCTGCTTGATCATACCATGCGCGTCCCTGACGGTTTCCTCTTCGGTCAGCCGCGACTGGCTGATCATGTCCGTCACGGAAATCGGGGCGATCTGACCCAGGGCGCGAATGCGTTCCGCCAGCGTGTCGATTGCCTCGAACAAGTCGCGGTACTGCCGTTCGGTCAGTTCGTGGATCGGCAGAAACAGGGGGCCGACCACGTTCCAATGATACCCTTGCGTCTTCACCATCAGCAGAACGCTGTCGCAGAGCACTTCGGTGATCGCGTTCGCGATCCAGGCATTCTTGTCGATACCGGTGTCGTTGACCTCGTTCTGGGGTTCGGATTTCAGAACTTGCTGTGTCATTCTTGCTCCTGTTCGTGTGGTATCGAGTTCAGGAACCTAGGCGCTTCTGTAATTTTTTTCAATAAAAATCATATACTTAACTTACGTCACCCACTTGAGCGGCGTCCGTTGCCGATGCTCAATCGCCTGTGCGGGATACGGTGGTTCCGTAGGGAAATGATGCCAAGGAGGTTCATCAACATAGATAAATGGAGTAAGTGATGGTCAAGAGAGAGGAAATCATGCCCGACCAAGCCCGGCCGCCGAAGCGCACGGAAAAGCTGCAGTTGATGCTGGATGTCGAAGAACTGAAGGCCATCGACGACTGGAGATTCGAAAACCGTCTCCCTTCGCGGGCCGCCGCCATCCGCGAACTCATCCGCCGCGGGCTGAACACCGAGGAGTTCGAGGAACCCCCATCCGAGGTGCCGTCGGGCGAATTCCGCGTCGTGGACGATTGACGCACGACTGGCCGGGCCACCAATCGTTCCCCCGGCCACAGCCGCTTTATGCCAGCCCCTCTGACCAACCGTCGCATGCCGTCCGCAGCCGCGTGACAAGCCGGTGCAGCCGCCCTATAAGGCGCGCAAATTTCCACACTGCAGGACGCTGACATGACCACGCAAGTTTTTGGCCACAAATCCCCCGACACCGACTCCACCGGCTCGCCCATTCTCTGGGCCTGGTACCTGAACGAGGTGAAAGGCGAAAAAGCGGAGGCCGTGCTGTTGGGCGAACCGAACACCGAAGCCGCCTTCATGCTGAAACGCTGGGACCTGCCCAAACCGCAGATCATCGCCGACGTGGCCGAGGGCGCCCCGGTCGTGATCGTGGACACCAACAACCCCGCCGAACTGCCCGCCAGCATCAACAGCGCCGACATCCGCGCCATCATCGACCATCACAAGCTGGTCGGCGGGCTGGAAACCAAAGGCCCCATCGACATCACCGTGCGCCCGCTGGCCTGCACCGCCACCATCATGTACGACCTGATGGGCGACGACGCCGCCAGGATGCCCGACTGGGCCAAAGGCGCGGCGCTGACCTGCATCCTGTCCGACACGCTGGAATTCCGCTCGCCCACCACTACCGATCATGACCGCGAAGTGGCCGAGAAACTGGCCGCCGACCTGGGCCTCGACATCCCCGGCTACGCCGCCGAGATGTTTGCCGCCAAGTCGGACGTCTCGTCCTTCTCGGATGCCGAACTGCTGCGCATGGACAGCAAGGAATACAACGTCGACGGCAAGGAATTCCGCGTCTCGGTTCTGGAAACCACCTCGCCGCAGATGATCCTCGACCGCAAGGACAGCCTGATGGCGTCGATGACCGACGTCGCCAAGGAGGACGGCGCCGACCAGGTGCTGCTGTTCGTCGTGGACATCCTGAACGAGGAAGCCACCCTGCTGGTGCCCAACGACCTGGTCAAGACCGTGGCCGAGAAAAGCTTCGGCGCCTCGGTCGCCGGCGACACCGTCGTCCTGCCCGGCATCATGAGCCGCAAGAAGCAGATCATTCCGAACCTGAAGGTGTGATTTCCACCTGAACTCGCGAAGTCTCCGGGCGCCCCACGCGGGCGCCCGTTTCATTTCCAGCACCGCAAGCGGCCGGGCATCCGCCGCCGGTCATAGTCGCGCATGACCGTTGAAAAGACTTCCGTCCCTTCTGTAGATGATCATGTTGTGCTCGCGATAGAGCACGTCCTTGCCCACTTCTTCCCAATCCCGCGCGCCGTCGGCGATGACGGCGCGAAAGTACTGGACGCACAGGCGCGTCACCCCCACCCACAGGTTGTCGCCGGGACACTTTTCGCCCTCGGGGCGTTCCCATGTATCCGCCCTGAACTCGTAGCAGGTCTCGAACGGATAGATCCCGTTGCACCGCTGGGCCGCATAGTAAAACACCTGATAGGAAAACACGTAGGCGTTTTCGGTGTTCGCGAAGAACAGGATCTCGTTTTTCTGCTTCTCGTTTTTGTCCAGCCAATAGTACGGCGAGAACAACTCGAACGCGGTCGCGTGGGAAAAACCGCGTTCCCCGATGTTCTCGGCGAACCGGAACGCCTCGTGCTCGGTGGTGCTCCAGTCGCGTATGCCGAAAATCGGCCCTTCCTCCGGCGGATAGAACTGCTCTTCGCCCAGCACAGCCTTTGCGAACAGCAGGCTGACGCCGCGGTTCCCGGTATTCTGGATCACCGAACTCAGACGGATGGGAACATAGTCCGAGCCCTCGGAACCATCGCCGATTGGATCGCCAATCGACGCCGACACGTCGATTTCCAGAACGTATTTCTTGCGCGCCTCGAACACGCCGAATTCGAACACGGCCCACAAACCCGCCAGGGTAAGCGCGGCGACCTGAAACCACGGGGCGAAGATTTCGGAGAAACGGTGCGTTCTCTTGCCATCGATCATGTTCACCCCTCCAAGGACGAAGAAAGACCAGTCCACATCCTAGCACAACCCGGCCGATTTCCCGCGCAGGGGCTGTTGCAGCATGGATTGCTTGCGTTCTAGCGGGTGGCCTTTCTGCCTGAGCTTTGCCATAGCTGACTCAGAACCCTTGTGATCCATCAGAGGCCCCAATGACCCAGATCATCCACGCACTCTCCGACATCTCCGACCGCTACAAGGCGCTCTTCGTCGACCTGTGGGGCTGCGTTCACAACGGCGTCACCGCCTATCCCGAGGCGGTCGCGGCCCTGCGCGCCTATCGCGCCAAGGGCGGCATCGTGGTGCTTCTGACCAACTCGCCAAAGCCGCGGGCCGGCGTCGCGGAACAGATACGGCGGTTCGACGTGCCCGACGACGCTTATGACACCATCGCTTCCAGCGGCGATTCCGCCCGGGCGGCGATGTTCGAGGGCGCGGTCGGCGAGAAAGTCTATTTCATGGGCGAATGGCAGCGCGACGAAGGGTTCTTCGAGCCGCTCAAGATCCTGGATCATCCGGTCAAGATCGAGCGCGTGCCACTCGACCAGGCCGAAGGCATCGTCTGCTGCGGCCCGTTCGACCCGATGGCCGACCCCGCGGTCAACCGCCCCGATTTCCTCTATGCCAAGCAAAAGGGCCTGAAACTGCTCTGCGCCAATCCCGACATCGTCGTGGACCGGGGCGAAGTGCGCGAATGGTGCGCGGGCGCGCTGGCGCGGCTCTATACCGAGATGGGCGGCGAAAGCCTGTATTTCGGCAAGCCGCACCCGCCGATCTACGATCTGGCCCGGCGGCGCCTGGTCGCGCTGGGCGCTGATGTTTCGGACAGCGACATCCTCGCCATCGGCGACGGTCCGCAGACCGACATCGCCGGAGCCATGGGCGAGGGCATAGATTCCCTCTTCATTACCGGCGGCCTTGCCGCGGCCGAGACAAAAACGTCGCACCATCCGGACCCGGATGCGCTCAAGGCCCATATGGAAAAGGAAAAAACGGAACCGACCTATTCCATCGGGCGTTTGCGCTAGCAGAATTTTTTGACTTGATTTTCTGCGCCCGCAAAGTAATAAAGTTGCCACTCGGAGGCCGAATGTGACTTAATGTTGCTTGGTCGATGCAAAGAGAGGGCGACATGTTGGACAATCTTCCGCGCGGAACGATCTGTATCGAAGACATCGAAATGGGCATGACCCGGCACCTGCGCAAAGTGGTGACCGATGAAGATATCGAGATGTTCGCGCAGGTATCGACCGACCGGAACCCGGTGCATCTGGACGACGACTACGCCCGCGACACCATCTTCGAGGGCCGCATCGCCCACGGAATGCTGACCGCCGGATTGATTTCGGCCGTGATCGGCGAGCAACTGCCTGGCCACGGCACCGTCTACATGGGACAGTCGCTGAAATTCCTGGCCCCGGTGCGCCCCGGCGATATGGTCTATGCCGAGGTCAAGGTGATCGACATCGACTTTGCCAAGCGCCGGGTCAAGCTGGACTGCCATTGCTCGGTCGATGGCAAGAAGGTTCTGATCGGCGAGGCAATGGTGCTGGCCCCGTCGCGCAAATTCGACTGACAACATCCTCAGCCGGTGTGGAAAGGCGCCCCACGGGCGCCTTTGTCAATGCCGGAACGCCTTGTGCTGCGCCGGCCCGTCAGGCCCTGCGCGCCTTGCCCCGTCCCTTCAGCACCCCGGATTCCAGAATGATCTCGGACACCAGGTGCTCGCGCCGGTAGGCCATGACATGCACGCCGGCGACGCCAGCGATCTCCTTGATCTGCTGGATCAGTTCGATGCAGATCTTCTTGCCCTCGTCAGCGGGTTTCTCGGCCTTTTCCATGCGCTCGATCACGTGGTCCGGGATGTGGATGCCCGGCACATTCGACCGCATCCAGCGCGCCGCCTTGGCCGAGGCGACCGGCCCGACCCCGGCGATGATGTACACCTCCTTGTCCAGACCCTCGTCCCGCACCCGCGTCATGAACTTCTCGAACAGCGGAATGTCGTAGATATAGTTGGTCTGGATGTACTCGGCCCCCGCCTCCACCTTCTTGGCCAGTCGGTTCGGGCGCCATTCGTAAGGCGGGATGCACGGGTTTTCGGCCGCGCCCAGGAACAGCTGCGGCGGCCGCGTGATCTTGCGCCCGGACAGGAACTTGCCCTGATCCCGCATCGTGCGGATCGTGCGCAGCAAGGTCAGCGAGTCGAAATCGAACACGGGCTTCGCCCCCGGCTGGTCGCCGACGCCGACCCCGTCCCCGGTCAGGCACAGGACGTTGGTCACGCCCAATGCGGCCGCCCCCAGCACGTCGCCCTGGATCGCGATGCGGTTCCGGTCGCGGCACGAGATCTGGTAGACCGGCGAATAGCCCGCCCGCGTCAGCAATGCGCAGATCCCGATCGAGGACATGTGGCAGTTCGCGCCCGACGCATCGGTCGCGTTGATGGCGTCCGCCACCTCGCCCAAAGGCTGCGCCGCGTCATAGACATCCGCGGGGTCGGCGCTGTCCGGCGGGTTGAGTTCCGCCGTCACCGCGAACCGGCCCGAGCGCAGGACGCGTTCCAGCCGGCTGTGGGAAACGAATCCCTCGGGCGCGGGCACATAGCCCGAAGCGGTGATGTCCTTTTCTCCTGCCGGGCTCATTTCCGCGCCTCCTGGCTGGTCGCGCGCGGCGGTTCCTCGGCCAGCGGCGCTGCGGACGGCTCGGTCTTGCGCGCCTCGGGAAAGGCCTGCGCCAGGGTCAGCCGCGCGGCGTCGCGCGCCTCTCGCCGTTTCGCGGCGATCTCGCGGCTCACCCGCAGCCACGACGACGACCCGCGCAACGAGTGTTCGACCGGCGGCAGGACCTGCTTGATCTTCTCCGGCCCTTCGCGCATCCGGCTTGCCCCGTCCCAGGCCAGCGCCCAGACGCATTTCATCTCGGGCTTGACCTCGCAGAAGCCGCCCTCTCTCACGCCGCCGCACGGCCCGTTGCGCAGCTGCTTGGGGCAGTTCATCGGGCAGGACATGCCGGTCGAGGACAGGACGCACTGGCCGCACATCTTGCAGTCGAACAACAAAACCTTGACGCCCTTTTCGACCAGCGCGATCGGACGCTCGACACGGTTGTATCCGATTTTCGCGAACAGCGGATCAAGCGCCACCATGCCCTGTTCGACGCGCTTGTAGATCCACTCGAACGCGCGCGCGTGGCGTATGGCGAAGAGGCGCACTCGGTACATGGCGTTCATCCCCTCGATGTGCCTGCCGGCATATGGCCCTGAGCCGGATTACCTTTTCCCCGACAAAAGGTTAAGCAACCGGAACTTCAGTCTACACCCCGGCTTTTCCGCAGATCAAGAAATGGTTTTCCGCGGTTGATGCTGCGACCCCTCGTGCCCAACCGGCCGGGCCTTTCGCGAAGTGGCGCTTGAACATGCCCCGCAGTCCCGCTACGCAATCGCCCATGCGGATCATCCGGGACTACCAATTCGTCGAACCAGAGGACCGCGGCGCCAGCGTCGCGATCGGCAATTTCGACGGCGTGCATATCGGCCACCGGTCGGTGATCGAGCTGGCGCGAAAGGCCGCGCCCGAGGCGCCCTTGGGCGTCCTGACCTTCGAGCCGCATCCGCGCGAATTCTTCGCGCCCGAAAGTCCGCCGTTCCGGCTGATGCGCGGCGGCACCCGCGCGCACCGCCTGCAGAAGCTTGGGGTCGAGAAGCTTTACGAGCTGCCGTTCAACGCGGCGCTCGCGGGCCTGTCGCCCGAGGAATTCGCCCGGAACGTGATCTGCGATGGCCTGGGCCTCGCCCATGTGGTCGTGGGCGCCGATTTCTGTTTCGGCAAGGGACGCAGCGGCGATGCCGACGACATGGTCCGGTTTGGCCGCGAGATGGGCTTTGGCATCACCATCGCGCCACTGATGGAGCGGTCGGAGAACGTCGTCTCCTCGACCGCAATCCGCACCGCGCTGAGCGAGGGCCGCCCCCGCGACGCGGCCACCATGCTGGGGCACTGGCACCGGATCGAGGGCGTGGTGATCGGTGGCGAACAGCGCGGGCGCGAATTGGGCTTTCCCACCGCCAACATGTCGATCGAAGGGCTTCACCAGCCCAAGTTCGGCGTTTACGCGGTGCTGGTCGATGTGCTGGACGGGCCGCATCAGGGCAGCTACCACGGCGCGGCCTCGGTCGGCACGCGCCCGATGTTCAAGGGCGAACAGCCCAATATCGAAACCTTCCTGTTCGACTTTTCCGGCGATCTCTACGGCGCCACGCTGTCCGTGGGCCTGGTGGATTTCCTGCGCCCCGAGATGACCTTCGACGGCGTGGACGCGCTGGTGCGGCAGATGCAGGACGACTGCGCCAGGGCGCGGGACATTCTGGCCGCGCCATGAAGAAGGATCCGATCGACCGTTCCGGCCTCGCGCCGCGCTTCTGGGAACGCAAGCCGCTCAGGAACCTCAACGAGCAGGAGTGGGAGGCGCTCTGCGACGGCTGCGGCAAATGCTGCCTCAACAAGCTCGAGGACGAGGACAGCGGCGTCGTTGCGCTGACCTGCGTGGCCTGCCGCCTGCTGGACGACGAAACCTGCCGCTGCACGCAATACGAGATCCGGCACCAGTTCGTCCCGGAATGCATCGTCCTGAAGCCCGACAACCTGGACACCCACGCCTACTGGATGCCCCGAACCTGCGCCTACCGGCTGCTGTGGGAGGGCAAGCCGCTTTACGACTGGCACCCGCTGATTTCCGGCACCCCGGACAGCGTGCATGCGGCGGGCGTGTCGGCTCGGGGCCGGACGGTCTCGGAATTCGAAACCCCCGAGGAAGAGTGGGAAGACTACATAATCGAGGAGCCGACCTGATGTTCTTTGCCTCCGACAATTCCGGACCCGTGCATCCCGAGGTGCTGCAGGCGCTGGCCGAAGCCAACCAGGGCTACGCGATGGCCTATGGCGCCGACGCGCTGATGAACGAGGTGCGCGACCACATCCGCGGCATCTTCGATGCGCCCGGCGCTGCGGTCTATCTGGTGGCGACCGGGACGGCGGCGAATGTACTGGCGCTGGCGACGCTGGCGCAGCCCTGGCAGACGATCTTCTGCTCGCCCGTCGCCCATATCCACGAGGACGAGTGCAACGCGCCCGAATTCTACAGCGGCGCCAAGCTGACCCTCGTTCCCGGCGGCGACAAGATGACACCCGAGGCGCTGCGCGGCGCGATCGCCGCGGAGGAAACCCGCGGCGTGCACGGGCCGCAGCGCGGGCCGGTCTCGATCACGCAGGTGACCGAGCGGGGCTCGGTCTATTCCCTGGACGAGTTGCGGGCGCTTTGCGGCGTGGCCAAGGAATACGGCCTGCCCGTCCACATGGACGGCGCACGTTTCGCCAACGCGCTGGTCGCGCTCGACTGCTCGCCCGCCGAGATGACGTGGAAGGCGGGCGTCGATGCGGTCAGCTTCGGCGGCACCAAGAACGGGCTGATGGGGGTCGAGGCGGTGATCTTCTTCGACGAATCCAAGGCCTGGGAATTCGAATTGCGCCGCAAACGCGGAGCGCATCTGTTCTCGAAACACCGCTATCTCTCGGCGCAGATGGCCGCCTACCTGCAGGATGACCTCTGGCTGACCTCGGCGCGCCGGGCCAATGCAAACTGCGCGCGGCTCGTCGAGGGGCTGCGCGCGGCGGGCGCGGACTTCCTGCACGAGCCGCAGGCCAACATCGTCTTCGCAAGCTTCCCCCGCGGCACCCACAAGCGTCTGCACAAGGCCGGAGCGGTCTACCACCTGTGGGGCGCGCAACTGGAAGGCGACGACGAGGACGAGCCGCTGGCCTGCCGCCTTGTCTGCGACTGGTCGCTCGGCGGCGATCAGATCGACCGCTTCATCTCTCTGCTGGCGTGATCAGACCCGCGCCCACAGGGCGCGTATCTTCCCGGCGGTCTCGGCAGGATGCGAGATCGGCAGCATGTGCCCCGCCCCGTCGATCACCAGGCTTTCCGCGTCCGGCAGGCGCCGGGCCAGACCCTCGTTGATCGCCGTCATCACCGGATGGGTCAGCGACCCGCGCAGCAGCAGCACGGGCATCGCCGCGCGGTCCAGGACACCCGGCTGCAGCAACCCGGCTCGATCGTCGAACAGCGCCGGATCGACGAACGGGACCACGTGGATGCCCCGGATCATCGCGGCCCGCGTGCTTTCGGGCAGTTGCGGCCAGCGGGGGCTGTCCTCGGTGCTCCACATGCGGTTGAAAAGCCGCGCCGCAAGCGCCTCGTCCCCTTCGGCCATCGCATCCAGGTAGGGTTCGGCGTCGCGATGGTGCAAATCGATCAGGTCCGGCGCATCGCGCTTGGCGACCGCAAAGAACACCGGCTCGATCAGCACGACGCTGCGCACCAGGTCCGGGTGCTGCACCGCCAGGCGCAAGGCGACCGTCGCGCCGAAGGAATGGCCGATCACGTCCATCGGCCCGCTCAGCTGCGTTTCCGCGATGTCGGTGATCCGGTCCTGAAAGTCGCCCTGCCTGTCCCAGTCCCGGCTGCGCCCGTGCGACAACATGTCGGGGGCCACGAACGTCGCCTCCTGCCCCAGCTCTCCGGCCAGCCCCTTCCACGCGCCCGAATGGGCGATGGTGCAGTGCAGCGCCAGAACCCGGCGCGGCCCCTGGCCCAGATGGCGCACATGCGGGGTCTGCGGCAGCAGGGCCACATCCTTCATCCCCGGGTCTCCGCCAGATGCGCGTCCAGGTCGTCCAGCCGGTCCTGCCCCCAGAACCTCTGCCCGTCGCTGGTGATGTAGAACGGCGCGCCGAAGACGCCGCGCTCCACCGCTTCCTCCAGGTTGGCTGCATAGGTCTCGGCCCCCGCCAGCAGGCCACTGTCGGCCAGCTTGGGGTCGAAACCCGCGGCTTCGAGACAGTCCCGGATCACCGCATCCTCGGCGATGTCCTTTTCCTCGGCCCAGCAGGCGCGCAGGATCGAATGGCACAGCTTGCCCAGGTCGCCGCCGCCGTCACGGCTGGCGGCAATGATCGCGTAAGAGGACGGCGCGGGGTTGGTCGGCCAATGCGCGGGCTTCAGGTTGAGTTTCATGCCCAGCTTTTTCGCCTGCCGCTGCATCTCCTGCAGGCGGTATTCCTGGCGCGAGGGGTGGCGGTCCTTGGGTGGCGTGCCGCCGGTGCGCCCGAACAGCGCCACGATGTCCAGCGGCTTGTAGGCGATGGTCGCGCCATTTTTCGCTGCGATCTCTTCCAGCCTGGTGCCGGCCAGGTAGGAATACGGCGAGAGTGTCGCAAAAAAGTAGTCAATATCGGCCATGTTCACTTTCTCCGCGCCGTTAGCTTTGCTGAACGGTACGCCCATGCTAAGCGGTGTCAACATCACGAATCTGTCACAAAGCGCCTGCTGCCCGGGGATCACAGACAATGCCGACACTCAACGAACCCAAGCTCATCGCTGGGAACGCCAACCTTCCGCTTGCCGAATCCATCGCCCGCCGGATGAGCCTCTATCGCGGTGTCGATCAGGGTCTGGTCGATGCGCGGGTCGAGCGTTTCAACGATGGCGAGATCTTCGTCGAGGTGTTCGAGAACGTCCGCGGCGAGGACATGTTCATCATCCAGCCGACCTCGAACCCGGCCAACGACAACCTGATGGAACTGCTGATCATCGCCGACGCGCTGCGCCGGTCGTCGGCTGCGCGCATCACCGCCGTGATCCCCTATTTCGGCTATGCACGCCAGGACCGCCGCACCAAGGCCCGCACCCCGATCTCGGCCAAGCTGGTGGCCAACATGCTGACCGGCGCCGGCATCGAACGGATTCTGACGATGGATCTGCACGCCGCGCAGATCCAGGGCTTTTTCGACATGCCTGTGGACAACCTCTATGCCTCGCCGATCTTCGCGCTGGACGTGCGGAACCATTTTAAAAGCCAGATGGATGACCTGATGGTGGTCTCGCCCGACGTGGGCGGCGTGGCCCGCGCCCGCGAACTGGCCAAGCGCATCAACGCGCCGCTTTCGATCGTGGACAAGCGCCGCGAAAAGCCCGGTGAAGTGGCCGAGATGACGGTGATCGGCGAAGTGAAGGACAAGATCTGCCTGATCGTGGACGACATCTGCGACACCGCCGGCACGCTCTGCAAGGCGGCGCAGATCCTGATGGATAACGGCGCGAAGGAGGTCCACTCCTACATCAGCCACGGCGTCATGAGCGGCCCCGCGGTCGAGCGCGTGACCGGTTCGGTGATGAAATCGCTGGTGATCACCGACTCGATCCAGCCGACCGACGCGATCCTGAAGGCCCCGAACATCCGCGTGGTGCCGACCGCGCCGATCTTCACCCAGGCGATCCTGAACATCTGGAACGGCACCTCGGTCTCGTCGCTGTTCGAAGACAAGACCCTGATCCCGATCTACGAGACCTTCTATCGGTCCAACTGACTTGAAAGGGCGGCCCCACCGGGCCGCCCGATGACGTTTTCGCAGCGGCGCACGGTCCGCGACATGCGCCCCGCGACCCGGTGCGGTATCAGAACCGGAAGCCGACGCTGACGCCCGCGACGATCGCCGTGTCGCCGTCCACCCAATCGACGTTGACCTCGGGTTTCAGGGTGTAGTCGGTCAGTTCGAACTCATAGCCGACCCCGGCGCGGAACAGGAATTCCTCCTCGCTGTCTTCGATCTCGACTCCGGGCATGGCGGTCAACTGCCAGTTGGTTTCACCGAGGTTGAAGACCACCGGCGCGCCGACGATCCAGGCGTCGAGCGGTTCGTTCGCATATTCCGCAAGAACGCCGAACGACACCCTGTGGGTGATGGCATATCGGTACTGCACCCCCGCCGAGAACACGGTCTCGCTGCTTCCGTGATGGTCCGCATGGGTGCCGCCCAGAAAGACCTCGATGATGTGCGGGCCGTGCTCGGCCACCTCGAATCCATAGGTGGCGTCGTCGGCCAGGGTTTGACCTGGCGCATGGGTCAACGCGGCAACAACAGGCAAAAGCAGAATTCGGGTCGTCCGGCGCATTTGACATCCCCCTCCCAGAAGGCAGCATCAACAATTTGATCGGATTGGCGCCATTTCGGAGATAATTCTGTTAAACGCCGATCCTACGAAATCTCCCAATCATCCACATGCGGCACTTCCCCGAACGCGGTCCAGGCGACGCGGATGCGTGCGATGCGGGTGTCGGACCAGGTGCGGAACACCGCCTCGAACCCTTCGCAGGTGATGTTTTCCGCCTTCACCTCGGCCCGCAGCGCCGATGACGTGTCCACATCCCAAAGCGCGACGCCGATCTGGACCGCCGGCGGCGAACGAAAACCCTCGCTGAAACGGATGGCCGACCGCCGTTCGCGCGGCCCCTTGCCCGTCCACATGTCGCCGCCGTCTGCGAATTCCGAAAACAAGATCTCTTCGCCCTGATCAATGCCGATGGGATGGCTTCGAAAACTCTTCATTACCAAATCAAAACTGACAATTTGATGAACCATAACCCGCGATTCCCCCAAATCGCTACAAAAAAGACGGCCCCGCCAAAAGCAGGGCCGTCCAGCGTTTCATTCAGGTCACGAGCCTTACAGGCTCATATGCGTTCCCAGGGCTTCCATGTCGGCCAGCAGCTTGGCTGCATCATCGACAATGCTCGGGTGCTCCTGCCCCTTGGCGGCTTCGTGCGAAGCGCGCGCCTCGGCG
This sequence comes from Ruegeria sediminis, assembly GCF_005938215.1. Taxonomy (GTDB): domain Bacteria; phylum Pseudomonadota; class Alphaproteobacteria; order Rhodobacterales; family Rhodobacteraceae; genus Ruegeria; species Ruegeria sediminis. The sequence continues at coordinate 398,219 of NZ_VCPD01000001.1, forward strand.
ATCAGATCGTCCAGTTGCGCACGGGTCATTTCGCCGACGGGGATGGCCTTTTCGGCCAGCACCGACAGGGCATCGCCATTGATCTGGGCGAACCCGCCGGTCACCAGGTACTCGCTGGAGCCTTCGGGCGCTTCGACCTTCAGGATGCCCGGGCGCAGCGTGGTGATGGTGGGGGAATGATCGGGCATCGCCGTCATGTCCCCGTCCGCGCCGGGAATCTGGACCGCGGTCACCTGAAGCGAAGCAAGGCTCCGCTCCGGGCTCACGAGGTCGAATTGCATCGTGTTTGCCATCAGGTTTACTCCTTAGGCAGCTGCGGCGGCCATACGCTCGGCTTTGGCGATCACTTCGTCGATGCCGCCGACCATCAGGAAGGCCGCTTCGGGCAGGTGGTCGAATTCGCCGGCCACGACGCGCTTGAACGAGTCGATGGTGACATCCAGCGGAACCTGAACGCCGGGCGAGCCGGTGAAGACCTGGGCCACGTCGAAGGGCTGCGACAGGAAGCGCTCGATCTTGCGGGCGCGGGCCACGGTCAGCTTGTCCTCTTCCGACAGTTCGTCCATGCCGAGAATGGCGATGATGTCCTGCAGCGACTTGTAGCGCTGAAGGATCTGCTGAACGTCGGTCGCGACCTTGTAGTGCTCGGCGCCGACGATGGCCGGGTCAAGCAGACGCGAGGTCGAGTCGAGCGGGTCCACGGCCGGGTAGATGCCCTTTTCCGAGATCGCGCGGTTGAGAACGGTGGTCGCATCCAGGTGGGCGAACGAGGTTGCCGGCGCGGGGTCGGTAAGGTCGTCTGCAGGCACGTAGATCGCCTGCACCGAGGTGATCGAGCCGGCCTTGGTCGAGGTGATGCGCTCCTGCAGGGCGCCCATGTCGGTGGCCAGCGTCGGCTGGTAGCCCACCGCCGAAGGAATACGGCCCAGAAGCGCCGACACCTCGGAACCCGCCTGGGTGAAGCGGAAGATGTTGTCCACGAAGAACAGAACGTCGGTGCCCGACTGGTCGCGGAACTGCTCGGCCAGCGTCAGGCCGGTCAGCGCCACGCGCGCACGCGCTCCCGGAGGCTCGTTCATCTGGCCGTAAACCAGGGCCACCTGCGATTCCGACAGGTTGTCGGGCTTGATCACGTTCGATTCGATCATCTCGTGATACAGGTCGTTGCCCTCACGGGTCCGTTCACCAACACCCGCGAACACCGAGAAGCCCGAGTGCACCTTGGCGATGTTGTTGATCAGTTCCATGATGAGAACCGTCTTGCCCACGCCGGCGCCGCCGAACAGGCCGATCTTGCCGCCCTTGGCGTAGGGGGCCAGCAGGTCCACCACCTTGATGCCGGTCACCAGAACTTCGGACTCGGTCGACTGCTCGTCGAACTCGGGCGCCGGCTGGTGGATGGCGCGGGTCTCGGTGGTTTCGACCGGGCCCTTTTCGTCGATCGGCTCGCCGACGACGTTCAGGATGCGGCCCAGGGTGGCGTTGCCCACCGGCACCGAGATCGGTGCGCCGGTGTCGGTCACCAAGGCACCGCGGACCAGACCTTCGGTCGCGTCCATCGCGATGGTGCGGACGGTGTTCTCGCCCAGGTGCTGCGCAACTTCGAGCACCAGGCGCTTGCCGTTGTTTTCGGTTTCCAGCGCGTTCAGAATTTCAGGCAGCGCGTCATCGAACTGCACGTCGACGACGGCCCCGATGATCTGAGTGACTTTGCCTTTTGCATTCGCCATGTTTCGTCTCCGGTTTTCTTACAGCGCTTCGGCGCCGGAAATAATTTCAATCAGCTCGTTGGTGATCACGGCCTGACGCGAGCGGTTGAACTGGATGGTCAGCTTTTCGATCATCTCGCCCGCGTTGCGGGTCGCGTTGTCCATCGCGCTCATCCGGGCACCCTGTTCGGATGCGCCATTCTCCAGCAGGGCCGAGAAGATCTGGGTCGCCACGCCGCGGGGCAGCAGGTCGGCCAGGATCCGCTCTTCGCCGGGCTCGTAGTCATACACCGCGCCCCCGGTGTCCTCCTCGACTTCCTCGAAGGAGGCCGGGATGATCTGCTGCGCCGTCGGGATCTGGGTGACGACGTTCTGGAACTTCGCGTAGAAGATCGTCGCGACGTCGAACTCTTCACCGTCGAACCGGGTCAGGATGTCCTTGGCGATGTCCTGCGCATTGGCATAGCCGATGCGCTTGACGTCGCTCAGGTCGATGTGCCCCACGAACAGATTGCTGTATTCACGCTTCAGCGCGTCGCGGCCCTTCTTGCCGACGGTGATGATCTTGACCGTCTTGCCCTTGGCGGACAGTTCGTCCGCCTTGGCGCGCGCCAGCTTGGCGATGTTCGAGTTGAACCCGCCGCAAAGCCCGCGTTCGGCCGTCATCACGATCAGCAGCTGAACCTGGTCGCTGCCCGTGCCGCGAAGCAGTTTCGGGGCGCTGTCGCTGTCCCCGACCGAAGCCGCCAGCCCCGCCATCACGGCATTGAACTGCTCGGCATAGGGGCGGGCGTTCTCGGCAGCTTCCTGGGCGCGGCGCAGTTTTGCCGCCGCGACCATCTGCATCGCTTTGGTGATCTTGCGGGTCGATTTGACCGACTCGATCCTGTTTTTTAGGTCCTTAAGACTTGGCATTGCCGCATCTCCTTAAGCGAAGGTGGCGGCGTATTCGTCCAGCGCAGCCTTGACCCTGTCTGCAGCCTCACCCTTGATCTTCGGATCCTCGTCGGTGATCCACTTGAGCAGGTCGGCGTGCTTGCCGCGCAGATGCGCCAGCAGACCGGATTCGTAGCGGCCCACCTCCGATACCTTGATCTTGTCCAGGTAGCCGTTGGTGCCGGCGAAGATGACGCAGACGATCTCGGCGTTGGTCAGCGGCGAGTACTGCGGCTGCTTCATCAGCTCGGTCAGACGGGCGCCACGGTTCAGCAGCTGCTGGGTTGCGGCGTCGAGGTCGGAACCGAACTGCGCAAAGGCCGCCATTTCGCGGTACTGCGCCAGTTCCAGTTTCACCGGGCCTGCGACCGACTTCATCGCGTTGGTCTGGGCCGACGAGCCCACGCGCGAAACCGACAGACCGGTGTTCACGGCGGGGCGGATGCCCTGGTAGAACAGTTCGGTTTCCAGGAAGATCTGGCCGTCGGTGATCGAGATCACGTTGGTCGGAATAAAGGCCGACACGTCGCCGCCCTGGGTTTCGATGACCGGCAGAGCGGTCAGCGAACCGGCGCCGAAATCCTCGTTCAGTTTCGCCGAACGCTCCAGCAGGCGGGAGTGCAGGTAGAAAACGTCGCCCGGATAGGCTTCTCGTCCCGGCGGACGGCGCAGCAGCAGCGACATCTGGCGGTACGACACAGCCTGTTTGGACAGGTCATCATAGATGATCAGCGCGTGGCGGCCGTTGTCACGGAAGTATTCGGCCATCGCGGTCGCCGCATAGGGGGCCAGGAACTGCATCGGCGCCGGGTCGGACGCGGTTGCGGCCACAACGATCGAATAGTCGATGGCCCCGGACTCTTCCAGTTTCTTCACCAGCTGGGCCACGGTCGAACGCTTCTGACCGATTGCCACGTAGACGCAGTACAGCTTCTTGGACTCGTCGTCGCCTGCGGCCTCGTTGTACACCTTCTGGTTCAGGATGGTGTCCAGGGCAACGGCGGTCTTGCCGGTCTGACGGTCGCCGATGATCAGCTCGCGCTGGCCGCGGCCGATCGGGATCATCGCGTCGACCGATTTCAGGCCGGTCGCCATCGGCTCGTGCACCGACTTGCGCGGGATGATGCCGGGCGCCTTGACGTCGGCCACGCCACGCTTGGTGGCATTGATCGGGCCCTTGCCGTCAATCGGGTTGCCCAGGCCGTCAACGACGCGGCCCAGCAGCTCGTCACCGATCGGAACGTCCACGATGGCGTTGGTGCGCTTGACGGTGTCGCCTTCCTTGATGTCCCGGTCGGACCCGAAGATCACGACGCCGACGTTGTCGCTTTCCAGGTTCAGCGCCATGCCCATGATGCCGCCGGGAAACTCGACCATTTCACCGGCCTGCACGTTGTCGAGGCCATATACACGGGCAATCCCGTCACCGACGCTCAGCACGCGACCGATTTCGGCCACCTCGGCTTCCTGACCAAAATTCTTGATCTGGTCCTTCAGGATTGCAGAAATCTCTGCAGCTTGGATTCCCATTTATCCGACCTCTTTCATTGCATTCTTGAGGGAGTTGAGCTTGGAGCGGATCGAGCTGTCGATCATCTTCGAGCCCACTTTAACGACAAGACCGCCAATGAGGCTTTCATCGACGGTCGCATTGATAGTCACGGTTTTGCCCACACGCTCGCTGAGCGTCTTGGCCAGTTTGTCCATCTGGGTCTTGGTCAGCGCCTTGGCCGACGCGACATCCGCGGTCACTTCGCCGCGCTCGTCCGCCAGCATCCCGCGCAGCACCTTGATCAGTTGCGGGACGACGAACAGGCGGCGCTTCTGCGCCATCAGTCCCAGCGAATTGCGCAGCAGGGCGTTCAGGCCCATCTTGTCTGCGATTGCGGTGATTGCGGCCTCCTGCCCCGAGCGCGAGATCAGCGGCGAGGCGATCAGCTGGCGAAGATCGGCGCTTTCGTCCAGGGCGGCGGCCAGATCGTTGATGCCTGCTTCCAGGCCGGCAAGGTCTTTGTTGTCTTTTGCGATCTCGAAGATCGCGGTGGCATAGCGCTCGGCGATGCCTGCGGAAATCGAAGCTGGTTCGGACACGTCCACCCTTCCGATACTTTAGGCCCCGAATTCGCGTAGCAAAGGCTTCCCCGGGGGCGTGAAGAAACCCCGCCTTGGCGGCAGGGCATCAAAATCACCGGGGATGTAGCAGAGCATATCCAACCTCGCAATATACTATAGCGGTAACAGTGTTATCCACAAATCCAAGCTTTTCAGGGCGTTACGGCAACTGCGACCCTTTGGACCCCATTGCTGCGTTGAAAAATGTTACGGATTTGCAGGTTTTTGCGATTCCTGTGACGGAATTCACGCAAGGCGGGACGGACTGGCAATCGCGATAAGTCCAGCCCCCCGCCCGCTCACACCGGTTTCAGCAGGCCGTCCAGCACTTTCGCCGGGCGGCGCGGCGCGTCCTTGGCCACGTTGCCGCTGGGCGGATTCACCCGTTTGCTGACCTCGACCATCAGAACGCCCCCGGCCATGATCGTCGGTATGCGCTGGCCGGCCTTTTCGATCAGGCTGCCCGATTTCAGCCAGAACCGCCGGAAGGACGGCGGCAGGTACAGCGCCGAGCAATGGTTCTCGGGCAGGAAATGGTGGATCTTGAGCTGCGTCTCCAGCTGCCCCAGCGTGTAGGGCCGCCCGAAGCCGAACGGCGTCTTGTCCGAGCGCGACCACAGCCCCGCCCGGTTGGGAACGATGAAGATGGCCTTGCCGCCCGGCCCCAGCACCCGCCAGCACTCGTCCAGAAGCTGGCTGGGCCGCTCCGAGGTTTCCAGGCCGTGCATCACCACCAGCTTGTCGACATGTCCCGTTTCCACGGGCCAGTTGGTCTCTTCGCTCAGGACCGAGACATTGGGCATTCCCGCGGGCCAGGGCATCACCCCCTGCGGGCCCGGCATCACGCCGATCACCCGCCGCGCGTCGGCCAGATAGGGGCGCAGCAGCGGGACCGCGAAACCAAAGCCGGCAACGGTCTGCCCCTTCGCCTCGGGCCAGATGTCCAGCAGGCGACCGCGGATCGCGGCCTGTGCCGCGCGCCCGAGCGTGCTGCGGTAGTAGAAATTCCTCAGATCCTGCACATCGAGATGCATTGCGGATACCTGCCCGATCAGCTTAGCTGGGGGCAGTCTAGCAATGAAAGGGCAAAACGCCATGCCTCTCGAGATCGTCACGATCCCCTGCCTCAGCGACAATTACGCGTTTCTGGCGCATTCCGCCGAAACCGGGGAGACGGCCTTGGTGGACGCGCCCGAGGCGGCCCCGATCCTCGCCGAGCTTTCGGCGCGCGGCTGGCGACTGAGCCACGTGCTTCTGACCCATCACCACTACGACCACGTGGACGGGCTGGCCGCGATCCTGGCGCAGCACCCCGCGCAGGTGGTCGGCGCGGCGGCCGACGCGCATCGCCTGCCGCCGCTCGACATCCAGGTCGCCGAGGGCGACACGTTCGAGGTGGGCGGCGAGCCGGTGCAGGTTTTCGACGTGTCCGGGCACACGCTGGGCCATGTCGCCTATTACATGCCGCAAAGCCGCGCGGTCTTCACCGCCGACAGCCTGATGGCGCTGGGATGCGGCCGCCTGTTCGAAGGCAGCGCGCCGCAGATGTGGGCCTCGCTCGGCAAGCTGGCGGCGCTGCCCGACGATACGACCGTCTGCTCGGGCCACGAATACACCCAGTCGAACGGCAAGTTCGCGGAAACAATCGAACCGGAAAACCCGGCATTGCAACAGCGCATCGCCGACATCGCCCGCGCCCGCGCCGCCGGAGAGCCCACGGTGCCGTCGTCGCTGGCGCTGGAAAAGGCAACCAACCCGTTCCTGCGCGCCGCCGAGCCCGGAATTCAGGCCAATCTGGGCATGACCGGCGCCGACCCGGCCGCGGTCTTCGCCGAGATCCGCGCCCGAAAGGACCGCTTTTGAAGGCCGAAAAACCGATCTTCACGGCCACGGTCACGGGAAATGTGACTGTCAAGAGCAAGAAAACCCTTGAAGCCGCGCGACGATCAACCAAACTCTATAAGTATGAGGACATGGTTGGGCTGGGGGTCCGACCGCAACTCCACCCCCTCCCGACCCAAGACTAGAGGAGCACACGCGTGCCTTCATTCTCGAGCACACTAGAACAAGCCATTCACGCGGCCCTCGCGGCGGCGAATGAACGGCGACATGAATTCGCGACGCTGGAGCATCTGCTGCTGGCGCTGCTGGACGAGCCCGAAGCGGTGCGCGTCATGAAGGCGTGCAGCGTCAACCTCGAAGAGTTGCGCGGCACTCTGATCGAATTCATCGACGAGGACCTGGCGAACCTCGTCACCGACATCGACGGTTCCGAGGCGGTGCCGACCGCCGCCTTCCAGCGCGTGATCCAGCGCGCCGCGATCCACGTCCAAAGCTCGGGCCGGACCGAAGTGACCGGCGCGAACGTCCTGGTAGCGATCTTTGCCGAACGCGAAAGCAACGCCGCCTATTTCCTGCAGGAACAGGACATGACCCGCTACGACGCGGTGAACTTCATCGCGCATGGCGTGGCCAAGGATCCCGCCTATGGCGAGAACCGCCCGGTGACCGGCGCCGACCAGGCCGAGGAAGGCGCCCAGAGCAACGCCGGCGAGGCCGACCAGAAGGAAAGCGCGCTCGGCAAGTATTGCGTCGATCTGAACGCCAAGGCCCGCGCCGGCGATGTCGACCCGCTGATCGGACGCGCCGACGAGGTCGAGCGTTGCATCCAGGTGCTGTGCCGCCGCCGCAAGAACAACCCGCTGCTGGTAGGCGATCCCGGCGTGGGCAAGACCGCCATCGCCGAGGGCCTGGCCCACAAGATCGTCTCGGGCGAAGCGCCGGACGTTCTGGCCAAGACGACCATCTATGCGCTCGACATGGGCGCGCTTCTGGCCGGCACCCGCTACCGCGGCGACTTCGAGGAACGGCTCAAGGCCGTCGTGACCGAGCTTGAGGATCACCCGGACGCGGTGCTCTTCATCGACGAGATCCACACCGTGATCGGCGCCGGCGCCACCTCGGGTGGCGCGATGGACGCCTCGAACCTGCTGAAGCCCGCGCTGCAGGGCGGCAAGCTGCGCACCATGGGTTCGACCACCTACAAGGAGTTCCGCCAGCACTTCGAAAAGGACCGCGCCCTGTCGCGCCGGTTCCAGAAGATCGACGTGAACGAACCGACGGTCGAGGACAGCATCAAGATCCTGCGCGGCCTCAAGCCCTATTTCGAAAAGCACCACGACATCAAGTACACCGCCGACGCGATCAAGACGGCCGTGGAGCTGTCGGCGCGCTACATCAACGACCGCAAACTGCCCGACAAGGCCATCGACGTGATCGACGAGGCCGGCGCGGCGCAGCACCTGGTCGCGGAAAGCAAGCGCCGCAAGACCATCGGCGTGAAAGAGATCGAGGCGGTCGTCGCCAAGATCGCCCGCATCCCGCCCAAGAGCGTCAGCAAGGACGACGCCGAGGTGCTGAAGGATCTCGAAGCTTCGCTGAAACGCGTGGTGTTCGGCCAGGACGAGGCCATCGAGGCGCTGTCCAGCGCCATCAAGCTGGCCCGCGCCGGGCTGCGCGAACCCGAGAAACCGATCGGCAACTACCTGTTCGCCGGCCCCACCGGCGTCGGCAAGACCGAGGTGGCCAAGCAACTGGCGGACACGCTGGGCGTTGAACTGCTGCGCTTCGACATGTCGGAGTACATGGAGAAGCACGCGGTCAGCCGCCTGATCGGCGCGCCGCCGGGCTATGTCGGCTTCGACCAGGGCGGCCTGCTGACCGATGGCGTCGACCAGCATCCGCATTGCGTGCTGCTGCTGGACGAGATCGAAAAGGCGCATCCGGACGTGTTCAACATCCTGTTGCAGGTGATGGACCACGGCGAGCTGACCGACCACAACGGCCGCACCGTGAATTTCCGCAACGTGGTGCTGATCATGACCTCGAACGCGGGCGCGCAGGAACAGGCCCAGGCCGCCATCGGCTTTGGCCGCGACCGCCGCGAGGGCGAGGACACCGCCGCGATCGAACGCATGTTCAGCCCGGAATTCCGCAACCGTCTGGACGCGGTCATCTCCTTCGCGCCGCTTCCCAAGGAGGTCATCCTGCAGGTGGTCGAGAAATTCGTCCTCCAGCTCGAGGCGCAGCTGCTTGACCGCGGCGTGACCATCGACCTGACCCCCGCCGCCGCCGAATGGCTGGCCGACAAGGGTTATGACGACAAGATGGGCGCCCGTCCGCTGGGCCGCGTGATCCAGGAGAACATCAAGAAGCCTTTGGCCGAGGAACTGCTGTTCGGCAAGCTGGCCAAGGGCGGCATCGTCCGGGTGTCGGTCAAGGACGGCCAGCTCAACCTCGAGATCCTCGGGCCGGATCAGCGGCGCATTTCGGGCAACAAGCCTCCGCTTCTGACGGCGGACTGACGCGCGCCACCCGATAGAAACGGAACGCCCGCCGCAATCCACGCGGCGGGCGTTTCACGTTGCGCCGTAGCGCCGCGAGGGCGGATGGCCTGCCCCGCGTCCGCGTCCGGGACAAGCCCCGCGTCTTTCCCGGTAAAAGAAATCGCGCGTCCGGAAACGCGCGAATTCAGGTCTTTCGGATTGTGGGTGCAGGGTCTTCGGTTGCCCCCTTCTTCAGGCTGCCGCATTCGCGTTTCCGAAAACCGGGACCAAACCGAAGCGCCGGTTTGGCCCCCTGCGCGTGGCGTTTTACTTGTCGTTGAATTCGCCGTCACCTTCGGCTTCTTCACCACCTTCTTCTTCGCCACCTTCTTCTTCGCCGCCTTCAGTGGTTTCTTCGCCGCCGTTCTCGACTTCCTCACCGCCGTTCTCGGCTTCTTCACCGCCGTTCTCGGCTTCCTCACCGCCGTTCTCGGCTTCTTCACCGCCGTTCTCGGCTTCTTCACCACCGTTCTCGGCTTCCTCACTGCCTTCGGTGCCTTCTTCACCGCCTTCGGTGCCTTCTTCGCCGCCTTCGGTGCCTTCTTCACCGCCTTCGGTGCCTTCTTCACCGCCTTCGGTGCCTTCTTCACCGCCTTCGGTGCCTTCTTCGCCGCCGTTCTCGCCCTCTTCGCCGCCGTTCTCGCCCTCTTCGCCGCCGTTCTCGCCTTCCTCGCCGCCGTTCTCGCCTTCTTCGCCGCCGTTTTCACCTTCTTCGCCGCCGTTCTGGCCTTCTTCGCCGCCGTTCTCGGCTTCTTCAGCATAGGCCGTGTCAGCCTGGAAAACCGCGAATATCGCCGTAGCCGGAACCAGAGCAAGAGCAGACAGGCTTGCCGCGATCGTCAGAAACTTTGCTAAAATCCGCATTTTCTTTTCCTTTTTTTCAATTTGAGCAGGTAGTTTTGAAAGATTCATTCGCCCAATGTCACATGCAACGACGAGATGGGGGCGTACCCGCTTTGGGCGATAGTTCGCGAAACCAAGGGCGCTGGCACGGCCAAAATGCGCCGATTTTGACGGTTTGGCACCGGAACCGCGCCTCTTGCGGGAAACGCCATCCGGACACTCTTCCATAGCGAAACCGGGCGCGATCCGGCGCCCGCAGGACCGTCAATCCAGCGCAGTCCGCCACTGCGGCGACTGTCAAAAGAGGCTACTTTTCCGTCAGCTTCAACTCGATCCGACGGTTCTGGGCGCGGGCTTCGGGCGTGTCCGCCGGGTTGACCGGCTGGAACTCTCCGAACCCGTTGGCGGCCAGTCTGTTGGGCGGGATGCCCAGTGAATCGACCATGTAGCGCACGACCGACAGGGCCCGCGCCTGGCTGAGTTCCCAGTTGTCCCGATAGCGCCCGCCGCCGCCAAGCGGGATGTTGTCGGTATGGCCGTCGACCCGGATGATCCAGTTCAGTTCGGGCGGGATGTCGGCCGCGACGCTGCGCAGGATTTCCGCGACCTTGGCCACCTCGCGCCGGCCTTCCGCGGACAGGACCGCCGAACCCGTGTCGAACAGCACCTCGGACGAGAACACGAACCGGTCGCCCTCGATCCGCACGCCTTCCTGCTGCCCCAGAACGTCGCGCAACCGGCCGAAGAACTCCGAGCGATAGCGTTCCAGATCCTCGGCCCGCGCGGCAAGCTCTTCCGTTCGGCCCGCCAGCGCCGCCGCCTCCGCCTCCAGGCGCTTGCGCTCGGCCTCTTCCAGCAGGCGGCGTTTGCGCTCTTCCGAGGCCGCGCGCGCCAGCGCCGCGTTCAGGTCCTGACCCAGCGTCTGGATCTGGATGTCGGCGGCCTCGTTGCGTTCCTTGTAGTCGTCGAGCAGGGCCTGCAAGGATCCCAACTGGCTGCGCAGGGCGGCGATCTGCTGGTTCAGCAGCGCCGCCTGCCGCTGCGCCTCTTCCGAGATCGCCTTTTCCTCCGCCAGGGCGCTGCGCGCCGCGGCCAGCAGGGCGGCGCGTTCCTCGGCCAGGGTCATCTGCGACGCGGCTTCGGCTTCGGCTTCGGTCCTTGCGCTCAGCGCCGCCTGCAACTGCTCCTGCAATTCTTCGGCGTTGAGTTCCCCGAACCGCCGCTCCAGCTCCTTCTTCGCTGCCTCGGCCGCCGCCAGCAGGGTCAGCGTCTCTTCGGCCTCCTTCCGCTGTGCTTCCAGCGCCAGCGTCATCGCCGTCAATTCGGCATCCGCGTTGCGCAGCCTCTCGCGCAGGGCGTTGGCCGCGGCGGATTCGGCAAGCTTCGCGGCTTCCGCCTCGGTCAGTTGCTGTTCCAGCGCCTCGGCCCGCGCCGCGTTCTCCTCGCCGCTGCGCTCCAGATCGGCCACCAGCGCTTCGAGCGCCTCGCGCCGGGCGGCGGCCAGCCGGGCGGCTTCCGTCTGCGCGTCGATCTCTTCGCGGCTGCGCGCCAGCGCCAGGTTCAACGCCTCCTGTTCCGACAACAGCTGTTCGCGCGCCGCCTCCAGTTCCTCGCGCTCGGCCTCGAGCGTCCGGATCTCGCCCAGGCTGCGTTCCTGCTCGGCCAGCAGCACGGCAACCTGCACCTCGAATTCGGCGATCTGGGTCTGCGCCAGATCCAGCGCCGCCGCCTGCCGGTCGCGCTCGGTGGTCAGCGACGAGATCATCGCCTGCGCCTGTGCCAGGTCATCCTCGGCCTCGGTCAGCGTTGCGCTCAGCGCGCCCAGCCGGGCCTGCAGGCGGCTGTTCTCGCGTTCCTCCAGGCCCAGCGCGGTGGCCAGCGCGGAAACCTCGTTCGCCAGCGCGCTCAACTCGTCCTCCTGCCCCGAGATGGTCTCGCGCAGCACGAACTGCACCACCATGAAGATGGTCAGAACGAAGGTCAGCACCATCAACAGCCCCGTCATCGCATCCACGAAACCGGGCCAGACCGACCCCTGGAAGCGTTGACCGGTGCGGCGAGACAGGGCCATGGCTTATTCTCCGTCGGGCGCGGCCCGCGCGGGCCCGCGCGGATAGGACAGCGCCTTGATCAACAGGTCGATATCCTTGCGGAACTCGATCATGCTTTCCTGGCGGCCCGCCGACATCTCTTCGAGAATGCGCAGCAATTGCACGTCCATCGACCGCAGCCGCATCCGGCTCTCGGCGTCCAGCCCCTCGCCCGCGCCCTTCTCGCGCATGTGGTCAAGCAGGGCTTCCTGCCCCAACGCCACCCGGTCCAGCGCGGCGGTGACCCCTTCGCTCCCGGCCTGCCGCTGGTTCATCTCGCCGATCACGTCGACCAGATGCCCCAGCTTCGACGACACCTCGACCTGCCCCTTCTCGGTGGACGAAAACATCGTCTGCAGTGCGTCCATCTGTTCGGACATCGCCTCGAGAACCGGCGTGAGCACCGCCAGTTCCGCGCTGCCCTCGTCGCCCGCGGCAAAGCCGACACGGGTAATGGTCGACAGCCATTCCTCGAGCTCGCGATAGAACCGGTTCTGGCCGTGGCCGGCGAACAGCTCCAGCAGACCCACGATCAGCGACCCGGCCAGCCCCAGCAGCGACGAGCCGAAGGCCACGCCCATGCCGCCAAGCTGCGCTTCGAGCCCGGTCATCAGCCGGTTGAACACGGCAAGCCCTTCTTCGCCCTCCTGCGGGTTCAGGCTGCGGATGGTGTCGACCACCGCCGGAACCGTGGTCGCCAGGCCAAAGAAGGTGCCCAGCAGGCCCAGGTAGATCAGGACGTTGGTGATGTACCGCGTGATCTCGCGCTCTTCCTCGATCCGCTCGGACACCGAGTCGAGGATCGACCGGGTCGAGGTCGAGCTGATCTGCATCCGTGCGCCGCGCGTGCGCAGCAGCGACGCCAGCGGCGCCAGCAATTGCGGCGGCCGCGTTCCGTCTCGCTCGAACCCGCCGACGAACTGCTCGATCCAGCGAACCGAGCCGATCAGCTGCGCCACCTGAAAGAAACAGGCGAAGACGCCGACGACAAAGACCAGCAGGATGAAACCGTTGAGATAGGGGTTCGCCTCGAATACCGGCATGACGCGCGGCAGGGCCAGAAACACGCCGACGCTGGACAGGGCGATCACGATCAGCATCATCACGATCTGCCGGATCGGTTGCGAGAATAGCGGCCTCGCCTCGTGGTGTGCCTGCGCCATGCGCCTTGTTCCTGGTATTATCTGCTCTTGCCCAAACCTACCGGTATTTCGCAGGTTACGCCAAGAGTTTATGCCGTCAGACTGCGCACCCGCCGGGACAGCCATTCGAGGTCCGGGTCATGCAGCCCGATTTCCGACAGGTGCTCGGCCGTGTTGTAAAGGTACTCGGTGTTCGGGCCCCGCCCGCCCACCGCCCGGGCGATGATGCTGGCCTGCTCTTCCAGCGGCATGCCGCCGCAATACTGTACGTGGTGGGGGTCGATCACGTAGGTCACCGCGTTCACCACCTCGCCGCAATCCAGATGCACGTCCAGCATCCGCTCGAGATAGGCCGACGAGATCAGCTCGCGCTCGCGCAGCTCGTCCAGCGTCCGCTCTTCGTGCCCACCCTCGACCGCCATCGCCAGGCCCTTGCAATGCGCGCCCTCAACCTCGTCCAAGGCCAGGACCAAGCCGGGGTTCTCCTCGGTGCCGCGATGGTGGATCGAACTCATGCAGAAGGACCGGGCATAGCCGTGCAGCACCGCCAATTCGCTGCGGGCCACGGGAAACCCGGGATTCCACAGAAGTGATCCATATCCGAACACCCACATCGTCATCGCGCTGGTCCTTGCCTTTCCCGCCCTATAAACAGCAATTCCAAACAAGGCAAAAGAGGCCATTTTCCATGAACCGCCTGGTGCGTTTGATCGTTTTCATCATCATCGCCTGGTCAGTCTACTGGTTCGTCGCGGGCTACGGTCTGCGCTCGGCGATCGCCGGCTGGTTCGAGCAGCGCCAGCAGCAGGGGTGGCAGGCCGAGTTTTCCGACATCGGAACAACCGGCTATCCCGCGCGGCACGTGACGCGGCTTGGCGCCCCCATCCTGGCCGACCCGGCCAACGGCACCGCCTGGAGCGCGGACTGGATCGATCTGGACAGTCCCGCGATCTGGCCCGGGCGGCAGACCCTGCGCTTTGCCGACACCCCGCAGCGCCTGTCCTATTTCGACCAGACGGCCATCGTCGCCGCCCGGAACATGCAGGCCGACCTGCACCTGAAACCGGGCGTGGCCCTGATGCTCGAACGCATGGCGCTGACCTCCGATCCGTGGTCGGTCGCGCGCGACGGGAAACTGGTGGCCGGGGCGCGCAACCTGAACCTCATCATGGTCCAGACCGAGACGCCCGAAACCTACGCCATCGTCGCCGAGGCCCAGGCGTTCACACCGGGCGAAGACCTGCGCGACCTGATGCAATCGGCGGCCTCTCTGCCGCAAGAGTTCGAGACCCTCCAGCTCGACATGACCGTGCGGTTCGACAAGCCCTGGGACAGGTCCGCGCTCGAAGAGCGCCGACCGCAGCCGGTGGTGATCGACCTTGCCCTGGCCGAGGCGAAATGGGGCGCGCTGCGGCTGTTCGCGACCGGCGAGCTGAACGTGGACGCGCAAGGCGTGCCCACCGGGGAAATCGCGCTCAAGGCGGAGAACTGGCGCGACATGGTGGCGATGGCGAATGCCGCGGGGGTCCTGCCGGATCAGGCCATCGATCCGGTCAACCGCGTGCTGAACCTGCTGGCCGGACTGGGCGGAAACCCGAACGCGCTGGACGTGTTGCTCAATTTCCGCAACGGCTACATGGCCCTCGGGCCGATACCGCTGGGCCCCGCGCCGCGCCTGATCCTGCGCTAGGCCGCAGGCGCGGTCAGCGGCAGACCGGGCCGCTGCGGTGCCGCGCGGTATCGAAGTGGAAATGATCCTGGTGGTGGCCGTCCGAGCCGGGCCCCAGAACCGTGCCGAACGGGCCGCAGGCGCCCTTGCGCACCTGCCGCAGCAGCTTTCGCGCCGGGTCCCGCTTCCAGCCTTCGAGCACGGTCAGAACCTCGCCGTCCATCATCGTGAAGGCGGAAATGTCGATCGCCCTGCCCTTGCCGTGTTCCGAGATCCGCGCGCCCTTCTGGTTGTTGCGGGTCCGGCAGGCGTAATGCGCGGCGACCTTCAGCTCGACCACCGGCCCGCGCCGCCGAAAGGTCGGTTTGACCGTGCGTTCGACCCAATGGTTCAGCGCCTGCGCCGTGCCGCAATCCATCACCGACGGCTGGCTCAGCCGCACGCCGGAAATCGAGGTGATCTCGACCGCGTCCTTGATCCCGCATACCCCCCGCCCGGGAACCTTGCCGATCTCCTTGCCCTGGATTTCTATGTCGCCGCACACCGCGCCCTTCTTCTTCAGGCGCCTCTTGAACAGGATCTTCTGCTCAAGCGACTCGGGCCGCAGGAACGGAAACGCCGACACGTCCGGCGCAAGCCCAGGCAGATCCGCCGGGCGGGTCGCCACCAGCAAAGCCTGCGGCGACTCCGGCCGGATCTCGGGCCGGACGGAGAAAACCTTTTCCACGACCGCCGCCGTGTCCTCCGCCACCGCGCTTGCGGCTGCCACCAGGGCGTCCTCGGCATCGGTCCGCGACTTGGGATGCAGCGACGCGTCGGGTGCATTCGCCGCGGCCGCCGTTGCGACAAGAGCCAGCGCGCCCAGCAAAGCCATTCCGCCCCGGCGCATCATGACTTGGCCTTCGCGCGCCCAAAGTCCGGCGCGTCCGTATCCTGTCCGGCGTCGATGATGCCCCGCCGGATCGCCCGCGTGCGGGTGAAATAGTCGTGTAGCAATTCGCCGTTGCCGGTGCGGATGGCCCGCTGCAACGCGAACAGTTCCTCGGTGAAGCGCCCGAGGATCTCCAGTGTCGCGTCCTTGTTGGTCAGGAACACGTCGCGCCACATCGTCGGATCCGAAGCCGCGATCCGGGTGAAGTCGCGGAAGCCCGCCGCCGAATATTTGATCACCTCGCTGTCGGTCACGCGGCGCAGGTCGTCGGCCACCCCGACCATCGTGTAGGCGATCAGGTGCGGCGTATGGCTGGTGACGGCCAGAACCAGATCGTGATGATCGGCCTCCATCTCGTCGACATTGGACCCCATCCCCTCCCACAGCGCCCGCAGCCGGGCCACCGCGTCGGGGTCGGTGCCTTCGACCGGAACCAGCAGGCACCAGCGGTTGTCGAACAACTCGGCAAAGCCCGACTCGGGGCCGGAATGCTCGGTTCCCGCCAGCGGATGGGCTGGTACAAAATGGACACCAGGGGGGATGTGAGGATGTACAGATTGGATAACATCGCGTTTCACCGACCCCACGTCGGTCACCGTCGCCCCCGGTTTCAGGACCGGCGCGATCTCTTCGGCCACCGCCCCCATCGCGCCCACCGGCACGCAGAGTACCACCAGATCGGCCCCCTCGACCGCCTCGCGCGCGCTGTCGCAGACGCGGTCGCACAGGCCGATGCGCCGGGCTGTCTCGCGCGTCGCCTCGGACCGGGCATAGCCCGTTACCTCGCCCGCCAGCCCGGCGCGCTTGATCGCCCAGAACATCGAAGACGCGATCAGCCCCAGCCCGATCAGTGCCACGCGGTCGTAAATCCGGCTCATGCGAGGCCCCCCTTGAAGGCCGTGACGGCCGCAACCACGCGGCGGCAGGCCGCTTCGTTCCCGACGGTGATGCGCAGCGCGTTCGGCAGTCCGTACCCCGCGACCCTGCGTACGATCAGTCCCTGGCTTTGCAGATGGACGTCGCAAGCCTCGGCCTCGTCCCTGTCGGCGAACCGCGCCAGTATGAAGTTGGTGCAGGAGGGGTCGGACGGTACCCCGATTTCGGCCAGGGCCGCAGCCAGCCACATGCGCAAACGGGTGTTTTCCGCACGGCAATACTCCACGTATTCCCTGTCGCGCACGGCCGCCTCGGCGGCGAGCAATGCGGTCGAAGACAGGTTGAACGGTTGCCGGATGCGGTTCAGAACATCGATCATCGCCTTTGGCGCGTAGCCCCAGCCGACCCGCATGCCGCCGAGGCCGTAGATCTTGGAAAACGTCCGCGTCATGATGACGTTGCTGCGCGCATCGACCACGGACACGCCGCCATCGAAGCCGTCGACGAACTCGGTATAGGCCCCGTCCAGAACAAGGATGACCTGCGGCGGCAGGTCGTCGGCCAGCCGCACCACTTCCGCCTCGGGGATCATGGTCGAAGTCGGGTTGCCTGGGTTGGTGAGGAACACGACCCTGGTATTGTCCGTGCAGGCCGCAAGGATCGCGTCCACACCGACAACGCGCTCGCGTTCTGGCACCTGAACCGGAACAGCGCCGGCCATCCGCGCCAGGATCGGGTACATGGAAAACCCGTGCTCGGTGTGGATCACCTCGTCGCCCACACCGGCATAAGCCTGCACCACGAATTGCAGCACCTCATCGGAACCGACGCCGCAGATGATCCGCTCGGGGTCCAGCCCGTGAACCTCGCCGATCGCCGCCCGCAAGGCGTAGTGATCGGTGCTAGGATAACGGTGCAGCGTCGCGGCGCTTTCGCGCACCGCCTCGATCGCCTTGGGGCTGGGCCCGAACGGGTTTTCGTTCGAGCTAAGCTTGATGACATTGGCCACGCCCTCGACATGGGACTTGCCGCCCTGGTAGAGCGCGATGTCCATGATGCCGGGCTGCGGAGTGATCTTGTTCATGTCGGGGCTCCTTGGATGCGCCCCTCATAACGATGTCACCGACCTGAGAAAAGCTTCAAAACCCTCATGCGGCCTTGAAGCGCGCGGTGGCGGGGTCAGCGTCGTAGAACCGCGCGAATTCCTCGGTCCGATGCGACAGGTCGTTGACGCTGTCGATGATGAAGCGCACCGTTTCCTCGCTCATCAGGTAAGAGAAGTTCAGCCGGACCCAGCCGGGTTTCCTCATTTCTTCGCCTGCGCTCAAAGCGGCGTGCAGCGCCTCGGACGCGGCCCGGTCGATCCCCAGCAGGCGGTGGGCGTAAGGACCTGCGCAGGCGCAACCGCCGCGCGCCTGAATGCCGTAGATGTCCGAGAGCATGCGGGTGAACAGCTGCTGGTGAACCGGCCGCCCTGCATTGTCCCGGACAAGGAACGAGAAAATCGGCAAACGGTGCGCCTTGTCGGTGCCCAGAAGGGTGAGGTTCGGATTTCCGCCCCAGCCCTCCAGCGCCATCCGGTTGTACAACGCCTCGCGCCGGGCGATTTCCTCGGTGCCCACGACATCCTTGACGATGAAGGCCAGCGCCGCGCGGATGTCGCCGATAACATTGGGCGTTCCCGCCTCTTCCCGTGCGGCCAGGTCGGCGCTGTAGTCGTGCCGCCAGGGCGAAACGAAGGTCACCGTGCCGCCGCCCGGCCAACTGGGGCAGGCACGTTTTACGGCGCCCGTGTTGACGGCCAGCACGCCCGAAGCGCCCGGCCCGCCGGGAAACTTGTGTGGCGAAACGACGATTGCATCCTTGCGCGCATCCGCAGGCCCCATGCTCATCGGCAGGTACGGGCCACCACCGGCATAGTCCCAGACGGCCAGCGCGCCATGCCGCTTCAACAGACGCGTGACAGGGTCCGGGTCGGTGATGATCCCTGTCACGTTCGACGCTGCGGAAAACGATCCGATCACCAGATCCGCATCGGCATTCGCAACCAGAGCCGTTTCCAGCGCCATCAGATCAGGCCCGCCCTCGGCGGCCTCGGGAATCTCGATCACTTCGGCCTTGCTCTCGCGCCACGGCAGGATGTTCGAGTGATGCTCGTAGGGGCCGATCAGGACAACCGGCCGGTCAGCCTCCCCGATTCCAAACAAGCTGACCAGCCGGTTGAGGCCCGCAGTCGCGCCGGACCCGGTGAAGATCACCGCATCCTCTCCCTTGGCGCCGATGATGCGGGCGATCTCGGCGCGCGCCTCGCGGCGCAGCCGGGTGATGTAGGACCCGCAATAAGAGGCTTCGGTGTGGCTGTTGGCATAGAACGGCAGTACATGCTCGGCCACAAACTGTTCGACTTGCCGCAGGGCGCGGCCCGAAGCGACGTAATCCGCATAGACCAGCGGCACGTCCCCGCACAGTCCGGGGATGAGAATGTTCTCACCGATCAGTCCGTCGCGCAGGACATTGTCGTGAGTGGCGGTTTCAATCGCTGCGCGGAAATTGGACAGGGACATGTAGCGGGCTCCTTCTTGCACTTTCCAATGTGATTGAGGGTGCGCGGGGAAACTTCACCTTTCTTTGTTCATTTTTTCCCATTTTTGTGTCATATGCTTCAAAATGAGCAAAACTTTGGATCATATTGACATGCGCATGTTGCGCGAACTGCAACAGGACGCCACTTTGTCCCAACGGGATCTGGCCGATCGGGTCGGCCTGTCACAAAACGCCTGCTGGCGGCGGTTGAAGGCGCTGACCGACGGCGGCGTGCTCAAGGGCTCTACTGCCCGGATCGCGCGGGAAAAACTGGGACTGAAACTGGTTGTCTTCGTCATGCTGCGCACGCGCCACCATTCGAAGGACTGGCTGCAGGCCTTTCGCAACCACGTGCTGACCATTCCCGAAGTGGTCGATTTCCACCGCATCGGCGGCGATTACGACTATCAGCTCAAGGTGGTGACGCAGGATATGACGACCTATGACAAGGTCTACCAACGGCTGATCGAAAAGGTCGAACTGGACAGCGTGACCTCGTATTTCGCGATGGAGGCGATTGCCGAGGGACGGCCCTTGCCGCTTTGACGGGTCAAACCGGTGGGAAATCCGCCTCGGACAGAAAGCGCGCCTTGCCTTCGGCGCGCTCGAAATCAATGTGCAGGATCCGCCGCGTCTTGTTCCCTTCCTTGACGCGCCGGAAGAAAAACTCGCGTTCTGCAAAGTTGCCCGGCTGCATGATCCACCTAGTCAAACCCGCCGCCATGCCCTTGTAGGGGGCGATCAGGTCGACAAGCCAAAGCCGGTCGCCCGACTTCCAGTCATCGAAGCTCAACACCTCGACATTGACCAGCCGGGCCTCGGCGTTCGAGTTCAGATAAGCCCAGGAAAACATGGCCCGGGGAACACCGTCGAAGCGAAATATCCGAAACTGCCCCAGCTCCACAGGGGGTTCCACCGCTGCCCGCAGATTCGCGACACTCATGCCGGCATGATGTGGGCTGCGCAAAGCCAGGAACATCACGTCGCCATACACGCGCAGCTTTTCCTGCGAGGGGTACTCGGCCCCCTGTTGCTGACCACTGCCCGCGTTCAAATCTCGACCTGCGTCAGCAATTTGGCTTCCTTGACTCTCGCCACGAAACGCGCGGTCATTCTGTATCCCGAATCCGCCTCGATTTCGGGAAACAGTTCAAGCAATTCCGCCCGCATGTCCGCGTCGATCGCTCCCAGGGAATAGTCCGCGGGATGAAAACTCTCGGTCGGGGTTCCATTCGTGAAGATCACCTGATGGCTGTCGAACAGCACGTGGTAATAGTCGACGTCCTCGACCGTGTCGTCGACGTAGATGTTCTGCCCATCAACCAATCCCTTGGCGGGAACGAGGGCTTCGTCCTCACCCAGGAAAAGCTGGACCCGCCAGTCGCCGATCAGCACTCGATGCTGCGGCGAGACAAGCAAATCCTGTTTCGGCCGCCCGTCGCCAAGCGCTCCGGCGGTAATCCGAATTGGCCGCAGGTTGGGATTGTCCTGCAGATCGCCGGCGGTCAATGAGCGTGATCCCACCCATCGAATCCGTTGCATCCCGTCATCCACCGTCGGCACCAGGTCGCCAACCCTCAGATCTTCCACGGGAACTTGGCCTTTCTCGGTTTTGACCAACGTACCCCCGGCCAGGCAGATCAGCAGAGTGACCGTGACCGTATCGTCGTCCGACTGGCTTCCCGTCCTCCCGACGATCGTGAACGAGACCGTCTGATCGACGCCGCTCTGGATCACGGCCTGTCGGTCGATATCGAAAGAAAAGCTGCCATCCGGATTCAGAACGAAATTGTTCGTGTAGGTGCCGAAATTGGCGCTGAACTGGGCGATCGAGTAACTGTTGGCCTCACCAACGGACTGACCAGTGACGAGGCTGACGAGATCGAAATCGCCCGTGACCGTCGTGACGGATGGGTCGGACAGATCGGCTGTCATGGTCCAGTCTGACGGGCCGCCCGCGTAGCCAGTAACTTCTCCGATGTTGTAGCCCATTCGCGCTGCTCCCCGGCATCCGTTCCAGTTGCCGCTGGCCTGTCACCTGATATCCTGTATCGGCCCTGTTCTACCCGCTTTTGGGAAGCGGTTCCAAAGAAAAAAGCCGCGCTGATCGCGCGGCTTTCGCATTCCGTTGGTCGGCGAAGATCAGTTCTTCGCGTAGAATTCGACCACCAGGTTCGGTTCCATCATGACCGGGTACGGCACATCGCCCAGGGCGGGTGTGCGCACGAAGGTGGCGGTCATCTTGGAGTGGTCGGCGTCGATGTAATCCGGCACGTCGCGCTCGGCCAGCGAAACGGCTTCCAGAACGGCTGCCAGTTGCTTGGACTTGTCGCGGACCTCGATCACGTCGCCTTCCTTGACCCGGTAGGACGGGATGTTCACGCGCTTGCCGTTCACCTTGACGTGGCCGTGGTTCACGAACTGGCGGGCGGCGAACACGGTCGGCACGAATTTCGCACGGTAGACGACGGCGTCCAGACGGCTTTCCAGCAGGCCGATCAGGTTTTCACCGGTGTCGCCGCGGACCCGCTCGGCCTCGGCGTAGATGCGGCGGAACTGCTTCTCGGTCAGGTCGCCGTAGTAGCCCTTGAGCTTCTGCTTGGCGCGCAGCTGAAGGCCAAAGTCCGACAGCTTGCCCTTGCGGCGCTGGCCGTGCTGGCCGGGGCCGTATTCGCGGCGGTTCACCGGGGATTTCGGACGGCCCCAGATGTTTTCGCCCATCCGGCGGTCGATTTTGTACTTGGCAGACGTGCGTTTGGTCACGGCTGATCTCCTTCAGTTTTGGTCGAAGCCCATACAGGCCACTATGAAGGGCGTTGTCCTCTTGGGTTTCCCCATGACAGGCATCCCCTTGCGGGGGCCACCAACACCAATGAAGCCGCGCTTATATCCGCGTTGTTGGGAGAGTCAACATGGCGATGCGATAGAAACGAACTTTCCCGGGCTCAGCTGGACAACGGCTGACGGCTGCCGAGTTCCACTGCCGCCGAAGCGGTCGCCGCAGCGGGCCGTGACACCGGCGCTTGTTCCTGCGCGGCGGCGGCCGCAGTCGCCTGCCGCCAGCTTGACAGGTAGGTCACCCCGTCCTCCTCCGAATGCGCCGTATCCATCTCGCCGGTGGAGTAGCGGGTGATCCCGCCGATCCAGAAGTCCGTGTCCCGCGGCGGCATTTCCCCGTCGAACACCAGCAAGGGCGAGGATTGCGCATCCGCTTCGACCAACAGCATCGTGTAGCTGCGGGCGCCGTTGGTGATCATGACGCTTGCGGTGACGTTCTGCACTGCGAAACCGGTTGCGCCCGACACGCGGCGCCGTCGCGCCACGGACAGCAGGGCATCGGGTCCAGCCGGGCTGTCGACGATTTCGGGAACGGACCAGAACCCCGTCTGGGCCACGCTTTCGGCCTGCGCCAACCGGGTGGTCCGCCCGCGCCAAGACCAGGCGGACCCTATCGCCATCGACGCCATGGGCGCCGATTCCAACCCGTCAATCTCCGTCTGCGACCATTTGATGGCTGTCACACCGCCTGAGCCGGTTATCATCCGCCTGTCTGCCCGTTACCCAAAAGCATTCGTACTTTTTTTCAGCGTAACATTAACAAATGCAGAACAGAGGAAGAAGAGCCCCTTGCCTTGAAAGAAACAACTGTTGCCGTAGTATCATTTCGACCTGAGACCTGTTCATCTATAGGTTGCATTTCTGCCACGGCTTTGCGGCTGAATACAACCTATGGGGCGTCAATCGCCCTGCTGCCTGTCGATATCATGTTGACGGCTGAGAAAGTATCGCGCCGAAACGCACATTTTGAGGCCGAAACGGAAACTGTTGCAACGGCTGTTGTTACGACAAACGTCACTCGGGGCGGTTACAAAACACAGCAACACCAGTACCCCAGCCACACTCGCAACTGAAAGCGGTGGCTTTCCTTGCCAAGCAGGCGGGCATAGTTTGCCAAGTCGCAATCGAATTTCCGGCAACGTCGCCGCCGCCGCGAGCGACCGGGACAATACCCTCGAACCGACACCGCGTTCGGTCACGTTCATCAAGGTGAAAAAAACGAGATGGCCTGAGGATATGCTCAGGCGGCTTCCGCTTTAGTACTGAGAAATGGGTCGGTGTAGCCTGCCCGGACTTCATCGAATGTGATCTCGTCCATGCCTTGCGTCATGGCCCTGCCCGGCGGCGGTCAGGTGCACCATGAGGCGTCGGCTCGGATAGGTGGAGGAACTCGCGGCGGAATGCCTCCGTCGATGCCCGATCCGGGCAATGTCACGGCAATTCTACCCGCTGCACCAAGCGCGACAGCCGCGCGGGAGACATTGCAGGCCGGAGGAATGTCAGGCCAGGCCCGGTCGGGTTGATCGCCTCGGGCGGCGGTGGAGACTGGCACGTTGGGCAGCGGCAGAGCGCCCTTTCCTCTTGGCCAAACCTGTTAAAGGGGCACACTCCACTCATGTGCGTCGCGGCCTTCTTGCGGAAGCCACTCGCCAAAGAAGGTTTTCAAGGTCCATCTGATCTCGCAGACGTGACCATCGTGCCAGAACGCGGCGCATGTCTGCGGCGGCATGAGCTTCTGGCTTCCCCTCCCCGAAGCGTGACATGAGTTCATTGGCCTTTTGCCTGCGGCTTGGCCCATCATGCAGATGGTCCCTCCGGCGAAAACGAAAGGCGGCACCATGTTCCAAACCGCTCTGATTTTTTTTGTTGCCCCGGCGTTGGCAGTTGCAGCCAATCTGTCGTTTGCGCAGGTCGCAATGGCCCACGACGCAGGCGCCGGATCCGTCAATGTTGTTGATAGGATCATTTCTCCAGGAGTTGTGGCCGAAAGCTCGCATGAACGCCACAAACCGCGCGTCAACAGATACTACATTCAGCCGAAGCCCTACCATCCTCGCAAGACTTCCCGATATCCCGGCAGTTCAGGTGTCGAAAAATACTTCGATCGGCCCAAAAGGTATCATCCGCGCAAGCGGTACTACTACCACAGCAGCAAACCCCGCTACTCGCCTCGCTCCTACAGGTATCCACGCTACAACTACGGATCTTACCCGTATCCCAGCCAGCTGCGAAAACCCTACCGGCAACGCAGCTCGTACCGCGGGTATTTTCGGTTTGGGCACTGACCAGTGCATTGCGGCGAAGCTTGTACGGGAGCTTTCGAGGGGGAGAGAGGCCAGCTTGAGGGGGTAGAAGCCAGCCTCTCTCTCAGGGAAACCCCTCAGGGTGTCAGTGAACCCTTCGATTGGCCCCAGATTACCTCTACTTCCATACGTCTGAAATTGGGGGTTTCCCGTAAAGTTTTCCGATTTCGGCGTTGTTGGTCATCTTTAATGAACCGGACACAAATTCGCCATGGCGCAGAGCTACGACGTAGGGGCGGCGCGTCCTGAATTTCCGATAGCGATTTCCAAGAGGGGGTATGAGTTCGGCGCGCCGTTCCAATTCAACCTGCGCTTCGTTGACCTCGGAAACCGTCCCTTGAAACTGGAGCCGGAGAATATGGCCGTGGTGCCGGACTCAGAGTTTGAGTGGCAGTCACAGAGAGACGGCAGCGCAAAGAAATTCGCCTATTTTGGTTGCTGCATTTGTTCGGCAAAAACGGTCGCACAAACGATCGTTGCGTGAACATGTGACGCTCATCGGTTTGCACGAATGGCGAATGGCAGAACTGACAGGCCGCAGCAATTCAGGATCTGACGGACAAGTGCTGAAAACCTACACGGACGCCCAATTCGACGCGAGCCGGATGGAGACCCCGGCAAGCGAAGCCTTGGCGAGCGGCACGGTCCAAGGTGCTGTAGCCGAGCGAGGCGGAGCGCACGGATCATGCTTTTGGTGGCCGGACAGGCAAATCGATCGCTTCTAGAAGGGTGGTTCTCCCGGTTGTGAAGGTGGCTATCCTGGGGTCGAAAAGCCATGATGATCGCAAGTGCAACGAGCCGGCCTGCTTTTCGCGTGCAGCACGTGCAATTCGTACGCCGCGGCATTTCTCGTCTTGGGCGAAGGTTGATTTGTCCCTTGGTCTTGCTGAGCGCTCGCGACATTCGAAAGATCGCGCATTTGCAGCGTTTTCGAAGCGCTTTTTTCTGCGGACGTGTATCCTGGCCCTGGCGCCCTGCCATTGATGCGGGCCACCTACCACACTGGGAGAGCCGTCATGTTCAAACACATTCTGGTCCTCTTGGTCCTGGGAGCGGCCGTGCCAGCGCTGGCGCAGACCGCTCCTTCACCGTCGGACATTGCCGGCTACCAGGGGCTGCACCGGGCCGCGCATGAAGGCAGCGTTACCGAGATCGTACGGCTCGCCGCGGAAGGCGCCGACGTCAACGCCCGTGACCGCCGCCGCCGCACTCCGGCGCATGTCGCGGCCTTTGCGTCGCACGATGACAGCCTGCGCGCCCTGGCCGAAGCCGGGGCCGACATGAATGCGCTGGAAGGCCAGGACTACGACGTCGTGACCATTGCTGCCGTCGCCGACGACCCTGCGCTGATGTCGCTGGCGATCGAACTGGGCAATGACCCGGGCCTCGTCACCAGCCCCTACGAAGGCACCGCCCTGATCGCCGCCGCGCATCTGGGGCATGTCGAGGTCGTCCGGCGCCTGATCGAGGCGGGCGCGCCGCTGGACCATGTCAACAACCTCGGCTGGACCGCACTGATGGAGTCGGTCGTACTGGGCGATGGCGGCCCGGATCACCAGGTCGTGGCGCGCCTGCTGGTCGAGGCAGGGGCCGACCGCGGCATTGGCGATTTCGACGGGGTAACGCCGCTGGAACACGCCAAGGCAAGGGGATTCTCGGAGATGGTTTCGATCCTGTCCGGGAAATAGACGTGAAGCTGAAATGCCCGCCGGGTGCATTGTCAGCTTTCGAAGATATAGGTGCCCGGCGCGTCGCAGAGCGGCGGATATCCGGCCTTGGCCGCGCCCATCGTCGGCGGTTTCACGTGACCTGAACTGCGGGCGTTCAGCCAATTCGTCCATTCGGGCCACCAGGACCCCTGGATTTGCTCTTGCTGCGCAAACCATTTGTCCGGGCCAACGTAAAGATCGTCGGGCGAGGTTTGGCCGATGTAGTAATGGCGCCCCGGACGCCCCGGTTCGCTGACGATACCGCCGTTGTGGCCGCCGGAGGCCAGAACGAATGTCAGTTCAACATCGGTGAACAGACGCGCCTTGTAGACCGACTGCCATGGCGCGATATGGTCCTTTTCGGTGCCGACCACGAACATGGGCGCGGCGATGTCCTTCAGCGCGATCACGCGCCCCTCGACGGCGAAGCGACCGGCGGTCAGCCGATTTTCCAGAAACAGCCCACGCAGGTATTCCGAATGCATCCGCGCCGGCATCCGGGTGGTATCGCCATTCCAGACCATCAGGTCTGACGGAAGATCGGCCTTGCCCAAAAAATACCGCCGCACCGCGCGGGCATAGATCAGATCCTCGGCGCGGATTGCCGCGAAGGCACGCGACATCTGCGGCCTGTCGAGATAGCCCTGCTCCCACATCAGGTCCTCGAGAAAGGCGACCTGGCTTTCGTCGAGAAACAGCAAAAGCTCACCGGCTTCCACGAAATCGACCTGCCCGGCCATCAGCGTGACGCTGGCCAGCCTGTCGTCACTGTCGCGGGCCATGGTCGCGGCGGCGATCGCCAGCATCGTACCACCCAGGCAGTAACCATTGGCATGGATCTTGCGGCCGGGAACGATCGCTTCGATCACGTCCAATGCCGCCATGACGCCGCGTTTCCGGTAGTCCTCCAGCCCCAAATCCGCCTTCTCGGCCTCGGGATTGCACCACGAGATGACGAATACCGTGAACCCTTGCCCAACCAGATAGTTGATCATTGAGTTTTCGGGCGACAGGTCGAGAACATAGTATTTCATGATCCACGCGGGAACGATCAGAACGGGTTCCGCCTGCACCGAGTCCGTTTGCGGAACGTATTGGATCAACTCGAAAATGTCGTTGCGAAAGACGACCTTGCCCAGCGTGCAGGCAAGATCCACGCCGATCTTGAACCCTTTGGGCGCTTCGGCCTTTCGCTGGCTGATGGTCTGAACGTAATCTTCCCAGAAATGTGCCGAGCCCTCGATCAGGTTCCACCCTTTTCGCCTGGTGGTCTCTTCAATGATCTCAGGGTTCAACCAGGGAAAGTTCGAAGGCGCGACAAGGTCCAACGTCTGACGCACCAGAAACGCGATGCGGTCGGAATCTCTCTGGCTCAGCCCGTTCAGGCCATGAGTGGCATGATCCCACCAGTCCTGCACCGCCAGAAAGCTCTGCTGCCAGACCGAGTAGGGAAAAATCTGCCATGCCGGATGCCGGAAACGGGGGTCGATGTCCTTGGGTTGGAATGGGGGGGTGTCGACCTGGTTCGATGCCGACAACGCCGCATGGGTCCAGACCTTGGCGGCATTCTCATTGGCAAGTTCCACCAAATCCATCTGCCGTCCCGGCGCCCGCGCCGTGTGGAGCGCCCAGTCGCTCCACGCCTGTGAGATGGCATAGGGCGACACACCTCCGGTCAACCGCGCGACGATTGAATGAAGCCGTCTGTCCAACGTCGCACGGGGGTATTCGGGCGCGTCCGACCCTGCGCGGTGGTCTGCCGCCGAAACCGGCTGAGTTGCCGCTGGTCTTTTCGTGATTGCACCCATCGGGATCCTCCTGGGGTGAGACGCATCGAAACCCGTCAATGCCGAGGCGGTGGCCTAACTCTGCTTTAGCACAGTTTTCGGCATCGGCAGGGACAATCGGCGCAGAAATTCGCGTCACACCTTTTTTGGTGGCAGCCTGGTGGCAGAGCGCCCCGACCTCGGACCTGGGATTCTTGCACTGTCAATACCAAGGCAAAAAGGGCCAGTTTCCCAGAGCAGTAATCCCCAGTTGTTTTGATATGGCGGGGACGGCGTCAGTAAAGAAGACCTTGTGCGGGGTCCGGCTTGGACTGCCGCCATGCCATCAAACGATGCTCGAAGCTTTTCAATGGTTTCGCAGTTGGCAATGGCAGCTTCATGCAGCGTCATTGGGTCCATTCTCGTCCGTTTCCGTTCGCCCCACGTTCAAACGGTACTTTGCGTACGCTTGCGTTGCCGGGTCCGATGAGATCGGTCAAAGGCGGATATTCGAACCGTTCCGCGGGATGCGCGTCCGTTGTGTTTGTCTCAATCCTGAAACCGAACGATTTCGATGCGCGAGAGAGAATTACCGGGAAGGACAGTGGCGGCTTCGACGCGACGTGCGCTTTGACAGATCCGTTGGCATGGCTGTTTCAAACCTTTCAACGCAATTCGATCTCTAGCGCAGATACTGGCTTGTGTAAGGCGTCAGGCGGCGGTCGTGCTCGCGTCGGCTGACCTCGGCGATCTTGCGGATCATCTGGGGCACAGCGGGATGCGTGACGCGGCCTTTGAGGGTGACAACCGACCAGAGCCCGTCGATCCCGATCTCTATTGCGACGCGCTTGAGGATACCCAGCGCCAACATGTTGCGGACGGTGCCGCGGGTCGTCAGCAGGATCAGGTCGCTTTCGGCGACGGCATCGCGCAGCGCGGCCACGTTGTGACTGTTTATCGCGATGACGTCCTGATGTCCGTCCTGGACCCCCAGAAAGCGGGTCACGGCATTCGCAACCTCGGCAGGAAAATGGGATGCGGCGAAGCGATAACGCGCGAGATCGGCAGGCAGCGGTTTGGGGATTTTCAGGATCGGGTGCCCGGCCCTGCAAAACGCGCCACCCGCCTGCGGCGACAACTCGACGATGTCGAACTCGCTGGAATTCTCGGGCAGGTCGCGTACGTCGCCAACGATCAGGTCAAAGGCTTCCTCGCGCAAACCGGCCAGCAACTCCACCGTTTCCGTGACGATCAGATCGAGTTTCACGTCAGGGTTTGCGTTGTGCCATTCGGCGATGATCGGACCGGCGAGGCTGGTTGAGAAAACCGCCGTCATGCCGACGCAAACATGTCCACCCTTGCCGGCGGCGAGGTTGGACAATTCTTGATCCAGATTGCGGGCTTCGAACAGGACGCGGTCGACGCGGTCCAGGATGCTCCGGCCGAAAGGGGTAAGCCTGACCGGACGTTCCGACCGTTCGATGAGTTGGTACCCAAGCCGCTCCTCCAGCGCGCGAATCGAGTTGCTGAGCGCCGGTTGGGTGATGCTCGCCAGTTCCGCGGCGCGGGCGAAGCTGCCTTCACGGGCAACGAGCTGGAAGTGACGCAACTGGTTGAGGTTGAGCACTGGCCTGCATCCCGATCAACGATGTGACGCAACGTCGGATTGTCCCGTCTGCGGAAGTCAGGCGGAAAACCCAAGGATTTCGGCATTAGTATTCAAGTTGTGAATGAAATTTCAAGAAAAATAAATTTGCGGGAATGCACCTCATTCTTCAGCTTAAGGGCGTTGCTATGCCCGCGAGGGCTGGAGGAGGAAACATGAAGATCATCAAGACATTTGTGGCTGCCGGTGCGCTGTCCGCCAGTCTCGCCGTTGCCGCGCACGCCGAAACCGTTCTCAAACTGGCGACGGCGGCCCCGGAAAAGACGCCGTGGGGAGCGCAGGTGGTCCGCTTGGCGGATGCGATAGCCGAAGAAAGCGAAGGGCGGCTCAAGGTAGAGCCCTATTTCAACTCGCAGCTCGGCACCGAAAACGACACGCTTGCGCAGTTGGCGCGCGGTCGGATCGAGATGGGCCTGTTCACGATCAGCGCCGGGGCGCAGCAGGCGCCCGAGATCGGGTTGATGCAGCTTTATGGCTTTTTCGATTCCAACGATCAGCGGGCCTGCGTTCAGGACAACCACCTGACCGACGAGATCCGCGCGCGGCTGAGCCCCAAGGGCGTGTACTTCGGAACCTGGGCCGAAGTCGGCAACGGCTACCTGATGGCGAACCGCGAGATCACAAGCGCCGAAGACGTGAAGGGCCTGAAGGTCGGGATTTCGGTCAACAAGATCAACACCGAATACTGGAAGACGCTGGGGGCCAACCCGGTTCCGCTGAGCCCCGGCGAGGCGGCTTCGGCAGCCTCCACCGGCCTGATCGATTTCTACCCGACCGTCTACACCTTCTACATCCCCTCGGGGTTCAACAAGATCTATCCGATCGTCAACGAGTACAACTACAACAACGGGCCGGCGATGTTCGCCATGAGCCAGCGCGTGATGGACCGGCTCAGCGCCGAAGACCAGGACGCCGTGAAGCGGGCCTTCGCGCGCTTCGACTCGAAGCAGGTGATGGATGAAATCTTCGGCTTCGAGGACAAGATGCGCGAGATTCACACCTCGAGCGGCGGCAAGATCGTCGAGGTCAGCGCCGAACAGGCCGCCACGTTCCGGGAAAAGCTGCCGCCGTTCTGGGAGACGATGGCGTCGGAATACGGCGATGACGGCGCTGCCATCCTCAAACTGATGGAAGAGGGCAAGGCAGCCTGCGGCTCCTGACCCTCATCAAGCTCTGACGGACGGGCGCCGCAATCAGGCGGCGCCCGAAAGCAAGAGGAACATTTGCCATGACCTCCGATACCGCGCCCGTCGCCGTGACGCGACTTCTGAACGGCTGGCATCTGCTGGAGCGCTGGATTGCCGTGATCGCCTTTTCCCTGATCGGCGGCCTGATATTCGCCGATGTCGTGGGCCGCGAAGTGATCGGACCGGTCGGGAAGGCGCTTGGCTTCGACATGGGGGCCACCGGCATCTACGGCGCGGGCAAGATCGCCCTGTTCATGCTGGTGATCGGCGCCTTTGCCGGCCTGGGTGTAAGTGTCGCCACCGGCACGCAGATCGTTCCCCGCATCGCCTTTGCCTGGGTGCCCGAAAGCTGGGGGCCGCCGGTAGATCGGATCGCCAACGCGCTGAGCGGCGTCCTGTTTCTGGCCGTGGCGTACTACGGTGTCGTCTTTGTAGCCGCTTCGCGCGACATCGGCACGGTGATGCCGGGCCTCGACTGGCCCGTCTGGATCATCCAGAGCGTGATCCCGCTGGGTTTCGCCTCGGCGGGTCTGAGGTACTTCATCTTTGCCATCTGGCCCGCCACGGCGCCCGCCCGCGAGGAGGCGCCGGAATGAGCGCGCTTGGACTTCTTGCGCTGGTTTTGTTGCTGCTGGTCTTGCGCCAGCCGCTGACCATCCTGCTGATTGCGGCGATCGCCTATGTGCATCTGGTCTGGGGCCAAGGCTATCTCGACTACATCGTCGAGGACATGTGGACCTCGCTCAACAAGGAACTGATCCTTTCGGTGCCGCTGTTCCTGTTGTGCGGCGCGGTGATGACCGAAGGCAGCGCCGCCCGCAGACTGGTGCGCATCGTGCGGGCGCTGACCGCTCCGACCCGCGGCGGTCTGGGCGTGGCGGCGATCATCAGCTGCGCCGTCTTCGCCGCCATTTCGGGCTCGTCCATCGTGACCATGATCGCCGTGGGCTCGGTGCTTTATCCGGCGATGAAGGAGGCGGGCTATACAAACCGTTTCGCCCTTGGCACCGTCGTGTCGGGCGGAACGCTGGGGATCATCATCCCGCCATCGATCCCCCTGATCCTTTACGGGCTGGTCACGGAAACCTCGATCGTCGATCTGTTCCTGGCCGGTGTGCTGCCGGGGTTGGTGCTGATCGTCCTGATGGCGCTTTACGCGGTTTGGGCCAACCGCCGCCAGCCGGCGCAGCGGATGGACTGGGCCGAACTGGGCACCGCCCTGCGCGAAGGCATTTGGGCGGCGCTGTTTCCGGTCATTCTGCTGGGCGGGATCTATTCGGGTTACTATTCTCCGACTGAAAGCGCGGCGGTCGCGCTTGTCTATGCGCTGGTGATCGAATTTTTCGTGCATCGCGAGATGAACCCGAAGATGTACTTCAACGTGGTCACCGAAACCGCCAAGCTGGGCGGCGCGCTGTTCCCGCTGATCGCGGTGGCGCTGTCCCTGAATCTGATCCTGACGGAATACCGGGTGGCGGCCCAGATCGTCGAACTTGCCAGCGCCTATATCGACAGTCCGATCGCCTTCATCCTGATCGTGAACCTGATCCTGCTGGCGGTCGGCGCATTCATGACCACCAACGAGGCCATCCTGATCCTTGGCCCGATCCTGATGCCGGTGGCGCAGGCCTATGGGTTCCACCCGGTGCATTTCGGGATCATCATGATCGTGAACCTGGAAATCGGCTACCTCACGCCGCCGGTCGGTCTGAACCTGATGGTGGCCATGGTGACCTTCAAGCAGAAATTCGGCGAACTGGTGATGTCGGTGCTGCCTTACATCGGCGTGATGATCCTTGGGCTGATCCTGATCACGTTGGTTCCGTGGCTGTCGCTTGGTCTGCTCTGAACGCCGGTACGCTGCACTAGGTAACGAAAGGTATCTGACATGAACCCGACACAGGATTGCTATTCGGCCGAGGAAACGGCGCGCCTCCGGGCGCAAGTGTCGGTGCCCAAGCTGCTGGAATGCGGAGATGTCGCGCGCTGGTGGTGCACCCACATCGCCGAGACCATGCCAACGGCCGTGATCCAGAGCCCCCGCGCACCCGCACCGCTGGCGCAGGCCGAGGAGCCGCGCATTCTCGACGTAATGGCCGAGACGGACCTGGGCCGCCTGAGCCTGCAAGATTTCCTTCACCACCCCGAAAGCGGCGTACGAGGTCTTGCGGTGATCAAGGGTGGCAAGGTCATGGCCGAGACATACCCGGGTATGCGCGCTGATGCAGCGCATCTCTGGGCCTCCTGCGCCAAGCCGATGGCCGGCCTGATGATCGAGCACCTGATCGAGGATGGCGCGATCGACGAAACCCGCGGGATCGGGGAATACCTGCCTGCGCTGCGGGATACGGACTGGCATGGTGTTGCCATTCGCGATGCGATGGACATGACCCCGGGAATGGATTGCGAGGAAAACGACGAAACCCGGAACGATCCGTCCTCAAATGCGATCCGCGCCTTTCTGGCCGAGTTCGCCGCACCCCATAAGGGCCGTGTGGAAACGCTTCTGGAAGTTCTGCAATCGAGCCGCCGGGTCGGCACGCCCGGCGAGAAGTTCGAATACGGCTCGCCCTGCACGCAGGTTCTGGTGCTGCTGGCCGAGGCGATTTCCGGCCAGCCCTGGGCCGAGATGTTCCGCCGCCGGGTTTGGTCGCATGTGGCGGCCGATGGTGCGCTGCAGGTGCACCTGTCGCCGGACGGGGTGGCGCTGGCGCATGGCGTGGTGTCCAGCCGCCTGCGCGACCTGGCCCGTTTCGGGATGCTGTTCACCCCGGACTGGAACCGGGTGGCCGGAAAACAGGTGGTCAGCGCCGAAACCATGCAGCGCATCCGGACCGGCACCCGCGACCGCGCGTTTTTCATCAACGGCTATGACGGCCCGATCTTCATTGACCGGCTTGGCGACGACACGATGCTGGGCAACGCCCGACAGTGGGATTGCGTCTGGCCCGACGGCGATCTCTACAAGGGCGGGTTCATGGATCAGGGGCTCTATGTCTCGCCCGCCAGGGATGCCGTCATCGTGTATTTCTCGACCACTCCCAACATGCGGATGACCCGCTATCTGCGCCCGATCGCGACCTCGGGCCTGCTGGATTGACCCTCGCACAGGAAAGGACGACGCAATGACTGTTCATGTGCCCGCCAAACGGCTGAAAATGACATTGGAGGACCGTCTGACCCAGGAAGAAGGGTGGGTCTACATGACGGGGATGCAGGCGCTGGTGCGACTGCCGATACAGCAGCGCAAGCGCGACATGGCGGCGGGGTTGAATACGGGCGGCTACATCTCGGGCTATCGCGGCTCGCCGGTGGGCACCTACGACATGAACCTCTGGCAGGCCGAGGCGGAACTCAAGGCGCACAACATCGTCTTTCAGCCCGGGCTGAACGAGGATCTTGCCGCGACCGCCACCTGGGGCGCGCAGATGGTTGGGCTGTTTCCGGGCGCCAGGGTCGATGGGGTCTTTTCGATCTGGTACGGCAAGGCGCCGGGGCTGGACCGGTCGATGGACCCGATCCGGCATGCCAACCTTGCGGGCACAAATCCAAAGGGCGGCACGCTGCTGCTGGTGGGCGACGATCACGGCGCGAAATCCTCGACGCTGGCCTGCTATTCGGACCTGAACTTCGCCTCGCTCGGCGCGCCGCTGCTGGCGCCGGCCAACGCGCAGGACGTGCTGGACATGGGCCTGCACGGCATCGCAATGAGCCGCTATGCCGGAACGCTGGCCGGCATGAAGCTGGTGACCGACGTGGTCGAGGGCGGCGGTTCGGTCCACGTGTCGCCCGAAAGCCCCAGGATCGTGCTGCCCGAGAGCGAGGCGCCCGATACCTCGATCAAGCCCTTCGTGCCGGTGGCGGAACAGGAGCGGCTGTTGTGGGATGTGAAGCTGCACAAGGTGCTGGCCTATGCGCGCGCGAACCGGCTCAACCGCCAGGACGGGCCGGACGAGGCGCGCATCGGCATCATTGCGGCGGGCAAGGCCTGGCAGGATCTTGCGCAGGCGCTGGCCGGGCTTGGATACCGCGACGGGATGATACGGGGCTTGCCGGTCAGGCGGCTCAAGGTCGGGATGGTCTGGCCGCTCGACGCCGCGGCCATCCGCGACTTCGCCAAGGGACTCGACACGATCATCGTGGTCGAGGAAAAGCGGCCGCTTCTCGAAGATCAGGTCCGCGGGATCCTCTACGGGTCGGACATGGCCCCGCGCATCGTGGGCAAGACCTTTGCCGGGCAGGCCTATGCGCCTGACGCCACCGACTGCGCCTTTCCCAATGCCGGCGAGATCGATCCGGGGTTGATCACCCGCGTCCTGGTGCGGGTCGCGAACGAAACCGATCCGGCCTGCGGGTTGTCATTGCCGAACCGCCCCGAAGCGCCACCCGCGCTTGGGGCCGGAGCGACAAGATTGCCGTCCTTCTGCGCCGGATGCCCGCATGGGCGCTCGACGCAGGTGGTCGATGGCAGCCGCGCGCTGGCCGGAATCGGTTGCCACACGATGGCGATGCTGCGCGACCCGATGAAGACCAACTCGGTCAGCCATATGGGCGGCGAAGGGGCGATGTGGCTGGGCCAGTTCCCGTTTAGCGACGAAAAGCACGTCTTCGCCAACATAGGCGACGGCACTTATTTTCATTCCGGGTTGATGGCGATCCGGGCTGCGGTGGCCGCTGGTGCGCCGATCACCTACAAGCTGTTGCACAATGGCTTTGTCTCGATGACGGGCGGCCAGCCGCACGACGGCGAGATCAGCCCGGAGCAGATGGTGCGCCAACTCAGGGCGGAAGGGGTCGAACGGATCGCGCTGGTGGCCGACGAGCCCGAGAAATACGACGGCAAGGATCTGGGTTTCGGCGTCACCGTGCATCCGCGCACCGAACTTGAGCCGGTGCAGAAGGAGCTGCGCCAGAAGCCCGGCGTGACCGTCATCATATATGACCAGCCCTGCGCGACCGAGCGCCGCCGCCTGCGCAAGCGCGGCAAGTGGGCCGATCCCGACAAGCGGGTATTCATCAACCCCGAGGTTTGCGAAGGCTGCGGCGATTGTTCGACGGTTTCGGCATGCATGGCGATCGAACCGCTCGAGACCGAGTTCGGGCGCAAGCGACGGATCAACCAATCCTCGTGCAACAAGGATTTCTCCTGCGTCGAGGGGTTCTGCCCGTCATTCGTGACGATCACCGGCGCGACGCCGCGCCGGGTCAGGACAGCCGAGGTGGAAATCGATGTGAGCCACCTGCCGGCGCCGGCGCACAGGGCCATCGATGGTTCATGGTCGATCCTCGTATCCGGCATCGGCGGCGCGGGCGTCGTCACTGTTGGTCAGACCCTGGCCGTCGCGGCGCATGCGGATGGGTACTTCTCGTCGAACCTCGACATCACCGGGTTGGCGCAGAAATACGGCGCGGTCCACAGCCACATCAAGATCGCCGCCCGCCCCGAGGACATGCGCGCCACCCGGATTGCCGCGGGCGAGGCGGATGCGCTGATCGGCTGCGATCTGGTCGTGGCCGCCGGCGACGAGGCGTTGTCCAAGCTGACCGCCGGAAAATCGGTGGCCGTGACCGACACGACGGTGGTTCCGACTTCGGAGTTCTCGAAGAATCCCGACTGGCAGTTGAACGGTGGCGAACAGTTGGAACGCATGAACCGCATTCTGGGTGCGGATTCGCGCGGCCTGACGGCGCAGGACCTTGCGGAAAAGGTCATGGGCGACCGGGTTTTCGCCAACATGGTGCTGATGGGAGCATCCTGGCAGCAGGGCGGCATCCCGCTGTCGCTGGAGGCGATCCACCGCGCCATCGAACTGAACGGCGTCGCCATCGACCGAAACAAGCGGGCCTTTGACCTTGGCCGCCTGGCCTTCGCGGACCACAAGGCTGCGCGGCGGCTGACGGGAGAGGGCGCGCCGGTCGAGCTAGACGCCCATCGCGAACAGTCCCTCGACGAGATCGTGGCGCGGCGTGTCGAGGAACTGAAAGCCTACAGGAACGACGCTTTCGCCCGCAGCTATGCCGACCGCATCGCCGAGGTACGGGAAACCGGGCTGCCGGACAATGCCGTGGTGGCGGTCGCGCGGGGACTCTACAAGCTGATGGCAGTGAAGGACGAGTGGGAGATCGCGCGGCTTTATTCCAAGCCCGAGTTCCGCAAGTCGCTGAACGAGACCTTCGAGGGGGACATGGAACTGACCTTCCATTTCGGCGCCTGGCCCTATGGCGGCACCGATCCGAAAACCGGCAAACCGGTCAAGGGACCGGTCAAGGGCAAAACGGCACTGCGGTTCTTTGCCTGGATGAATCGCCTGCGCGCGCTGCGCGGCACCATCCTCGACCCGTTCCGCAACTCTGAGGAGACACGGATGGCCCGTGAGCTTCTCGCCGATTACCAGGCCGATATCGATTTCGCCATGGCCAATGCCTCTGCGGACAATGCGCCCGCCATCGCCGAACTGCTGAACCTGCCCGAACAGATCCGCGGCTATGGTCACGTCCGCGAGCGTCACGCCGCGGCGGCGGGCCAGAAACGCGCTGAACTCCGCGCCGCAATTCTGGCCGGTGAGGCCAACGCCGCTTAACCCCGAGGAGCCGAGCATGAAACTGAGATCCGACAAGGTCACCGTGGGCGCCATGAACACGGGCGCCCGAGCACTCTGGCGGGCTACGGGCACCCAGCCCAACGAGTTCGGGCGGCCGATCATCGGCATCGCCAATTCCTTCACCGAAATGGTACCGGGGCATGTACACCTGCAGGCGCTGGGCCGTCTGGTGGCCAAGGAAATTCGCGCCGCGGGCGGCGTTCCCAAGGAGTTCAACACAATCGCCGTCGATGACGGCATCGCCATGGGGCATGAAGGGATGATGTATTCTCTGCCCAGCCGCGAGATCATCGCGGATGCGGTGGAGTACATGGCCAATGCCCATGCCATCGACGCGCTGATCTGCCTGTCGAATTGCGACAAGATCACCCCGGCCATGCTCATGGCCGCCAACCGACTGAACATCCCGACCATTTTCGTTTCGGGCGGGCCGATGGAGTCGGGCAAATTCGACTACCGCGGCCAGACCCGGCGCATCGACGCGATCGACACGATCTACGTCGCGGGCGCACCGGACGCGACTCAGGCCGAGATTGACGCCGTCGAGGAAAGCGCCTGTCCGACCTGCGGTTCCTGCGCGCTGATGGGCACCGCCAACTCGATGAACTGCCTGACAGAGGCCCTTGGCATGGCCCTGCCTGGCAACGGCACCATCGTCGCAACCCATACCGACCGCGAGGATCTGTTTCGCATGGCCGCGCGCCGCATCGTCGCGATGGCCCACGCCTGGTACCGCGACGGCGATGACAGCGTGCTGCCGCGTTCCATCTGCTCGCGCGAGGGGCTGGAGAACGCCGTGCGCATGACAATGGCGATCGGCGGCTCGACCAACACGATTCTGCACTTGCTGGCGGTGGCGCAGGAATCCGGCGTCGAATTCACCATCGACGATTTCGACCGGATCAGTCGGGACACCCCTTGCCTGTGCAAGGTCTCGCCCTCTGCCCACGAGGTCTTCATCGAGGACATGCACCGTGCCGGAGGCGTGATGGCGGTGGTGAACGAACTGGTGAAGGCAGGGCTTTACAACAGCGCAAATCCCACCGCACTCGGCAAGCCGGTGGCCGAGTATGCTGCGGAATGGGACATCACCGATCCCGGCAACGAGGCGGCGCTCAAGCTGTTTTCCGCGGGCCCCGGCGGTATCCGTTCGATCCGGGCCTTTTCGCAATCGAGCCGGTTCCGGGAACTGGACACCGACCGGGCAAACGGCGTGATCCGCAGCGCCGAACATGCCTTTACGCCGGATGGCGGCCTGGCGGTTCTGCGCGGCAATCTGGCGCCCGACAGCTGTGTGGTCAAATCCGCGGGCGTGCCTGAAGGTCTCTGGCGTTTCCGCGGCACCGCGATCGTCAGCGAGAGCATGGAAGAGGCACTGGAGAAGATCCAGAACGGAACGGTTCAGGCCGGTCACGTGGTGGTCATCCGCTACGAGGGTCCGCGCGGCGGTCCGGGGATGCGCGAGATGCTGACGCCCACGGGTATGCTCAAGGCGCGCGGGCTTGGCGACAAGGCGGCGCTGATCACCGACGGACGGTTCTCGGGAGCGACTTCGGGCCTGTCGGTCGGCCATGTCTCGCCCGAAGCGGCCTCGGGTGGAGTGATCGGCCTCGTTCAGGACGGCGACCCGATCGAATTCGACATCCGCGATCGCCGTGTGCATCTGGACGTGAGCGACGAAGAACTGGCGCGCCGCCGCGCCGAGATGAATGCCCGTGGCGACAAGGCATGGCGGCCGGCAAGCCGGGTGCGCGAGGTGTCCACTTCGTTGCGGGTCTATGGGCTGATGGCCGCGTCGGCCGACAAGGGCGGGGCGCGCGACACGGATCGTTTGGCCCGGCTCGAACGCATTGCAGCGCAAGCATGACAGGACAAGGACCCAGAACATGACGAGGATAGTCACGCTTTCACGGGCTCTGCCCCTGCCGAAGATCGAGATAGCCGGCACACCGGTAGAGTTCGTTCCCGTCGCCTCGCCCAAGGACATCCCCCCGGAGGCCGAGGTGCATTGCACCACCTCCCTCGACCCCCTGCGGGCAAATGCGATCGCGGATCTGCCGGACAACGTCGGTCTTGTGGCCAATATCGGCGTCGGAGTGGACAATATCGACCTCGCCGCCGCGTCGGCACGCGGGATCATCGTGTCGAACACGCCGGTCGTGACCGAAGACACCGCCGATCTGGCCTTTGCGCTGATCCTGGCAGCCTGCCGCCGCATTGGGCAGGCCGAAAGGTTCCTTCGCGGCGGTCATTGGACTGCCGTTGGCGCGGCGCCACCTCTTGGTGGGCGTGTGCATGGCAGGACGCTGGGGCTGGTGGGGTTCGGCGCCATCGCCCAGGCGGTAGCCCGGCGCGCGCGGGGTTTCGACATGGAAATCCTCTATTGGAACCGGACACGCAGGCCGGACGCGGAAAACGTTACCGGAGCTGCGTATGAACCCGATCTGGATGCGCTGATGGGCCGATGCGACATCATCTCGGTCCATGCCGCTTTGGCTCCGGATACGCACAACCTGATCGATGCAAACCGCCTGAGCCGGGTCCGCCGCGGCGCGGTGCTGGTCAATACGGCGCGCGGCGGTCTTGTCGACGAAGCCGCCCTGATCGCGGCGCTCGAGGACGGCAGGCTTTCCGCCGCCGGTCTGGACGTGTTCGTGAAC
The DNA here is from genome assembly GCF_005938215.1 of Ruegeria sediminis. GTDB lineage: Bacteria > Pseudomonadota > Alphaproteobacteria > Rhodobacterales > Rhodobacteraceae > Ruegeria > Ruegeria sediminis. Next base: position 438,226 of record NZ_VCPD01000001.1, read on the forward strand.
GAACCGCAAGTGGACCCGGGCTTGCTGGCGCGCGACGACGTGATCCTGACGCCGCATATCGGCAGCGCGACGGATGCGTGCCGAACCGACATGGCGCGCCGGCTGTTGGCCAATGTCAGCTCGTTTCTGGAACATGGCCGGGTCATCGACCCGGTCAAGGCCAGTTGAGGACAGGCCGAAATCACGACTGGAGGACCACAATGCCCACGATGAATCTCGTTCCCGTCTCGGTCTCGGACTACAGGCGCATCGCCGAGCGCAAGCTGCCCCGCTTTCTGTTCGACTACGTGGATGGCGGCGCCTATGGCGAGGTGACGCTTGCGAGGAATGTCGCTGACTTTGCAGGGATCTCCCCTCGTCAGAGGGTCATGCGCGACGTGTCCTCGGTCGATACATCCGCCAGCCTCGCCGGAACCGATTGCGCCATTCCGCTGGCACTGGCGCCGGTTGGCATGGGCGGCATGCTGGCCCGGCGCGCCGAGATCCAGGCCAAGCGCGCTGCCGATGCGGCGGGAGTCCCGTTCACCCTCTCGACCGTGTCGATCTGTTCGCTGGAAGAAGTGGCCGAGGTTTCCGACCGGCCGTTCTGGTTTCAGCTTTACATGCTCAGGGACCGGGGCGTGGTGACCGAGATTTTGAACCGGGCCTGGTCCGTGGGGGTTCGGACGCTGGTCTTCACCGTGGATCTCGCCGTCGTGGGTGAACGCTACCGCGACGTGCGCAACGGTATCGCCGGGGGCGCGTCCACCTGGGGCCGCCTGCGGGCCGGGCCGTTGTCCTACCTGTCGCATCCGCGCTGGCTCTGGGACGTGGGGCTGAAGGGCAAGCCGCATACGTTCGGCAATCTGGCCTCCTATGTACCCGCCGCCACGAATCCGACGCAGTACCGCGACTGGGTAGGCCGACAGTTCGACGCCTCAGTCACATGGAAGGATATCGCGTGGCTGCGCGAGCAGTGGCAAGGCCAACTGATCATAAAAGGCGTCCTGTCGCCCGAGGATGGCATAGCGGCGGCGCAGGCCGGGGCGGATGCGGTGGTCGTGTCGAACCACGGCGGGCGTCAGCTTGACGGGGTGGCCTCGTCCGTTTCGACCCTGCCGCGTGTGCGCGAAGCCGTGCCGGAACAGGTCTCGGTGCTGATGGACGGCGGCGTGCGCTGCGGCTTGGACGTGTTCCGTGCGGTGGCGCTTGGAGCCGACGGCGTGATGATCGGAAGACCCTGGGCTTATGCCGTAGCCGCGCGGGGCGAGGCCGGTGTCCGCGGTCTTCTGGAGGCTTTCGCGCGCGAAATGTCCGTCGCCCTGGCGCTGTGCGGTGTGACTTCGGTAGCGGAGGTGTCCCGCGATCTCTTGATCTTGGACAATGACAGGCACTGAGCCCAACCAAGGGAAGCATCCGGGGTCGGGTGCGCGGCAGCGGCGCGAAAAGGTACGCAAAACCCGAAACCGACAGCTCAAAGGCGTTATCTTGGGTTTGGTTGGCGTGCGACCAACGAGCCGGAAACCGTGTCGCCGCTGACGTATCTCCGACGAATGCTGCCGGACAACCGGATAATCCGCATCGTGTGAACTTGTGACGCGTTTCAGTTTGCCTGGGTAGCGAAAGGCAGAAATTGCGGGAAGCGCGTCGGAGAGCGGTCCGGCGACAGGTTGCGCCAAGCGAACGGTCCTCCGGCCTGCCGGAATCCTAGACCGGCGATTTGCCCGATTTCCGAAGCCGCGCGCCAGCGCAATCCGCTCAAGTTTCCGGCAACTCGCCCACCGCGCCATCTTGGTCCAACAGACGACTGACGAACCGTTCCGCGTCTCCCGATGCAACCCGCTCCGCAAGAATGGCATGCAGGATTTTCGCGACTTCGGTGCCGGGCATGGCCTCATCGGAGAACAGCTGCACCACGTAGCGCAGGTCCTTCTCCGCATTGGCGATCGTGAACCGGCTTCCGTCGAAATCGCCCTTCAGCGCGGGAGCGACCGCCTTTTCGAGCGTGCCCGATCGCGCGGCTCCCGCCGCCATCACGTCATAAAGCGCGGTCCAGTCGATGCCCTTGCGCCGCGCGGCGCCGAAGGCTTCGGCGAGCAGGATCATCGTCCCCTGCGACACGAAATTGTTGAGCAGCTTGGCGGTGTGCCCGGCCCCGACCTCGCCAAAGCGCCGCACCACCTTGGAATAGGTGCCGACGACCGCCTCGACCGCCGCGAAATCCTCGACCGCGCAGCCGACGAGAGAGGCAAGCTCGCCACGCTCGGCCTGCGGAGGGCCACCCGTCACGGGCGCGTCGGCGAACGCTGCGCCGGCCGCTGCCACGCGGGCGGCGACGCGTTCGGTCACCGCAGGGTCGGACGTCGTCGCGTCGATCCATAGCTTGCCGGGTCCGAGTACCGGAACGATATGCTCAGCCAGTTTCTCCACGGCGGGGCCGTCCGGCACGCAGGACAGGACGACATCACAAGCCGCGGCCAACTCGGCTGGCGTCGCGGCCTCGGCTGCGCCGTCCCTCAGCAGCGGCTCGATCGCTGTGCGGCTCCGGTTGGCGGTCACGGTCAGCGGATACCCCGCCCCCATGATACGCCGGGCCATCCCCGCCCCCATCATGCCGAGGCCGATGAAACCCACGCGGAGATCGTTCGGTCGCCTGTTTGCCATCTCAACCCTTCTCCCCGGTACGTTTTGGCTGTCACACAGTCTTGGCGGCGGCTCAGTGGTTGTCGCGCGGCAGGTCCTTTGCAACCCGCTGATAGGCCGTCGCCAGTTCCAGGCAGCCGCCATCGGCAAGCTGACCGACATTGGCGCGGTAGATTTCCTGCCACGGGGTCTGGTGCTTCAGCTCAGGCGCAGTCCACGCCTTGCGCCGCGCGTCCCATTCGGCGTCGTCCACCAGCGCATCCATGCGCGCAGTGTTGAGGTCCAGCCGCACAGGGTCGCCGGTCTGCAGCAAGGCAAGACCGCCGCCCACTACCGATTCCGGCGATGCGTTCAGGATTGACGGGCTTTCCGACGTGCCGGATTGACGGCCATCGCCAACCGTAGGCAGATGGTTGATGCCGTTCCGGATCAGCGCATCGGGCGGCTGCATGTTCACAACCTCGGCCGAGCCGGGATAGCCGACGCAGCCGACGCCGCGGATGAACAGAATGCAGTTCTCGTCGATCCCGAGCGCAGGATCGTTGATCCGGTCGTGATAGTCCTCGGGCCCCTCGAACACGACCGCACGCGCCTCGTGAATGCCTTCCTGCCCTTTGCGGGACAGGAAACGGCGACGGAAATCCTCGGAAATGACCGAGGTCTTCATCAGGGCGCTGTCGAAAAGGTTACCCGACAAGACGATGAAGCCCGCCTTCTCGCGCATCGGCGCTGCGACGGTCTTGATGACATCGTGGTCGAGGCTGCGCGCATCGCCCACCGAGTCCGCCACCGGCTTGCCGCTTACGGTCAGCGCGTCCGTGTGCAGATGGCCCGCCGCCATCAGTTCGCCCATCACGGCCGGCACGCCGCCTGCCCGGAAAAAGCTTTCGCCCAGGTATTCGCCGGCCGGCTGCATGTTGACCAGCAGCGGCAGGTCATACCCGACCGTTTGCCAGTCCTTCACGTGCAGGTCCACGCCGGCATGGCGCGCGATCGCCTGAAGGTGCGGCGGCGCGTTGGTGGAGCCGCCGATCGCCGTGTTGACGCGGATCGCGTTCTCGAACGCCTTGCGCGTCAGGATCTGCGAGGGTCGCAGATCTTCATAGACCATCTCGACGATGCGTTTGCCTGTCAGGAACGCCATTTCCATGCGCTCGCGGAACGGCGCCGGGATGGCCGCATTGCCCGGCAGCGTCATGCCAAGCGCCTCGGCCATCGCGTTCATCGTCGACGCCGTGCCCATCGTGTTGCAATGGCCCAGCGACGGCGCCGATGAGCAGACGCGGTCGATGAACTCGTCATAGTCGATCTTTCCTTCGGACAGCAGGCGGCGGCTTTCCCAGACGATCGTGCCAGACCCTGCCCTCTTGCCCTTGTACCATCCGTCGAGCATCGGACCGCCGTTCAGCGCGATGGCCGGCAGGTCAACGGTGGCCGCCCCCATCAGCATCGCCGGGGTGGTCTTGTCGCAGCCCGTGGTCAGCACGACACCGTCGATAGGGTAGCCGTGGATCAGTTCCACCAGGCCCAGATAGGCCAGGTTCCGGTCCAGCGCCGCGGTGGGCCGCTTGCCGGTTTCCTGAATCGGGTGAACCGGAAACTCGATCGGAATTCCACCCGCTGCACGTATGCCCGCCTTGATCCGATCCATCAGGAAAATGTGGATCTTGTTGCACGGCGCCAGGTCGCTGCCCGAATTGGCGATGCCGATGATAGGCAGGCCCGCCTGCAACTCGGCTCGGGTGAAGGTCGAATTCTGATATCGTTCCAGATACAGCGCGGTCATTCCCGGGTTGTTCGGATTGTCGAACCACTCCTGCGAACGGAACCGCTTGTTTGCGCGCGTGTCGGACACTTTTCTGTTCCTTGCTCAGCCTGAACGGGCCCATCGGAATGCGCCCGAATTTCTGCCGGAACAGTTGCACAGTTCCGTATTTTGTGCAATGTATTTTTGTATACAGAATACCACACAGGTGAGTCCTTGCCCGAAAATCCTCAGCCCAACGATTACGCGATCCAGCGCATGACGCTGGCCGACAAGGTCGCGAACCGGTTGCGCGACTGGATCCTGACCGGAACCCTGCCCCCGGGACAGCCGCTGGTGGAAAGCGAGCTCGCCGCCCTGCTGGATGTTTCGCGCACCCCGACGCGCGAAGCCCTGCGCGTACTTGCCACGGAAGGACTGATCGAGATGCAGCCCAACCGCCGGCCGAAGGTTGCCGACCCGACGCTGGAAGACCTGCTTGCGCTGCTTGACGTCCATATCGAACTCGAGGCGCTTGGCAGCCGCATGGCCGCACAGAGGATCACTGCCGAAGAGCTTGACGCGCTCCAGGCCCTGCAAAAGGAAATGGAGAATTTCCCCGAGGACGGCGACCCGCTGGACTTCTTCCGGCTCGACATGGAACTGCATCAGCGGATCATGCAGGCTTCCGGCAACGCGCCGCTCTGCGCGACCCACGAACAGTACAACGGCCGCCTGTTCCGAGCCCGCTTCCTGTCGACCCACCTCAAACCTCGCCGCGCCGCATTGCTGGGTCAGCACGGCGCGGTTCTGGACGCGTTGCGCGACGGTGACGGCGAAAGGGCCAGCGCCATCATGCGCGAACACCTGGAGCAATTGAAAGCGAACACGACCGCCATCGCCGCCGAACGCGCGTCGGGCGGCGCCTGAACAACATTCCCGAAAGGACGACTATGGAAACCGATTTCACGATCGACCTGCCGCCCGGCGCAACGCTGGTCGGTCGCGCCTGGCGGCCCGACTGCGACGGCCCGTCGCTGATCGCCGTGCGCGACGGCGCGGTGTTCGACATCTCGGTGCCCGGCACCGCGACGATGCGGGATCTGCTGGAGGCCGAGGATCCGGCGGCCCTCGTGCGAGATGCCGACGGAGATATGCTGGGATCGGTCGAGGAACTGGCGGCAGGTGCCAAGGCGGAAACCGGACTGCGGCTGCTGGCGCCAAACGACCTGCAGGCGGTGAAGGCCTGCGGCGTCACCTTTGCCCGCTCGATGGTGGAGAGAGTGATCGAAGAGCGCGCGGCCGGCGATCCCGCCAGGGCTGAGGCGATCCGCAAGGAGGTGGGCGCGCTGATCGGCGACAGCCTGCGCAATCTGGTCGCCGGCTCTGACAAGGCGATGCAGGTCAAGTCGGCGCTGGTCGAGGCCGGCCTCTGGTCGCAATACCTCGAGGTGGGGATCGGCCCGGATGCCGAGGTGTTTTCCAAGGCCCAACCGATGTCCAGCGTCGGCTGGGGCGCCCGGGTCGGGCTGCATCCGGTTTCCGCCTGGAACAACCCCGAGCCCGAGGTGGTTCTGGCCTGCGACAGCCGCGGCCGCGTGAAGGGCGCGACCTTGGGCAACGATGTCAACCTGCGCGATGTCGAAGGGCGGTCGGCTCTGCTGCTCGGCAAGGCCAAGGACAACAACGCCTCGGCTGCCATCGGCCCGTTCATCCGGCTGCTCGACGCCGGTTTCGGCATCGACGACGTACGCGACGCCGAACTGCAACTGACAGTCGAAGGCAAGGACGGTTATCGGCTCGAGGGGCACAGTTCCATGTCCGAGATCAGCCGCGATCCGCTGGACCTCGTCGCGCAGACCTGCGGGCCGCATCATCAGTATCCGGACGGCTTCATGTTGTATCTCGGCACGCTGTTCGCGCCGACCCAGGACCGCGACGTGCCCGGCGAGGGCTTTACCCACAAGGTCGGCGACGTGGTCACGATCCGGTCCGAGAAATTCGGCGCGCTCGTGAACACCGTAGACCTTTCCACCAACTGCCCGCCCTGGACCTTCGGAACCGGCGCGCTGATGCGCAACCTGGCCGGACGCGGGCTGATCTGAAACAAATAGGGAAACGAACACATGAGCCTTCATCAGAATTTCATCGCCGGCCAATGGGTGGGCGGTGAGGCGATCGACAACATCAACCCCTCGAACACGAATGACGTGGTGGGACAGTACGCCCGTGCCACCGCCGAGGACGCGAAAAACGCCATCGCTGCGGCAAAGGCGGCCTTTCCCGCCTGGTCGCGCTCGGGACCGGCGCAGCGCCATGCCGTGCTGCGCAAGGCCGCTGACGAAATCACCGCCCGCAAGGAAGAACTGGGACGCCTGCTGTCGCGCGAAGAGGGCAAGACGCTGGCCGAAGGGATCGGTGAAGCGACCCGCGCCGCCCAGATCTTCGACTTCTTCGCCGGCGAGGCGCTGCGGCTGACGGGTGAGATCCTGCCATCGGTCCGGCCCGGCGTCGGCGTCGAGATCACGCGCGAAGCGGTCGGTGTCGTCGGGCTGATCACGCCCTGGAACTTCCCCATCGCAATTCCGGCCTGGAAAATGGCGCCCGCGCTTTGCTATGGCAACACGGTCGTCATCAAACCCGCCGACCTGACGCCGGCCTGCACCTGGGCCCTCGTGGACATTCTGCACCGCGCGGGCCTTCCGGACGGCGTTCTCAACCTGGTCATGGGCAAGGGTTCGGTGGTCGGGCAGACCATCCTCGACAGCCCCGACGTGGACGCGGTCAGCTTTACCGGATCCGTCGGCACCGGCAGCCGCGTCGCCGAAGCCTCGGTCCGTCACCGGCGCAAGTTCCAACTCGAGATGGGCGGCAAGAACCCGTTGGTCGTGCTCGACGATGCCGACATCGACGTGGCGGTGGATTGTGCCGTCAACGGCGCGTTCTTCTCGACCGGTCAACGCTGCACGGCCTCGTCGCGGCTGATCGTGACCAATGGCATCCATGACAAGTTCGTCAAGGCGATGATCGACCGGCTCGGCAAGCTGACCATAGACGATGCGCTCAAGGACGGGACGCATATCGGCCCGGTGGTGGACCAGTCGCAGCTGGATCAGGACGTCGACTACATCGCCATCGGCAAGGACGAAGGCGCGACGCTGGCTTTCGGCGGCGAACGTCTGAACCGTGAGTCACCCGGCTTCTACCTGCAGCCCGCCCTGTTTACCGAAACGACGAACGCCATGCGGATCAACCGCGAGGAGGTCTTCGGCCCCGTCGCCGGCGTCATCCGCGTCAAGGATTACGACGAGGCGCTGGCGGTTGCGAACGACACCGATTTCGGCCTGTCGGCGGGTATCTGCACACAAAGCCTGAAATACGCCACCGACTTCAAGCGCAACAGCGAGGCCGGCATGGTGATGGTTAACCTGCCGACTGCAGGTGTGGATTTCCACGTGCCGTTCGGTGGGCGCAAGGGTTCGAGCTATGGCTCGCGCGAGCAGGGCCGCTATGCGGCCGAGTTCTACACCACCGTCAAAACCGCGTATCAGTCAGCTGGCTGAAACGAAGGGGCGCCCGATACCGGGCGCCCACTTCTACCCGGCATTCAGCCGTTCGATCTCGAGGATCAGCGCGCTGTGGTCAGGGTCGCCTTCGTGTTCGGCGAGGCCCTGGAACAACGTCGTCGCCTGCGTCAGCAAGGGGGATGTGAAACTCAACCCTTCGGCAGTGGCCAAGGCGTTTTCCAGGTCCTTGATCTGCGTCGCGGTCCTGCCCTTGGTTTCAAAATCGCGCTCGACCATCCGCTGACCGTGCAGGTCCAGAACCCGGCTTTCCGCGAAACCGCCGCGCAGCGCCTCGCGCACCCGTGCCGGATCGGCGCCGAACCGGGCCGCCAGCGCCAGCGCCTCGGCCACGGCGCCGATGGTTATGCCGACGATCATCTGGTTGGCAAGCTTTGCCACCTGCCCCGACCCGACCGGCCCGACATGGACCGGGTTCCCCATTTCGCGAAGCACCGGCTCCGCCCGCACGAACGCGGCCTCGTCGCCCCCGCACATGATGGCGAGCGAGGCGGCCTCGGCCCCGACCGTGCCGCCCGAGACCGGCGCATCCAGATAGGCCGCCCCAACCTCGACCAGCCGCGCCGCATGGTCCCGCGCCTCTGACGGGCGGATGGAGCTCATGTCGATCACCAACGCATCCGGCGAAATCCCATGGCGCACGCCGGCTTCGCCAAACAGCACCTTTTCGACGATGGGCCCGTTTTCCAGCATCGTGATGATGACTTCCGCACCTTGGGCCGCAGCTTGTGGCGTGTCGGCCACCGCCGCGCCGCCCAACGCCTCGGCCTTGGCCCGCGTGCGGTTCCAGGCGGTGACCGGATAGCCCGCAGCGACGAGGTGGCGGGCCATGGGCAGGCCCATGAGGCCGATGCCGAGGAAGGCGATGCGGGGCTTGTTCGTCATGAAGACCTCCGTTCGGGCGCAACGATTACCGTCGAACTACGTGCCGGTACTTCCCGGCCAGGTGACAGGTGATTCAAAGCGGTCTCACCACCGCCAGCCCGGTATCGGCAGCGCGTATCAACGGGTTGCGCAAGGCCCGGCCAAAGCCCGGCGCGGCGATCTCGAACACGTCGCCGGGGCGCGTTTCGACGCCGTCGGCGAAGCTCAGCGTGGCGGTGCCGAAGAAATGCACGTGAATGTCCCCCGGCTGGCGGTGTTGGGGATATTTGAAATGATGATGCTCAAGATTGGCGATGCTGTGGGACATATGCGTTTCGCCGGACAGAAAGGGCTTCTGCCAGATCACCGCACCGTCGCGGAGGATGCGCGAGGTTCCCTCGACCCGTTCGGGCAACGAACCAAGCATCAGTTCCGGCCCGATGGAACAGGCGCGCAGCTTGGAATGGGCCAGGAGCAGGTAGTTCCGCCGCTCGGTCACATGGTCGGAAAATTCGTTGCCCAGCGCAAAGCCAAGCCGCAGCGGCGTGCCGTCATCGCCGATAAGATAGACGCCGGCGATTTCCGGTTCCTCGCCGCCATCCTCGGCAAAGGCCGGCATTTCGAGCGGCGAACCGGGCCCAACAAGGATCGACCCGTCGCCCTTGTAGAACCATTCCGGCTGAACCCCGGCCCGCCCGGCTTCGGGCTTGCCGCCGGCGACCCCGTCACGGAACATCCGCATGGAGTCGGTCACGTCGCCCTGCCCGCTGTCGGTGTGCATCGCGTCGCGGGTATCGGCGCTGCCCAGATGGGTCAGGCCGGTCCCCGTGATCCGGATGCGGGCGGGTTCGGCATGGCCGACCGGCGGCAGAAGCCGCCCCTCGGCCTCGACCTTGGCGTAATCTTCGGACTTGTCACCGAGGCGGGCTTGCGCCGCCTCTGCAAGGGGCGTCCCCTCCCTCAGCGCCAGCCGCGCCAGTTCGGCGACTTCGCCGATCCCCGCCAGCGGACGCAGGGTTTCACCCTGCACGCCTGCGATGACCGGGTTTCCTTTAACGTCTCGATACCGCACAAGGTTCATGCGTCAATCCTCACGGACCATAGAACACGCCGACAAGCCACAGCGGGAAGGCCGGCACGTAGGTGACGAGCAGCAGCACCGCAACCAGAACACCGATGAACGGCAGGTTGGTCTTGGTGGTGCCCCAGACATCGGTCTTGGCGATGGAGCAGGCGGTGACCAGTACGCTTGCAACCGGCGGAGTCTGCTGACCCAGCGCGATGTTCAGCGTCAGCAGAATGCCGAACTGGATCGGGTCGATGCCGATCTGGTTGACCAGCGGCATGAAGATCGGAACGGTCAGGATGATCGCCGCCGCGCCGTGCAGGACCATGCCGACGAACAGCAGGAAGACGTTGATGATCATCAGCACCGCCAGCTTGTTGGTGGTGATCGTCGTGATGCCCTGTGCCAGTCGCTGCGGCAGTTCGGTCTCGGTCAGGTAAAGCCCCAGGACCGCCGACGTCGCGACCAGAAGCATCACGGTCGAAGTCTGAAGGACGCCATCGACCAGCGCGTGATACAGGCGTTTCAGGTCCAGTTCCCGGTAAATGAACAGACCGATGACCAGCGCGGCGAGGACCGCAAGCGCCGCACCTTCGGTCGCGGTGACGATGCCGCCGAAGATGCCGCCGAGGATGATGACCGGCAAAACCAGCGCCCAGGATGCGTCCTTGGTGGTCTGCCACAGCCGGCAGAGGCTGAAACTGTCCTCGCGCGGCAGATCGTAGCGCGCCGCGAAATAGTAGCTGAGGGACATCAACAGGAACCCGCCAACGATCCCGGGCACGATGCCCGCAACGAACAGCTTGACGATCGAGGTGTCAGACAGCGCGCCGTAGAGGATCATCGGGATCGAGGGCGGAATGATGATGGCGAGCGATGCCGAGGATGAGGTGATCGCTGCGGCGAAGCGGGGCGTGTAGCCCTTTTTCTTCATCGCCGGGATCAGCACGGAACCTGTCGCCGCCACGTCCGCCACCGCCGAGCCCGAGATTTCGGCAAAGAACATCGACACGCCGACATTGACCATGGCAAGCCCGCCCCGCACGAATCCGATCAGCGCGGAAACGAACGCGATCAACCGGGCCGATATGCCGCCGGTATTCATAAGCGCGCCCGCAAGGATGAAGAGCGGGATCGCGATCAGCGGAAAGCTGGTGGCCCCGTCATAGATCGACAGCGCCGCATTGAGAAAACCCAGATGCCCGTTCAGCAGCCACACTCCGATCAGCGCGCTGGCGAGAATGGACAGCGCGATCGGCAAACCGATGGCGATCATCAGGAACATCGACAGGAGGATCATCGCCTCGGTCATTTGCGTGCTTCCTTCAAACTGGCAAGTTCCTCTTCCGCGCGGGCGATTTCATGTTCGATTTCACGCGTTTCCGGGTCCACGCCTTCGTGCACTTCGCGGAGGCGGCTGGTGAGCGTCAGCAACCGGCCCAGCAGCATCAGCGCGGCGCTGACCGGCAGGATGCCCTGTACAACGCTGCGCGGCACGAACCGCAAGGTCGTCATCGTCTCGTTGCCGAAGATTTCCAGGATGGCCCAGCCCGCCCAGGTCATGATGGCGCAGACCGTGATGAAGATCGCCTCGCCGATCCAGAACAGCGCCAGCCGGCCGGGAAGCGGTAATCCGAACAGCAGCCCGTTGAAGCCGAGATGCGCGTTGCGCAGCACCGCGAGGGCCGCGCCGGTGAAAGTGATCCAGGCCAGCAGCACCGCTGCCACCTCGTCATACCAGATCAGCGAGTTGCCGGAATAGCGGAAGGCGACGCCCATCAGGACGACGATGGAAAGGATCACGATCATCGCGATCGTCGCGACCTGTAGCACGAGGTCAAGCCAGTGTGTGAGCCGGGTCAGCATTGAGCGTCTCTTGAAAGATATTGAAAGGGCGGCGCGTGAACCGCGCCGCCCATCAGGTGATCAGGAACCGTCCGCAAGCGACAGCGCCTGGTCGATCATCGCCTGGCCGTTCTCGACCTCGGAAGCGAATTTCTCGTAAAGCGGTGCAGATGCGGCCACAAATGCGGCGCGGTCGGTGTCGTTGACTTCCATGCCGCCGGCCTTCAGCTCTTCAAGAAGCGTGCCGTCCTGCGCCGCGCCCTGCTCGCGCGCCCAGATCGCGACTTCCTGCGCGGTTTCGGCCAGAACGGCCTGCACCTCGGGATCAAGCTTCTCGAAGGTGGCAATGCCGACGGTCGGATAGGCCGGCGAATAGACGTGGCCGGACATCGACAGGTATTTCTGTACTTCGTTCAGCTTGCCGCCGACGATGTTGGTCAGCGGGTTTTCCTGCCCGTCGATTACGCCGGTCTGAAGCGCCACGAAGACCTCGGAGAACGACATCGGGGTCGGGTTCGCGCCGTATTCCGAGAACATCGCAACCCGCCAGGACGAGTTCGGCGTGCGGATCTTCAACCCGTCCAGATCTGCGGGGGTCGTGATCGGCTTGGCGTTGTTGGTGATCTGACGGAACCCGTTTTCCCAGATCGCCAGTGGCCTGTAGCCCTGCGCCTCGGCAGCCGGAACCAGCACCTCCTTGAACAGCGTCTCGTCGATCCGCGCCAGGTGATCGCGGTCCTTGACCAGGAACGGCAGGTCGAAGATGGCGTATTCGGGGGCGATCTCGGGCATCGTGGACGACGGCAGGGTCAGATGCATCGTGCCAAGCTTGACCTTCTGCAGCATGTCCTTGTCCTTGCCAAGCTGCGAGGAGTCGAACACCTTGACCACGGCCTTGTCGCCGAGTTTCTCGTTGGCGCGGCGGGCGAATTCGCTCGCCGTCTGCTCCTGCAGCGAGCCGGGCGACGCACTGATGCCGAAGATGATCTCTTCCTGGGCCAAGGCGGCCCCAGATCCCATCGACATCGCCAGCGCGGCGAGCCCGAATGCGGTGTGTCTGAGTTTCAAAGTAAGTCCTCCCTTGCTTTGGTCGTGGCGTTGATCCGCCGTGTCAAAAATCGGTCGTCGGGGGTCAGCCCCATTCTGCGTCGGCCCCCTCCAGTACGCGCTGGAACTGGCCGGGCAAGGCTTGGCGCCGGGTTTCGTCCGGCGCGGTTTCACCGCCCAGCTTGGCCAGCTTCCGGCCAAGCGCGACGGCATTGAATGTGGCGCCGGTGTCGGCCTTGCCCTTCCCGGCAATGTCGTAGGCCGTTCCGTGCGCCGGAGTGACGATCGGAAACGGGTATCCGGCGATCAGGGTCACGCCCCGGTCGAAGCCCAGCAGCTTCATCGCGATCTGGCCCTGGTCGTGATACATCGTCATGACCGCGTCGAACTCGCCCCGCACGGCCCGGACAAAGACCGTGTCGGACGGGATAGGCCCGGTGACGGCCATATTTTCGGCCTGCGCGCGTTCGACGGCCGGCAGCAGGATATCCTCGTCCTCGGTGCCGAAATTCCGCCCGTCGCCCGCATGGGGGTTCAGCGCCGCGACGCCGATCCTCGGCCGCTCGAACCCGGCGCCCTGCATGATTTCCACGGTCAGCTTGAGGCTGTTGTAGATGCGGTCGGTGGTCAGCGCGTCGGCCACTTCGCGCAGGGGGATGTGCGAGGTGACGCGCGCGTTCCAGACTTCGTCCAGAACGTTGAACTCGCGCCCGCTGCGCTTTGCATTGATCGTCGCGTTGATGAAGCCGATCTCGTCCACGTAGTCGGACTTGGCCAGGCGCATGGCATGTTTGTTAAACGGCGTGAAGAACACCAGATCCGCAAGACCGGAATGCGCCGTCAGCAAGGCCGCCCGAAAGTTCTGCAACGACGCGCGACCGGCGGCGGCGGTCGACGAGCCGATCTCGACCGCGTCCGGGTCGCAGTTCTGCATGTCAACGAGGAATGTGCCCTCAGGCAGATCGCCTGCCAGGGCATCGGGGCTGACCACGGGAATATCGATTTCGACTCCCGCATGGCGCGCGCCCATCTCGAGCACCCGCCGGTCGCCGATGACGATCATGTCACCCCGGTTCGCGGTTTTGTCGGCCAACACGCGCGCAGCCAGTTCCGGGCTGATGCCGCCTGCGTCACCGATGGCAAAGGCAATGCGAGAAGCGTTCTTCATGTATATCCTCATTTTGTATACAGAATACATGAAAAAAATATCGCGGAGCAAGCCTCAATTTTGTAAGCTTGGAAAAATTGGACAACGAATGAGAAAACCCGTGGAAATAAGCGACCTTGATGCAGGCCACCCCATAGCAATCCAGAAAGAGACCCTTCACGACCAGGTCGCGAACCGGATCCGGGACCTGATCATCGAAGGTTATCTGGAACCGGGATCGCGAATCGACGAAACCAAACTGGTCCAGCAACTCGGCGTATCCCGCACGCCGTTTCGCGAAGCGTTGCGAACCCTCGCGGCCGAAGGCCTGATCGTGATCCGCCCCTCAAAAGGCAGCATCGTGCGCAAGCTGACACGCGAGGATGTCTACTCCATGCTCGAAGTGCTGGCCCACCTGGAACGGCTGAGCGGCGAGCTTGCCTGCCAGAGGGCCAGCGACGAGGAAATCGACGATCTGCTCAAGCTCCACGGCGAGATGCTGGTCCTGTACGAAAAACGGGACCGCCTGCCCTACTACAAGCTGAACCAGGAATTCCATTCCCGGCTTTCCGAACTCAGCGGGAACGAAACCCTGCTGAGGCATCAGGGCATGATCCAGGCCCAGCTGAAACGCATCCGCTTCATCGGCAACCGGAAGCCGGAATACTGGGCCAAGGCCGTCTCGGAGCACAACGAAATGGCGGACGCCCTGAAAGCCCGCGACGGCGCACGGCTGGGAGAGGTGATGAGCAGGCATCTCATGAACACCTGGGACCGGGTGAAGGACATCGTGTGATCCGCGCCATCGTATCTTGGTGACATTGCGGCTCGACGGTTCACACCTCAAAGCGTCAGATTGCGGCGCCCGTGGATGAGCAGATCCTCGATACCGATTGCCCGGAAGTCAGCCACTCAATGACCGCCCGCGTTTCCCGACGCCCCTGCGCGTCGTTCCGGACCTCGACGAAATACGCGTGGGTAGGCGCGATGTCTTCCCCAAACAATCGGACAACCCGTCCTTCCTTAAGATCCTGATCGATGAGCGGCAACCATCCTACGATCGCTCCCTGACCGTCGGACGCACCTCGCAGGAGCACGTTTGCATCTTCGAAGACCGGACCCCGCAAGGGGCCGTCCGGCTGAACGCCCATGGCCGCGAACCAGTCGAGCCAGCCCCAATGATTGCTTTGATGCATGATGGGTTTCGCCAGCAGGTCGCGGGGGGCCGAAACCGGGCCGTGCCGGCGAAGGTATTCCTGGCTGGCAATCGCGGTCGGGCGCAGTTCCAAAAGTTTGACTGCGCCTTCGGGCATGTCCGTCATGCGTTCCCACCGGATCACGATATCCGAATGGGTCTGGTCCCGCATTCGGGGACGGTAGGAAGGGACCACTTCCAGTTCGATCCCCGGATGCCGCTCCCACAGGTCGCTGACCCTCGGCATAAGCCAGCGGGCAGTGAAAATGGGCCCGGCGGATAGGCGCACCACCCTGCGCGACGAGTGACGGAGGGCGCGCACGGCGTCGTCCAGCATGCCGAACGCCTGAACCGTGGTCTCGGCCAGCCGCCTGCCGTTTTCGGTCAGCGCGACCTCGCGCCCGGCCCGTTCGAACAGCTTTGTTCCGAGTTGCTCTTCAAGGCTGCGGATATGGTGACTGATCGCGGTGGGGGTAACGGACAGGAATTCCGCCGCGGCGCGAAAACTGCCCCTTTGGGCGGCGGCATCAAAAGCGCGCAATGCGGAAAGCGACGGCAACACGGCTGCCTCATAGATGATTTCACTTCATCAATTGATGAAGAATCGCCGTTTGTAAATGGCGTTTTTAGCCTGCATCGTCAATTCGACCAAAACTGGATTCATGAATCTATGACATCGGAATCCCGAAGGCGCGGCCGCAAGGACCGTCTCAACCAGACCACGGAACCCGACAGCCGAAAACCGGTATGGCCCGGGGTGCCGGGCGGCCGACTGAAGCCGCTGAAGCCCGACGAGATCGCGTTGGTCGAGGAAACCGCGCTGATGCTTCTGGAAACCCTGGGCCTGAGCCAGGCAATCCCGTCGATGATCGAAAAGGTCTGCTCTGCCGGAGGAGAGCTGACCGAAGACGGCCGACTGCTGTTTCCGCGCAGCCTGGTGCGAACCACGATAGATGGGGCCCGGCGGGGTTTCACCCTGTGCGGGCAGCGGCCCGAGCACGATCTGCTGATTGAAGATGCCCGGGTTCACATGTCCACCGGCGGCGCGGCGCCGGGCGTTTTCGACCTTGATACCGGCGCCTATCGCGATTCGACGCTGGCTGACCTGTACGATGCCGCGCGGATCGTCGACCGGATGGACAACATTCACCATTTCAGCCGCTCGGTTGTGGCCCGCGATGTCGAGGGCAGCGCGGCAATGGACATCAACACCGCCTATGCCTGTCTGATGGGCACGTCGAAGCATGTCTCGATCTCGATCACCGAGCCCCAAAACGTGACCGCAATTGCGGATCTCTGCTATCGCATTGCCGGGGGAGAAGCCGCATTTCGCGCGCGTCCGTTCCTGACCGTGATGGTCTGCCACGTGGTGCCGCCGATGCGTTTCGCCGAAGAAGCCTGCGAGGTTCTGGAGGCGGCGATACTGGCGGGTTTCCCCGTGCAACTGATCAGCGCAGGCCAGGCCGGGGCCACCAGCCCTGCCACGATCGCCGGGTCGCTGGTCCAGGCCGTGGCCGAGACGCTGGCCGGGCTGGTCTTTGCCCGGTTGGTGGACCCCGAGGTCAGGGCGATCTTTGCCCCGAAACCCCTTGTCGCCGATCTGCGTACCGGCTCGATGTGCGGCGGCGGCGGCGAACAGGCGATCCTTATGGCCGGAGCCGCGCAGATGGGCCGCCATTTCGACCTGCCGACATCCTCCATCGCTGGCATCACCGACTCCAAATGCCTCGACGCGCAGTATGGCGCCGAGAAATCGCTGGCTGTCGCCATGGCCGCCCATGCCGGGTCCAACCTCGTGACCCAGGCGGCGGGCATGCAGGCAAGCCTGCTGGGCGTGAGCCACGCAGCCTATGTCAGTGACAACGACCTTCTGGGCAATATCCTGCGCACCATTCGCGGCATCGAGGCGACGCCCGAGAACGTAGCGGCGGATGTGATTACCGGGGTGTGCCGGGGCGAAGGCCACTACCTTGGCGACCCGCATACGTTCAGCCGCATGAAATCGGACTACTTCTATCCCGTTGTCGGCGACCGCCGTCCGCCGCGCGAATGGCAGGCGGACGGCGCGCGCCCGGTGGGCGACGTGGCGCGCGACCGCGCCAAGGACATTCTTGCCAGCCATTTCCCGTCGCACATCCCCGACGCGGTCGACCAGGATCTGCGCGCGCGTTTCGACATCCGTCTGAGCCGCCAGCAGATCGGGCGCGATTGATGCAGGACCACCCGCGATACCCGACCGATATCGCGCAGGCCACGGCGCAATGGATCGGCGGCGCATTCCGGCCCGGAGAGGGCAGCATGCGGGTGCTGCTTGATCCGGCAACACAGAACGGGATTGCGCGGGTGCCAGATGCGGCGGCGGTCCAGGTCACGCAGGCGGTGGAGGCCGCCGCACAGGCGCTCGGACGCTGGGCGCGGCGGCTTCCGGCGGACCGGGCGCGGGTGCTGACGCGGCTGGCCGGATTGCTGGAGGAGAAGGCCGACCACCTGGCCGCGCTGGAGGCGCTGAATGTAGGCAAGCCGCTTTCGCAGGCACGGCGTGACGTGCTGCGTGCCGCAGACTATTTCCGTTTCTACGCCGGCGCCTGCGACAAGCTGAACGGTGAAACCATTCCGCTCGGCCCCGATCAGACGGCGCTGACCCTGCCCGAGCCTGTCGGCGTCACCGCCCATATCCTGCCCTGGAACTACCCGCTGTCGACGCTGGCGCGGGGCGTGGCGCCGGCGCTTGCGGTCGGCGCCACGGTGGTGGCCAAGCCCTCGGAACTAACGCCGCTGACCACCCTGCGCATGGCCGAACTTGCGCAGGCGGCGGGGCTGCCGGACGGTGCCTTCAACGTGGTGACCGGTGGGGCCGAGGTCGGCGCCATGCTCGCCGGCCATCCGGGCATCGCGCATGTGACCTTCACCGGGTCAACCGCCACCGGGCAGAAGGTGATGCAGGCAGCTGCGGCGCCGGTGGCAGGCGTGACGCTGGAACTGGGTGGCAAGTCCCCGGTCATCGTGCTTGAGGACGCCGATCTGGACTTGGCCGCACGGGACATCGCACGCGGGATATTCTTCAATGCCGGTCAGGTCTGTGCTGCGGGCTCGCGGCTGATCGCGCAGGACAGCGTGCATGACGATTTGATCGCTCGGCTCGTCACCGAGGCCAAGGCGCTCGGCATGGGCCACCCGCTCGACGATCCCGCGCTCGGTCCGCTGGTGAGCCGCGCGCAGTTCAAGCGCGTTGCGGGCTACGTCGATCGTGCCCGGGCCGCCGGGCTTACCTGCGTACTGGGCGGCGAACCCGCGCCTTTGCCGGCACCGCTCGACAAAGGCAATTTCTATCCGCCCACCATCTTTGCCGATGTCCCGGCCGAGGCCGAGATCGCCTGCGACGAGGTGTTCGGGCCGGTCCTCGCCACTTTCCGGGTACCGGATGCCGATGCGGCGCTGGCGCTGGCCAACGCGTCGCCCTTTGGTCTGGTTGCCGGGGTCTACAGCGCCGACGCCACGACCGCGCTGCGCCTCGCACGCGGGCTGGAGGCCGGGCAGGTCTTCGTCAACGGCTTTCTCAAGGCAGGCGACACCGTGCCGTTCGGCGGCGTCAAGACCAGCGGCATCGGGCGGGAAAAGGGACTGGCGGGCCTCGCCACCTATACCGCCCCGAAATCCATCATTCTCAACCATCCGGGCTGAAACCATGACGCACGATAGCAACGCCACTCTCGCCGCCCGCGCCCGTGCCGTGATGCCGGGAGGGGTGAGCCACGATTTGCGTTTCCGCGCGCCGCATCCGATCTACTTCGCCCGCGCCAAGGGGGCCGAGAAATGGGATGTGGAGGGCAAGCGATACATCGACTTCAAGCTTGGCGCGGCCAGCCAGATACTGGGACATGCCCATCCCGAGGTCGCCGAGGCCGTGTCGCGGCAGATGTTCGAGATGCCCTATACCGGCGACTGCCATCCGCTGGAAATCGAATGGGCCGAATGGCTGTGCCGCCTGTTTCCCAGCGCCGAAAGGGTGCGCTTCACCGGCTCGGGAACGGAATCCACCATGCTGGCGCTGCGGCTGGGGCGGGCGCAATCCGGCCGTGACAAGGTGCTGAGAATCGATGGCCATTTCCACGGCTGGCACGACCTGCTGCTCAAGGGCTCCAAGCCCGGAGCCAATACGCCGCCCTCCCTCGGCATACCGCAGGCGATTGCAGACCTGACGGTCGTCGCGCCGCCGGACGTGGAGGCGATTGCCGGGATCCTCGCCGAGGATCCGCGGATCGGCACGGTCTTTGTCGAGGTTTCGGGCGCCAATTACGGCTCGGTGCCGCTGCCCGATGGGTTCCTGCCCGCGATACGCGCCTTGACCGAAGACATGGGCCACGTGCTCGTGTTTGACGAGGTGATCACCGGCTTGCGCTGGTCTCCCGGCGGGCGGCAGGCGCGCGACGGGGTGGTGCCGGATCTGACCACGCTGGCCAAGATCGTGACCGGCGGCCTGCCGGGCGGCGCGGTGGTGGGCAAGGCGGAGATCATGGAGCTGTTGTCCCCTGCCAATCAGCGCGACGGGCTGGCCCCACCCGTAAGCCACAAGGGCACCTTCAACGCCGCCCCGATGGTCGCGGCCGGGGCGGTCAAGGCGATGGAGATCCTGTCGACTGGCGAGGTGCAGGCCCATGCGGATGAAATGGCCGCCAGGCTGCGCGACGGGTTCAACAAGGTCTTCGCCCGTCACGGGATAGGCGCGCTGGCCTACGGCGACAGCTCGACCTGCCACCTCTATTTCGGCGGCACCTCCATCGAGGGGCTCGACGCCGCCACCATCCGCCGCACCCCGCCGGTGCTGGTCAAGGGGCTGCGCGACGCGCTGCTCGACCGAGGCGTCGATTTCATGTCCTTTACCTCGTGCGTGACGGGCCTGCCGCATACGCCCGACCTGATCGACGAAGCCGTCGCAATCTTCGACGACGCCATCGCCGCCCTCATCCGCGACGGAGTCCTGCAATGAGCCTGCCCGCACATGCCCGCACGGTGATCATCGGCGGCGGCGTCATCGGGTGTTCCATCGCCTATCACCTGGCCCGCGAGGGACGAAAGGACATCGTGCTGCTGGAACGGTCCAAACTGACCTCGGGCACCACATGGCACGCCGCCGGGCTGGTGCGGCGGCTCAGGCCCTCGGCGACGTTGACCAGGCTGATCAACTATTCCATCGACCTCTACGGAGAGTTGGAGCGCGAAACCGGCCAGGCCACCGGATGGACCCAGACCGGATCGCTGACGCTGGCCACCAATCCGGACCGGCTGACCAACATCAAGCGGCAGGTGTCGCTGGGCCGCGCATTCGGGCTAGAGGCGTATGTTGTGGATGCAGCGCGGGCGAAAGAGCTCTGGCCGTTGATCGAGGTGGACGACGTGATCGGCGCGGTTTGGTCACCCGCCGACGGGCGGGTGAACCCGTCGGACGTCGCCCTGGCGCTGTCCAAGGGCGCGCGGGCGCGCGGCGTGCGGATATTCGAAGATACCCGCGTCACCGGCCTGCAAAAGAAGGGCGGCAGGATCTCTGGCGTCGAAATCGGCGGGCATGTGATCGAGGCCGAGGAAGTGGTGATCGCCTGCGGCCTGTGGTCCCGCGAAGTGGCTGCGATGGCCGGGGCGCATATGCCGCTTTATGCCTGCGAGCATTTCTACATCCTGACCAAGCCGCTGCCCGAGGTGCAGGCGCTTGGCAAGGGCGTGCATCTGCCGACGCTGAACGATCAGGACGCTTTCCTTTATGCCCGCGACGATGTGGAGGGGCTGCTGGTCGGCTCGTTCGAACCCCACGCCAAGGGATTGCCGTTGGACCGCCTGCCCGCCGATTTCTCGTTCGACCTTCTGGACGAGGACTGGGACCATTTCATGCCGATGATGGAAAACGCGCTGCGCCGCATTCCGGCGCTGGAAAAGGCCGAGGTCCGGATGCTGCTGAATGGGCCGGAAAGCTTCACGCTCGACAGCCAGTTCATGCTGGGTGAAAGCCCTGACGTGCCGGGCCTGTTCCTAATGGGCGGCATGAACTCGACCGGCATCGCACTGGCGGGTGGCGCCGGCAGGGCGATGGCCGAATGGATCATCGCGGGCGAACCGACCATGGAGTTGAACGAGGCCGACATCCGCCGCTTCAGCCCCGAGATGAACGTGCTGGGGGCGCTCGAAGCCCGCATTCCCGAGGTTCTGGGGCGCCATTACGACAACCCATTTCCTGGCCGGTCGATGGAAACCGCGCGAGGTCAGCGCCGGTCGCCGGTTCACGCGGGGCTCGTGGCGGCCGGGGCAAGGTTTGAGGCCCGCGGCGGCTGGGAACGCGCGCTGCATTTCGGCGGCGCGGCGGCGCATCTGCCGCTGACCTTCGGCTTGCCGAAATGGCGCAATCAGGTGGACCGCGAGGTCCAAGCCTGCCGCACCGGTGCGGCGATCCTGGACCAGTCTGCCTTCGGCAAGATCATGGTTCAGGGACCGGATGCGACGGCCTTTCTCAACCGCCTTTGCACGGCTGAAATGGATATCGCCGAAGGGCGCATTGCATACACGCAGATCCTCAATCGCAAGGGCGGCATCGAAAGCGACCTGACCGTGCAGCGCCACGGGCCCGAAACCTATCTGCTGGTCGTCGGTGCGGGTGAGGTGGTGCGCGACTTGAAGCGGATGCGCGAGACCAAGGGTGAGTTCCGCGTTGAATTCACCGATGTGACAAGTGGCTACGCGATCCTCGGACTTGCGGGCGCCAAGGCCCGAGAGGTGCTGCAAGCAACGTCGAACACGCAGGTTCCCGACCTCGGGCGCTTCCATATCGCCCCCGTCGAGATCGGCCTTGCCCGCGGTTGGGCCGGGCGGCTGAGCTTTACCGGCGAGGAGGGCTATGAACTCTACCTCCCCGCCGACATGGCGTTGGCCGCGCACGAGGCGCTGGTGGCGGCGGGGGCCACTCATGCCGGGCTGTTTGCCAGCGGCTCCCTACGGATCGAAAGCGGCTTCCGGGCGTTTGGCCACGAACTTGGCCCCGGCACCACGCCGTTCGAAGCCGGACTTGAGGCATTCTGCGCCTGGGGCACGGGCTTCGTCGGCGAAGACGCCCTGCGCGAGGCGGGCAATCCGCCCCGGCGGCGGATCGTCTCGCTTGTGTTCGATGACCCGGACGCCATCCCGATCCATGACGAGCCGATCTGGCGCGACGGCAAGGTGGTCGGGCAGATCACCTCGGCCGCCTGGAGCTATCGTTTCGGCCAAACTGTTGCCCTGGCGATGGTCAACGCGCCGCTCGACCTGCTGCACGCGCAGGACGTCGTCGGCGGATTCGAGGTCGAAATCGCCTGCACCCGCTTTGCCGCCCGCGCCTCGCTCAAACCGGCCAAGGAGGTTTTCCGATGACCGACAGCATTCGCTCCACGCGTGTCGCCATCATCGGCGGCGGCATCATGGGCGTCGCCGCCCAGTTCCAGCTGGCCGAAAACGGCTGGACCGACACGATCCTGTTCGAAAAGGCCGAACTGACCAGCGGCTCGACCTGGCACGCCGCGGGCCAGATCGCCCACGCGGTCGGCTCGCGCCTGATGGGATGGATCAACAAGATCTCGATCGAAACCTACAAGCGCGTCGAGAAGGAAACCGGCCAGTCGATCGGCTGGCACCAGGTCGGCGGCTTCCGCATCGCCACCACCGCTGACGAAGTCGACTGGATGAAATCCATCATGGGGGTGGGCAAGTTGCTGGATCTGCCCATGGAACTGGTGGGTCCGGAAGAAGTCGCCAAAGGCAACCCTTTCTACAGGACGTCCGACATCAAGGCCGCCATTCAGACCTTCGAGGACGGGCATATCGACCCTTCCGGTGTCACGATGGCGCTGGCGGCGGCCGCCCGGGCGCGCGGCGCAAGGATCGAGCGCCACAACCGCGTCGTCGGCGCATCGCGCAAAGGGGACATGTGGCTATTGCGCACCGAAAAGGGCGACGTGCTGGCCGAGCATGTGGTGATCGCGGCAGGGTCCTATGCCAACCAGGTCGGCGAATGGTTCGGGCTCAGGATCCCGTCGGTCTCGTGCCTGCACCATTATTTCGTCACCGAAACGGTCCCGGAATTCCTTGACCGACCCGAACTGCCGGTGATGCGGGACAATGCTTATGGAGGTTACATCCGGCAGGAGCAGAAATCGGGCCTCATCGGGATCTACGAGGGCCACCGCTGTCCCACGGTCTGGGAAATGCCCAGGGGCGCGCCGTGGGAGGCGGAGAACGAGCTGTTCGAGGCGGATTATGACTCGATTGGCGACTTTCTGACGATTGCCTTGGAGAAGATGCCGGTTCTGGCCGAGCTGGGCATCAAGCGCGTCGTGCGCGGGGCGATCACCCATACCCCGGACGGCGGCATGCTGGTCGGCCCCTCGGGCGCGCCCAATGTCTGGCTTTCCTGCGGCTCGTCCATCGGTCTTGCCTGGGGAGGCGGCGCAGGCAAGGTTCTTGCAGACTGGATGGTGCACGGTGAGACAGCGATCAACACGCGCAGCCTCGACCCCCGGCGATACGGCAATTTCGCCAATGACCATTTCATCCTCGAGCGCACCAAGGATGAATTCATGCGCCGCCATGACACTCCCTGTCCCGGCCAACAGTTCGAAAGCCTGCGGCCGGTAAAGCGCCACCCGCTTTACGACCGGCTGGCGGCCAAGGGCGCCGTCTTTGGCGAGATCGCCGGCTGGGAACGGCCGCGCTACTTCGGTGCGGTTGGCGAGACGGAAACGATCGGCTGGCGGCGCCAACCCTGGCACGAGAATGCGCAGATGGAGGCGAAGGCGACCCGCGAAGCCGCCGGTGTCATCGACCTTTGCGCCTTTGCGCAGTTCGAGATTACAGGCCGTGATGCGGGCGCGTTGCTTGGCCGGCTGTCGGCCAACAGGATCCCCGCGAGGGACGGCCGGATCACCCTCAATCACCTCCTGACTCCGAAGGGCCGTTTCGAGACCGAAATCACCATCTGGCGCATCGGTCAGGATCGCTATTTCACCGGCTCCGCCATCGCTCGCGCGACCCCGGATTTCGACTGGATCAGGTCGCACATTCGTCCGGGCGAGGATGTGCGGATGGTCAATCGTTCCGCCGACTGGGGCATGCTGGCCCTGTCCGGTCCGGCATCGCGCCGGATATTGTCGGAACTCACCGGCGCGGACCTGTCCAACGCCGCCTTCCCCTGGCTCTCGGGACAGGAGATCGAGGTCGCCGGCGTGCCGTGCCATGCGCTCCGCGTCTCGTTCGTCGGAGAGCTTGGCTGGGAGTTGCATGCGCCGCTGAATCGCATCGCCGAGCTTTACGACGCGCTGTTCGCGGTTGGCGCGATGCATGGTCTGACCGATCTGGGCTCTTACGCGTTCAACGGTATGCGGATGGAGAAAGCCTATCGCGCCAGCGGCGAATTGACGACCGATGTCGGCCCTCTGGACGTCGGTCTTGAGCGGTTCGTCGTGACTGACGGGCGCGACTTCCTTGGCAAGGACGCCCTTCTGAGCCGGGAACCGCAATGGGAGCTCCTTTACGCCGAGCTGCACTCGGACGACCACGACATTCTGGGCGGCGAACCGGTGCTGAGCGATGGCCACGCGGTCGGCCTGACCACCTCCGGCGGCTACGGCTACACCGTGGGCAAGTCGCTCGGCTGGCTGTTTGTCCGCAAGGGCACGCCGCGACGGGGCTTGTCGGTGCAAATCCTGAACCGCGAAATCCCTGTTACCATCCACGAGGAGGCCCTGTTCGACCCGCAGAACCTGCGGCCCCGATCCGAGGACTAGGACCATGACCATCATCAATGGCGGCGAGGCCGTTTGTCGCGTGCTGAAGGCCAACCGCATCGACACCGTATTCGGGCTGCTGGGTGGCTCGATGCTGGAGCTTTACGACGCCATGTATCGGGGCGGCGAAATCTCCTATATCGGCGCGCGGGACGAGCGTGCGGCGGGCCATATGGCCGATGCCTGGGCGAGGATGACGGGCAAGCCCGGTGTCGTCCTTGGCGCGCAGGCGGGGCCGGGCGTGGTCAACATCGTGACGGCAGTGGCCGAGGCGTATCTGGCCTATTCGCCGCTGGTGGTGATTGCCGGCGCCATCACCCGTGCCGATCAGTGCAAGGACACCTTTCAGGAAGTCGACCAGGTGGCCCTGTTCGCGCCCATTTCCAAGCGTTCGGTCATGGTCACCGATCCCTCGCGGCTGGCCCCGATGCTGGAAGACGCGATCCGGCTCGCGAATACCGGCCGCCGGGGTCCAGTGGTGCTGCATGTCCCACGCGATCTCTTTGCCGCCCAAATGCCCGCCATTGATCCGGCCCCGGTCATGATCGCGCGTCCCGGTCCGGCAGCCCCGACAGATGTGCAGGCGATGGCAGCGCTGCTTGCGCAGGCCCAGCGCCCTGTCATCTTTGCAGGCGGCGGCTTCAAGTGGTGTGAGGGGCGCGATGCCCTGACCGAACTGGCGGAAAAGCTCGAAGTGCCCGTCGTCGCCTCGACCGGCCATGCCGACGTGATGCGGCACGGCCATCCGTGGTTCGCGGGCCAGGGCGGGCCGCGCGGCAACCGGGTCGCCAGCCGCCTGACGAAGGAGGCCGACGTGATGGTCGTGCTTGGCGCCAGGCTCGGCTTCAACTCGACCTTCCACTCGAATGACTACGTCGGTGCGGATACCCGCATCGCGCATGTGGATGTGGAGGGCTCTGCCGTGGGCCGGTATTTCCCCGCCGAAATCGCGGCGCAGGGAGATGCCCGTCTGACGGCCGAAGCCCTGGCCGGAATCGCCGCGCGCCCGGACTGTGACGCGTGGCGCGCCGCCTTCCGCGTGGATATGGAAAGCCTGGCCGAAGAACGTGTCGCGGAGGCCGCCCTCGACACATTGCCGATGCACCCCCGGCGCGCGTTGGCCGAGATCCGCGCCGCCCTGCCCGAGGACGCGATCGTCACTCTCGACACGGGCAACACCTGCCTTCAGGCCGCCGACCGGCTGGCCCACTATGCGCCGATGTCGCTGATCACGCCGCTGGATTTCGGTCTGGTCGGGTTCGGACTTGCGGCCGCCATCGGCGCCAAGGCCGCCGCACCAGACCGGCCAGTGGTGGCCGTGATGGGGGACGGCGCCCTTGGCTATACGATGATCGAAATCCAGACTGCCGTTCAGCACAATCTGCCGATCACCATCGTTGTGCTGGACAACCAGGCCTGGGGGGCCGAGAAGGCCTATCAGCAGGAATTCTATGGCGGGCGCCTGCTGGGCGCTGAAATCCAGTCGCCCCGTTATGACAAGTTCGCCGAACTCTGCGGCGGCAAGGGCATCTGGGTCGACGGTCCGGGCGGCATGGGCCCGGCACTGCGCGAGGCCATCGCCAGCGACCAGACCACCGTCATCCAGGCCCGGATCGACCCGGCCGCGCTGATGACGCTTCGCAAGGATCTGTTCAAGGCGCCAAGTAAGGATCAGTGACAATGACGAATTGGGATACGATCATCGTCGGAGCCGGAAACGCCGCATTCTGCGCGGCCCACGCGGCGCGGGAAAAGGGCGCAAGCGTCCTGATGCTGGAATGTGCGCCCGAGGTCGAAAACGGCGGCAACTCGCGCTTTACCGCCGGGGCAATCCGCTTTGCATACGACGGAGTGGACGATATCCGCGCACTTTGCCCGGACCTGTCCGAAGAACAGATCGCGATCACCGATTTCGGCACCTACACCACCGATCAGTTCTTCGACGACATGTTCCGCGTCACCCGTTTCCGCACCGATCCCGAATTGTGCGAGCGGCTGGTGATGTCGTCGCGCGAAACGATGCACTGGATGCGCGACAAGGGCATCCGCTTCATGCCGATCTATGGGCGGCAGGCCTTCAAGGTGGATGGGCGGTTCAAGTTCTGGGGCGGCCTCACTCTCGAAGCCTGGGGCGGCGGCCCGGGCCTTGTCGATGCTCACACCGAAATCGCCAAGGCCAGCGGCGTCGAGATCCGGTACGAAACCCGCGCGCTTGAACTGTTGACCGATGGCCACGCCGCCACGGGCGTCAAGGTGCGGCACAAGGGCGAAATCCACGACCTGCGCGCCAAGGCGGTGGTAATCGCATCGGGTGGGTTCCAGGCCAGCCCCGAGATGCGCACCCGATACCTTGGCCCGGGATGGGAGATGGCCCGCGTGCGCGGCTCGCGCTTCAACACCGGCGAGGGGATCAGGATGGCCATGGCCGCAGGTGCCTCGACCTGTGGCAACTGGTCGGGCTGCCATGCGGTCGGCTGGGACTACAACGCGCCGGAATTCGGCGATCTGGACGTGGGCGACGGGTTCCAGAAACACTCCTACCCCTGGGGCATCATGGTGAACGCCACCGGCCGCCGCTTTGTCGACGAGGGCGCGGATTTCCGCAATTACACCTATGCAAAATACGGCCGGGTTATCCTGAACCAGCCGGACCAGTTCGCCTGGCAGATCTTTGACGCCAAGGTGACGCATCTGCTGCGCGACGAATACCGCATCAAGCGGGTGACCAAAGTCACCGCGCCCACGCTCGAGGAACTGGCGAGCAAGCTGGAAGGCGTCGATCCGCGGGGATTCCTGGACGAGATCCGCGCCTACAACGCCGCGGTGGACACAGACACGCCCTTCGATCCCAACGTCAAGGACGGCCGCGGCACGCGGGGCTTGCCGGTGCCGAAATCGAACTGGGCCAACACGATCGACCAAGGCCCGTTCGAGGCCTATCAGGTCGGTTGCGGCATCACCTTCACTTTCGGCGGGCTGCGCATCGACCCCGACAGCGCCCAGGTACTGGACAACGACCTTTCCCCGATCCCTGGCCTGTTTGCCGCGGGCGAGTTGGTGGGGGGCGTGTTCTTTTTCAACTATCCGGGTGGAACGGGCCTGATCAACGGCTCGGTTTTCGGCCGGCTCGCCGGGGAACATGCCGCAAATCGTTGACATGGCTCCGGTCGTCAGGACATCGCGCCTGGTCCTGCCCCAAGAAACTGGTCCGAGCTGAATGCGAAATCTTGGGTACATTTCTGGCAGGAGAAAGGCGTACCAATGCCGAAGAATCGATTCCGCGATGAACAGATTGCCTGTGCGCTGAAGCAGGCGGAATCCGAAGCGAGGGCCGGCGAGATATGCAGCAACATGGGGATCGCCGCAGCGTCTCTCCATCGCTGGAAGAAGGTCTGCGCCGGGTTGGGTGTTTAAGTGATCCGGCGCCTTCGGTCAGCTATGAATACAAGGGGATTTCGAAGCTTGGGCGTTAATGACCTTGTTTTTGGGCGGCAAAACCGCCCAAATGGGCCTTATTCGCTTGGTATTTCAACAACCACCAGATCGTCGTCAGCCGCACTTGGAATGGCCGCAACTGGCGCATGTCATGCAGCCTTCGACCATGCGCATCTCGTACTGGCCGCAGCTCGGGCAGGGCTTGCCGCGCGGCAGGTCGGCGTTCACCACCTGCGCTTGCGGATCGGACTTGAGGCCCATCCCCTCGCCGTCGAGAAAACCGATGGCGATCAGGTGCTGTTCGATCACGCCGCCAATGGCCGCCAGGATCGACGGGATGTATTTTCCCTTGACCCAGGCACCGCCGCGCGGGTCGAACACGGCTTTCAGTTCCTCGACCACGAACGACACGTCGCCGCCGCGCCGGAACACCGCCGAGATCATGCGGGTCAGCGCCAGCGTCCAGGCGTAATGCTCCATGTTCTTCGAGTTGATGAACACCTCGAACGGCCGCCGGCGGCCGCCGATGATGATGTCGTTGATGGTCAGATAGATCGCGTGTTCGCTGTCGGGCCATTTCAGCTTGTAGGTCGAGCCTTCAAGGGATTGCGGGCGGTCCAGCGGTTCGGACATGTAGATGACGTCGCCGCCATCGAACTCGTGCGGCGCGTCGGCGCTTTCGCCCGGCAGCTTGTCGACGCTTTCCGACACGGTCAGCACCGACCCGGTCACATCATTCGGGCGATAGGTGGTGCAGCCCTTGCAGCCCTGATCCCAGGCCTGCATGTAGACATCCTTGAAATCGTCGAACGAGATGTCCTCGGGGCAGTTGATCGTCTTCGAGATCGAACTGTCGATCCATTTCTGCGCCGCCGCCTGCATCCGGACGTGGTCGGACGGGGTCAGCGTCTGGGCGTTCACGAAATAGTCGGGCAACGCCTTGTCGCCATGCTTGTCCCGCCACATCTGAACCGCATAATCCACCACTTCTTCTTCGGTGCGCGACCCGTCCTTTTGCAGAACCTTGCGCGTATAGGCATAGGCAAAGACCGGCTCGATCCCCGACGAGACGTTGCCCGCATAAAGCGAGATCGTCCCCGTCGGCGCGATCGAAGTCAGCAGGGCGTTACGAATTCCGTGCTCGCGGATCGCGTCACGAACGTCCTCGTCCATCTGCTGCATGGTGCCGCTGGACAAATACTTGTCGGCGTCGAAAAGCGGGAACGCGCCTTTTTCCTTTGCCAGATCGACCGAGGCCAGATAGGCGGCGCGGGCGATCGCGCGCAGCCAGTCCTCGGTCTGACGCGCCGCCTCGTCCGAACCGTAGCGCAGGCCCAGCATGAGCAGCGCGTCGGCCAGACCGGTCACGCCCAGCCCGATCCGGCGCTTGGCCTGCGCTTCGGCGGCCTGTTCCGGCAGCGGGAATTTCGAGACGTCGACCACGTTGTCCATCATCCGGACCGAGGTTGCGACCAACTCCCGCAGCGCCGCTTCGTCCAGATGCGCGCCAGGTTCGAACGGCTGCGTCACCAGCCGTGCCAGGTTGACCGAGCCCAGCAGGCAAGCGCCGTAGGGCGGCAGGGGCTGTTCGCCGCAAGGATTGGTCGCCGCGATGGTTTCGACGTAGCTCAGGTTGTTCGACTGGTTGATCCGGTCGATGAAGATCACGCCGGGTTCGGCATAGTCATAGGTCGCCTGCATGATCCGGTTCCACAGATCCTGCGCTTGGACCGTGTGATAGATCTTGCCGCCGAACTGCAGCTCCCAGGGACCGTCCGCCTTGACCGCTTCCATGAAGGCGTCGGTCACCAGCACCGACATGTTGAACATGCGCAGCCGCGCCGGATCGGACTTGGCCGAGATGAACTGTTCGATGTCGGGGTGATCGCAACGCATGGTCGCCATCATCGCACCCCGGCGCGAGCCCGCCGACATGATGGTGCGGCACATGGCGTCCCAGACGTCCATGAAGCTGAGCGGCCCCGACGCATCCGCCGCCACGCCATGCACGTCGGCACCGCGCGGGCGGATGGTAGAGAAGTCGTAACCGATGCCGCCGCCCTGCTGCATGGTCAGCGCCGCCTCTTTCAGCATGTCGAAGATGCCCGCCATGCTGTCGGGGATCGTGCCCATCACGAAACAGTTGAACAGCGTCACCTGCCGCGCGGTGCCGGCGCCCGCGGTGATGCGGCCGGCGGGGAGGTATTTGAAATCCTCCAGCGCCTCGTAGAATTTCTGCTCCCAAAGCGCCGGATCCTCTTCGGTCCGGGCCAGATCGCGCGCGATCCGCCGCCACGTATCCTCGACGGTCAGATCGATCGGGGTGCCGTCCGCCTTCTTGAAGCGGTATTTCATGTCCCAGATCTGCTCGGCGATGGGGGCGGCAAAGCGGCTCATTCGTTGATTCCCTGTGCTGGAAGAGGAACCCATATTACACCCAATGTGCCGCTCGCCACAACAGCTTGATGAAAAACGTTGGCGCACTACAATATCAAGGTGAACCTCTGGACGACTCTGTGGGGGAGTTGTGGATAACTACGTGAACCTGATCAAGCTTTCGGTCGGATCCGAAAGCGTCGACAGCCTGGCGGAATGGCAGGAAGGCCACCGGCAGCAGTTCGACGACGGCCTGCCCCGTCACATCACGCGCATGTGGCCAAAGCGCGAAAGCGAGATCCTCGACGGCGGCTCGATCTATTGGGTGATCCGGGGCACGATACAGTGCCGGCAGCGCATCCTGCGGTTGGACGAGGTGATCGGCCAGGACGGCATCCGCCGCTGCGCCATCGTGCTGGATCCCGAGCTTCATCGCACCCAGAGCGCGCAGAAACGCCCGTTCCAGGGCTGGCGCTACCTCAAGCCCGAGGACTCGCCGCCGGATCTTCCGAAAGAGCGGGAACAGGACGACGCCCTGCCGGACGAGTTGAACCGGGCGCTGGCGGAAATCGGCGTGTTGTGACGGGCGCGCGCCGACGGCACAACGGTTATTCCAACCGGTCCAGAATGGCGTCAAGGGACTGTTTTTCGGGCGGCTCGTACACGGCGGTGCGGCTGCGCCAGAGCGTCGCCTGAGATTTCAGGATCACACCGTCGCCCAGAATCTTCAGGTGATTGGCCCTGAGCGTCTCGCCGGTCGAGGTGATGTCGGCGATCGCCTCGGCGGTTTCATTCTTCACGGTTCCTTCCGTCGCACCCTGGCTGTCCACCAGCGCGAAATCCGCCACCCCGGCATCGGTCAGAAACTCCCGCACCAGACGGTGATACTTGGTCGCGATCCGCAACCTGTGACCGTGCCGTTCCCGAAAGGCCGACGAGGCGGCGTCCAGATCGTCCAGCGTATCCACATCCACCCAGCAGGCCGGAACCGCGATGATCAGGTCCGCCTGGCCGAACCCCAGGGGCGCGATCTCTTCGACCTGCTGCTCCCAGCGCGGCAGCTTCTCGTGAACCAGATCGGTGCCGGTGATGCCCAGGTGAATCCGGCCCGCGGCCAGTTCGCGCGGGATCTCCCCCGCCGACAGCAGCACCAGCGACACGCCGTCGACCCCGTCCACATGACCGGCATATTCCCGATCCGATCCGGTCCGGGTCAGCGTGATGCCGTGCTTCTCGAACCAGGCGAAGGATTTTTCCATCAGCCGCCCTTTCGACGGCACTCCCAGCTTCAGGCTCATGCCGCGGCCTCCTTGATCTCGAGCATCAGATCCGGACGCAGCACCCCGCCGACCGCCGGGATCTCGGCGCCGTTGCCCAGCCGGCGGGTCAGCGCGTCATAGCGCCCGCCCGTGGCGATCGGGGGCAAGTCGGGACGACGCTCGGCATAGAAGCCAAAGACGAAACCGTCGTAGTACTCCATCGACGTACGCCCGTAAGACGCCTCGAAATCCAGGCTGCCAACATCCACCCCGCGCGCCTGCAGGGCGTCGATCCGCGCCTCCAGCCGGTCCAGCGCCACGGTGATCTGCGGTAGGTCCACAGCGACGTCGCGCAAGTGTTCCAGCGCGAAGGGCATGGTCTCGCGCACCGACAGCAGCGTTTCCAGCCCGGCCAGTTCGTTGTCCGAGATCGGCTCTGCCGCCGCATCGGCGCGCAGGGCCTCGATCCGGTCGGCGATCTCGGCGTTGCTCCGCTTGCCGACGAACGGCACGTCGGTCGCCATAGGGTCTGACGTGGCCAGCAGCGCCGCCCGGGTCGGCGGCGTCTTGGCGCGACCGCCGAACCGGTCCAGCAGGGCGCGGAACCTGCGCGGGCGCCAGATGTGGCGCATCAGCGCGGCCTTGCGCCGTTCGGTGGTGCGCAATCCTTGGACCGCGGCCATGAGAACGCCGATATCGCCGGTCGCCGCGCGCAGCTGGTATCCTTCCAGAGCCTGCGAGATCAGGGCAAAGACCTCAGCATCGGCGGCCGCGGGGTTTTCGCGGTCGAACACCTCGTAACCCACTTGCACATATTCGTTGGCCCGATCCGAGTCATGCTCCTGCCGCCGGAACACCTCGCCCGCATAGGTGTAGCGGGCAGGCTCGGCTCCGTGCTCCATGTGTTTCTGCACCACCGGAACCGTGAAGTCGGGCCGCAGCATCTGCTCGCCCCGCAGGGCGTCCGACGTCACATAGGCGCGGCCACGGATGTTCTCGCCATAGAGATCCAGCAGGGTTTCGGCCGGCTGCAGGATCGGCGTCTCCACCGGCGCGGCCCCGGCCCGTTCGAAATGACCACGCAGCCGGGCGGCCAGTTCGAGTGTCTCGGCGCGGTTCCGCATCAGCCCTGCCCGTCCTGCGTGGCCAGGATTTCGCGCACTTTGGCGACCAGGTCGCCGCGCGGCACTTCAAACTGGCTGGGGAGTTCCTTCCATTCCTCCAACGTGGCGCTTTCCGCGATCTTCGCCCCAAGGATCAGGTCCTTGATCTGCACGATCCCCTTCGCCTTTTCGTCGCCCCCTTCGATCACCGCGATCGGAGAATTGCGCTTGTCCGCGTATTTCAGCTGGTTGCCGAAATTTTTTGGGTTACCCAGATAGACCTCGGCCCGGATGCCGGCGTTGCGCAACTCGGCCACCATTGCCTGATAGTCGGCCATGCGGTCGCGGTCCATGACCGTGACGACGACGGGGCCATGCTCGACGGCCTGGATGCGGCCCTTTTCGCGCAGCGCGGCCAACAGGCGGTCGACGCCGATGGAAATGCCGGTCGCCGGCACTTCCTGCCCGGTGAAACGCTTCACCAAATCGTCGTAGCGCCCGCCCCCCGCGACCGAGCCAAACTGCCGCTTGCGACCCTTTTCGTCGAAAATCTCGAAGGTCAGTTCGGCCTCGTAGACGGGGCCGGTGTAGTAGCCCAGGCCGCGCACCACCGAGGGGTCAATCTCGATCCGGTCGGGGCCGTAGCCGCCTGCATCCAGAAGCGCCGCGATCTGTTCCAGTTCCGCGATGCCCTCTGCTCCGATCCTGCTGTCGCCCACCGCAACACGCAGGTTGGACAACGTCGCCGCGGTATCGCCCGCCTTCGAGGTCAGGAAAGCGACGACCGGGTCGGCCTGATCCTGGCTCAGGCCCACGCCGTCGATATAGGCGCCCGAGGCGTCCAGCCGCCCCTGAGTCAGCAACTCGCGCACGCCCTGCTCGCCCACCTTGTCGAATTTGTCGATGGTGCGCAGCACGGCGTCCCGGGCGTCGGCATCTTCGGCCAGACCCATCGTTTCCAGAACGCCGTTCAGAACCTTGCGGTTGTTGACCCGTACCAGGTAATCACCACGGGGAATGCCCACGGTTTCCAGCGTGTCCGAGAGCATCGCGCAGATCTCGGCATCCGCCGCCATCGAAGCGGTGCCGACCGTATCGGCGTCGCACTGATAGAACTGGCGGAACCGCCCCGGCCCCGGTTTTTCGTTGCGCCAGACCGGCCCCATCGCGTAGCGGCGATAGGGGGTCGGAAGATCGTTGCGGTGCTGCGCGTAGACGCGCGCCAGGGGCGCGGTCAGGTCATAGCGCAGGGCCATCCAGTCGCCCTGACCCTCGTCATCCGCCTCCTGCCAGGCAAAGACGCCGTCGTTCGGCCGGTCCACGTCGGGCAGGAACTTGCCCAGCGCCTCGACGGTCTCCACCGCGCTGCTTTCCAGCGCATCGAAGCCATAGCGATGATATACGCCAGCAATGGTCCGCAGCATCTCGGTGCGCTGCGTGACTTCCGAGCCGAAATAGTCGCGGAACCCTTTCGGCGTGATCGCCTTGGGGCGGGGCTGTTTCTTGGGCTTGGCCATGTCGGGCGTCCTTGCGGGTAGTCATGTTTCGCGCGCGGTCTAGCCCAAGGTCCGCACAGGGGCAAGGCAATGCACCGCCGCAGCGGCAAACGCATCGCCGCACTTTATCTTTTCGGCAAATACTCCCGCCGGAGGCTGCGCATCTTTGATGCGCATTCCTCAGATGTCCGCGAAATCCCCGGAACGCCCCTTGCCCGCCGCGAACCGGGCCGCGCCCGCGCGCCCTTCGGCGGCAAAGGCCGACGCCGAACGCCATTCGCGTCGCAGCGCCGCCGCCAGTTCCGCGGGCGGCATTCGCGCCGAGAGGTGGTCGGCCAGCATGCAGGCCTGTGGGTACCGGAGCAGGTCGTGGGCAAGCGCGGCCGCGGTCTGCAAAGCCTCGCCCTGCGGGCAGGTCCGGTTGGCGAAGCCCATGGCCAGCGCCTCGTCGGCCTCGACCGGGCGACCGGTGAGGATCAGGTCATTCGCCCGCCCCTGCCCCAGGATGCGCGGCAGGCGGACCGTGCCGCCGTCGATCAGCGGCACACCCCAGCGGCGGCAGAAAACGCCGGTGACCGCGCCTTGCGCCATCACGCGCAGGTCGCACCAGGCGGCCAGTTCCATGCCGCCCGCGACGGCGGGGCCTTCGATGGCGGCGATCACCGGCTTGGACAGCATGAGACGCGATGGCCCCATCGGGCCGGGCAGCGGATCGTTCGCCGGGTCGGACCAGTCGGGCGGAATGTCCAGTTCCGCGACCCAACCGTCGGACGCCCCGGAACCTGCTGATTTCAAATCGAAACCTGCGCAGAAACAGCCGCCTGCGCCGGTCAGGATGGCGATGCGCTGGTCGTCCGCCGCCTCGAAGGCCAGGAAGGCGGTGTAGAGCGCCCGCGCGGTTGCGGGATCGACGGCGTTGCGCGCCTCGGGCCGGTCGATGGTGACGGTGGTTATCCCGTCGTCGGTGTCGATGGATACGGTCATGGCTTCCTCCGGCTTCAAGCCTCCGGCCTGTGCCCGGGACTGGCAAGCGTAACGTTGCGCCTATATGAACAAGGTGAACGAGCACAAGGAAGCCCGCCATGCAGCATCTCGAGGAACAGATCGCCCATCTCATCCGGACGGTGGACGAATTGAGCGCCGTGGTCGCAGGTCAGCAGGACGAGATCGACCGGCTGGAGCGGCGGGTGCAGATGCTGATGCAGCGCGAGGCGGCGCGCGATCAGGAGGGCTCGGGCGGGGTGGTGTTCGGCGACGAACGCCCGCCGCATTACTGAGGCCGGAGGGCGTTTCTTCCGTTTTGTACAGGGACGGAGGGCGGGTGTGTCCGTTTTGTACTTCGTTTTTCGGGGCCGAACCGGCACCTTCGGAAAGAACCCGCGGCGGCGGAGCGTCGCCGGATAAGCGTCAACTGTCGGCAATGCGCAACACAGTTGCCAATCAGTTCTTTGGCGGTTCGTAGGGTTCCAACACTCCAAATGGGACTGGCGGCTCTTCCACCAAGGTACTTTCGAACTCCACGATCTTTTCGAAGATCACCGGCAAGATCCAAGTCGCCTCCTCCTGGATTTCGTACTCCTCTTTCGGATCGGTGATCAGATTGAAGACACGTGGTACATTGAGTGGGCGCGGCTCACTGTTCATGTTGTCGAGTTCGATCAGGTGCAGCTTCCAATTGCGCCACTTGTATCCGTAGACATCGTCATTGTTGTAGACAATGAACCCTTCGCGGTTCGACCTGGTCTGTTGTCCCAGAAAGAAATCGAGTTGATCAACACCATCGATGATACGGTCGTCCGGAACCTCATAACCCGCGACGCGACCCAATGTCGGGAGCATATCGACCAGGTGAACGATCTCATTGCTTGTGGTTCCCGCACCTATTCGGCCCGGCCACCTGATGAGGAATGGCACCCGAAGCGATCCTTCCCAAGCCGTGAAATAGGCGCCACGCCACGGGCCTGCCGTGCCGTGCCACGGGCGGAAGTACTCCGGCCCGTTATCGCTCAGCCAGATGACGATTGTGTCATCTTCAATCCCGAGTTCCTCGATTGAGTCGAGGATTTGCCCGGACCTGAAATCGATCTCGGCCAAGACATCTGCATAATGCCCATTGCCGGTGATCCCGTCGAAGTCGGGATGCGGCAGGGTCGGCAGGTGGGGTTGGGTAAAGGGCACAAACGCAAAGAAAGGCTGATCATCCGCGACCGAACGTTTCATGAAATCGATGGCGCGGGCGATTAGTTCGCTGTCAATTTCGCGGCGCGAGGCGATATCGTACGGCTTGACGTCGCGGGGGGACTCGTCGCGTCTGGCCTCTTGGATCATCGGTTGGCCGCTGACCGAGGCGTCAAACTGGAACTGAGAAGAATATTCGGACTCGTCCGTTGTATTTGCGACGCCGTACCATTCGTCAAAACCTTGATCGGTAGGGAAACGCCCGGGTATGTCACCCAAGTGCCACTTGCCGAACATACCGGTCGCGTATCCGGCTTCCGAGAACAACTCGGCCATCGTGATTTCCCAGTTCACCATGCCGTAAGGGACACCCCACACCACTTTGGTCGTTGCCGAGCGGATCGGGCGACGCCCTGTCATCAAGGCCGAGCGACTGGGCGTGCACTGTGGCTCGACATTGAAGTTCAGAAGTCTCATTCCTTCAGCGGCCAATGCATCGAGGCGCGGCGTCGCTGCGCCGCGCAACTCGCCGCCGCCATACACGCCCAACTCGCCCCACCCGAGGTTGTCGACCATCATGAGCACGACATTCGGTTTTTCCGCGCCTTGCGCGATTGCGGCAGAAGGACTGTTTGTGGTGGCGGCCAAAAGAATGGTGCAAAGCAAGAGATTGCGCATCTGTCGCGTCCTATGAAACGATACCGGGATGCGACAAGACTACAGGAACCTGGGTTACAGAAACAAACTAAGTTCAAGAGCGCCGGTGCTTGATCGGAAAAAACGTCTGCGTGGGGCTCAGACCCGCCATCCCGCGCACCTGAAAACAAGGCTGCCGCTGCCGCCTATATCTCCTCGACGTCCAGCACCCCTTCGAGCGATTTGATCGCGCCCTTGATCTGGGGGTTGATGGGGAAATCCTGGCCCAGATCCATTTCCACGTCCCCCGGCAGGCCCGGGTCCAGCAGGCAGAGCTGGATCGGGCCCTTGGCGGAGCCGCGGGCCGCGGTGGCCGCGTCTTCGAGCACCTTGGCCACGGTGGACACGGCGCCGGCGGCGTCGACGAAGACGCGCAGGCCGGTCGCGCCCGCGTCGGCCACGGCGGCGTCGATCGGGCCGACGGACCGGCCCAGAAGCTTCAGCTGATCCGCCTCCATCGTCGCCTCGGCGGTCAGCACCACCTGCGCGCCGGTCTCAAGGAACTCGCGGGACTTTTCCAGCGTTTCCGAGAACAGCGTGACCTCGTAGGCGCCGGTCGGGTCCGACAGCTGCGCGAAGGCGAAGCGGTTGCCACGGGCCGATTTGCGTTCCTGCCGCCCGGACACGACGCCCGCCATCTTGGCGATCAGCGGGCCCGAGCGCGCCCGTTCCGTCACCTCGTCCAGCGTCATCACCTGCTTGCGCTTGAGCGCGGGCATGTAGTCGTCCAGCGGGTGCCCCGACAGGTAGAAGCCGATGGCCTTGAATTCCTCGCTCAGCCGTTCCGCCGGCAGCCAGTCGGGCGTGGGCGCAAGCCGCGGTTCGGGCAGGTCGTCGCCCGCCTCGCCGAACAGCGAGACCTGGCTTGAGTTCTTCTGGTCGTGGATCGCAGCGGAATATTGCACCAGCTGTTCGAGGCTGTCGAACACGCGCCGGCGGTTCGGGTCGAGCTGGTCGAAGGTCCCGGCGCGCGCCATCATCTCGAGCGGGCGCTTGCCGACCTTCTTCAGATCGACGCGGCGGGCGAAATCGAACAGGTTGACGAAGGGCCTGTCGGCACCTTCATTGGCGCTCGCCCCCGAGCGACGCCCGGCGACCACGAGGTTCATCGCCTCGACGCCCACGTTCTTGAGCGCGCCCAGCGCATAGACCAGCTCGCCGTTCACCACGTCGAAGGTCGATTGCGAGCGGTTCACGCAGGGCGGAACGTAGGGCAGGCCCAGCCCCTTGCGGACTTCCTCGAAATAGATCGCCAGCTTGTCGGTCAGGTGGATGTCGCAGTTCATGACGCCGGCCATGAACTCGACCGGGTGGTTCGCCTTGAGCCAGCCGGTCTGGTAGCTGACCACCGCATAGGCCGCCGCGTGGGACTTGTTGAAGCCGTAATTGGCGAATTTTTCCAACAGGTCGAAGACCTCGGACGCCTTCTTCTTGTCCACGCCATTCTCCATGGCGCCCTTTTCGAACTTGGGTCGTTCCTTGGCCATCTCCTCGGCGATCTTCTTGCCCATCGCGCGGCGCAGCAGGTCGGCGCCGCCGAGGCTGTAGCCGGCCATGACCTGCGCGATCTGCATCACCTGCTCCTGGTAGACGATGATGCCCTGCGTTTCCGCGAGGATGTCGTCGATCAGCGGGTGGACCGAAGTGATCTCGCGCAGGCCGTTCTTGACCTCGCAATAGGTGGGGATGTTTTCCATCGGGCCGGGACGGTAGAGCGCCACCAGCGCCACGATGTCCTCGATGCAGGTGGGCTTCATGCGCTTGAGCGCGTCCATCATGCCCGAGCTTTCCACCTGGAACACCGCCACGGTTTTCGCCGCCGAGTAGAGCTTGTAGGTGGCCGCGTCGTCCAGCGGGATGGCGTTGATCTCGTTCACCGCGCCCTCGGGCGGGTCGTAGAGCTGCGTGCCGTCGGCGGCGACGTGCAGGTCGCGGCCGGTCTTGCGGATCAGGTCGACGGCGTTCTGGATCACGGTCAGGGTCTTGAGACCCAGGAAGTCGAACTTGACCAGCCCCGCCTGTTCCACCCATTTCATGTTGAACTGGGTCGCGGGCATGTCCGAGCGCGGGTCCTGGTAGAGCGGCACCAGCCTGTCCAGCGGGCGGTCGCCGATCACCACCCCGGCGGCGTGGGTCGAGGCGTTTCTGAGCAGCCCCTCGACCTGCTGGCCGTAGGTGAGCAGGCGGTCCACCACCTCTTCGTTGCGGGCCTCTTCGCGCAGGCGGGGTTCGTCCTTGAGCGCCTTTTCGATCGAGACGGGCTTGACCCCTTCGACCGGGATCATCTTGGACAGGCGGTCCACCTGGCCGTAGGGCATCTGCAACACGCGGCCGATGTCGCGCACGGCGGCCTTTGACAGAAGCGCGCCGAAGGTGATGATCTGGCCGACCTTGTCGCGGCCGTATTTCTCCTGCACGTAGCGGATCACCTCTTCGCGGCGGTCCATGCAGAAGTCGATGTCGAAGTCGGGCATCGACACCCGTTCGGGGTTGAGGAAGCGTTCGAACAGCAGCGAGTAGCGCAGCGGATCGAGGTCGGTGATGGTCAGCGCATAGGCCACCAGCGAACCGGCGCCCGAGCCGCGCCCCGGCCCGACGGGAATGTCGTTGTCCTTGGCCCATTTGATGAAGTCGGCCACGATCAGGAAGTAGCCGGGAAAGCCCATGCCTTCGATGATGCCAAGCTCGAAATCGAGCCGCTTCTGGTATTCCTCGGGGCTGACCGCGTGGGGGATCACCGAAAGGCGCTGCTGCAGCCCCTCGTTGGCCTGCCGCCGCAGTTCCTCGACCTCGTCATCGGCGAATTTCGGCAGGATCGGGTCGCGCTTGCTGGCCATGAAGGCGCAGCGGCGGGCGATTTCCACGGTGTTCGCGATCGCCTCGGGCAGATCGGCGAAGAGCGTCGCCATTTCCTGCGGCGACTTGAAATAGTGCTGGGCGGTCAGGCGGCGGCGGCCTTCCTGCTGATCCACGTAGGCGCCCTCGGCGATGCAGATCAGCGCGTCATGCGCCTCGTACATGTCGGGGGTCGGGAAATAGACGTCGTTGGTGGCCACCAGCGGCAGGTTCCTGGCATAGGCCATTTCGACATGGCCGCGCTCGGTCAGGCGTTCGGCGTCGGGCTGGCCGTCCTCGCCGGGATGGCGCTGAAGCTCGACGTAGAGCCGGTCGGGGTACGTTGCGGCGAGCCGGTCCACCAGCGCCTCGGCCGCCGGGCGCTGGCCCTGCTGCAGCAGGCGGCCCACCGGCCCGTCCGGCCCGCCGGTCAGGCAGATCAGCCCGGCGGAATGCTGTTCCAGTTCCTCGAGCGTGACCTGAGGCAGCTGCCCGCCCTTGTCCACGTAGAGACAGGTGTTCAGCTTCATCAGGTTCTCGTAGCCGGTCTCGGACTGGGCCAGCAGCACCACCGGCGCGGGCGGTTTCGGTTTCTCGCCGGGCTGCGCCTCGAGATAGGCGAGGTCTACCTGGCAGCCGATGATGGGCTGGATGCCCGCGCCGCTGGCGGTCACCGAGAATTCGAGCGCCGCGAACATGTTGTTGGTGTCGGTCACCGCCACCGCCGGCATGTCCAGCTTTTCGCACAGGCCGGGCAGCTTTTTCAGCCGTATTGCGCCTTCGAGAAGCGAGTATTCGGTGTGGACGCGGAGATGGATGAATCGGGGCTCGGTGCTCATGTCCGGCACGATAGGCGATCCGCAGCCGCGCCGCCACGGGCGGACCTGCAAAAAGGAATTTTTCCCTGTTGAACGGCGCAGGCAACCACTCTAACTCTCTGGCGCACAGCCGCATTTTCGGGGCACTCCTTGGACTCGTTCCTGACCTTTCTCGCCGTTGGTTTCGTGGCACAGCTTGCCGATGGCGCGTTGGGCATGGGCTTTGGCGTCATCTCGTCCTCGGTGCTGCTGTTCCAGGGTTTCCCGCCGCCGCTGGTCTCGGCCAGCGTCAATGCCGCCAAGATCCCGACCGGGTCGATGGCGGGGATTTCGCACGCGCTGAACGGCAACATCGACTTTTCGCTGTTCCGCCGCCTTGCCCTGTCCGGCATGGCGGGCGGCATCGTCGGCGCGCTGATCCTGGGCGAGTTGAAACGGCCGTTCCTGACGGTGCTGATCGCGGCCTTCCTGATCGGGATCGGCAGCCTGATCCTGTGGCGCGGCATCACCGGCCGCGCGCCGCGCCTGCTGGCCACGCGGCGGATGTCGGTGATCGGCGCCGCGGGCGGCCTGATCGAAGGCATCGGCGGCAGCTGGGGGCCGATCGTCACCAGCAGCCTGATCGGTTCCGGGACCGAGCCGCGGCGGGCCATCGGATCGTCGGCGCTGGCGGAACTGGTGGTCAGCGCCATCGTCTTCGCGGTGCTGCTGATGACGTTTCAGGCCGGGCATTGGGGCGGCGACCGGGCGCTGTCCGACGTGCTGATGCCGGTTGCCGGTCTGGTCGCCGGCGGCGTTCCCGCGGCCTTCATCGGCGGCCGCCTTGCCGCCGTCGCGCCGAAACGCCCGCTGACCATCGCCGTCGGCCTGCTGGCGCTTGGAATCGGGCTGCAGCGGCTTTCGACGTTGATCTGAAGGCGATTGCGCCGAAAATATGCAGGGATTTTAAACTTTTTCCGAAAAGTGCTTCCAAGCGATGCCCCGCAAACCGGGTATCTGCGCGGAATTCCTTGTGAATCCGAGGAATTTTTCGTCACGGAATGGGAAAAAAGCGCGGTTTCGACCGCCAGACGCCCGAAACCGCGTCGGTTTTTCTTGCCATGTCGCGCCCGTGCTTTCTAACCTTGAAGCAACAAACAAGGCCCGCGCCCCTTCTACGTCGCATCGGGGGGGCGCATTCCGGGGCCCAACGGGGTAACGCGACGGGTTTCACAAATGAAGATCACGTTTCTTCTGAACGGAGAGACTGTGGAGTTGGCGGATGTGCCGCCGACTGCAACGCTGCTGGATTGGCTGCGCGAAGAGCGCGGGCTGACCGGGACCAAGGAAGGCTGCAACGAGGGCGACTGCGGCGCCTGCACCGTCATGGTGACGGACCGGGACGGGGCCAAGGCGCTGAACGCCTGCATCCTGTTCCTGCCGCAGCTGCATGGCAAGGCGGTCCGGACGGTCGAGGGCGCAAGCGGACCGGACGGGCAGATGCACCCGGTGCAGCAGGCGATGGTCGAGCATCACGGGTCGCAATGCGGGTTCTGCACGCCCGGTTTCGTGATGTCGATGGTGGCGGCCCATGCGAACGGCGCGACCGATCACGACACGCAACTGGCGGGCAACCTGTGCCGCTGCACCGGCTATGCGCCGATCATCCGCGCGGCTGAGTCCGTCGAGGCGCAACCGGTTCCGGTCTGGGTCAAGGACAAGCCGGCCGCGGCCGGGGCCGCCTCGCCCATGCTGCCGCGCTCGGGCGATGAGCTGGCCGAGGTCTATGCCGCCCATCCTGATGCCACGCTGGTGGCGGGGGCGACGGATGTGGGTCTCTGGGTCACCAAGCAGCTGCGCGATCTGGATCCGGTGATCTTCCTGACCGGCTGCGACGATCTGAAGGCGATCGAGGTGGGGAAGGACGAGGTGCGCATCGGCGCGATGGCGGACATGAACCGCCTGGGCGCGGCGATGGCGGATCTGCATCCCTCTTACGCCGAGATGATCCGGCGCTATGCCAGCGTGCAGGTGCGCCACGCGGCGACGGTGGGCGGCAACATCGCCAACGGCTCGCCCATCGGGGACAACCCGCCGGCGCTGATCGCGCTGGGGGCCACGCTGCACCTGCGCAAGGGCGATGACCGCCGGTCGCTGCCGCTGGAGGCGTTCTTCCTCGACTACGGCAAGCAGGACCGCGCGCCGGGGGAATTCGTCGAGGCCGTCAGCTTTGCCCGGCAGGACGACCGGCTGAAATGCTACAAGCTGAGCAAGCGGTTCGATCAGGACATCTCGGCGGTGTGCGGCTGTTTCAACATCGTGGTTGCCGAGGGCGCGGTCGCAGAGGCGCGGATCGCGTTCGGCGGCATGGCCGGGATCCCGAAGCGCGCGGCGAATGTCGAGGCGGCGCTTGTGGGCCGGCCGTGGACATATGAGGCGGTGCATGCCGCCCTGCCCGCCTTCGGCGCGGATTTCACGCCGATGACGGACATGCGCGCCTCGGCCGAATACCGGCTGGAGACGGCCCGGGCGATGCTGGAGCGGTACTTCGCCGAGGATCAGGGCGAGATCACCAACGTGCTGGAGGTGTCGGCATGACCGTGAGCAAGCCCCTACCCCATGACGCGGCGCCGCTGCACGTCTCGGGCACGGCCCGCTACGTGGACGACATCCCGGCGCCCAAGGGCACGCTGCACCTGGCCTTTGGCCTGAGCCCGATCGCCAAGGGCCGGATCACCGCGATGGACCTGTCCGACGTGAAGGCGGCGCCGGGCGTGGTCATGGTGATGACCGCCGGGGATCTGCCCTTTGCCAACGACGTCTCGCCGTCGATCCATGACGAGCCGCTGTTGTCGGACGGGGCGGTGAACTATGTCGGGCAGCCGGTGTTCCTGGTCGTGGCGACCAGTCATCTGGCGGCGCGCAAGGCGGCGCGGCTGGGCAAGGTCGAATACGACGAAGAGACGCCGATCCTGACCATCGAAGAGGCGCTGGCCGCCGACAGCCGGTTCGAGGAAGGGCCGCGGATCTACCGGAAGGGCGACGCCGAGGCGGCGATCGCCGGTTCCGCGCATGTGATCGAAGGCAGCTTCGAGCTGGGCGGGCAGGAGCATTTCTACCTCGAGGGGCAGGCCGCGCTGGCGGTGCCGAACGAGGGCGGCGACATGCTGGTGCATTCCTCGACCCAGCACCCGACCGAGATCCAGCACAAGGTGGCCGATGCGCTGGGCGTGCCGATGCACGCCGTGCGGGTCGAGACCCGGCGCATGGGCGGCGGGTTCGGCGGCAAGGAAAGCCAGGGCAACGCGCTGGCGGTGGCCTGCGCGGTTGCGGCGCGGGCGACGGGCAAGTCCTGCCGGATGCGGTACGACCGCGACGACGACATGGTGGTCACAGGCAAGCGGCACGCCTTCCGCATCGCCTACCGCGCCGGGTTCGACGCGG
The DNA here is from genome assembly GCF_005938215.1 of Ruegeria sediminis. Taxonomy (GTDB): domain Bacteria; phylum Pseudomonadota; class Alphaproteobacteria; order Rhodobacterales; family Rhodobacteraceae; genus Ruegeria; species Ruegeria sediminis. Next base: position 482,756 of record NZ_VCPD01000001.1, read on the forward strand.
AAGGGCACATCCAGGGCGTGAGCTTCCTGCACCACGCGATCTGCGGCTGGGCGCAGGACCTGTCGCTGCCGGTGGCCGACCGGGCGATGCTGCATTCGGACAATGCCTACCTGCTGCCGGCCGCGCGGATCGAAAGCCACCGGCTGAAGACCAACACCCAGTCCGCGACCGCGTTCCGCGGCTTTGGCGGGCCGCAGGGCATGGTCGGGATCGAGCGGGTGATGGATCATGCGGCGCATGTGCTGGGGCTGGACCCGGTCGAGTTGCGGCGGCGGAACTACTACGAGGCGCCGGCGGAGGGGGGCTCTGCCCCCCGGCCTGCGGCCTCCCCCCGGAGTATTTCTGAAAAGGCGAAGCGCGGGGAGCCGGTGCAGAGGGTCGATCCGCAGGACGACCTGACCAGCCTCGGCAATGTCAGGCAGGTTTCCAGCCCGCCGCCGGTCCGGCCGGTGCCGCAGGGCGGCAACACCACGCCCTACGGCATGGAAGTGACCGATTTCGAGCTGCACGGGATGACCGAGGCGCTGCTGGAGTCGAGCGACTATGCGGCGCGCAAGGCGGCGATCGAAAAGTGGAACGCCGGGAACCGGGTGATCAAGAAGGGCATCGCCTTTTCGCCGGTGAAGTTCGGCATCTCCTTCACGCTGACGCATCTGAACCAGGCCGGCGCGTTGGTGCATGTCTATCAGGACGGGTCGGTGCATCTGAACCACGGCGGCACCGAGATGGGACAGGGCCTGTTCCAGAAGGTGGCGCAGGTGGCGGCAAGCCGTTTCGGCATTCCGCCGGAAATGATCCGGATCACCGCGACCGATACGGCCAAGGTGCCCAATACCTCGGCCACCGCGGCGTCCTCGGGCAGCGACCTGAACGGCATGGCGGTCAAGGCGGCCTGCGACACGATCCGCGACCGCATGGCCGAGTTCCTGGCCGAGCGGCATCAGGCGGAGGCCGGATCGGTGCGCTTTGCCGACGGGCATGTGGAGGTGGGCGAGGCCCGCTACAGCTTTGCCGAGGCCGCGGCGCTGGCCTATCAGGGCCGGGTCAGCCTGTCGGCCACGGGGTTCTACAAGACGCCCAAGATCGAGTGGGACCGGATCAAGGGCCACGGTCGCCCGTTCTTCTACTTCGCCTATGGCGCCGCCGTCACCGAGGTGGCGGTGGACACGCTGACCGGCGAGAACCGCATCCTGCGCGCGGATATCCTGCATGACGCGGGCGCGTCGCTGAACCCGGCGCTGGACATCGGCCAGGTCGAGGGCGGCTATGTGCAGGGCGCGGGCTGGCTGACCACCGAGGAGCTGGTCTGGGACGACAAGGGGCGGCTGCGCACCCACGCGCCATCGACCTACAAGATCCCGGCCTGTTCCGACCGGCCGGACGTGTTCAACGTCGCGCTGTGGGATGCCGAGAACCGAGAGGACACCATCTATCGCTCGAAGGCGGTGGGCGAGCCGCCCTTCATGCTGGGCATCTCGGCCTGGCTGGCGCTGTCGAACGCGGTGGCGGCCTGCGGCAACGGCTATCCGGCGCTGAACGCTCCGGCCACGGCCGAAGAGGTCTGGAAAGCCATCCGGAGGGTTCGCGATGGGATTTGACCGGGAGACATTGCGGGAGGCGGTCGAGACCCACGGGCGCGTGGTGCGCGTCGTCATTGCCGCGATCCGGGGATCGTCCCCGCGCGAGGTCGGCGCGGCGATGCTGGTTTGGGAGAACGGGCAGTCGGGCACGATCGGCGGCGGCACGCTGGAATACCAGGCGGCCGAGGCGGCGCGGCGGCAGATGGTTCCGGCACGGCTGAGTCAGCACGCGCTGGGACCCGATCTGGGCCAGTGCTGCGGCGGGGCGGTCACGTTGCTGAGCGAGGTCTACGATCTTGCGGCGGTCGGGGCGCTGGACGAGACGGTCGTTGCGCGGGCGGTTTCCGGCGGCGGGATGCCGTTGACGGTGAAGCGCCTGCTGGCGCGGGCGCGCGGCCAGGGCCTGCCGCCCGAGCCGCAGCTGATCGACGGCTGGATGGTCGAGCCGGTGCACAAGCCGGGCCGCGCGTTGTGGATCTGGGGCGCGGGCCATGTGGGGCGGGCTCTGGTCGGGGTGCTGTCGCCCCTGCCCGATTTCGCGATCACCTGGGTCGATACCGGACCCGAACGGTTTCCCGATGCGGTGCCGGGCGGCGTGACGGTCGTCCCCGCGGCGAAACCCGCCGAACTGGTGCGCCACGCCCCGCGCGACGCGGAACACCTGGTGCTGACCTTTTCGCACAACCTGGACCTGGAACTGTGCAACCGGCTGCTTTCGCACGATTTCCGCTTTGCGGGCCTGATCGGCTCGGCTACGAAATGGGCGCGGTTCCGGTCCCGGCTTGCCCCGCTGGGCCATCCGCCCGGGCGGATCGGCCGGATCACCTGCCCGATCGGCGACCCGTCGCTGGGCAAGCATCCGCAGATGATCGCGGTCGGTGTCGCGGCAGAGCTGCTGCGCCACGCCCGGCAGAACGAACAGAAGAAGGACCTGAGCGCGTGACCACCCCACTTCTGAGCCTGCAAGGGCTGACCAAGGCCTATCCCGGCGTCGTGGCCAACGACAACGTCTCGTTCGATATCGGCGAGGGCGAGGTCCATGCGCTGCTGGGCGAGAACGGCGCGGGCAAATCGACGCTGGTGAAGATGATCTACGGGCTGGTGAAGCCCGACAGCGGCACCATGCTGCTGCGCGGACAGCCCTATGCGCCGCCCGAGCCGCGCGCCGCGCGGGCGGACGGGATCGCGATGGTGTTCCAGCATTTCTCGCTGTTCGACGCGCTGAACGTGGCCGAGAACATCGCGCTGGGAATGGAGAACCCGCCGCCGATGGGCGATCTGGCCTCGCGCATCCGGGAGGTGTCGGAAACCTATGGCCTGCCGCTGGATCCCTATCGGACGGTCGGCGACCTGTCGGCGGGCGAGCGGCAGCGGGTCGAGATCATCCGTTGCCTGCTGCAGGATCCCAAGCTGCTGATCATGGACGAGCCGACCTCGGTGCTGACGCCGCAGGAGGTCGAGATCCTGTTCGAGACGCTGCAGAAACTGCGCGCCGAGGGAACCTCGATCCTGTACATCTCGCACAAGCTGGAGGAGATCCGCACGCTGTGCGATCACGCCACCATCCTGCGCCTGGGCAAGAACGTCGGGGAATGCACGCCGCGCGAGACTTCGGCACGCGACATGGCGGAACTGATGGTGGGCACGGCCCTGCAGACGCCGCAGCGCGCCGGGCGGGACTTCGGCGAGGTGGCGCTGGACATCAGCGGGTTGTCGGTACCCTCGCCCACGGAATTCGGCACCGCGCTGAAGAACGTGCATCTGACCGTTCGCAAGGGCGAGGTGCTGGGAATCGGCGGCGTGGCCGGCAACGGGCAGGACGAGCTTTTGGGCGTGCTGTCCGGCGAGATCCAGACTGCGGCGGACGCCGTCAAGATGGCCGGGCAGCCGGTCGGGCGGCTGGGCCCGACGGCGCGGCGCCGGCTGGGCCTGCTGACCGCGCCCGAGGAGCGGCTTGGCCACGCGGCGGCCCCGGACATGAGCCTGACGGAGAACGCGCTTTTGACCGGATCGGTGCGCGAGGGGCTGGAGAGCAACGGTTTCCTGAAATGGAACGACACCCGCAGCTTTGCGGAACGGATCATCAAGGCCTTCGACGTGCGCACGCCGGGGCCCGAGAACGCGGCGCGGTCGCTGTCGGGCGGCAACCTGCAGAAATTCGTCATCGGCCGCGAGGTGCTGCAGAACCCGGAGGTGCTGGTCGTCAACCAGCCGACTTGGGGCGTGGATGCGGCCGCGGCCGCGGCGATCCGGCAGGCGATCCTGGACCTGGCCTCGAAAGGGGCGGCGGTGGTCTGCATCAGCCAGGATCTGGACGAGCTGATGGAAATCTCGGACAGCTTCGCGGCACTGAACGAAGGACGCCTGAGCGCACCGCGCCCGACCACGGGACTGACGGTGGAGGAGATCGGCCTGATGATGGGCGGCGCACATGGCATGGAGGTGGCGCATGTGTGATCCGCAGGGCCGTGAGTATTTGGAAAAAGATGAAGAAACGGGAGGCGCGCGCGGATGATCGTGCTTGAGAAAAGGCCGCAGCCGTCGCGGGCGTGGTCGATGTCCACGCCGTTGGTGGCGGTGCTGGCGACGATGTTCTTCGGGGGGCTGCTGTTCGCCGCCCTGGGCAAGAATCCGGTCGAGGCCATCGAAACCATCTTCTGGGAACCGCTGTTCGGCGAGTTCGCGTTTTATTACCGCCCGCAGCTGCTGGTCAAAGGCGCGCCGCTGGTGCTGATCGCCATCGGCCTGAGCCTGGGGTTCCGGGCCGGGATCTGGAACATCGGTGCCGAGGGGCAGTACATCATGGGCGCCATCTGCGGCGCCGGCGCCGGGCTGGCCTTCTATCCCGTCGAGGGGTGGTTCATATTCCCGATCATGGTGATCGCCGGCGCGCTGGGCGGCTGGGCCTGGGCGATGATCCCGGCGCTGCTGAAGGTGCGGTTCGGCACCAACGAGATCCTCGTTTCGCTGATGCTGGTCTATGTGGCGGAACAGCTTCTGGCCTCGGTCTCGCTGGGGCTGCTGAAGAACCCCGAAGGCTTCGGCTTTCCCGGGTCGCGCAACCTGCAGAGCTATGCCAGCGCCCACAATGCCGAACTGTTCGAGGGAACCGGAATGCACTGGGGCGTCGTCGGAGCCCTGATCGCGGTGATTTTCGCCTATGTCCTGCTCAACCGGCACATGCTGGGCTTTCACATCCGGCTGACCGGCGAGGCGCCGCGGGCGGCGAAGTTCGCCGGCGTCAACCCGGCGCGGCTGATCCTGTTCTGTCTCGGCCTGTCCGGGGCGCTGGCGGGGCTGGCGGGGCTGTTCGAGGTGTCCGGCCCGTCGGGCGTGGTCAGCATCGACTTCAACGTGGGCTACGGCTTTACCGCGATCATCGTGGCCTTCCTGGGCCGGCTGCACCCTGTCGGCATCCTGCTGGCGGGCGGGCTGATGGCGCTGACCTACATCGGCGGCGAGATCGCCCAGTCGCAGCTGGGCCTGCCCGCCGCCGCGATACAGGTGTTCCAGGGAATGCTGCTGTTCTTCCTGCTCGCGCTGGACCTTCTGACCAACTACCGCATCCGTGCGGCCCGCAAAGAGGTGGCCTGATCCATGGACCTGACCGAAATCAATCCCGTCCTGCTGGTGGCCTCGCTGATGGTGGCCGCAACCCCGCTGCTGCTGGCCGCGATCGGCGAACTGGTGGTGGAGAAGTCGGGGGTTCTGAACCTCGGCGTCGAAGGCATGATGATCGTCGGCGCGATCAGCGGCTTTGCCGTCTCGGTCGAAACCGGCTCGCCCTGGCTGGGCTTCGTGGCGGCCGCGGTGGGCGGCGCGCTGTTGTCGCTGCTGTTCGTGGTGCTGACCCAGGTGGCGCTGGCCAACCAGGTCGCGAGCGGCCTGGCGCTGACGCTGTTCGGCCTGGGGCTGAGCGCGCTGCTGGGGCAGAGCTATGTCGGCATCAAGCCGCCCAGCATGGCTGAGCTGAACATCCCCGGCATCAGCGACCTGCCGGTGATCGGCCCGATCCTGTTCGGCCACGATCCGATCCTATACCTGGGCATCGCGCTGACGGCGGCGGTATGGGCGGTGCTGAAATTCACCCGCGCCGGCCTGATCCTGCGGGCGGTGGGCGAAAACCACGACGCCGCGCACGCGCTGGGGTACAAGGTGGTGCGGATCCGCTGCCTGGCCATCCTGTTCGGCGGCGCCTGCGCAGGGCTGGGCGGGGCCTATATCAGCCTGATCCGGGTGCCGCAGTGGACCGAGGGCATGACCGCCGGTGTCGGCTGGATCGCCCTGGCGCTGGTGGTCTTCGCCAGCTGGAAGCCGTGGCGCGTGCTGCTGGGCGCCTATCTTTTCGGCGGGGTCACCGTCGTCCAGCTGAACCTGCAGGCGGCGGGCGTTGCCATCCCGGTCGAGTATCTGGCAATGTCGCCCTATCTCATCACGATCCTTGTGCTTGTGATCCTTTCGGCCGACAAGAGCAGGGCGCCTGCTTCGCTGGGCCGGATATTCCACGCCTCTCACTGACAAGAGGGGCATATCGTACCAACTTGGGGAGTAACCTGATGAAATTCACTTCACTTCTGGCAACTGCCGCGATGGCGATCGGTCTGGCGACCGGCGCCGTCGCGCAGGACAAGACCAAGGTCGGCTTCGTCTATGTCGGCCCGGTGGGCGACGGCGGCTGGACCTACGAGCACGACAAGGGCCGGCAGGCCGTCGAGGCGCATTTCGGCGACAAGGTCGAGACCGTTTTCGTTGAATCCGTACCCGAAGGCCCTGACGCCGAGCGCGTCATGACCCAGATGGCGCTGGAAGGCGCCGACCTGATCTTTACCACCTCGTTCGGCTACATGGACCCGACCATCAACGTGGCCAAGAAATTCCCGGACGTGAAGTTCGAGCACGCCACCGGCTACAAGACCGCCGACAACGTGTCGGTCTACTCAGCCCGCTTCTACGAGGGCCGCGCGGTCCAGGGCCACATCGCCGGTAAGATGACCAAGTCGAACATCGTCGGCTATATCGGCTCGTACCCGATCCCCGAAGTGATCCGCGGCATCAACTCGGCCTTCATCCACGCGCGCAAGGTGAACCCGGATGTCGAGTTCAAGATCGTCTGGGCCTACACCTGGTTCGATCCGGCGAAAGAGGCCGACGCGGCCACCGTGCTGATCGAACAGGGCGCGGACGTGATCCTGCAGCACACCGACTCGACCGCGCCGCAGGCGGCCGCGCAGAAGGCGGGCAACGTGATCACCTTTGGCCAGGCGTCGGACATGAGCGAATACGCTCCGCTGCCGCGCGTCAGCTCGATCATCGACAACTGGGCCCCCTATTACATCGCGCGCACGCAGGCGGTGATGGACGGTTCCTGGGAAAGCGCGAACACCTGGGACGGGATCGGCCCCGGCATGGTCGAGATCGGCGAGATCTCGGACGCGGTTCCGGCCGAGCTGAAGGCCGAGGCGCTGGCGCTTAAGGACGCCATCGCGTCGGGCGAGTACCACCCCTTCACCGGCCCGCTGAACAAGCAGGACGGCAGCGCCTGGCTGGCCGAGGGTGAGGTTGCCGACGATGGCACGCTGGCGGGCATGAACTTTTACGTCGAAGGGATCGAAGGCGAGATCCCGCAGTAAGACCGAGCCATACGAATGCGAAGGGGCCCGCCATGTTTGCGGGCCCTTTTTTGTTGCGTCCGGGGAGCAGCGGCGGAGGTGACCGGGGGGGCTGGGTATTGGCGGGGGCAGAAATGCCCTTGGAAGCACGGGTGTGAGCGTCCGCTTTCGCAACACAGGCCCAGAAATCCGAACAGCAAAGGTTTCGCGGCTTGAATCCGATCATTTGAAGGGCTAACTGGGCTCCGGCAGGAGGCATGAGCCTCGTGCAACGGAGATTTTATGCAAGAGACCCGGGCATAAGCCCGTTCCCGATCCAACGACAAGGGAACGCCAGAACCAGAAGGACACTCACGCGCGACGCTGAGTGACCCTGCTTTCTGTACTCTCATGAAATCGAGACACTCCGTTGAATATATCAAAGCACGAACAGCGTGTTTTGCATGAACTCGCCCTTGGTGGAGCCATCCACCACGAAAGGTGCGAGCGCGGCAAGATACGCGCCATCACCTGTTTCACACGAGACGGTCACGTCCTCTCGGACTGCACCCTCGACGTGTTTCTGCGCCTGAGAAAACGGCGCTTCATCCTCTCGCGGAACGGCCAGCCCTACCGCGCATCGCGGCAGGGCATCAAGGCCGTGCGCGCGCAACTGAACCAAAGATAGAAAGGGGCCAAATCATGGACTTCACGACCAGCTACACAGACCGAATGAGCGAAATCATCGATCTCTTCAGATCAACTTTCACGAGCTCCGAGGGCGCCGAAGAAGGCGAGCTGATCGGCAATCTGGTGGCGGAGATGTTCGCAACGGTCGATGCGGCTGACATCACCGTCATTTCGGCCCTTGAAGGCAACGCGATTGCCGGGACGATCATCTTCACGCGCATGAGCTATCCGGAGGACGAGCGCACCGTCTTCATTCTGTCGCCAATGGCCGTGGCTACGACCCGACAGGGCAAGGGGCTTGGACAGAAGTTGTTGAGCTTCGGCTTGAACACGCTGCGGGATGACGGTGTGGACGTTGCGCTGACCTATGGCGATATCAGCTTCTACTCCAAGGTTGGGTTCGCCCGGATCACGGAAACCGTCGCCCAGCCGCCTTTGCCTCTGAAGTATCCCGAAGGTTGGCTGGGGCAATCGCTGACGGGCGGACCGCTCGACCCGCTGCAGGGTCCGTCACGCTGCGTCGAGGCGCTTGACAACCCGGCCCTCTGGTGACCGTGGACGACACGACCAAAGGCATCCCGGCAGAACCCGGAGATGCCTTTTGTCAAAGCCGCCCCTCCAAGAATGATCGCGCCGCCCGAGGGCGGGAAGGCTGGGTCGTCGGATTGGGGCCCGCCTTGGTTGCGGGCCCATTTTTGGCGTCCGGGGTGCAGCGCCCCCAGCCAAGGGAAGCGCGGTTCGTTCTGGAGGCTGGTTGCGGGGGCCGGAAGCACCCGGCGCAGGAACCGCATGGATGTCCGTTTGTCTCCTGGCCCTGTGCCGTCCGCTATTCCGTGCGGTCGTCGGGTGTTGCAACGGATGCGGTGATGATCTGTCCCAACGTCCGCGCCACGCAGGCTCCGGAATGCGGTGCCTGGGCCAGAACCGATGGCGGAATGTGGCGGAATGCGCCGCCCGCCCCCTTCAGTTCGTGGGAAATCGTGAAAGTGCGCAGGAAGTCCGCGTAGGGATCGGAGCCGTCCTGGCGCGGGCGGTAATTCAGGCGCCCCTCGCGCACGCTCGCTTCATAGATGGTCTCGCCTCCCTTGATCGTCTCCAGAACGGTGATGCTGTCGAGCGTTTCCGGATCGACGGCGGTGGGATCATCCGACAGGATCACGAGATCGGCCACTTTGCCCGCCACCAGCGACCCTTTCCGGTCTTCTTCGAAATGCTGATAGGCTGGCCAGATCGTAAGAGATTTCAGCGCCGTGAGCACATCGACCCGGTGGGTAGGGCCAATGATGTCATTCGAGCGCGAGCGTCGCGTCACGGTCGCATCCAGAATGCGCATCGAATCGGGGAAAGCCACGGGGGCGTCGTGGTGGCTTGAGAACATCATGCCGCGCTCTCGCACCCATCCGGTCGGCGAGATATTGTCGGCGGCATCCGGGCCGACCGTGCGGTCGCGGTGCCAGTCGCCCCAGTAGAACGTGTGCATGGGAAAGAGCGACGGGAACACATCGAGCCGGTAATACGCATCCACCTGGTCTTCGCGCAGAAACTGGCCGTGGACAAGGACCGGACGGCGGTCAGCCGGCCCGTAGGTTTCGGTCGCCGTGTCGATGGCGGCGATGAGCATGTCGGACGCACCTTCGCCATTGGCATGTGTCAGTATCTGCACGCCGTTGGCAAAGGCCCAGTCGACTGCGTCGAACACCTGATCTCCGGAGGCGGAGGCATAACCCGAGTAATCCGCCCGGAACCCCTCGGGAGGGTTGAAATAGGGGCGATCCCGCAACGCGGTGAATCCCTGCGGCGAGCCGTCAATCGTCAGCTTCGCGCCCCCGACGCGAAAGCGGTCCGTATACTCGCGCGAGTGATTTTCCAGGATATAGTCACGGTTTACCAGAACATCCGGATAGGTGACCACGTCGATGTCCAGCCCTTCTTCGGTTGCCACCGCCTTCATCAGCTTGGCGACAGCCGGTGTGGAGCGGCCCTCTTGCGCAGTGGTGTATCCGAACGACGCGATCAGTTCGGTGCCTGCTCTGAAAATCGCCCGGTTGGCTTCCTTGTCCAATCCGCCGAGGAGTTCGCCAATCACAGCAAAGGCCGCGTTCTCTTCCAGCACGCCGTTCGGCTCGGTACTGCCTTCGCGTCGCCTGATCAGACCGCCCGCAGGGTCGGGCGTGTCGGCGGTAATCCCGGCCAGTTCCAGTGCCTTCGAATTTGCGACGCCCAGATGGCCTGACTGGTGAACCGCGTAAACGGGGATTTCGGTGGAAACGGCGTCCAGTTCGTCACGCGTCGGGTGGCGCTGTTCGGCAAGCTGGGCATCGTCGTAACCGAAGCCGAGGATCAGGCCAGCTGCGGCGACGCGATCGGGTTGGGCATCCGCAAAGTCGCGCAGGACCTGCTGCAGCGACGGAATATCGTTGACCGTCCCGTCCGGCGCAGGCAGCAGGTTCGCCGACAGCGCCTGAATACCGATCATGAACACATGCCCGTGGGCATCCACGAAACCGGGAATCATCGTGCGGCCCGAGAGATCAATAACCTCGGTCTGCGGCCCCCGAAAGGCCATGACGTCGTCCGTATCGCCGACACCGATGATCACACCGTCTTTCTCTGCCAGTGCCTCGGCCCGCATTGCGCCATCAACCATGGTCAGGATCGGACCACCCATCCAGATGCGATCCGCCTCTATTGCGGCGGCCTCGGTTGTGTTCGCCGCGGCATGTTGCTCGCGGAAGTAATCCCAGGCGTCGACCTCGGTGCCGTCCGCAAGCTTGCAGAACCCGCTCTGCCCTTCGGCGCCGTCCGCTATGGAATAGGTGCCGCCTTGATCGACGCAAAACGCTGCCGCCGGGTTCGGCGTTTCCGATGCAAGCGCGACGGATGCAAAAGCGGTCGAAATGAAACTGGCGATCATTGTCAGGGAACGAAGCATGTCGAGTAGCCTATCTGTTTGCGCAATTGGTGCTGCCTGGTGATCTTGTCGTTGCCGGGCAATCGGCTTGGCCAACGCCCGAATGGCATAAAGATATTCCAATACTTTCGTGGAAAGACCACTTGCGTGTCAACGACGCCGGCAAACAGGGCAAGAGACCGAGCCGGAAGCAGGAACCTCAAGGCGGAAGCTTGTTGAAACCGGGCAGACGCAAAGACCCGCCCCCGCCTGGATGATCGCCACGATCTTCGCCCTTTTCGCCGGGGATTTGCCGTGCGATTGTCCGCGCATGACTCGCCTTCTGACCAGCCCCGACGGAACCCCCGCAAGCCGCTTTGCCTTTGGCGCGATGCAGTTCGGCGGGCGGGCCGATGCCGGCCGGAGCCGGGCGATGTTTGATGCCTGCCGCGCGGCGGGCATCACGCATTTCGACACTGCGCATGTCTATACCGACGGCGCCTCGGAAACGCTGTTGGGCGGGATGATCGGCGCCGAGCGCGACGGCCTGCTGATCGCGACCAAGGCGGGGTACGTCGGAGGCGCGGGCGCGGCCAATATCAGGGCGCAGTTCGACGAGTCGCGCAGGCGGCTGGGGCTGGACATGGTGGACGTCCTCTACCTGCACCGCTTCGATCCGGACACAGACCTGGCCGAGACGATGGCCTGTTTCGCCGAGCTGAAACAGGCGGGCCGGATCCGCCATGTGGGCCTGTCCAACTTTGCGGCGTGGCAGGTGATGAAGGCGGTGGGCGTAGCGGCCGAGGTCGATCTGAGCATCGACGTCCTGCAGCCGATGTACAACCTGGTGAAGCGGCAGGCCGAGGTCGAGATCCTGCCCATGTGCGCGGATCAGGGCATCGCGGTGGCCGCCTATTCGCCGCTGGGCGGCGGGCTGCTGACCGGCAAGTACGCGCAGGGCGATCAGGGCCGGCTGGCCGAGGATGAACGGTACGCCACCCGCTATGGCGTGGGCTGGATGGCCGATGCGGCGCGGCGGCTGGCGGAACTGGCCGCGGAACTGGGCGTTCATCCGGCCACGCTGGCGGTGGCCTGGGTCGCGGCGAGCCCGTGGCGCCCGGCGCCGATCATCTCGGGGCGCAGCGCGGAACAGCTTGGACCTTCGCTGGCGGCGCTGTCCCTGGATATGTCGCCGGAGCTTTATGCGCGGATCACCGCGTTCAGCCAGACCCCGCCGCCGGCCACGGACCGGCTTGAGGAGCAGTCATGATCGATTTCCTGGTGATCGGCGGCGGCATCGCCGGCCTCAGCGCGGGCGCGCGGCTGTCGGCCCACGGCAAGGTGGTTGTGCTGGAGGCCGAGGAGGCGTTGGGATACCACGCCTCGGGCCGGTCGGCGGCGCTGTTCGAGGCGAATTACGGCCTGCCCGAGACGGTCGCGCTGAGCAAGGCCAGCGACGCGTACCACCGGAGCGCCAACGGCGGATACCTGAGCCCGCGCGGGCTGATGTTGGTGGCCGGACCCGACCAGAGGGCGGATTTCGAGGCGGATGTGACGGAGCTGGGGCTGGAGCCGATGCCGCTGGAGCAGGCGATCGGCCTTGTGCCGATCCTGAACCCAGAAACGGTGGGCTTTGCCGCCCATCACGAGGCCGCCTGGGATCTGGACACTGACCGGATGCTGCAGGATTTCGCCCGCGAGATCCGCGGCAATGGCGGTCAGGTGCTGACCCGGCGCCGGGTGACGTCGATCTCGGGGCCCGGGCCCTGGGTGGTCGAGGCCGGCGAGACCTTTGAGGCGCGAAGCGTCGTCAACGCGGCGGGCGCCTGGGCCGATCAGGTCGCGGAGATGGCCGGCGTCGGTCGGATCGGATTGACGCCCTGCCGCCGGTCGATGGCGCGGCTGCCGGCGCCGGGGGGGCATGACGTCTCGGGCTGGCCGATGATCCTGGGGGTGAACGAAAGCTGGTACGCCAAGCCCGATGCGGGCAAGCTGCTGGTTTCGCCCGCCGATGCCGAGCCGGTCGAGCCGCATGACGCCTGGGCGGACGACATGGTTCTGGCCGAGGGGCTGGCCCGGTACGAGGCGATGGTGACGGAACCCGTGACGCGGCTGGAGACCAGCTGGGCCGGGCTGCGCAGTTTCGCGCCCGACCGGCGGCTGGTGCTGGGGCCGGACCCGGCCACGCCCTCGTTCGTATGGTGCGCGGGTCAGGGCGGCTATGGGTTCCAGACCGCGCCGGCCGCCTCGCAACTGGTGGCCGATCTGGTTTGCGGCGCGGCGCCCGACCTGGACGCGGCCACGGTGGCGGCGCTGCGACCCGAGAGGCTGAGGCCATGAGCAAGCGGAGGCTGCCGCCGAGCGCGAGCGTCGCGGAACAGGGCGAAGGCGCCAGGCTGGTCGCGCCGGCGGCCAGCCGCAACCTGGGGCCGCTTTGCGACCTGCTGGCGCATGTGGCCCCGGCCGGCGGACGCGCGCTGGAACTGGCCAGCGGCACCGGCCAGCACGTCGCCGCCTTTGCCGAAAGGCTGCCGGATTTCGACTGGCAACCGACCGAGATCGACCCCGGGCGCCGGGCCAGCATCGACGCCTACGCCGGCAACCTGCCCAACGTGGCGCCGGCCATCGCGCTGGATGCGACCGAGCCGGAATGGGGAGCGCGGCATGGCGGTCAGGACCTGATCGTGCTGATCAACCTGCTGCACCTCGTCAGCCTGGCCGAGACCGAGACCCTCATCACCGAAACCGCCCGCGCGCTTGCGCCCGGCGGCCGCTTCGTCCTTTACGGCCCGTTCATGCGCGGCGGCGAACTGACCAGCGAGGGCGACGCCAGGTTCCACGCGACCCTGACCGCGCAGGACCCCGAGATCGGCTACAAGGACGATTTCGACACCATCGACCTGATGCAGGCGGCGGGGCTGGACATGGTCGAGATCGTCGAGATGCCCGCAAACAACCTTGCCCTGATCGCGGAAAAGCCCGCCACCTGATCAAGATCAAGGAGGCGGTCCGGAAACCCTTTACACATGCAAAGAACGTGATGTTTACGAAAGGGATATCGTCATGAGCTGGGAAGAGAAACTGTCCGCGACGCGATCGGGGTTGCGGAACCTGAACACCGCGATACCGGACACCGCCCGCGCCTTTGGCGGGCTGGGAAAGGCGGTCAAGGAAGGCGGGACGCTGGATTACAAGGTCAAGGAATTCGTGGCGCTCGGCATTTCCGTCGCGGTGCGGTGCGAGCCCTGCATCTCACTGCATATCGAAGCGCTGATCAAGGCGGGGGCCACCCGCGAAGAGGTCGCGGACGTTCTGGCCATGACGATACAGATGGGCGGCGGGCCGTCGATGATGTACGCCGCCAAGGCCCTTGAATGTTTCGACGAGCTTGCCGGATCCTGATCTTCGGATCCTGTCGCAAAGGAGTGCCATGATGCGATCTATCCTGCTTTGCACCGCGGTTTGGGCGGTGGCGTCCTCCGCGCTGGCGGACGGCCAAAAGGTGCCCGGCGCGCATTTCATCGAGAACTGGGACCTTGACGGCGACGGTCAGGTGACCGTGGCCGAAACCGCGAACAAGCGCGGCGAGATCTTCGCCATGTTCGACCAGAACGGCGATGGCGCGCTCGACCAGGGGGAATACGACCTGTTCGACGAGACGCGCCGCGCCGACATCGAAGCCAATGCCGGCGGAAGGAAGGGCCCGATGCAGGTGGTGGACGAGGCGATGGACCGCCGGTTCAACGACCTGGATGGCGACGGAGCCGTTTCCAGGGCGGAGTTCGACGAACAATCCGCGACGTTCTTCGGGATGATCGACCGGAATGGCGACGGCGTCGTCACCGGCGCGGATTTCAAGCCGCAAGGATGAAAAAAGGCCCCGCCGAGGCGGGGCCGTAGTGGCCGGAAGGGGTTATCCGTCCTTGCGGATAACCTCGTTCTTCGGGTCGTAGGGGCTGTCGCAGGTCACGACGGCGTCCCACAGCTGGTCCAGCATCTTGACCTTCAGTTTCGTGCCTTCGACCGCCAGTTCGGGCTTCACGTAGCCCATGCCGACGGATTTCTCGAAGGCCACCGAATAGCCGCCCGAGGTCAGGCGGCCGACTCGCTCGCCTTCGGGGGTGTAGAGCGCCTCGCGGCCCCAGGGATCGGCGTCCGACGGACCGTCGATCAGCAGGGTGCAGCATTTGACGCGCACGCCGGTCTCTTCCAGCCTGGCCTTGCCGTGGAACTCCTTCGACAGGTCCACGAAGCGCGGCAGGTCGGCCTCGAGCGGGGTCGCGTCGCGGCCCAGTTCGTTGCCGAAGGCGCGATAGGATTTCTCCTGGCGCAGCCAGTTCTGGGCGCGGGCGCCGACCAGCTTCATGCCGTGCTTCTCGCCGGCCTTTTCGAGCAGGTCGAACAGGTAGTTCTGCATCTCGATCGGGTGGTGCAGTTCCCAGCCCAGCTCGCCGGTATAGGCGACGCGGATGGCGTTGACCGGGCACATGCCCAGTTCGATCCGCTGGGCCGACAGCCACGGGAAACGCTTGTTGGACAGCGCGGTGTCCGGATCGGCGTCCTTGATCACCTCTTTCAGCACGTCGCGCGATTTCGGTCCGGCGATGGCGAAGACGCCCCACTGGGTGGTCACGTCCTGGATCTCGATATAGCCGAACTCCTCCATCTTGTCCTCTGCGGCCTTGCGCAGGAAGTCGGCGTCATATTCGGTCCAGGCGCCGGCGGAGACGAGGTAGTAGTTGTTCTCGCCGTTGCGCACGATGGTGTATTCGGTGCGGGTGGTGCCATGCGCGGTCAGCGCGTAGGTCAGGTTGATGCGGCCCACCTTGGGCAGCTTGTTGCAGGTGAACCAGTCGAGGAACTGGGTGGCGCCGGGGCCTTTGACCACGTGCTTGGTGAAGGCGGTCGCGTCGATCAGGCCGACGCCGTTGCGGATCGCCTTGGCCTCTTCGACGGCGTATTGCCACCAGCCGCCGCGGCGGAAGCTGCGGGCGTCATGGTCGAAGGTTTCGGGCGCATCGAGCGGGCCGTAGTAGTTCGGGCGTTCCCAGCCGTTGACCCAGCCGAATTGCGCGCCGCGCGCCTTTTGCCGGTCATAGGCCGGGGCGGTGCGCAGCGGGCGGCAGGCCGGGCGTTCCTCGTCCGGGTGGTGCAGGATGTAGACGTGATCGTAGCACTCTTCGTTCTTGCGCGCCGCGAATTCGGTGGTCATCCAGTTGGACGAATACCGCTTGGGGTCGAGCGAGGCCATGTCGATCTCGGCTTCGCCGTTCACCATCATCTGCGCCAAGTAGTAGCCGGTGCCGCCGGCGGCGGTGATGCCGAAGCTGAAGCCCTCGGCCAGCCACATGTTGCGCAGGCCCGGCGCCGGACCGACCAGCGGGTTGCCGTCGGGGGTGTAGCAGATCGGGCCGTTGAAATCGTCCTTGAGGCCGCTTTCCTCGCAGGAGGGGATGCGGTGGATCATCGCCATGTACTGGCTTTCGATCCGCTCGAGATCCAGCGGGAACAGGTCGGCGCGGAAGCTGTCCGGCACACCGTATTCGAAGCAGGCGGGCGCGTTCTTTTCATAGACGCCCAGGATCCAGCCGCCGCGTTCCTCGCGGACGTAGGATTGCGCGTCGGCGTCGCGCACCACGGGGTGCTCCTTGCCGCCGTTCTTGCGGTATTCGACCAGCGCCGGGTCCTGGTCCATGACGATGAACTGGTGTTCGACCGGGATCGCGGGGATCTTGATGCCCAGCATCTTCGCGGTGCGCTGCGCGTGGTTGCCGGAGGCGGTCACCACATGCTCGGCGGTGATGACGATCTGTTCGTCGGAAGGCACCAGGTTGCCGCCCTTTTCCACCATCTTCGAGCAGGTCACTTCCCAGTGGGTGCCCGTCCAGTTGAAGGCGTCGGCCTGCCATTTGCGCTCGATCATCACGCCGCGCTGGCGGGCGCCCTTGGCCATCGCCTGGGTCACGTCGGCGGGGTTAATGTAGCCGTCGGTGTTGTGGTAGAGCGCGCCCTTGAGGTCTTCGGTGCGGATGAGCGGCCAGCGTTCCTTGATCTGCTCGGGCGTCAGCCACTCGTAGGGCACGCCACAGGTCTCGGCGGTCGAGGCATAGAGCATGTATTCGTCCATGCGCGCGTCCGTCTGCGCCATGCGCAGGTTGCCGACCACGGCGAAACCGGCGTTCAGGCCGGTTTCCTCTTCCAGCGTTTTGTAGAAATCGACGGAATACTTGTGGATGTGGGTCGTCGCGTAGGACATGTTGAACAGCGGCAGGAGGCCCGCGGCGTGCCAGGTCGAGCCGCTGGTCAGCTCGTCCCGCTCGATCAGCATCACGTCTTCCCAACCCGCCTTGGCCAGGTGATAGGCGATCGAGGTGCCGATGGCGCCGCCGCCAACGACCAGTGCTTTGACTTGGGTTTTCATATCCGGGCATCTCCCCTTGAATTGAGTTGCCACCATATGGCGCATTCAGTTGGGGGGGCGCGCTATTCATCCGACCTGTGATGGGAAAAAAACGACCCGCGCCGGGACGCGGGTCGCGATAATCCGTCCAGTCCGGCGCTTCATCCGCCGCCGGTCGCGCATCTTTTGAGGATGCCCTGGACGCTGCATCCCTTGCCGTCGGCGGAAATGCCCTTGTTCACCCGGATCGCATCCTGTTTTCCGGCCCCGGCGACCTTGTCGGAGTTGGAAAAGAAGGATTTGACGGTTCCGAACAGGCCCGCCGCGCCCGCACCTGCCGCCGCTGCGGAACTGTCGGCGGGGGTCGCGTCGGACTTGGCGAAGAAGCCGCCCAGAAGGTTGCCGATTCCCGACTCGGTCTTGCGCATGTCGGCGTCCATCATGTCGGACAGGGCCTGCCGGTAACCGGTCTGGATCATGTCCTCCATCGTCTCGACACGGCCGCCGGTCAGGTCGAAGATACCCTCGGGCAGGCCGCGGCTTTGTGCGAATGTGTTGGCGATGAGCGAGGCCCCGTCGATGTTGTTCAGGCGGGTCTGGGCGACCTCGGCGCGAAGCCGGATGAACTCGGCATGGAGCTTGTTCATCCTGGCGGCGAGGTCCTGTTCCTGTTCGGGCTGGACGGCGACGCCGTTCCCGACCGTCGGCACGGGAATGCGGAGCAGCCCGTTCAGCGTGTCGTAGTCGAGCCGCGCCAGCAGATCGCGCACGTCCGCCTGCTCGGCGTCGGTGCGGAGCGTGATGCGCACTTCCTCGTCAAAGCCGATGATGCCGGAATAGGTGTGGAAACCGACCTCGCCCTTTTGGGCCGGGGTGGAGGTGACCAGCGCCCATTCCTGGCGATGGGCCTTGGGCGTGTCGAAATGGAGCCTTTCCACGAAAGCGACGCCGCCGATCACCCCCAGGGGGATTTCCTCGATGTCGCCGAAATCCAGCGCCGCGATGGTCTGTTCCACGGCCCCGGCCAGCGAGTTCGCGTTGGACCCGGAAACCAGATCGATCTCGAGCCAGGCGGTCTTGCCGTCCCGTTCGTAGACCCAGCCGCGCTTGTCGAGCTTTTCGGCCTGGATCGCGGCGTTCTGTTCGGCCATCTTGGTGACGAGCGCGCCTGGCGCCAGACCCGAGCCGGTGTCCTCGGCCACCGAAGCGGCGATGTCCCCGTCCAGAACGGATCTGCGCGCCCACGCATCCGCGGGTTCGGGCAGATAGGCCTTGCCCCCGGCGCGCCAGCGTTTCTGCCTGTCGCGTTCGGCCTGTTCCGCAGCCTTCCCGGCCTGGTAGAGATCGAAGCGGTCGGCGATGGCGTCGGCATAGCCGCGCAGGCTCAGTCTGTCTTCGGATTTCCTGTCCTGCTGATAGTAGTCGAGTCCAAGGAAAACCAACGCACAGATCACCAGAAACCCCAAACCACGCAAAATGCCCATAATCTTCTCCGGACGGAAAACTGCCTTTTGGCCCGTTTTCCACGGAACTCAGGCGCCCGTGTGGCAGAGTGTTGGCAAGTTTACGATTTCGAAACAGTCCCGGCGGTTGCGGGAAGGATCTTGCCGGGGTTCATGATGTTGTCGGGGTCCAGCGCCACCTTGATCGCCGCCATGTAGCGCGTGGCCGGGCCAAGTTCTTTTTCCAGATAGGGTTTCTTGCCCTGCCCGATCCCGTGCTCGCCGGTGCAGGTGCCCTCCATCGAGATGGCGGCGTCGTTCAGCCAGCCCACGAATTCCTCGGCCTTGGCGACCTCGTCCTCGTTTTCCATGTCGATCAGCAGAAGCGTGTGAAAGTTGCCGTCCCCCACGTGACCGACGATCGGCGCCAGCAGCCCCAGCTTGGCCGCCTTGTCCTGCGCCGCGGTCACGCATTCGGCCAGGCGCGAGATCGGCACGCAGACATCCGTGGAAATCCCCTTGGCCCCCGGCCGCAGCTGCAACGACGCCCAGTACATGTCGTGGCGCGCCTGCCAGAGCTTGCTGCGTTCTTCGGTCGAGGTGGTGGCCGCGAAATCGGTGCCGCCGAATTCCTCGGCGATCGTGCCGAAGGTTTCGGCCTGCTCGACGACCCCCGACTCGGAGCCGTGGAATTCCAGCAGCAGAAGCGGCGTATCGGGCAGTTCCAGCTTGGAATAGGCGTTGGCCGCCCTGACGGAGAGATCGTCCAGCAACTCGATCCGGGCGACGGGAACGCCGTATTGAATCGTCATCATCACCGCCCGGCAGGCGGCATCGACCGAGGGGAAGGAGCAGCGCGCCGAGCTTATCGCCTCGGGTATGCCCTGCAGGCGCAGGGTGATTTCGGTGATGATGCCCAGCGTGCCCTCGGCCCCGATCAGCAGCCGCGTCAGGTCGTAGCCCGCCGAGGATTTGCGCGCCCGCTTGCCGGTGCGGATGACCTGCCCGTCGGGCATGACCGCTTCGAGGCTGAGGATGTTGTCCTTCATCGTGCCGTAACGCACCGCGTTGGTGCCGGAGGCGCGCGTCGAGGCCATGCCGCCCAGCGAGGCGTTGGCGCCGGGATCGATGGGAAAGAACAGCCCCTTGTCGCGCAGATGGGTGTTCAGATCCTCGCGCGTGACGCCGGGCTGCACGACGCAATCCAGATCCTCGGCATTGACCGCGAGGACCCGGTTCATCTGGCTGAGGTCCACCGAAATTCCGCCGGCCGGCGCATTCACGTGCCCTTCGAGCGAGGTTCCGGTGCCGAAGGGAATGACCGGAACCTTGTGGGTCGCGCAGATCTTGACGATCTCGGACACTTCTTTGGTCGATTGCGGAAAGGCGACGGCGTCGGGCACCTGGTTGTCGATCCAGGTGGTGGTGTGTCCGTGCTGTTCGCGAATCGCGGCGCCGGTCTGCACGCGGTCGGCGTAACGCTGTTTCAGGATGCCGATGACCGTCTCGATTCCGGTTTCGTTGCGCGGCAGTGCCGTGGCCTGGACCATGTCTATCCTCCTTCCGGCCACCCGATGGAACCGGCGATATTGCGTCAGGCTAAAGGGCCGGGGAACTGCGGACAATACCCATGAAACGGTAGTTCACTCGCCCAGCGCGATCCCCTCGCGTCTTGGGTCTGCCGCCCCCCGCAGCCGGTCGCCGATTTCGATCGCGTGCAGTCCCGAGTTCAGGTCGCGGGATTCGACCTTGAAGCCCAGCGCGGTCAGCGCCTCGGAAAACCCGGTCGCGGTGGTGTCCTCCTCGACATCGTAGGTGCCGAACCGGTTGACCAGATGCGGCAGCGCCACGGCCTGCTGCACGTCGAAGCCCCAATCCGCCCAGGCGATGATCGACTTGGCGACATAGCCGATGATCCGGCTGCCGCCGGGCGAGCCGATCGCCAGAACCGGCTTGCCGTCCTTCATCACGATGGTGGGCGCCATCGACGACCGGGGCCGCTTGCCCGGCGCCAGCCGGTTGGCGATGGGAACGCCGTCCTCGTGGGTGCGGAACGAGAAATCGGTCAGTTCGTTGTTGAGCAGGAAGCCGTTCGTCATCAGCCGCGAGCCGAAGCCGTTTTCGATGGTCGTGGTCATCGACAGGACGTTGCCCTGCGCATCGGCGATCGAGATATGCGAGGTCGAAGGCAGTTCGATGGACCGGTCGTCGGCCCAGTTCAGCGCATGATCGAATTCGGGGTTGCCCGGCTCGACCTCGGGCAGCGCCGCGCCGGTGTTCAGCAGGCCGCGGCGCTGCGAAAGGTAGCCGGGATCGACCAGGCCCTTCGTCGGCACGGGCACGTAATCGCTGTCGGCCATGTAGCGGCCGCGGTCGGCGAAGGCGAGGCGCGAGGCGTCGCCGATCAGCCGCCACGCCTCGACGCTGTCGGGCCCTATCACCGACAGGTCAAAGCCGTCGAGCATCCCCAGGATCTGCCCGACGGTCAGCGCGCCGGACGAGGGCGGCCCCATGCCGCAGACCTGGTAGACGCGGTAGGCGGCGCAGACCGGTTCGCGTTCGATCACCTGGTACAGCGCGAGGTCCGCCCCCGACAGCACGCCCGGATTGCCGGGCGCCGTGCGCACCGTGTTGACGATGGCGGCGGCGATGTCGCCGCCGTAGAAGCCAGCCGAGCCTTCGCGGGCCAGAACCTGCAGGGTTTCGGCATAGGCCGGGTTCCGCAGCAGGTCGCCCTCGGCAATGGGCTTGCCGTCCGGCAGGAAATAGGCTGCGGTCGCGGGAAACCGCCCGAGCCGTTCGGCGTCGGCCTCGACCAGCCCGGCGAGACGGGGCGAAACGGTGAAACCCTCTTCCGCCAGCCGGATGGCGTCCTGGAACAGGTCGGGCCAGCGCGACCGGCCCCAGCGGCGATGCGCCTCTGCCAGCAGGGCCGGCGTGCCGGGGGTTCCGACCGAAAGGCCGCCGACCACGGCGTCAAAGAACCCAAGGGGTTCGCCGTTCTCGTCGTGGAACAGGGTCGGCGTCGCCGCGCGCGGCGCGGTTTCGCGAGCGTCCAGAGTGGTGAGGGTTTCGGTTTGCGCGTCGTACCAGACCAGAAACGCGCCCCCGCCCAGGCCGGAGGATTGCGGCTCGACCAGCCCCAGCACGGCCTGCACCGCGATCATGGCGTCGGCAGCGGTTCCACCGGCGCGCAGCACCTTCGCCCCGGCCTCGGCGGCCAGCGGGTTGGCTGCCGCGACCATCCAGGTGTCGGCCTCGACGGGTTTGCCCGCGGCCTTGGCCTCGAGCGCCGCCGCCACTTCGGCGGACCCGGCCTGGACCTGCCCGGCGGTCGATTGCTCGGGCGCGACGGCATCCGCCGTTTCCTGCGCCCAGGCAGGTGCCGCGCACACCAATGCCGCCATCAATGGTCCCGTCAGCCATCCCGGTCGCATCATTCCCTCTCCCGGCTTGCACCAATCCGGGGCGAGTCTGCCTGATTCCGGGACAAAAAAACACCCGGCCAGGGGCCGGGCGTCGTGGTGTCAGAGCATCGAGGGCACGACCTGATCGGGCGGGCGATGGCCGTCTTCGAAGGTCTTGATGTTGATGATGACCTTCTCGCCCATCTCGATCCGGCCTTCGAGCGTGGCGGACCCCATATGCGGCAGCAGCACCACGTTTGGCAGTTGCCGCAGGCGCGGGTTCACCTGCGTGCCGTGTTCGTAGACGTCAAGCCCCGCCCCCGCGATCTCGCCGGCGCGGATCATCCGGGTCAGCGCGTTCTCGTCGATCACCTCGCCGCGCGAGGTGTTCACGATCACCCCGGTCGGTTTCATCAGTTTCAGGCGGCGGGCGTTCATCAGGTGGAAGGTCGATGGCGTCGAGGGGCAGTTGACCGTGATCACGTCCATGCGCGCGATCATCTGGTCCAGGCTGTCCCAATAGGTCGCCTCGAGCTCGTCCTCGACCTCGGGACGCAGCCGGCGGCGGTTGTGATAATGCACCTGCATCCCGAAGGCGCGGGCGCGCCGCGCCACCGCCTGCCCGATCCGCCCCATCCCGAGGATGCCCAGGCGGCGGCCGCCGATCCGGCCGCCCAGAAGCGCGGTCGGCGCCCAGCCCGCCCAGTCGCCCTTTTGCATCACCGCCAGCCCCTCGGGGATTCGGCGGGTGACGGCAAGAATCAGCGCCATGGTCATGTCCGCCGTGTCGTCGGTCAGAACGCCCGGCGTGTTGGAGACGAGGATCCCGCGCTGCCGCGCGGTCGCCACGTCGATGTGATCGACCCCGGCCCCGTAATTGGCGATCAGCTTCAGCCGTTCGCCCGCCTGCCCCAGCAGACCGGCGTCGATGGAGTCGGTGAGCGTAGGGACGAGGATGTCCGCCTCCTTGACGGCCTCGACCAGTTCGGTTCGGGTCATTGGCGTGTCATCGTCACGCAGGCGCACGTTGAAAAGCTCGCTCAGGCGGGTTTCAACCGCCTCGGGCAACCGTCGCGTAACGACAACACTCAGACGTTCTCTTGGCACTTTGGCCCTCCCACTGCTTTGCAATCCGACGCGCGCCATGGCATCGTGGCGCAGGATCAGGCGGGGCACAAGAACCCCATGCTGAATTGACGCAGCCTTTTTTGAAAACCGGATCAACAGGCAAAAGAGCAGACACACAGTGAGGCAGTCGGTATCGGTGAAACGCCAGTGTCTGGCGCTCTATTCCTTGTTGTTTCTTGCCCTCAGCATCCCGGCGGCGAGCGCCGAGGAAAAGCGCGGCCAGGTCACCAACCTGCCCCTGCCCCGGTTCGTCTCGATGAAGGCCAACGAGGGCAACGTGCGGCGCGGGCCGTCGCTTACCCATCGAATCGACTGGGTCTTCAAGCGCCGCGACATGCCGCTGCAGATCACCGCCGAATACGGCAACTGGCGCAAGGTGCAAGACCGCGACGGCGCGGGCGGCTGGGTGCATTACGCGCTGCTGTCGGGGGTGCGCACGGTGCTGGTGGAACAGGACATGACGCCGATCTATCCGCGCCCGGATTCAAACTCGCCGGTGAACGCGCATTTCGAGAACGGCGTCGTCGCGCGCCTGGGAAGCTGCACCATCGACTGGTGCCGGATCTCCGCCGGGGGCTACAGCGGCTGGACGCCCAAGACGAACCTATGGGGCGTCGATCCGGAAGAGCTGCGCGACTGATCCGGCCCGGCTCAGGCCGTGCGCGCGATGAACTCGATCGTCAGGGCCGCCAGTTCCCCGCCCACGTCCTCCTGCAGGAAATGCCCGGCATTCGGCAGCACCACGTGCGGCTGGCCCGCGGCGCCGGGGCAGAGTTTCTGGAACACCCTGTCGATGCCCGCCATCACCCGGTCATCGGCGCCGAACGCGGTCAGGACCGGCGTATCGAGGCCGCGGATCACCTGCCAGGCCTGCCGGTTCGCCTCGGACGCCGGATCGTCCGGGCGGTCGGGCACCAGCATCGGGAACTGCCGCGCGCCGGCCTTGTAGCTTTCGTCCGGGAAGGGCGCGTCATAGGCCGCGACTTCGGCGTCGGTCAGCTTTGAGACGGTTCCGCCATGGACGATCCGGCCCGCCCGGAAATCGGGCACGTCCTGGCTGAAGGCGCGCCAGGAGGCGAACGCCTCGCCCATCGGCTGATCGCCGGTCGGCAGGGCGGTGTTCGCCACCACGATCCGGGCGAACCGCTCGGGCATTTCCGCCCAGAGCCGCAACCCGATCAGCCCGCCCCAGTCCTGGCAGAGCAGCGTGATGTTCCGCGGATCCAGCTTGCGCAGCAGCTCGCCCATCCAGAACACGTGCCGCTGATAGGTGTAGTCGCCGCGTTCGGCCGGCTTGTCGGATTTGCCGAACCCCACCAGGTCCGGCGCGATCACGCGGTGTCCGGCGGCCGTGAGGCGCGGGATCATGTGGCGGTAGAGATAGGACCAGGTCGGCTCGCCATGCATGGCCAGGACCGGCGCGGCCGCGCGCGGCCCCTCGTCAAGGTAATGGACGCGAAGGGCGCCGCCCTCGGTGTCGTCAACGTCAACGTAGTTGGGCGCGAAGGGATAATCCGCCAGCCCCTCGAACCGCGCATCCGGTGTCCGCAATACCTTCATGTCATGCCCTCCCCCTGGCGCGGACGAGCCTAGCATTCATCACGCAGCTCGCTAGGGTGAACGTGACGGCAGGAAAGGGAGAGCGGGATGAAGGCCATCACCTACAGCGCATTCGGACCGGCGGCGCAGGTTCTGCAACTGAGCGAACTTGAGGCGCCGCGGCCCGAACCGGGGGAGGTCCTGGTGGATCTGGCCTTTTCGGGCGTGAATCCTTCGGACGTCAAGGCCCGCGCCGGGGCGCGGCCGGGCGTCACCAAGCCGCCCTACCCCGTCATCGTTCCCCATAGCGACGGGTCAGGCGTGATCTCGGCTGTGGGCGAAGGCGTTTCCCCGGCGCGGATCGGCGAGCGCGTCTGGCTGTGGAACGGCCAGTGGCGACGCGCCTTCGGCACCGCCGCCGAACGGATCGCGCTGCCGTCGGAACAGGCGGTCGCCCTGCCCGGTTCGGTGTCGCTGGAAACCGGCGCCGTGTTGGGCATCCCCGGTCTGACGGCCTGCCACACGGTGTTCTCGGGCGGCGACATCGCCGGGCGGACGGTGCTGGTGCAGGGCGGTGCCGGGACCGTCGGCTACCTGGCGGTGCAGCTTGCGAAATGGGGCGGCGCCAGGGTGATCGCCACCGCCGGGGCCGGCAGCCTCGAGCGCGTGCGCGCCGCCGGGGCCGATGCCGCGCTGGACTACGCGGCCCCCGATCTGGCCGAACGGATTCTGGATGCCAACGGCGGCGCGCCGGTGGATCGAATCGTCGAGGTGGAATTCGGCGCGAACGCCCGGACCGATACGGCGGTCATCGCCGAAAACGGCCGCATCAACGCCTATGGCTCTGCCAGGGACATGACGCCGGTGCTGCCTTTCTATGCGCTGATGTTCAAGGCCGTGACGCTGGAGATGGCGCTGATCTATCTTCTGCCGGCCCCGCTGCGCCTGGCGGCCATCGAAAGACTGACACGCGCATTGGATAGCGGCGCTCTGGAATGCCCGGTGCAGTCGGTCCACGACCTGGCCGATTGCGCCGCCGCGCACGAGGCCGTGGAGGCCGGCGGACGCACCGGCGCGGTCCTGATCGCAACCGGCGCATGACGGCGCTGAAAAATGCGCGAGACGGTGCGATTTTTTTGCCGGGAGGGCCTTGATCACCGTCTGCAACCCGCGTAGATAGCCGCTCACCGTTGGGGTGTAGCCAAGTGGTAAGGCAACGGTTTTTGGTACCGCGTACCGTAGGTTCGAATCCTACCACCCCAGCCATTCAATCAGAACATCGATAGACCGCCACCCGTGGCCCCCGTTGGCTAGGGAAAATGCCCCAGTTTCTGCCCCCGACACCCGAGCCACCCGATCTCAACTATAGCGGGTGCTGCGGGGGTGCCCCTCCCTTCAACGGGAGGAGCGGGTTAGCTGGTTTAGGGGCGAGAGTTCTGCATAGCCACGGCTATATCAGCCCCCAATCGACCCCATTCGCTCGCCGGTCGCGCTCGTCCAGCAGATTGTCCCGACGGTCCCCGATGTCGAGATGTCGCGGGTTCACGCAGAGCCGGTTATGGCAGCGGTGGCGAACGACTTGGTCGCGGGTGGCTGGAAGTCGGTGGCGGATGCAATAGACGAACCGGTATGCACGGTCCTGATGACCTCGAAACCGAAGTTTCCTCGGTTGGTCTGTTGGCGTGACCATACATCCGTTTTCATCCACTTCTGTATCGGCCAAAACTTCCTCCACTTTCTGGCGGGCTTCTTCGTAGTGGTTTTCGATCAAGTCGGTGTACCACTCTTGGTGCCGATCCATGGCGACGAGTACACGAGGGGCTCTCATTCGATGATCTCCACCTCGTCTTCATCTGGGTCGATCGGTTGGTCGTACCCGTCAGGGCCTCTCACCCGTCCGCCTGCGACCTGATAGTCGGGATGCACCCAGACGGTTCGGCCGTAGTCAACACCACCCCACTTCACGTTTTCGGAACGCCACCTAAGTTCAGTCATCATGTGGCGAATTCGGTTTTGATTGGATTTCAGTACCTCGATGAAAATTTCCGCCAGTTTCTCCTGTGGAAGTGCGAACCTGCCGAGCCCGTTGATGTGTTCTTCCAGCCGAACCAGAAGAACCTCGCGCGAAGCCTCCATGATGTCCCGCATAACAGGCGTCTCGATCAGGGACAGGTTGAGCGATCGAGGGTTGAATTGGTTCGACGGCTGGTGCGCCATCAGCCCATTATAGAGTCGGGCGATGTTCTCGGGGCGGGCCATCCAGGCGTTGAACTCAGCGATGAAGCCGCCGAAGTTTTCAGCGTCCGGGCCAGACGCATGCCCAGAATGGTCGACGTCAATCACGTAGTAACGCCGATCATCCCCTTCAATCCAGAGGGGCAGATGGTTGGTGGTGAAGACGAAGCAGCAGCACTGTTCGACCTTCTCGACCTCTCGACCTTTCGCCTCCGAAACCGTCACCTTTTCCGTTATGTAGGTTTTTAGGGTGTTTCCGTGCGGCGAGTCCGGCTTCAACTGCAATTCCTCCGAAATCACCAGCTTACTGTCCAGGATTGGCTTGTTGAACTTGCCGGTCAACTTGGCGACGCTGTTTTGCGTGAACGAGTTTTCCGCCCCGAATAACTTGGAAATCAGCGAGCACAGGGTGCTTTTCCCGGTCCCCTTATGCCGCGAGTAAAAGAACGGAGCCCAAGCGGGTTTATCGGCTTCGTTCTGAAGGCACCACGCGAGCCAGTCTTTCAGGACACGACGGTCGACCTCGTGAGGAAAAATCCGGACGAGAAAGTTGTCGAACATAGTCGTATCCGCATCGGCGACGGCAAGGTTGCGGTAGGCCGGTTTGCTCCAAGTGTTGATCGCGACGGTTTCGCCTTCGGGGATGATCGCGCCTTGGGTATCCGGGCGGCATTTCGTCGACCCGTTCCAGATCGGAATTGACTGGCTCGGATCGTCGTGGACTTCTTCGAATGCGCGCTGGAAAACCGAACGCAGCAAGTCTTTGGTCAATTCCACCGTCGGATAGTTATCTGTGAACCGGCGCACACAGATGCGTTTGGCATCCGTCTGGGTCAGCGGCGAGGTGATCTTTTCGACCAGATAGAATTGGTTTTTGCTTCGAACGAACCACTTGCTCACCTGCTTTGACAGGAAAGCGACGTGGTCGTTGGCATCTGTGCCCGCCTCGGGTTCAGACACCGTTACGGGCTCTGATGGGTCAGCTGATACTTCGCCGGTGCCAGAGATCTGAAGATCGGCATTGGTATCTGACACTGCTTGATCATCCACTCTCCGGCGGCGGCGGCGAGGTCTTGATCGGTGGAGTGGTTGGTTTG
This sequence comes from Ruegeria sediminis, assembly GCF_005938215.1. Lineage (GTDB taxonomy): Bacteria > Pseudomonadota > Alphaproteobacteria > Rhodobacterales > Rhodobacteraceae > Ruegeria > Ruegeria sediminis. Next base: position 510,752 of record NZ_VCPD01000001.1, read on the forward strand.
AGTTTTCGGAAAGAATTTCGCTGGGCTCTTGGTTCATGAATGTTCCTTTCTGAACGTAAAAAAACCGCCATGGAAGGCGGTCTTGGGTTGCATAGTTTTTTCGGTTTTCTCAGGAGTTGAGCAGTCTGCGTACTGGGCAGAAGTTAAGAAACAAGACAGTGCTTCTTAAGGGAGGGAAACAGTTTAGCGCCCGAGATCTTCGTCCCTCGTCGAGCCGCTACTAGTGCGATAACGGGCTTACCTTCCTTCCATTTCCGCTCGTATCATGCGCAAAATTCGCCGTCTCCTCGGCTGCATGTCCGAGCGGTGCTGTAGCGGGTAGCCAGCACCAACACTCTGTACTTGTTTCTCATATGGAAACGTTTCGGTCAACACCCTGCAGCCACCCGCGACCAAGTCGTTCGCCACCGCTGCCATAACCGGCTCTGCGTGAACCCGCGACATCTCGACATCGGGGACCGTCGGGACAATCTGCTGGACGAGCGCGACCGGCGAGCGAATGGGGTCGATTGGGGGCTGATATAGCCGTGGCTATGCAGAACTCTCGCCCCTAAACCAGCTAACCCGCTCCTCCCGTTGAAGGGAGGGGCACCCCCGCAGCACCCGCTATAGTTGAGATCGGGTGGCTCGGGTGTCGGGGGCAGAAACTGGGGCATTTTCCCTAGCCAACGGGGGCCACGGGTGGCGGTCTATCGATGTTCTGATTGAATGGCTGGGGTGGTAGGAAACCTTGCCGCCCGATGATTGTTATAGGCTTTTTGGCGTAGCCCGAGAAACTGGGGCGGTTTCGGGGGCATTCTCGGAGCAAAGCGACGGGCGGAACGTCAGTGAGCAGGGGGCATTTCGTGGACGAAGGACGAGTGAGCAGGAGGCATTGCTGGCCGCTGACCGCCGCTCACGGCTGCTAGCGACTGGCTGGGCCACTGGAGAGCCGTCGACCTCGGCTGACTGGTTCTGGCTGGTGGCTGGGGGTTGGCTGGCCTGGGGGGGTGGATTCAGGCTGGCGAGGCGGCACGAAGCAAGCTACTAAGTCTCTATGATTGCTCCGATTGTTTTGTTCCTAGCGTCTGGTTCCGCCGTAATGGCTACCCTGTTTATCCCCGACTGGTCGGACTTCCTTTTGATTGCCGGACCCTGTTTTTTGGCAAGCGTCGTCCTTTTAGTCCGCGCTATCGCAAGGCGCGCCAAGCAAAGGAAATCGTCAAGTACGCGTTGGATCGTCGTGGATGGGTCGAACGTGATGCACTGGCGCGATGGCACCCCGCAGATCGAGACGGTCAAGGAAACAGTCAACCAGATATCGGCGTTGGGCTACACCCCCGGGGTCGTGTTTGACGCGAACGCTGGTCACCTCCTGTCTGGACGGTATCAGCATGATGGAGCTTTCGCCAAGTTCTTGGGGCTACCGGAAGAGCGAGTGATGGTGGTTCCGAAGGGCACTCCCGCTGACCCAGCAATCCTTACCGCCGCACGCGACCTCGGCGCTCAGATCGTGACCAATGACCGCTTTCGTGATTGGGTTGGCCAGTTTCCCGAGATCCACCAGCCTGGACACCTAATCCGTGGCGGTTACAGGTCCGGTGAGCTTTGGCTGGATGTTGGAGCAATCGGCTAGCAGGTGACTCAGGCTTCCTGCGCCAATTCCAAATCGCACTTCAGGTCACTAGCGAGACCGTCGTCCACCGCTGACGACCCGGTGACTGGTTGGAGGCAGGGGGCTGGCTGGTGGGGGCTCCGGTGGCTGGCGGTTTTAGAGAACAGCAGCCGCCCTGCCGAATACGAACCACCATTGCAAAGAATGTCAGGGGGAGCCACAGACCTGTTGGCGACTAGGCTGGGGGAAAGAAGCATATGTTGGAAACGAGGGAAGGCAAACTCGCGGTAAAGCAATTCCAAAAAACTACGGAAGCCGCTCACACCGCTTATCAGATGGCAAACTATGGAATGGGGCGCACTGCAAGGGAGTTGTCGAGGCATCAAGGCATCGACCCCTTGGCACCTTTTGCAATCGGCCCTGGCGAGCCCGGAAAAACCGACCAGCTAGTAGTTCTTCCAACCAAACTTGTGATCGAGGGGATGCAGCACAACGGCTTATTCTCGACACTCATCGCTACCGGCTTGTTGGCTTGGATCTACTCGCTCTGGGAGGAAGAATATCGATACAAGATTTCCCAAGCGGAAGACTGTAAAAAGAACGATGTGCGATGCGATTTGATGAATGATTTGCGCCTGATACGACATTGGGTTCTCCACGATAGAATGATCGCAGACGAGAAGAACCATAAAAAACTGAAGGTTCTAAGTTGGCCATCCAAGTCAGGCGAATTCGCTATTGGAAAGGCAGAGATGGAAGAACTACAGCGTGCGATCAACAAAATGGAAGTTTACAAACAGCCAGTGTCTCAAAAAAGTTAGTTACCGAGAATTCACTCGTTTGCTTACGAGGCTAAAGCTTTGAATTCCGCGACAAACAGAAGCACTGTCCCGCACAGCAGCCATCAACCGGCCACGATATCTTCAGCGTCCTTCGGACTGGCGGGCGCGGATTACCCGAGCCCCTCCCTGCTAAGGCGCGCCGTGATCTGGCAGGGGTTATGCTGGTTATTGGCATCTTGATGGTTTCGCGCATGGCAGAACGGGCAAAGGGCTATCGGCGTCAGTACCCTTTCGCCCGTCGCAATGTCAGAGCAGAACTCTTCGCCGCAGACTTCAAGAAGTTCTCCCCGCAGAATCAGATCCAAGGTCGTAGTGCCGCAGTAGTGGCATTGGGCTTCTGAGAGAGCTTCCCTGAGTTCCTTGAACGTGATCTTGCGTTGATAATTGCACTCGATGCCTGACATGGTCGCCCCCCCTCAGCCGAAAACTACTTAATCCCGGTTACCGCCGCGTTCACCAAAACGCTGCTTTTTGCTTTCGAAGGTTGACGCTAGTTCCCAGTCGGACTTCTTCAAGTCGAAATTTGATCGGGGCGCGACCAAAAACCGAGGACCCTCCTGTACCTAAATTGATAGCAACTACAGGAGTTTGACTAATGAAGTACCTGTCTGCCCTCGGCGTCCTCGCCGGGGGTTTTCTTTTGACCCCACCTCCCAAGGCCGTCCTGACGACGATGCTCTGGGTGATCTCCCGTTCCCACCCCGCCGTCTCGGCGCTGGTTCTGCTGGCGGTCGTATCGGCTTGGAAGCACGGAGGCGACGATGACTGAGTTGGAGTTGAACCCCGGCGACGTCGTGGTGATCCGGGCCTTCGATGACGTCCCTGAGCATCGCTTCCGAGTGGACGAGGTGTTCGAAGACTGCGTGACCGGGTTTGCGCTGACCGGCCCTCTGGCTGGCGAGTACGGCGAACCATCCTTGGAGTTAATCATCCGGGTCGTCACCAAGACCGGCTGACATCCCCCAAAAACCAAATCAGAAAGGAGGAGACGCAATGTCTGCTCACATTCGGTATGCCTACCTGAAAGGCCATACGTGGCTCTATCGCCGAAACTACCCCGTTGACGTGGCTCTTGCGCTGGGCGCTCAGGCGCTGAAGCAGAGCCTCAAGACCGGTGACCGCAACACCGCCCGCGTCCGAGCCGCTGAAGTCAACGCTCGATTTGAGACGTTGGTGGAGCAGGTTCGGTCGCAAGCAGAGGACGCCCTGTCTGCCACGGAGAGCAACGCTGAGGCTCCCGCATGGTTGGACCACCCGACGACCGCCCTCGTGCGTCTCCGGGCCACTCTGGAGGACTCTGGTACCGTTCTCGATCGCCCCACGTTCACGCGGCCAGTGGTACCGGAGAAGGTGTTGGTCCGAGAGAAAAGTCGAGAGTACCTACGACGCCGCAGTAATGACCTTCGGCCCAGCGGGTTCAAGTCGATCCGATACTCTGTCGGTTTGTTCGCTAGCAAGTTCGGTGACCGGTCCGTCTGCAGTCTGTCCAGGGCCGACGGGCGTGAGTTTCTGAGCCTGATCGCCCAGCTTTCCCCGATGATCGGCAAGTCGGAAACGACGCGGGGGCTGGGGCTGGACCAGTTGGTCGCGTTCTCGTCCCACGGATCGGTGACCATAACGGCCAGAACCCAGCGGCGGATCTGGTCACAGGTCAACCACTTCCTCGACTGGGTGGTCTACGAGGGGCATTTGGAGGTCAATCCGTTTCGGACGGTTCCTTTCGATCGGAAGGTGCGCCCAGCGCCCTACGCGGTTCCGACCGACGATGAGGTGGTCCGGGTTCTCCAAGCCAAGGATCGGGAACTGCATCCGGTTCTGCTGACCTGCCTGTTGTCGGGAATGCGAGCGGGGGAAGCGGTCGGGCTGCTCCGGGACGACCTCGTGACCAAGGGAAACCTCGGGTGGTTCGTTCATGTTCGTCCCAACCAGCTTCGACTGCTGAAGACCGACGCGGCGGAGCGGCTAGTCCCGGTGCATCCGGTCCTGGACGAGCTGTTTCGGGAGTTACCGTCGTCCGGCCCGCTGTTCCCTGATCTGACCGTCGCGCAGGTGACCAAGGGGTTCGCCCGACTGCGACGACGGCTGGACCTGGAGCGACCGGGGCTGGTGTTTCACTCGACCCGAAAGTGGTTCATCACCCAGTGCGAGCGAACCGGGGTTCCGGAGCACTTCACGGCGTCGCTGGTCGGCCACAAGTCGGCGCGGTCGGAGAACGGGATCACCTACGGCATCTACTCTGCTGGCATCAGTGACGAGCAACGCCGGTCGATCGTGGACCAAATCCGGTTACCGACATGACGTTCCCGGACATCGACGCGTTCGAGGAACGAGCCGCTATCGCTGAATTCGATGGCGGTTGCTCTCGTAGACAGGCTGAAAATCTGGCGGCGCGGGCTCAAGGGTTCCGTGACGCTGACGCCTACTGGCAGTGGTTGGCCGACTACGTGGTTAACCGGACACCACCCTGACACCTATCCCTCGGCGGCCCTTAGCGGGTTCGCCGGGGGTGTTCAGTTTGCTTTCTTTTTGCCAAAGCGGATGTTGATTGGCCGAAGGTGGATGGCCGAGTTGCGGGACTCAACAGCCGTTCAACTGCGGCTTACGGATGACTGCAGCCAGCCTAAAGTAGACCTTTACTTGGTTTGGTGGCGTGAACGCAGCTAGGACAATGCTGCCATTTGATATGCACGGGCCTGAATGTCCGGATTATTGGGCTTACCGCATTTCCAATCCAGAAGAACAGCTCGCAGCATTTTGCGAGTTGCCTAAGTGTTCGCTTTACAAGAAGTAATGAAAACCACCCGTTCAGGTCAACTCGATATGGTTCACGGATAAGTTGGAGTTTTGCTATGGGTTTCACTCCCAAAAGCTACTTAGTTGTCGCAAGCACTGATGCACCAACTGTTTGATTTTCATCAGAAAAGCTCAATATCACTTCGTACCTTATCACCGTATCAAATCCGGTTAAGGTTCTAATTATTGATGGTGTTTGTTTGCGGTACTGCTCTACCGTCCAATAGCCGGTCATTGATGCCACCGGTTGATTTTCTCTAGTCGGCACGAAGCTTTGGCTTCGATACCTATGAGGTCCTGCAATCTCGAAGTGATGGTATGCAAACCAGTGTTGAAGCCTATTTTGGTTTGACAGGCTTCTGGCTATACGAAACACACAGACCGCTGCTCCGCGCCCCGTACCAACCCTGTCCCAATCAAACTTAAGTAGGTTTGGTTGTTTTTTGTTTTGTTCATCTTCTATTAGGCAACTCTGCACATCTGGATAAGCATGAATTGCCTTTCGAAACTGGCCCCATCGAGCTTGTTCAGAATCCATGACATATCCGAGGAACAAGTACGGCTCGTCTTCTTGGGTGGATAAATGGTCATACTCAATCGTACAGCTATCGTCAGAGCGGCAATGCTCCCAAACGTCAACAGGGGCGCTCTCTGACAAAACTGCATACCCGGAGCAAAACCACACGAGTGATGACGCGATCACCAAATATCTAGCCCATTGCTTTGTCATAAGAGCACTTACTCAACCAAAGGCGGTGCGCCTGAGTCATGCTCACCCTATGGGCACAAATCAATATGCCACCAGTCGGGTTTACCTTACCTGACCACTTCATAACCTCAGTTTCCACGAGTTTCTTCGACAAACCCATTCCCTCCGCCACCTCGGATGCGCAAAGCTCCTTTCCCGACACTCAGACAAGGAGCGGCAATTGTTACTTTGGGCTCGAACCGGTCATCTGACCGAACCACCCGGATGACCGCTTCGGCGGCCCCCAGCCCCAGCCACCAGCCAGAACCAGTCAGCCGAGGTCGACGGCTCTCCAGTGGCCCAGCCAGTCGCTAGCAGCCGTGAGCGGCGGTCAGCGGCCAGCAATGCCTCCTGCTCACTCGTCCTTCGTCCACGAAATGCCCCCTGCTCACTGACGTTCCGCCCGTCGCTTTGCTCCGAGAATGCCCCCGAAACCGCCCCAGTTTCTCGGGCTACGCCAAAAAGCCTATAACAATCATCGGGCGGCAAGGTTTCCTACCACCCCAGCCATCTTTCTCTGAAAGACCCGCAAAACAAGGGGAAATCCTCCCCGTCCTCCCGTCGTGTATCCCAGCCCTCCGGCAGTGGGATACAAGGTGGGATACATCCCTCCAGTTCCAGGATCGGTTACCGCGCCCGGGGACGCAGCCGCGTCGGCCCCTATCTCATGCGGCGTGGCCGTGTCTTCTACTTCATGAAGCGGCTGCCCCGAAAAATTTCCGGCGGGGCATCAAACCGATTTCTGCGCCTTTCCCTGCAGACCGAGTTCCCGCTCGACGCCGTGGTGCGGGCCGGACGCCTGCTCACGGTCTACGAGCAGAAGGAACCGGAAATCGTGGACGCCCTGGCAAAAGAATACCTGTCACCCAAGCAGGCGGAGGCCCTGCTGAAAGCAATGCTGCGCAACGAACTCAATCGCATTCTGGAGGACCAACGTGCGGAACGCGCATTTTCGGATCGGGAAACCGAGGACCGTATCGAGGCCCTGGAAGCGGAAAACCAGGCCCTGAGAAAAGCCATCAGGCAAAAGGACTGGAACCTCGTGCAACCGGCCCTGGTGGCGGCAGGGAAGGACATATCTCTGAAAGTACCGCTCCCGGTTTCTCCTGACCTTGGGTGCCAGGCCGCGTCCCTGCAACGTCAGATCAACAAGGTCGAAACCGAAGTTCTCGATGGCGAGGATATCCGGGTCGCCGCCGCGCGGCTTCTGCCGGGCGCCGACAACAAGGATTTCGATCGGTTTATCCAGGGGGAGATCATGTTGTCGGGCGCGATCGAGAGCGCGGTCGCCAATGCGACGTCAGCAGACATGGCGCGAAAGAACGCCGCCACCGGCACCATCGCGCTCGAGTTCTGGGGGGATATTCCCTTGGCCACGGTCACGACGGAGGACGTAAAGGATCTGATGTGGTTCATCCAGCGGATCCCGTCACTGCACGGGAAGAAGCACGGCAACAACCGCTTCGTCAAGGATCGCACGCATGCGACGAAGCGCGAGGAAATTGAACTGGCAGATCTGCAGGATGCTGAACTCCGCGCCGAAATCGAGGCGGACACATCGCTCTCGCTGCCCGAAAAACGGGCCCGCCTCGCGGAGGTCCCTGTCCCGCGACTGACCATGACGACGGTCGGAAATCACCTCGACCGCCTGCACGGCATCTTCAGAAATGCGCAGGACAACCTCGGCTATTCCGGCCAAACCCGTTTCTTGACGCACGTGAGCAGCCCGATCTGATTGGTCCAGGAAACGGGCGCTCTTGGAGCTCTGCGCAAATCCCAGTGACCGGAATATGTTCAGCGCGTGGTAGTGCTGGCAAAGATACCTGTCTGCGTATTCATACCTGGCCTGCTCCTCGTCGAGCACGACGGTTGGCCATTCTTCCTCTTCAAGGAGCTGGAGATAAATCAGCGCGATGAGCAATCTCCTGGCAGCGGGTTCAATCGGCGCCAGCTTGATGTATTCCGCCATGGCATGCCAAATCATGAAGCGGCCGTTGTCTTCGGGCATGTCGTCCTCCGTATCTTGTACGTCGAACAGGTGGTACCGCTGCGCCTGGACCGGAGCGGGTTTGAGTGCTGCGCGAAACACCCGGATTGATGACGCATGGACCCGGATCGCGATCGCGGGGAGCCGGAAGGTCGCTTCATCGACCCGGACCGATGCGAGGCGGCGCGTTTCAAGCTTCTGACAGTCAACGTTTTTTCCGACCACGAAATCCTTGAAGTTCCTCAAATCAGGAAATCGACAAATGGCCTGCGGCCGGGTTTGACTTGGGTTTTCAAGAGGTGATCAGCCCTCCGCGAAAAACTGAAAAAAAATTTCTCTCTGTCCGCTGCGATCCCACTTCTTGTCTACACGGCAACCTGACCATGACCAACCATCCGATCCACATGCATGGCTACGACTTCGAGGTAACCGGTACCGATGGCGGCTGGGTCCGCCCCGAGGCGCGCTGGCCCGAGGTGTCAATCGACATCCCGGTCGGCGCCATGCGCGCCTATGAGTTCGATGCAGTGCACGAAGGCGACTGGGCCATCCACTGCCACAAGTCGCACCACACGATGAACGCGATGGGGCATGATGTTCCGACCTTCATCGGCGCCGACAAATCGCGCCTGACACAGATGATCCGCCGGCACCAGCGCGGCTACATGCCGATGGGCACCGCCGGGATGGCCGACATGGGCGAGATGGAGATGCCGTTGTCTGACAACACAGTGCCGATGATGACCGGCTGGGGGCCCTATGGGCCCTTGGAGATGGGCGGCATGTTCTCGGTCGTGAAGGTGCGCGAAGGATTGGCGGCGGACGATTACGCCGATCCGGGGTGGTACGAGAACCCGCCGGGAACCCAGGCTTATGAATGGACAGGCGAGTTGCCCGAACCGGCCTCGCATGACAGCGCTCGCACGCTCTATTCGCCACGTCCCTCAAGCCGGGACCGGGCGTGAACGTAAAATGCGTGTCCGGACCGCAATGCGTGCCGGTCACGCCGGATCCACGGGTTCAACCAAAAGAAAAGGAAATCTGATGACATCCCTGAAGTCGCTTGCCGCATCCGTCCTGCTGATCGCGGTTTCCGCGGTTCCGGCATTCGCCGAAACCTTTACGCGTGGCGTTGTCACTGAAATCGACAGCGACGCGCAGAAAGTTACGATCGAGCACGAAGAACTGGTCGACCTCGGCATGCCCGCGATGACGATGGTGTTTCGTCTGGCCGATCCGGCGATGCTGGAAACGCTTGGCGAGGGCCAGGAAATCGAGTTCGTCGCCGAGCGCATCAACGGCAAGCTGACCGTGACCAAGCTGCAATGACGAAAACACCCCTTCAGGCGTCCGCCAGAAGGGGTAACCGCCCGAAACCTTTCGCGCGAACCGTACGGCTCACGCGGCTGGGTAGCTGCTGAACACTTCCGTAGTGCCGTCTTTGCGGATCAGGAAAACATCAAAAGCTTCGCGCTCGCTCTCCGGGCCCATTCCGGGAGAACCCATGGGCATTCCCGGTACCGACAGACCGGCGGCATCAGGGCGCTCGGCCAGAAGGCGCCGAATGTCTGCAGGTGGAACGTGCCCTTCTATGAAGTAGGCTCCCAACTGGCCTGTATGGCAGGATGTCATGTCCTCGGGAATACCATTGGCAGACTTGTAGGCGTTCAATGCCTCCCACGAGACGTTTTCGACGCTCACTTCGAAACCTTCCGCTTGCATGATCTTGATCCACGAACCGCAACAGCCGCAACTCGGGTCCTTGAGAACGTGGATCGAATTACTGCCCGTCGCGAAAGCGGGCATTGCGGCCGAAACCGCCAACGCCGCCGCTCCTCGCATGATCGAACGTCGGCTCAGATTGTTTGCCATCGTCATGTTTACCCTCCAGAGATAGCACCCATGCGCCGGAACGTGACTTGCGCGCTGGAAAACGTCACGGTTCTTTCACGGTTCGCTGCAGTGGTGTTGGTCCTATTTTACGGTTAACGCTTACCTTGGTGTGGTTTTCGTTTTTGCATTTACGCGAAGTACTCGGTCTCGCATATGACGTTGATCAAGTTCAAAACCGTTCTCATCCATGTCTGCGAAAATCACTTCTCCGGGACGGCATTGATGAGCTTCTCGTCAGTTCGGCACCATGGCGCTAATGGCGTACATTCCGTCAGAACCCTTGACCAGCATGATCGTTACCTTGTCGCCGGGTACGATTGCGCCTTGGATCTGCGCGTCAGCGAGGAGCGGCAGGTCCATTGTCATACCAGGCCAGCCGATCTCGGGAATGGGGTCGTGACTGACGTTTGCGGTGCCCTCGCCGATCGAGTTGAGGACGGCGGTGGCGTGTACCGCGCCCTCCATCTGGCTGTCACTCATGTGCATGCTGGTGTGATCCATGCTGTGAGACGTCTGGGCCAAGGCACCGCCGGAAGAAAAGGCAAGGACGGCGCAGAAGAAGGCAAGATTTTTCATTGGAGTTTCTCTCCGAGGTTCAGGTTTACTACTGTGTTTCATTCGGCTGGAACAGCTGTTTCGGCCGCCTGCAAAAGGTTGCCGATCTGGCGGTTGACGCGCCGCAGGGCCAGGCGCTTCCAGATGACGAAGATCGCGGGGATGACGAAAAGCGTCAGCAGCGTTGCCGTGACCATGCCTCCGACCATCGGCGCCGCGATACGTTGCATGATCTCCGATCCGGTGCCATGGCCGTACATGATCGGGATCAGGCCGGCGAAAATCGTCGCAACCGTCATCACTTTCGGGCGGACGCGCAAGAGCGCGCCCTCGAACACGACTTCCTCGATGTCGAAGGATACAAGGCTACGGCCTTCGGAGACGGCGAGTTTCTTCCGTTTCTCCCAAGCCAGGTTTAGATAAAGCAGCATCACGATCGCGGTTTCGACGGCGACCCCGGCCAGCGCGATGAAGCCCACCAGCACCGCCACCGAGATGTCGAAGCCGAGGTACCACAGGAACCAGACCCCGCCGGCCAAAGCTACGGGCAGCGCTGCAAGGATGATGCCCACTTCGATCACGCGGTTGAACGCCAGGAACAGCATCAGCGTGATGATCAGAAGCGTGGCAGGCGCAACCACTGTCAGCCGCTGCTGCATCCGCTCGATGTATTCGTATTGCCCGGACCAGGTTATCGAGTAGCCCGGCGGAAGCGATACCTCCTGCGCAACCTTGGCGCGTGCCTCGTTCACGTAGCCGCCCAGGTCGCGCCCGGCGATGTCGATGAATACGAAGCCGGTGCGCCGGGCGTTTTCGGACCGGATCATGCCTGGGCCGTCGACGATGCGGACATCGGCGAGGGCACCAAGCGGGATGTGCGCACCGGAGGGGGTCACCACCGGCAGATCCTTCAGGCGTTCGGGGCTGTTTCGCCATTCCTGTGGATAGCGCAGGTTGATCGGGAAACGTTCGAGCCCCTCGACCGTTTCCGAGACCTGCATTCCGCCGATCGCTGTCTGCACCACATCCTGAACGTCGCGCACGCTCATCATGTAGCGTGCCGCGGCCTCACGGTTGACGTCGATTTCGATGAACCGTCCGCCCACGGGTCGCTCGGCATAAGCCGATGCCGTGCCCTCAATGCCGGCGACGGCGCGTTCGACCTCGACACCGATCTCTTCGATGACCGAGAGCTCCGCACCTGAAATCTTGACCCCCACCGGCGTCTTGATCCCGGTTGCCAGCATGTCGATCCGGTTCTTGATCGGCTGGATCCAGACGTTCGTCACTCCCGGCACCTGAACCGTACGGTCGAGTTCGTCACGGATTCGCTCCATCGTCATTCCCGGCCGCCATTCGGACTCGGGCTTCAGCTGGATTGTCGTTTCGATCATGGTGAGGGGCGCGGGATCGGTAGCCGACTCGGCGCGTCCGAGTTTGCCGTGGACCGTTTTGACCTCGGGCACTGTGGCTATTAGCCGGTCCGTCTGTTGCAGGACCTCGCGCGCCTTGCCGATGGACACACCCGGGTACAGCGAGGGCATGTAGAGGAAATCGCCCTCGTTGAGCTCCGGCATGAACTCGCTGCCGATCCGCTGGAGCGGCCACCACATTGAGGTGACCAGCGCGACCGACAGCAGTGTCGTTGCCCAGGGCCAGGCAACTGCCGCGTCAAGAAACGGACGATAGGCCCAGATAACCATGCGGTTGAGGGGATTCTTGTGTTCCGGCATGATCCGCCCGCGCACGAAGTACCCCATCAGGACCGGTACAAGCGTGATCGACAAGATCGCGGCCGCTGCCATGGCGTATGTCTTGGTGAAAGCCAGCGGCTTGAAAAGCCTGCCTTCCTGGCTTTCCAACACGAAAACCGGAAGGAAGCTCACCGTGATGATCGCCAGCGAATAGAACAGTGCCGGCCCCACTTCGGATGCGCATTCGCCGACGATCCGCCATCGATTCCGATCAGTCAGCTTCTCGTTTTCCAGCCTCCGGTGCATGGCCTCTATCATTACGATAGCTGCGTCCACCATGGCGCCGATAGCAATGGCTATGCCGCCCAGTGACATGATGTTGGCGTTCACGCCCTGCAGTTTCATGATGATGAAGGCCGCGAAGATTCCCAGAGGCAATGACAGCAAGATCACAAGTGATGAGCGCATGTGCAGCAGGAACGCCGCGCAGACCAGCACGACGACAATGAACTCTTCGGTCAGCTTGTCCTGCAGGTTGTCGATGGCCCGCTCTATGACACCCGCGCGGTTATAGGTGGTCACCAGTTCCACGCCTTCGGGCAGGTTTGGGCGGATTTGCTCGATCCGCTCTTCGACGTTCTTGATTGTGGCAAGAGCGTTGCCGCCCCAACGCAGGATAACGACGCCGCCCACAGCGTCACCTTCACCGCCGAATTCACCGACGCCTCTGCGAAGTTCGGGGCCAAAGCGGATATCGGCGACATCGCCAAGCGTGATCGCCGCGCCACGTTCGTTCACCATCAGCGGCGCGCGGGCGAGATCGGCCAGCTCGTCGACATATCCGGTCGAGCGGATCATGAACTCGGCTTCGCCCATCTCGATGACGCTGCCGCCAGTCTCTCTGTTGGCCGCCTGAATGGCGCCTCTTAACTGCGGCAGTGTGATGTCGTAGGCGCGCAATTTGTCAGGATCGACCACGACCTGGTATTGGCGGACCATGCCGCCGATGGTTGCGACTTCGGATACACCGTCGACCGTCTGGAGTTCGTATTTCAGGTACCAGTCCTGCAGGGTCCGCAGCTGCGCCAGATCGTGATTGCCGGTCCGGTCTATCAGCGCGTACTGGTAAATCCAGCCGACGCCGGTCGCATCGGGTCCCAGTTGCGGAGAAACATCTTCGGGCAGGCGAGACGCGATTTGCCCAAGGTATTCCAGAACGCGGGTCCGCGCCCAGTAAAGATCGGTGCCGTCCTCGAAAACGACATAGACATAGCTGTCGCCGAAGAACGAGAAGCCGCGCACATCGCTTGCGCCCGGGACGGCAAGCATCGCAGTGGCAAGCGGATAGGTGATCTGGTTCTCGACCACCTGCGGCGCCTGACCGGGGTATGGGGTGCGGACGATCACCTGTACGTCAGACAAGTCGGGGATGGCGTCCACCGGAGTTTCGCGGATTGCCCAAACTCCTGCAATTCCTATCATCACCGCAAGCGCGAGGATCAGGAACCGGTTGGCCAGGGAAAGACGGATGATTGCGGGAATCATTGGGTCAACTCCCGTTCGGCGGCGATCCCAACCAGCGTCAGTGAGAAATCAGGGTTGCGAAGGAACAGCAGACCAACCTTCTCGCCTACCGGAAGGGTTGCCGGGTCAATAGCATCATCCACGGCGAAATCCATCGTCATCCCCGGCATGCCAATCTCGACCATTGCCTCATGGGTGATATTCACCATGCTTCGGCCCGGATCTGTCGCGTTGATCGTGCCCTCTACCTCCATAGGGGGTGGGACCGGCTCTGCGCTCGCCAATACAAGCGCCATGCCGTCTGGGCGGACGAAAGTGAGGGTCATCTCAGCTCCGGTGACCAATGTGGCCGGATCCAACTCTTCGGCAATGGCGAAGGCCATCGTCATTCCGGGCATCCCGAGTTCGGTCATCGGGCCGTGGCTGATCGTTGCCATGCGCGCCCCATCGTCCACCGCATCGATGGTGCCGCGGACGACGATCGGCGCTGCTTCCACCATCGCGGATTCCTCTGCCGTCGGTGCGTCTTTGTCGGATTCCGCCCGCAGCGCGATGATGTTGAACATGCCAGCGGTGTCCTTGGCCAGATCGAACTCGACCGGTACGTCCAAAGCCACCGATGTCGGATCGAGCCCGGAGACCCTGAAATCCATTTCCATCGCAGGCCAGCCAAGTGCCGGAATCGGATCATGCGATACAGTCAGTTTGCCGTCCGGGGTCACGGCCCGGACGGTGCCGGTTCCCGTGGCCGCAATCCCGTCGTCGCCGCCGATCTCAACCACCGCAAGAAGGTTATCCGCGCCGCGGGCAACCGTGAACGCGACTTCGGACGCTTCGGCCAGTTGATCGAGCGCAACATCCGCCCGCACCGGAAAATCAGAGATCATTGCCGGCCAGTCGAGGCTTTCGATGGCGCTATGCCGGATCCTCGCCAGCCGGGCTTCGCGGTCCAGCGTGACAAGCGTGCCTGTGCCGCGCGCCGGCGCCTCGTCGGTCGGTGCCATGCGCATCAGACCGGCGCTTAGGGCGCTTTCGCTGTCGATCAGGAACTGAGCCGACGCGACGACCTCTTCGCCCGGAGCAAGTCCCTGGACGATTTCGGTTCGGCCGCCCTCGCCAAAATTGTCACGCAAGCCGGTTGTAACCAGTCGCGGTTTGAAGGTTCCGTCACCGGTCTTCAGGATTACGCGCTCCGCCGAACCGGTCCGGATAACAGCCTCGGACGGCACCGTCAGCGCCGTTCGTGTTTGGGATGAAACCAAGCTCACGGTTCCGAACATGTTAGGTCGTAAAAGCCCCTCCGAGTTGTCGAACCTCAGCCGCACCGGCAGTGTGCGGGTCTTGGGATCGAGCTCGGGGTAGATGTAATCGATCTCTCCCATAAATGTGCGCCCGCGCAGATGCTCAAACCGAGCGATGGCGCGCATGTCTTCGTCGAGCCGCGCGATATCCCGCTCGAATACATCGACGATCACCCAGACGGTGCTCAGGTCGCCAAGCGAAACGGCCGGCGTCCCGGGCTGAAGATACATGCCGTCGGCAGCCGAGAGTGCGATCACGACGCCGTCTTGCGGGGCCTTGACCTTGATGGTGCGCGCAAGCTCGCCCTGGGCTTCAATTTCAGCGATCTGGGTGCCCGACATTCCGAGGTTCAGCAACTTGCTTCGGGCAATTTCCAGGATCTTGGGCTCCCCCGCCCTGGCTGCCCGCACCAGATCGCCGGTCGCACGGCCAATCTCGGGCGAAAACATTTCGAACAGGACGTCACCTTTCGACACACGATCACCGACTGCGCGCGTCATCAGCCGCTCGATCCACCCGTTGACGCGGGTGTGTACGTGGCTTGTCCGGTGCTCGTCGTATCGCACAAAACCGACGGTCTCGATTTTCAGCGAAATGTCCGACATCCGCGAAACCGCAGTGCGCACGCCGATGGCATTGACCTCGGCCGGAGAAAGCGACACTTCGGCGGGATCGCCTGCTGGCTCCTGCCCGGCGTAGACCGGGATCAGGTCCATACCCATTGGCGATTTCCCGGGTTCGCCGCGTCGGTAGTTCGGATCCATCGGGGCAACCCAGTACAAGATCTCGGGACTATCCGAAGCCGAGTTTTCAGTGAAATTGAGGTAGGTCCGTTCCAGAAAAACCCCACCTGCCGCGCCTGCCGCAAGGGCAAGGATGCTGAGCGCCGTGTAACGTCCACGCATGATATCCTCCAGGCTGATCGTAGTGAGACAGCCGATATTGTTGACCTATTCCCGGCGCGTCTCAGGACCGACGCCGGCAGAAATGAACGTCAAACGTTCTTGGGAGGCCGAACTGGAGGTGGTGTTTCCATGTGAACGCCAAAATCGTTCACGCCTGCTTTCAGGAGCAGCATGGAAGCATTCATAACTGGGGATGGAACAATTGCGGACAGCATGTCGCAGCTGAAACATGTGCTGCCGATGCACCGGGCGGAAACCTGATTGTCCTTACATCCAGAGCGATCATCGCTCCGTGATGGAGCCGCCGATTCATGAGTGTTAGCAAGCCCGAAACTCGATGAGTGGACCAATTCTTCGGAGTGAGTTTGCTGATGTGTCGTGTGCATGGCCATAGTCGACGAGATGTTTGTCGCAGCGGCAAAGACCAGTGCAACAAAAACGATGGCCACGCGTCGTGCCAGACATATCCAGAATCGATAGTCCACGAGCAGCATATAGCCTCGCTCGGCAAGGCTGCCAAGTGGTCACATAAGAGGTCCGATCGTCCAAGTTGATTTCCGCCGCCGGGCATCGGAAAGCCGTTTTCTGCGCATTCTTTGTGACGTTACCCCGGCACACGCCGAGAAGTACCATACGCCGGATCAGTCGGACGGCCATCAGACCAAGATCTAATCTGTTTCTTTGCCCTCGATGGCGTCAACAATCGAGCATTGCCGGATTTCGCCACGCCCCGGACAGGCCTCAATCAACTTGTCCAGAACGCTTCGCATCCGGGTGAGCCCTTCGATCCGCCCCTGAATATCGTCGCGCTTGACGCGTGCGCGAGCCTGAAACGCTTCGCATCCGGCATTCGGCGCCGTGCGCAACACCAGCAGGTCGGCGATTTCGGCCAGCGAAAAGCCGAGCTTCTTGGCGCCGGAAATGAACTTCAGCCGCCAAAGCGTGTTACCACCATAATCCCGCGCTCCGCCGCTGATCGGGCGCGGCGGTTGTGCGATAAGGCCCTTCCTTTCATAGAAACGGATGGTTTCGACACCCATCCCGGCTTCGCGCGCAGCCTGGCTGATCGTGAGCGATTGCATCTTGGTCTACCTCCGTCACCGGCACCTTGACACCGTATCATGATACGGAGGGTAAAACATTTCGGACGTGAACAGGTGTGAGGGTATCACATGCGGTTCTTCCTCAAACGGTGGTTGCTGCCGGTAGTCGGCTCGGCCTTGGCGCTCTACCTGGTGTTCGCGCTCTATGGCAGCCTCGATTTCCGGCTATTTCTGCAGGGTCTGCGCGGGGCCGACATGGTCTGGATCGCCGTTCTTGCCGCAACCATCCTGCTGGAGCAACTGATGAGCGGATGGAAGTGGCGGCAGATCCTGTTCGACGTGAAACCGGTCGGCACGCTGCGGCTGACCGGGGCGCTGCTGGCGGGGTATGGCGCGAATGTCCTTGTCCCGCTTGGCATCAGCCCGCTGGTCCGGGCCTGGCTGATCGCCCGGTTGGACCAGTTGAGCATGGCGACCGTGCTGGCGACCACGATCATCGCCCGGTTCCTCGACGGCGTGGTTTTTGCGCTTTTTGCCGGGGTTGTGGTCGCCGCCGGCCAGATGCCGCAGATCGAAGGCGAGTTGCGGCTGGGGCTGAGCGTGGCGGGTCTGCTGAATCTCGTGCTCTTCGGCGGGCTGCTCTGGCTGCTGTTCCGGTTCCGCGCGTCGCTGCTCAGCGAAGCCCCCTTGCTCTGCCGCCTCTTCGACTCGGCGGCGGCCCGCATGGGAGCCGATGGCGCGGGCCTGCGCGCCGCATTGGGCGCCGGGATCATCTGGCCGCGGGCGCGGGCCCGCCGCGTCGCCGCCATCGCCGCGGCCGTCGTCGGCAAGCTGGTGGCGACGACCCATTTCCTGTGGGCCGGGCTTGCCGCCGGTGTGGTGCTGAACGTGTGGGATTACCTGTTCCTGATGGTATTTGCCGGGTTCGCCATGGTTCTGGGGCGCTTCGTGCGCATCCCGGCGAGCTTTGTTTTCGGGGCGGGGTTCGCGCTCAAGGCGCTGGGGGTACCGGACGAGACGGCGCTTCTGATGATCCTGTTCAACTACGTACTGACGATCCTTCTCGTTGTCGGGATCGGTCTGACGGTGTTGTGGCAGAGCGGCATCGACATCCGCCGCGCGCGGGCGGAGGCGGAGGCCGCGAAGGGTGGCGCGTGATTCCGAAGAGACGAGATTTTGGCGCATCGCCGGTGCCGGGGCGGCATTTCAGGGCGGATCGGCAGCGGTGGACAGCGCAACGGTGGTGGCGAGCCTGGTGCACATGCTGACCGGCAGCGCGCTGGCGGTCGGCTATGCCAGCGCGGTTCTGCGCCTCGGCTGGCTGTTGCCACAGCTGTTCGTGGGTTACCTCGCTGGCCGCACGGAACGGCGGATGCCGTTCTACGCCGTTGGCGCCTATGGGCGAGCGATCGCGGTCGCGTTGATCGGTCTGCTTCTGTGGTGGGGGGCGGACTGGCCTCCGGTCCCGCTGGCGCTGGCTCTGCTGGCACTCTGGTCGATTTACGCTTTCATCAGCGGTGTCGTGGCGGTGCCCTACAATGACATCGTCGGCAGGGCGATCCCGTCGGAGCGCCGCAGCCGGATGCTGGCCTGGCGCTTTTTCGGTGGCGGCATTCTGGCGGTCCTGGTGGCGGGCCTGCTGCGCCTCGCGCTCAACACGATGCCGCCGCTCACGGCCTATGCGCTGATCTTCGGCCTCGGTGCGGGGCTGATGATCGTCTCGGCAACCCTTTTCGTCTCGGCCGGTGAACCCCCCGCCGTAGCAACAGCGCCGCGCGACCGCTCGGCCGACTTGGCGGCCTTTCTGCGCGAAGGGCTGTCAACGCTGCGGCAGGACCGCCGGTTCCGGCTGTACCTGATCTTCCAATGGCTCGGGGCAGCAACGCTGATGGCGCTGCCGTTCTACGTCGTGATGGCCGCCCGGCAGGGTCTCGGGGCGGCAGAGGTCGGCACGATGCTGGCCGCGCAAACCTTCGGCGCGCTGGCCTCGAACCCGGTCTGGGGTCGCATCGGCGACCACACGGGCAAGCTGCGGCTGTTGCAGATCGTAGCGGTGGTGCGGATGGGGCCTCCGGTCCTTGTCCTGATGCTCGCGGCCATGGATTCGGGTCTGGCGGGGTACGCGGTTCTGTTCTTCCTGATCGGCGCCATGATGAACGGGGTGACCATCGGTTATCTCGGCTTCCTGATGGAGATTTCACCCGACGACCGCCGCCCGGCCTATTCCGCCTGGTTCAACAGCTTCGCGGCCCCGGCGGCGCTGGCGCCTCTGTTGGGTGGAGCGCTGGCCGGTGTGATCGCTATCGAAGCTGTGTTCATTGTTGCGATCTTCGCCGCACTTGCGCAAATCGCGGTTGGTTTGCGGCTGTCTCAAGGCTGAAATCCTACCCATCCAATTGGTTGGTATGTTGTACAGTAACGTGCATTGGCATGTCAGAAAAATGGGAATTGGAAAATGCTGATCGCGGTAATTGGGGCTATCCTGCTCGTCCTGGCAACGACCACACTACACTTGATCACATTGCGTTGGCTTTCCGGGCCATCGGCGTCGATACCAATGGCTCCAAGTTTGCGGATCCTCATGATCGTTCTGGCTGTTTTTCTGGTGCATATGGGCGAAGTTACGCTTTATGCAGTGGCCTATTGGCTTGGGGGCCAGGTTTTTGGGATCGGCAGTTTTGGCGGCGTCCCAACCAATGCGCCGCTGGATTACTTCTACTTCTCGGTGGTCAGCTTTACCTCGCTGGGCATCGGCGAGGTGTTCCCCCACAGCCACCTGCGCTTTTTGACCGGGGTCGAGGCACTGAATGGGCTGTTGCTGATCGCGTGGTCCGCCTCGTTCCTTTTTGTCGCGATGAACCGGCTGTGGGAATGGCAATCATTCTCGGTGCCTGAGGCTGGAGAAACGCCCGATCGGGCCGACTGACCCCCGCGCTCTTCCGCCTCAATCCGTCCAAAGCGCCGACGGCATGCCTTCGCCAGCGATCGCGGCCAACTCGGCTGGCGACAGGAAATCACTGATCGGGCGCGCCAGCAGGTCGGCAGCCTCAGCCACGACATGCGCCCAAGTGGTCCGGTTGGCGAACAGCATCCCGTTCAGATCGAGCGTTCCGCCGTGGTTGATGAACCCCAGCGCGCGGGTTGTCTGGGGGCCACTGTCGATGCGACGCAACGCACCCAGAAACGGCCCGGGCCGGGTATGGGTGACGAACAGACGGGGAACGCCAAGTGGGAAGAAATCGGCGAGCGCCCGGTCGTCGAGGACATATCCGGCCTCGCGCGCGTCGCGGGGCGCGCGCAGCCGTCCCGGCTCGATGACATAGATAAGCGCGCTTTTCACGCCACCTTTCTCGAGCCGGGTCCGCGCGACCCTGCAGATGTCCAGCTGATAGGCGCCGGTTGCCGACAACAGGATCTCCGCCTTCTGCGGGTCGCCGGAAACCACCGCCGCCCCGTCGGCCAGCATCTGTTCCGCCTGCGCCGCGCCAATGACGCTGGTGACCGGCTGCTTGGGCACGACCATGACCGCGAGCCGCCCGTGGCTTCGATACACGCTCGACAGGGCCGCCGCCGTGCTGGTGGCGTCGGGCGGAAACAGCACCGACACCGCGTCGGCCATTTCGCTCAGCAGCACTTCGGGGAGGGTAGTGTCCTGGTGCGAGATCTCGTTCTTTGCGTTTTCCCATGCGTGCGAGGTCAGCACAATCGGCACCGACAGCCAGCCGGGCGGGCGGCCAGCCGCCGCCAGTTGCCGGGCAAAGGTGATTTCCTGCCGGATCGCGCCCAGCATCTTGGGGGCGAAGGCCTCGTAGGTCACGACCAGATTGATGCCACCCTTGTTGCCAAGCGCGGCACAGACCACTGCCTCTTCGTTGAGCGCGGTGATGACGCCGCCAGTCTGGGACTCGGCAATCCCCGCCTCGGGATCGAAGACGCGGTGTTTCAGCGTGTCCAGCGTCTCGTCGAGCCGGTTGCTGCGCAATTCATCCGGGTTGCCCACTCTTGGGCGCAGATGGGGGTTTGCCCCGACAATGGCGCAGAACTGACGATCAAGCGCTGTCATCGGCGACACTGTCTCGCCGAGCGGATAAACCGCGGCAACCGGAATGTCCGGCTGCGCGATCCGCCTCGTCGCCATAGGATGATCGCGCTCTTTCGGCCGGTTCTGGCGCTCATGGGTGGTCAGTTCCGTCACTGCGTCGCGCAGGATTTGTTCCGGAACGTGTAGGTGGCTGGCGCCATCGTTGAACATCCGGCGGCTCTCGGCGTCTGTCGCTGGATTTCCGGGAAGCGGCAGGTTGTGCGCACGGTTTGTTCCTGCGCCGGGAAAGCCGAAGCCTTTGGTTGTTTCGGCAATACCGTAGCCCAACCTCTCTTGCGGAATCGAGCCGCCATTGTCAGCCGCAGCAGTATCGTACCCGCTTTCGATGGCATAGATGCCCCACAGGATGCTGGCCGGGTCGCGCCCGTCCAGTCCGATCGGATTGAACCCGTTCAGGCGCAGATGATGATCCAGCCACCGCTCACCACCCTGTTGCGCGATCTGCGTCCGCTGCTCGATGCGGCGACCATTCAGGATCATGATCGGCGCCACCAGACCGCAATCTTCGGCCCGCCACCAGCGCGGTGCCCAGTCGCTGCCGCGCTGCTCCTCGAACGCCCCGTCGCTGAGAAATGCAACGAGGCGCTCGCCTTTCAACGGCGCATGCACATAGTGCAGTTCAGCGAATCCGAGATAGCCGCCTTCCTGAATGCCGCCGGCGGTATGGGCGTTGACATGCGAGCCCAGCGGAGAGACCTGCGAGCCGTCAGGGCCGACCTCGCAGGAGTAGAAATCCGACACGAACCGTGTCATACCCGCGTTGGTGAGATCGTAGCGCGCGGCATGTGAGGGCGTCATGTTGCCGACCAGCAGGTTGACCGCGTCGATCGCCGCGACGCAATGGCCCTGCCCCATCATCCAGCTGCGGGTGCGCCCGTCGAGCGCGTTGAGGGCCAGGTAGGCGACATAGGCCGGCACCATATTCAGCGATCCACCGGTATGGCCCTGTGGGTTGTCCTTGAACGCGTTGGCAGCAAGTGCCTTGCCATCAAGCCGCACGTTCTTGGCGTAGGTCATATGCACCACCAGCCACATAGCTGCGTTGGCGATCATGTCGGCGGCGCGCAGCCTGCGATAGCCGGTCGCCGTGTCCGGCAGGCTGCCCGTCTCGACCAGCACCCTGACCATCTCATGTATCCTGACCTGCGTAAGGTCATCATGGGGGATGACCCCGGCTCCGGCCGCCCAAGCGGCGAAATCGGCGTCCCGGCTGCGATATTGTTCGGCCCGTTGCGAGATCTCGCGCCGGTTCGGCACGGACAGGTCATCGCATGTGCCGCATGTCATGATTTCCCGCATCGTTGAGCTCCTGTCGCATTGCCGCAGTCACCGGCCGCCGGCGGTCCGGCTGCCCCTGCGTGTTTCCTCTTTTGCCCGGCCCCGTCCGGTCAGCCGATCTTGACCAGCGTGCCGGTCACGAACTCATAAGGTGGCATTTCGAGGTTTCGCGGTGCCGGTCCTTTTCTAATCCGCCCAGAGGTGTCGTAGTGCGAGCCGTGGCAAGGGCAGAACCAGCCGTTCCAGTTCCCGGTAGAGTCGCTGCCGCCCTGCCCCAGCGGGATGCAGCCCAAATGGGTGCAGACCCCGACCACCACCAGCCATTCCGGTCGTTGGACACGCTCGGCATCCGGTTCCGGATCGATCATCGGCGCGTTGTCATCTGCCCGCGCCTGTGCGATCCGCTCCTCTGTACGGTGGTCTATGAAGACCGGCTTGCCCTTCCATTTCAGCGTGATGCGGCTACCGGCCTCGATGCCCTCAAGATCGATATCCACCACCGCCAGCGCCGACACGTCAGCGCTGGGGTTCATGCTGTTGATCAAAGGCCAGACTGCGGCGCCGGTGGCGACGATCGCCGCGCCGCCTGTCGCAAAAAACAGGAAATCGCGGCGGGTCTCGGACTCTTGCGTTTGCTGTCTTGTTGAGGCGTGAGACATGATGCTCCTCCTTTTCATCCGATCTATGTCCTCCGCGGCCAGCATGGGCGCGGCTCGGTAGATCTATCGAAATGGTCATTTTCCCATTCGTCGTGTTGTCCTCTCCGGCTTTGCGGTTCATTGTCGACAGTCAGTCAAATGGATTCCGAGATCGCCTCCTTACTCAGATCCGCGCGAAAGTACTGGAATGCGGGTCCGGCCATACTGCAGCCAACCATAGAGCGGGCCGCCCACTAAGGCCGGAATGACTCCGGCAGCAATGAAAAGCCCGTTATTCTCCGGTCCCCCGAAATAGCCAATCCGGATGTCGATTTGGCTGCACAGCCATGCGCAATAGCTGCCAACTACGGCGACGATGAGCGCCGCCCGCCACAATGCGGCGTTGCCCCGGAGCCGAGGCTCCACCCATACCAGCGTTCCGGCTCCGATCACCGCCCCCATCGCCAACCCGCAGGTCAGGGTCCAGACTGCCTTGCCGACCAGGCTATCTTGCGGAAATAACAGCATTCCCCAAGCGCCCAGATAGAAAAGTTCCACCAAGGTGGTCAGCAGAACAGCCGTGCCTAGGACGGTAAAAACTCGGGTTGAGGACAGGGCAGTCAAGGTTTGTTACCTCCACCTCCGTGCCCGCCATGGCCGCGATGCATCAGGAAATGCATTCCAAGGCAGATCAACAGGAACAGTGCCGAGGTTCCGGCACCGGAAAACAGGACGTCCCGGTATTCCCAGCTCAGAACGCCGGCTCCAACGACAAGGGCAATGGCAAGCGGCAGCCAACGGCGATTTAGTCCCTTGGGCGGGGACTCCGCCGTTGAGCGTGGATCCTCTTTCTTATCATGCACGTGTCTCTCTCCATCACGGTCTGAAGAGTTCGAAGGATGATGTGAAACGGCGCTCCCCTGTTTGTTTTCGCTGCCGTCAATTGCTTGAAAACTCATTGCAATCACTCCTCTTGGGTTTTGGTCCATTGATCGAGAAACACCCGCTCATAGGCGAAGACCAAAGCTATCCCTACGACCGCATAGATCACGATCATCGGGTCCGACCGCCATTTCAGGGTGGTAAAGGCCACCAGCACCACCGCGTCCAACAGCAGTGCAGTCAACAGGATCCATCCGCGTGCGGCGATCTGATCTCGCAGATTGCGCCAGACGCCCCAGTGCACCGCCATGTCCATGACTAGATAAAAGAACGCGCCCAGTGAGGCGATGCGCGACAGATCGAACAGCACGGTCAGAAGCCCGGCAATAACCACGGTGTAGATCAAAGTGTGCGACTGGATGGTTCCGGACATGCCGAAATGGCTGTGCGGAATCATCTTCATGTCGGTCAGCATCGCCAGCATCCGCGAAACCGCAAAGACGCTCGCGATGATGCCCGAGGCCGTTGCCACCATCGCCAGCGCCACTGTCAGGTAGAACCCGCTTCGGCCCAGAACTGGCTCGGCGGCCTCGGCCAGGGCGTAATCCTGTGCCGCACGGATCTGCTCGGACGGAAGGCTCGCGCCCACGGCGAAAGCGACCAGCAGGTAGACCACAACGCAGATTGCGATCGAGATCATGATGGTGCGTCCGACATTGCGATGCGGATCCACGATCTCGGCGCCGCTGTTGGTGATGGTGGTGAAGCCCTTGAACGCGAGGATCGACAGGGCTACCGACGCGACAAACCCCAACGGTGCGGTCTTTTCCGATCCATTCGCCTGCCAGTCCCCGCCGCTGGCCCAAAGCGCAGCAATGCCAAAGAGCGCAATCCCACCGATCTTGAAACCCGACATGACGATCGACCACAGCCCGACTGACCGGTTGCCGGAGGCGTTGATCACATAGGCAAAGATGATCAATCCGACACCGATGACCGGCACCAGAGGTCCTCCCTCGATGTCGAAGGGCCTGAGCGCGTAGGTGGCGAAAGTACGGGCAACAAGGCTTTCGTTGATGACCATGGACAGCGCCATCAGCAGCGAGGCCGCCGCCGCGACGGCCCCTGGCCCGTAGGCTTTGGTCAGGATCATGGCGATGCCACCGGATGATGGCCAAGTATTCGACATGGCGATGTATGTGTAGGCGCTAAACGAGGTGACGATGGCCCCGGCAATGAATGACAGAGGAAACCAAGGGCCAGCCAGCCCGGCGATCTGACCGGTCAGAGCAAAGATGCCCGCGCCGATCATAACCCCGGTGCCCATTGCCACCGCCCCGATTAGAGAGATCGACCCGGCCGTCAGGCCGCCATCCTTGCCATGTGCCATGTGCTGTTGCGTCATCCAGCCACCTCCTTCCCCTGTTTTCCAAACTCCGTTTCGCCGCCCGGTTCCCCGTCCAGACGCGCCTCGGGCTGGACCGCCCGGATCACCGCGACCGCCTCGTCCAGCTTCAGGACGTCGGCCGCCGTAAGGGTCGTGCTGCTGGTCACGGACAACGCCGGGGCTGCCATCGCCGTGGCAGCGATGACCGCCGCCGTCGCGGCGCTCTGGCCCCCGGTGGCAAAGCGCAGCTCCCCCGTTTTCCGCCCCCCACCGTCGAAGCCGCGCACAACAACACCGGTCGAGGCCGGTCCGAACGCCGGCATGTACAGCAGGCCGCGGGCGATCCTGCTGGCATTGCGGGACAGGACACCGTACCCAGACCACCGCAACAGCCGCTCCGCGGCGGTGGTGGCCCAAGGTGGATCCAGCGCCAGGTAGCTCAGAACGGTGGTGCGCGGCCCGGGAAGTTCCCCGGCAAGCACCGATTGCTCGACGAAAGGAAAGCTCAGGGCGGCCCGGTCGGGGAATCCGCTGCGGAACGGAAAGAGGCCCCGCAACTGCCCCGGGCGCAAGGACTGCACTACCCCGTCGACCGTCGCGTCATAGGGAGTGTCGATCGCAGACAGAAACCACTCGGTGGCGGCAAGACCGGCGTGTTTGCCCAAGCCCAGTTCCACGGCGATCTCCAGACGCCGGGTCTTCGGGTGCCCGTCGGCCACCCGGCGCGCCATCATGTTGGTCAGTCCGGGTGCCACGCCCGCGCAGTCCACCAGATAGCCCGGCCCGGCAGCCTCGTCCGCAGCCCGGCGCAGGGACCGCACATAGTCCGGGCTGGCGGAACTGTCGATGAAGACCGCACCGCGCCGGATGGTCTCGTACACGAGCGCCGGAGACGTGCGCTCGGTCAGGTTGATCACCCGGTCCCCCCTGTGCAGCGGCAGGGTGGCGTCCGGCCGGGTCAGGTCCAATTGCACATGGCGTGGCCACCCGGTCAGTGCGCCCTGCTCCTGGGCGCGGCGTGACACGGTGATGACCTCGCCGACCCGCTTTCGCGGCAGCAGGAGCGCAACCTGACGGCCCACGGTGCCCGTGCCGCCCAGGATCCAGACCCGGGTCTTGTCGGTCGCCATGGGCCGGGACATGTTCATATCTTCCCCCCCCTGAGCCTGAGCGCATTCAACACCACCGAAATCGACGAGGCGCTCATGGCGAAGGCGGCGAACATCGGGCTGATCAGGATGCCGAAGACCGGGAACAGAACACCGGCCGCCACCGGCACGCCCGAGGCGTTGTAGATCAGCGCGAAGAACAGGTTCTGGCGGATGTTGCGCATCGTGGCGCGGGCCAGTTTCCGGGCACGTACGATGCCGTCGAGGTTGCCCTTGACCAGCGTGAAACCCGCGCTTTCGATCGCAACGTCGGCGCCGGTGCCCATGGCGATGCCGACATCGGCCTGCGCCAAGGCCGGAGCATCGTTCACGCCGTCGCCAGCCATGGCCACCTTGCGGCCCTGCTCCTGCAGCTCGCGGATGATGCGGGCCTTGTCCTCGGGCAGAACGTCGGCGCGGATCTCGTCGATGCCCAGACGCTCGGCAACCGCCTTGGCGGTGCGTTCATTGTCACCGGTGGCCATGATGATACGGAAGCCCAGGTCATGAAGCGCCTCCAGAGCGGCAGGGGTCGTTTCCTTGACCGGATCGGCAACGCTGACCAGCCCTGCCACCTCTCCGTCAAGCACCACGAACATCACCGTTTCGCCTTCGTCGCGGCGGGCATTGGCCTTTTCGGTCAGGTCCGCCGCCTCCAACCCCAGATCCGTGACCAGCTTCAGGTTGCCCAGCGCGACGGGGCGGTCATCCACCCTGCCCTTCACGCCCTTGCCGGTCACGGCTTCGAAATCAGTTGCCTCCGACAGCGCCACGCCGCGCTCTTCGGCCCCTTCGACGATCGCCTCGGCCAAGGGGTGTTCCGAGCCCTTCTCCAGCGTTGCGGCAAGGCGCAGCACCTCGGTCTCGTCATGGCCGGGTTCGGGCAGCACGGCCACGAGCCGCGGCTTGCCCATCGTCAGGGTGCCGGTCTTGTCGACGATCAGCGTATCGACCTTTTCGAACCGCTCCAACGCCTCGGCGTTCTTGATCAGCACCCCAGCCTGCGCGCCGCGCCCGGTGGCGGTCATGATCGACATCGGCGTTGCCAGACCCAAAGCGCAGGGACAGGCAATGATCAGCACCGCCACCGCGGCGACCAGCGCGTAGCTGAGCCCCGGATCCGGCCCCCAGATCGCCCAGCCGATGAAGGCCAGCACAGCGATGGCGATCACCGCCGGCACGAACAAGCCCGCCACCATGTCCGCGTATTTCTGGATCGGCGCGCGGCTTCGCTGTGCATTCGCCACCATCTCGACGATCTGGGACAGCATCGTGTCGGCACCCACTCTCGTCGCTTCGATTACCAGACTGCCGGTGCCGTTGATCGTGGCGCCGGTGACGGGCTCGCCCTCAACCTTCTCAACCGGCACCGGTTCACCCGAGATCATGCTCTCATCGACCGAGGAACGTCCTTCCAGCACCACCCCGTCCACCGGAATCTTGTCACCGGGGCGCACGCGCAACCGATCACCCACCTGCACGTCCTCCAGCGGGATCTCTTCCTCGCTGCCATCGCTGCGGATGATCCGGGCGGTCTTGGCCGCCATATCCAGAAGTGCCCGGATCGCCTTGCCGGTGCCCTCGCGGGCGCGCAACTCCATCACCTGCCCCAACAGAACCAGCGTGACGATCACCGCCGCCGCCTCGAAATAGACACCGACATGGCCCTCTTCGTCGCGGAAGCCGTCGGGGAAGATGCCCGGCGCCAGCACCGCCACCACGCTGAAAGCCCAAGCCGCCAGTACCCCCATGCCGATGAGTGAGAACATGTTGAGGTTCATGGTGCGGAAGGAAGCCCAGCCGCGTGTCAGGAACGGCCATCCGCACCACATCACGACCGGTGTGCCGAGCACCAATTCGATCCAGAGCGTCGTGCGTTCACCAAAGATGTCGCGCACGCCAGTGAGTCCGAGAAAAGGTCCCATCGTGAGGACCAGAAGCGGCAGCGTCAGAACCGCCCCGACCCACAACCGGCGCGTGAAATCCACCAACTCCGGGTTTGGGGTGTCGTCGGCCATGGTCGCGGACTCAAGCTCCAGCCCCATGCCACAGAGCGGGCAGGAGCCCGGATGCGTCTGCCGTACCTGCGGGTGCATCGGACAGGTGTAGACAGGGCCGGAATGGCCGGCCGGTACGGTGTCGTAACTTCCGTTTCCAGATTTTCCGCCCCCGTTCTGATGTGCAGCATGGCCGCCAGGCGCACCTGCATGTTCCGCCTCGTCTTCAGGTACAAGGTGCATCCCGCAAATCGGACAATCCTCAGGCTCGGCGCTGCGGACCTCGGGATGCATCGGGCAGGTATAGACTGCCGGTACGGTGTGCTGTGAGGTGGTTTCCTTGGTCTGGTCATTCATGATCATCGTCCTTCTGACCTGTGTTCGACCTCGAATATGGGGCTTCCAGTGGCTGGAAGGTCAAGCCCGCCGTTACCTCCGGAACAGCCCGCGCAAGCAGCGGTGCGAGCCCGATGGCGTTGCTGTCATGCGGGATGCTGACGGTGGTGACGATGCGACGGGCGCCACCGCGATAAACGCGCAGGCAGCAGTGTGATCCTCGTCAATTTCCCTTCATTTGTTCCGCCAGTGTGCGCTGCTGCTGAAGCTCCCGCTCCCGCTCCGGCCAGCTCGTTTTGATGAAGGCAAGAATGTCCCAGATCTCTTGATCTGAGAGGCTGTCCGCAAAACCCGGCATACCGCTGTTCACACCGGTCACGCCCATTCGCTTCAACATCTCAGCGCCGCCCAGCTTGGTGTAATCGAACAACAATCCGTCGCCGTGGTGCCAGGTGTGGCCGGTCCGATCATGCGGCGGAGCCGGAAGCACGCCATCTTCACCCGGCGACCGCCAGTCCGGCTGACCTTCAAGGTTCGCGCCATGACAGGACGCGCAGTTCTCGGCATAAAGCACCGCGCCGCGTGCCGGATCACCCAGATCAGCTTTTCTGTCGGCGCCCTGACCTATCACCACGATCACGACAGCGATCGCGGCCAGCACGAAAAACCCCGAAAGTGTCACCCATCTCATTGAAACGCCGATACTCATACCGCGCTGACCTTTCCGGACCGGGCCTCGATGGTCCGGGGGCCAGAGGTTGCCCCTCCGGTATCCGGCAAGATGGACGGCTTTAAGGTGCCTGCTTGGAACCGCCGGCGATCCAAGATCATTCTTTTGTCCTTTTCGCTGCTTGTCGTCACCGGCATCCGCCTACCCGCCCTCGTGTTCGTCCAGCAGGTAGGTGGCCATCGCCAACCGGTCCTCGTCGGTCAGAAAGCCGGTTCCGTAGAGCACAACCTCTCCCATTGCGCCGCCAAAGGCATCGCCGTCCGGGGTGATGCCGGTGCGCAGCGCATAGGCCAGGCTATCCACCGTCCAGCCGCGCTCTCGCAGGGTTTCGAAATCGATGGCGGGGGCCTTGCCGCCACCGGGCAGCGAATCGTTGCCCTTGAAGTGTTCGGTGTCCAACTTGCGCGCGCCGGCGATGTTGCGCCCGGTATGACAGGCGGCACAATGCGCCGCACCCTCGACAAGCAGCCGTCCGCGGTTCCACACGTCGCCGTTGCCAGCAATCGGCTCGGTGCGCGGCGGTTCGAGGAAAGCCGCCCGCCACAGCTTCAGCCCCCAACGCTGGTTGAAGGGAAAGGCCATCTCCTGGTCCTTCGACGGCTCCGCCACCGGTGGAACCGTTTGGAAGGCAGCCCACAGGTCGGCGATGTCCTGATCCGTGAAGTTTGCGTAGAACGGATAGGTGAAGGCCGGGTAGTAGGGCTGCCCGTCGGGCGACACGCCCTGCCGGACGGCACGGGCAAATTCCTCCATCGTCCAGCCGCCGATGCCGTGCTCGGGATCGGTGGTCAGATTGGGCGAATAGAGCGTGCCGAAGGGCGTCTGCAGTTTCACGCCGCCGGCCAGCGGCGCGCCGCCCTCGGCGGCGTTGGTGTGACAGGCAATGCAACCGCTGGCACGGGCCAGGTAGGCTCCCCGATTGACGTCGCCCTCAAGATCAAGCGACTCCAGAGGCAGGCCGATCGGCCAGGCAATCACCGCAGCGAGGCCTGCCGACGCCGTAACGGCGGCGGCAAGGCCAAAACGGAAAACACGTCTCATTTGCTTTCCTCATTCCGACCGGAACCGGGTGTGGCAGGCCGAGCAGGTCTGGCTCAGCATCATGAAGACGCCATCGGCGGGCATCTCCGACAGTTTCTCGCGGCCGGGTACGCCCCCCATCATCATGCCGGACCCCATCATGGAGCCGCCCATCATCGAGCCTCCGGCCATCATGCCTGCGCCCTGCCCTGAACCGGACATCATCAGCCCGTTCCCCGCGGCCAGTGCCAGACCCTCGGCATAGGTGTGCAGCTGGTCCGCCAGTTCGGAAAACGCGTCCCAGTCCTGCCAGATCTCGGGCTTAGCTTCCGAGGGCATGCCATCCGATCCCTCCGGGAACAGCTTCGTCATAGCCTCGCCCGCGTGATGCTCAAGCTTTTCCGCCTCGCGCCGGACGGTGTCCTCATCGTAAGGCTCTTTGCCCTGCATCATTGGCGTCAGCACCTTGATGCTGTCCTTCATGGCCGACATTCCGTCCATGCGCTCCTTGACGACGCCCGTCGCCCCACCATGCGCGAGGGCGGTGACGGCAATCA
Organism: Ruegeria sediminis; assembly: GCF_005938215.1. Classification (GTDB taxonomy): domain Bacteria; phylum Pseudomonadota; class Alphaproteobacteria; order Rhodobacterales; family Rhodobacteraceae; genus Ruegeria; species Ruegeria sediminis. The sequence continues at coordinate 541,707 of NZ_VCPD01000001.1, forward strand.
TCGACGCCGTGACGGCGCCCGTTGTCAGTTTGAAAATCGTCATTGTTCTGTCCTGTATGACTGCTGCAACGCGCCTCGTGCAGGCGCAGCTCATGTTTCAGGACAATGCGCGCGGCGGCGGTGGATCAAACGTGGAGACAGCCAAAACCCGGAACTGACCCTTGGGGATGGCATGTGTGTCTACGGCCGAGAACGGCTCGGGCGCAGTCGGCCCCGCCACGACCATGGCGACGCCGTTGCAGAAAGAGCCGCCGTGACAATGGCCAGGGTGGCCCTTTTCAACGTGATCGGGATCAGGAGTATCCGGGTCCAGCGGAGCGTGAACCGCCCCGTCGCCGCCATGAGCGAAGGCCGGCTCGGGCGCGAGCAGGAAGCCAGCGATGAAAAGACCCACCGCCAAAAGCCAACACCCGAAAACATTGCCCGTCTTGCCCGTCACGGTTCAGTTTATCCCGTTTTCCCGCTGCAACTCTCTCACATAGGCAACGATGCCTTTCACGTTCCCGCGGGTCAAGCCTTCGACCGGCGGCATGTTGCCGAAGCGCCAGTGATGCGCCCTGACCCCGTTCTGCACGGCAAGAAAGAACGCCTCGTCTGAATGGTGGCTCGGCTCGTAGATCTTATGCACAAGCGGCGGTGCCGACCCTTCCAGACCTGTCGCGTCGGTTCCGTGGCAGGCGGCGCATTTCGTATCGAACGCCGTTTTTCCAGAAGCCGCCAACGGGCTGAACTCGGCGGGCAGCCGTACCTCGGCGATCGGATCACCCGCTGACAGCATCGACGTGTCGGGCGGTGTCATCGAATGCCCGGAGGGTTGTTGGTTAAGATTGTAAACGAATGCTGCTACGCCAGCGACCAGAACGCCGCCGATCAGTAGTGTGAGCTTGTCCATTTTTCCTGTTTCATTTGGTTTCTGGTTGTCACTTCCTTCGTCGGTTCGCACCGAAGCGCCCTGACAAAGGTCAAATCAATTTCACCTGCGTGCCAACCTCGGCAAGCTCGAAAAGTTCGGCGATCTGCTCATTGTAGAGCCCAATGCAGCCGTTCGACGATTTTCGCCCGATCTTGCGCGTGTCGTTGGTGCCGTGGATGCGATAGTACTGCCAACTTAGATAAAGCGCATGTGTGCCCAAGGGGTTGTCCGGGCCTGGGCCCACGAAATCCGGCCACTCCGGGTTGCGTTCCTTCATCGAAGGTGTCGGCCGCCAGGACGGACCTTCGACCTTGCGGATAATGGTGGTGTGGCCCAGTTTCGTCAGATCATCCGACAGCGGAACGCTCGTAGGGTACATCCGGTAGACGCTTTCATCCTCGGACCAGTATTGCAGCACCTTGGATCCGGTGTCGGACAGGATGGCGCCGTTCCTGAGCGAGTCGAAATGGTCCTGCCACTTGGCGACGCTGAATGAAGAAACATTCCGGCGGATTCCGGAAATCTCGTCGGGCTGCGCCCAAACGGCAGGTGCCGGAAACAGCGTCGCTGCCCCCACGCCAGCAATCACGTTTCGACGGGATAATCTTCCGCGCTTTCTGCTCTGTCCCATTCCTGCCTCCTGGGATCGTTGTTCACTTGTGCCTCCAACATCCCAAATGCCCGCTTCCCGCGCTGGAAGGTCAACACGTTTCCCTGCTCACAATCCGGTGAGCGCCTGTCTTTGTGTGTGCGGATTGCCACCCTGACCGTAAACGGCCGCGCCGCATGTACTTGACCTAATTGCCGACAGCGCCAGCGGATGCCAAAGTATCTGGAAACGAGGACTGAAAATAAGACGGGGAAACACGGGATGGCCGCGACGAGAGTATTCTGGATTTTGCCCATACTTGCGGCTGTTGCAGCCTGTTCCGCCACCGTTCCCGGTTCGGGTGATGCCGATGCGGGAACCCTCGCAAGACTGCCCGACAGCGTCGTCGCCATAGCGGCCCCCTACCAGGATCTGAGTGAAGTTCGCATAATGCCGGACGATGGCTGCTACTGGTACCGGCACACCGGTCCTGTCGAGACCACCTATCTGCCGTTGCGAACCGTCGAAGGCCGCCCGATCTGCACCCGCGTGCAGTAGGTTCTTTCGGCTGAGGCCGGTCGCATCAACTGCTTGCCGTCAAATACCGCTCGGCCGGATACAGATGCGCCGTCGCACCAGGCGCAACCTGGTCATACAGTCCGATGATATGCGGCATCACCATTCTGACGCAGCCGGAGCTGGCCCGGCCGCCGATGGATCTGGGATATGGCGTCCCATGAATGCGCAGGTATGTGTCACGCCCGCCTTCATACAGGTAAAAAGCCCTTGACCCCAACGGGTTGGTCGGTCCGCCGGGTACCCCGTCGGCGAACTGGGCATAATCCTGCGGATCGCGCCGGATCATGTCGGTCGTCGGTGTCCAACGCGGCCATTTTGCTTTTCTCCGGATCGTATAGGTGCCGGGCTCGTACAGATTGCCCCGCGCAATGGCCACTCCGAAACGCAAAGCCGTCCCGCCGTCCTGAATGAAGTAGAGGTACCGCGCGACCGCATCGACGTGGATGTCGCCCGGAACAAGGGGACGATTGGTCTCGACCTGCTGGGGCAAGAAGCGAGGGTGCAGACCCCAGGGGTTCGAAGTGGCCGGATCATAGTTTGCTGGTGTCACCTGCGCGTCCCAGGTCGCCCACTGAGACGACGTCGAAGATGCGGCCGCTATCGTAGTGCCTGCGATCGGTTGCGAAAACAATGCAAACGAGGTCACAACGAAATGTCGCCTGGTCAGCATGATTGGATCTCCTGTCGCCTTGCACTTCGCCAGATCGAATTGGCTTGACCCGAAACAATTCCAACAAGCCGCCGGCGAGTCCATTCGCATTTTTGTTCTGCCGGGAAAATTCCTTCTTCTGTGGTTTTTGGCAAACTGCCTGTTTCGAATGAACATCCCTTGGCTGTGTCTTTCGGGATCCCGATCAGATGCTCATTGCAACCCGATGCGGGATCGTCTGACAGCGTGTGGACCTGACCTACCTCACCTCACGTACCGTGCGGAACCCACCCTGCCGTTACCGGGTGTCAAGCTGTGTCGCGATGAACTCCGCGAACTGAGCGATGTCGCCGGCAACGCTCGCGGTTTCCAGCGCGGCCATGTACTCAGAACGGTCTTGTATCCGGAAAATAGTCCAAGGGTATCTTGGCGTCGAGCTTGAAGACGCATTGGCAATTGCCGAAGCTGTCGAAATCTGATCGGAACCGGGCTGCACTGCTTCAACGGCTCTAACCAGTCGTTCAACTTGTCATCCGCCGCCGCAATGCGGCTTCACCGAGCCAGGCATTCGCCGCATGTGCGAGATCAGCGCCCAGGCGGTGATCAGCGCAGCTATGCTGGCGTTTCGTTTGATAGGACGCCAAGGGCGTCATCCTACCAATTCTCGACCTTCAGCCGCTTTTACCTGGCCTGCACCAAGCACGAATTTCAGCGGAACCTTACGCAGGAACAGGTGATGGCAGAACTATTGAAACACGAAGACCCCGTTCCGTTTTGTTGTGTACGGCAATGGTGCCCCCGTGATCCTCGATGATCATTCGCGCAATGCTCAAGCCAAGCCCGACACCTTCACCGTGGTGTGATCCTGAGTTCGCAAGCCTGCTGAAGGGTTGGAAAACCGCGTCAACGTCCTCCAAGGGAATACCGGGGCCATTGTCGTCGATTTGGACGACGACGTGCCCGGCGTCGCTAAAGACGAACACGTCGGCTGTATCGCCGTACGTAAACGCATTTTGCACGACGTTGGAAATGGCGCGTTTCAAGGCGATGCGTTTTCCGATGAAAAGCACTTTTTCGCGAACGACGCAGGACACCGAAGCGCCGCTGTCGGAAAAGTCGTCACAAATGCTTTCCACGAGACTTCCCAAGTCGAGCAGGACGCGTTTCTCATGGTCGCTGGAAGCGCGAGCATAATCGAGGAACGAGCCGATGATACCATTCATTTCATCGAGCGCCTCAAGCGTCTTCTCGCGGTCTTCGGAAGGCGGGGAAAGCTCCGCACGCAGACGCATCTGCGTAATTGGCGTGCGCAGATCATGCGAAATGGCAGCCAGCATCCTGGTGCGGTTTTCAATCTGCCGGATCAACTGCTTTTGCATAGAGTTAAAGGCCTGCGCGGCAAGTCGAACTTCGTGGGGAGACGCTTCTTTCATTGGCGCGGCGTGCAAATCGTATCCCAAACGGGCTGCCGCGCGTGCCATCCTTTGCAAGGGTTCCGTCACTCGATTCACCAGCCAGACTGCAACGGCACCTTGCACCAAAAGGGCGATGATCAAGTTTATTACCAAAATGCGCGGCAGAACGCCGACCGAGGGTGTCGTCTGGCTGTAGACGTTGAGCCAGTCGGCCCCTCCGTGATGCACGGCGATGGCCAGTGACCAGCGGCTTCCTTCGGAAGTATTATCCGCCGGCTCGATTGTGTCCGGTCTGTTCGGAAGCAGGAAATTCGCAGGCAGTTTTGGGCGGAACCAGATCCGGATCTCGTTGTCGTTGATACGAGGGACATGCGTTCTAAAAAACGCGATCAGTTCTTGCTCTTCTTCCGTCGGCTCACGATTTTCGAAGGGCGGTGCCGTGCTGCTCCAAACGCGGAAAACGCGGCTGTCGGAGGCGGTCACGATTTCGGGGTTCCAGGCATCGGGAATGTTGCGCAACAAGCGACTGACGCCTGCCGCGCGCTCGGCGATGTCATATGCTTCCTGCAGAACCAGTGTGTCGGTCCTGTCACGCAGGTAGAGTGAAAAGCCTATTCCGTTCGCCACCAGCAACCCGACGAGCACGATCGCGACGGTCTGCGCCTTTAGACTGCGCAACATGGTCAGCTTTCCGATACGTCAGGCGTGAAAAGGTAGCCGCCACCCCATACGGTCTTGATGATCGCAGGATTTTTCGGGTCATCTCCCAACTTTCGGCGCAGGCGGCTGATCTGGATGTCGATGCTTCGATCGAAAACGATCGAGTTGCGGCCCCGCGTGAGGTCCAGAAGCATATCGCGGGTCAGCGTGCGCTGGGGCCGCTTCGCCAAGGCATGCAACAAGTCATACTCGCCGCTGCTGAGCGATACCACGATACCCTCAGAGCTCAGAAGCTCGCGTTTGCCCGTGTCGAGCCTCCACCCCTCAAAGCAGAGAAATCGGGCACCGTCCTCTGCCTTGGGCCTTGGATCCTGGGCAGCGCGGCGCAGTACGGCCTTGATGCGCGCGGTAAGTTCGCGACTGTTGAAAGGTTTGGCAACGTAGTCGTCTGCGCCCATTTCAAGGCCGACGATACGGTCGATGTCATCTCCCTTGGCCGTCAGCATGATGATCGGTGTCTGGTCGTTCATGCCCCGCAGTTCTCGGCACAGTGTCAGCCCGTCCTTTCCCGGCATCATGAGGTCCAAAACGATCAGATCGATCAAGTTGTCGGCAAGAACGCGACGCATGGTTGCTCCGTCTTCGACGCGGCTGATGCGGAAGCCATCGCGTTCCAGGACCTTGCCAACCAGATCACGAATTTCGCGATCATCGTCAACGATCAAGATATGGGGTGAGCGGGACATGTCGTTCTGTGAATCTCGCCTCAGATGCACTGGCTTCTAACACGGGTCGCAACGCGGGCAAACGTCCCCGGCGGCAGATACCAAAACCCTGGAAGTCGAAATTGTAACAAGGTGTTTCGAAACCGGAGATACCAAGGATTAGTTACAAACCGAAAAAACATCACCAGAACACTCAAGAAGCGGCAGCGGTACGGTTTCAAGAAAAAAGAGAGCAGACCGATGCGCACCACTCTGAAAAATACTTCGATTTCACCTTTCGCCGAGGCGGAAAGCGAAGAGTTGGCCCTCAACAGGGAATTGCGGGAACAGCAGGGAAACGAGGCCTGCGATTTCGCAGCTCAGCAAAGCGAAGAAATCCAGAATATTGTTGTTCGGGCGTGGGCCCTTGCGGAGCAGGCGATGAAGGACCCTTGCCCGGCCAGCGCTGTTGATCTTGTCGTCCTTCGCGAGCGCACCAGCTTGGCCGAAAAGGTTGAAGCGCTGCCAAAACAGCAGTTGATGCACCCGCTTGTGAATGCAGAAGTCTCACGGCAGGCAGCCATGATTGGTGCTCAGGGCGAAATCGCCAAAGCAATAGTACAGAGCACCGTGAAATACGCGACCAAGACGTCGCACGGTCTTGCCCGCTTTTTTCTCTGAACGATGTTTGTCGGCGCGCCTCAACCCGTCCCCATCCACGCCGACAGCCTGGCGGATCGGCCGATTTGTTCCCTCAAAAAACGCCGATCCGCCATTTTCTTACTTTGGAGATGAAATACATGCCGAGATTTCAAGCGGTTCAACGAATCTTGTCCAGGTTATTCATGCCGACGAATCTCAGACTCCGCTTGGCGGATACTGGCGGTAGTCTCACGGATGATTTGAAGGTTCTTTCACCGGTCCTCTGCGAAGCGGTAGAAGCAAACGCCATCGACCCGACGGTGAAGATTGGCGGACCCGATCTGCATCGTCCTCCCGGCACTGCACTTTTGGGCTACCGGGTCATCGGACAATACGAAAGGCACCCTTGGTCGAGTCGATTGAACGCATCTGACGCGCTGATCATCACGCGGTTCATGCTTGACGAAGTCGATGACGGGATGTCGCGGGTTCTTGGTCGAAACTGCTGTGGCATTGGGATACTAAATCTTTCGCTGTGCGGTCTGGAAATGTGCTGGAACAGTGATTTGATCCAGGCACTTGAGCGCCGCGCTCCCATCTATAGCCGCGCGACCATCCACTATCCGGACGGGGACGTCGAAATCGAGCATCTCGTCATGCTTGAAGGGTCTTATGGAAGCGGTCCCGTGCTGCGCGGCTGGTTCAACCCACTTCATGGAGCAAGAATTACCGGCCCTATCATGCAGGACGGTGTCAGGATCACTCGGGTTGAACGCGGCCGGCCAGTTTCCGTGCCGGTCGTGGCTGAAAATGCGGCTGCAATCAAGGGAGCGCAAATAGAGGATTGGGCAAGCGAGGTTTCCCTTTCGACTCTACAAAAAGCTGAAACCACTTGACCAGATCGGAGTTGTGTTGGCGATGGGAACTTCGTTTCAGCCAGGCGGCAACACGGCGCGGTTTCGCGCCACTCCCCGAGATTTCTGACGGTGGGTTCAACAACCCTGAGGTCGTCGCAGGCGTCCGCATTCTCACATTGTGACGGATGGAGCGATCAGCGTTGACGAACGCACCTGGCCCTTAGCAGACCTTGAGCGTGCACTTCCTATGCCGCATTTGAAGCCCACATTCCGGACACTCGCCGCGAGTGCAAAGTTCGTGTTCCATCGCCCCACTTAAGCCGGCCTCAGTAGTCCTACGGATTTCAAAATCGCGCCAAGAGATTATGCTGGCCCGAACTCTACGATGCGCAAACGGCATCGCCCACACCGGAACCGGAAACGTGTCAGAGAGAGCGCGATCAGCACGAGACATCCTGCGCCGACCACTTGCCCGTGGTATCGTCTGGGTGGTTGCCTGCGTCTTGGCGCTTGGGGTCCTCGCCGGTTTCGAGCGCAGCGCGCGGCTGGCCGACCTGACGGCGGAGAGCGAGCGCCTTCACGCGGTCGCCTCGCAACGCGTCGACCAACACGATGCGCATCTGACAGCCCTGTCGGCCATCGCGGTGGCCGGAGCGGAGCAGCGTCCGGACCTCTTTCGCGAGGTTGCGGGAGCGATCATGCGGTTCTACCCCCGGATCATCAGCATTTCCCTCGTGCCGCTCGAAGGGGAGGACGGCGTGCTGGAGATCGGTGTCCGCGAAGCCGATCTCCGGGAGCTCATCCGCGCGGCCGCCGAACGCTCGACCGGCGCCCCGGTCCTGGTGCGGTATCCCTCCGAACGCCCGGCCTATCTGATCGTCAAACGAAGCCCGAATTCCGAGACGGCGCGCTACGGGCTCGCACTCGTGATCGACGCCTCGGCGCTGCTCGATGGAGACTCCGACTATTGGACGCGGACCGAGGCGACGCGCTGGCTGGCGCTTCCCGACGGCACCTCGCTCGTCGGTGTGGCCCAGGGCGCGCGCGCACCACACTTCACCCGCGCCCTTTCGAGTGGCACGCAGCCGCTTGAGCTGAAGACTGCGATCCGCATGACGGTCTCGGACATCCTGCCTCCGGTCCGGGTGGCCCTTGCCCTTGCCCTGATTGCGATCTGTGCCATCGCTCTGCGCGCGATCGGTCGGCAACGCGCCAAGGTCCGCGCTGCGGAAGCGCGGGTTGAATTGAGCGGTCTCGAGACCCGTCTCAGCCATGCGTCCCGGGTGAACGCGCTCGGTGAGATGGCAAGCGGCATGGCGCATGAACTGACCCAGCCTCTGACGGCGATCCTGGCGCAGGCGCAGGCGGCCCGGCACCTGGCTGCACGGGGAGACATGGACCGCGTCGCGGGGATCCTCGAGGAGGTTGTCGGACAGACGCGGCGCGCCTCCGCGATCCTGGAGCGCCTGCGGACGTGGACGCGGCCGCGGGAGCGCAATGCAGAACCGATCGATCTCAGAGACTGCATCCGCGTGGCCGAAACCCTGCTCGCGGGACAAGCCCAAGAGCTTGGCGCCCGCCTCACCCTGACGATGCCAGCGACGCCTCTGACGGTGGAGGGCGATCGCGTGGAACTGGAGCAGGTGCTGTTCAACCTGATGCGAAACGCTCTCGATGCGGTCGCCGAGAGCGCGGGGGCGCGGGAGGTTGACGTTGACGCGTCGCTCGACGGCGAAATGGCGATGATCGACGTGACCGACACCGGGCCCGGCATTCGGCCGGATGTGCGGGATCGGCTGTTCACCCCATTCGTCACAACACGGGAGAGCGGAACGGGCCTCGGCCTCGCGCTCAGCCATCGTCTGGTCGAGAGGGCTGGCGGCGATCTGATATTGGTCGAAGCCCGCGACGGCGCCCGATTCAGGATCAGCCTGCCGCTGGCCCGCGCCGCCCGGGAGGCCGCGGAATGACCGCGCCGGTCTATCTCGTCGACGACGATGCGGCGGTTCGCGACGCTCTCTCGCTGCTTCTCTCGACGGTCGGGATCGATGTCAGGACCTTCGCCGGCCCCGAAGACTTCCTGTCAGCTCTGCCGAAGCTCGATCCGAGTTGCCTGATCCTCGATATCCGGATGCCGGCAATCTCGGGGTTGAAACTGCAGGAACGTCTGACCGCGAGCGGTGTGGCCTGGCCGACCGTCGTGATTTCGGGGCACGGCGATATTGAGGCCTGCCGAAAGGCGTTCCGCAACGGCGCCATCGACTTCCTGTCGAAACCGGTCGACGAACAGGATCTCATCGACGCCATCCAGAAAGGGCAGGCAGCGCTCGGCCGGGCCGCCGAGGCCGATGCCGAGCGCCGCGAGACGATAGCGCTCCTGGCCGGGTTGACGCCGCGCGAGCGGGAAGTGCTGTCGCTCGTGGCGCGTGGCTTCGCGACCCGAGACATCGCCGGAGCGCTTGATGTCTCCCCTCGGACGGTGGAAAGCCATCGGGCGGCGATCGGAACCAAGCTCGGCACGACGTCGCCAGCCGAGATGACCCGTCTCTGGATCGAGGCCGAGAGCGCTCCGTAGTTCTACGGAGGTGTCGGGCCGGCCTACGAATGGGGCGGGCTCCCGCGATGGCGTATGTCTCTCCCTGTCATCAGCAAAGGAGAACCGACATGCTCAGAACAACCGCTCTTCTCGCGGCCCTCGCTGCTCCCGTGGCGGCCGTGGCCCAGGATCTGCCCACCAGCCCTTATCTACCGCTTGCCATGGCGGTTGATGCTGCAAATGCCGCGCTCGCCGCCTGTGCGGCCGACGGCTATAACGTCAGCGTCGCCATTGTCGCCCGCGACGGCGCGACCAAGGTGCATCTGAAAGCGGACAATTCCGGCCCGCACACCGTTGGCAGCGCGCAAGGCAAGGCCTTCACCTCAGCCTCGATGGGCCGCGACACCGCCGGGTTGGCCCAATTCATCGGCGAGAACCCGCAGCACGACGGTTTGCGCTATATGGATGCGCGCATGGTCATCCAGGGCGGCGGTCTGCCGATCCGGATCGGCGGCGCGCTGGTCGGCGGTATCGGTGTTGGCGGTGCGCCCGGCGGTCACCTGGACGAGGCCTGCGCCCGCGCCGGGCTGGATGTAATCGGCGCCGAATGAGCCCCATGGGGTCCGTGCACCGTGCGCGGACCCCTCACCACGAACACCACAAGGAAAGGTCGAACCATGCGCCTTCTTCCCCTGATTGCCCTTCTCACCGGACTTGCCGACCCGCTTCTGGCGCAAACCGCCCCGTCTGCCAGCGAACTCGCGGCCTATGACGGACTTTTTCGTGCCGCGCACGAGGGCAATGTCGAAATGATCGAGCGGCTGGTCAAGGATGGCGCCGACGTCAATGCGCGCGATCGCCGGGGTCGAACACCGATACACGTCGCCGCCTTCGCTTCCGAGGACGAGGCGCTCCGTGCTCTGGCCAAGGCTGGTGCGGATTTAAACGCGCTGGAGCATCAAGCCTATGACGTCGTGACGATTGCCGCTGTCGCAGACGATCCCGAGCTGATGTCGCTTGCCATCGAACTGGGCAACGATCCCGGCTTGACGACCAGCCCCTATGACGGCACCGCACTGATCGCCGCGGCCCATCTGGGCCATGTCGAGGTCGTGCGGCGGCTAATCGCGGCAGGTGCGCCCCTCGATCACATCAACAATCTGCACTGGACGGCCGTCATGGAAGCCGTGGTGCTGGGCGACGGCGGTCCGGATCACCAAGCCGTGCTCGACGCGCTGCTGTCAGCCGGGGCTGACCGCAAGTTGGCGGACCGTGACGGCGTCACTCCCGTTCAGCATGCTAAAGCGCGCGGATACGCCGAGATGGTGGAACGCCTGAAAAGAAAGGACTGAGCTGCGAACGGGTCAGCTGTCAACGTCGTAAACGCATATAGACTCAGGCGAAAACGGTAGACCCTCATGTGCCCGAAGAGGCCAGAATGACCAGGGGACTTGCATTTTTGGATCCGCGATCGCGTCTCAGCAAAACCTTCGTAGAGGGCGGACGTGATTGACATCGATAACAACGCTTAGAGTTTCTGACCTCGGTTAAGCTGCGCCGACCGCGACGAAAAAAACCAAACGACGAACAGAATGAAAAGGAAAAGACAAATGAGACCGCCTCTTCGAGCTGCTCCCTATTTTACCCGGCGTCGAATTTTTGCCGCTACGGGTCTTGCCGCGCTGAGCGTTTGCCATGGTGGACCCGTCCTTGGCGAAACGCCTCCAGAAAATGACAATCCGATCCGGCAACCCGTTGATCCAGGCGAAGAGGCATTTATTAGCCGGGCGTTCGAGATGCGTCAGACTGCGATTGAATTTGGAGATCAGGCTTACGGAGCAGTTATCGTTCGTGACAGTGTCATTATCGGCCAATCCTGGAGCAGGGTCGTCTTGGACAACGATCCGACCGCCCACGCGGAAATGGAGGCAATAAGAGATACCGCGCGCCGGCTCAACAGCAGAGACTTGAGCGGATCGGTCATGTATTCAACATCTCGGCCTTGCCCGATGTGCGAGGCGGCCGCCTTTTGGGCTGGCGTGGGACAGATGGTCTATGGGCGCGACATGAGAACGGGCGGCTCCCCAAAGTTGTGTAGTTAGTCTCGACTCGGAGTTCCGCCCGCACTCCGCACGCGCGTCGAATTCACACGCCCCGCCCTGACTACTGAAACGCTGCGGGCCACACCCTTGGCTGTTTGCCGACGAATGGACGTCTGAGGGTATCAGTCGATTGACCGGCTCATATCCCGAAATCGACTTTAATTGCATTGCCCACTTCCGACGGGACAATGACCGGGCACAATTCGGATTCCGCAATCCACAATGATCTACCCGCCTGGCGTGTACCAGATCGGCGAGATGTAAGAATGTTCTGTCACCGTCATCGGAATCACCGGGGCGACCTCTCCCTCCTTGTACTAAGCCGCGTCGTATTCGGTCCAGCGCGGCGTCGGAAATTCGATTTCGCGGGCGCAGTAGTGCGTATTCAGGGATGGCTCGAAGTCCGGGTCCCGCCAGACAGTGATCAGTTCCGGCATGGACCGCCTCACGACGCTGACCGCACGCAGCCCGGTCCTTTACAGATTTCTGACGGGCGATGCCGTCGAGACGCTCGGTCGGAGGAACCCGGAGGTTTGGAAGGCGCTCGGACACCTTGCCGCCGAGCACATTTGCCTGTCCGTCACGGCCATCGAAGACCTTTCCATTCGCTCCTCTGAGGTCCGCCTGGACGCAGTCACTTTACGCCTTGTCGGCAGACGGCTGGACATTCCGCTTGGCAACGCGGTTGTCAAGGTGGACGCGACGCAAACGGAACTCGCTCGGATAGACGAGGCGAACGGCGGGAGTGCGCCTGGTTCGCGGAACTCGCAGCAGCCATCCAGAGGTGATCATAGTGCGCCGTGGTGGGGGCAGTCTTTTTCATGTGTCGCCAAGTTGGCCGGCGACAAGGAGCAGTGGCTCTTTCCGTTTCGAGCCCAGCTTTCACAGGTCCGAAATCAGACTGTCACGAATACGGCACGATCTCGTCGGCGGACAGTGCATAGCCAACCTCGGCGAGTTGGGTGTTGGTTGCGGCGGTGCCGAACATCCCGGTCACGTGGACGGGCTCGAACAGAGACCTGCTTTCGTATGGTTTTTCGGTCGTCACGAAAATCAGCTGGTTGGGCGGCGGCGGGGGCACGTGGATGCAGGCGCCGACATAAGGCACCAGCAAGGCCGAGGTGACACCTTGTTCCTTGTACTCCAGCGGAACCAGGTAGCCGGGGATGCGCACGCGTTTGCCGTTGTACTCGGTAGTGACCTGTGCGTTGGTTTCCTGGTCGAACGGGGTGCTCAACTGGCCGTGCTGAATCACGCCCTGTCTGCGGAGGGCTTCCATCGCCTCTCCACCCGCATCCGGGGCGAGGTCGGACCATCTCAATTCGATCGGCGCTTCCTCGGCTTTCAGCGGCAACCCCGCCGCAGTCAGAACACAGCCCGAAAGGATGGTTTGGCGCAGAAAAGCGCGGCGTGACATGGTCATTCAAAAACTCCGCTTTCCGGCGATACGTCGTCTCCCATACCTGATCTGGCGGAAACGCCTTCGGCCAATGCGATATATTGGCTGACGGTCAACACATCCGCCATCGAACGAACGGAGCCGTTCCGGACCAGCGAGGACAGCGTGTCGCTCTGCGACCAGACACCTCGGGCGCCGAACTGCCGGGCGACTGCCGGCGCCAGATGAGGCGCAGCTTGGAGCGCATGGTCCATGGCCTCGGCCACCGCGCTCTGCATGGTCTCGTCGCCGTACTGGCTGTGCAGGGCCAACGCTTCGACGATCATTTCCTGTGTCGCGGCTGAATAGGCCGGACCGGAGAGATAGGTTTCGGCGATGGTCCGCACGCTTTCGGGGCCGTCCATCTCGATCATCGCCGTGGCGAAGGCGCCCAGCAAAGTGCTTTCCAGTTGCGCCGAACGGTGCATTCCCCGGATCAGATAATCGCGCGCCGCGTCGCCGCCGGCTATGCCCAGCAGGAGGACCCGTATGGCCCGAAGGTCCATCTCGGCCCGGTCGTCGATTCTGGACAGGATCCGCCCGGTGTCGACCTGCAATTTGTGCGAGACGAGAAATCCGTAATCCGCCCGATCAAGTTCCCGAAGGGCCAGTTTCCCCACAACCGGGTCGGGATGATTCAGCAGTTCCGCAAAAGTCCGGAACCTGCCGGCATCCTCGCCGAGTCTCCATTCGGGCAGTTGGTCCAGCACCGAACGAAGCACCGGCTGCATGGCCGAATCGATGTAGGCGACGCGAAGCCACGGCCCGTATGCGCCTTCGCGGGCGAACAGCACGACATCGTCCTGGGACCGGGCCAACCGGCGCCGGGTGATGGAATCGACGAGGTTCGGTATGTCCGCGTCGGCGTCCATGCCGGACAGGTCTTCAACCACCTTGTAGCGAAAGGGGTTTGCCGGATCCTGCCGGACCAGAACCACATGCTCGCTTTCGATCAGCCGATCGACCATCGTCGGTTGCGGCACATAGTTGTGGAACCCGCAGGCGCCTGCCGCCGAGGCGGCGCCCATCAGAAATCCGATCAGCACTGCGGACAAGCGTGTCATGCGCGCATTCTGCCTTTTTTGGGAACCGAGAGAAATCACATTTTGATCATCATGCCATCCGCCAGGGACATCCGGTAGGCCCGGACGGCGGGCAGCAGGCTGACCAATGCCGATGCAGCCAGGACCGCGACCAGCAGCAGACCCTCTCGGGCCGACAAAGCGGTGATCGGGATAAAAAGACCATAGGTGTAGTCCAGCCAAGGCTGGATGGCCGCCAAGCCGAGATAGAGCAGCACGACACCCGTCGCCGCGCCGACCGCCCCCATCAGTATCGCCTCGATCATCAACAGCGCCACCACCGCCCAGGGCCCTGCCCCCATCGCGCGCAGGATCGCCATCTCGCGCCGGCGCGCATTGAGGCCCGACAGGATCATGGCCGACATGCCCATCAAGGCCGTGACCACAACCATCGCAGACACGCCGACCAGCGCGGTTTCGGCAATGCCGACGATGCCCCACAGCTCCTGCAACGCGACGCCCGGCAGAACGGCAAGCAGGGGCTCCTCGGGGTACTCGTTGATGGCGCGCTGAACAGTGAAGATCTGCAGGGGCGACTCGACCCCCAGCATCGCGGCCGTGATCGCCTTGGGCCGCAGATTCATCTCCCTGAGCCGGTCGACCGGAGTCGGCGCGCCGGGTTTTTGCGCACCGCTTTGCCAGTCGACGTGGATGGCTTCGATCGCTTCGAGGCTGACGATCACCGTACGATCGACGGGCGTTCCGGTTTTCTCCAGAATGCCCGAAATGCGGAACGGCGTGTCCTCGTGCTCGCTGAAAGAGGCCAGGCCATGAGCCACGATGATCGGATCTTCGACCACGTAGCCAAGCTGTTCCGCGACATCCGCACCGACGACGGCATCGAACAGGTCGGCCATCACCCGCCCCTGTTGGAAGGCCAGCGGCCGGCCGCCGCGGTACCGGTAGCGCTCGAAATACGCTGGCGTCGTGCCCATGACGCGGAACTGCCGGTGGCTGTCGCCCAGAGAGATCGGGACCGCCCATGACACCTCGGGCCTGGACGCTATGTCCTGAAAGCTTTCCCAGGTCACGTTGTTGGTCGCGTTGCCGATCCGGAATACGGAATAGAGCAACAGTTGCACGCTGCCGGACCGCGCCCCCATGATGAGGTCGGTGTCCGAGATCGTGTCTGTGAAACTGGCTCTTGCGCCGGTTCGCAGCTTTTCCACGCCGAGGAACAGAACCACCGACAGGGCGATGGCAAGGATCGTCAGGCCGACGGTCATCCCCCGGCTCTTGAGCGACAGAAATGCCAGCCTGAACAATGTCATGCCGCTGCCACGCCGCTCGTGACGGCGAGATCGGAAAGCTGGACCGAGCGATCGAACCGATCCGCCAACCGCTCGTCATGACTGACCATGATCAGGGTGCTTTCCGCCTGCGCGACCTGATCGAACAGAAGGTCGATGAACTCGGCCTGAGCCTTCTTGTCCAGTGCCGAGGTCGGCTCGTCCGCCACGATGATCTCGGGCCGGCCGATCATGGCGCGCGCCACCGCGACCCGCTGTTGCTGACCGACGGACAGGTTCGACGCCGGCTCGTCCGTGACGAGGTTCCGCGGCAATCCCAAAGCGGCGGCAAGTTCCAGCGCCTCGTCCCGCGGCGAGGCGCAGCGCGCCCGGCGTTCAGGCGAAAAGCGGAGCGGAACAAGAATGTTCTCGATCGCGCTGGCATAGGGCAACAGGTTGAACATCTGGAAGATCACGCCGATCTTGTTCGCGCGCAGACGGTCGCGCCGCGCGGCACTCAGCTGGGTCAACTCCTGCCCGGCGACACGGATCGACCCCTGATCCGGAGCGACAACGCCGCAAATCAGGCTGAGAAGCGTCGATTTCCCGCCGCCGCTCTCGCCAAGCAGCAGCAGCCTTTCGGCGCGCGGCACGCGGAATTCGGCGACCGTCATCGAGAACGCGCTGTTCGGCCAGGAAAACCGAATGTCGTTGACGTCAACCGCACAGGTGTCGGGCTGGGCCGGGGCCGCGCCATGATGCATGGTCAGAACATTTCCCTCAGGTCGAGTTCCACATCGGATCGCCCGATCTCATAAGCCCGCGCGCCTTTGGGCGACACGACCTGAACGTCCAGTTCCTGTGCATTCGGGAACCTTTCGAAATAGTCGAAGCGGATGCCGTCGATCGCATCGATGTTTTGACAGGTCATCACGTACTCGGCGTGGAATTCGCTGTGAACCGCAGCGTGATCTTCCGCGTGCTCGGAGTGATCGTGTTCTTCAGTGGCCTCGCCGGAATGGTCGCCTTCGGTTTCGTGCTCGCCGATCTGCGACATGGCCACAGAAACGTTGGCAGATTTGACGGTGCAGCCGGCCTCGTCGGACACAACGAACAAGGTCAGCGGCTTGGCGAGGTCCGAAATCGCCGCCTGCACCAGGTCGCGATCCTCGGCCGTCACCGCCGCATGTTCGAAACCCACGATATCGGCGCCGGGCGCCTCCAGCGACAGCGAGAAGTCCGAACCGGAAAACGCGATCCCGACCGTGCCGGCTCCGTGCACATGCGCGTCGACGGACCGGGTCTGTTCGGCGGAAAGGGCGGCGGGAAAAACGGACATGGCGAGAACGAGGTGTTTCATGGGCGGGTCTCCAAGGCTCCGGGAACTACGGCCGACATTAGTCAATGGATGTGACGGCACTGTCAAAGGAAAGCGGTAGGGTCGGCCAGGAAGCGCGCAGGCATTCTCTAGACCTGAAATGCCGCGGAATAGCTGCCAATCAATATCAGCGAAGGGAGGCGTGGCGAACTTTGCCCAGTATTCGACTTTGCGCTTGGCCGGATACGGATGCCGATGCCGACTTTGCAGCAAGCGGAACTCGCCCCGTTTCCGGTCCGGCCTTCAAGCGACTCAGCGGCTTCGTTTTTTTCGGTCTCCAAGCGTTGACCCGCGTGCGTGCGCCGGCCATGGACAGGAGCCATGAGGCGGTTAGGAGTTCTTGGTGATGGATGGTGCCGGGGGCGGATCCGAACAAGAATTTTTATTTGTTATATTTCAATTATTTACACGATTACCAAAGTTAGCCCATACCCCGATTCAAACCACCGGAACCCAAACATACGAATCCGGAATCGAACAGGGGTATAGTCTGGGGTGTCAAACCCGGTCAAATTTTAGCAAAAATGACTTGCCAAATCTAGGCCGAGGTCTGCGGCATAGGGCCTTGCCAATTCCTGTCGGTCCAGCAGAGCCGTGGAGCCGCGTTGATCGCCGAAGACCTGCAGGAACTTCGTTCTAACGGCCAGGTCAAGGAATAGAAAAACCGCCTCAAGACCATCCAGCGCCAGCTACACGGTCGGGCGGTAATCAATCTGGTCAGAGCCCGGTTGCTGGGCGTTCTAACAGAAGCGGCGCCGGAGCTGCACCGAAATCTAAGTTAGAATCAAACTAGGATACCGATCAGCATCCAGCCCCCTTCTCGCCCTTGGCGAAAAACTGCTTCAGTTTGCTCGTGTTAGCGCGGCTTCCGAAATTCGGCCGCCCGCGCCGTTGCTGGGGCCATGGTCAAATTTTTCCACGGCCAAGACCAAAAGGATCTTTCTTAAGGTGTTCAGTTCCTTGGTCGTCGCACTCTTGGTGCGTTCGTCAGTTGACCCAGATACCGTCGCACGATCGATCGCCTCGCTCAGGGGCTTCGGTAGCTGAATTCCGGCATCCGACAGCAAGTCTCTCGCATCTTTCGGGCTTATCGACCTGGATTTGGCTGTCCCGTCATAGCGGGTATCGAGCACGTCTTGGATTTCCAGTACCAAGTTGCTTTGTTCATCACTAAGTTCAGGTGTCGCTTTGGAACGCCTGACCTTTTGGGGATCGCACCCCAACGCTAACCAACACATCTGGTCCACGTTCCAATGGGCGGCTCGCGCCCACAGTTCAGTCCTGATTTCGTAGCTCTCACTGTCTCTTTTGCTCAAGTGCCTTCTCCATTGCAACCCGTTGCAATTCGTCCAATTCGTCAGCCCACCACTGGGACATCTTCACACGCTCATCCCAATATGCCCCTCTTGCGTACGCGCGCCGGACTTCATTTCCTTCGACATGGGCCAAGGCTCGTTCGATCGCATCGGGATTCCAATGACCACTTTCGTTTGCAAGCGTGGAGAACGTTGCTCGAAACCCGTGTGCCGTCATTTCCTCGTTGCCGAAGCCCATCTTGCGAAGCGCCTGGTTGAAGGTGTTCTCGCTCAAAGGTTTGATCTTCAGGCTTTGAGACGGGAGGACGAGAGCATCCGGATGCGAGTACGTCTTGAGTTCTTCCAGAACTAAGATGGCTTGGCGTGGGAGCGGTGCGACATGTTCAGTGCGCATCTTCATCCTCTCCGACGGGATGCTCCATTTAGCTGCGTCCAAGTCGAACTCATTCCAACCGGCTAGCCTCAGTTCTCCGGGACGAACATGGAGAATGGCCAGAAGTTTTAAGCCGAGTGCGACCACCCTGTATCCGCCATAGCTATCGATGGCAGCCATGAG
Organism: Ruegeria sediminis; assembly: GCF_005938215.1. Lineage (GTDB taxonomy): Bacteria > Pseudomonadota > Alphaproteobacteria > Rhodobacterales > Rhodobacteraceae > Ruegeria > Ruegeria sediminis. Next base: position 560,352 of record NZ_VCPD01000001.1, read on the forward strand.
TTCTCCGAGTCGGTCCTTGTCCGTGATTGCTGAGCGAGACTTGACACGCTTGCGTACAAGCGCGCCTTTCAACGGAATTGTCGGGTCGTTGGTGGTGATGCCGCTAGCAATGGCGTACCTGAAGACTTCTCCGATCGTCGTTCTCAATCTGCTAGCGGTTTCCAGGTTGCCGGTTTTTTCCTGCCTCTTCAGAACAGCAAGAACTTCGCTCGACGTGATCTCCATGATCGGGCGCCCTTCGAGATCCTTGTTGGCCATACCAAGCAGCCACGCCTTCTTCTTGACCGTTTGTTCGGCGCGTCCCTCAAGGCGATTTTTCTCCAGCAGTTCAGCCGCAAGAACGTCGAAACGACCGCGAGCCTCCACTTCCGCCGCGCGTTTCCGTTCCTTTTTCACCGTTGAAGGGTCAATACCTTCAAGTAGCAGCTTGCGGTCCCTGTCGCGTTTGTCCCTGGCTTCCTTCAATGAAATCAGAGGGTAAGGACCGTATGACATCAGTTTTTCTTTGCTATTGAAGCGGTACTTCAGGTGCCAGTGCTTGGATCCGTTCGGTTTTACCAAAATGTACAGGCCATTTTGGTCTGAACGTTTGTAGGGGCGCTCAGAAGGTTGTAGGTTTTTCAATGCTATATCGGTCAGAGGCATGTCGTTTGATAGCAAATTGCAACCCCCACTTCCACCCCCAGATTTTTCGGCTGGAGGTGGACAAAACCGGAACACGCTGGACAATCAAAAGACGAAACATCAATAATAACAGACACATCGGACGTTATCGGACTATCGTGGAGGTTGTAGTGGTGCCCGGGGGCGGAATCGAACCACCGACACGAGGATTTTCAATCCACTGCTCTACCCCTGAGCTACCCGGGCACGGGAACGGCGAGTGCCGTTGGGTGGAGGCCTTCTATGACTTGCTACAGGCGGTGTCCAGAGGATATTTGAGATTTTTTCAATGCGGGCGCGCGGGGTTTTCTTCGTCCGGAATTTCGCGTGCTTCCGCGTCGTCCTGCTCTGCCGAGGGCACTGCGTAGGACCCGTTCAGCCACTTGGCCAGGTCCAGGTCCGCGCAGCGTTTCGAGCAGAAGGGGCGGTATTTGCGCTCCGTTTTCTCGCCGCAGATCGGACAGCTCATTTCAGCACCTCCGCCAGCGGCACGCGGCCGCGTTTGCGCTGCAGTTCGAAATGGCCGAGCGGCGTCCATCCGGCCAGCGTGGTCTCTTCACTGTCCGCCCTGAAAGCTGCGCGCAGGGCGGATTCGAACCCGCGCCGGTCTTTCTTGGCCATCGGCGCCAGGTCCAGCGTGATCTGCCCCCCCAATCCGCGTACACGCAGCGCCCGCGGCAGGGCCTTGGCGCAGGCGAAATTCGCCTTTTGCCCGGCCGCCAGCGAGGTGTCGGCGCCGGTATTCACGTCCACCGCGACCAGCGCGCGGGTCGGCTGCACATAAAGATGCCCGCCGCCGGGCAGAGGCTCCGCGATCCCACGCGCCGTCTCCAGCGCATCCAGCACGCCATGAGTGGCAAAGCCGCCAGTCTCCGTCACGATCTCTGCCGGGTCGGTCCAGTCGCGCCAGGCCAGCGCATGCGGGCCATCCCCTTCGACCAGCGTCTCGGGCTCGGAGCCGGGGTCGTCCAGGATCTGCGCCGCCAGGGCGGACATGGCCGCGATGTCCTCGGCGATTTCGTCCGCCGACGCGTCGGCGCAGCAGGACCGCAGGATCAGGCCAAAGGCCGAGCCGTCCATCGCGTCATGCGCGATCTCCAGCAGCCGGTCGCGCACGCCCTCGTCGCGGATGCTGCGCGAAACATTGAGGCCCGGCGCGTCGGGCGTGACGATGGCATAGCGGCTCTTGAACAGCAGGCGGCTTGTCACCGGGATCGCCTTGCCCGGCTCGGCGTAGCCGCCGACCTGCACCAGCAGTTGCGCGCCGGGCGCAAGGCCCTTGACCTGCCTCAGAAAGGCCGGGCCGTCCGGCGTGGACAGGAACATGCCGCCCTGTCCTTTCACGGGACGATCCGCGCGGGCCCGGTATATCGTTCCGGGCGGGGGCGCATCGCCTGCGATCAGGAAATCGTCGAGCTTGCCGTCCACCATCAGGGCGGCAGCTTCGCGGTTCTGGATGTGGTCCAGGATGATGGTGCGGCCTTTCATCATGCCCTCCCGTACAGCGGGTAGCCGGCCGCTTGCAGCAGCGCGGCGGTTTCCGACAGCGGCAGGCCCACGATACCGGTGAATGACCCGCTGATCCACGGGATGAAGGCCCCGGCGGGTCCCTGGATCGCATAGGCACCAGCCTTGCCCTGCCAATCTCCGGTCGCCAGATAGGCGTTGATCTCTTGATCCGCCAGGCGCTTGACCTTGACCTGGCTCACCACGTCGCGCTCCCAGACCTTATCGCCCCGGCGCACCGCGACGGCGGTGATGACCCGGTGCCTGCGCCCCGACAGCGCAAAAAGGAACTCGGCCGCCTCGCCCGCATCGGCGGGCTTGCCCATGATGCGGCGACCGACGGCGACGGTGGTGTCGGCGCAAAGCACGATGTCCTCCGCATCCGCCCGAACCGCCAGCACTTTTTCACGGGCGATCCGGGCGCAATACGGGCGCGGCTGCTCGCCGTTTCGCGGCGTCTCGTCGATGTCGGGAGGAAGCACGGCGTCGGGCCGCACGCCAAGCTGAGCCAACAGGTCCAGCCGTCGCGGACTGCCCGATCCCAGGATGAACGCCATTAGGCTGGCGTTATTTGAAGCGGTAGTTGATCCGACCCTTGGTCAGATCATAGGGGGTCATCTCGACCTGAACGCGGTCGCCAGCCAGAACACGGATGCGGTTCTTGCGCATCTTGCCTGCCGTATGTGCGATGATCTCATGGCCGTTTTCCAGCTCGACCCGAAACGTCGCATTCGGCAGGAGTTCCTTCACGACACCGGGAAATTCGAGCGTATCTTCCTTGGCCATGTTGTCTCCATAATTGCGTTTAGCCCGCAGAATCTGCGGGACGTGTGTCTAAATGAGCGCATCTCCCCCTTATTTCAAGGGCTCAAATGCCTTCAGGCAACAGTTTGTGACCGATTGGACGCGGGGTTCCTGCTCGGACCAGTGCTTGCGGTTCAGCACTCTGCCGTCGGCGCGGACATGCGCGATCGCCTCGAGGTCGATCTCGGCATAGGTCCAGCCAGGCCGGTTCAATGCGCCTTCGGCCAGAACGCCGGTTTCGGGAAAGCCCACGTCGGGCGGGCCGAACACGCCGCCCATGCCGGTGTTCATGTCCACCGCCTCGGACCAGTCGTTGCTGCCGACCAGCGACGCCATCACCGTAACACATTGATTTTCCAGCGCTCTTGACATCGCCCCGATGCGGACGCGCCAGTATCCCGACAGCGCCTCGGTGCAGGACGGCACCAGGATCAGATCCGCGTCGCACAGTGCCCGGCCGAGCAGGGGAAACTCGCTGTCATAACAGATCAGGACGCCGATCCTGCCCAGTGCGGTGTCGAACAGTTTCAGCGGGCCGCCCGGTGCGATGTCCCATTGCTCGCGTTCGAACCGGGTCATGATCTGCTTGTCCTGATGGTCGTGGGTTCCGTCGGGGGTGAAGAGTTCGGCCCGGTTCACCGGCCGCCGGAATCCGGCGTCGACGGGCGCCGAAGCGCCCAGAATGTACAAATTGTACTCTTTCGCGAGCCGCATGTGCAGTTTTGTAACATCCTCCATGCGGTCGGAAACCGCGTGAATCGACCGTTCGAGGTCACCCGCCACCCCGGCGCCGTCCAGGGTCGAAAGCTCCATCGCGCCGTACTCGGGAAAGACCAGCAGCTCGGCCCCCTGCCCGGCGGCTTCGGACACCCAGTTGGCCAGCTTGTCCTCGTACTGCGCCCAGCTGTCGAGCCAGTCGAGAGGATAGGCGGCGGTGGCGATCTTCATGGCGGCGTTCCCATATGCAATTTGCCCGCGACATTAGTCGCGGCGGCCATGCTCTGTACAGTGCCGATCAACCCGCGGTGGTCGGGTCGATCACGGTCTTGATTTCGGTGATCCTGGTAGCCGGAAAACCGCTGAGTTCGGCGTGCTTGTGTATCGCGTCCTCGTTCTCGGCCAGATAGATGCAAAATGTCTTGTCGCCGGCGACGTAGGAGTGCTGCCACTGCACGCCCGGGATCTTATCCAGCGCGTCGTTCGATTTGGCCGACGCCCCGCCGAGTTCCTCTTGGGACATGGCCCCGACGCCCGGCAAATCGCGTTCGATGACGTATCTTTTCATGACAATTCCTCCCGGTGAAACGCGACCAGTATCCACTTTCCGGGTGAGTCGATCCAGCGCCGGGAAAAAAGACCGGCAAACGGCGCCTTGCCGAGGTAATTCCGGGCGAGCATCCCGCGGGTCCGGATCCAGAACAGCAGCGGCTTTTGCGTTTGTTCGTCGTCGCCCACGTCCTTCCACGCGAACTGCGCCACCGCCCCCGGCAGGGGCGCGTCGCTGCGCGTGCCGGAAGGCGTCGAGCGGGCGGGATATTGGCAGGGTATGTCTAATTTGAGCCCGAAGCGGACAATCGAAATATGATCGTTACTCCGCCGCCGCCAATTGCAGTGTGCCATCAACAGAGGCCAGGATCGACTTTGGCATCCATAGGTCGATCGTTCGTTCCAACACCTTATCGCCCGAAAAGAACATGCGCCCTTCAGAGACCTCGCGCGAAAAACTGGATCGGCCATAGAGAACAGCGCCAAATGACAACTTGGTCGTCTCAATGTACAGATCTACGTCAAAGGCGGGCACGTCAACGCAGGCTTCTACGATCCTGCTACGAGGTTCATAGACAAGCCAGTAAACCGGGAATGGCCCCTCTTCGTCTGTGAAGTTCATGCGTACCACGACCCGCCGTTGGGGAAGTTCGTCGACGATGACGGCGCCGCGCAAACGCCACATGAGAAGTGAAAGGTCATAGCTGCATACAGCCAATTCCGCCTCGATATGCCGCTGGGCCCACTCGGCGAGAGCATCCAAGATCGGATTTAGTGCTTTGGCTTTGTCGGTGGGCAGGTAGTCGACGGTTCCCTTGGCTTTGTCTTCGACCCTCTCGATCAGACCAATCCGCTCCATCTCGGACAGTCGCTTAGACAGAATGGCTGGAGAGATGTTGCCAAGCACGCGCTTGATATCGCTGAACTTGGTGTAGCCGCCATACACCATTTCGGTAAGAATTGGGATTGTCCAACGAGGCGTCAGAATCTCGCAGGCCTTCGAAACGGGGCAAATTAGTCCATAGGATTTGGTGGGCATAGTCGCAGTCCTCTCTCGCCTTCAGCGTACATCCTGCGTCGAGTTCCGATCCAGTTCAGGAAATGTATCACGGTTCGAATTGTACTGAACTGGCCTGAGGCGGTTCCCGTGCGCCATGCTTTCTCGGAAACGAACCGGAGGACGAAGGCTGATGACCGGCTTCCCAAATTCGCCCGCACTGACCCGTAGATGCCTGTTCCGCGCAAGTAACTTGTGGCGAAGCTTCCAAGCCCGCCGTGCCGAGCGGATCGAACACCGGAAGCTGAATGAAGCACTGCGCGAACTTAACACTGCCCAGTTGCGAGACATTGGGTTCGTCAGGAGCGAGTTTGCAGATAGCTGGAATTCCAAAAGTAATTCGGAACATCCCCGTGATCGCGCGAGAATAATCGAAATGATCTTTTGAGGTTGGCCAAGACCAGCCAGACATTAAAGAAAGAACCTTCGAGCTAAACTTCGCCGCGCACCATGTGCCGAATTTCCGCTCCGTCCCGCCCAGCGGACCAATTCGGACTCACAAGTCCCGGATCCAGAACTGCAGCGGCTTCTGCGTTTCTCCGTCTTCGCCCAGGTCCTTCCACGCGAACTGCGCCACCGCCCCCGACAGGGGCGTGTAGCCGCGTGCGCGCCAGAAGGGGTCGAGCGGTCTGTAGCCTTCGGGGCGCATGGGATGATCGGCCGGGCGTTGAACGCCGCAGAAGGCGACCTTGGCAAAGCCCAGGCCCCGCGCGTGATCCTCGCGCAGATCGAAGAACCGGTGCCCGATCCCCTGCCCGCGATAGCCCGGTTTCAGGACCGATTCCGCGCAATAGAAGATCTGGTTCAGGTCCAGCCCGGTGCCCTCGAAGGCCGCGCCGAAATCGTCGGCATGATCGGCCAGCGGCATCCCGGTCGCGGCGCCGACAAGCCTGTCGCCGTCGAACGCGCCGACGACGATCGCGCCTTCGCTGTCGCGATAGGACTGCAGGTATTCGCGCTCGTAGGCCAGGTCGCCGTCATAGAGATACGGCCAGGCGTGGAACACCTCGATGCGCAGACGCGCCACGTCGTCCAGTGCGGCCTCGAGGGCCGGCCCGGTCAGGGCGCGGACGTCCGTGACACTAGCCATTCGAGACCTGCTTCACCCAGTCCGCGAGGTTGTAGAAGGTGGTGACGCGGGTGATCTTGCCGTCCTCGAGGTTGAAGAACGACCCGGCCGGCAGGCGGTAGGTCTGACCATGCGCCGCGGGAAGCCCTTCGTCGGTGGCAAGATAGGTGCCGTTCACGGTGAACTCGGCCGCGGCGCGGCGGCCGCCCTCGGCCTCGAAGATCACCATGTCGGTGAGATTTTCCTTGTAGCAGCGGTTCATGTGGGCGCAGAACTCGGCGAATTTTTCCTTGCCGGTGCGAATCTTCCCTTCGTTCACGTGATGCGCCACATCGTCGGACAGGCAGGCCAGCATCCCATCGACATCGCCGGCGTTGAAGGCGTCGAAATAGCGTTTGACGGTCTCGTTCATGGTGTCTCCAAAGGCTCTCCCCAGCGGTCCTTGAGGTGCTGGACGATCTGATCTCGGGTTTGTCGATAGTGGTGTAGCTTCTCGGCGCGCGTCTCGCCGAGCCCAGTAGGGTCCATTATTGGCCAATAATCGACATCGAGGTGAAAAAACCGGGTGAGCTCCAGCGCCTTGCGCTGGCTGGCGGGGGACAGGGCGATGATCAGGTCGAAGGAGCTGAGGTCGTCACCCCACTGCTCCATCTCGTCGAAGGAGCGCGACCGGTGGCGCGAGAGTTCGACGCCGATCTCGTGGCAGACCGCGATGCAGAAGCCGTCGATCTCCATGTCGTCGCGAACGCCCGCGGACTGGACGTAGGTGCCCTTGCCGTAGAACTTCTTCATGATGCCTTCGGCCATCGGGGAACGGACCGAATTGTGGTCGCAGCAGAACAGGACCGAGTTCGGAAGCTGCTGCACTCTCAGCCCCCGAAATGCAGCACGCAGATCAGCGTGAACAGGCGGCGGGCGGTGTCGGTGTCGATCTCGGCCTTGCCTTCGAGCCGTTCCTGCAGGACCCGGCTGCCTTCGTTGTGAATGCCGCGCCGCGCCATGTCGATGGTTTCGATCTGGCTGGGCGGCATGGTCTTGACCGCCTTGAAGTAGCTTTCGCAGATCTGGAAATAGTCCTTGACGACCTGGCGGAACGGACCGAGCGACAGGTGGAACTCGGCCGCCTTCTGGTGATCCTCGGTCTCGACATCGAAGACCAGTCGCTTGTCGCGGATCGACAGCTGCACGTGATACGGCCCATCGGGCACCGCCCGGTCATCGCGCGGCGGCAGCTTGAACGAGTTTTCCTCGAGCAGATCGTAGATGGCGACCTTGCGTTCCTGCTCGATCTCCGGCGTCGGCGGCGGCAGGTTGCGGTCGTCCAGCTCTATGTGGGTAATTCGGCTCATGATTTTCGGAACTCTGGGTCGGGACCGGGTCAGACCTACAACAACGGCACTGGATGGGCAATGCGGGCTTCCGCGCACATCTTGCCGCCGGTCCGGCAACCCGACGTCAGCCGTTCAACCGGTCGAGGCGGGCCCGGACCGAAAGCCCGTGCGCCTCGAGGCTTTCCGACTTTGCCAGGCATTCCGCGGCCGGTCCGATGGCGCGCAGCGCCTCGGGGGTCATGCGGCTGAGGGTGGTGCGTTTGAGGAAGTCCATCACCGACAGGCCGGACGAGAACCGGGCCGAGCGGGCGGTCGGCAGGACGTGGTTCGGGCCGCCGACATAGTCGCCGATCGCCTCGGGCGTGTACTGGCCCATGAAGATCGCTCCGGCATGGATGGTCTTCGCGCCAAGCCCCACCGGGTCCGCGACGCACAGTTCGAGGTGTTCGGGCGCGATGCGGTTCGACAAGGCCGCCGCCTCGTCCAGGTCGCGGACGGTGATGACGGCGCCGAAGTCGCGCCAGCTGGCCCCGGCGATCGCGCGCCGCTCGAGCGTTTCGAGCCGCTTGTCCACCGCCTGCGCCACCGCGCGGCCGAAACCGGCGTCGTCGGTGATCAGGATGGATTGCGCGCTTTCATCGTGCTCGGCCTGGCTGAGCAGGTCGAGCGCGATCCAGTCCGGGTCGTTGTCCTTGTCCGCGATCACCAGGATTTCGGACGGCCCCGCGATCATGTCGATGCCGACCTTGCCGAAAACCCGCCGCTTGGCCGCCGCGACGAAGGCGTTGCCGGGGCCGGTGATCTTGTCCACCGGCGCGATGGTCCGGGTGCCGTAGGCCAGCGCGGCGATCGCCTGCGCGCCGCCGATGCGGTAGATCTCGTCCACGCCGGAAATCCGCGCGGCCAGCAGCACCAGCGGGTTGACCTGCCCGTCCGGCGTCGGCACCGCGACGGCCAGCCGTCCGACCCCTGCGACCTTGGCGGGAATGGCGTTCATCAGCACCGAGGACGGGTATGAGGCCAGCCCGCCCGGCACGTAGAGCCCCGCCGCCGACACCGCCGACCAGCGCCAGCCCAGAGTCGCGCCGGTCTCGTCGGTCCATTCCTGGTCCTGCGGCATCTGGCGTTCGTGATAGGCGCGGATGCGGTCCGCGGCCAGTTCCAGCGCCTGCCGTTCCTCGCCGGGCACGCCTTCGATCGCGGCGTCCACCTCGGCGGCGGTGAAGGCCAGTGTTTCGGGCGTCAGCTCCAGCCGGTCGAATTTCGAGGTCAGTTCGATCACCGCGGCGTCGCCGCGGTTGCGCACGTCGTCGATGATCCGGGCGACGGTCGCATCCACGTCCGGGCTGTCCTCGCGCTTGGCCGACAGCAGGGCTGTGAAACGCTCTTCAAAGTCCGGGGCGCTGGCGTCGAGAAACTGGGGCATCGGCGATCTCCTTTGCCGCTGCATAGCGTTGCGGCGAGGCAGCCTCAAGCGGTTAGCCGAAATGCCGGATCGCCGCGTCAGCGCCCGGATCCCCAAGCCGGTCGCGCGCCGGAGGATGATCCGGTCGCCTTCGTTCGGCGGAAACAAAGAAATCAGGCGCAGGCGACGGTCGCTGCGGCCTCAGCCGTGGTCCGGCACATGCCCGGACGGCGCCCGATAGGGCCGGGTGACGTCCTTGAGCCTGCTTTCGAGCGCCTCGACCGACAGCCGGATCGCGCCATCGCCGGCGAGCGTCAGCAAGATCTGCCCCGCCCCGTCCTCCGCCGCCTCGAAATCGACCGACAGCAGCGACAGGATCATGTCCTCGTCCCTGCGGTCCACGCCCTGGCTTGCCACCGCCAAGACATTGTCGAAGACCAGAAGGGACTGCACCCTCTCGAAGGGCCGGCCCCGCCGTTCGGCGGCATCGCGATCCTCCCACCGGAACCGGTTGAGCAGCAGGGCGAAGCGGCGCTCGGACGGGCGCCACGACATCTCGGTCACGGGAAACACCGCATCCTGCGTCAGGGTCGAGATCACCTGCAGGTCCTCGGCATCCTCGGCCCCGAGATTCAACGGGGCCTCGCGCCCGTCTTCAAAGGTTGCGTCCGCCATCAGCCCTTGATCCGTTCGATCTTTGCGCCCACGCCTTCCAGCTTGCGCACCACATGCTCATATCCGCGGTCCAGATGATAGACCCGGCTGACCACGGTTTCACCCTCGGCCGCCAATCCGGCCAGGATCAGCGACACCGAGGCCCGAAGATCCGTGGCCATGACCGGCGCGCCCTTCAGCCGCTCGACCCCGGTCACCGTGGCGACGCCGCCATGCACGTCGATGTGCGCGCCCATGCGCGTCAGTTCGGGGGCGTGCATGAAACGGTTCTCGAAGATCCGTTCCTCGAGCACCGAAGTGCCTTCCGCCGTGCACATCAGCGCCATCATCTGCGCCTGCAGATCCGTGGGGAACCCCGGGAACGGCTCGGTGACCACATCGACCGCGCGCACCCGCCCGTTCTTGCGGGAGACCTTGATGCCCTGCTCGGTCTCTACGACATCGATGCCGGCGGCATCCAGCTTTTCCGAGAAGGCGCCGACCAGGTTCATGCGGCCGCCCAGCAGCTCGACCTCGCCGCCGCAGATGGCGGGGGCCAGCATGTAGGTGCCCAGTTCGATCCGGTCCGTCACCACCTGGTGCGTCGCACCGTGCAGCCTGTCGACGCCCTGGATCTCGATGGTCGATGTCCCCTCGCCCGCGATCTGCGCGCCCATCTTGCGCAGGCATTGCACCAGGTCGACGATCTCGGGCTCGCGCGCGGCGTTCTTCAGAACCGTCGTTCCCTTGGCCAGCGTCGCGGCCATCACCATGTTCTCGGTGGCGCCCACCGAGGCAAAGCGCATCTCGTGCACCGCGCCCTTGAGGCCCCGCGGCGCCGAGGCGTGCAGGTAGCCGTCCTTCAGTTCGATCTTCGCGCCCAGCGCCTCGAGCGCCTCGACATGCAGGTCCATCGGCCGCGCGCCGATGGCGCAGCCGCCGGGCAGCGACACGACCGCCTGCCCCAGTCGCGCCAGCATCGGACCCAGCACCAGGTTCGAGGCGCGCATCTTGCGCACGATCTCGTATTCCGCGGTGTGGCTGGTCAGGTCGTGGCTCGACATGGCCAGAACCTGCCCGTCCTGCAGGGCGGACACCTCGGCCCCCAGTGACTGCAGCAACAGAGTCATCGTCTTGATGTCGCTCAGGCGCGGCGCGTTGGTCAGCGTCAGCGGTTCTTCGCTCAGCAGCGTGGCCGGCATCAGCGTGAGGCAGGCATTCTTGGCGCCCGCGATCGGAATCCGGCCATTGAGCGGCCCGTTGCCTGTTACAAGAATCGAATCCATCTGCTCCTAGCCTTCGTCCTGACCGGCCTTGCCGCCCGCCGTGGCGCGCGCTTTCGCCTTCGCCTGCGCCTTGCGCCGCGCGAGATTGGCCTTGAGCGCCGCCTTCAGACGGTCCTCGCGCGCATCGCCGGGTTTGCCGTGTTTTTTGGATGGGTTTTTGTCTGACATGGTCTTTCTCTACAGGAGGCGAAAAAAACCGTCCAGATGCCCTTGCGCCCCGTTTCGTTTGAGTCTAATCACCCGCACACCGCGCTGCCGTAGCTCAGGGGTAGAGCACTCCCTTGGTAAGGGAGAGGTCGAGAGTTCAAATCTCTCCGGCAGCACCATCCCAACATCTTCCGACAACGAACGCCCCCAGGCGCGGGCTTTGGCCGGGTTGTTTCCGTAGCGTGATTTTTGCAACGGCAGGGCCGGGAATGTGGCCGCAACTCGACGTAGCGGGCCGTGGAACCTACAATTTTCTTTGGCCGGGCAATCGGCTTCGGTTTAGTCTTTTTTGAAATGCCTATTGGCCACGGCGCCACAACGATTGGAGTTTCAGTCAGATTTCGGAACCACACGGCCTATTGCGAAAACGGGAATTGCCCATGCGAACCAATGGCACAGCCGGCGTCGGAGCGAGCGTGTCCATCGTGGTGCCCTGCTTCAACGAGGAAGAGGTGCTGCCGGCGGCCAGCGAGCGGTTGCTGGGGCTGGCCGACCGCGCCAAGGGCTACGAGTTCGAGTTCATCTTCGTGGACGACGGCAGTTCGGACGGCACCCTTGGCTTTCTGCGGCGCCTTGCCGACAAGGACGACCGTGTCCGGGTGCTTACGTTCTCGCGGAATTTCGGGCACCAGATCGCTGTGTCGGCGGGCATCGACGCGGCCACGGGCGACTGTGCCGTGCTGATCGACGCCGATCTGCAGGACCCGCCGGAGGTCGTGCTGCGGATGCTGGAGAAATGGCGGGAGGGTTTCGATGTCGTCTACGGCGTCCGCGAAAGCCGGCCCGGCGAGACCCATTTCAAACGGGGGTCTGCCCGGATCTTCTACCGGCTTCTGAACCGGCTGTCCGACGTCCCGATACCGCTCGACACGGGCGATTTCCGGCTGATGAGCCGCCCGGTGGTCGAGGTGCTGAAGACGATGCCCGAGAAACACCGCTTTGTGCGGGGCATGGTCGCCTGGGCCGGGTTTCGGCAATACGCGCTGCCCTATGAACGCGAGGAGCGTCGGGCCGGCGTCTCGAAATACCCGCTGCGCAAGATGATCCAGTTCGCGTCGGACGGCATCGTTTCGTTTTCGTCCAAACCGCTTCGGCTTGCGACCAACCTGGGGCTCTTGGCCTCGGGGCTGGCGATCGTCGGCATCTTCTACGCCCTGGCGATGCGGATATTCACGTCAATCTGGGTCGAAGGCTGGACGGCGCTGATGATCGCCGTGCTGTTCATCGGCGGCGTGCAACTGATCTCGCTGGGGGTCATCGGCGAATATATCGGCCGCGTCTACGAGGAAACCAAGAAGCGCCCCCTCTACATCGTGCGCGAGCGCATCGGGTTTCCGGACGCCGCGGCGGAACAGGACGCGGCAAAGACGCCCGCTGAATCGGGTGCGGGCTGATGGGCAAAAGAAAAGGGTTTCAGGTCGCGTTCGGCCTGGTGCTGTCCTGCGCCTTCATCTGGCTGATCCTGCGGTCGATTCCGGCCGGCGACCTGCTGTCGGCGCTGGCCACGGTGCGGGCGGACATGGTTGCGGCGGGCGTCGGGTTCTTCATCCTGGGCTACACATGCCGCATCGTCCGCTGGCAGCTGATGCTGAGGATCGACAACCCGGCCCTGCCGTTCCATCGCGCCGGCGTCCCCTTCATGATTTCGATAGCGGCCAACAATGTCCTGCCGCTGCGCGCCGGCGACGTGATGCGCGCCTTCGCCTTTTCCAGGTGGCTTTCGGTGCCGTCTTCCGGCGTGCTGGCGACGCTGGTTTCGGAGCGGCTGCTCGACCTGTTGTCCCTGCTGCTGTTCCTGGCGCTGGCCCTGGCCTATCTGGGACTGTCGGCGGACAGCGCCGCGGCCCTGCTCGGCGTCGGTTCGGCGGGTCTGTTCGCCCTGGCGGTGATGGTCGCGCTGGTCTTTGGGTTTCCGCAGGTCTTTCAGCCGGTGGTCATGTTCTTCGTCCTCCGGATCGCTGCCTTGGCCGGCAACGCGGGCGAGCGCCTGACGCGCGCGATGGAGAACCTGTTCCGGACGTTGCAAAAGGTGACGCGCAGCGGACGGACGCTTGCGCTGATCGCGATGTCCGTTCTCGCCTGGTCGGCGGAGGCGATCGTGTTCTACTGCGCGGCGCTGGCGGTGCCGGCGATCACCGAGCCGCAGGCCGCATGGCTGGCCATGCCGGTGGGCACCCTGTCGACGCTGCTGCCCTCATCTCCCGGCTATCTGGGAACGTTCCACTATTTCGTGATCGAAGCGACCAAGCTGGTGGGCAACGCGCCTGCCGCCGCTGCCGCCTTCGCGGTGCTGGTGCATCTGATCCTGTGGGTTACCGCCACGCTCATCGGTGGCATCTGTTTCGTTTATTGGACTGTTTTTGGGATTAGATCATGAAACTTGAAAATGGCGCCACGTTCGGCCCGGACGAGACCGCCGCACCGCGCAGCCGAAAAACGGCGACCGTGATCGGCGCCGGTTTCGCGGGCTTGTCGGCGGCCTATGAACTGGGCAAGGCGGGATTCCATGTCACCGTCCTGGAGGCCGCGGACAGCGTCGGCGGGCTGGCCTCATCCTTCGAGACCGAGGGAGAGCGGCTGGACAGGTTCTATCACCACTGGTTCACCAACGATCTGGAAGTGTCGGACCTGATCGCCGAGCTTGGCCTTTCGGACAACGTGGTCACCAACCCGACCAATACCGGCCTCTACTACGCGAACACGATCTTCCGCCTGTCCACGCCGATGGACCTGTTGCGGTTCTCCGCGCTGCGTTTCACGGACCGCATTCGCCTGGGCCTGCTGACGCTCAGGGCCCGGCGCGTCGAGAACTGGATGGAGCTGGAACAGCTCACCGCCGCCGAATGGCTGCGCAGGCTGGGCGGCGACAGGGTCTACGAGGTGGTCTGGGAGCCGCTGCTGAAGGGCAAGTTCGGCCCCTATGCCGAGAAGATCTCGGCTGTGTGGTTCTGGAACAAGCTCAAGCTTCGCGGCGGCAGCCGGGGCAACAAGGGCGAAGAGCGGCTGGCCTATCTGGAGGGGAGCTTCGCCAAGCTCGCCGAAGAGATCGCAGGGGCCATCCGCGGCATGGGTGGCGAGGTCAGGCTGAACTGCGGCGTCGATGAGGTCCGCCGCAACGGCAGCCGCTGGACCTGCGCCGGGTCCTGGGGCAGCATCGACAGCGATCTGGTGATCGCCACGCCGGCGCTGCCGCTGGTCGCCGGCATGATCGAAGGATGGGCCGCGCCCGACTACCTGGCGCAGTTGCGGCGCATCGACTACCTGGCCAACATCTGCCTGGTGCTGCAGCTGAACCGGTCGCTTTCGTCCACCTACTGGCTGAACGTCAACGATCCGGGGTTTCCCTTCGTCGGCGTGATCGAGCACACGAATTTCCGGCCGGCGGACAAATACGGCGGGCGGCACGTGGTCTATCTGTCGAAATACCTTCCGCATACAGACGCTCTCTACAACATGACCGATGAAGAGGTGGTCGAGTTTTCGATCCCGCATCTTGAACGCATGTTCCCCGAATTCGACCGGACCTGGGTCGAAGCCTGCAACGTCTGGCGCGCGCGCTGGTCGCAGCCGGTGGTGGAAAGGAACTTTACGGCGCTGATCCCCGCCGAGGACGGCCCGTTGCCCGGGTTCCACATCTGCTCGATGGCCCAGATCTATCCCGAGGACCGCGGCACCAACTACGCCATCCGCGAAGGGCGCAAGATCGGCAGGCGGCTTGCGCGCGCGATGCGCGACGGTCAACAGGCCCGGACGAACGAGGCGCACGATGGCTGACGCGCCGAGGATCCCGGATTTCGGCAGCCGCCTTGCGCTTGGCGGCCGCGCAGCGTCCGCCTGGTTCCTGGCCGTGGTCGTGACCGCGCTGCTCGGGTTCCTGGCGTTCGTCTACGGCCGCCCCGTAAGCCATTCGGCCGTGTTCGTCGAGGACAGCTTCGTGTTCTTCGACGGCATCCACCGCGTCGCGCATGGCAAGACGCCGCATGTGGATTTCTCGACCCCCGTCGGAGCCCTGGCCTATTGGCTGCCCTATCTCGGACATGTCCTTGCCGGAGGCTATGCGGGCGCGATCGAGTTCGCCTCGCTCTTGCTGGCCGCGGTCGTGGTGCCGATCGGGGCGGTGCTGATCTGGCGGCGCGCAGCCCCCGCGATGGCGCTGGCCGTGCTGGCGACGATTGCCGGCATCATCGTCGTTCCCCTGGTGCCGGGATGGGTGCCCGAGGAAGTGTCGCACGCGATGCACTACAACCGATGGTCCTGGGGGGTGATCCTTGCCCTGTTCCTTCTGGGTTTGCCGCCAGCGCCGGATGATCCTCCGGGTTGGTTGCGCGGATCGCTGGCCGCCCTGCTTCTGTCGGCGCTGTTCCTGACCAAGATCACCTATTTCGCCGTCGGATCGGTCTATCTGATCCTGCTGCTGGCCTATCCGGACACCCGCCGCCGCGACGCCGTGGTGGCATTTGCCGGGACCGCCCTGATGCTGGGCATCTGCGTCGTTGCGACCGGCGGCATGGTCTTTTCCTACCTCGCCGATCTCGCCCAGGCGCTCGAAGTCGACGAGGCGGTGCGCGGGTCCTACCTGAGCGTCGCGATGATCAGTCGCAACAGCCTGATCCTGCTGGTCCTCGCTGCCTACGCGGCGGTGCTGAAGGGAAATCTCAGGTGGCAGGATCTTCTGGTCGCGGGCTATGTCGGGGCCTCGGGGCTGGCGATCATCGACCAGAATTTCCAGTACACCTTCATCGTGTCGCTGCCGGCCGCCTTCGCCCTGCTTGCCGCGCCGCAGGGCACGGCAAGCGACGCCATCCGCATCGGCAATTCGGTCATCATCGCCGCGTGTTTCGCGATGCTGCTGCCCTACGCGGCCGATTGGGCCCGCGTGACCCTACGGCACATGCAACCGGCGCCTGCCGGGTCGTTCACGACGCTCGATCTGCCGGGATTCAGGGGGATCCACGTTTACGACCGCAACAAGCAGGAACCCTCGGAAACGTCGACGCGGTCAGGCCCGGTCGACGCGAAGGCGTATCTGCGCGGCGAAACGAAGATCACCTGGCTGAACCAGCGAGACAACCTGCCTGCGTTCGAAGACGGCGTCCGGCTTTTGCAGTCGGCGGGGGTGAAGGACGCCACGATCTTCACGCTGGACTATTCCAACGTCATGCCGGTCCTCGTGGACGCCCCGCGCGAGCCCTATGGCTATTCCTGGTATCATTTCGGCCGCAACGTCAGCGAGGAGACATTGCCGGACGGGCCGGAGATGTTCGAAGGCGTGGACTACGTGATGGCGCCGCTGAAGTCCTATTCCCTTGTCGCGGACTACTTCCGGGACATCTACGGGGACTACCTTGCCGGCACCCTGACCGAGGTCGCGCAATCCGACAGCTGGATCCTGTTCCGTCACGCCCCGGAACGGGATTAGAGAACCCGGGCGCGAAGTCCCTACCCGCCCCGGAGACGCTGCATCAGGTAGACCTCGCTGCCCTCGGGGATCGGTTCGGTCAGGCCGCTGGCGATGACGCGCCCGTCTATGGCCACGGACACACCCGCGTCGATCGGCCCCTCGAGCTGCGGATAGGCCCGGACCAGTGCGCGCAGCAACTCGCCGGTGTTGGAGGCCTCGACCTCCACCACCTCGCGGCCCCCGGTCAAGGACCGGAGGCCGGACCAGAGATGGACCTCAACCATTGCCTTTCAGGGCCGCCAGAACGCGCGGCGGCGACATCGGCAGCTGGCGCATCCGCAGGCCCGCCGCGTTCGACACCGCGTTGGCGATGGCCGCCAGCGGCGGCACGATGCCGGTCTCTCCGACGCCGCGCACGCCGAACGGGTGGCCCGGATTGGGCACTTCGACGATCACCGTGTCGATCATCGGCAGGTCGCTGGCGACAGGAATGCGGTAGTCGAGGAAGATCGAGTTCTGCAGCCGCCCGTCCTCGCCATAGATGTATTCCTCGTTCAGCGCCCAGCCAATGCCCTGCGCCGCGCCGCCCTGGTACTGGCCTTCGACATAGGCCGGGTGGATCGCCTTGCCCGCGTCCTGAATGACGGTGTAGCGGGTGATCGTGGTCCTGCCGGTCTCGCGGTCGACCTCGGCATCGACGATATGGGTGCCGAAGGATACGCCCGCCCCTTCGGGCGTCGCCTCGAAATGGCCCGAGATCGGCCCGCCGGTGCGCCCCATGCTGGCGGTGATCTCGGCCAGCGGCATCGGGTCGAAATCGCCGGCGTTGGGGCCCGAAGGCACGGCGCAGCCGTTTTCCCATTTCACCGCATCGACCGGGATGCCCCATTTCGCCGCCGCGCGCTCGCACAGTTTCTCGACCGCGTTGCGCGCCGCCTTGATCGTCGCCAGGCCGGACGCGTAGGTCACGCGCGAGCCGTGCGACACGTCGTTGTAGCCCAGCGTTGCGGTGTCGGCGACGGTGACGCGGATGTTCTCGTAGGGGATGCCCAGAACCTCGGCCGCCATCAGCGCCATCGACGCACGCGAGCCGCCGATGTCGGGCGTGCCCACCATGACCTGCGCCGAGCCGTCCTCGGACAGCGCCAGCGACACGCTGGTTTCGCCGCCGTGGTTGAACCAGAACCCGCAGGAGATGCCGCGGCCCTGCCCCGGCTTCAGCGGCGCCGAGTAATGCGGATGCGCCTTGGCGGCCTCCAGCGTCTCGACCAGGCCGATGCGTTCGTAGCGCGGGCCGTAGCTGGCCTTGGTGCCCTCGTGCGCGGCGTTCTTGAGGCGCACGTCGATCGGGTCGAGGCCCAGCTTGTTGCACAGCTCGTCGATCACCGATTCCACCGCAAAGGCCCCCATCGGAGCGCCCGGCGCGCGATAGGCCGCCTGTTTCGGGCGGTTGGTCATCACGTCATAGCCGACCTGCCGCACGTTGGTCAGGTGGTAGGGCGCAAAGGCGCACATGGCGGTCATGTCGCCCGGCGCGCCGGGGAAAGCGCCGCCCTGCAGGCGGAAGACCCCTTGGGCGGCGGTGATGGTGCCGTCCTTCTTCATGCCGATCCTGACATCCATCGAGGCCGAGGCGGTCGGTCCGGTGGCGCGGAACACCTCGGACCGGCTCATCACCAGCTTCACCGGTCGGTTGGCCTTGCGCGACAGCGCCAGCGCCACCGGTTCGATGAACACGGTGGTCTTGCCGCCGAAGCCGCCGCCGATTTCCGATGCGGTCACGCGCAGCTGCGAGGTCTCGATGCCCAAAAGCGCCGCACAGGTCTTTTGCACGATCCAGTGCCCCTGCGTGCAGCACCACAGCTCGCCCTTGCCGTCATTGCCCAGCGTGGCGAGGCAGGCGTGGGGTTCGATATAGCCCTGATGGGTGGCCTCGGTCACGAAATGGTCCTCGATCACCAGGTCCGCCTCGGCGAATCCGGCCTCGACATCGCCATGTCCGCTTTCGTGATAGCGCACCACGTTCGGATGCATCCCCTCGGGCACCGAATAGTCGGCGGCGCCTTCGCGGATCACCGGCGCGTCCGGCTGCATCGCCTTGTCCACGTCGGTGACATGCGGCAGCACCTCGTATTCCACCTCGATCAGCTTGAGCGCATCGCGCGCCGCCAGCGCCGAGGTCGCGGCCACCGCCGCCACCGCATGACCGTCATAAAGCGCCTTCTCGCCCGCCATGACGTTTTCCAGAACGTTCCAGAATTCGCCCTTGAGGCCCGGCTTGAACGCCACCTTGTCCGAGAAATCGGCGCGGGTGACCACCGCCTTGACGTCCTTGAGCGCCTCGGCCCTGGAGGTGTCGATCCTGACGATCCGCGCATGGGCGTGCGGCGAGCGCAGGATCGCGCCGTGCAGCATTCCGGGCGCATGGGCATCGGCGCCGAACTTGGCCCGGCCCGTCACCTTGTCCAGACCGTCGGGACGGTCGGGCCGGGTGCCTACGAACTTGAACTCGGATTTACGGTCATCGAGCGCCATCACGAAGCCTCCCGCATTTCCGCCGCCGTATCCATCACGGCGCGGATGATCTTGTCATATCCGGTGCAGCGGCACAGGTTGCCGGCCAGCCAGTACCGGGTTTCCTCCTCGGTCGGGTCGGGGTTCTTTTCCAGCAGCGCCTTGGCCGCGACCAGAACCCCGGGCGTGCAGATGCCGCATTGCAGGGCGGCATGTTCGATGAACTTCTTCTGCAGCGGGTGCAGGACGTCGCCGTCCGCCATGCCTTCGACGGTTTCGATCTTCTTGCCCTCGGCCTCGACCCCCAGCATCAGGCAGGAACAGACGAGGCGGCCATCGACCGTGACCGAACAGGCGCCGCAGTCGCCGGTGCCGCAGCCTTCCTTGGCGCCGGTCAGGTTCAGCCTGTCGCGCAGGCAGTCAAGCAGGGTCTCGCGCGGGTCGCAGAGGTAATCGACCGCGTCACCGTTGACGGTGGTGGATACGTGGATCTTGCTCATGCTTTTTCTCCCTTCGCGCGGGCATAGGCGATCCTGGCCGCGCGTTTGGCCAGGACGCCCGCGACCTCGGTCCGGAACTCGATGGTGCCGCGCTTGTCGTTGATCGGATTGCAGGCCGCCGAGGCCGCCGCGGCCAGGGCGTCCAGCGCCGCCTCGTCGAGCGTGGTGCCGAGGATCGCCTTGGCGCAGTCCTCGACCAAGAGAACGGTCGGCGCCACGGCCCCCAGCGACACGCGCGCCTCGGTGATCGTCTCACCGTCCAGCCGCAGGTTCACCCCGCAGCCCACGACGGCGATGTCCATTTCGGTGCGGGGGATGAAGCGCAGGTAGGCGTCGCCTCCATTGGCGCCGCGCGCCGGCACGTTGACCGCCGAGACCACCTCGCCCTTGGCCAGCGAGGTGCGGCCCGGCGCGGTCGGGATCTGTTCGACCGGCACCTCGCGGACGCCGTCCGGGCCGGTCACGCTGATCGTCACCTCGGCGGCGACCATCGCCGGCACGGCGTCCGCCGCGGGCGAGGCGTTGCACAGGTTGCCGGTCAGCGTCGCGCGGCCCTGAACCTGGGTCGAGCCGATCAGGTCCATCGCCTCGACCAGGCCGGGCCATTCGCGGCCCAGCTCGGGGTGTTCGCTCATTTCGGCGCCGGTCACTGCGACGCCGATGGTCCAGCTTCCGTCAGCGTTCCGGGTGATGTCGCGCACGCCGCCGATCTTCTTGATGTCGATCAGCGTATCGGGCGTCACGATGTCCGAGCGCAGCTGCACCAGAACATCGGTTCCGCCGGCAAGAAAGCGGGTCGTGCCGGTCGCCTTGGCGGCCAGCGCCGAAGCCTCGGCGAAACTGGCGGGGCTGTGGTAGTCCATGATCTTACCTCGCACCTGTGGATCAGGAGTTCATCTGAGTTTTGGGGGACGTTAGTGCAGCAAATCCGCCGCGTCCATGACATGAACGACGGTTTTTTTCGCAACGGAATGTCGTTTCCGGACCATGCGGGGGGTCCGGCCGCGACCGCGCCGGGGCGCTAGAGGTCGATCTCGATCACGCCGTTCTCGGTGGCGGCGCGGCTCTGGCAGAGGATGATCGCGCGCTCGCGCTGTTTCTTCGACAGAACGAAATCGCGATGTTCGACTTCACCCGAGATCAGGCCGCATTTGCAGACCCCGCAGATGCCGTCAGAGCATTTGACGTCCACGTGAATCCCCGCCTCGTTCAGCACCTGGGCGGCATCCTTGTCCTCTGGCACCGCAAGCGCGCGGCCGGACCGGGCCAGTTTCAGGGTGAAGGGGCGATTCAAGTAGTCCGGCTGTTCGGGAACCGAGAAATACTCCAGATGCCGCGCCTCTTCGGGAAAGCCCTGCCGCTCGGCCGCCTGAATGACGCCGTCCATGTAGCGGTCCGGCCCGCAGGTGTAGACGTGCCAGCCATCCCGGTATCCCGCCAAGACGGCATCCAGATCGGCGCGCGTCCCTTCGTCGGAGAAATGGTAATGCACCCGATCCGCCCAAGGCGCATCGGCGAGGTCATCCAGGTATCCCGCCGCCGCCCGCGTGCTGGCCGAGTAATGCAGCTCGAACTCGGCGCCCAGGCTGTGCAGGCGGTGCGCGAAGGCGATCATCGGCGTGATGCCGATGCCGCCGCCCATCAGGAAGGTTTTCGCTGCCGTCTCGTCCAGTTCGAAATGGTTGATGGGCTTCGAGATGAAGACCTTGCGCCCCTCGCTGAAGATCCGGTGCAGCAGGGCCGAACCTCCGCGCCCGGCATCCTCGCGCAGGACGCCGATCTGGTATTTCGACCGGTCGGACGGGTCGCCGGACATCGAATACTGGCGCAGGAATTCCGGCGCCACCAGGACGTCGAGATGCGCGCCCGCCGTCCATTCCGGCAGCGGCACGCCGTTCGGCGCTTTGAACTCGTACTTGCTCACGTCCGCGGTCATCTTCTCGACCCGGGCCAGTTCGACCCGCATCACCGGCGCGTCGCCCGCGATCCGGTAGCGATGCACGACCGAAATGTCGCCGGCAGCCAGCCGGGCCTTGTACTCATCGGCCGTCACCAACGCCTGATAGGCGGCGATCCCGGCCTCGCGGTCCATCGCGAAAGGATAGGGCCAGGGGTGCGGCGCCAGGGGGGCGGGATAGACAGCCAGCGTCTGATCCTCGTATTTCAGGTCCAGATCCCGTTGCAGGCCGCGCCGGTTCAGCGGGTGCTGGGACGGACGATAGGCGCCGTCCGGCTGCAACTCGATATCCCACCACCATTTCTTGACGTCGTTGAGGCCACCGTTGCCCACGGCATCGTCAAGCCTCGCCAGCGCCGGCGCGGCGGCGGGAATGTTCATCGCGGCCCAGCGGAAGGGGCGTTCGGCGAACAGCCCTTCGAGGTTCCACGGGCAGGTCTTCATGCAGCGCCCGCACATCGCGCCGCCCGGGGTGGTGATCCGGTAGGTGGCGCATTTCTGGCTGTCGGATTTCCAGATCTCGTAGCCGTTGAACATCAGCTTCGGTCCGGCGGTGATCGCCCCCGACGGGCATTCCCGCGCGCATTTGTTGCAAGCCTCGCAGAATTTCTGCAGGCCGAAGTCGATGGGCCGGTCATGGCTCATCGGCATGTCGGTCGTCACCACGCCGGATTTCAGGCGCGGGCCGAGATAGGGGTTCAGGATGACCTCGCCGATGCGGCTGACCTCGCCCAGACCGGAAAGCAGCAGCAGCGGCGGCTGCAGCACCTCGCCATCCATCACCGTATGCGCCTTGGCCTTGTAGCCGAGGTTGCGGATCTGCTGCGCGATCACGCCGCCCAGCAGCGAAAACCGCAGATAGGCGCGCATCGACTGGGCGACGCTGATCCAGTCGTCGCCCGACGCGCCTTCCATCGTCTCGTAACCCTGGTCGATGATCATGCTGACCGCCTGGTCGTGGGGCGGCACGATCCTTTCACCGGTGGCGTCGTGCGAATACCACGTCCAGTCCGGGCAGCGGCTGAGGCCGACCGCATCGACGCCCAGGAAATAGCTTGCCGCCTTGACGTTCGCCGCGTTGCGTTCGGCGTCTGTGGGTTTCGGGACGGCTGCGCTGTCGCCGTCCTGCAGCAGCACGAACGCCCCCAGCGCCCGCCGCTGGGCAAAGCTGGGCGCGGCCTTGCGGGCGTAATGGCCGCCCCTGGCCCCGTCCTGCACCGCCTTGCCCATGTCGCCGAACTGGGCGCGGGCGAACATGTCGGCGCGTTTCGGCACGCGCGCCACGTTGGCCTCGTCGATGTAGGTGGTCGGGTTCTCGACCCGCTTGAGCTTTTCGAACGGATGCGTCCCGTCCCTGTAGCGGCGTCTGGCATAGGGGTCGCAGTTCAGCGCGTTCCTGGCAAATCCCTTGCCCAGCCACCAGGCCGGGCCTTGCGTGCGGAACCAGGGCTGCTGCGACATGGGCGCCAGCGGCCGGTCATGGGCGATCTCCATCGTGGTCGTCACCGCCGCAAGGCCGAACCGCTCGCCCAGCCAGGGCGCGACCAGCCTGCCGCCCTCGTCCGAGACCAACCCGGCCGCCACCGCCAGCCTGCCCAGATCGACATCCGACGAGGTTGCGGTATGCGCCCGCGCATCGAAACCCAAAAGGCGGATGTAGTTGGCGATCACCACCGCGTTTTCGGTCGCCAGCAGGCAGGCGCGGTGATCCTGCGCATCGAGGATCCAGTCGGAGCCCGGCTCGTCCGGGTCCGGGTCGCGGTTGTGCTGGTAGAGGAACACGATCGCGTGCCTGTGGCCGTCGATCGAGGCGGGCTCGGCCTCCATGCTGTCCTTGAGGTCGGCCATGATCAGGTCGATGCCCGAGGCCAGCGTCTTGGTCTGGCGGGTCTTCAGCGCATGGGCCAGCCGGTCGATGTCAGGGTTGCGGCGCGGTACGGCCAGCAGGGCTTCGGGCGGCAGCGGGCCGCAGCCCATCATCGAGGCATCGTTGAAATAGCCGAAGGCTTTCAGATGGTTGGCGCGTTCCACCGGATCGCCGGGAATTTCCGCCCTGGCCGGGTTGACGAACCCGTCGCGGATCGCGTCCATCATCGCCTGGAACTCGCCCATCGCGTTGACGATGCTGTCCGGCCGCTCGGGGCGATGAAAGCCGAGTTCCGCCATGGGCGGCACACCCGACAGGTCCGGCACGGCACCCCGCCGCTCAAGCCGCTCCAGCGGGTAATGTCCCATGTTGACGGGCCGGTTCCTGTCCGAGAAAAAGCGGATACCCATCGCGTGCTCCTGTTGCCGCCATTCACCTAGCCGGAAATGGACAGCAAAACCATTCATGATTAATCATATATGACATGAGCAAAATCGATTTCACCGATCTCGACGGCAAGGTCCTGCGTGCCTTTCTGACCATTCTCGAGGAAAGCTCGGTCTCCCGGGCCGCCGACCGGTTGGGCGTCACCCAATCGGCGGTCAGCCACACGCTGTCCAAGCTGCGGGCGGTTCTGGGCGACCCGCTGTTCGTGCGCTCGGGCCAGGGGCTGATGCCCACCGAGCGGGCGCTGGCGCTGAAGGACCCGGTGCAACGGGTGCTGGACGGGATGCGCGCGCTGACCGACGGGCGGCCCTTCGACCCGCTTGGCGAAGAGATGCGGTTCCGGATCGCCGCAAACGACCTGCAGCGCGAGTTGATCTTTCCGGACCTGCTGAACGCGGCCCGCGCCGAGGGGATCCGGCTGCGGCTGAACTTCGTGCCGTCAGGTGTGCCCGACGCGACCATCCTGCGGAACGACAGGTGCCAGATGATGCTGACGCCGCTGCCGCCCGACGGGCCGGACATCTTTCAGAAGCGGCTGCTGACCAGCCCGCTGATGGTCTATTACGACGCCGGCCGCCGCGCGCCGCCGCAAAGCTGGGAGGACTATTGCGCCGCCGAACATGTCGAGGTGCGCTTTGCCGACGGGCGCAGCGCCAGCATGGTCATGCGCGGCGTGGACAGAAGCCAGATCAGGCCACCCACCGTCACCCTGCCGCATTTCAACGCCATCCCGTCCTTCGTCAGGGGCAGCGACCTGATTTCCACCGACACCGCCCTGATGAAGAAGGGTCCGCTGGCCGTGCTCGACTGCGCGCCCCTGCCCTTCGACTGCGAATCGGTGCCGATCTACATGGTCTGGCACGAACGCTCGACCGGAGACCCGGCGCATCGGTGGCTGCGGGACAGGATCGAAGGGATCGCGGCCGGGCTTCAGCCCTGAGATTTCAGCCAGTCGCGCATGGCCGCGACCAGGTCCGGCTGGCGTGGCTGGCGCGGCGCGACGATGTAGAAGCCGGGATCGGTGCTGAGGCTGTCCGGCAGGGGCCGCACCAGCCGGCCCGACGCCAGCTCCGACGACACCAGCGGCGCATTGGCAAGCGCGAACCCCTGCCCGGCAACCGCCGCGTCGATCGCCAGGCTGGTCTGGCTGAAGTTCATCATCCGCGGTTTGCCGGACGCGCCGAGCCGCTCCAGGAACAGCGGCCACAGCCCGTGGGCGTCGTTCAGCAGCACCTGCCGCACCAGGTCTCCGGGGCCGGAGATGCGCGCGGCCAGGTCCGGACTGCACACCACCACGTATTCGGTGCCGAACAGCGGCTCGGCCACCAGCCCCGGCCCAAAGGGCGGGCGCCCCTGCCGGACCGCGATGTCGATGCCGTCGCTCTGGAAATTGGCTAGGCGTTCGCCGGCGTCCACCTGCACCGCAATGTCCGGATGCCGTTCGGTGAAATCGCCCAGGCGCGGCACCAGCCACTTTGCGGCGAAGCTGGGCGTGACCGAGATGGTCAGGCCGCGTTCCCCGTGCAGGTCCCCGGCTGCTTCCTCGATCAGGCGGAAGGCGCGGCGCAGCGGCGCGTGAAACCGGCGCCCCGCCTCGGTCAGGCGCAACCCGCGCGGCAGGCGGTCGAAAAGCTGCACGCCAAGCCGCGCCTCGAGCCCCCTGACCTGCTGCGCCACGGCACCCTGGGTCACGCCCATCTCGTCGGCCGCCAGCCGGAAATTCAGGTGCCGCCCGGCGGCTTCGAAGGCGCGCAGGGCGTTCAGGGGCGGGAGCGTCGGCATGAATTCACCCTGTAGGATTTCTACAGGATTACCGCAGCAGAACTGATTGGTCAAACGGCGGGAAAGGCGTCACATTCCCCGCACTGGAAAAAGGAGTTCCGACATGACTGACAAAGTGGCCCTGATCTCTGCCGGCGGCAGCGGCATGGGGGCGGATGCGGCGCGGCGGCTGGCGGCGGATGGATTCAAGGTCGGGATCCTGTCTTCGTCCGGCAAGGGCGAGGCGTTGGCAAAGGAACTGGGCGGCGTCGGCGTCACCGGTTCGAACCGGTCGAACGACGATCTGCAGCGGCTCGTCGATGCGGCGATGGCAGAGTGGGGCCGCATCGACGTGCTGGTCAATTCGGCTGGCCACGGCCCCCGCGCGCCGGTGCTTGAGCTGACCGATGAGGACTGGCACCAGGGGATGGAGGTCTATTTCCTCAACGCGGTGCGCCCCACGCGGTTGGTGACACCGATCATGCAGAAACAGGGCGGCGGTGCGATCATCAACATCTCGACCTTCGCGGCCTTCGAGCCCGATCCGGTCTTCCCGACCTCGGGCGTGTTCCGCGCCGGGCTGGCGGCCTTTGCCAAGCTCTACTCGGACAAATACGCCGCCGACAACATCCGCATGAACAACGTCCTGCCCGGCTTCATCGACAGCCTGCCGGAGAAGGAAGAGTTCCGCGCCCGCATCCCCATGGGCCGCTACGGCCGGAGCTATGACGAGATCGCCGCGGTCATCGCCTTTCTCGCCTCCGAAGGCGGCGGCTATGTCACCGGGCAGAACATCCGGGTGGATGGCGGCATCACGCGCTCGGTCTGACCGCTAGAGACGCGCCTTGACCAGATGGGTCAGCGCCGCGCCGGTTTCGAAAAAGGCGCGGCGCACGCCTGTCCAGCTTTCCCGGTGTTCGTCCGAGACCGGCAGCGGCAGGCGCGCCGGATCATCGTTCAGCAGGCTTTCGGCCATCATCCGGCCGAACACCGTGCCGGGTCCGATGCCGCGCCCGGAATACCCGTGCGCGGACAGCGCGTTCGGCCCGATCCGGACGATCTTGGGAATGTGGTCCGACGTCATCGCGATGCGGCCGTGCCAGCCTTGGTCCAGGGGCTGACCGGCAAGCGCCGGAAAGATCTCGGCCAGCTTGCGGCGGATCCAGCCCCGGTGGGCAAAGCTGCCGGCATGACCCAGATCACCCATCGCCCCGATCACCAGCCGCCCGGCCTGATCCATGCGGAAGGAGGTCATGATCAACCCGGTGTCCCAGCAGCCTTCGCCGCCCGGCAGGATCGAAGCGCGCAGATCCTCCGCCAGAGGCGCGGTCGCGTGCTGGAAGTAGTAGACCGGCACGTAGTTCTGCGCCGTGGCGGCAAGGCCGGTGTGATAGGCGTTGGTCGCCTGGATCAGCGCCCTGGTCCTGACCGATCCGCGCGGCGTGCGCAGATGCCATAGATCGCCGTCGTGCCGCAGTTCAAGAACCGGGCTTTGCGCGTGAATATGCGCACCGGCTGCGGCCGCGGCCCGCGCCAGCCCCTGCACATAGGCCAGCGGCTGGATCGTTCCCGCGCGGGGGTCGAACAGGGCGCCGTGAAAGGCGGCGCTGCCGGTGCGGCGGGCGGTTTCCTCCGCCGGCAACAGCTGGACCGGCGCCCCCGCCGCGCAAAGCTGCGCCCGGCGGGTTTCCAGATCCCGCAGCCCCGACGGCGAATGCGCCAGGTGCAAGGTGCCGTTCCGCACCGCTTCGCAGTCGATCCCATGCGTTTCGATCAGCCGGAACACCTCGGCGGGGGCCGCTGCCAGCAGGTCGATCAGCCGATCCGCCGGGCCGCGCCCCAGATGCGCGCGAATATCCTCCGGCGGCAGCCAGAGCCCGGCATTGACCAGCCCGACATTGCGGCCCGAGCCGCCATGCCCGATCTCGCGCGCATCGAGCAGACAGACCGACGCCCCGGCCTGCGCCGCATTGAGGGCCGCCGAACAACCCGTGTAGCCGCCGCCGATAACGGCGAGGTCCACCGTGACCTCACCGTTCAGGACGGGCGTTTCGACCCGCTCGCGGCTGGTCTCTTTCCAGAGGCTCTGGGCATGGTCGGTCATCGCGAGTCGGCCTTTCCTTCACGTCGCGGGCACATTTCAGAACTGCTCAGCCGGTGACAAGGGCCCTCTGATCCTCCCGGCCCATCGAAACCAGAAGCGGGGATTCGTCCTGGCGTTTCCTGAACCCGGCCTTGTCGGACATGCCGTGCCAGTTCGCCAGCACCAGCGACTGCGCCACCGCGCCGCCCAGCGTGCTGCCGGGGCCGGTGACGATGAACAGGTCGGGCGCGAATTCGCGGGCCGCCGTCTGCACGGCGCGGGTGAAATCGTAGGGCTCGGTCACCTGATGCCCCAGCGTGTAGTCCCACAGCGCGCCGGTGTCGGTCGCCCAAGGCCACCAGATCTTGCCGCGCCCGTCGATCAGCGGCAGGTCGGGCTGGCCGAACAGACCGGCGGGCAGGCGCGCGCGGCCTTCGGCCGCGACAGGCGCCTGCAAACGGGTGTGAAAGGCCGCGTGGTTGGCCAGCCGCATCGGGAAACGCTCCTGCGCAACGGGCTGCGACGCCTCGAAGGCTTTCAGCCCCGCCTCGTTCCCTGCCAGGACCACCATGCCGCCAAGATCGATCGACAGCGCAAGGTCATGGTCGGGCAGGGCGTCGATCCGCGCCACGTCGACCAGAATTTCGGCCTTGCGCGCCGGGTCGTCGGCCCAGTCCTCGGCGGTGAAGGGATAGACCAGTTGCCCGCCGATCAGGTGCTCCTGCATCAGAGTGCCCATCGTGTTGACGACCCGGAAGCCGTTTTCGGGCGACAGCGCCCCGGCGGCGGCTAGCGAGATGTACCAGCCCATCGAGTTGCCGGTGACCGCGACCACCTCGATGTCGTCCGCCAGCGCCTGCGCATCGGCCAGCGACGCGGCGTAGATCAGGGGCGAGGCCACGTCGCCGCGCGAATACCGGGCGACCGAGAACCGGTTCGCGCCATCCAGTTCGGTCACCGCCTCCTGCCCGGTTTCGGCGCGGATGACGTCGAATTCGCGAAACAGGTCCATCCGGTCCGCGTGGTGGCGGTGCAGGTAGCCCAGTTCGGACTTGTTGTAGGTGCCCCGTCCGGGGCAGATCACGACGGCGGTGCGGGTCATTTCGCGGCTCCGGTCAGGCTGAGGGCGGCGGCGACGATGCCGTCTTTCGACGGCAGCGGGGCGGCATAGGCGGGGCCGGTGGCGATGAAGCAATCCTCGGCCACCACGCGGGCGGCGGGAATGCCGGACTGTTCGGCAAACAGCGTCATCAGCGCCTCGGACTGGCTACCGGTGCGGCGGCATTCGTCCACGATCAGCACGTGCTTGCAGCCTTTGGTGGCCTCCAGCAGCGCCTCGGCGGGCAGCGGGGCCAGCCAGCGCATGTCGATGATCCGGGTCTTCAGCCCGGCGGCCTGCAGTTCGGGAAGCGCCTGCCTGGACAGGTAGTGGCCGTTGCCGTAGGTCACGATCGCCAGATCCTTGCCGTCGCCGTGAACGCCGATCTCGCCCAGCCCGATCCGCTGATCGGGTGAGGGATAGACCGTCATCCAGCCGCCATCCTGCGCCTCGTGCAGATCGCGCATCGGGTAAAGCGCGATGGGTTCCAGGAACACCACCACCCGCTGCTCCTCGCGCGCCAGCCGCACGCATTCGCGCAGCATTTGCGCGGCGTCCGCCCCGCTGGACGGGCAGGCGATGATCACGCCCGGAATGTCGCGCAGAACCGCCAGCGAGTTGTCGTTGTGGAAATGTCCGCCAAAGCCCTTCTGATAGCCCAGCCCGGCGATGCGCAGCACCATCGGGTTGGTGAACTGGCCGTTGGAAAAGAACGGCAGCGTCGCCGCCTCGCCCCTTATCTGATCCTCGGCATTGTGCAGATAGGCGAGGAACTGGATTTCCGGGATCGGCACGAACCCGTTGTGCCCCATGCCGATGGCGAGGCCGAGGATGGACTGTTCGTCCAGAAGCGTGTCGATCACCCGGTCGGGGCCGAAACGCTGCTGCAGCTTCTGCGTGACGCCATAGACGCCACCCTTGCGGCCCACATCCTCGCCCATGCAGACGATCTCGCCATGTTCCAGCATCAGGTCGGTGAGCGCCCAGTTGATCAGGCGGCTCATCGGCTGCGGATCCTCCATCGCCCGCAGGTCGCCGCCGAACGCGGCGGCGCGCGCCTCGGCGCCGGGGCCGTTGGTGGGCTTGCAGACCCGCTTCGGCGGGATGAGGCTGGCCGCGACTTCCTGCGCGTTCGCCAGATGCGGGCGGGTCGCGGCCTGCGCCGAGATGCGGTCGGTGCGTGCGCAGGTGTCCTTGTAGATCTCAAGCGCCTGATCGGGCGACAGCGCCCCGGCCTGGTCCAGCAGGCGCACGCTGTGCAGCAACGGATCGTTGGCCTCGTCGGCCTCGACCTCGACCTTGCTGAGATAGGTGGTCGGAACGTCGGCCCCCGCATGGCCATAGAGCCGCACGGTCTTCAGGTGCAGGAAGGCGGGCTTGCGGCGGGTGCGGACATAGTCGGCGGCCTGCCGCGCCACCGCGTAGGTCTCGAAGATGTCCAGCCCGTTGGCCTGGAAATACCTGATCCCGGGCCGGTGCTGCATCGACGCCTGGATCCACCCCTTGGGCGTTTTCACCGAAATGCCGATGCCGTTGTCCTCGCAGACGAAGAGCAGCGGCAGCGGAATGGACTGCACGCTGGTCCAGCCCGCCGTGTTGATCGCCCCCTGCGCGGTCGAATGGTTCGCCGAGGCATCCCCGAAAGAGCACATGGCGATGCCGTCCTCGGGCAGCTGCCGATGCTCGGGCGGGTGCCGCCGCGCCGCGCCAAGGCTGTAGGCCGCGCCGACCGCCTTGGGCAGGTGGCTGGCGATGGTCGAGGTCTGCGGCGGGATCGTCAGCGCCCTGGACCCCAGAACCTTGTGCCGCCCGCCCGAGGTCGGATCCTCGCTGGAGCATGCAAAGCTCAAGAGCATGTCCCAGGCGATCTGCTGGCCCGGCACCTGATCGGCGCGGGCGATCTGAAAGGCCGCGTCGCGATAGTGCAGGAAGGCGATGTCGGTCGGGCGCAGGGCATGGGCCACCGCTGCCATGCCTTCGTGCCCGGACGAGCCGATGGTGTAGAACCCCTGCCCCGCCTTCTGCATCGCCCGGCTGGTGCGGTCCAGCGCGCGGCTGAGCACCTGCGCGCGGTAAAGCGCCACCGCCTCCGGGTTGCTCAGCCCGGGCAGCGGCGGCGCGCCGCCCGGCAGGTCGCGGCTGGCGACCCGGGAAAGGAAGTTCTCGTGAACGATCTGGGCGCGGTCCATCACATGTCCCCGGTATCTGGTCGATTACAGTTTGGCGGTCGCGTCCGCGATGCGGCGCAGCCCTTCTTGCAGGCTTTTCGTGGCATAGGCGAAGGACAGGCGCAAATGCCCAGGCATCCCGAAGGCCCGCCCAGGCACCAGCGCAACGCCCGCCTCGTCCAGCAGGTACCGGCAGAATTCGTGATCCACCGGCATTTTCGCCGGCGTCCTCGGGAACGCGTAGAACGCCCCGTCCGGCAGCGCGCAATCGAGCCCGGCGTCGTTCAGCCCCCGGACCACCAGGTCGCGCCGCGCCCGCATCTCGGCCCGGCGTTCCGCCAGCAGATCCTGCGGACCGGTGATCGCGGCAAGCGCCGCCGCCTGCGCGATGGAGCAGGCGCCCGAGGTGATCTGTCCCTGCACCTCGACCATCGCCTTGATCAGCGGCGCGGGGCCGATGCCCCAGCCGATCCGCCAGCCGGTCATGGAATAGGCCTTGGAAACGCCGTTCACCGTCAGGGTACGGCCCGCCAGCGCGGGAACCGCCTGAACGAACGGAGTGAAGGGGACATAGGCAAGATGCCGATAGATCTCGTCCGAGATCACCCAGACCTGGGGATGCCTTTCCAGCACCGCGCCCAGCGCCTGCAGTTCGGCCTTGGAATAGACCGCGCCCGTGGGGTTCGACGGCGTGTTGAGCAGCAGCCAGCGGGTGCGCGGGGTGATCGCCGCCTCCAACTGGACCGGCGTCAGCTTGAACCCCTGCGCAGGCGGGCAGTCCAGCACCACCGGCACACCGCCGGCCAGTTTCACCATGTCGGCATAGCTGGTCCAGAACGGCGCGGCGGCGATCACCTCGTCGCCCGGATCGAGCGAGGCGAGGAACGCGCCCGCCAGCACCTGCTTGGCCCCGGTCGAGACGATCACGTTCGCGGGCTCCGCCCCGGCCTCGGCGGCGATGGCGGCGCGCAGCGCGGGCGTTCCGGCGGTGGGCGGGTAACGGGTCTGCCCGTCCTGCGCCGCCCGGTGCGCGGCCTCGACCACGTGCGGCGGCGTCGGAAAATCGGGTTCGCCGGTGCTGAGCGCGATCACGTCCACGCCCTGCGCCCGCAGTTGCGCCGCGCGTTCCGTGATCCGCACGATTTCAGACAGTTCGATCCCGTCAAGCCGCCCGGCCCGGCGGAACCCGCCCAAGCTGTTCTGAATGGTCATGGCATCCTCGCTGTGCAACCCTGGCCGTTTCCGCCCTTCATCGCGCTGGATCAATGCGAATGCCAGTGATATTCCTTTTACAAGGTATGAGGATAAATCATATGATCGCGCCCCGCCGTTTCCTGCCTTCGATCTCGTCCCTGCTTGCGCTCGAAGCGGTGGACCGGCTCGGCAGCGCCTCGGCGGCGGCCGAGGAACTGTCGCTGACCCAAAGCGCCATCAGCCGCCAGTTGAAGGTGATGGAGGAACAACTGGGCGTCGCCCTGATCCAGCGGACGCAGATGCGGCTGCAGCTGACGCCGGCGGCAAGGGAATACGTCGAAACCGCCCGCGCGGCGTTGCAGCAACTGGCGCAGGCGTCACTCAAGCTCAAGGCGAACCCGACCGGCGGCTCGCTGCACCTGTCCATCCTGCCCGCCTTCGGGATGCACTGGCTGGCCCCGCGCCTGCAGGATTTCGCGCGGCGGCACCCCGAGGTGACGGTAAACCTGAGCACGCGCCTGAAGCCCTTCGATTTCGCCGCCGAGCCCTTCGACGCGGCGATCCATTTCGGCCGCAGGGACTGGGCCGGGGTGAACCACCTGCGGATCATGCGCGAAGAGGTGGTTCCGGTCTGCGCGCCGGACCTTGCGCAGGATGCGGACGGCCCGGACTGGCTGCTGACCGCGCCCCTGCTGCATCTGGACACGCGGCCCGACGCCTGGGAGCGGTGGTTCGCCGCGCAGGGGCTGGACGCGCCGGGCCTGCGCGGGATGCTGTTCGACCAGTTCTCGACGATGATTCAGGCGACGATCCACGGCCTGGGCGTGGCGCTGCTGCCCAGCTACCTGATCACGGCCGAGTTGGAAACCGGCCGTCTGGTCCCGGCCTGGCGGGGACCGGCCGTCAGCCTTGGCGACTACTACCTCGTCTGGCCGCAGGACCGTGCGGAACCGGCGCCGCTGGCTTCGTTTCGCAGGTGGTTGGAGGGACAGTTGCCGGAATCCTCTGCGGACGTGCCGCGGGAGAGGGGGTAGCGCCCCCTGCTGACTGAATTGCGGTGATCAAGACGAAGGAAGAAGGTCGAGCACTACCTGGAAAGTTGGCAAGTTTTCCTGGGCGCGGCTCC
Organism: Ruegeria sediminis; assembly: GCF_005938215.1. Classification (GTDB taxonomy): domain Bacteria; phylum Pseudomonadota; class Alphaproteobacteria; order Rhodobacterales; family Rhodobacteraceae; genus Ruegeria; species Ruegeria sediminis. Next base: position 593,717 of record NZ_VCPD01000001.1, read on the forward strand.
AATCCCATAGCGGAACGGACGTCAGCAGGCACCGGGCTTCACGGCGAACAATTCGAAAAAGTTGTTGAACCCGTGGGGTCAAATCTTCTTATCATTCTTGTGAAACGATCGCTGGTCACGGAGAATTCAGTACCGATGAAGAAGCGAAGCTGTGCTTGGCACTCAACAAAAGTCCGTCTGGTGCAGGCCTGTTTCACCGCCAACCTCCGCAATTGCCGTGAAGCCCGCAACGCCGGTCGGAATGCAGATGCGTTGCGCTTGCGACGCGAGAAGTCGATCTGATGCGGGTTTTGGTCGCCTCATTGATGCTTTGCGCAAACATGGCGGGTGCCGAACCGGATTGCGCCGAAAGTCCGCTCGCGCATCCGTCCCACCTTCTTGCGTATGAGCCGGTTGGCGGCGCTGCCATGCTTCCAGGAGAGGCATCCGCGACAGTCGCCGCTGCACCTTGGCAAGAGGTCGTGATTTCACCGAGGCCCGCGCTGCGGCCCTGCAAGTTTCGCAATTTCGCCCTTGGACGTGAACGTATGCGCCAGCGCGGTGCGGTGTGTGGCGATTGGACGATTTTGGGTGAGACACTCAAGTCTTTTTCAGGGAAATATCGAGGATGCGGAATTGCCGACCCTGTTCGGGTCCGCAGGGTTTCCGACGTCTACCTCAGCCAGCTTGCGCTGATGGATTGCATGACTGCGGTTACGCTCAAGACGTGGATCGAAACCACGGCCAAACCTGCTTTTGCGGACCAAGGCGGTGGCTTGAAGGGCCTGCGTCTGGCCGGGCACTATTCCTGCCGGACGCAGAACAACCTGCCTCGCGCCCGAATTTCCGAGCATGCCAGGGGCCGGGCAATCGACATATCCGCCTTTGTGCTGTGGGACGGCACCGAGATCACCGTTGGCAACGGGTGGAACGCAGAAGACTCGGGCGACGTTTTGCGCAAGCTGCACGCCGGCGCTTGCGGTCTGTTTGGCACGGTGCTGGGCCCGAACTCGGATCGGTTTCACAAGGGGCACTTTCATTTCGATACGGCCCGTCGCCGCAGCGGCCCTCTCTGCCGATGACGGCCTTGGACCACCGGCACCGCCCGTGATGCGAACGGCGGGCAGGAGCCCGCCGCCGCCCCCTCACACGTCCATCGACCGCGCGATCAGTTCCTTCATCACCTCGTTGGTGCCGCCATAGATCATCTGCACGCGGGCGTCGGCGTAGAGGCGGGCGATGGGGTATTCCATCATGAAGCCGTAGCCGCCGAACAGTTGCAGGCATTCGTTCATGATCTCGTTCTGCACCTCTGAACCCCAGTATTTCACCATCGACGCGGTGGCGGCGTCCAGTTGCCCCTGTTCCAGCTTGGCGATGCAGTCGTTGACGAAGCTGCGCAGAACCTCGGCCTTGGTCTTGCATTCGGCCAGCTTGAAGCGGGTGTTCTGGAAATCCATCACCCGCTGGCCGAAGGCCTTGCGCTCCTGCACGTATTTCACCGTCTCGGCGATGGCGAAGTCGATCGCGCCCAGCGCCATGATGCCGATGGTCAAACGCTCCCACGGCAGCTGTTTCATCAGCTGGTAGAATCCCTGCCCCTCTTCCGGCCCGATCAGGTTGGTCATCGGCACCTTCACGTCCTCGAAGAACAGCTCGGCGGTGTCGTTGGCCTTCATGCCCAGCTTCTTGAGGTTGCGGCCCCGGCGGAAGCCTTCGGCGCCCTCGGTTTCCACGGCGATCAGCGAGACGCCCTTGGCGCCCTGCCCCTTGTCGGTCTTGGCCACCACGATGACCAGGTCGGCGCTCTGGCCGTTGGTGATGAAGATCTTGGAGCCGTTGATCCGGTAGCTGTTGCCGTCCTTCTCGGCGGTGGTGCGCACCGCCTGCAGGTCGGACCCGGTTCCGGGCTCGGTCATGGCGATGGCGCCGACCATCTCGCCCGAGGCCAGCTTGGGCAGCCATTTCGCCTTTTGGTCGTCGCTGCCATAGGCGGTGATGTAATGGGTCACGATGGACTGGATGCCATAGCCCCAGCCCGCGTCCCCGCGCGAGGTCTGTTCGTAGATGGTCACGGCGTCAAAGCCCATGCCGCCGCCGACCCCGCCGAATTCCTCGGGGATCGATCCGGCCATCAGGCCGGTTTCGCCGGCCTTGCGCCAGAACGCCCTGTCGACCACGCCGTTGTCGACCCAGGCTTCGATGTTCGGCACGAGTTCGTCGTCCAGAAAACGGCCCGCCATCTCGGAGAACATCCGGTGCTCGTCGGTGACCCACGATGCGGTGCTGGTGAAAAGAGACATGTTGCGTTGCTCCAAGCTGAGATTGCCCGCAGGCTACAATCGCCGCCGATTCAAGCCAATCCGAGTGACGCGGCGTCCTGACCGCGCAACGCAACGTCCTTTGGTCTCAGCCGCCGGTCCTGTGGCGCGCGCCCATGGCCGGCGGCGTCTCGGGACCGCCCGCAAAGCACTGGGCGATCGACATCCATTCGGCCGCGATGGGGCCTTCGACCCGCAGCGACGTGTCGGCGATGTTGCGGGTCTGCGCGACCACGCGCGCGAAATCGACCGCCGGGCCGCTGATCCGGTTCTCGCCGGGCTCGCCGTATTCCCAACGCGCGCCCGATGGCGCGGTCAGCTCCAGCCGGGGCATGACCTCGGGCGCGTCGCGGCCATGCACCTTAAAGGACCAGCCAAAGGTGTTCACCCCCAGCACCACGATGTTCCTGATCCTGTCCGTCTCCCACCGCTCGACCCCGAGGATGTCGAACACTTCCTGCCCGTGGGCCCAGGTCTCCATCTGCCGCGCGGTGATGGAGGAACGCACCGACATCTCGGGGCCGGCCCATTTCACCCGGCGACGTGGGTCGAGCCGGGCCCAGCTTTCGCCCATCTGCGTGTAAAGCGACCGCCAGGCCGCGCGCAGGTCCTCGCCCCGCTCGGGGACCATCGCGTTTTCGGTGGCGCGGAACCCGCTGGACCGGATGCCAGCAAAGGTTTCGGCGACGCGCGCCTGAAACGCGGTCTCGTCGGTCAGCGACAGTTCGGCCATCCCGTTCCAGAAATGCAGGTGAACCAACACGTCGTTCAGCGTCCAGCCCTTGAACTGGGTCACCGTATCCCACTGATCGCCGGTCACGTTTGCCAGAACCGCGTGCAGCGCCTCGCTTTCCTCCAGGAAATCCCGTGCCTGTTCCATCCCTACTCCTCCAAGGTGGCCATCAGCCGCTCGGCGGCGTCCAGATAGTCCTGCTTGAATTCCTGAACGACCGCTCCGGCCGAGGTCATCCGGTTCATCAGCCCGACCCCCTGTCCGACCCAGTAGGTCGCCAGATCGGCCGCGCCTTCGTGCCCGCCTTCGGCCAGCTTCTCGATCTTGCCCAGCGCCGGTTCCGAAATCAGCGACTGCAGCGGCATCGGCAGCGGATCGGGACCGCCCGCCTCCCACGCCTCGGTCCAGGCCGAACGCAGCTGGCGCGAGGTCTTGCCGGTGCGCGACCGCGACCGGATCGTGTCGGAGCAGGAGGCCGCCAGCATCTTGTCCTTGATCCGCTGGCCCGGCTCGCCCTCGGCCGTGGTCAGCCAGACCGACCCGCACCAGGCCCCCGCCGCGCCCATCGCCACGGCTGCGGCCATCTGGCGGCCGGTGACGATGCCGCCCGCCGCCAAAACCGGCGTGTCGCCCGCGACCGACACCACCTCGGGCACCAGCACCATCGTCGAGACCTCGCCGCAATGACCGCCGGCCTCGCCGCCTGCGGCCACCAGGATGTCCACCCCGGCGGCGATCTGCCGCTCGGCATGTTTCTTCGATCCCACCAGCGCGGCCACGGTCACGCCGGCCTCGCGGGCGCGGTCCAGCATGATCTGCGGCGGCGTGCCCAGCGCGTTGGCGATCAGCCGGACCGGAAAGGAAAACGCCACGTCCAGCATCTCCTCCGCGCCCGCGGTGTTGAGGTTGTGCGAGACATGCAACAGCGCCCTGCGCCGTTCGGCAAGGTCATCCGCGGGAACGCCGTTCCGGGCCAGAACGCTTTCCACGAACTCCAGATGCTCGCGCGGCAGCGCGCCCAGCAGTTGCTCGTCCGACGGGCCGCCCTCCTCCTGCCGCTGCAGCGAGGTGGGCACGATCAGATCGACGCCATAGGGTTTGCCGCCACAATGGGCGTCGATCCATTCCAATTCGGTCCTCAACTGGTCGGGCGTGTAAAGCACCGCCCCGAACACGCCCATTCCGCCCGCGCGGCTGACGGCGGCCACCACGTCGCGGCAATGGCTGAAGGCGAAAAGCGGGAATTCGATGCCGAGCTTCCGGCAGAGGGCCGAGTTCATCCGGTCATTCCTCCTCGATCTCGATCATCACCTCGCCCGAGGCCAGTTGCTGCCCCGCCGCGACATGCACCGCCTTCACGACCCCCGCGGCCGAGGCGGTGATCTGGTGCTGCATCTTCATCGCCTCCAGAACCGCCAGCTTGCCGCCCCTGGCCACGGTCGCGCCGGGCGCCACCTCGACCGCCAGCACCAGCCCCGGCATCGGCGCCGTCACGCGCCCGCCGCCTGCGCGCGCCTCGTCCTGCGACCCGGCGCGTAGCCGACGGAACGCAAGGCGCCGGGCACCCACGGCAATCTGCACCGCGTCGCCGGCGACGCGCGCCACCGCCTCGACCCGGTGCCCGTCGATCCGGGCGCTCAGGTCGTTACCGTTCACCGCAAGTTCAACGTCGAAAACCGCCTCGCCGATCCCGACGCTCCATCCGCCGGGAAAGGCGCCGACCGTCGCGTCGATCCGCCGGTCCCCCTCGGCCAGCGTCAGCCCGCGCGGCAACAGCGGCGCGCTGGACCAGCCGAGCTGATCGGCCGAGACGTAGCCCGCCCGCGCCAGCGCCGCGTCGCGGTCATGCTGCATCAAGGCGGCGACGGCCAGCGCGGTGTCCCGCGGGCGCGTCTCGGCGGCGGGGAACCCTTCGGGATAGACCTGGTCGAGCAGCCCTGTCGTGGCCTCGCCCGCAGTGAATTTCTCCTGCCCCAGCACGTCGGCCAGGAACTCGGCATTTGTCACCGTACCCAGAAGCACCGTTTCCCTGACCGCACGGATCAGCCGTGTCCGCGCGACCTCGCGCGTCGGGCCGTGGGCGATGATCTTGGCCAGCATCGGGTCGTAGAAGGGTGAGATCTCCTGCCCTTCGACGATGCCCGCATCGATGCGGATGCCGGGGCCCGTCGCGGGCCGCCACAGGTCCACCGGGCCGGTCGCGGGCAGGTAACCGTTGGCCGGGTCCTCGGCATAGAGCCGAACCTCGATGGCGTGGCCGTCGAGGCGCACCTCGTCCTGCGTCACCGGCAGCGGCGAACCCTGCGCGACGGCAATCTGCATCGCCACCAGATCGAGCCCGGTAATCATCTCGGTCACGGGGTGTTCGACCTGCAGCCGCGTGTTCATTTCGAGGAAATAAAACGCGCCCGACGCGTCCAGCAGGAACTCCACCGTTCCCGCACCGCGATAGGCCACCGCCCGCGCCGCCTCGACCGCCGCCGTGCCCATGCGGGCGCGCAGCTCGGGCGTCATGACGGGGCATGGGGCCTCTTCCACCACCTTCTGATGCCGGCGCTGCACCGAACAGTCGCGCTCGCCCAGATGGACGATGTTGCCGTGGGCGTCGGCAAAGACCTGAATCTCGACATGGCGCGGCAGGGTGATGGCCCGCTCAAGGATCAGCTCGTCCGAGCCGAAGGCGTTCGCCGCCTCGGAACGCGCGGCGGCCAGCGCCGCCGCCAGGTCCGCGCCGTTGCGCACGACCCGCATTCCGCGCCCGCCGCCGCCCGCAGCGGCCTTGACCATCAGCGGAAAGCCGATCTTTTGCGCCGCCGCCGTCAGGGCCGCGTCCGACTGGTCCTCGCCCTCGTATCCCGGCACGCAGGGCACCCCGGCGGCGATCATCAGGCGCTTGGCCTCGGCCTTGTTGCCCATGACGCGGATCGCCTCCGGCCCGGGCCCGATGAAGGTCAGACCCGCCGCCTCGACCGCACGGGCGAATTCCGCGTTCTCGGACAGGAACCCGTAGCCCGGATGGATCGCCCCCGCGCCGGTTTCCCGTGCCGCGGCGATGATCCTTGCGCCGTCCAGATAGCTGTCGCCGACCGGCCCTTCGCCGATCCAGACCGCCGCATCCGCCAGCGCGACATGCGGTGCCTTGGCGTCCGCCGTGGTATGGACGGCCACCGTGCGCAGCCCCATCTCGCGGGCCGTGCGGATCACCCGCGCGGCGATCTCGCCCCGGTTGGCCACAAGTATCGTGTCGAACGCCATGCTCAGAACCTCGCCACGCCGTAGGAGCCCGGCTTGACCCTGCGGGCGCGGCCTTCCAGGCTGGTTTCGAGGCAGAAGCCCAGCACCCGCCGCGTGTCGCGCGGGTCGATGACGCCGTGATCCAGGCACCGGCCCGAGGTGTGGAACGCCCCCGCCTGCCGGTCGAAATGCGCGGCGATCATCGCGCTTTGTTTGGCGAGCCGGTCCTCGTCGATCTCCTCGCCCTTGCGTCTGGCCCCGGCGCGGGCGACCATCGCCATGGTTCCGGCGGCCTGTTCGCCGCCCATCACGCCGGTCGTGGCATTCGGCCAGGCGAACAGGAAATCGGGCTCGTAGGCATAGCCGGACATGCCGTAGTTCCCGGCCCCGAAGCTCGCCCCGATATAAAGCGTGATGCGCGGCACATCGACCGAAGTGACCGCCTGGATCATCTTGGCCCCGTGCTTGATCATGCCCGCCTGCTCGTATTGCGTGCCGACCATGTAGCCGGTGGTGTTGTTCAGGAAGATCAGCGGAATATCCGCCTGCCCGCACAGCTGGATGAACTGCGCCGCCTTTGTCGCGCCCGCCGGGTCGATGGGGCCGTTGTTGCCGATGATCCCCACCGAAATGCCGTTGACCGCTGCCTGAAGGCAGACCGTCGAGACGCCGTAGAGCGGTTTGAAATCCTCGAACTCCGAGCCGTCCACGATCCGCGCCACCACCTCGCGCACATCGTAGGGAATCCGGTAGTCGGTCGGCACCAGACCGGCGATGTCGTCGATGTCATGGCGCGGCTCGGCAAAGGCGTGGGCGGCGCGCGGCGGCAGCGACTTGTTCCAGTCGAGCCGGGCGATCACGTCGCGGGCGATCTCGACCCCGTGGGCGTCGTCCTCGGCCAGGTATTCCACCAGCCCCGAGGTCGATGCGTGCATCTCGGAGCCGCCAAGGTCGCGGTCGTCGGCCTTTTCGCCGGTCGCGGCATGAACCAGCGCGGCCCCGGCCAAGGCGGCCATGCCGTTCTTCTTGACCCCGATCACGTAGTCGGCCAGTCCCGGCATATAGGCGCCGCCCGCCGTCGACGGCCCGTGCAGCACGGCAAGGTTCGGCAGCCCCGCCGCCGACAGGCGGGCGAGGTTGCGGAACAGCCTGCCGCCCTTGGCCCAGAATTCGACCTTGTATTCCATCAGGTTGGCCCCGGCGCTTTCCACCAGATGCACGAAGGGCAGGTTCTGCCGCAGCGCCATCTCCTGCGCCGACAGGAAGGCCGCGGCGGTCATCTCGGCCATCGCGCCGGCCTTGATGCCGCTGTCATCGACCACGACCATGCAGCGCGCGCCCGCGATGAAACCGATCCCGATGATGACCGAGGCTCCGGGCACCGATGCCTCGGGGTCATCGCTGTCGACCATGTATCCGGCCAGGCTGTGCAGTTGCAAAAACGGCATCCCCGGGTCCAGAAGCCGCGCCAGCCGGTCGCGCGGAGTGATCTGGCCGCGCGCCTCCATCCGTTCGCGGCGCTTCTCGGACAGGGCGGCGGGCCGCGCCTCGAGGTCGCGCAACTCCTGCACCAGCGCCAGCATGTCGGCCCGGTTCCGGGCAAAGGTTTCGCTGTCTCGGACAACCTGGCTGACAAATCCCATCGTTCCCTCTCCGTCAGGAATTCACGATCAGCCCCGCCGGCATCTTTACCGGCAGGGACAGGAGTTTCTGGGCAAACGCCTTGCCCTGCGGATCGTTGCGCAGACTGGCGACGCCGCCGCCGCCCAGAACCCGCGTCATCAGGATGTTCATCGCGCAGGTGCCGGGCAAGAAAAACCGCGCGACTTCGCCCTGCAGTTCTTCGGCAAAGACCGTCGCGACCGCCTCGGGCGTGAGCGCCGCCCAGATGTGCGGCATGTAGGCCGGGTGCCGCGCGATCACCCCGATATTGGCGCTGTCGCCCTTGTCGCCGGACCGCGCCCAGGCCAGCGCCTCAAGCGGGCGCATGACGGTTTCCGCCGCAGGCTCGGCCTCTGGCGGCGATTTCGGCTTGGACGGACCGATTTCCCGCACCGGCAGTTCGGGCGGGTCGAACGGCACCGGCTTTCCATCGATCGTCACCCGGCAAGCCAGCGCGTTTGCATCGACGAGGAACGAGAACAGCGCCACCACCGGTGACGGCTTCGGCCGGCCGCCGCCGGTGAAGAAATGCAGCCCCGGCGGCGTGGCCAGCGCGCCGCCGATCAGTTCCTTCAGAAACAGCCCGACCGCGCGCGCATCGTCGTGCCGGACCGCGGCCTTGAAGGCGATTTCTTCGTACGCGCCCGATCCCGGCCTTCCTCCGAACGCCTCGAAGGACACCTCGCGGTAGTCCACCGCGTGCATCCGGGCCAGCCTCGCCCGCGCCCGGTCCAGCCCCGCCTGCGCGAAGGCCCGCGCCTTTTTCCGCGCGTCGCGCCCGCTCATCTGGAACACCATCCCGGCGCGGTAGCCGTCGGCCCATGTTGCCGACACCTTGAGACGCCCCGAAGGCGCCCGCCCCTGCGCACCCGTCACGCGCACCCGCTCCGGCCCGTCCTGCGCCATCCGCACCTCGGAAAAATCGCAGATCACGTCCGGCAGAAGATAGGCCTGCGGGTCGCCGATCTCGTACAGCATCTGCTCGCCGACCGAGGCGGGCGTGACGATGCCGGTCGTCCCTTCGGGCTTGGTCAGCACCAGGGCGCCATCGCCCGCGACCTCGGCGATCGGATAGCCGATCCGCGCCGGATCTCCCGCCTGCTCCCAGTCGGTGAAATTGCCGCCGGTCGATTGCGGCCCGCATTCCAGCAGATGCCCCGCCAGCGAGCCCGCCGCCAAAAGGTCGTGATCGCCCGCCGTCCAGCCGAAGCGGTGCATGCAGGCGGCAAGCGTCAGCGCGCTGTCGGCGCAGCGCCCGGTCAGGACGATATCCGCCCCGGCCTCCAGCGCCGCCACGACCGGAAACGCGCCGACATAGGCGTTCATCGAGGCGATCCTGTCCAGCGGCGGCATCGGCTCGCCCGAGAACATCTCGACCTCTTCCACAAACTCGCCGGCGCGCGGCAGCAAGTCGTCGCCTTCGACCACGGCGACCGACAGCGACAATCCCGCCTCAGCGATCCGGGCCCGCAGCGCCGCGGCGCAGGCTTGCGGATTCACCCCGCCCGCATTGGACAGGACCCGCACGCCTTGCGCCGCAATCGCGGGCAGGTTCGGCCCCATCGCCTCGGTCACGAAATCGGTGGCATAACCCAGCGCGGCATCCTTCATCCGGGCCCGGGCCAGGATCGACATGGTGATCTCGGCCAGGTAGTCGTAGACCAGAACGTCCACCCCAGCGCCCAAAAGCTGCGCGGTGGCGTGGGGCGCTTCGCCCCAGAACCCGCTGGCTCCTCCGATGCGCAGGATATCCGTCACGCGACGTCCTTTCCTCTCCCTGGCCGCGCGGCACTTTACAGACCGCCCGTTCTGTTTTTAAGTTGCCCGCAACCTTTTCACCGGTCAAGCGGGCTCGGCCCGGAACGACGCGACGGAACGAATGGCGGCCACGGACAAACCCACGACGCAGGACCAGCGCTCCAGGGCGATGCAGGCAAAGGTGGTCCGCGCCGCCATCGCCTGCCTCGACACGCTGGGCTATGCCGAGACCAGCTTTGCCAGGGTGCAGGCGCAGGCGGGCGTGTCGCGCGGCGCCATCACCCATCACTTCCCGACCAAGCAGGCGCTGGTCGCGGCCACGGCGATGGAGCTTCTGGCCAATGCGCTGGGGCCGGTCGAACGCCGCCCCGGCCCGCCGGACGGCAATCCGGCCCCGGTCTACGACCTGATCATGACGGCCTGGGACAGGGTGGTGAACTCGCCCGGCGGCCGCGCCATGGTCGAGATCCTCGTGGCCTGCCGCACCGACCCCGATCTCTACGACCTGCTGAAGCACCGTCTGCACGACTGGGACCGGCAAAGCCGCGCATCGATCGCCCGCAGCTATGTCGGCAACGGTCCCGACCCCGACGACGCGGAACTGCTGTGGAGCATGGCCCGGAACTTCCTGCGCGGGCTGGTGCTGCACGACAAGTTCGTCTCGGACCCGGCCTATCTGGCGCGGATGGTCGACCGGTTCGCCCGGATGATGGAAACGCAACTGACCGTCCTGCCCGCAAAGGAGACGCCATGACCTGCCCTTCCCCCTTCATGACCCCCGAGCGCGAAGCCTGGCGCGGCAACCTGAAACGCTTTTTCGACGCCGAGGTGAAACCCCATGTCGAAGAGTGGGAGGCGAACCGCTCGGTCCCGTGGGAGCTGCATGAAAAACTGGGCGATCTGGGCGTGTTCGGCTTCGGCATCCCCGAGGAATACGGCGGATTGGGCTTCGACGACGCCTTCATGCGCGCCGACTATGCCGAACTGGCCTTCGGCTGCGGCGCCTCCGGGGTGGCGGCCGCGGTCGGGGGGCGGATGATCTCGCTGGGTCCCATCGCGCGCTTTGCGCCCGAGGAGTTCCGGCGCACGGTCCTGCCCCAGATCGTGGGCGGGCGGATGAACTCGGCGCTGGCGATCACCGAGCCGGGCGGCGGCTCGGACGTGGCGAACCTGACCACGGGCGCGAAGCGCACCGCGAAAGGCTGGGCGCTGAACGGCGCCAAGGCCTACATCACCGGCGGCATGGATGCGCAATGGTTCGTCGTCGGCGCCCGCACCGGCGGCCCGGGGCTCGCCGGCATCTCGCTGTTCCTGGTCGAGGCCGGCGCGCCCGGTTTCACCCGCACGCCGCTGGGCGGCAAGATGGGCTGGCACTGCTCGGAACAGGCGATGCTGCATTTCGACGATTGCGAGGTGCCGGAAACCGCGCTGATCGGCCCCGAGAACAAGGGCTTCATCGCGATCATGAACAATTTCAACCACGAGCGTCTCGCCATGATCGCGGGCAGCCTTGGCATGATGCGGGTCTGCTACGACGCCGCGCTGGACTGGGCGCGCGAACGCGTGACCTTCGGACGGCGGCTGATCGAACACCAGGTCATCGCGCACAAGTTCGCTGAGATGTCCGCGAGGATCGACATGATCGAAGCCTGGCTGGAACGCATCTGCTGGGCGATGAACCAGGGGCTCATGCCCGCGGCCGAGATCGCCAAGGCCAAGGTGCAGGCGACCAAGGCGCTGGAATTCACGGCCTCGGAAGCCATGCAGATCTTCGGCGGCGCGGGCTATCTGACCGGCAACCCGGTGGAACGGGTCTGGCGCGAGGTCAAGGTGATGGCGATCGGCGGCGGGTCCGAGGAGATCCTGCGCGACCTGGCCGTGCGGCAGATGGGGCTGGCGGGGCAGTAGTGGTTTGCACATTCCGATCGGAGTAGTGATCCGCGAGAAGAATGCTGTGCGGGTTCGTCTGTATTGCGGGACTGAGAGATCCGTTTCTGCGGGCAGGCAACGGATTTGGGCTGCCTGATACAGAACAATCGAACAACCGAATGCGTGGCAGGAACCCTTTTGGCGGGGTAGCGTCTCCGGGCAAAACGTGGTTGACGTGTGTGGAAAAAAAATCGGATCGCACTATGACGGCATTTCCTGACAATGCACTGAAGACGCATCAAAATGAAGTCCAGAGATTGCTGGGGAGATGTTTGTTGCGGTTACAAGCATACGAACGTTTGCTCAAAGCTGTCATCGCCCATCACGAAATCTCTGGGCCGATTCATGGCTTGAAGGCAGTACGAGACACTCGTACTGAAAGCGCTGCCCGCAAGACTCTCGGAACCTTGGTCGGCGATCTGTTCGAGTCGAATGTTGTTACGCACAAAATCGACACACCCAATACAATGAAGATCGATTTTCCGGAGAACAGCGTTTCCTACAGCAGTCGGGTTGTTCTGAATTTACCGGACGTGGAATTCGCCCGAATAGAAAGTGAACTGAAGGAATTTGTCACTCTACGAAACAATTTGGTGCACCATTTCATTGGCCAGCATGACCTTGGAAGCCTGGAGGGGTGCCGTGACGGTCGCGACGCCCTGGTCGCTGCCGGCGACCAAATCAATCACCACTACGAACAGCTTCGGGAGTGGGCGACAGACATGCAACAATGTCGACGGGCGCTTGCAGAGTTCCTCCGGTCGGATGAGTTTCGCGAATTTCTGGTCAATGGCACGAGAATCTGGTCTGGCTCAGAAATTGTGCTTGCATTGAAGGAGGCTGCGGGTGAATTGGCCGTCGATGGATGGACAACCGTCGCGGAGGCTGAAGAATGGATTGCCGAGCGGTACCCCGAACAACTGCCCGCGGAATATGGATGCAGCAGTTGGCGGCAGGTCGTCCATGAGTCGCGTATGTTCGAGCTCCGGTATTTTACAATAAATGGACTACGTTCCGCCAAGTATCGGGAAATAAAACGTCCTAAGAACTCAAGTTGAGTTTCGCTTGCGGCATAGATTCTTGTTGGTGCCATTCGTTTTGGCGTGTGGATCCGATCCGAGGGTCCTGTTTGGACTTCATGCTGACTTTCACAAGCTACAGGCTCACGCATTGGTCCATTCATCGGTTTCGCATCAAAACCGGCGCGAAATCTAAACCAAACGCCGCTACGCGACGTCACAACTCAAATGCCGCGACTGTCCTGTTGGGGAATCGCGGGGCCTCGCCCTACGCTCCGCGCAATCGGATCAGGAGGAGAGACGATGGCGACCCCTGCCTATATCTACGACGCCCTGCGCACGCCGCGGTCGCGCGGCAAGAAGGACGGAACCCTGCATGAAGTGAAGCCGATCCAACTGGCCGCGGGCCTGCTGCGCGAGCTGCAGTCGCGGCACGATCTGGACACGTCCCAGGTGGGCGACGTGATCCTCGGCTGCACCGCGCCGGTGGGCGATCAGGGCGCCTGCGTCGCCAAGGCCGCCGTGCAGGCCGCGCATTGGGACGAGGCGGTGCCGGGCGTGCAACTGGACCGGTTCTGCGCCTCGGGCCTTGAGGCGGTGAACATGGCCGCCGCCAAGGTGGGCTCGGATCAGGAGGACATGGTGGTCGCCGGCGGCGTCGAATCCATGAGCCGCATCCCCATGCTGTCCCAGGGCGGCGCGATGTTCACCGACCCGGATTTCGTGATCGACCAGCACTCGGCCCCGCAGGGCATCGGCGCCGACCTGATCGCCACCATCGACGGCTATTCCCGCGAGGACGTGGACGCCTTTGCCGTGGAAAGCCAGAAACGCGCCGCCCACGCCCGCGACAGCGGCTGGTTCGACCGCTCGGTGGTGCCGGTGAAGGACGAGAACGGCATCACCATCCTCGAGCGCGACGATTTCATCAAGCCCGACACCGACATGCAGAAACTGGGGGCGCTGAACCCCTCCTTCGCGCAGATGGGGTCGTTCGGCTATGACGACATGGCGTTGGCGAAATACCCGCAGGTGAGCCGGATCAACCATGTGCACACGCCGGGCAACTCCTCGGGCATCGTGGACGGGTCCTCGGCCATCATGATCGGCTCGGAAAAGGCAGGCAGGGATCTGGGGCTGGAGCCGCGGGCGCGGATCGTTTCGGCCACGGTGATCTCGACCGATCCCGTGATCATGCTGGCGGGCCCAGGGCCCGCGGCCAAGAAATGCCTCGCCAAGGCGGGGCTCAAGGTTTCCGACATCGACATCTGGGAGATCAACGAAGCCTTCGCCTCGGTCGCGCTGCGCTACATGAAGGATCTGGATATCGATCACGAGATCACCAACGTCAACGGCGGCGCCATCGCCATGGGCCACCCGCTGGGCGCGACGGGTGGGATGCTGGTCTCGACCGTTCTGGACGAGCTCGAACGCCGCAACGCGAAACGCGCGATGATCTCGCTCTGCGTCGGCGGCGGCATGGGCATCTCGACCCTGATCGAGCGGCTGTAAGGGAGACAGGACATGGGCGAATTCGCTTACGAAAAGGACGCCGACGGCATCGTCACCGTCACCATGGACATGGACGGCCCGGTCAACGCGATGAACGCGCAGTTCTGGCCGCTGTTTTCCGACACGATGGACCGGATCGAGGCCGAACAGGACCTCAGGGGCGTGATCTGGACCTCGGCCAAGGACACGTTCTTTGCCGGGGGCGATCTGAACATGCTCAAAAGCATCGAGCTCGACGGCGTCGAAGAGCTGTTCCTGTCGGTTGAGGCCACCAAGGCCATCATGCGGCGGCAGGAAAAGCTGCCGGTTCCCGTGGTCGCCGCCATCAACGGTGCGGCCCTGGGCGGCGGGTTCGAGATCTGCCTGGCCTGCCACCGCCGCATCGCCGCCGACGACCCGAAAACCAGGATCGGCCTGCCCGAGGTGACGCTCGGCCTGCTGCCGGGCGGCGGCGGCGTCGTGCGCCTGACCTGGCTGCTGGGGCTTGAGGCCGCGATGCCCTTCCTGCTGGAAGGGCGCCAGGTCTCGCCCGACAAGGCGCTGCAAGCGGGCCTGATCCACGAGGTCGTGCCCGCCGACCGGTTGTTGAGCCGCGCGAAGGAGTGGATCCTGTCGGTTCAGGGCGACGAGGCGGCGGTGACGCAGCCCTGGGACGACAAGGGCTACAGGATACCCGGCGGCCCCTCGACCGCGCCCAAGAACATGACCCGCATCGCCGGCGCGGCGGCGATGCTGTTCAAGAAGACGCGCGGGTTGATGCCCGCCCCGGCCAAGATCCTCGACATCATGACCGAGGCGGCGGGCAAGGTCGATTTCGACACGGCGCAACGGTATGAAAGCCGCAAGTTCGTGTCGCTGACGCCGCTGGCCAGCACCAAGAACATGATCGAAACGCTGTTCTTCGGCATGAACAAGGTCAACGGCGGGGCCAGCCGGCCGAAGGGCGTGCCGCCGTCCAGGGTCGAATGTCTGGGCATCCTGGGCGCCGGCATGATGGGTCAGGGCATCGCCTTTTCGGCGGCCATGGCGGGCCTGCCGGTGGTGCTCAAGGACATGTCGATAGAGGCGGCCGAGCGCGGCAAGGCCTATACCGCCAAGCTGCTGGACAAGCGCGTCGGCCAGGGCCGCATGACAGGGGAACAACGCGACGCCGTGCTGGCCCTGATCACGCCGACGGACAAATCCGGCGACCTGAAGGGCTGCGACCTGATCATCGAGGCGGTGTTCGAAAAGATCGACGTCAAGGACGCGGTGCTGGCCGAGCATGAATCGCTGCTGGCCGAGAACGGCATCTGGGGCTCGAACACCTCGACCCTGCCGATCACCCGGCTGGCGACCGGATCGGCGAATCCTGCGAATTTCGTCGGCCTGCATTTCTTTTCGCCGGTCGACAAGATGCCGCTCTTGGAGATCATCGCGGGCGAAAAGACTTCGGACGAGACGCTGGCCCGCGCCTTCGACTTCGCCCGCCAGATCAGGAAGACGCCGATCATCGTCGGCGACAGCACCGGCTTCTACACCTCGCGCACCATCGGCACCAAGATCATCGAAGCGGTGGAACTGGTGGCCGAGGGGCACGACCCGGTGCGGGTGGACAACCTTTCGCGCCAGACCGGAATGCCGACGGGGATGCTGTCGCTGCTCGACGAGGTTCAGATCAAGCTGGTGGTGGACATCTACGACACGCAGGTCGAGATGGGGCTGCTGGATCCCGAGCGCGAACAGAACCCCGCAGCCCGCGCCATGCTGGCCGAGATGATCAGTCAGCACGGACGCCACGGCCGGGCCACCGGCAAGGGGTTCTACGACTATTCCGACCAGGGCAAGACGATCTGGCCCGGTCTGGCCGCATGGCGCAAGGAAGACGCCCAAATCAGCGACCGGGACATCCAGGACCGCATCCTGTTCCGCGCCGTGCTGGAAAGCCTGCGCTGCCTCGAGGAAGGCGTGCTGCGCACCGTCGCGGACGGCAATGTCGGCTCGATCCTCGGCATCGGCGCGCCGGTGCATACGGGCGGCTACATCCAGTTCGTCAACACCTATGGCCCCGAACGGTTCCTGGCCCGGTGCGAGGAACTGGCCGCGCAATACGGTCCGCGCTTCGACCCGCCCGAGATCCTGAAACGGCACGTGGCCGAAGACAGGGCTTTCGCCTGAGAACCGGGGGCGCGGCGACGCGCCCCGTTCACCCCGCCAGCGCCGCGTCGAGCAGAACCTGCGCCGCCGCCTTGGCGTCCTGCGCCGGTTCGCAGCTGTTCAGCAGCACGGCGGTGACGATCGCCCCTTCCTTCAGCAGCAGGATCTGACAGCCCAGCCGTTCCGGATCGCGCGCCCCCGCCGCACGGGCCAGCCGCGTGAAATGTTCCAGCAGCAGCCGCTTGTGTTCCGCCGCCTGCACGTGGATCGGGTGGTCCTTGTCCTGATACTCGGCCCCCGCCTTGATGAACATGCAGCCGCGGAACTTGTCCTCCCGGAACCACTCGCCCAGGGCGTCGAACCCGGCGATCAGCTGCCCGGCGGGCGTATTGGACAGCTCTTCGATACGGCGCAGGAACCAGTTGCGGAAATTCTCGTCGCGCAGGCGCAGCGCCGCCAGAATCAGCTCTTCCTTGGTGCGGAAATGCTTGTACATCGACGTCTTGGAAACGCCCGTCTCGACGACCAGCTTGTCCATTCCCGTGGCGTGAAACCCGTCACGGTAGAACACCTCGAGCGCCTTTCGCACCAGTTCGTCGCGTTTGTTCGGCCGCATGATTCGGCTCCTATCTTTACCGATCCGTACATAATACTGCAAATCCTGGAGTGCAAATCAAGGCACCCAACCCTTTGTAATAAATGAGCTTCAGGCATCCGGCGCGGAGAACGGCGAAAATTTCTGCCGCTCAGCCCTTGAAATTATTAACCGATCGGTACACATATAACCCATGAGTTAACCGATCTGTAAACCAAGGATCAGCCCGATGCGCCGTCATTCATCCCTGTTCCCGACCCGACACATTCACGTGCTGCTTGCGCTGGCCCTGCTGGCCGCCGTCCTCGCCTGAACCGCCTGCGAGACCACCATGCCCCGTCCCCCGCTGCCCCCTTTCACCGCCGAAACCGCCGCCGAAAAGGTCCGGCTGGCCGAGAACGCCTGGAACAGCCGCGACGCCGACATCGTGACCCCGGCCTACACGGATGACAGCCAATGGCGGAACCGGGCCGAGTTCCTGTCCGGTCACGGCCAGATCCACGCCTTTCTGACCCGCAAGTGGAGGAAGGAACTGGACTATCGCCTGATCAAGGAACTCTGGTCCTTTTCCGGCACCCGGATCGCCGTGCGCTACGCCTATGAATGGCGCGACGACAGCGGGCAATGGTTCCGCTCCTACGGCAACGAGAACTGGGAATTCGCGGCCGACGGGCGCATGGCCGAACGCCACGCCTCGCTGAACGACCTGCCGATCTCCGAGACCGAGCGCCTGTTCCACTGGCCGCTCGGCCCCCGCCCCGACGATCACCCCGGCCTCTCCGAGCTTGGCCTGTGACAGGAGAAACCCGATGCCCCGCGCCTTTGCACAACTGACTTTCACCCCCGCCGTCCGCGCCCAGCAGGAGCGGATGGGATCGGCCGGATCCTATGCCAAGTTCATCGACTCCGGCCCGCAGCAGGGACACCTGATCGGCGAGGCCGAGAAAGCCTTCATCGAGGCGCGCGACGGCTTCTACCAGGCGACCGTGTCCGAGACCGGCTGGCCCTATGTCCAGTATCGTGGCGGCCCGGCCGGGTTTCTCAGGGTGCTGGGGCCGCAGACCATCGGCTACGCGGATTTTTCGGGCAACCGCCAGTACATCTCGCGCGGCAATCTGGATGGCAACGACCGGATCTCGATGATCCTGATGGACTACGCCAACCGGCGCCGCCTGAAGATCCTGGGCCGGGTGGAAATCACCGAAGGCGCCAGCGCCGCCGCCAGCCTTCATCCGCAGGGCGTCGAAGCCCCGGCCGAGCGCGCCGTTCTCATCAGGGTCGAGGCCCTGGACTGGAACTGCCCCCGCCACATCACGCCGCGCTTCACCGAGGCCGAACTGAAGCCGCATCTCGACGCGCTCGGAGTCCAGTTGGCCCAGCTTCAGGCCGAGAACGAAAGGCTGAAACAGGACCTGGCCGCGGCCCGCTAGGGCCCCGGAAACCCGCTACGTCACCCCGTCAACCGAGACCAGAAGGATACCGCTGACATGCTCCGCAAGATCGTCCATGCCGTTGCGGCTTGCGCCGCCGGTACCGCATTCGCCGCCGCCGCCATGGCGATCGGCTTCGTCGCCTCGCCGGCGGCCGTTCGCACGCCGCTGCCCAGCGCGACGCAGATCCTGCTGCCTCTCGACCAGGCCGAGATTCCCCTGATCGCCCGCCCGCAGACCGGCAGGCTGTCCATTCCCGCCGGCCGGCCGACGCGCCGCGTCGCGCTTTCGGCGCGGGTGACCGGCGATCTGGTCCGGGATCTGGCCCAGATCCACCCCGGATTGCCCGGCCTCTAGGTGAAAGCCAGGCCGGACGCCGCCCCCCGAGTGCCCGAAGCACCAGACCCAAAGGACTGACCCATGAAACCCGAGCTGTTCAACACCGCCGTGGCGGTGACCGCCGCCCTTTTGCTTGCATTGCCCGGTGCCGCCGACCAGGGAAAGGGAATTTCTGCGCATGACTCGCTGGCGGCGGAACCATCCGCCGCTGAGGAAACGGGCCAACACGCGGCCCATCAGGGCGGGCGGCTTGCGGAGACCGCTGAGGCGCGCCGGTACAGCGTAACCCGCAGTAGCGGCGCCCCTCAGGTCACGCGGCAATGGCGTCAAACCGCGGCCAAGCCCGACGAGGCACCCGCGCGGATGATGCGGGCCATGCCGGACAAGCGGTTTTTCAACCCGGACAACCCCTACGCGCCGGGGCCCTTGATCAGCGACAGGTAAGGGCCGGGCAACGCCGCGCGCCTCACCCCATCCACCGCCGCACCGGCGCGTTGCTTTCCTCGAGCGGCTGGCAGACCACGTCCACCAGGGTCGGTCCGTCATGCGCCACCGCCTCGGCCAGAACCTTTTCCAGATCGTCCGGGTTCTCGACCCGCCACGACTTGACCCCGTAGGCCGCCGCCACCGCCGCCTGATCGGTGCGGCTGAAATCCACGTTGTAATAGCGCGCGTCCTTGTCCGCGAACTGGCTGGCCTTGATCCAGCCGAAATTCGCGTTCGAGAACACGACGAAAGTGACCGGCGCGCCGACGCGGCAGACGGTTTCCAGCTCGCCGCAGGTGAAACCGAAGGATCCGTCGCCCATCAGCGCAACCGTCTTGGACGCAGGCCGCCCGTACCACGCGCCCAGCGCCGCCGACAGCGAATAGCCCAGCGCCCCGTGCGCGCGGTTGGTGATGAAATGCCGGCCGGGTTTCGGCAGCTGGTAGTAGGCCGAGAAATAGGGGCAGCTGGTGCCCGGGTCCGAGACCACGGTGGCATCCTCGGGCAACACCTTCATCAGCGCCGATATCACCCGCTCAGGCCGGATCGGGGCCTGCGGCGACCGCGCCAGCCTGTCGAACTGTTCGAACTTGCGCTTCTTCTTGTCGGCGACCGCGGCGGCGCCTCCGAACGTGTCCGCCCCCTGCCCGCGCGCATCCAGCACCGCGTTCACCTCGGCCAGCGCCAGCCGAAGGTCTCCGACCACCGCCACTTCAGTTTGGTAATTGGCGTTCATCACCATCGGGTCATTGTCGAAATGCACGATGCGCGTCCCCGGCTTCGGCGCCTCCCAGCGCGCGGTCGTGGTGGACCCGGCCCTGCATCCCATGAACACCACCAGATCGGCGGCCTCCATCATCTCCCAGGTCTCGTCGGTGCCACCATTCGACCCCACCACGCCAAGGCAGTTGGGATGGGTTTCCGCCAGCGAGCCCTGCCCCGAGATCGAGGTCGCGACGGGAATGTCCAGCCGGGTCGCCAGCCGGTCAAGCTCGTCCCAGGCCTGCGCGATCACCACGCCGCCGCCGCAGACGATCAGCGGGTTGCTGGCCGACAGGATCGCCTCGACCGCCGCCTGCGCCGCGCCGGGGGCCGGGGCTTGGCGGTAGGCCGGATAGGTGGCGGTGGCGCCGTCGGCCCAGATGTCGGACATGTCCACCGGGTCATACTGCACGTCGTAGGGCAGCCCGATATGCGCCGCGCCCGACCGGCCCGTCGTCATCGCCCGGAACGCCGCCCGCACCATGCGCGGGATATGGTCGGCGCGGCGGATCACCGTGTTCCACTTGGTCAACGGCGCCATCAGCCGTTCCTGATCGACCTCGGTCAGGGGGTACTTGCCGTAGGACGCCACCGAGATGTCGGTGGTGATGCCCAGCACCGCGTAAGAGCTTTCCGACGCCTCGATCAGCCCCGGCAGGATATAGGTGGCGCCGCCGCCCGACGGCCCCTCGGCCACTCCGACGCGCCCGGTCACCCGCGAATAGCCGTCGGCCATGTAAGTCGCCGAACGCTCGTCGCGGGTCAGGACATGGGTGATGCCGTGATCGAGCCGCAGCATCGCATCGTAGAACGGCAGCGTCGTATCCCCGCACAGGCCAAAGATATGCCGCACCCCCTGCGCCTCGAGCATGCGCACCATCGCCTCGGCGCCGTTCATCCGGTTGCTCATCTCACCTGCCTCACTACTTGCGTTCATTACTGTATACAGCTATGCATTAACTCTTGCGCACATGTCAATCCCGCCATAATCTCGGCGCCGAAAGGAACCCGCATGGCCAAGTCCGAAAGCAACGTCGACCGGATCTACGAGGCGCTCAGGCGCATGGCGGCCGATTTCGCCTTCAAGCCCGACGCCCGGATCAACGAAAGCGCGCTGGCGCAGCAACTCGACGCCTCGCGCACCCCGATCCGCGAGGCGCTCAACCGTCTGGTGGCCGAGGGTTTTCTGACCTTCCAGTCGGGGCGCGGCTTTTTCTGCCGGTCGCTGTCGCCCGAACTGGTCATGGACCTCTACGAGGCCCGCGTCGCGGTCGAGGTCGAGGCGGTGCGCCTGGCCTGCGCGCGCGGATCGGATCAGGCCATCGCCGCGCTGACCCGGGAACTCGACGAGATCGCGCCGGATTACACCCCCGACGCCGACGCCGAATCGCTGCTGGCGATGGACGAGCGGTTCCACGGACAGCTCTGCCGGCTTTCCGGCAATGCCGAGCTGTGCCGGATCCTCGCCAATCTCAACGACCGCATCCGCTACCTGCGCCTGATCGACCTGCGCCGCCTGCGCGAAACCGCCTCGGACGAACGCACCATGGTCTCGGCCCATCGCGGCATTCTCGACGCGGTGGCGCGCCGCGACGCCGACGAGGCCGCCGCGCGGATGCGCGCCCATATCGAACGCCGCCGCGAAGGCGCGACGCAGGCGGTGCGCGACGCCTATGCCCAGCTTTACGTCCCCGATCTCTGAGGTTCCCATGTCCGTTCATTCCGGTGGAAAAACCGTCTTTGGCGCCGCCGTCGGCATCCTGATGCTGGAAACCCGCTTCCCGCGCATCCTTGGCGACATGGGCAACGCGATGACCTGGCCGTTCCCGGTCCACTACCGCGTCGTGCGCGGCGCCTCGCCCGACAGGGTGGTGCGCGGCGACCCAAGGGCGCTGCTGGACGCCTTCATCGACGCGGGGCGCGATCTGGTGGCCACCGGCGCGGACGGGATCACCACCAATTGCGGCTTCCTGGCGCTGGTCCAGGATGAATTGCGCGACGCCCTGGGGGTTCCGGTTGCCACATCCTCGCTGATGCAGGTGCCGATGGTGCAGGCCATGCTGCCGCCCGGCAAAAGGACCGTGATCCTTACCATCTCAAAGGCCACCCTCACCGACGCGCACCTGGCCGCCGCAGGGGTGCCGACGGACACGCCGGTCTACGGCACCGATGACGGCCGCGCCTTCACCCGCGACATTCTGGGCGACGCGCCGCGGATCGACTTTGCCGCCTGCCGGCAAGACCTGCTGGACGCCGCCGACGCGATCGTCGCCGGCGAACCGGATGCGGGCGCCATCGTGCTGGAATGCACCAACATGGTGCCCTACGCCGCCGACATCCGCAGGCGCACCGGGCTGCCGGTCTATTCGATCTACACGATGGTCCAATGGTTTCAGGCCGGCCTGATGCCGCGAAAATTCGCGCCGGAGTTGGACGACCCGCGCGCCTGACCCGGCCCCCGTCACCCGGACGCGCTTGCGGGGTTGCCCTCGGGCGCAAGCTTTGCTTTGTCTTGGCCGACCACTCCGGCCGGGGGAGAGGCCGGTCAGCCGAAAGGATCACCAGATGGCAAAAGTCGCATTCCTTGGCCTCGGCGTCATGGGTTACCCCATGGCCGGGCACCTTCAGGCCGCCGGGCACGATGTCACGGTCTACAACCGCACCGCCGCCAAGGCCGAAGCCTGGGTGGCGCAGCACCGCGGCGCGATGGCGGCAACGCCGCAAGAGGCCGCCCGCGGGGCCGAGTTCGTCATGTCCTGCGTCGGCAACGACGACGACCTGCGCCAGGTCTGCACCGGCGAGGGCGGCGCGTTTCACGGCATGGCCCGGGGCGCGGTCTACGTCGATCACACCACCGTCTCGGCCCAGGTGACGCGCGAGCTTTACGAGGCCGGCAAGGCGCAGGGCATCGCCTTTGTCGATGCGCCGATCTCGGGCGGACAGGCCGGGGCCGAGAACGGCGTGCTGTCGATCATGTGCGGCGGCGACCAGCCCGCCTATGACGCCGCCGAACCGGTGATGCAGGTCTATGCCCGGATCTGCCGCCGCATCGGCGTCAGCGGCGCGGGCCAGATGACCAAGATGTGCAACCAGATCGCCATCGCCGGCCTGGTGCAGGGCCTTTCCGAGGCGCTGCATTTCGCCGAAAAGGCCGGGCTGGACGGCCGCGCGGTGGTCGAGGTGATCAGCCAGGGCGCCGCCGGAAGCTGGCAGATGTCGAACCGCTACGAGACCATGCTGGACGATCATTTCGACCACGGCTTCGCGGTGGACTGGATGCGCAAGGATCTGGGCATCTGCCTGCAGACCGCCAACGAGACCGGCGCGTCGCTGCCGGTGACCGCCCTTGTCGATCAGTTCTACAAGGACGTGCAGAAACTGGGCGGCGGACGCTGGGACACCTCGTCCCTGATCAAGCGTCTGCGGGCGCTGGGTTGAACGCATCGCCCCCTGGCGTGGCCGCGGGCCAATCGAAGGACATCTGAACGCATGAGCAACGACGTGGAATTCTGGGCCCGCGCCCTGCGGCAGCACTGGGGCATCGCCGCCAGCCTCAGCCGTCTGGATGGCGAGTACGATCTGAACTTCCTGGCCGAGGCCGCGAACGGTCAGGACTACGTGCTCAAGGTCATGCGCCCGGGCTGCGACGCGGGACTGGTGGACCTGCAGATCAAGGCGCTGGAGCATATCGCGGCGCAGGCCCCGGGCCTGCCCTTTCCGGCGGTGATCCCGGCGCTGGACGGAACCGCGCTGCCCGAGATTGCCGACGAAACCGGCGCGCCGCGGCTGGTCTGGCTGCAGGAACGGCTGCCGGGTCGCTGCTACGCGAAATCCACGCCGAAATCCGAGGACCTGATCCTCAAGCTGGGGCGGGTGCTGGGGGCGACCGGCCGGGCGCTGCAACGGTTCAGCCATGACGGCCTGCATCGCAGGGACTTCAAGTGGGACCTGACGCAGGCCGGCTGGATCGCGAACGAACTGGACGCAGTCACCGACCCGGCGCGCCGCGCGCTGCTGCACCAGATCGCCGCCGGCTATGCCGCCATTTCCGACGACCTGGCCGGGCTGCCCCGGCAGGCCATCCACAACGACGCCAACGACTACAACATTCTGGTCGAAGGCGACCTGGGAGAACGCCGGACGATCTCGGGCCTGATCGATCTGGGCGACATGTGCGCCGCCCCGCGGGTCTGCGACCTTGCCATTGCCGGGGCCTACGTGGTTCTCGATCATCCCAAACCCGAGCGGGCGCTTGCCGCGCTGGTCCGCGGCTACCACGCCGCCAACCGCCTGACTGGCGAAGAAATAGACCTGATCTGGCCGCTGCTGCGCATGCGGCTGGCAGTGTCGGTGGTGAACTCCACCCTCATGGCCATCGAGAATCCCGGCGATCCCTACGTGACGGTCAGCCAGGCCCCGGCCTGGCGGTTCCTTGAAAACGGCGCGGTCAATGGCGGGCTGATGCCGGCCCGCCTGCGCGCCGCCTGCCATCTGCCGGTGACGGACGGGGCCCAGCGCATCCACGCCTATCTGAACGACCACCGCGGCGAGTTCGCGCAGCTTCTGGGCGAAGACCTGGGCGACGCGCCGCTGGGCTCGCTTTCGGTCGAGAATTCGACCTGGCCGCGTGACCCGTTCCACCTGCCGCCCGACGAGGCCGCCCGCGTGGGCGAGGAATTCGGAGACGGCATCTGGCTTGGTTACTACAACGAACCGCGCCTGATCTACGCGGCACCGGCCTTCCGCAAGGGGCCGTGGAAAGCCTCGGACCGGCGCACGGTGCATCTGGCGGTCGATGTCTTCGCCCCCGCCGGGACCACGCTCTACGCGCCGCTCAGCGGCCGGGTCGAGGCGGTCGAGAACCGCGACAACCACCTGGATTACGGCGGCGTCGTGATCCTGCACCACGAAACCCCCGAGGGCGATCCGTTCTACACGCTCTATGGCCATCTCGAACCCGAGGTCTGCGACCGGCTGAAACCCGGCGATCCTGTGGCGCAGGGCGCGGCCTTCGCTCGGCTGGGCGACCCCGCCCAGAACGGCGGCTGGGCGCCGCATGTGCATTTCCAGCTGGCCCTGACCACCGACGGCATGGAAAACGACTGGCCCGGCGTCGGCGACCCGGACGAGCTTGACCTGTGGCATGGCGTTTGCCCGAACCCGGCGGCGCTGCTGAACCTGCCCGACGACAAGGTGTTCTACCGCCCGACCGACAAGGGCGCGGTGCTGCAGGGGCGGCGCGACCATTTCGGCGGCAATCTCAGCCTCACCTATGACGATCCGGTCATGCTGGTGCGCGGCTGGCGGCATCACCTGTTCGACGAATGGGGCCGGCCCTATCTGGACGCCTACAACAACGTGCCGCACGTCGGCCACGCGCATCCGCGCATCAGGGCCGTGGCGGCGGATCAGCTGGGGCGGATGAATTCGAACACCCGCTATCTGCACCCGGCGCAGACCGCCTTTGCCGAAAAGCTGCTGTCCAAGCTGCCGGATCACCTGCAGGTCTGCTTTTTCGTCAACTCCGGCACCGAGGCCAACGAACTGGCCCTGCGCCTGGCGCGCGCCCATACCGGGGTCAGGGGGATGGTGACGCCGGATCACGGCTATCACGGCAACACCACCGGCGCGATCGACATTTCGGCCTACAAGTTCAACAAGCCGGGCGGGCCCGGACAGCCCGACTGGGTAGAGCTGGTCGAGGTGGCCGACGACTATCGCGGTTCGTTCCGGCGCGACGACCCCGAGCGGGCGCGGAAATTCGCGGATCTCGTGGACCCCGCCATCGCCGCGCTGGAAGAGAAAGGCCACGGCGTCGCGGGTTTCATCGCCGAAACCTTCCCCTCGGTCGGCGGCCAGATCATTCCGCCCAAGGGCTATCTGCCGGCGGTCTACGAAAAGATCCGCGCGGCGGGCGGCATCTGCATCGCCGACGAGGTGCAGACCGGGCTGGGACGGCTGGGCGAGTATTACTTCGGGTTCGAGCATCAGGGCGCGCTGCCCGACATCGTCGTTCTGGGCAAGCCGATCGGCAACGGCCATCCGCTGGGCGTGCTGGTCACGACCCGGGAAATCGCCGACAGCTTCGCCAGGGGGCCTGAGTTCTTTTCCACCTTCGGCGGCTCGACCCTGTCCTGCCGGATCGGCGACGAGGTTCTGGACATCGTCGACGACGAGGGCCTGCAGGACAACGCCCGCCTGATGGGCAATCGCCTGATCGAGGGCCTGCGCCGGATCGAATCCGATTTCGCTTGCGTCGGCGACGTGCGCGGCATGGGGCTGTTCCTGGGGGTGGAACTGGTCAATTCCGACGGCAGCGAAGGCACCGAGATCTGCGGATACGTCAAGAACCGGATGCGCGACCACCGCATCCTGATCGGCAGCGAAGGGCCCAGGGACAACATCCTCAAGATCCGCCCGCCCCTGACCATCGAGGCCGAGGACGTGGACATGATCCTGTGGGCCCTGCGCGACGTGCTGGCCGAGGTGGGCGACAAGGCCCCCGCGCCCGTGTGCGACCACGGCCACCACCATCATCACGGCTGCGGCTGCTGCTGATACCGGGTCCCGGCTCGGCCGAGCCGGGACGCGATCTCAATGGCCGGTCAATGAACGACCGCGGGCGCCGCGCACCGGCCCGCCATCCGCCGCAGCATCAGGCCGAACTGTTCGGACAGGGCCACCAGCGCCGGAGCCAGATCCGGGCGCACGATCAGCAGGGCCATCATAAGCGCATCGTCATGCTCGCCTTCGGCCGCCGCCGCAATCATCTGGGCAAAGCAGTTTTCATCGGCGCCCAGACAGACGCAACCCGATCCGTGCCGGATCAGCGGACGCCGCCCGTGCAGGGCGCACAGCCCGAAGATCTGATCCAGAATCGCCAGTGCCGATCTGCCGCCGTCCGCGCCCAGCGCAATGGCGAAATCGCGCGCCATCTCGGCGCGGCCCGGGGCCCCGTCGCTCCACAGGCGCAGATACAGGACCGCTCCGGCTTCGACCGGGTTCAGGTCCGATATCCTGCCAATGGCCGCCCCACCGCGATTCGTTGCGGCGCTCATTTCGTCAGGATCAGCTTGCCGGCGCGGGTGATGCGCAGCGTATACAGCTGGTCTCCCAGCTCGATATGGGCAAGGTTTCCGCCCTTGGTCAGGTCCTCGGCCTTGTGCGCGGGCAGCATCGAAACGGGGTAGCCTTGGGTCGGTGTCGGGTTCTGGGCATTCATCGGGTCATCTCCAGAGCTTGCGGCGCGAGCGGGTTTCGGTCCGGCCCCGGTTCCGGCGCCATCGCCCGGACTGATCGAGCCCTGCCTGTTCACGTCTCGCACCCTTGGTTTGCGTCTGGCTGACCCGGCGAAAACGGGTTGGCTGACATCGCTGCGCCGTAATCTGATTAAAACACTAAGGTATGTCAAGCGGCGATTTCGCGCGAAAAGACCCGCGGGAACCATTGTTATTCGCATTATTGAATGTCATGACTCGGGCGAGGAGGACTTGCCGATGACCCTGACCCGCCGCACCGTCCTGAAGGGCGCCGGGGCCGCGTTTGCAGCGCTGGCCGCGCGCCCTGTCTGGGCCGCCACCGAACTGACGCTCGGAGACACCCGGATCTTTAGCCTCAGCGACGGGCACCTGACGCTGCCGCCCGAGTTCATCTTCGCGCCGATGCCGAAACGGGAACTGGCCCCGATTCTGGCCGAACACGGTCTGGGCGACGCCCCCCTGACCCCGCCCTGCAACGTGACCCTGATGCAAAGCGGCGACCGGCTGGTGCTGTTCGACGCCGGCTCCGGGCTGTCCTTCCAGGACAGCGCCGGCAAACTGCCCGACGCGCTGGACGCCGTGGGCCTTGCACCCGGGGACGTGACCCATGTGGTGTTCACCCACGGCCACCCGGACCACCTGTGGGGCGTGCTCGACGATTTCGACGAGCCGCTTTTTGCCAATGCCGAACACATGATCGGCAAGGCCGAGTGGGACTATTGGTGGAATCCGAACACCGTGGAGGAGATCGGCGCCGAGCGGACCGCGATGGCGGTCGGCGCCAAGCGCAGGCTCGAGGCGCTGGAGGATGCGGTCAGCTTCTTCGAGGATGGCCAGGAAATCCTGCCCGGCGTCGCCGCCCTCGCCACCTTCGGCCATACCCCCGGCCACATGTCCTTCGAGCTTCGGTCGGGTGGCGACTCCGTCCTCGTGGTCGGCGACGCCATCGGCAATCACCACGTCGCCTTCGAGCGGCCCGACTGGCCCTCGGGTTCGGATCAGGACCAACCCACCGCCGCCGCCACACGCTCCCGCCTTCTGGACCGGCTGGCGGCCGAACGGATGCGTATGATCGGATTCCACCTGCCTGCAGGCGGCATGGGGCATGTGGAGCGCAAGGGCGCCGCCTACCGCTTTGTTCCATCGCAGGGCTAGGCGCCGCCGGGCTGGACGATCGACCGCCAAGCTGACATGGATGGCGCGACCGAATGCGGAGGCCGCCATGCGCGCAGCGATTGTGTTTGATCTCGACGGAACGCTGGTGGACAGCGCCCCGGACATTGCCGCCGCCGTGAACCGGATGCTCGACGGCGAGGGGCGGCCGGCCTTGCCGCTCGCCGTCGTGATCGGGTTTATCGGCAACGGCATTCCCAAACTGGTCGAGCGCGTGATCGCCCATTGCGGCCTGGAGCGCGACCGGCACGCCGACCTGACGCAGGCGACGCTCGATCACTACAGCCGGGCCGCCAGCGACAGGACCGTGGTCTATCCCGGTGTCGTCCCCGCGCTGGAGGAACTGCGCAGCCGGGGCCACGCCCTGGGCATCTGCACGAACAAGCCCGAAGCCCCCGCGCGCCATGTCCTGCAGGCGCTTGGGCTTGCCGGGTTCTTCGACGCGGTGATCGGCGGCGACACCCTGGCGACCCGCAAGCCCCACCCCGACCCGCTGCACGCCGCCTACGCGGCCCTTCCGGCGGGGCCACGGCTCTATGTCGGGGACAGCGAGGTTGATGCCGAAACCGCCCGGAGGGCCGGGGTTCCGTTTCTGCTGTTCACCGAAGGCTACCGCAAATCGCCCGTGCAGGATCTGCACCATGCCGCCAGCTACGGCCACGGCGCGGCGCTTCCGGAACTGGTGGACCGCGTGCTGGCGCTTGCCGACCGCCCCGCGGACGGCTTCTGAACGTTGGCCCGGCTCAACCGGCCAGCAGTCGCCAGGCCGATTTCAGCCCTTCCAGCGTGACGCGGGCCTCGTCCGCAAGAGCCGCGGGCGCGCCCTGCGCCGACAGCGCCTCCACATAGAGGCGCGCAACCTCGCCATCCCCCACGACCGCCAGCTGCTGACCCAGCCAGAACGGCCGCGCGGCCGCCAGCTCCGCCCCGAGCAACGCGCCAAAAAGCCGCGCCCGCGCAACCGGCGGCTCCAGACCCTCCAGCACCCGCGCCGCATGGACGCCATGTATCCGGGCCATGACCCGCTCGGGCTTGGCCATGGCGTCCGACAGCGCCTCGGAAAAGGCGGCAAGGTCGGTTTCGGCGCCAAGAAGGCCATCGCCCGACAGCCTGCCCCGGGCCAGGGCGTCGAACATGGCGCCGGTCAGGAAGCTTTGGAAACTGACGACCTCGCCCGCGCTGACATGCACCCAGCGGGTTTCCTCGCCCACCAGGCAAAGCACCCCGTCCCAGTCCTTGTTGAGCGCGAGGAACCCGGCAATCCGCGTCTCGTCGCCCCGCATCAGGTCCACCGGCGCGGCCTGCCGCAGCCCCGGCACCACGCGCAGATCGATCCTCGGGTCCCCGGCATCCACCGACCACAGCCCGTCCGGCAGCGGCTTGCAGGGCACCGCGCCGCCAACCGGACCAAGCGCGCCGCAGGCCAGAACCAGCGTCGCGTCCTGCGCCAGCCAGTCCCCGATCAGCGCGCCCAGGTCCCCGGCCACATCCCCGCTGGCCGCAACCCGCTCGCGCCGATCCCGCAGATCCGTCCCGCGCATCGCCCAGGCCCGCTGCCGGGTTTCACGCCAATCAACCGCGATCCAATCCTGCACCATCGCCATCCTGCCTTTTTCGGATGGCGCCGGTTCTATGACAGCGCGTGGAGTTGATCCAGCCCTTGGGTGCGCGTGTGCCGCGCCCCGCCAAATCGATGTGACGTTCGACATCCAAAGTCCGTTCCTAAAAAATATCACCCCATTGTAATAAAACGATAATATTTTCGATGCGACATTCTCTGTTTCGTCTCCGCGACATCTAAATTCCGTCTTACGACATTCCCAAACCGTTCGTTTTCTTCGATTTTCTCAAGAAAAAAGCCGCTCATCTCTGAGCGGCTTGAATATCTTTGATCCTGGCGGGTTATCTCTGCCGAGGTTTCCTGCGGGTCTGCCTTGATTCTTTGATGTGCCTGTCCATCGCAATCGTCGTATCAATGCTTCGCCAATCACGACTGAGGAAGGGATTAAGTGCATCATCGCAGTTCATCCTTTCGTAATAGCTTTTCGCAAAGTGTTCGAAGGAAATGGTTTTTGGCTTCGACATCCCGGCGCTGCTGATCGCAGAAATCAAGATTTCGATGGCAATGCCAAACCGCTGTGCGGATGCGTGCATCAGAATCCGAATGAACTCATCCTCATCCAACAGACCATCATCGAGTACTCCAGCCTTCTTCAGCAACTCCTTGCCCGCTGTCTTCAGAGCAACTCCTTCTTCGCTGAACTCCATGGGCAGAACTTCGATTGGCTCAAGCCGCCTCAAAAACGTGTCGTTGTCATTGATAATGGCCTTTGCCTCCATGGTTCCGGTGACGATCAAGCTAACTGGCCAATCATCGTCCTGCATCAAATTCCGAAAGTTCGACGTGATCTGCTTCATGGTGTTGTTGGTCGTGTACCGACCGCTGTCCTGTACCTCATCGAGGTGAAGGGCGGCGACGTCCCGATCTTTCAATCGACTGCGCACAAGGCCGATCAGATAATCTGGGTTGCGCCTAGATGTAGGTGAGATGGGATAGCCCAATTGGCGCAAGATCAGTTCGCAGATTTCTTTCACGGTTGCCCGGCTCGGAATAGTCACACTCCAAAAGTTCGAGCCGAATTCTAGCCCACCGGTTTTAGCTACCAATTGCCTAAAGTCTGCGGAAATCTGCTCGACCATTCGTGTCTTGCCAATGCCGGGCGGGCCAATCAACGCGGCGCCTTGAACTTCCCTGATACCGTTGCGGATGAGCTCATCACGCTCCAACAGAACTTTGAAAACGCGCGCCCTAAAGTCCTCGAAAACCTTAGTTTCAAAGTAAGGTTTCTTTAGGCTAACGCTTAGCTGAGCCTGTTTTTTCTGTTTCTCAAAGGTCGCGATCATAGCATCCGACGTCATGGTAGGAGCTCCTCTTTCATCTGCTTAACGAGAGAATTTCTTGCTGGTCCGGAATCGGTCGAGACTACCGGGCTCGTCCGGGAGAACCACCGAGTTGACCCCGTGTTCGTCCTCTACGTCTGCGTCCTGCGTGACCTCGGCTTCATCAGCGACATCACTGGCATCCGTCTCGAAACCGCCGTAAATGGGATCGTCATATTCATCCCGTCCGACGAAGGGTTCTTCGTTAGAGCCTTTTCCAAATGACAGCTCGAGGCTGGCACGATCCAACTCCGTTTGAGTGTAACCGGTCATCCCCATGTCATTGCCACGCATGATCTTTCCGACGAGTTCCGCGCGGCGCCGCTGTGCTTCGTCACGCGCCCCACTGCGATGTTGGCCGTCCAGAGCCGCCTCGGCACGCCTCAGCTGGCGTTCTTCCTGCCACTGCCGAAGGGTCTTCCCGCGCAATGAGCTGTCCAATGCAGGAACGGAAATCGTATCACCATGACCCACTACGGAGATGGCACCCATGTCCATCGGATCGACGATGATTTCCACTGTTCCATCTGGAGCGGCGACCCGATCTGCCACCCGTGTTTTGCGATCGTTCCGAATAAATTCATTGAGGTAGGTGGTACCGGCGAAGCGAAT
Source organism: Ruegeria sediminis (assembly GCF_005938215.1). GTDB lineage: Bacteria > Pseudomonadota > Alphaproteobacteria > Rhodobacterales > Rhodobacteraceae > Ruegeria > Ruegeria sediminis. The sequence continues at coordinate 625,596 of NZ_VCPD01000001.1, forward strand.
GCCTTCATGCGTTACCCTTGCAGTGGTCGAGAACCCACAAGCTTCACGAAGGTCCTGCGGACCTGGGATCTGCATTGGATCATAAGCGATATCCTGGGTCAGTTCTTCCCAAGCCGTCGCAGGCGTTTTCCCATTCAGTCCCCGGTGCGGCGTGTTGTGGTATTCGGCGATAAAGATGACGAAGAGCAGGTCAAGCTCATCATCCGTGACGCACGCCTCTTCGTGTGGTTTTCGATCGTTCAGTTTCGATGGCATGCTCGCAGTCCAACCCGGAATGGTTCTGGCGAACTTCAGTTCACAGGTCCGAAACCACCTTTCGATATGACCACGAAGGTTTGCCACCCCGGCGGTTGTGTTCATGAACGAACTATGGAGCCGCTTTACCGCCGCAGAAAACTCAGCGCCGCCGAAAGGATGCTTGCCGAATTCAGAGCCTGAATCCGTCGAGACGAGCTGAATCGGACAGACATGGTCCCAGTCCGAGTCTGTAATGCCCGCGTTCCGGAACAAGTATGTCTTGTCCATAAAACAAGACCGGAGAGCTTCGAGTGCCGCCTTCTGGTTTGGGCTCCGGCAAATTGAGTATCCCAGGATAATCCTCGACGCGACGTCGATCGCGACGACCACCCAGCGGCGCACGCGCTTCACTTTCGCGCGCTCCTCTTCTGTCATCCTTTCATACTCGGCGCGGGTCACATCAAGGGTGACGACATGGAAGCACCAAGCATCGAATTGGACATTCTCACCAACTGTGCTGACGGACATGCCAGCCTCAGACATGCCGAATTTCCGAGTAGCTGCTGCGAGGCCCTCTCGCTGCAGAACAACTGTGAACGGGTCGAGATATTCGTCGATGTAGCGCTCATACGTTCTCACGCTTTTCACAGGAATCAGCTTGAGAGGACCCTGCTTGGCCCGGCGCGCGTTTTCTTCAGCCACTTCTTTGACGGCGCGCTGCGCAATTTCCCGTTTTGAAGACTTGCCAACCGGGCGGCTATCCTCGGAACCAGGTCCACCACGCGCATAGTCGCGCAGGATATTCATGACGAAATTGAAATCATCATTCGCAAAAACTGGCTTTTGAGCGGAGACGCGCTTCGTATTGAACACATTGGGGTCGCAGTCGGCATTCTCATATTTTCTAAGATAACCCAGCAATGTATCGCTGCAGGGAAGCGGGTGCAGCGCCTGAGATGAATTCGCCTTCTCGGTTCCATATTTTACGCGAGCTTGAAATTGCCGATAATCTGCATCGATCTTTGAAGTGAAAATACCGACACCCTCGCGTGTAAGCGTCATGCCTAAACGACGATAATGCGCCATGCGTTCTGCGAGAAAGACCTTACGACCAATGGACTCCCGTTGCTTTTTTCCGGCAAGATAAAGCTCTTTACGGCCCTGCATCCGACGATCTTCGACACGCTTCAGACTATAGTATCCGCGGTCGATCACGAGCCGTTCAGCTTCGATCAATAAGGTGATCTCGTCCGGGCAAAAGGTCCTGATCTGCGCATCGGAGTCCGCGTATACCGCAAGGACGTAGTGCGTGATCTCTTTCGTCTTAGGGTCAACTTTCGGAGTTACCTTCCAGACATCAGAGCCCTCAAAAGTAACGCGGTCAGACTCAGTCAGGTTCTTGAAGAGGGTCATGCCGCACTCCGGCAATGGGTTTCTGGGCAAAACGGATCCAAGATGTTTTTTGTGATCTCGCCATCACCGATGAGGCGAACCGCCGCGCGGTAACCCTTGGCACCCAACATTGAGCGATCGATCAACGCGCCAAAGCTGAAGGCACCGCCGAGATCGTTTGCCGCCTCCAACACGATGCGGTCAGATTCCGGGTCCCATCCACGCCGAGCTTTGTGAATTTCCGCGGCACATTTCCGATAAACTGGGTGAAACGCGTAGCGCGAGCCCAGATTGAACCGATCGGCAACCTGACGGCTGCACTGACCTGCGATGTTTGCGATCTCTTCGATGTACGACTTTCGGCGGGCTTTCGTGTCATACTTGACCGAAAACAACACCTCGTTCATGTCTTTCAGCAGCAGATGGGCATCGACCTTGGTATAGGTCGGTTTGCCGTTACCACCGACAAAATCAACGCGAGTCAGCTGTTCCTTGAAGTTGACAACATCGCTGTGCGCAGCGAGGTTTTGGTAGACAGCGGCTTCTTCATAAGACGCGCACCAAAATTCCTGCAAAACCGCCCGGCGGTTGAGCCGCGTCACAAACGACAGCTTGCACGAACTGCTGGATTTGCCGAGCTCCATCTTCATCAAATGGGAGTTTTCAACGCGAAACGGGGCGTCAGGATCCGCCAGAGGCGGCGGTCCGAACGTCGAGTTGGCATAGGCATGGTGATCTGCTTCGTGGCGATCGTTTGACATAGATTTTCCGTTCGCATTTCAACGGGAAATGCGCTTCTGTCTTTTGTGAGGGGGGTAGGCCGGTTTTTTTGGGGGTCCGGAAACCTGCACATATCGAAAGAGCGTGCGGCGCCCGCTTTCCCTGAAAGACACCACGGAAAGCGCAACCATCCACGTAAGAAGCCGGAAAGCCGTTGTCTAAAGCAGGTCCTTCAGATACCGTCGATAGGCAGACTAGGCTGGTTTTCCAGTCGCAGGGGTTTGATCGTGCCAGCGATCAGCCCCTTTTCTCATTTCTCTCTTGTCTCCATTCATATCCTTTCGGTTTCACCTCTGGAATTCAGGGGCGATCTTCTGTGTGAGACGAACGTAAACACTCAGTCCAAATCGAGTCCAGAAAAAATATATCGCAATAACAATTGCTTACTGCGAATTTCTCGGGGCCAGCTCTTTTCGCTCAGGTTTCAAAGAGCGGCTTAAAACCCGCCCTCGTTCAGTTCTCCTTCATGGTTCTGAGGTTCTTGTTCCTCCTTCTAAAATTCAACTAGGAGGAAAAATTTCACCTTTATACCGCCTGGCGAATTTTTCTGAGAAGAAAATGTCCCTTTTGAGAAGCAGCCGTCTATGCTGGCTTCTTCTTCATTTGCTGGCGGCACCACATCAGGTGCTCGTGTGACCACGGCACCAAATCTGGTGGCAGTCGGACCGGCTCGACGCAAATGCAGTTGGATATCAGTCCAGGCTTAGTCGCCGTGAGATCGTTCTCCAGATCCTTGCGGCGCGCATGAGCGACCTTGTAAGACAACCCGATGCGATCTTTCAGCTGATGCGATGTGAGCAAATCCGCTGCTCGGCCTCGCGCGTGACAGGTGATGATGTACTCAGCTGCCAACAGCCACTTGCGGATCGGCAGGTTGCTTCCATGAAGGATAGTTCCGGTTTTCGCAGAGAACTGGAGCCTGCATTTTTGGCAGTGAAATTTTTTTCGCGCCTCAAAATGCAAGATGGCCGCCGATCCACATCGCAGACACATCACGCCCGACGGCCATCTGACCTCCAAAACTCGACTCACTGCAGCGTCATTCGTAGGGAACCGCGTCGCCACGCCTTCGCCCGGCAACGCAAAATAGAACTGGCACCAGCGGATGCGGTCACGATCGTCGGACGAAATTGGTTTACTCATTGATTGTTCGCAGATGCCATCGCATGCCAAATAGTTGAGTCTTTACATGCCCTGCAAAAAAGAACAAAGCCCATTCAATGCGACAGCTCTCGTTAAAACCGGCGCCAGTTCACCGAGAAACCCTGCCCTCGTTTGTATCTCGAATGGCGGCGATGAACCGTGTCGATTTGAGGAACTTCTGCGTCGACATGGGTTTTTCCATGAAGAAGCTCCTCAACTTGGACCCTGAGGCCTTGCATGTCATCGCTGAAATAGCCGCGTTGGACGATCACGCGCTTGCCGCGCTTGTCAGCTGGACGGGCGAGAAGTCCGGCGATGTACGGATGATCTTCCGCGACGAAAAATTCGTATCCCGCGCACTCAAGAATCCCACGGTCCGAGGCTGCCCAGCTTGCCTTCGAGATGACGCAAACGCAAATCCGAGCAGACCCCTGGAGGCGATGGCAATAAGGGGGGATTGGCAGTTGCGCGAGGTGTCGGTCTGCGTTCGACACCAACATGCGCTAATCCCACTTTGGAGGCGCCAAACACCGACAGAACGCTTTGATATCAGCGCCCGGCTTTCGGAAATCCTGGAGGACCTGCTCAAAGGCAATCTTGAACAAGGGCGATCATCTCCCAGTGCATACGATCTATGGCTTGATCAGCGACTTGAAAGTGGACGTGATGACACCTGGTTGGCGGGACAAACTCTCTACGCTGCTACGACCTTCTGCCGGCTTCTTGGTTCGGAACTATTGCGGCTTCCTGAGTATCGAGATGTTCATGTTGCCGCCCGTCTGAGAGCTGCGCAGAAAATTGGGTTTGAAGTTGCAACGGGCGGCAGGGATGCAATCGACAATGCATTGGACAAACTTGCGGCTCTTGCCCCACTCGCGGGTGATTTGCCCTACAAGGCTTTTGGCGCGCTTTTTAAAGACCTTGCACGCGCTCACCTCAATGAGGATGCGTTTCATGACTTCAGACGAATCCTGTGGGAACGGATCATCCTGATCTGGCCAGTCGCAGCCGATCAGGAGATCCTGGGCCGCACTCTTCCTTATCGGCGCCTGCATTCGCTAACCTCAGCAGCAAAGGAAACGGGTGTGGGCGAACCTCTTTTGGATCAGTTCCTCATTGAGGCAGGGGCTTACGACAAGGCAGACGGAAGGCCGGCGGCGCGCAAGACATTCGACGCGCTTCAGCATGCGTCCTTGCTCGCCGAGATCCCAACGCTCGTTGGATCTGACGAAATAAGAAACGCGATGGGGGCAACCAAGACTCAATTCAGATCGCTAGTTGAAGGCGAGGTTCTTCACCCCCGAACAAAGATACCAACAACAAAATCGCCTTGGCGACTGCAAGATGGTATCGATCTAATGAGGGAACTGAACGCATTGGTGATTGGTGTCGTCGAAGACCAAGACCAATGGGAGTTAGTACAACAGGCGAACGCGAGGACCGGATTGGGCGTTGGCCGCATAGTCCACGCAATTCGGTATGGACGCCTGCGGGTCGCTCGATGGAATGGTCTTGATGGATACAGGTCGCTATGCGTGTCCAAGGTTGAGATAGACCAGTTCGCAGTGGAAAGCGGGGCGCAGACCGAAGCTCGTTCCAAGCTTCCGACGGAGGTCGTCTCCACCGCCGCGGCGTTCGGGCGTTCCGTGGGAATGAGAGACGGTCAAGCCTTTCAGAGGCTCGTGCAGGCGGGGCATACCCCGGCGAGCCATGAAACGATCTCCCGCAATGGAACCAAGCGTTTCTACGTGACTGAAGATGATATCGCCGCATTTCACCAACGCTTCTTAACGCAAAAAACTCTGGCTGCTGAATACAATGGTTTCTGGAGAACGCTGGTGGCGCAGTTACAGGCCGGGGGTGTTGAGCCATTCACTTCTGACGGCGAAACCTTCGGGCATCTGTTCTTGCGCGCCGACGTGGAGCGCTTTTTTGAGAAGCCGGTGGCTGACTGCAAAAGTTTGGGCTGGGCAAACAAGTCCTTTCCCAACGAATGAAGGAAACGAATTCGGTGTCCCGATCACACTCTGGCGGCGCACTCCAGGGCAGCAGGCCGGTTTACACTGATTGGACGGATGCAAGCGAAGCAATCGCCGCTCGTTGCACGGCCCAAGAACTTTTAAGGCGCAGACGCTGCTGCCGTTTGTTGCACTTCAAGGGGGGGCCATAGCGGCCATTGCCCGGCAACCGACATTGCTGCGGTCGCAGCCCGCTTATCGGACATTCGCTGCAATTGTTCAACCTCGGCGGTATCAAATGTCAGGACTGCGGGACTTTTCTGCCTTCCGAGTTCTGACCTTCAACGACCGCTTTGCGCGCATCGCTACGCTGGCCTTTCGCGGGGAGTGTGGAGTCCGGATCTTCGCTGCGGTTGCAAATTTGCACTGTGATTCCTGATGGAGCGGATGAGGTGAATGACACCTGCTCCACCGGTATCGTAATTTTGGCGCCAGAAAGCCAGGGCGCTGGCGCGATGACATCGTTGCAGGTGTCCCGCACCATGGCGTCCGAACCAAACCACGATTTCGGACGCCTGTTTCGCAATTCTCCCGATGCCGCCTTCACCCTTCCGCGCCACCGTACCACATCCGCCTGAGCAGACCATCCTTCTTGATGAAGTGGTGATAGAACGCCGCGCCCGCATGAAGGATCAGGAGCGTCACCATCAGGCGCGCGCCGAGCCCGTGCGGTACGCGGGGCGCGTAGTCGTGGAAATCCGGCAGCGCCGCCTCCGAGGCGCCGAACAGGATCCCGCCCGCGCCGGAAAGTACCATCATGCCGATGCCGCTCGCGGCCATGCCGAGGATAACGACGTAGAAAAGGACGTGGACGACCTTGGCGCTCACCCTCTGCCAGGCCGGATCGCCCGCCACGGAGTCGGGCTTGCGGTCGGCCAGCCACCACCAGAGAAGGCGCAGAAGCGTGGGAATAAGGATGGCCGCACCGAGCGGGACATGGAGCAACATAACCGCCTCTTTCGCGGCACTGTCAATAAGCGACGCAGCGCGGAAGCCCGAGCCGATGAGGACGAGGATGAGAAGGGCGCTGAGCCAGTGGATCGTGACCGCGACCGCGCCGTACCGATTGCCGACACTCATGAGTGCCATGACAGTCTCCAGTGCTGTTGATGTGTGAGAGAGGCAGGCGGGCCCGGGCCTACTGGCCAGTGTCACGCCAGCCGATATCGTGGTGCGTGCCGTCGCAATAAGGCTTGTTCCTGGAGGCGCCGCAGCGGCAGAGCACGTATTTCTCGGCGCTCGCACCCTCCGCGAGGCGTGCGCCCGCCAACGGGATGCCCGCGACCCGGTAGGGGCCGTCCTTTTCCACGGTGACGCCCGGCGTGCCACAGGCGCCATGCTGCGGCGCCTCGCCGTTCACGCTGTAGCGCAGCGCGCCGGACGGGCAGGCCTTGACCACGGCCTTGATCTTCTCCGCCGCGCCGTTGTTCGGCACGATCCAGGGCTTACGGCCGGAATCGAAGACCGCGTTCAGCCACTTGCCGCATTCGCCCGCATGAGAGCAGAGCAGACGGTTGTAGTGAACGGTGATGTCCCGGCCCTCATAGGTCAGCACCTCGTCCTTCGTGTGGTCGTCCGAGGGGCGGCTGTCGAAGCCGATCTGGTTGTGAGAGCCGTCGCAATAGGGCTTGGTCTTCGAAGCTCCGCAGCGGCAAAGCGCCATCACCGGCTTTGTCTCCATCGCCCGCCCGTCCGCCCCGGTCAGCACCGGGACCGCCTTGGCGACCAGCGGTCCGCCGTCGCGCGGCTCGATCGCCGGGGCGGTGGTTTTCTGCGCCGCGGAACCCGCGCCGATCCGTCCGGTCATGGTCAGGCCGTCGCGGATGTTGAGCCCCATCAGCGTCAGGTTGGTGGCCCCGGCGATCAGTTCCAGAACCTGGACCGCATAGAACCAGGCATCGAAGGTGCCGGCCGAGGCCCGCGCCTCGAGGAAGAACGCCGCCGGCACCAAGACCAAAAGCCCGTTCGCCGCGATGAACGGCATCCGCTTCTTCTTCGCCTGGGCGCGCGCATCGGTGCGCTTGCCGCCCAGCGACATGCCCGCGGCCCCGGCGATCGCCATCGCCGGGATCAGCACGAACATGCCCTTGAGGATCATCGCCTTGACCGCGGCGATCGTCTCGTGGCTGGCGAACAACTCCGAAAACGCGGTCGAGGTCCAGAAGGCAAGGATCGTCAGAATTCCGACAACCCCCGCGATGGCATGGATTCTGGCTTTCATCGGACCATCCTCAATCGGTGGCTGCGACCTGATAAAGGCCGGGCGTGAAGCTCAATCCTTCGACAGGCGCGATCCCGGCTTCGGCGCGCATGGCGGCGGTCGCGGCATCGAATGCGTCGATACTATCCCATTTCGCGATGTTGATGAGCTTATACCGCGCATCAGGCCCAACCGAGCGGTGGAGCGCCGTCGAGATGTAGCCGGGCTGGGTCTGAAGGAAGTCGCGGGACTGGGTCCACATCGCGACGGTCTCCTCCATCATGCCTTCAGGCACTTCGAAGACATTGATCAGTGTGACCTCGCCCTCGACCGCGAAGGCACCGTTCATTTCGGCCATGATCTGAAGGCCGGTCTTGAAGGTCTCATAGTCCAGTGGCTCGTTGTTCGGCGCACCGGCGGCGTAGAAATCCTTGGCTTGCGACAGGTGCTGCTCGCCCTCGCTGAGCGCGCCGTCGCCGTTCTGGTCCCAGGCCTCGAACACGGCCTCGCGCGCGCGCCAGTAGCGCGCGGCCACGCCCCGCTCTTCCGCGAGCGACGACCAGCCCATGTCCCAGGCGAGGTGCTCTTCGCGCGTCACGACACCATCGTCATCGGCGTCCTGCGACAGCATCACGTCGCGGCGGAACAGGTCGATCTCACGCAACGAGAGCATTCCGTCCTCGTTCTTGTCGACCGAGTCGAAGACCGCCCGGTTCAACTCCTCCAGCTCGGTGTCGAGCGCGAGCGCCGGTGCCGCCGACAGACAGAGCGCGGTGCAGGTGAGCATTAGCTGTTTCATTTCGATTTCTCCTTGCGCGATTCGATTTGTATAGCAAGCTATATATCGTTACATAGTAAGCTATGCAATGATAACGAAACCTATGACGTTCAAACGGATGGACTCAGCGGGATATCTGGTGAACCACATGGCGCGTCTCTTCGCGGACGGGCTCAGAAGGCGTATCGCGCCCTTGGGCATCGTTCCGGGCCAGTTCCCCGCCTTGCTGGAACTTTGGGAACATGATGGCCAGACCCAGAAAGAGCTCGTGGAAAAGCTCGATGTCGAGCAGGCGACGCTCGCCAACACGCTTGCGCGGATGGAACGTGACGGGCTGATCGTCCGCAAGGAGCATCCGGCGGATGCCCGTGCGCGGACGATCCACCTGACCGATAAAGCCCGCGCCATCCGCGATCGCGCCTACGCGGCGGCGCAAGAGACCAATCGGGCGGCGCTCGCGGCCCTTTCGCCCGAAGAGCGGCAGCAGTTCATCGAATTGATGCAAAGAACGATTGAGACGATGCGACGTGGCGGCTGAGCTTGACCGGCGAAGGCTGGGTCTATCCCCCGAAGTGTCATTCGGATCGCCGATGCGTTGCGGTATGATCATTGTCACTTCTGTGCCCCTTTTTCCATCGGACGTGCATGACGCCCCGATCAGGGCGGCATGCAACTTTCTCGAGTTGGCCATTATTATCAGCCGCGACTGAGGATCTCTTCGCCAAGAACCTGCATGATCTTCTGCCCGGCCTCGCTGGTCCAGTTGACGGCGAGATCGGCCAGAAGCGCGCTGGTGGTTGTCAGTTCGACGCCCCCGCGCTCCATCTTGCGGAAGGCCATTTCGTCGGTGAGCGAGGTCGGTGAGCCAGAGGCATCGACGACGGCGGTGACATCGAAACCTTCCGCAGCAGCGTCGATCGCGGGCGGGGCGAGGCAGACATCGGTGGTGATCCCGGCCATGATGAAGTGCTTACGCCCAGTATTGCGGACCGCATCGGCAAAGGCGCTGTCATCCCAAGCGTTCACGACGCCGGGGCGTTTCACCCGCGCAGAGAAGGCGTCGGGCGCGATGTCTTCAAGCGCGGGCATCAGCGGCCCCTGCATGTGCTCTTCCATGCTGGAAGTCAGCACCAACGGCATGCCGAGATCGACGGCCACACGCGCCAGCGCGCGGGTATTGGCCTCGATCAGGTCGCGGTCAACCGATTTCGCCCAGTTCATCGTGCCGGTCTGATGATCGATCAGAACCATTGCGGCATTGTCGGGGGTGGGTTTCTTGGCAGTCATGGCGTTTCCTTTCTTGCTCAGTTGCTGGTTGGGGGAAGGTCGAAAATCAGAAGCTCTGCGCCCGGTTTGGCGTTGAGAAGCAGATCACCGGCATCGGTGACGCCAAGCGCATCACCTTGTCCGAGGGCTTGGTCTGCCACTTCAGCGGCACCTTCGACCATGAAGACATAGAGGCTCCGTCCGTGTGCCGAGGGCCGATAGGTCAGGGACATGACTTCGCTGAACTGGCCGTAGCTGAGGCGCACATCCTGCTCGACGATCAGGGACCCGTCGGTACCGTCCGACGACAGGACAAGTTGCAAGCGATCCGTGTATTCCGCCGCCTCCAGCGCTTTGCGGGAATAGGCTGGCGCTAGCCCCTTTGCACGCGGTTCGAACCAGATCTGCATCGCCCGCATCGGCTCGGTCGTTGAGGCGTTCATCTCGTTGTGGACAATGCCGGTACCAGCCGTGATCACCTGGATGCCCTTGGCCTCCAACACCCCGTCATGGTCGGGTACGTTCGGATCGACATGGTTGACCTGTCCGCTCACCAGAAAGGTGACGACCTCGACATCGCGGTGCGGATGCAGGCCGAAGCCCGTCGCGCCCGGCGTCAGTGTCCCGTCATCGATCGTGATCAGTGGGCCGAAGCGCCGACGTCCCTCCGGCAGATGCGGCTTGAACGACAGATGCGCCTGCATGAAGCCGAAATCCTTGAATTCGCGGGTTCCGGCGGGGTGAAAGAATATCTGCTGTAACATCGCCGTCTCCTTGGCAGGTCGATGCCCGAGAAATAGAGCGCCATATCGTTCTGGAAAATGCCGCATTTTTTAACTATCGTTCGCGTTCATGAACGATAGATTCTATTCCTGCGCAAAGGCGCTGGTCGCCACCGTCCGCGCCGGCTCGATGAGCGCGGCTGCGGCGGAACTCAAAACCACCAAATCCGCGATCAGCCAGAAGATTGCGCTGTTCGAGGCGGAATTGGGCCTGACCCTTCTCGACCGATCCGGGCGTGCCGTGACGCCCACCGCCGCGGGTCGCCGGATCTTCGGCATCTGCGTCGGTCCCGTAGACGTCGCGTTGGAAGCGGAGGCCGAACTCGGCCTTGCACGGGGTGATGCAATTGCCGGGCGCGTGTCGATTTCGGGACCGAACAGCCTGCTTGGTGTGGTCTTCATTCCGATGATGCCGGGGTTGCGGGATCGTTATCCGGATATCGAACTGGAGTTGCGTGCGGACGACTCGCGCTCCGACTTCGCTACGGATGATATCGACCTGGCTTTCCGTACGGGCGCGGTCGCAAAGGGGCGGATCATTGCGGCGGCCCTGCCGCCGACACAGCGCGCGCCCTATGCCAACCCGGAGTTTTTGAACCACCTCCCGCCGATCACGCAGCCCGAGGATCTTACCGATACCCCATGTATCCTAAGACAGCAGGAAAGTGCCGCATGGTCGTTTGAGAGCGTCGCGGGGAAAAGGCAAACGGTCGCGCCGAAGGTCGGTCTGCGAGTCAACACGATGGAACTGGCTCACTCGGCAGCACAGGCCGGGCATGGCATCGCAATGTTGCCTTTGCCGCTCGCACAAACCGCGGTTGAGACCGGGGCTCTTGCTCGTCTGCTCCCTGACTGGTTTGCCGATCCGGTCAATCTAGCCTTGCTTTGCCGACCTGCGCGCCTTTCCGACCCTGCGGTTGCCACCGTCAGGCGGTACATTCTGGATGCCTGCAACACAGCCGCGTGAGAGGCTGATCGGGTAAGGTCCGGGCTCTGGCGCCCGGAAAGATTCGGCGCAGATGGCCGCTCTCGGGACGCCAAACCGTAGCGTGGTCACCCCAACAGTGGCCGACTTTTGCTCCGCCCCATGGCCGGTTTTTACGCCGCCGTTGACACCCCTTCTTCAAAGGCTTCCCTGCCACCGCCCCCCAATCCGCCGAAACCAAATCATAGCCCTTGTTGGAGGCAGCGCGCTGCTCCGAATGGATGGACGCCGGAGTAGTCCAAAACTCGGTCCTGACAGTCGCGCAATCACCTGAATCGAAAGACCCGGCATTGGCTGTAGGAATGTTGAATGACGGCTTTGGGTCGGCATGAGTTAATAGCACGCAGATTTGGCAGTAGACTAGAGCTGGGATGAGTGGTCGCGCTGAACCGCCCGGGTTTTCCCGGAGGCCGATTTCTCCCTTTGACGCGGCATTCTTGAACTCATTGCACTGTTCATGAACTTCTGCTCGGCCCGTGCCAACGGGATGCTTCCGATGGGTTGAAGAAGGGTTCGATTGTCGAACCTATCGACCTGTATCGGGGTTTCCCATTCGAAGGAATATGCAGTATTTCACAGCCCATTTCTGTCGTTCATCGAGAATGTCACCGCCGCCGCGCAGCTGCACCGAACCGGACATTCGCTGCGTCCGCGAGATCGTTTTTTGTCTGACGTCGAAGGTGCGGACCCAGCAGTCGTTGCCGTTATTTCATTGAACCTTCGCTCAAGGCGGTTTGGGACAAGCGCTAAATCCGGACGATCGGCGCTTTCGCGATCTGGTGTAGTTGAAAATTTAGATTCCGCGGATGAATATCAATTTCAAAGAAGGGTTATGCGGTCGGTTGTTCTGGGCGGTGCACACAGTGTCGTCCCTCTACATCATGGCGCCAAATTGGATTCCTGCTGTCCCTCAGTTCCCTCTCTCTAACCTTTCCTACTTGTTCACGGGAACAAAAGCCGGTTGTGTCCATTTACCGTCGCGGATGTCCGCGCTTGGCCCGTAGGTGCGCAACACCGCCCAGAACGGTCCATCAGGTGCCGGGAGCCAATTGCTTTCCTTGTCCGCACCGGGGCTTTCCTTGGAAAAATACAACGTGAGCGAGCCATCCTCGTTGGTCATCAATCCCTCGGTCGAGCTGCCGATCGAGTAACGGTCGAGCGGGTTGTCAACCAGAAGACGTTCCGGCAGCCGATACATCGTGTAGGACCAGAAGTATTCTACGGGTGGAAGGTTTCCGGCTTCGAAAGTCACCGTGTAGTCCGCCTTGCTGCCATCCGTGAGCTCGCCATTGGCGTCGGTGGGCAGCGTAAAGTAGACCGCTTGATCCGTCGTGTTGCCAAAGATGCCGACAAAGACCCCCATGGCCCGGCTGATGTAGTCCGTTCCCACAATCTCTCGCGTGTTGAAGAACAGTGCCGGGTCAAAACTCTGCTCGGACAGGGATTGAAGTTCGGCGCGCGCCGCATCGATACCCGCCTGCATCGCGTCCAGGGTCGTCTGATTTAGAGCTTCGGAGTCTAGCATCTTCCCGTCGCCGAGACCAATCTGCGCCATCTCGTCATAGACGGCAGCGTCGTCGGGATGTGGCGTGGTAAACGGCAACAGGAACTCGACATAGTCGAAGAACGCCAGTGTCGTTTCGTCTCCCTCGTTCCAAGTCGGCCACGCGACCGTAGGCGCGGCCTCAGGAACAGGCGTGCCCGCAAAGGAGCTGAGCGGTTGCAACAGGTAACTCTGCTGGATCTCTTGCACCCGATCCATGCCGCCCATAGCGGAGAGCATTTGGGTCCGGGTAAGCGACCCAAGAAAGCTGCTTTCCCCCTTGATGACCCGCTTCACGTCCTTCGGCACTTCCCCACGCCAACCCGGCGCAGCAAGGAGAAAACTGTGGCCCTTGTTGCCGTCATTGACCGAGCCGGGGTTGTCCAGGACATAGCCCCACAGGTCGTCCCACTGTGACGTATAATAGCGCTCTTCCTCGATCTCCGGCATCGTGAGAACCCACGGCTCCGCGCGCAGGTCGAGCCAGGCGTAGGAGTAGGGTGTGTCGTTGTTGGGCGTGACGATATCCGTGTCTGCCGGCGATGAGGTGCCCAGATGCAGCCATTCTCCAAAGCCGCCCTGTGCAATCGCCTGAGCGTGCATGGTGCGGTAGTTCATCACCAGTGGAAAGCTGAAGATGTAGGCGTCCTTGGCAATCCGGGTGATCTCGGCAGGCGGCATGGTGGCGAGCTTGTCGGCCGTCGCGGAGGAGCCCAAACCGAACGAGGCTGCGAGTATCAGGAAAGTGCGGAGCATGCCGGTCCCCTATGTCAGTGGATATCGATTGATGCTTTGGGTCGTCTGGGTCTTGCGTCAAGAAACTACTGATGCGCGCAGGGTCAATTCGCTTTCTCAATGTCCGGCAGAACCCAGCTTCGATCAAAATAGGCTTCTGTTGGAGAGTAAAAGCGCCAGTATGGGAACCACGCCTTGCCGGGCACTGTGGGTATCCAGTTTGTCGCGCCTGCCGCAGGCTGATCCGGGCCGATGTAGAGCGTTACCGATCCGTCGCCGTTGACATCGAGATCCATGCGCGATGATTTGTCGGCCACCACCTGATCGTTCACGATCGGTGCGCGGGTCGACACGTCATAGACCGTAAGTGACCAGAATTCTTCTGCGGGCACGTCGGGGGGCACATTCAGGACATAGTTGTTGGCGCCGTCCAGCCAGTCCCCATCGGCATCCCTGTAGGTTGCCAGATAGATCTGCCCCCAGCCAGGCCGATCGGATTGCATTGCTGCGTCGTTGGTCACAGCTTCGTAGAACCACGCTGCCCGCCCATCGAGCGCGTCGTAGTGTTCCCACCGTTGGTCAAGTGGAGAACTGGTCGCGAGTTCCCACATGGACCCATCGGCATAGTGCGATTGCTCCAGCCGAGGGTTGAAGAAATCGTTCGCCTTGGCCATCGCTTCACCGACGAGGGCGGCCTCTGTCATGATCTGCTTTTGTCGCTGGTCCGGTGCAAACGGTTCGCCGATCTCGATGCCGAGCGGTTTGAGCATCGCCATGAAAAAGCGATCCCGTTCCGCAACAGGCTCCCGCAGCAGGATGTCCGCCATGATCTCGAAATACTCGAACCCGCGCGGCTGCCAGCCCTGCCAGGGGCGGTTATCAACGTTGATTACTTTGGTGCTGTGCTCCTGCCCCATTTCCGAAAGCGGGTAGATCGATATTCCCTGGAGGTCGGTGACCTGTTGGGCCTCTTCATCCGCGAGCAGACGAATGCCGAAAAAGATGCTGTTGGTGTCGGACTGGAAAACCTGGGCGTTTTCGACGGTGGGCGCTTCCGTTCCGGGTGGGTAGAATACGTAGCGGCCGGGCTCGGTCATCTGGGTGATCCCAATCTGCCACATTGTGTGCATCGCGCCCCGCACCTCGGCCTCTGGCATGTCAATCACGACAGGCCCTGTCTCGGACATGTTGATGAAGCTCAGAGCATAGGGCGTTGTGGTATTGGCCGTCAGCAATCCGTATTTGTCGATCGTATCTCGGTAGAGGACGATGTCACCGGATTGTGCATCAAAAACATCCTCATGCTGTTGTTGCCATTTTGCAAACGACACAATCGGAATGGCCCAGATGTACGCCTGCGTGGCGCGCTGAAAATCCATCTCGTCGAAGAGCTTGGCCTGTGTCTCCAGCGTCGGATACCCGTTCTCGAAATCGTGTGTGAACTCGAGCGACCCGATACGGGTGTCGATGGTTTCTTGCCCATGCGATGCGCCGGCAAGGGAAACGATTACGACGGTTGCAAGAAGTGTTGCTCTCGGTCTCAATTTGCTCTCCCGCGAGGCCCGTACCCCGGCACTATTCAAAAAAATTGGTGCTTGGTTGATCTTGGCTAGAGCCGAATTGTACACTCCCGATGAAGATTACGTTTATCATTTTGCGTCAGGCCAACCATTATGTCTCAACCCTTGTCGTTGCCCATGACCGCGGCGTCGGCCGTCGGAGCCATACCGGGAATGCTTGTGGACCGGGTTGGCGAACGCGGCCTGCACAAGGCTTTCAAGAACGCCGGGCTTCCCCTGACCGTCATGGATACGCCGCGTGCAGCGATCCCCCTGAACGGGCTGGCAGTACTTTGGAAAGAGGCGGCGAGGGCGACGGGTGATCGCACGTTCGGGTTCGTTGGTGGCAAGGAAATGACCGTCCAGACCTACGGATTGTGGTTGGAATATTGTGCGAGTGCGCCAACCTTTCGGGAGGCTCTCGCAAGGATCCCCAAAGCCTTGGGCTTTCACCAGTCCGGCACCCAGTTCACATTCCGGGAGAGCCACGGTGTCGGCGTGCTGCGCTACTATCCCGCCTGGCCTGGGCGCTTTCCGCAGCACACCGATCACATCGTGGGGTCCCTCGTGCGGTTTGCAGCAATCTATTGTGGACCGCGGTGGCGTCCCGCATGGGTCGAGTTGGACTATGCACGAGACACCTCATGGCGCACGATCGAGCGGAAAATCGAGGCACCCCTGGTGTTCGGCGCTACGACGCTTGGGATTGCCGTCAGTTCCGACGACCTGAAGAAACCGCTTCTACTAAAACATCCCCGGGCCCTGACACTTGCAGACGTGGCCGCAGAGGCCGCGCTCGCGACTTCACCGCACCTTGCCTGCCCGATCGCGAACGCAATTGCCTTTAGATTGCTCGACGGGAAGGTCGACATCGACGGCGCGGCAGCACTTTGCGGGATCGGGGTCCAAGGCTTGCAACGACGGCTGCGAATGCGGGGGGTGAGCTATCGCGACTTGTTGAAGAAGATCCGAATGCGCAGGGCAGTTGCTCTGCTGACCGAAACGGACCAGCCCATTTCCGAAATAGCCCTGAGGCTAGGCTACGAGGAACACCCTAATTTCTCCCGTGCGTTTAGGAGATCCATTGGAAAAAGTCCGTCCGAGTTTCGACGATAGAATGCGCGTTCAATGGCGCCTACGGCAAAGAGGTTCCGCTCTTGTTGGTGGCGTTTCTACAAAAATTTCAAAGCAAAGAAGCGTTCCGACCTTCTAGTAGGTCTCACCACGGACCAAACGGCTGCTTTGGAGCGACCGACTTTTGACTTGAAACATATCCGGCAGCCTTGAAGTAGTTCCAACATTCTTGAGGAGAGAAGAGATCGTGGATTTGTAGTTCGTAGGGGCACAACTGCTCATGCCTTCCAGCTTTCCAACTGGGTTCACGCAGTGAATCCTTTACTCGATTTGTGCAACAAGGCCTCAGAAATCAAGAATTCGTTCTCGCGTATGTCTTAGCTAGCTCTGGTTGGGTTCCCACAGTTCGATCGGATTACCGTCCGGATCGTGAATGCGCGCAAATCTTCCAATCCCCTCCATCTCGACTTCTTCGCCGCTTTCGATTCCGGCAGCGCTCAATTCCTTGAGCGTCGCATCGAGGTCCGCAACGCGGAAGTTCAGCATGAAGGTCCGGTCTTTGGGAAAATAGTTGCTGTCCTTCGGGAACGGCGCAAAGACCGTCACGCCTTGCTCACTGATCCAGGGCTGCATGTTGGGCGAAGCCGGGGTTGGTGGGATGCCCAGATGGGTCTCGTACCATTCTGCCAGCGCAGCCGGATCTTCAGATCTGAAGAAAACGCCGCCTATGCCAAGAACTTGTGCCATCATGAATCTCCTTTGGTTTTTTTGGCGCTTTGGCTTCGATGACGATCGCTTTTCTGGCCAACGACACATATCGCCGGAGTGGCGCCGCCAATGATCTCGATCTCGGTCACGTTCTCGAAACCGACAGCATGGAGCGTGTCCTCGATGCTGGCGATCATACGTCTCGCGGTCCTTGAGCCATCCGTATCCAGCCGTGGTTGATAGGTGGTCAGGCAAAGCCCGCCCTGAACCAGAGCATCGAAGGCTGCACGAAAGAAGCCCGGTTTGTCACCCAGGAACTGGATGACATTCAATGAGAAGATGCGGTCGAAGGAGTCCGGCCACCGGGCGAGGATCTCGATCCCGCCCTCGATCAGTGCGACCCTGTCTGCGACCCCCTGTCTTTCCAACCGGTTGCGGGCTTGCCGGATCATCACACCGGAATGGTCAAGACCGACCACCCGGCCAGACGTCACGACAGAGGCGCATTTCGACAGGGCCAGACCGGGACCGCAGCCGATTTCAAGCACGTGGCTGTCGGGCTGAAGGTCCAATAATTCGACGGTTTTTTCGTTTCGCAAGCGGTTCGATGGCCGCGCCGCCATGATCCGGCCGGCCAACGCGCCCAACGGGCCAGATGGATGCCGAAACTGCGCGACGATCTTTGATTTCACGGGCATTACACGTTGCCTGCTCGGGATATCCACAGTGGCATCGCCAGCGACCCGCCAACCGAAAGGCCTAGAATGCCAAGGGCAAGCACATGACGATACGCCATCTCTGGAAGCCCCAGCAACTCGACCGCAAAGGTGTTCCAGGACCACAGGGCGGCGATGCCCCATACGAATACCGCCAGAAGGCCGATCACGAGGGTCCTGCCGTGCCGTTTCGATTGCTGCATCCTGTCAGTGTCCTTTCTCCATCATGGTTTCGAGTGCGTCGTTCAGGCGGGCCAACAGGCGGGCCGAGGCTGCGACATCATGCGCGACCAGGGCTTCGGCCAAAGCGGCCATCGGCGCGTCTTCGCGGGCCTGAATCTCGGCAAAAAGCTCTTGGCCCGCCGGCGTCGGAAGATAGAGCCCCGATCGCTTGTGATCCGGGTTGTCCTGCGCTTGGACAAGGCCCTTCTCCAGCAGGGCGTTCATGTTTTTTTGTACATGCTGGCGCGAGACACCCTTGGCCCGGGCGATATCGGGCACCGTTTGCGGCGCCTTGAGGATCAGGGCCTGAAGGACCGCCCGCATCGAGGGATTGATTTCAAGATCGGCATGCAAGGTTTCGGCAACGGATTTGAGCCGGTTGAATGCCGTTCTGACTTCTCTGATCAGCGCGGTGAGTTCTTTCTGCTGCTGCGTCATTCGAGGCTCCGGATTCAAATTGACAACCTAGATGTCATTATGAGATATGACAACCTAGATGTCAAGTTTATGGTGCTGCCAATGTTCACACAAACCCATCTCCTAGTCGGAGCCGCGATCTTCGCCAGACCGGGGCACCTGGCCGTTGCACTGGCTGGCTTGGTGGGTGCGCTGCTGCCGGATACCGATGTCTGGGCGATGTTCGTGGTGGAGCGGTTGCAGGGGGCCAGCGGATGCGAGGTGTTTCACTATCGGTATTGGGAACCGCCATGGACAACGCTTCAGATGCTGCTGAACTCGATCCCAGCCTATCTCGGCCTCGTCGCCCTGAGCCTCACCTGTCTGCTTTTGCCTGGCGACCGGTCGCGCGGCGTCGCGTTGATCGTGGTCGTTTTCGCAAGCTCTGCATTGTTGCACGTCGGTATTGATTTCCTGCTGCATCATGACGATGCGCGCGCGCAGTGGATGCCGTTCACGGATTGGATCTTCCGCTCGCCGGTCTCCTACTGGGATCCTCGTCACCACGGCCAGATTTTCATGCTTTTCGAGATCGGCCTGGGGCTCGCTGTCGCCACGCTGATCGGACTTCGGTTTGGGACGAAGCGCGTGTGGGCGGCGGTTACGCTTTTGACCCTTGGCTACGCGGGGTCGATTGCCGCGGGCCAGATGTCTGGCGGCGATCACATTCGGGGGCCGGGTTCCTGCGAAATCCTTGAGCGGAATTCCCTATCAAGGCCCCCGGCCATTCCGGACCCCTTGAACATTGCCCTGCGGAGTGATGCCCATGCCTGAAGCCCAGTCCACAAGATGGCGCGGAAAAACCTGGGCGGCATGGGGCACCCTTGCAATCACCTGCGTTGCCTACGGGGTCTTTGCGCTCGCAGCCGGTTTCGGTCTTGCCGAAAGCGAAAAGACGCGCGCGCTTCCGTTGCCGTTTCAGATCCACGCCTTGGCGGGTGGTATCGCCCTGATCACCGGGATCGCGCAGTTCAATCCCGCGATCCGAAACCGATTTGTCCGGGCGCATCGCTGGAGTGGCCGGACCTACGTCTTGGCCGCCTGCCTGGCGAGCATTGCGGCGGTGCTCAATGCGGCGTTCTTCGACGTGAGCTTGGCCGCGAGAATGTCGTTTGTTTTGCTGGGTTGCTGTTGGCTCCTGTCCACTCTTCTCGCCTACTGGATGATCAGGAAACCCAACGTATCTTTGCACAGGGAGTGGATGCTGAGAAGTTTTTCCCTGGCCCTTTTCTTCGTGACGTTCAGCTTCTGGGTGCCGGTGCTGGCAGGAAACGGGCAAGGAAAAGACACCGCATATTTCCTGGCGGTAACGATGAGTTGGGGCCTCAACCTATTGGTCGCTGAGGTATGGATTTGGCAAACGCGCACTGGTGGCAGTGCGCCAGACACCTGACCGAACGCGAGATCGACTCTGCCGACGATAGACCCGCATAGACCCGCTGAACAGCGAAAGGCCAGCAAATGCGGTTTGCGGACGTCCCCTAAAAGCCTTGAGTTGTCCGCAAATTGTGATGGTCACCCATACGAGGCGAAGCTGCTGCTTCGAAATCGGCAACCAAATGGCATAAACGGCCGATTCTGTGGGAAAATACCTGTTCGCGAGCGCGGAACCCCGGCCCGCAGGCAAAGGTTCCTTTTGACGCATTCATTCGAAGGTCAGGCTCCTTCAAGACCCGTCGGCACCTGCCCGGAGTTCAGACTGAGAATTCAGCCCTGGTAAGGAATGGTGCCGAGACCGCATGCTTTCTCAGTTCTTCAAGAGATGAATACAGCGGCGTTGACGGATCAATTCTCGCTTGGGCACGGCTTCTGAAGAATTTCGCATACTCTTCCACGTAGGGACGGTCCTTTCGCGGCATGTCCGCGAGATGGTTGATCAGGAAATTGTCATAGTGGTGAACCGCATCTGCAAACCTGTCCTGCCGATGCCGCGCCATTGCGCGAAACAGTTCCGCCTTGGCCATGAAATATGGTTGCGCTTGGAACCCATCCAAGAGGTCAAGAACAGCCGGGTAATCCCCAGCCTGCATTGACTTCACAGCCTTGTGGAAGACCCCCGCGGCTCTGATATTCCGGATTAGTTTCAAATGGCCACCCCCACCAATTTCGCCCTTGGTCTTTCCGAATGACTCTATTCGCCAAGCTCCCGGATTTCCCGCTGAATCGACCATTCAATCAGCTCGACCCAAAGCTTGCACGCCAGTTCCGGGTCCAGACCCTTTTCGGACGCGGTTGAGCCAACTTTGTCCAGCACCTCAGCCACACGATCTGTGGTACGCGCCGGCAGACCTTCGATTTTCTTGAGGTCCGCAGCCCGGTCGATATAGAGGCTTCGCGTGGCGAGCAGGTTTATGAGCTCAACGTCGATTGCGTCGATTTGCTCGCGAAGATCGGTCATGGTCTGGCAGGCCTTGGGCGCGATGAGGGTCGTCATGCTTTGAATTCCTTTGGTTTTTTGAATTTAGCCGAGAAGTTTACAGAGGAGTTTGACGGCACGTTCAGACCGTTCTTGGCAAAAGGTTTTCGATGGACTCGGCAGGCGCCCGATGACGCGCCTGACCTGTTGATCGCCAATCAAGAGATCGAGATAGAGCGCCACAGCCTCACCGGTGTGTTCAAAGTTCAGTGCGCCTTCCTCTCGGGCACGCAGAAACACCCGTTCCAAAAGCGGGAATACCGCCTCGCGGCCCGCCTTTGACAGCGCGGCGCCCAATTCTCCGCTGCTGTCTGCCGCCGCTGCCCGGTTCAGTGCAACGGCCCTGTCTCCGGTGAGTAGGGTCAACAACTTCGGGCCAAGCGTGCGCAGGATGGACAGCGCGTCGTGATCGGTCTCCAATTCCGATGCGAGATGGTCTTTCACCTCTTCCGCATTGCGCGCGACAAGGGCCTGAAACAGGCCCTGCTTGTCGCCATACCACCTGTAAAGCGTTTCGTTCGACGCTCGCGCCTGTTTCGCAATGTCACGAATCGATGTGCCGCCATAGCCCTTGGCTTCCAATACCTCATAGGCCGCGTTTTCGATCTGGCGTTGGCGCAGTGATCTTCTTTCCTCGCGCATTTCTGTCTCCTGCGTGTTGACAGAATCCGTAACGACAATTACGGATATTTGCAACCGTAACTGCAATTACGCTTTTGGAGGAAAAATGACTCACCACGACCGACAGGCCCTTGCAGCACTGGCCACGCTGATCCTGCTGCAACTCATCATGCTTTCTGCGCTTTATGCCGGCATCCGGCCCCATCCGCCGATTGCAACTCCGCTGTTTGGCATCGCCCCGTTTCTTGGCGCATCGGTATCAATCGCGCTGTCGGCAATGATCGTGCAGCCGCTCACGAACACTGTCGGGCGTGGCCTGAGTATGATGGCTGCGCTGATGGCGCTGGTATCGTTCGGGCCGCAGAAATATTTGGACGCGCAGTTCGCATTGATCTGGCCCGCCGTAGTGCTCGGGCAGTTCGCAGCCTTCGCGATCTTTGTCCGCGCCCTGCAAGCGTCCCGTCATGCTGGTGAAACACGCCAACGCCCGGCCGCACCTGCGGGACAGGTTTGATGGCCCGACTACTCGTGCCGATGTCGATGCTCTCCCTTTTGAGCATCGGCGCTATTTTCGGCTCCTTCTATGCTTGGGTCTGCTCGACCATGTGGGGCCTGGATGCCACCGACCCCCGTGCCTCGATCACCGCGATGCAGGCGATGAATGCCTCTGTCCGCAATCCGGTGTTCTTCCCGTCCTTCTTCCTGACACCGGTCATTTTGATGCTGACCGAATTTATCGCGATCCGTCAGGAAAGGACGAGGTCAGCCGCTCTCTTCGCGACAGGGGCTGTCGTGTATTTCATCGGGGCATTTCTGGTCACGGTTTTGATCAACGTGCCGATGAATGAGGCCCTTGCAACAGTGGCGGTACCGACGGACAGGGCGGACGCCGCCTGGATCTGGAAGGATTATTCCGCGCTGTGGCAGGTCTGGAATACGGCCCGAACCCTTGTCAGCGGACTGGCCCTGATCCTGATCGGACTCGCAATTCATTCCCTGAAGCCGGAGACGACCTGATGGAGATTTCGATTGTGACATTCGCCCTGTTGGCCTTGGTCGTCGTGATGACACCCGGACCGACGGTTTTGTTGGCCCTGTCCAACGGGTCTCGCTACGGCCTTGTGCCCGCGGGCTATGGGATCGCGGGCGCCGCACTCTCCGACGGCGTTCTGATCGCCGCCGCGGCGCTGGGGTTGGGCGCGATACTAGCCACTTCCGCGGTTCTGTTCACTGTCGTGAAAATGATTGGCGTCGGCTATCTTATGTGGCTCGGCGTTCAAATGTTGCGGTCCTCGGGGGAGTTGGGATCTTTTCCGGCGCACTCGAATAGACAAATCTCGGGCGCATCCGGGCGCAGGCTGACACTGTTCCGCAAGAGCTTTCTTGTCGCCGTTACGAACCCGAAAGGCTACCTGTTTTTCACTGCGTTCCTGCCGCAGTTCCTTGACCCGTCCGAAGCACTTCTGGCGCAATACGCCCTGCTCGCTCTCGTCTTCATTGCAGTCGATGTGGCCACGATGTTGGCCTATGCCGGACTCGGGACGAAGGCGATGCAGTTTCTGAGCGACCGGAGCGTTCGCTGGATCGACCGAACCTGTGGCGGATTGCTCATCACCCTGGGCTGTGCCCTTGTATTTGTGCGGCGCAGCAATGAATAATCTCTTCACGTTTTCTCGCACGACCGGCAGTCATGCGCTGTTTGGCAACGGTGGAACCCGGCCCAGTGCTGAAATTCGTTGTTCGTCCGTATGCTGCGCTGCAGCTTCACCGAAGGGGACATTCACAGGCTGTCACGATGAGGGGAGTATACTCACCGTCCGCATAGAGGTTGGCCTAATTGTAAACATCCAAAAGCAGTCCTCATTCGCGCACGTATTCCGAAATGATTATGCTGGGAGGACCGCGTTCGATTGGTGACCCAATTGGAAGACTCGCGTAGAACCAGTATTGTGATCAGTTGTTCTCATCCAGCGGTGTGCGTCGCTATTGGCAAGCCGGCAAGGCACTTACAAGAGCTTTGATCCAAGCTCGGTCTAAACCCCGCCAATGTTGTGATAGCTTAGTCTGGGAAATGCGCATTCGGTTGTCGCATCCTTCGAAAGTGTCTGTAATGCCCGATTCATATACGGCCCCGTTGGGACGCTTGACACGCGATACATCCCGCATCATCACCAAGCTGCGTCAGCGCGGGAAGCTGCCGCAGAATGCCGGTGTCCGAAGCATCGAAAAATCCGACTGGCCTGAGATAATTGGACTGCATCGACTACTATTCGACATCAGTAATGAAGAATTCGCCCTTCGCATGAAGACCGGCGGCGAAGGCATCCGCTACTGCAACAGGCTTTCGGTTGTCCTCGAATATGACGGCAATTGCTTGGGCACATGTTTGTTTTTGCCGATGGAATCGGACAAAACGGCTTGGCTCTTCGGTGCAATTGTTGCACCTAGTTGGCGACGGACCTGGGCCACGGTAGTCTTGAAACATGCCGCTTTCAATCGCGCAGCCAAACAGGGGGTCGAGGCGATCGCGTTTCAAGCCTTCAACGATCATCCAGATACGCTAAACCATGCTGCGCGTGTCCTTGCGGAGCGGCTACCTTAGTCTACGGGTGAGGCTGACACTTATTTGGTCCGCAATTGCCGTTAGGATTACAGGGAATGCAGGGCCCGCCTTGATCGGGGGCGCAGGGGTTGGGGTTCGACGGATTGCAACCACCCATCCTTTCGGCAACTCGCTCAGCGATTTGCGATCTAACGTCCTTTAATCGTTGGGAAGTTAACAGCGTACTGAAGCCGTCTTCGCGCACATCACCGACACCCCATGCCCGCGACATAATGCAGGGAGAGACCTTACCGTTGGGATCAACGCAAAGTGTGCCGCCCGCGCACTCACCGCAAAGCTCACCCATATCGCAAGGTTTCTCCTCTCGCGCTCTTCCAAAAGCACGGGCGTCGTCGATACCGACATTGTCGATACCTAACTGCTTGAGCCATTGTACGGCTTCGTCGATTTCGTCCAGATTGGTCTCCATACGAATGACCGAAACACGGAAAGGAATACCTGCGTCAAGCGCGCGGGACATATTTCTAGTCGTTCTCTCAAAGCTGCCCGGTCGGGTCGTCACTGCATCGTGCACTTCGCTTGAGGCACCGTAGATTGAGGTTGCAAGATGGATGCCATGCCGTTGGTAGTCCGCAATTTGTGCATCGGTCATCGACACCAGATTGCTAAATACCTCGATGAACGTAAAACCAGTACGGCTTGAAAATTCAATAAGTTCTGGCAGCATTTTGTTCAAAGTTGGCTCGCCGCCAATGAATTGGACAGCACTGCAACCATGTTGGGCAGCAGAACGAATGATGTCTTGGTATTCGGACAAAGATAGAGGCGCAGCATCAACTGCCGTTGGCGACGACCCAGCATAGCAATGCGTACATTCGAGATTGCAACGATTGGTCAACTCAAGCCAAAGAAAGTTCAAGTTTTGCGATTGATCAAAAGGCATAATAATTCCAACGTTAAGAAATCTACATTCACACGATTGCAACGACGAGCGATTCTTGCAAGCTCCCGGTATCATTTCGCCCCAAACTTCAACGGCCCATTCCGGCCGTTCGGTGAGCGCGGATTTCGCTCCAGTGCAGCTATCACGAAGCTGACGTTCGTCAGTCTGCAGGCTACAGATTGACGCGCAGCGATCCGTAGGAAAAGTGCTTTATTAGGTCCGCAATCTCGGCCGTAGCCTTGCATAGAGCTGCACCTGAGCTTGGTGCTCCAGCTCGACAACCAGCGCGAAGTTTTGTCGGGTCTCCTGGTCCATAGCCCAGCCACCTACGCAACGCACTACCAGATGATACTCTTCGCCATATTGGGTTGTGTCGGCGGTAAACGAGATCGAGGCACTCTGGATTGTATTTTTGTCGCGAGCGTTCTTCTTGGGGACCAGGTCGCAATCGTATTTTCCCGCCATCTCCGGTGGAACGGTCCCCTCCCCAACTCGCGAGCGAAAGTGTTCGAAGACGTGATCGACCGGGCACCCCCGAATGAGGCGGAAATTCATGCGTGTACCGGTATACTCAGCGCGGGTTCTTTTCACCGGTGGATCATATGCTAGAGAAACTCGAATAGTTCGTTTCCCACCCGTCTGGAACTCAGCCGGTATCGGTACCCGATAGACTGCGAAATGGTCCATCTCCAGATAATCTTCGGCAAAGTAGACAACCCTGTGATCGTCTGAGAAGGCTGCGCGTAAGGTATCGACAAGGCCATTTCCGTGGACTCTGGATCGGTCGCGCGGATCAAAGCCCGCCAGCCGCTGAGTGGAAGCTTCCGGAACAGTCGCCGAGTTCGCCAATAGTGCCTTGATCAGATTGGCTGAAGCATCAGGGAAGCGCCTGACTAACTGCGCAGCTCTGTTCGCTAACATCGGCGCGGCGAAGGAGGTGCCGCTTTTGCTGGTAAGCAACTGTCGTAAGAAATCGTGATTTGTTGTAATAAGACCTGCCGTTGGCAGATGCGGGGCTGTCTGCAAACGCCGCGCCACGGCGTCGAAAACCATTGTCCCGCCATAGTCGACGAAATCCGGTTTGGTCAGACCTCCGGCACCTGGTCCGGTGCGTGTGAAAGGCGCAGGTTCGTCTTGCTCGGCAATGGGCTGAATATGCGCATCAAACTCATGCTGAGGACCAATGCCGTTGGAATGTGCAACTGCACCAACCGTCACGATATTCGCGCCCCCAGCGGGTTCACATACTCGGTTCGCGACTTCAAGCAGATAGTCCGGATACTGGGTTACGCCCTGTTCAACCGACGTGCCTCCACGAGGAGACCGATTTCCCGCTGATACAAAGATCAGGATGTTCAGCTCACGCGCCAGCTCATCGAGTGTCATGGCCCAAGGGCCGACACGCCCCTGCTCAAAGTTCGCCTTCGTATCCCCCAGAGAAATAACAAAAATCCGGCAGCCATAGTTTGCATGCAGGTTCTGGATCGTTTGCCTCATCTGGGTCGGGAGCGTTCGGCGATCAAAAAACTTGCTGTCGTCGGTAACCACCTTCGCAGAAATTATCCTCGCCACACGTTGCAGAGATGCTCCGGCGAGCTGCGCCCTTACATCACCAAGCGCTGCAACACCGGCAACAGCCGTACCGTGCCCGGCAACATCTGACTCCCCGAGCTCATTCGGAAATGCCTCCCGCGCGACAATCGCATCCGCCAGAAACGGATGATCGTTGACACCTGTATCCAGCACCGCGACGAGTGGAAGATCGGGGTCGAGCGGCGCGACGGGCGGCACATCATCCAGTGCAAACTGCACGATCTGATTGGCCACGATATCCGGTTCGGGCGGGAGGTCAATGAACGCTACTTCAGGCACTGAAAAGACCGGCCTGATTGCCTGCCCGGGAGCCTTGACGCGGATCATCGTGATCGAGGGCCCGGAATAGAGGTCATAAACCTCACCGCCCTGCTCCTCGACAAATGCGATGATTTCTTCTGCTTTCCTGCGTCGCGCCGCTTGTGGTCCAAATTCCCAAAGTTCGATATCGAGCACGTACTCTTGCCCGTCTTGAAAATCAGAGACCTCGGTAAAACCGGATTCTTTGATCCTGATACCAAGCCGGTCGCGCGGCTCCAATGTGCTTACACTGCCTATGCGGTTGATGAAGCCGGAGTAGCTCGGATTTTTTTGACCGGCAGGCGTTGGCCCTTCATAGGCATCGAGCCGACTGCGAAAGTCTGTCAATTCATCAGTCGAGGAAAACAGAACGATATTGTTGTCATCATCTGTATTTAACAGGGTCAGCCCAAGCTGTTCCCAGTCGTCTTCCATGGCAAGTCCGTGCATATGGACCTTCAGGATCAGGGATGGATCGACAAATTGGGGGGGACGAATAGCGCGTTGTCGCGCGACGGCATCATCGGTTTCGCGCCGTATCTGCCCGCCATGACCTTTTCCCGGCTTCGGTATCGGAGGAGGCCTGCCGCCTTTTCTGCGGGCAAAAGGTTCCTTCGCTCTGACCAGTTGCAGATGATCGTATTGTGCCAACTATGGCCTCACTGGTTGTTCGATAATTTTCTTAGTCGCATCCTGCGGCGTTCAGCGTAACGGATGGCATCGCGAAAGTCTTTCTTGGAAATGCTTTTTCGGCGATCAAGAAGAGAAATTTTCTTGGCCTGGTTGCAGATTTTTTCGAGCTCAGCATAGGAATAATCCGCAAGGCTCTGAACAAAATCCTCTGCTTCGAATTCTGTTTCAGTATTTTTCAGTGCATTGGCAAGGTATCTGCGTACCATTGCTTCATCGGGATGATCGAACCAGACGACCTCATCGAAGCGCCGCCAGATAGCGGGATCAAGATGAGCGTCCAAGTTGGTCGCTGCAATCAGAAAGCCGCCCGGCTGGATCTGGTCTATGAAGATCAGAAGGCTGTTGACCACGCGGCGAAGCTCGCTGTGATCATTGCCTTCTTCCCGCGACCGGGCGATCGCGTCAAATTCATCAAAGAACAAGACACACGGCTGACGGCGCGCAAACTCGAAGGTTTTGCGAATATTGGTGGCTGTCTCGCCAAGAAAGGATGAAATCAGACTATCAAGTTTGACGTAGAAAAAAGGCAATCCGAGCTGTCCTGCAAAAACCTCTGCACACAGTGTTTTTCCCGTTCCCGGCGGCCCACAGAACAACAGCTTGGACCGCACCGGCAGCCCGTGCCGCTTGATCGTTTCAGACTTTCGGAATTCGTCCAGAAGCCCGGTGAACAACTCGATGTTTTCGTGTGCCAGGATGATGTCGTCGGGCGTATGAACTGGTTCAATCCGCTGGATGAAATCTCCAGCCTCGTCCGGGAACTGCAACAAAGGGGAAAGGCCCTTGGCCTGCGGGCGCGTCGTTAGACCATCCAATGTTTTGCGCAGCGACTTTGCCAAAACGCGGTTATTCTTGTTTTCTTCTTCGGCGATGATCTGTTCAACCACAGCACGGAAGTCGTCGTCGCGCCCGTAGCTCGACAACAGCTTCTTAATCAGTTCCCCGCGTGCCATGCAACCACCTGTTTTTCGTGAAACCGTAGCGAAGTATTACGACGAGCGCTACCGATTTCGACGCTTGATGTGAAGGGCGCTGGGTGGAAATGGCACGATGCCGGGATGGGTTAGATGTGTGACAAAACAGTTCGAGACCTTAAGGCGAACGTCCGGTTTTCTCGGTCCGATTCACTATTTTGGCTGCCGCAGCGAATGACGGCTCCCCGCCCGTTTTTCAGTGCCCATCCATCTTCGGGCTGGATCTATGGCTTCGAAGTCTTTGTCCGGGTTGCCCCGAACCCGTGGTTCCTTCGGCACCGGGAACGGATAGTTTAGGTGCGTGGGCGACCTCAGATCGAGCACCGCTGCGCGGGGTCGGTTACTCGGACGGGATGAATGTATGTCGCTTATGTATGCTGCCATTGATCCTCTGTAGGAAAACTCTTCCAGGGCGGTGTCTTCAATGCAGCAAGGGGCGCATCGCCAGCGCCTCGGCGCGGTCGAGCATCCGGGCGACGGTGCGCAGGCTCAGGCGGCGGTGGGCCAATGCACCGGTTTCGAAGATGGCGGCGAGGGCGTCGGTGGCAGGCTCGGGAAGTCCACGACGCGCGGCTTCGGTCATGGCGAAGTCCCTCAACTGCCCCGTGGTCAAATCCGGCAGATCCAGCACCACGCAGCGGCTCTGAAACGGTTCCGGCAGGCCCTGCCTGCTGTTCGCCGTCATCACCCAGTTGACCCAGGACATGTCCATCTTGACCTGGAAGAACGGGCATTCCCAGGTCGCCGCCGTCATCCGCTCCAGCAGCGGCAGCAGGGCGTCAGTGAGCGTATGGCGGGAGCCTTTGTTGGAGTGGACCTCATCAGCCTTCTCGATCTCGTCGATGATGACCAGCGGCCCGGCATGCCGGCTGTTCAGGACCGTGTTGACCAGCTTGCCCGCATGGGCGCTGCCCCAGCCGCGCTGGGATCCGGTGAGCGCGAAGGACGCAGGCTCGCCCGTTGCGTCAATCTTGGTCGCGGGGACCTCCAGGTGATGGGCCAGTCGCCGGGCCCAAAAGCTCTTGCCGATGCCGGGCGGGCCGATCAGAACGAGCGGGCTGAAACGGACACCGCGCAGGCCCTCGCGCGCCGAGGCCCGCAGCCCGTGCCAGACGGCTTCGGTGGCGGGCGCCATCCAGGGCATCTCGGCGTGCAGGGCAGCGGCGATCTCGTCCGCCTCGTGTTCGGAGGTGACGCGGGTGACCGGCAGTCCGCCACGAATGGGCGTCAGCTTGGCGCGATTCTCCTCGCTCAGATGAGACAGGCCGGACAGGGCGTCCAGCCGCTGCACGTACCGGTGCGCGCGGCGCCGGATTTTCCGCCGTTCGGCCTCATTCAGATAGTCGAAGACCTGATCCATCTTGTCGCGGTCGCCTTCATCGCCGTCGGTCTGCGCCGCCTGGCGTTGCCTGCGGAGGCCGCGCAGGAATGTCTTCAGGCGCCGCTCGACCTCGTGCAGCGTCGGCAGGTCGTCTTCGAACCGCAGCGCATGAAATGGAATCGTGGTGGTGGCACGGGGCATCGCAGAATCCTTTCGAGGCGCGACGGGGCTAGCCGCGCTGGTGTCCACACCGCCGGGGCGGGCAGGCTGATGGGTATGAAGGGTTCCGGAACCTGTGGAACGATTAGGGAACAACTAACATGCTGCGTGTCAACGCATCCTGGTTGGGTTGCGCCATCGAACCCGGCCGGAATGAACGAACTGCTACATGGCACACAAGTTGTTGAAAGAACTGCGCTAAAAGGAAGGTAGATTCGAAGGCAGTTCAAAAAACCGTTTTTTGTCGCAAAAACGGACTTTGGACGTCGAACGTCACGATGGCAATAAACTGGCGATCCCGCGAGGACTCGAACCCCGAACCTGCTGATTAGAAGTCAGCTGCTCTATCCAGTTGAGCTACGGGACCGCTGCGACCTTTCTTGCGGCTTTTGCCCGCCGGGTTCAAGAGCCAAGCGCATGAACGCGCTATTCGGATCTTCGGTGTAGCCGTGGATCGGCCCGCACCTGGAATAACCCAACACCTCGTAGAGCTTGCGCGCCGCGTCATAGCCGGGCAGATGCTCCGCCCCGGTCTCCAGCACCAGCGCGGTCGCGCCGGCGGCGCGGGCCTGCGCGGCCAGGTGCTCCATCATCACCCGCGCCAGTCCGCGCCCCCGCGCGGCGGCCAGCACATGCACCGATTTCACCTCGGCCGTGCCGTCCGGCAGCGGCTTGAGCGCGCCGCAGCCCAAGGGCTCGCCATTCTCGTAAAGCGCCCAGAACCGCACGCCCGGTTCGCGCAGCGCGTCGGCGTCCATGGTGTGATTGCTTTCGGGCGGCCCCGCCTGCCGGCCATGCGCCAGATGGGCGGCAATGACCGGGCGCAGGTCATCCGCCCCCGGGTCCGCCTCGCGGAGTTCGATCATTCAATGGGTCCAGGGGTTGCGCCGGTCCGGAGCGAAATTCTCGCCATAGCCGCGCGGACGCAGGTTGGGCTTGCGCTTGTGCGGCTCGCTCACCAGTGCGTCGATCCCGTGCGCCTTGGCGTAGTCCAGCGCCTCTTCCTTGGTGTCGAATTTCAGCCGCACCTGGCTCTGCGTGTCCGAGGACGACGTCCACCCCATCAGCGGATCCACCTCGCGCGCCGATGCCGGAGCGAATTCCAGAACCCACCGGCGGGTCTTGGCCATCCCCGAGGTCATCGCATTTCTTGCGGGCTGATAGATCCGTGCGCGCATGTCGGCTCTCCGTCGTCACTTGGCTCCGATGTTTATGCGTCAGAGCGCGGGCGGCGACAAGGCCGCAAATGCCGCATCCCCGGCCGCGCCGATTGCCCCTTGAACAGGAACAAAAACGGACCAAAATCGGGCGATGAAAGGAATCCCCATGCCCTATGCCCATTCCGACAAGACGCAGATGACCGCCGACGACGTGCGGACCCGCCTCAAGCTCGAAGGCGGGAAACGGTTCGTCATGCATACGGAATTCGCCCCGGCCGGCGACCAGCCCACGGCGATCTCGGAACTGGCGCAAGCCATCGCAGAGGGCGAGCGGAACCAGGTTCTGCTGGGCGCCACCGGTACCGGCAAGACCTTCACCATGGCCAAGGTGATCGAGGAAACCCAGCGTCCCGCCATCATCCTCGCCCCCAACAAGACGCTGGCCGCGCAGCTTTACGGCGAGTTCAAGGGCTTCTTCCCGGAAAACGCGGTGGAATACTTCGTCTCCTACTACGACTACTACCAACCCGAGGCCTACGTGCCGCGCAGCGACACCTATATCGAGAAGGAATCCCAGATCAACGAACAGATCGACCGGATGCGCCACTCGGCCACCCGGGCGCTGCTGGAACGCGACGACGTGATCATCGTGGCCTCGGTATCGTGCATCTACGGCATCGGCTCGGTGGAAACCTACGGGGCGATGACCCAGGATCTGAAGGTGGGCAGCGAATACGACCAGCGGCAGGTGATGGCCGACCTGGTGGCCCAGCAGTACCGCCGCAACGATCAGGCGTTCCAGCGCGGCTCGTTCCGGGTGCGCGGCGATTCCCTGGAAATCTGGCCCGCCCACCT
The DNA here is from genome assembly GCF_005938215.1 of Ruegeria sediminis. Classification (GTDB taxonomy): domain Bacteria; phylum Pseudomonadota; class Alphaproteobacteria; order Rhodobacterales; family Rhodobacteraceae; genus Ruegeria; species Ruegeria sediminis. Next base: position 657,848 of record NZ_VCPD01000001.1, read on the forward strand.
CGAGGACCGCGCCTGGAAACTGTCCTTCTTCGGCGAGGAGCTTGAGGCGATCACCGAATTCGACCCGCTGACCGGCGAAAAGACCGACACGATGGAGCAGATCCGGGTCTATGCCAACTCGCACTACGTCACGCCGAAACCGACGATGCAGCAGGCGATCATCGGCATCAAGAAAGAGCTGCGCATCCGCCTCGACCAGCTGGTGGGCGAAGGCAAGCTGCTGGAAGCGCAGCGGCTGGAGCAGCGCACCAATTTCGACCTCGAGATGCTCGAGGCGACCGGTGTCTGCAACGGGATCGAGAACTATTCGCGCTACCTGACCGGCCGCGCACCGGGCGAGCCGCCCCCGACCCTGTTCGAATTCATCCCCGACCACGCCATCGTCTTCGCTGACGAATCCCATGTCAGCGTGCCGCAGATCGGCGGCATGTACCGCGGCGACTACCGGCGCAAGTTCACGCTGGCCGAGCACGGCTTCCGCCTGCCGTCCTGCATGGACAACCGCCCCCTGAAGTTCGAGGAATGGGACGCCATGCGCCCGCAATCGGTCTTCGTCAGCGCCACCCCCGCCAAGTGGGAGATCGAACAGACCGGCGGCGTCTTCACCGAACAGGTGATCCGCCCCACCGGCCTCCTGGACCCGCAGGTGGAAATCCGCCCCGTCTCGATGCAGGTGGACGACCTCTTGGACGAGGTGCGCAAGGTCGCCGCCAGGGGCTTCCGCACGCTGGTCACCACGCTGACCAAGCGCATGGCCGAGGACCTGACCGAATACATGCACGAGCAGGGCATAAAGGTCCGCTACATGCATTCCGACATCGACACGCTGGAACGCATCGAGATCCTGCGCGACCTTCGCTTGGGCGCCTTCGACGTGCTGGTCGGCATCAACCTGCTGCGTGAAGGCCTCGACATCCCCGAATGCGGGCTGGTCGCCATCCTGGACGCCGACAAGGAGGGGTTCCTGCGCTCGGAAACCTCGCTGATCCAGACCATCGGACGGGCGGCGCGGAACGCCGAGGGCCGCGTCATCATGTATGCCGACAAGATCACCGGTTCGATGGAACGCGCCCTGGCCGAGACCGACCGCCGCCGCGCCAAGCAGATCGCCTATAACGAGGAACACGGCATCACCCCCGAGACGGTCAAGAAGAACGTCGAGGACGTGCTGGCCGGTCTCTACCAGGGCGACACCGACATGGCCCGCGTCACCGCCAAGATCGACAAGCCGCTGCACGGCGCCAATCTCGAGGCGCACCTGGACGGCCTGCGCACCCAGATGCGCAAGGCCGCCGAGAACCTGGAATTCGAGGAAGCCGCCCGCATCCGAGACGAGATCAAGCGCCTGGAAGCAGTCGACCTGGCCGTCTCCGACGACCCGATGGCCCGTCAATGGGCGGTCGAGAAGGCGTCGGAAGAGGCGGTCAAGTCGCGCGGCCGGTCAACGGCGGGCAGGCCGGGGCAGCGGGGTGGGAATGTGAAGCGGCGGGGGCGGTGACTACTTCCTAATCTGCTGTTTTCTTGTACGCTTTCATAGCGAAAGACATCGCTTGGCCTGACAATCCCATGGTTATGGGCCCTTTAATGTACTTTAGTCCAAAGTGCGCTACTTGCCCGGTGTCAGGACAACGCCAAAACCTTTTGTAGAGTTCTCGCATGTATCTTTCTTCGGGAAGCCCGTAATTACGCCGGCTTTCGTTGACACTTTGAAACGTCGCGAAAGCAACCAAATCTGCTAGAGCCAACATTGGCTCCTCTGCCTTGGATCGATCAGTTATCGCTAGCGGGTCAACACGTTGCAAGAAAGCCGCACGGGGGTCTTTAGGCGATTTTCGGATAGCACTGATGTATGACCTCAACCTCTGGTAGTTATGGTTTTTTCGTTCAAAAATGATACTCACATCCTCGCTTCTTACATTATGATGAGACATAAACTGCCCTAGCAACTCCAACAAATAGTGTGAGCATTTATTGTAGTAGTCTTGCGCAATGTCCTCATCGGGAGTGCCTTCTAGGTAATCACCCAAAGTAGATTTTTTTGAGATTACACCGAATGCGAGCATCTTGATCGATGCGGCTTCGCGCGAAAATACTGCTGTCTGAAAGTGGTTTAGTTCGGCGCAATGAAGTTCTTTACCTAACCGGCTTTTCAAATTGCCGAGCCAACTCAAAGTCGCTTCAATGTGCGTTTCTGGGATTAAGACACCTCCCAGCGTCAAATAAGGCGACGCACCACGATCCGAGAAACTTTCTCTAACTTTTCTTAGGCCTTGATCACCACTTTCATCGACCAGAAATACGTAACGCATTTTTGTTCAAATCGCCCAGTATCAACATGACACCTTCAACCTAAGCGCGTTTGATTGGTTCAGCAAGAGTTGATTATGGACCGAACCTACGCCGCTAACTCCGCGCGATTCTGCTTGGTCAACCCGGCCGCGACCGGCAAACGTAGAACGGCGTTCACCCCGCCCCACACCCCTCAAAAATCGAACAGATCCTCCAGAAACCCGCCGCGTTTCTTCTTCTTGCGGTACCCATGATCCGACCGGTCGTCATACTCCCGCTGCTGCGGCGGGGGCGGGGGCGGCGCATAAGCCGACGAGCGTTCGATGATCTTGTCCAGTTCGCCCCGGTCCAGCCACACGCCGCGGCATTGCGGGCAATAGTCGATCTCGACCCCGCTGCGCTCGGCAATCACCAGTTCGGTTCCGTCAATCGGGCATTTCATCGGCAGGTCTCCTTTCGCTCTCGGTCAGAGATGGGACGCTCGGGCCGGTTTTCCACCCGGAGGCCCGCGGTTTCGCCCGCCGGGCGCCGCGGAATCCCCGCGCCATCGGCCAGTCTCCGCCGCCGCAGGGCGCTGAATCCGCGGGACGAGAAATATTTGCGCCGCCCCCTCTTGCGCAGCCCTTTCCGCGCACCATTTACCCTGCGGTTTTCACCCATGCTCAAAGGAGCACCCCCAAAATGCGCAGCCTTGTTTTCGCCGCCGCCCTTCTGGCAGCCGCCCCCGCCCTGGCCGACGAGGTCACCGGCACCATCCTGGCCTACGACCGCGTCGAAGGACTGATCGTTCTGACCGACAAGACCGTCTGGTCGCTCGAACTGATCGAGGCCGCGCCCGAGGGCCTGGTCGCCGGCGACATGATCCACATCGAATACGAGACCGCCGGCGAAGACGGCATCACCAAGATCAACGCGATCCACAAGAAGTAACGCCAGGCACGCCGGGCGCAGGTCTGCCCCGGCGTGCGGCGCCCGCTCAGGGCCGCACGAATTTCGCGCTGCCAACCATCCGCTGCCGGGCCTCCGGCGCCGGTGCGGGCGCGGCCATGCGCGGCGCCGCCCTCGGGGCCGACCCGCAGGCCACGCCATCCCCGTCGGGATCGTTGCGCAGATGGTATCCCGGCCCGCCGCGATAGGCCGGCGCCACGCCAACGGCCCGCGCCGCATCGCAGCCCGCCAGCGCCACGATATGCAGCACCGCCTCGGCCGGCTCGTAGGGGCTGGTGCGCAGGTACACGCCCAGCGCGATGCCGAAGGTGGTGACCGGCAGCAACAGGATCATCAGCAGGATCCGCACCGGCGACAGCGCGCGCCGGCGCAACGCCTCGGCCCGCCAGTGACGTCTGGCGGAACGCGGATTCGGGATGATCTCTTCGCTCGACTCGGGGCCTCTTCGCATGGATGCTGTGGTAGATGCAGATTGTGGCCTCAGCATGACCCGACCCGACCCGTTCCAACCCGCCGACGACACCGCCCGAGGCATGGCCAGGGGGCTGGTCCAAAACGCCGCCCATGCCGCGCTGGCGGTGCTGCGGCCGGGCACCGCCCTGCCCTCGGTCGCCCGCATCGCGCTGGCGACCGACACGCAGGGCCGCCCCATCTCGCTGATCTCCAGCCTCGCGGCCCACACGCAGGCGCTCGAGGCGGACCCGGCCTGCGCGCTGCTGATCGGGGAACCGGGCGACAAGGGCGATCCGCTGACCCATCCGCGCCTGACGCTGCACTGCACCGCCCGCCTGATCCCCCGCGACGCGCCCCAGCACGCCACGCTCCGCGACCGCTACCTGGCGCTGCGCCCAAAGGCGAAACTCTACGCCGATTTCGCCGATTTCCGCTTCGTCCGCTTCGACATCTCCGACGGGCTGCTCAATGCCGGGTTCGGCAGGGCCTACCGGCTGGGCCCAGGCGATTTCTGACCCCGCAGCCTTGCCCGACTCGGTCAACAGGCGCAGAATGGGGGCATCCCTTCAACGGCGCCCTGGTTGCGCCTCATGCGCTCGGCCGGGTCGCCAATGGATCCACGGAGGATACCATGACCATTGCCGCGCGTCTGAAACATCATCTCGAGGCTCAGGGCCTGCCCTTCAACATGGTCCGCCACCCCTATGCCGCCACGGCCGCCGAAACCGCCGAGGCCGCGCATGTGCCCGGCGACCATCTGGCGAAATCCGTCCTCATCCACATGGAGGAAGGGCCGATGCTGGCCGTCGTCCCCTCGAACCACCATGTCGATCTGACGACCCTGCAGTCAATCCTGTCGCGCCGGATCGGGCTGGCGCCGGAAACCGAGGTGGAAGAGGTCTTTGACGATTGCGACATCGGCGCCGCGCCGCCCGTCGGCGTCGCCTACAACGTGCCGACGATCATCGACGACAGCCTGACCGGGCTGGACAAGGTCTGGTTCGAGGCCGGCGACCACAAGACCCTCATCGAGATGAAAGGCAGCGATTTCGACACGCTGATGAAGGATGCCAGGCACGGCTCCTTCTGCTGCCTGCACTGACCGCCGCCCGATGGCCGCCCCGCGAGGGCCGGCCACCAGAACCAGCGGGACCTACCTCACGACATGCACCGCGCATTGGGCGTGGCGCACCACATGCGTCGCGGTAGAGCCCAGGAAGATGTCCTGCATCCCCGGCCGGTGCGACGCCAGGATGATGAGGTCGGGCTTGTTCGCCTCGGCCCAGTCCAGAATCGACCGCCCCGAATGCCCTTCGATCACCTCGGCGGTCGCGTTGGGCAGCTTGGACGCCATCTCGTCCAGCTCGGCCTGGATCGCGGTGCGCGCCTCGGACAGGTACTCCACCGGCATGTAGGAGATTGCATAGTCCGGGATGTGCTCGACGACGTGCAGCAGCGTGACCTTCGCCTCCGGCGTGCCCAGCAATTGGGCCAGCTTGAGCGGCCCGGATACGTCGCGTTCGGAATCGAAGGAAATGGGCACTAGGATATTGTGATACATGGCTCGCGTCTCCCTTTCAGACAGTGCCAGATTGATGCGTTGCGGACCGGGACTCCTTGATCCAGGTCAGGATCAGCCGAAGGTTTCGGCAACGTCGTACATGACCGGTTCAAAGCTCTTGCACAGCTCGTTGATCTTGCGGTTCCGCTCGCGCATTTCCGGCGTGCGCAGCATGGCAAGGAAATCCTCGCGGCGCTGCCATTGCGAATAGTTGGCGATCCGGGTCTGCGCGTCGTTCACGTGCAGCCCTGCCGACACGAATCCCGGCTGTTTCGAGATGAAGTTGGCATAGGCATCGGTCAGCGCCTCGAGAAGATCCTGGCATGTCCCGGGCGTCATCTCGAATGTTGTGATCACTGTCTGAACCGTTGCGTCCTTGGCAATCTTCGGCATCTTGCATCTCCCTTTCTGCGCTTCAGCCTAACACAGGTTTTTCCGGATTGCGCCGAAATTCCTGCATTAATCCAGCGACTTCCGCCGCATCCGGCAAAGGGATGCCAACGGCGCCCGAATCCGCCCGAAAAAACTAACCGGTCGTTAACCATGCTGTCGGATGGTGCGGCGCAAAGGGACACGCATGGGCCGGCTCGTCATTTCCATCCTGCTCGCATTGGCGCTGGCGAAACCGGCGCTGGCGGGCGCGTGGCTGCGCGAGAAGGGAAGCGCGTTCACAGCCCTGTCCGTCACCGCGCACCGGACCGGCGAAGGCACGTATTACCACAAATCCTCGGTCTACGCGGAATGGGGCATGGCGCCGTGGCTGACCCTGGGCCTGGACGCCAACGAACGTCAGGATTTCAATGGCCATGCCCTCGTCTTCGCCCGGCTGCCCGTGGCGGATCTCGGCGCGGCCGGGCGGCTCGCAGCCGAGTTCGGGCTCGGCACCCGTCACCGCCAGATGGACTGGCGGACGACGTACAAGGCGACCCTGTCCTGGGGCAAGGGCTTTGCGGCCGGCCGGGGCGAAGGCTGGATCGCCCTCGACGCCGCCGTGGAATTTCCGTCCGCCGAGGATCGCATCCGCAAGCTCGACCTGACGGCGGGCCTGTCCTCGGGGCGGCGTTTCGACCCGCTCTTGCAGATCGAAACCTCCCGCATTCGCGGCCGCGCCACGTATTGGAGCGCGACCCCCTCCCTCATGATCCGCTCGCGCGGGGTCAGGGCCGTCTGGCTGCTGGGGGTCGAACACAACTCGGCCTTCCCGCGCCCCGGCTTGAAGCTCGCCCTGTGGCGCGAGTTCTGACCGGCGCGTGGAAAGGCCAAGCAACAAGGCTACTTGTCGATTCGCATGATCACCGACACGGTGCCCTTCACCGCCTCGGGCCAGTTCAGCCGCACCTGGTCCTGCCGGCTGCCCTGTTGCAGCTGCACGTAGGGCGTGGCGTAGCGGATCGCCTCGCCCCCGGTCCGCAGCGGATCCAGCACCACCACGCTGTCGCAGCCCCGCGCCCTGGCGCCGAAGGGCAACTCGCCATTGGGATCGACGATCCAGGCCTGCGCCGCGGTCATCTGGCTGTGCCGCACCCTCAGCGGGTTGGCGCATTTGGCGGTGACGCCGTGATAGGTGTTGCCCTCGAACACCACGTTGACGAAGCGGTTGAAATCAAGCCCCGCAAACGTGGTGTCGATCCGCTCGGCCCGGTCGATGTAGCCGTTGATCGACCGGAACTTGTTGCCGGTCACCGTCACGCCGTTCAGGAAATGGCCTGCGCCATAAGGACGGACGACGACATAGCTGAACCAGGGCGCGACTTCGCCGGACAGGAAGATGTTGTCGGTGATGCTCATGGCGCTGAAGGAAAACCCGCTCACGAAATTCGGCGACGGGTCGCGCTCGTTGGTCCATTCGACATGGCAGTTGTCGATGTAATTGTCGGCGATGGTCGTGCTGGAATAGGTCCCGATCACCACCAGCCCGGCCGAGCGGGTGCCGTTGGGAACCTCGTCGCCCTGAAAGAAATGGTTGCCCAGAACCATGCTGTTGCCGCCCCCCAGCACCGCGAAATGCCGGAACCGGGTGGCCCGGTTGTGCCGCAGCTTGACGTCGTTGGCATTGGCGTTCAGCGCGACCGAGGTCCGCTGCGGCACCGGCAGATCGTCTTCCGAGGACAGGAACTGGCAGCCGTCGATCAGCATCCCCTGGCAGCCGCTCCCGATCGAAGTGATGCCGCGGTCCTTTGGCCGGCTGACAAAGCAGCTCCTCAGCGAAAAGGTCGAACCCGAAGGCGCCAGCCGGATCGCGCTGCACCGGTTGTTGCATTGGAACTCGATATCCTCCAGGCCGAATTTCTGCAGCGAACTGAACCCCTTGAAGTCCAGCAGGTACTTGAAATCGACGAAAGTGAAGCTCTGCGTGCCGGCCACCCCGCACAGCGGCGCGCTCAGCGTGATCTCGGCCGCCCCGACATTCCTGGCCTCGACATAGACCTCGCGCCCGACGCCCACGCCCTGCACCAGCGCGCCCACGGGGATGTTGGCGATGTTGGCGACGCCGGTCAGCCGGTAGGGGTTGTTCGGGGCATAGGTCGCCTGCGACGAATAGGTATTGGTGTTCCAGGCCGGGTTGTCCTGCACGTCCAGCTGCCCGTTCCGGATCACCCGCCTTGTCGCATAGCTGGTGCGGTTGGGCACCGCGGCCTGCATGTCGATCGGCCCATGCACCGACACCTTGCGCCCGCCCATGTCCAGCGACTCGTGGTCCGAGTTGTTGAGCAGCGCCTGGAACGCCTTGCGAAAGGCCAGCGCCTCGTCCCCGAAGGCCGAGATATAGGTCGGCAGGTCGAAATTCTTGGTCAAGAGCAGCATCTTGTCGGTGGGCATGGTGACGGTGCCCTCGAATTCGATCTCCGAATTCATGCTGGTGGTTTCACCCAGGAAATAAGTCCCCGCGGGCACCAGAACCCGCCGGCCACCCGCCGCGCTGTCCGCCGCCTCGAACGCCGCCCAGTCATCCGCGACGCCATCGCCCCGCGCGCCGTAGTCCCGCACATCCACCACGCCGATCATGTCACGCAGGAAAACGCCGGTCACGTCCGCGATCTCCAGGTCGTCGATGCGCACCACGCCGCCGTTCGGCCCCTCCAGGTTCAACCCGAAATGACCATAGAGCGCCGCGTTGCCCCAGGGCATGTCCACGCCGTCGCGATACCCCGTTCCCACGATGGCCGTCACCTCGAAGACGGTGCCATAGCTGGTCAGCGCCACGGCCTTGCCCTGCTCGGTCAGCCCCGCCACATGCGCCTCGCCCGCGCCCCCGGCCCACCCGGCGATGCGGACGCTGGGCAGCGGCCCGCTCACCGCCTTGATGCGCGCCTTGATCTGCAGGTAGCAGCCCGGCAGCAGCGGCGTCTGCCCCATGTAGCGCAGCTTCTGGGTCGCGCTGACCTTCTGTATCTCCAGGCACCCTCCGAAATCGGCGTCGGCCGGAACGAAGGCCGCGTTGCCCGACCCCGCATAGGTGTCCGAGCCGGGCGTGCCGTTCCCGCTCGACCAGACGCCCAGGCCCTTCACGAAGGCCGGCGGCATGAACACGATCCCGTCGGTGATTGCCTTGTTCATCGAAATCCCTTTCCCAATCGCGCCGCGGCGCCGCTGCGCCACACGCGCCAAGCCCGGGTCCGGGCCCGGCCCGAACGCGAGGGACTGGATAGGGAATTGGGATTAACCCCGGCTCACGCCACCGTCACGGTGCCGTTGCATCAGGCCGCCGGATCGTTTGCGCCCAGAACCTGCACGCCGTTGATCTTCCAGCCGTTTTCACCCCGGATCATCTGATAGTCGAGGATATGCACCCGGCCGTCGCGATCGACGATCATGACCTTCTGCCACAATGTCCCGGCCACGTCGCGCAGGTCCAGAAACCGTACATCGCCCGGGCGCCAGACCATCGGATAGCCGTTGCGCACCATGGCGCCGAAATTCTCGGGCGTGCGAAAGATCTGCCGGATCGCCGGGCTGGCATAGTCGAAGGCCGCGCCGAAATCGTCGGCCCTGAACGCGTCCATCTGGGCAAGGATATTGGCCTCGATCTCGGCCTCCTGCGCCTGGGCGAAACCGCCCAGCCCCAGAGAAACGACAACTGCGGCAAAGAACTCGCGCATGGGACCTCCTCCTGCAACGCAGGTAGCCCCATGCGGCTTCAGGTCAATTCAGGCCAGCTCCCCGGCCAGCGCCTTGTCGATCAGCGCGATGGTCTCGGGCACGCCGTAAAGCGCGATGAACCCGCCGAACCGCGGTCCCTGGCTGGCGCCCAGCAGCACCTCGTAGAGCGCCGTGAACCAGGCCCGCATCGGATCGAACCGCTCGCGCCCCACGGAATAGACCACCGATTGCAGCGCCTCGTCCTCAACCGGCCCGTCATAGGCTTCCAGTTCCGCCTTCAGCGCCTCCAGCGCCTCGCGCTCCTGCTCGGTGGGCAGGCGGAACTCGCGGGTGGGCTTCACGAAATCGTTGAAGTAGCGCACCGCGAAGCCGGCGGCCTGATCCAGGTCCGGATGGGTCTCGGCGCTGGCCTCGGGCGCGTAGCGGCGGATGAAGCCCCACAGCGTTTCCTTGTCCTCGGCTCCCGACACCGACGCCAGGTTCAGCAGCATCGCGAACGGCACCACCAGGTTCGACGCCGGCACCTCGCCGCCGTGGATGTGCCAGACCGGGTTGTTCAGCCGGGTCTTCAGATCCTGCTCGGGATAGGCGCGCAGCTGCTGGTGATATTCGTCCACCGCCTTCGGGATCACGTCGAAATACAGCCGCTTCGCCGTCTTGGGCTTCTGGTACATGAAATAGGACAGGCTTTCCGGCGCGGCGTAGGTCAGCCACTCTTCCATCGACAACCCGTTGCCCTTGGATTTGGAAATCTTCTGCCCCAGCTCGTCGTTGAACAGCTCATAGCTCAGCGATTCCGGCGGCTGCTTGCCCAGCGCGCGGCAGATCTTCGACGATTGCGTCACCGAGTCGATCAGGTCCTTGCCCGACATCTCGTAATCCACGCCCAGCGCCGCCCAGCGCAGCGCCCAGTCCGGCTTCCACTGCATCTTGACGTTGCCGCCGGTGACCGGGATCTCGACCCGCTCGCCGTCCGGCTCCTCGTAGACGATGGTGCCCTTGGCGACATTGCGCTCCAGCGTCGGCACCTGCAGAACGTGCCCGGTCCTGGGCGAGATCGGCAGGAACGGCGAATAGGTCGCCTGCCGCTCGGCCCCCAGCGTCGGCAGCATGATCTCCATGATCTTGTCGAACCGCTCCAGCGCCACCAGCAACATCTCGTCGAACCTGCCGCTGGCGTAATAATCGGTGGCCGAGGCGAATTCGTACTCAAACCCGAAACTGTCGAGGAACTCGCACAGGCGCGCGTTGTTGTGCTGGGCAAAGCCCTCATGGGTTCCGAACGGATCGCGCACCTTGGTCAGCGGCAGATGCAGATCCTGCTTCAGCTCTTCCTGCATCGGCACGTTGCTCGGCACCTTGCGGAAGCCGTCCATGTCGTCCGAGAAACAGATCAGCCTGGTCGGGATGTCGCTCATCTGCTCGAAGGCGTGGCGCACCATCGAGGTCCGCGCCACCTCGCCGAAGGTCCCGATATGCGGCAGGCCCGACGGGCCGTAGCCGGTCTGGAACAGCACGTAGCCCTTTTCCGGAGGAGCCTTCTGATAGCGTTTGAGCACCCGGCGCGCCTCTTCGAAAGGCCAGGCCTTGGACGCAACGGCGGTTTCACGCAGGTCAGACATCTTGTTCGGTCTCCATCGGGAAAACGGCGCCAATCGCCCCATGCGACCGGCCCGCTACCTCCTATTGTGCTCGTGCAGCATGAGTCAACAAACAGACACCGGAATACCGGCTATTTCTGCCCCGCAACGGCGATCCAGTTCAGAATGTCGCGCACATGCTGCTCGGCGGCCAATCCGTCCCGCGCCGACAGGAAATACCCCCGCGGCGATACCGCCTCGGGGCCTTGAAGGCGCGTCATCGCCCCGGTCTCAAGGAAACTGTCCAGAACCCCGTCCCAGCACAGGCACACGCCCTGCCCGGCCAGCGCCGCATTGACCAGCATCGCGTAGGAGGTGAAGTCCAGCACCCGCGCGCCCCCGGGCATGGTCAGCCCGGCCGACGCGAACCAGCTGGGCCAATCGTGCCAATGGCTGCGCGCCGCCTCCATCGTCAACAGCGTCATGCGGCCGAAATCGTAGTCCCGCCCGCTCATGCCCCGCTTTTCCAGGTAGAGCGGGCTCGCCACCGGATAGACGGCATCCCCCAAAAGCCGCGTCTCCTCCGTGTCGTCGCGGAACCCGAACCGGATCACCACGTCGCCCGGGCGGACGGCCTCTCCATACTCCTGACTTATGATGCGGATGGTCGTGTCCGGAAAGGCCGCGTCCAGCTCGCCCAGGCGCGGGATCAGCCAGAACCCGACGAAACCGGACGGCGCGGTCACCGACACCACCTTGCCGCGCGCCGCCTGCCGTATCTGCCCGACCGCGCTCTCGATCTGGCCAAAACCGCCATGCAGCGCCTTCAGCAGGTCCTTGCCGTGCTGAGTCATCTTCACCGGTTTCCGGCTGCGGTCGAACAGGGCGCAGCCCAGATCCGCCTCCAGCGCCGCAATCCGCCGCGACACCGCCGGCTGCGACACGTTCAGCTCGCGCGCAGCCGCCGTCAGCGTCCCGTGACGCGCCGCCGCGTAAAACGCCGTCAATCCCGAAAAGCCTGGCAGCCGGTCCATCTATCATAACCTCAGCGCATGATACCGTTCAGCTTTACCGCATTGCCCGAACGACGCAACCCGTTCTAACTGGCCGCGCGACAGAGGAGCCCGCGATGACCGACCAACTCGACACCTTCGCCAGCGATTACGGCGATGCCGAACTTCTGCATCAGCCCGGCAACCTGCCGCACCCGCCCCTCTCGGTGGACGCCGCGCAGGTGCCGCTTTCGGGCGGGACCGATCCGGCCTATGGCGAGGTCCGCTGGCGCACGCTCATCAACGGCACCCCAGACCATCCCCGCGAACTCGTGCTCGGGATCGCGGAATTCGGCCCCGGCGACCGGCTGCCGCCCCACCGGCACGACCCGGCCGAGTTCTATTTCGGGCTCGAGGGTTGCGGCACCGTCACCATCGACGGCACCCCGCACCGCATCGCGCCGGGCATCGCGCTTTACGTGCCCGGCGGCGCCGAACACGGCACCGTCGCGGGCGAGAACGGCCTTCGCTTCGCCTACGGCTTCGCCAGCCGCAGTTTCGAGGAAATCCAGTACCGGTTTTCCGCCAGCGCCTGACCCCTTTGCGATTTCCGAAGGCAAGAGTTGAACCCGCCCCCTGCCGCCCGTATCTTGCGCGGGACAAAAACCCGAAGCAGGACAAGACCATGAACGAGCAAATCCCCCACCCGATGACGCCGCAGGATTGCCTCGTCGCGATCATGGTCGCGATCTCGGCCTCGGACGAGAACATCCGCACCGCGGAACTGGTCAAGATCCAGGCCGCCGTGAACATGCTGCCGGTCTTCGCCGATTACGACATCGACCGTATGGAACGGGTCTCGCAGACCGTCTTCGACCTGTTCGAACAGGAAGAGGGGCTGGACGCCCTTTTCGGCCTGATCCGGGACAACCTGCCCGAGCGGCTGAACGAAACCGCCTACGCCCTGGCCTGCGACGTCGCCGCCGCGGACGGCAAGCTGGCGGAAACCGAACTGCGCCTGCTGGAAGAGATCCGGTACGAACTGAACATCGACCGGCTCCATGCCGCCGCGATCGAGCGCGGCGCGCGGGCGCGCCACGTCGTCTGACACGCCGCCCCCAAGCCCGGATCAGCTTCCGTATAGCGAACCCCAGCGTTCGATCAGCGCCTGCTGCAGCCGTCTGGATCTCGAATTCCACGGCCGCGCACCTTCCGGGCGTTCCCGCTGGGCCCTGCTCAGCGTCGCCCGGTGGGCGATGTCGGCGGTGAAGATGGCAAAGGCCAGTTCGACCCCGCCCGCCGTGGTCATGAACCCGCCCAGCCCTGAGACGAAGTTCAAGGTTCCGGTCTTGGCATCGACCTTGATCGGGTGGCTGTTGGTCGGCCGCCCCTTGCTGTCGCGCAGATTGTAGGGCTTGAGCAGCGGCCGCAGCACGTTGGTTTTCCGCGCCGCAACCAGCGCCTTGACCAGATCGCCGGGCGCCATGCGCGAGGCGTCGCTCAGCCCCGAGTGATCCGCCATCGCCGTCCGCGTCGCCCCGTATTTCTCGGCCGCCCAGCGGTTCATTTCACGGGCCGAGTCCTGCAGGTCGGCGGGCATCGCCCCGCGCGCCTTGGTGGCGGCCATGCCGACCATCTCGGCGGTCAGGTTGGTCGAATACTTCAGCATCCCGCGCAGGATGTCGATCAGCGGCTCGCTGCGATGCGTCACCAGAACCGCGCCTTCGGGCAGGCTCCGCACCACCTGCGTCCGGCCCAGCACGATGCCGTTCACCCGCGCCAGCGTCTGGAACACGTCCCCCGCATAAAGCGACGGCCGGCGCACCGGCAGCCAGCGCGCCCCGCCATTGCCCAGCGCGGTGCGCGCCACGGTCCAGTTGTCCACCCGGGCGCTGGCCTGGTAGGTATAGATGGGCAGGCTGCGATCCGCGACCAGCATCTTGGCCATCGCCACGTCCGGCCGGTAGTTGGCGCTGCGCGCGTCCATCGACACGGCATAGCCCTTGGCCCCCCGCGCCCATTCGAAATGCACGCGGTTGAAGTTCAGCGCGATCCCGGTGACTGCCGGGCTGTAGCCCACGTGATCGGGCTGCGTCGGATCGATGCTGTTCACGTAGGGCAGCGCCCCCTCATAGACCTTGAAGGCCCCGCGCACCTCGCGAATTCCGGCCTTTCTCAGGTTGGCGGCCATCGACGCCAGCGCCTCGGTGTCCAGCAGCGGATCGCCGCCCCCGGCCAGGATCAGATCCCCCTTCAGGATCCCGTTCTCGACCGGTCCATCCGCGATCAGCCGGGTCTCGAACCGGTGGTCCGGCCCCAGCAGGTCCAGCGCGTAAAGCGCGGTCAGGGCCTTGGCGACGCTCGCGGGCGGCAGCCCGTTTTCTCCGCCGAACGCCTCCAGTTGGTTTCCGGTCTTCACGTCGGCCACGGCAAAGACGACCTCGCCCTTCAGACCGGCGGCGCGAATGACCTTTTCCGGATCGCTGAGACGGGCGCCGCGCAACCGCGGTCTGAGCGATGTCTCAGGCGCGTTCGCCCAGCCCGAAGCCGGTGCCAGCAGCGCCCCCAATCCTGCAAGAAAGTACCGACGTGAAATACGATCAGCCATGGCACGATAAAATCCCAGAGTGCCGCGTCAAACAAGCGTTTCCGGATCGATTGTCCCGCTTTGCGGCTTCCGTGTCGAGACCGCATCGCCGGCGCCGGCTATCGCCCCCAACCGCTGCGGGTGCGGATCTCGGTCGAGCTGACATTCACCATCGGCACGTTGACGAAACACCAGGCCGGCGCCACCGACCGCCCCAGCAGGTGCCGCGCCTGGCCATCCAGCCGAAACTGCCCGTAGGCCCGCGCCGCAGGCGACATGCGTGCCGAGATCCGGTCGCCCGGCCGCGCCACCACGCCCACCGGGAAACTCTCCATGACCGTGCGCCAGTTCCGCCACTTGTGCAGCTGCGCCAGGTTGTCGGCCCCCATCAGCCAGACGAAGCGCACCCCCGGATAAAGCGCCCCCAGCGCGGTCAGCGTGTCAGCCGTCACCCGCGTGCCGATCCGCGCCTCGATGTCGGTGATCTCGACCCGCGGATGCCGCATCATCCTGCGCGCCGCCCGCATCCGCTGCTCCAGCGGCGCCGGCCCGTTGCGCTTGAGCGGGTTGCCCGGCGACACCAGCCACCAGACCCGGTCCAGCCCGAAGGCCTTCATCGCCTCCAGCGTCACATGCACATGCCCCTCGTGCGGCGGATCGAACGACCCGCCGAGCAGCCCCACGACCTGCCCGGGCCGCGCGAAAGGGATGTCATGCCTCATCATGCCCCGCTGTTGTCCAAATCCGGGCGCGCTTGTCAATCGGCCCGCGCCGCCCGCACCGCTTGCCCCGCCCTTCCGGCTTCGCTATCACACCGGCCAACCCGAATTCCCCGTACCAGAGGACTCAACATGGCCGCCTACCAATACGTCTACCACATGCAGGGTGTCTCCAAGACCTATCCCGGTGGCAAGAAGTGCTTTGAAAACATCCACCTCAGCTTCCTGCCCGGCGTCAAGATCGGCGTCGTCGGCGTCAACGGCGCCGGTAAATCCACCCTGATGAAGATCATGGCCGGCCTCGACAAGGACTACACCGGCGAGGCCTGGGCCGCCGAGGGCGCCAAGGTCGGCTACCTGCCGCAGGAGCCGCAGCTCGACCCCAGCCTCACCGTGCGCGAGAACGTCATGCTGGGCGTCAAGGCCAAGAAGGACATCCTAGACCGCTACAACGAGTTGGCGATGAACTACTCGGACGAAACCGCCGAAGAGATGGCCAAGCTGCAGGACCGGATCGACGCCGAGAACCTCTGGGACCTCGACAGCCAGATCGACGTTTCGATGGAGGCGCTGCGCTGCCCCCCCGACGACGCCGACGTCAACACGCTGTCAGGCGGCGAGAAGCGCCGCGTCGCGCTCTGCAAGCTGCTGCTCGAAGCGCCCGACATGCTGCTGCTCGACGAACCGACCAACCACCTCGACGCGGAAACCATCGCCTGGCTGCAGCAGCACCTGATTGAATACAAGGGCACCATCCTGATCGTCACCCACGACCGCTACTTCCTCGACGACATCACCGGCTGGATCCTGGAACTCGACCGCGGCCGCGGCATCCCCTACGAGGGCAACTACTCCGCCTGGCTGGAACAGAAGGCCAAGCGGCTGGAACAGGAAGCGCGCGAGGACAAGTCCAAGCAGAAGACCCTGCAGCGCGAACTTGAATGGATGCGGCAGGGGCAAAAGGCGCGGCAGGCCAAATCCAAGGCCCGGATCAACGCCTACAACGAACTGGCGGAACAGTCCGAGCGCGAGAAACTCACCCGCGCCCAGATCGTCATCCCCAACGGCCCGCGCCTCGGCTCCAAGGTGATCGAGGTCAACGGCCTGGCCAAGCACATGGGCGACAAGCAGCTGATCGAAGGCCTCGACTTCTCGCTGCCGCCCGGCGGCATCGTCGGCGTGATCGGCCCCAACGGCGCCGGCAAATCGACCCTGTTCAAGATGCTGACCGGGCAGGAAAAACCCGACGCCGGCGGCATCGAATACGGCGACACCGTGCAGCTGTCCTACGTCGATCAGTCCCGCGACGACCTCAAGGACAACGAAACCGTGTGGGAGGCGATCTCGGGCGGCGCCGAGATCATCCAACTGGGCGACGCGCAGGTCAATTCCCGCGCCTACTGCTCGTCCTTCAACTTCAAGGGCGGCGACCAGCAGAAGAAGGTCTCGCTGCTTTCGGGCGGCGAACGCAACCGCGTCCACATGGCCCGCCTGCTGAAAGAGGGCGGCAACGTGCTGCTGCTCGACGAACCCACCAACGACCTCGACGTCGAAACCCTCCGCGCGCTCGAAGACGCCCTGGTCGACTTCGCCGGCTGCGCCGTGGTCATCAGCCACGACCGCTTCTTCCTCGACCGCATCTGCACCCACATCCTCGCCTTCGAAGGCAACGCCCATGTCGAATGGTTCGAAGGCAATTTCGAAGCCTACGAAGAGGACAAGAAGCGGCGGTTGGGGCCGGATGCGCTGGAACCCAAGCGGTTGAAATACAAGAAGTTTGCGCGGTGAAGGGTACCCGAGACTTTTCCAGCAGAGCCTGCATATTCTGCGGGGATAAACCGCAGAAAAAGAACAACGAGCACTTCATTGCTCGTTGGCTTTCTCAGTTCGCTGGAAACGACCATGTGCCCGCGGAAATTCTTGACGCCGATGACAACAAAGTTCGTCGGCGGTGGTCGTCTTTGATGCTTCCTGCGTGCGCAGAATGCAATACTAGGTACGGTGAGTATGAGGAAATTGCCAAACCTACCTTCGAGAGAATCAGTTCGGGGAAAATTCGACCCAGAGACGTGCAAATAGTCTTGGATTACTTTGACAAACTTCGTGTTTCTTTGTGGCTATGGCGTCTGTACTGGCGCAAGGGGAATCATAACATTACCCCTAATTTTCACGTAGATGAGAGGGTTGGTGTCGCGGATAGGATAGTACTTGTTGGCATGTATCCGAATAGTCGTGCTGAAGGTATTAGTCCCGTGGGGTACCAAACAAAAGCGTTTATGACATGCCCCACAGTGATTGGAATGTTTATCAAGAACTTTTTTATTCTATCCGTTTCAAGCCAAGCCCTACTAACAGACCGGTTCGGATTGACCGGGCCCGTAAAAAACACTGCGGATCTCGAAGAAGGGAAAGTTGGTCGAAGGTTTATTGGAAACTTGAAATACCACTCATTAGAACCACTCTTCTATTTGGATGGAATGAGGTTTTTTTCTTTTGGCTCACACTCGCCTTATGTCTCTGGCTTGAACAACTACATATTCGTTGATGAAAGCCGTCGCGCAAGAATACCAAGGCCTTACGAAGAATTTAGGATACCCCTGATCGAAAAAAGCGTTGTGAAGTCCAAGATATTGGCGCAACTCAATGTCCACGAGCTTCAGTTAGCTAGTCTCAAAGAATATGATCGCATGAATATTGCAAACTCCGAAAGGAGAGCTATTGAACGCAGCAAAGATCAACTCGAAGCAATAATACGAGGTGATCGCTTGATGTTAGATGCAACCTCGCCTTTGATCATTCCGCGCCGAAAAATAGTCATTTGAGATCGACTACGAAACACTCAAGTGTATTGGTTGTTGAATTCAATTACCCGACCATCCGTCCCGCCCATGAACGCCACACGCACCCAAAGCTACCAACGGGAAACGAGCCGCCCCGGCCTCACCGGCGGCCCCCACGGCCAGCCTGTAGGCCGGGCTTCAGCCCGGCAACTCCGGCAACTCACCCCCCCCCAAAAAAAATATCCGACCGAAAACCCTCTCTAAATGCCGGGCTGAAGCCCGGCCTACGCGCCTGCGGCTTCCATCCATTCCGGATCTACCCGACCCGCGCGCATGTCGCGATGGATCGACGAATACGGCCAATCGGATGGACGCTCCACCAACCCGTGCTTGACCGGGGCTCCGCCCGTTCGCGTCTCGAAACGTCCACTGGACGTTTCGCCACCTGCGGTGGACCGACGCTCACCCCCAACAATACCGGATATGCGCGTCGTAATCCGCCTGATCCCGAATGTGATGCTCCCAAAACCGCCGCTGCCAAACCGCCGCCTCACGTTTTTCAACCCGTAGGCCGGGCTTCAGCCCGGCATATCTCCCCGACGCAACAATCGGCAGTTCCTGTGGCACATGGGCCGGGCTGAAGCCCGGCCTACGGGTTGCCCGATTCAAACTCATGGTGAAGCGCGCCTTGATCGCGCCCCAACGTGTCGAATAATCCCCGTCCCCCTCGGGCAATGTCCAGACCGCGTGCAGATGGTCCGGCAAGACCACCCAGGCGTCGATTTCAAACGATCGTTCCGCCCGCGTGACCTGAACCGCGTCCCGCAACCGGGCAATCTCATCGACAAGCAGCGAACCGCCTCGTACCGCCAGGTTGACCGTGAAGAACACGGTTGCACCGGATACTCGAGGACGCAGATAGACCGACATGCCGGTACTCTGCGGCACCTCATGCTAATGTTCGGTTAATTTCCGGTCGAATGCGCCGCCGGACATGACAACGGGTCTTGCGACCAGTCGGCTACTCCCAAAACCCATACTCGGTCACGAAGAACCGGACCGGCATCCCTTGGAACAGATCCCGCAGCTTTTCGATTTCCTCCGCCGGGCCATGCACTTCGGCCCCGGTGATCTCGACCAGTTCGCGGGTGCTCTGAGAGATCTGGCTGCCCAGCTCCATGTGCTTCCTCACCGCCTCTGCGCTCACGTAATCCTCGCGCGACACCGCCGCGCCGTCCGCGCCGAAACCGTGGGCCGAGGCCAGATGCCCCGGCTCCTTCCCGCGGAGGCGCACCATCGCCCGGCAGTTTTCGCGAAACGCATCCGCATGTGCAGGCGGAACCGAGAAATGGCCGACCAGGGTAACGACATGGGGAACCGGCATGACGAATCGTCAAAACTGAATCCGACAGGTGCAGCCATCCGAACCGATCGGCAGCCTCGGACCGGGGCATTCGTTGCTGCGCTGCCACACCGGGAACGCCGTTCCGCGTTGTACAAAACGGACCACCCGCCCGACGCGCCCTGTACAATTCATAACATCCGCCCCTTGTCACAAGGGCAACCCGATGCCATATTCCCCACCGCTACCGTTTTTCTATTCGACCTACTGTCTCCGACCTCCGGCGTTCAGTCTATCGATACAGACAACGACGCCGGGCTGCCGCAATACCGTGGGCAGCAATATCTGAAGGAGACATTGGAATGCCCGCAGGCACCGTAAAATGGTTCAACACCACCAAAGGCTTTGGTTTCATCGCGCCCGAAGAAGGCGGCAAGGACGTGTTCGTGCACATCTCGGCCGTTGAGCGCGCAGGCCTCACCGGCCTGGCCGACAACCAGAAGGTCACCTACGAGCTTCGCTCGGGCCGTGACGGCCGCGAAAGCGCGGACAACATCGCTCTGGCGTAAGCCATTGAAAGGGTGGGCGTTTTGCCCACCCTACCCTTTCACCCAGCCGACGATCTGCCCCTCGCGCAGCGCGCCCGACTGGCGTTTCTTCTCCTTTCCCCGTTCAAAGGCCACCAGGGTCGGAATGCCCCGGATCCGGTAACGCCCGCCGGCAGACTGGTGTTTCTGCGTATCCAGCTTTACCAGCCTCGCCTGTCCCGCCAGCTTTGCCGCGGCCTTGGAAAACTCCGGCGCCATCATCCGGCAGGGCCCGCACCAGGGCGCCCAGAAGTCTACCACCAGCGGCAGATCATCGTGCTTCGCCGCCTTTTCCAGAATGGCCGGATCCACCTCAACCGCCTTGCCATTCACCAGGTCGGCGCCACATGTCCCGCATTTCGGCTTGGCACCAAGCCGCGCCTCGGGTACCCGATTGAGTTGACCGCACTGCAGGCAGGTCAGTGTCCTGTTGCCCATCCCGGCACTCCGCATTCACATTCCAAAAGCCAGATAATACCGCGACTTCGGCCGGACAAGACCCGCCCTGCCCAAGCGTTGTCCGGGAGTCCTGTCGCCAAATGCATCACATTTAAGTTATTCCCTTCAGTTGCATTGACCCGGCATCCCGTCCTGCGGACACTGTTCCTTATTGGTTTTGAAATAGAAAATGAGGCCCGACATGATAACGCGCCGCACATTTCTCGCCACAACGGCTGCCGCTTCCGTCGTGCCCGCAATAGCCGCGGCGAACGCCACGCAGGAATACGATCCGACGCCGCAATATGTCCGGATCAAGAAACAGTTCCTGCCGGGGCACCTGCTGATCGTCCCGCGCTCGTTCTATCTCTACCTCGTCACCGAGCCGCGCAAGGCGATCCGGTACGGCTGCGGCGTCGGCAAGGCCGGGCTGGAATTCCAGGGCACCGCAACCATCGACGTCAAGAAGGAGTGGCCCACCTGGCGCCCGACGCAGGAGATGATCCAGCGCGAGCCGGTCACCTACGCCCGTTTCGCAAACAACGATTACGTACAGCCGGGCGGTCCAGAAAACCCGCTGGGCGCGCGCGCCCTTTACCTGTTCCAGAATGGCAGGGACACCTATTTCCGCATTCACGGCACGCCACAACGCGAGACCATCGGACGCGCGGTCTCGAACGGCTGTATCCGCATGCTGAACGAGCATGTCATCGACCTGTATGAACGCGTGCCAATCGGCACGGTCGTCACCGTCGTCTGAAGCGCGGGATCGGAATGCCTAAAAACGCGTCACGGTTCAAATGGCGGACGGCCTGCCTGCTCACCTGTTGTCTGAGCGTTCCCGCAGCGGCGGCCGATACCAGACGCGTTCCCCCCGCGTCCGAGATCGCAGCTGTGAAGGCCCGGTTCGCCCCGCTCCAGCACCTGTCCTTTGCCGTAGGCTATGAATACTGCGGTTATCTGGGCCGAACCGTCCAGGGCAGCATGGTCTTTACCGAGATGGTCCGCGGCGATTGGGACGGTTGCACGCCACCTGCCCCGCCCTCGAACTTCGTGCCGATTGCGTCGATGCATACGCACGGCGCCTACGACCCCTTCGTGCCGGCCGAGTTTCCGACCGTACTGGATCTCGAAGCGGATCACATCGAAGGGGTCGACGGTTATGTCGCCACTCCGGGCGGCAGGCTTTGGTACATCGACGGGCGGGCGATGGAGGCGATACAGATCTGCGGCGAAGGATGCCTGCCGCAGGACCCCGACTTTCGTTCCGGCGATGACGGTGCCATCGCGAAGCGCTATACGCTCAAGGATCTGCAGGCGTTGGA
Source organism: Ruegeria sediminis (assembly GCF_005938215.1). Lineage (GTDB taxonomy): Bacteria > Pseudomonadota > Alphaproteobacteria > Rhodobacterales > Rhodobacteraceae > Ruegeria > Ruegeria sediminis. Next base: position 679,550 of record NZ_VCPD01000001.1, read on the forward strand.
ATACACGCACTGAGCGGTATCAAGGGGCCGACCAGTCCACATCCCCCGCTTCCTCGACATTCAACAGCCCGTCTGGCCATGGGCGCGCCAGTGCCGATGCTTCCTTTTCGGCGCCGTTCAGCCAGGTCTGCAGATCCTCCACGCGCAGCAGAACCCCCATGCGGTGATGGATCGCGGCAACATCGCCATTGGGTTCGCAGGTCACGGTGGCAAGCTGGTCGACGCGCTGGCCACCCGGTGCCAGCCAAGTGTCCGTGATCGCGGCGAAAAGCAGCAAACCCCCATCTCGGGACGTGATGCGCCATGCCGTCTTGCGCCGCTTTTCCCCTGTCCATTCGTACCAGCCATCGACCGGCACGACGGCCCGCCCGACGCCCTGAAAAGCGGTCTTGTCAAAAACGGTTTCCGAGCGGGCGTTGATGATCGTCTCCATCACCGGGCGCCCTCGGGCGTTCACGCGCCCGACCGGAATCATGCCCCAGCGCATCCGCGTCAGCCCATTCGGGGTCAACGCCACCACCTCCTGTCCCGGTTGGATGTTGCGCCGCGGCGGTTGTCCGGGCAGGTGGCCAGCCGAAACGCCCAGCCGTTCCGCGACTTCGGTGATCGGCGTGGTCAGAAAAAGGCGCCCCGGCATCCCTGTTCCTTCACTCGCTCGCGCGCTGCACCAGTTCCAGCACTTTCGGCCCCAGATCCGCGACGATCAAGGCCACGCCTTCGGCGTTCGGATGGATGCCATCGGGCTGCATCAGTTTCAGCGCCGCCTCCGGATCGCTGGCGGCGTCGAGGCCGTCAAAGAAACTCTGGGCGTAAAGCGCATCATGCGCTGCGGCAAGCTCCGGGTAGATCGCGTCGAAGGCCGCCTTGTAATCCGGCCCGTAGTTCCCAGGCGCCTCCATGCCAACCAGCAGCACTTCGACATCGGCCGCGGCCGCGGCGGCCAGTATCGCCTCAAGATTGGCGCGCGCGACCGCGGGATCGATCCCGCGCAACAGGTCGTTGCCGCCAAGCGCCACGATCATCGCATCCACATCCGGGGTCAGCGTCCAGCCGACACGCGCTGCACCGCCGGCGGTGGTGTCGCCCGACACGCCCGCATTGATCAGACGGACATCGGCCCCCTGCTCGGCGAGCCACCGGCGCATCTGAGGCACGAATCCTTGCTCTTCGATCAGGCCGTAGCCCTGCGTCAGCGAGTCCCCCAAGGCCGCGACGACGACGGATTCGGCGGCGGCGGCAAAACCGCAACAGACAAAGATGACCGACATCAAAGCCTTGCGTATGCCCGCAACGGCTCCATATCCAACCGTACCCGCTTCGAAGGAACTGCCCATGACGACTCCTGTGCTCGCCCTTCAAGATGCCGCTTTGTCGCTGGAAGGCAATGCCGGACGCGTGGATATCCTGCGCGACATCACCCTGACGGTGAAACGGGGGGAAACCTTGGGGCTTGTCGGGCCCTCCGGCTCGGGCAAGTCCTCGCTGCTGATGCTGATGGGCGGGCTCGAGCAGGTCACCGGCGGCAGCGTCACAGCCCTTGGGCAGGACCTGACCCAGATGGACGAAGACGCGCTGGCCCGGTTCAGGCGGGTCAACATGGGCGTCGTCTTCCAGAACTTTCACCTGATCCCGACGATGACGGCGCTGGAAAACGTCGCGACTCCGCTGGAACTGGCGGGTCACCGCGACGCTTTCGCCCGCGCCGAGGCCGAGTTGCAGGCGGTCGGCCTTTCTCACCGGGCCGGGCACTATCCCGCGCAACTGTCCGGCGGCGAACAGCAGAGGGTAGCCCTTGCACGCGCCTCGGCGCCGCGCCCGAAGATCCTGCTGGCGGATGAGCCCACCGGAAATCTGGACGAGGCCAACGGGACGGCAATCATCGATCTCCTTTTCGGTCTGCGCGACCGGCACGGCGCGACGCTGGTTCTCGTCACCCACAGCCAGGAGTTGGCCCGCCGCTGCGACCGCGTGATCCGGTTGCGCGACGGCCGCCTCGCGCAGGAGTCGGCCCGCGAGGCGGCGGAATGAGCCTGCAACTGGCCGCCCGCCTTGCCCGTCGCGAATTGCGCGGCGGCCTGCGCGGGTTTCGCATCTTCCTCGCCTGTCTCGCCCTTGGTGTCGCGGCCATCGCCGCCGTCGGGTCGGTCCGCGCGGCGATCGAGGCCGGTCTCAGGCAAGAGGGCGCGGCATTGCTCGGCGGCGACGCCGAGTTGGAATTCACGTACAGATTTGCTTCCGACCGCGAACGCGAATGGATGAAGGGCACCGCCCTGAACGCATCCGAAGTGGTCGATTTCCGTTCGATGGCCGTGACCGAACGCGCGGGGCAAACAGAACGCGCACTGACCCAGGTCAAGGCGGTGGATTCGGCCTATCCCCTGGTAGGACAGGTTGCGCTTCGACCTGAAATCCCACTGGCCGAGGCGCTGGCCGGCACTGACGGGTTGCCCGGCGCGGTCATGGAGCGGGTATTGGTGGACCGGCTGGGTCTGGCGACAGGGGACAGGTTTCGGCTGGGTACGCAGGATTTCATTCTGACGGCCATCCTGGCCCATGAACCGGACGGCGCGGCCGACGGGTTCGCCCTTGGCCCCCGCACCCTGGTCATGACCGATGATCTGGCCGCGTCAGGTCTGCTCGCCCCGGGCACGCTGTTCTCGACCAAATACCGCCTGGTTCTGCCTGAGGGCACCGATCTTGCCGCCACGGAACGGCAGGCCCGCGCCGAGTTTCATGGCACCGGAATGCGCTGGACCGACGCGCGCAACGGCGCACCCGGAATTGCCTCGTTCGTGGACCGTCTCGGTGCGTTCCTGATCCTCGTGGGGCTGTCCGGGCTGGCCGTGGGCGGCGTCGGCGTGTCGGCGGCGGTCCGCGCCTATCTGGCGGGCAAGACCGCCACCATCGCCACCTTGCGGACGCTGGGCGCGGATCGCGCCACGATCTTCCAGACCTATTTCCTGCAGATCGGCGCCCTGTCGGGTCTCGGTATCCTAATCGGCATCTTTCTGGGCGGCGCGGCGCCGCTTCTGCTCGCCCCGCTGATCGAAGCGCGGCTTCCTGTTCCGGCCATTTTCACGTTCTACCCGGCGCCACTGGCCGAGGCTGCGCTGTACGGCGGCCTCACCGCCTTCCTGTTCACGCTCTGGCCGCTGGCCCGAACCGAGGATGTTCGCGCCGCAACGCTGTTCCGTGACGCGCTGTCCTCGACAGGGTATGTCCCGCGGGCACGATACGTGGCCCTCGCCGCCGTTGCCGCCGCCCTGCTTGTCGGGAGCGCGGCATGGCTCAGCGGCTCGTCCTGGTTGACCCTGTGGACGACAGGCGGCATCGGCGGGGCATTGACGATCCTGGCATTGTCCGCGCTTCTGGTCCGGTTCCTTGCCCGCGCGGGGGCATCGCTGTCGCGGGGACGCCCGCCGTTGCGCTGGGCCCTTGCCGCCATTTCCGGCCCCCGCGAAGGCGCGGCCTCGGTGGTTCTTTCGCTGGGCCTTGGACTTTCGGTGCTCGCCGCGGTGGGCCAGATCGACGGCAACCTGCGCAACGCGATTTCCGGCAACCTGCCCGACATTGCCCCGTCCTATTTCTTCGTCGACATCCAGAAGGACCAGATGCCCGGGTTTTCCGCCCGGCTGGAGGGCGATCCCGCCGTCAGCCGCGTGGACAGCGCCCCGATGCTGCGCGGGGTCATCACCCGGATCAACGGCCGTCCCGCAAGGGAGGTCGCCGGCGATCACTGGGTCCTTCAGGGTGACCGCGGCGTGACCTATTCCGAGGCGCTTCCCGACAAGACTCGCCTGACTGCCGGTTCGTGGTGGCCCGAGGATTATGCCGGCCCGCCCCTGATCAGCTTCGCCGCGGAAGAGGCCGAGGAGATGGGGCTGAAACTCGGGGACACCCTCACCATCAACGTTCTGGGCCGGGACATCACCGCCGAAATCTCCTCCTTCCGCGAGGTGGACTTTTCGACTGCAGGCATGGGATTCGTCCTGTCGATGAACCCCGCCGCGCTCGCCGGAGCGCCGCACAGCTTTATCGCCACCGTCTATGCCGAAGAAGCGGCCGAGGCCGCCATCCTGCGCGATCTGGCCGGATCGTTCCCGAACATCACCGCGATCCGTGTGCGCGACGCAATCGACCGGGTTTCCGGAGTGCTGGCGGGCCTGGCGGCGGCGACCTCGTACGGCGCCGGGGTTTCGCTTTTGACCGGTTTCCTCGTGCTGATCGGCGCCGCCGCGGCAGGCGAAACCGCAAGGCAGTACGAGGCCGCAGTCCTCAAGACACTGGGGGCCGAACGCCGCAGAATCCTGTTCAGCTTCGCCCTTCGCGCCGCCCTGCTGGGAGCCGCCGCCGGCATCGTCGCGCTGGCCGCCGGGCTGCTGGGCGGCTGGGCCGTCGCCACCTACGTCTTCGAGACCGGATTCACGGTCGTCTGGCCGTCGGCGCTTGGCATCATTTTCGCCGGCATCGCCGTCACGCTTGCCGCCGGTTTGCTCTTCGCCTGGCGCCCCCTCGCCGTGCGGCCTGCGCGTGTCCTGCGGGCCAGCGACTAGATCAGCGGGCGCATTGCACCGGCTGCAGGATCCTCAGAAGATCCGTGTTGTCGCAGACCAGCGCATCCAGCGTGATCTCGTCCAACGAGGCGTAGAACGCCTGCGCCGCGTCCTGCAGCGCCAGGCGCAGCCGGCAGGCATCCGTCAGCGGACAGGTATTGTCGGCATCCGCGAAGCACTCGGCGATGGGCAAACCGCCTTCGACATGCCGGAACACCTCTCCGATCCTGATCCGGTCCGCAGGTCGGGCCAGCGTCATGCCGCCGTTGCGGCCACGCTGCGTGCTCAGGTAGTCAAGCTGGCTCAACTGGTTGATCACCTGCGCCAAGTGGTTCTCCGAGATGTTGCAGACCTCGGCGATCTCGGCTTTCGTGACCAGGCGGTCCTGATGCGCGGCGCAGTACATCAGAAGGCGGACGGCGATATTCGTCCTTTTGGTGATGCGCATGGGCGTCCTCCACGGGTTTCGCGATGAAACCTTATTGCACAAGGTTCAAAAAGGCTGTTTGACATACATCAATTGCAGCAAGAACGGCGCGACCTGATGGCGGATCCCTATTTCTTCGGCTACGGCAGCTTGGTGAACCTGGCCACGCACGACTTTCCCGATCCGCGCCCGGCCAGCCTGAAGGGATGGCGCCGCGCCTGGAGGCACACCGACCTGAGACCGGTGGCCTTCCTGACGGCCATTCCCGACCCGGACAGCGAAATCGAGGGCATGATCGCGCATGTGCCCAAAAACGACTGGGCCGCGCTTGACGAGCGTGAATGGGCCTACGACCGGATACCTGCAACTCACGCAGTGACCCATCCGCTGACACATGAGGTCGAAATCGCCGTCTATGCCGTCCCGGAACACCGCCACAACAACCCCACCAACAGCTTTCCGATCCTGCTGAGCTACATAGACGTGGTGATACAAGGCTACCTGCGCGCCTTCGGCACTGACGGCGTCGATCGGTTCTTCGCCACAACCGACGGATGGGACGCGCCGATCCTGAACGACCGCGCCGAACCGCGCTATCCGCGGTACCAGCAGCTCAGGCCCGAGGAAACGGCCCTCGTCGATGAGCGCCTGGCTGGCATCGCCGCCAGGATCATCGAAACCGCTTGAGAAAACGGCGCCAAACCGGCGCGTCAGGTCATCCGCGTGCGCGGATGACCTGCAAGAGCGGCAGCAGGGCCGCCATCTCGGGGCCTCGTTCCATGCCGGTCAGGGCCTTGCGCAGGGGCATGAACAAGCCCTTGCCCTTGCGACCCGTCGCCTCTTTCACCGCGGCGGTCCACGCGCCCCAGGTCTCGCCGTCGAACGGTCCCTCGGGCAGAAGTTTCATTGCCTGCGCAATGAACTCGCGATCTTCGTCGTCGATCAGCGGCTCCGCGCCGTCGCGGCACAGTTCCCACCAGCCTTTCAGGTCGTTCAGCGTGGTGATGTTCTCGCGGGCCATCTGCCAGAACGGCTCTGCAAGTTCACCGGGAACGCCCGCTTCCTTGACTGCGTCGGCCACGTCCGCCAGCGGCAGCGCCTGCAAGTGCCTGGCCGTCAGAGGAAACAGGTCCTGCACGTCGAATTTGGTCGGCGCCGCGCCGAACCGCGAAACGTCGAACCCGTCGATCAGTTCCGCCATGTCCGAGCGCAATTCGACCGGATCCGACGACCCCAGCCGGGCCATCAGGCTGAGCAGCGCCATGGGCTGAACCCCCTGCTCGCGCAGGTCGCGCAGGGCCAGAGTGCCGAGGCGTTTCGACAGCGCCTCGCCCTGCGGGCCGGTCAGCAGCGAGTGATGGGCAAAGCTGGGTGCCGTGCCGCCCAGCGCCTCGATGATCTGGATCTGGGTCGCGGTGTTGGTCACGTGGTCCGCGCCGCGCACGATATGGGTCACGCCCATCTCGGTGTCGTCCACGACCGAGGCCAGCGTGTAGAGAACCTGCCCATCCGCCTTGATCAGCACCGGGTCCGAAACCGAAGCGGCGTCGATCGAGATTTCGCCCAGAATGCCGTCGGTCCACTCGATCCGCTCCTGGTCCAGCTTGAACCGCCAAACGCCGTTTCCGCGCTCGGCGCGCAGCGCCTCTTTCTCGGCCTCGGACAGGTTCAGGGCGGCACGGTCGTAGACCGGTGGTTTGCCCATGTTGAGCTGTTTCTTGCGCTTGAGGTCCAGTTCGGTCGGTGTTTCGAAGGCTTCGTAGAAGCGACCCATCCCGCGCAGCTTGTCCGCCGCCTCGGCATAGCGGTCCAGCCGCTCGGACTGGCGCTCAACCCGGTCCCAATGCAGGCCCAGCCACTCCAGATCCTGCTTGATGGCGTCGACATACTCCTCCTTCGACCGCTCCGGATCGGTGTCGTCGATCCGCAGGATGAAGGTTCCGCCAGCCTTGCGGGCAATGAGATAGTTCATCAGCGCGGTGCGCAGGTTGCCCACGTGAATGTAACCGGTGGGCGACGGGGCAAAACGGGTGGTGGTCATGGAAGTCTCCTGTTGCCGCGGCTCTTGTCACATGGGGGGGCTTTTGTCCAGCGGGGCGGATGCGCTGGACGGGCTGCGCGGCTGGGGCGTTCCGGAATGTGTCGGCGGTCAGGTCGGTTGCACAGGCCAGTGGCGTTCAAGGTCCTTCAAACCCGCGACGATCAGTTCAGCCAGAACGTCGAGATCGATATCGGCAAGCTTGTTCACGTAGAGGCAGGACTTGCCCAGTTTGTGCTTGCCGAGGCGGGCAAGGATGTCCTCGAAATCGGCGTAACCGGGCATGATGTATATCGAATGTGCCGCCTTGCGCGGGGAAAAACCGGTTGCAAGGAAATCGCCCTCGCGGCCCGACTTGTAACGGTAGTGGTACGTGCCGTAGCCGACGATCGCCTCGCCCCACATGACCGGATTGAATCCAGTGACTTGGCGGAACAACGCATCCAGCTTGCGCGCGTCCTCGGCCTTGCCCGCAGGTTCGACCGCCGCCAGAAAGAAGTGCACGTCGGCGCCGGTCGGCACGGTCTTGTTACCTGAATTCGCCATGTCCGCATCCTAGCAGCTTGCCTTTTGCCGCATCCAGTTCTTTCAGCGACGCCAGCGTCGGGCACCGGCGTTCCGCGGCCCCCATGACAACCGGCGTCAATAACCGGGATCGGGACGAACGCGCGAGCCGTCCGTGAACCGCGACAACCGGAATGCGGCCGGGTCGACACATGGGGCATGACCGGTCACGAGATCGGCCACCAGCCGTCCTGCACCGGGCCCGATGCCGAAACCATGCCCCGAAAACCCGGTGGCGATGTACATGCCGGGCAGATCCTCCACGGAAGAAATCACCGGAATTGCATCGGGCGTCACATCGATCATCCCCGCCCAGCTTTGCACGATCTCTGCCGCGCCGAGGACGGGAAAGGCCCGCCTGGCGTCAGCCCAGGACCTGCGCAGAACCCTGGCGCAAGGCTCCGGATCCAAGGTGCGGCACAGTTCGAACGGCGTGACATCCGTCGGCTGCCAGCGCCGGTTCTGCCGCATCTCTTCGATCCATCGCCGGGACAGGCGGAACCTGAGCGACCTCCAGTCCTGTGCCAGCGCCGGCAGAAACTCCCGGGCAAGTCGAAAGCTGTCTGGAACGATATCGACCGTATTCTGGTGACCAGAGGCCACCACATATCCACCATCCGCCCGTTTGCGGATCGCGAAATCATCTGACCACAGAGCGGCCTCGGGGCCGCCCTCGACCGGCGAAGTCCTCAGCACCGTGTTCAATACCTTGAGCTGCGGCAGGTGAATTCCCGCATTGTCCGCAAACAGGCGGGACCACGCCCCGCCGGCCAACACGACCTGGCTGCAGGCGACGCGGCCCCGCTCGGTCATGACCCCGGCGATGCGCCCGGCCTGGGTCTCGACGCTGCGCACGGCGCAATTCGTCATGACGACCGCCCCACGGTCCCGCGCGCCCTCGGCGATCGCGGGCGCTGCCCATTGAGGTTCTGCGCGGCCGTCGAGCGGAGTGTGCAAGGCCGAGGTCAGGTCCAACACTTGGCCGGCCAGCAAGGTGTCGAGTTCGGGACCGAACACCATGCGCGCGCCGGTCTGGCGTCCATCCAGGTTTTCCAACCACCGCTCGAGGTTCCGATGCGAGCGCCTGCCCGATGCGGCAAAGACGATGCCTGACTGGACGTAGCCAGTCTTACGTCCGAGGCGGGCCTCCAGACCCTGCCAGATGCGGATCGATTCCAGCATCAGGGGAATTTCTCGGGGGTCGCGCATACCCAGCCGCACCCAGCCCCAGTTGCGCGAACTTTGTTCGGCCCCGATCTGCCCTTTTTCGCAGAGCAGAACCGACACGCCGCGCTCGGCAAGTTCCAGGGCCGACGCGGCACCGATGATACCGCCTCCGACAATCACGACATCGATGTTCTTGGGCAGAGACAAATCCGACTCGACCGGATTTGGCTTTGGACCTGGCATGAATTTCCCGCCGCACTTCTTCCAATTGGTGGAAGTGTTGTCTTCAAAACAGTCCGATGGAAAGGTGATAGCGGTCCCTGCGTTCAGACTGCCACCGACTGTGGCAGCACGGTCATCCCCGGATAGCCCGAAGGCGTGAACGGAAACACGGAAACGGGCCGCCGTGGCGGCCGGATTGCCGGCAGAAACCCGTCAAGTCGGGCAGAATTACAGCCGCAGCGAAAGCGCCTGCCACTTGTGGCGCAGAACCTCGGAAATCGCCGTGGCGATGCCCGGTTCTCCGACGGTTTCGGATACCGGCTCTGGTTCCTCGTCATCCGAAACCGGCGCATCCATCAGAAAAGATGGCGCGGGCTCTTCCTCCGATTCGCCGGGTTCGCCGCCCAAGATTGCCGAGATCGCGTTGTCTACCGCTTGCTCATCCAACTCGTGACCGGGCGATTCCATCGCCTTGTACCTGGGCGGCGCGTGAAGAGGTTTATCGTAACTATTCAACATCTTAACACCAATACCATGTTCCCCACGACCTGTGCCGACCGGCGCACCGGACCGCAAGGCCAACCTATTCGAAGGATACTTACCGTGGCTGCGACTTCTCTGGCCGCGCGCCTTATTCCCGCCTCAATTGCGACAATATTGGAACTCAATTAAGGCAAAAATGTGGCAGATCACCTGTTCGCCCGCAATTTGGCGATGGACACGCGGCCGTTAAGCCACTGAAAACGGACACTAACCCGTGTGTGAGTTGCAAGGATTGCCGGATTAAGGGTCGCCTGCAGGTCGGCGGTTTCAGTCCGCGCGCCCGCGCTTGTCCTGCGCGAGACGTTCAAACGGATCTTCGCGCATCTTCTCGGGGAGTTCGCCGGAAGGGCCATAGTCGGGCAGATGAATGCCTTGGGTCCAGCGTTCCGGAATGCGGACGAAAACTGAATTGGCCGCCCCCCCCAGACGCAGGAATTTCCGCCGCAGCTTGGCGGCAAGTTCCGGTCTGCGGTTTTCCAGCCATTCCATCGCCCGCTCGGACAGCTCCGCGGAACGGTCGTGGCCGAGCGTCAGGTAACTTACAATCAGCGCAATGGCGATCAGAAGTGCGAGCGTTGGCAACAGCCACGGCCTGAAAACCATGATCAAGACGACTGCCGCAAAGAAGAGCTGCCTCCGTGTCGGCCTGAACTGCGTGGCCCTTGCCGCCAATCGGCGGACAGTCGTGCGCGCCTCGCCTTGCCTGCGCTTGGTATTGGTTGGATCGACCGCTTCGCCCGCATCGATCGGCTGGTTCAATTCGCCGTCCAAGACCGCCCGGATCGCGGCCTCTATGCAGCCATCGTCCGAAGCACAATCCGGATGGTTCGGCGTATCGCCTGCCGATCCAGCCGTGCGAGGTTTTTCGTCGCTGTTCATGACCGCTACCCGCTGACCGTCTTGCGCGGACCGCCCGGCCTGACGCATCCTTGGGCCATCCGCCTTCAACCGGTCATTTTCGCGTTTTCTGTGGCGAAAATACGGCAGCTATTGCGGTTCGCTCCCGGCTAACACGGGTCGCGCCAACGATTGACGATCGGATAGCGGCGGTCCAGCCAGAATGAACGCTGGGTCAGCCGGGTGCCCGGCGCGGATTGGAAGCGTTTGTATTCGCTGATGTAAAGCAGGTGCTCGACCCTTTTGGCGACGGCCCTGTCGAAACCGGCGGCGACACAATCGGCGATCGATCCGTCCTGGTCCACGAGAATTTCCAGAATGGCGTCCAGCACCGGATAGTCCGGCAGGCTGTCGCTGTCCTTCTGATCTTCGCGCAACTCGGCACTGGGGGGTTTGTCGATGACCGACGGCCTGATGACTTCGCCCGCAGGCCCCCTCATCCAGGGGCGGTGATTGGCGTTGCGCCAGCGGCAGGTCTCGAAAACGCGGGTCTTGTACAAGTCCTTGATCGGATTGTACCCGCCGTTCATGTCGCCATAAATGGTGGCATAGCCGACCGCGACCTCGGACTTGTTGCCCGTGGTCAGAAGCATCTCACCGAACTTGTTCGAGATCGCCATCAGCAGCAGGCCGCGCAGGCGCGACTGGATGTTCTCTTCGGTAATGTCTGCATCGAGCCCCTCGAAGAGCGGAGCCAGGGTGTCGGTGACCGCCGCGCGGCTTTCCGAGATCGGAACGTAGTCGTACCGCACGCCCAGCGCCTTGGCGACCGCCTCGGCATCCTCGAGGGACGCTTGGCTGGTATACTCCGAAGGCAGCATCACGCAGCGCACGTTTTCGGGGCCCAGCGCATCGACGGCGATGGCCGCGACCAGCGCCGAGTCCACCCCGCCTGACAAGCCCAGCACGGCCTTCCCGAACCCGGTCTTGCCCATGTAGTCGCGCAGCGACTGCATCATCGCGCGATAGTCCTGTTCCCATTCGTCGGGCTGCGGCGCGATCTGGCCCGGAACGATCCGCCACCCGGCATCGCCGCGTTCGAAATCGAGATGGGCCACTGCCTCGTCGAAAACCGGCATCCGCAGCGCCAGTTCGCCGCCCGGGTTCAGCGCAAACGTGCCGCCGTCAAAAACCTGATCGTCCTGCCCGCCCACCATGTTCAGGTAGATCAGGGGCAAGCCGGTCTCGACCACGCGGGAAACCATCTGGTTGATTCGCTGGTCGCTCTTGTTGCGGAAATAAGGCGACCCGTTCGGGATCAGCAGGAACTCGGCCCCGGTCTCGGCAAGGATCTCGGCCACATCCTCGTGCCAGCCATCCTCGCAGATCGGGCTGCCGATGCGGGTGTTGCCCACGGAATAGGGGCCGCCCAGCGGGCCGGCATCGAACAGGCGCACCTCGTCGAACACCGTCTCGTTCGGCAGATGATGCTTCAGCGCCCTGCTGGCAATCCGGCCGCCCTTGCAGATCAGGTAGGCGTTGAAGAGCTTGTCATCCTCGACCCAGGGCCCGCCAATGGCCAGCGCCGGCCCATCCGCGCATTCCTCGGCCAGCGTTTCTACCATGGCGATGGCGGCGTCGTGAAACGCGGGCTTCATCACCAGGTCCTGCGTGTTGTAGCCGGTGATGAACATTTCCGGCAGGGCCACCAGATCGGCCCCGGCAGCGCGCCCCTCTTCCCAGGCGGCAAGCGCCTTGTCCGCGTTGCCCGCCAGATCGCCCATGACCGGGTTGAGCTGCGCCAGAGTGATGCGGAAACGGTCGGCCATCCTTCCCCCTTGCCCTCGTCATTTCCCAAGCCATTTAACAGATCGCGACGCGAGGAAAAGACAAATGCGGCAAAAGACGTTGCTCCCCCATCGCCGGTATCCTAATTTCGCCTTATAGATCGGGGAACTGATGCATACCGGGCAGACAGGGGCAACCATGAACGGAATCCGCAGAACGATCGCACTTGCGGCTATTGGAACGGTCGCAGGCGTGGCTTCAGCCCAGGAAGGGCAGATTCTGACCACCGAGGATGACGTCGGCGGCGTCTACGAGGGAACCTTCAAGGGCGGCCTCCAGCACGGCACCGGCACCTATCGCCTGCCCAACGGTTACGAATACTCCGGAGAATGGGTCGAAGGCGAAATCCGCGGCCACGGTGTCGCCCGCTTCCCGAACGGATCGGTCTACGAAGGCCAGTTCGCCAAGGGCAAACCCGAGGGCGTGGGCAAGATCACCTTTGCGGACGGCGGCACCTACGAAGGCGAATGGAAGGACGGCGTCATCAACGGCACCGGCGTCGCGATCTATGCCAACGGCGTGCGCTACGAGGGCGGCTTTCTGGACGCACAGCATCATGGAACCGGCCTGATGAAAAGCCCGGGCGGCTATATCTACGAAGGTGACTGGGAAAACGGCCAGAAACAGGGCAAGGGCAAGATCACGTATCCCGACGGCGCCGTCTACGAAGGCGACATCGTCGCCGGCCAGCGCCACGGACAGGGCACGCTGACGCTGCCCGACGGCATGACCTATACCGGCGACTGGGCCGAGGGGCAGATCACCGGGAACGGCTGGCTGACCCAGGCCAACGGCGACATCTACGAAGGCCAGCTGGTCGCCGGAAAGCGCGAAGGCACCGGAAAGGTCATCTACGCCAACGGCGACACCTACGAGGGCGAGTTCGCGGATGACCGCCGTCATGGTCAGGGCACCTTCACCGGCACCGACGGCTACCGCTACAGCGGAACTTGGTCGGCCGGTCAGATCGAAGGTCAGGGCGAGGTCACCTATCCCGACGGCTCGGTCTATGTCGGAGAGCTGAGCGCCGACCTGGCTGACGGACAGGGCAAGATCACCTATCCCGATGGCTCAAGCTATGAAGGCACATGGGTTGCGGGCGTGATCGAGGGCGAAGGCACGGCGATCTACGCCAACGGCATCGTCTACAAGGGCCAGTTCAAGAACGCCCGCAATCACGGCACGGGCGTGATGACCTATGCGGACGGATACCGGTACGAGGGCGATTGGGTCGACGGCATCCGCCACGGCCAGGGCAAGGCGACCTATCCCGACGGCTCGGTTTATACCGGCGAATACGTGGACGGCCAACGGCACGGGCAGGGCGAAATCGTCATGGCGGACGGGTTCAAGTACAAGGGGGAATGGCACGAAGGCCGGATCAGCGGCCGCGGTGTCGCGACCTATGCGAATGGCGACATCTACGAGGGCAACTTCCACAACGGCAAGCGCCAGGGCGAAGGCACGATGCGCTATGCCAGCGGTCAGGAGGAAACCGGCACCTGGGAAAACGGCGCTCTCACGTCGCAGTCTTCGTCCGGCGCCGACAGCAGCACCGAAGAGACCGGCAGCCAACCTGGTACCGATGCGCCGCAGACCGATCCGTCGGACGGCTGAGCCGCGAGCAACTTCACCACGGTATCCTTTCCCCGGCCCAGTCGAAGAAGCCTCCTGAATCCTCCGGGCTCAACCCTTCGATGACCGACAATAGGTTCCGGGCGGCCTCTTCGGGCGAAACCGTCGCATGGCGGCCGGCGTATTTTCTGGTCAGCGGCGTTTCCACCGTTCCCGGATGCAGCGCCACGCAGATTGACTGTTTGTGGGTTCTGGCCAGTTCGATCGCGCCCGTGCGGACGATCTGGTTCACTGCGGCCTTCGCGGCGCGGTAGCTGATCCATCCGCCCAGCCGGTTGTCCCCGATGGACCCCACTCGCGCGGACAGAACGGCAAACACGCAACGGCGGCTCCGGGGCAGCAGGCGATGAGCTTCCTTCAGCACCAGGGCCGGCCCCACCGCGTTCAGCGCAAAATGATCCAGCATCGTACGGGCCGAAACCGCGCGCACGGACTTTTCCGGCCCGGCACCCCCGATCTCGAGCGCGCCGGTGGCGACCACCACCAGATCGAAGGGGGCCCGAACCGATCCAAGCACCCGCTCCACCGAAGGCGGATCCGTCAGGTCCAGCTTTTGCTCCGACCGCGAAAGCGCGGTTACTGCCACCCCCTCAACCTTGAGGCGGTTGGAGAGCGCGCTGCCGATTCCACCGCTTGCGCCTATGACCAGTGCCGTTTCCATGAATCGGCAGCTAGCAGGGCAAGAGAGCAGTTCAAGCCAAAAGAACCAGCGCGGGCGCGTTCGGCGATTCTCCCGTTTTCTGGCCAACTTGCTGCTTTTTGGTGCTTCCCATTCCGGCGGGTCGATGTATAACCTCGGTCCCATGATCAACCGCGCGGATATCCATTCCTTCGACGCCACGGCAAGTGGCGCGGCTCTGCGTGGCCTACTGATCCTAATCCGCCTCTGAGCGTGCCATCCGGCGCGCCCGCTCAGAGGAGGACGCCTGCGCGCCATATGGCTTTAGGACAGACAAGAAAGATACCGACATGACCAATGCGACCGACCAAGACCGCGTCTTGATCTTTGACACCACGCTCCGCGACGGCGAACAAAGCCCCGGCGCGACGATGACCCATGACGAAAAGCTTGAGATCGCCGAACTGCTCGACGAGATGGGCGTGGACATCATCGAGGCCGGGTTTCCCATCGCGTCCGAAGGCGATTTCAAGGCCGTCTCCGAAATCGCCAGGCGCGCCAGGAACAGCCGCATCTGCGGGCTGGCCCGCGCGAATTTCGCCGATATCGACCGCTGCTGGGAAGCGGTGAAACACGCCGAAAAGAACCGAATTCACACCTTCATCGGCACCTCGCCCCTGCATCGCGCCATTCCCAACCTGTCCAAGGACGAGATGGCCGACAGGATCCACGAGACCGTCAGCCACGCCCGCAACCTCTGCGAAAACGTGCAGTGGTCGCCGATGGACGCGACCCGGACGGAATGGGACTATCTCTGCCGCGTGGTCGAGATCGCGATCAAGGCCGGCGCGACCACGATCAACATTCCCGACACCGTGGGCTATACCGCACCGGTGGAATCCGCGGATCTGATCCGGAAACTGATCGAAACCGTTCCGGGCGCGGACGAGGTGGTGTTCGCCACCCATTGCCACAACGACCTCGGCATGGCGACGGCCAACGCGCTGGCGGCGGTCGCGGGCGGTGCGCGGCAGATCGAATGCACCATCAACGGGTTGGGCGAACGCGCCGGCAACACAGCGCTGGAAGAGGTGGTGATGGCGCTCAAGGTGCGCAACGACATCATGCCTTGGCACACTGGCGTCGACACCAGCAAAATCATGCATATCTCGCGCCGCGTCTCGACCGTTTCGGGCTTTCCGGTGCAGTTCAACAAGGCCATCGTCGGCAAGAACGCCTTTGCCCATGAAAGCGGCATCCACCAGGACGGAATGCTGAAGAACAAGGAAACCTTCGAGATCATGCGCCCCGAGGATATCGGCCTCTCGGGCACTTCGCTGCCCTTGGGCAAGCATTCCGGCCGCGCGGCGCTGCGCGACAAGCTGAACAACCTCGGCTACGAGGTGGGCGACAACCAACTCAAGGATATCTTCATCCGCTTCAAGGAACTGGCCGACCGCAAGAAAGAGGTGTTCGACGACGACATCGTCGCACTGATGCGCTCGGGCGAGGATTCCGAGAACGACCACCTGCACCTCGTGTCGATGAAGGTCGTCTGCGGCACCGGCGGGCCGGCGGAATCGACCGTCGAAATGGAGATCGACGGCAAGGATGCCAGCGCCACCGAGCATGGCGATGGGCCGGTTGACGCCACCTTCAAGGCTATCCGCGTCCTCTACCCCAACAAGGCGCATCTGCAACTGTACGAGGTCCACGCGGTGACCGAGGGCACGGACGCCCAGGCGACGGTCTCGGTGCGGCTGGAAGAGGACGGCATGATCGCCACCGGGCAGTCGGCCAATACCGACACGGTGGTCGCCTCGGCCAAAGCCTATATCAACGCGCTGAACCGCTTGATCGTGCGCCGGGAAAAGGCCGGGCCGGGCGCGGATACGCGCGAGATCAGCTACAAGGATCTGACCTGATCCCACGCGAAAAACGGGCGGGTCTGTCGGACAGACCCGCCCGCGTTGGTTTTGTCGCGATGGTCTTCCTTGCCGCGCGATGTTCGGTTCACTGGCGCCGAATGGCGGCCCAGCGGGACGAAGATGGCCCGTGGCAATTGGCTGCATCAGGTGCAAAGACGTCAGGATTCGAAGCGCAAGCTGATGTCTTCAAGCGGAATACCATGCACTTTCGTGGTCCAAGTCTGACCCGCTTCTACGGCCATTGCGAGAGTCAGTGTTCCTGTCGAAACGACCTCACCCGCACGAAGCGGCGGGTTGCATGGGTCTTCGGCCAGCAACTTGACAAGATGCTGAAGCGCAATGAGTGGGCTGCCCAGCACAACCGCTCCGCCACCGGACTGGCTTGCCCTTCCGTCGCAGAAGAGCTCCGCGCGGAACGAAGCGAGTTCGCGTTGCCATGCCGACTTTCTCGGCGCGATCTTGTGCCGATTGCCAATCAGAAGAGCACCGTGCAGCGCATTGGCGGCGATCGCATCGAAAGCAGCGAACTTCCAGCCAGCAAAAATTGACTGCACGACCTCGTAACCGAGCGAAACCCACTCGATACAGTCCAGCAACTGCGTCTCGTCCATCGACGGATGAAGATTTGCTCCAAGACCGAACACGATCTCCGGTTCGATGCGCGGCTCGACGAAATCCGACACGCGTTGCACAGGGTGGTCTTTGAGTTCGAAGGTCGTTTTGTCAGTGCAATACCCCCAGATAGGTTCCCGAACGCCATAAACGCCCCACATATCGCGGTTGGTGAACCCGATCTTGCGACCGGTCGTTTTCTCGCCGCGGGCCTCGAAAGCTGCGCGAAGCTGGGCAGTTACGCGATAGGCGTCGGCAACCTTCAGCCCTTCCGACGATGCCGAAAAGAGAGGAACCTGTTCATGTTCGCCGAGCGCGGCAAGTGCAGTTTCGACTATGCTTTCGTTCATGCCCGTCGTTCCCCCTGCAATCCATCCGAACTAATTTCCGTCGTACCTGCCCTACGTTACCAAATGGCCGAGGTCAGACCGAGATTGATCCCGCCAAGAATGAACCTGCGGATGTCGATCAGGCACTCGGACAGGTCAATCGCTGTTTCTCGCAAGCGCGGCGCCTAGGTAAGCCCGGCCTTCTCCAGCCCGTCGCGGAGATGCTGCAGATCTTCCTGGCGACCGTAATGCATCGTGGCCAGCAGATCTTCGGCCTTGAACTCGGGGTTGGCGGTGAAGATGGCGTCGACGTGACGCTGTGCGTCGGCCTGGTTGCCCAGCCAGCCGTGACAGGCCGCAACAAAGGCGGTTTGGGTCTCGTCCAGCGTCGGAAGCCTTTGAAAATCGTCCAGCGCCTTCTCGTAGTGCCGGCCGCAGAAATGCGCCTTGCCCAGATGGCTCCAGAACCTGGCCGGGTGGTGCGGGTTCAGACGCATTGCCTTTTCGATCCATTCCGCCCCTTCGTCCGGGTTGCCGCTCCATGTCAGCAACTCGCCCATCTGCACCACGACCAGGTCGTAGTTCGGATTGAGCGACAGCGCCCGTTCCTGGTGATAGCGGGCGCGGCTCAGGTTGTTGCGGATGATCTCGACCGCCGCCATCAGGCGGTGCACGTCGGCGTCATTGTCGTCCAACGCCGCCGCCTTGGTGACGGATTCGATGCACTTTGCAAGCATCGCCTCGGGGTCGTCGCACCAGCCCAAGGCCCAGGCCTGCCCGCGAATGCATCCCCGCCATGCGTGGGCGTGGGCGTATTCCGGGTCCAGTTCGATCGCGCGGTCGATCAGTTTCTGCGCTTCGGCATTGTCGCTGCGCGTGCTGCGGTGGTGCAGCACCTTGGCCGCCAGCACGCATTCATAGGCCGCGAGGTTGGACGGTTTCTTGCGCGACAGCTCGTCCTGCTGCGAGGCTTCGATGCGTCCGGGCAATGTCGCGACGACGGCCGAGGTGATCTCGTCCTGAATGGCAAAGACATCGTCCAGTTCCCGGTCGTATTTCTCGGCCCAGATATGGGCATCGTTGTGGCTGTCGATCAGCTGAACCGTGACGCGCAACCGGTTGCCCGCCTTTCTCACGCTGCCTTCCACGATATATTGCGCGCCCAGCTTTTCGGCCACATCGCGCAGATTCACAGACTGGCCCTTGTAGACGAAGCTGGAATTGCGCGAGATCACGAACAATTCGTGCCGACGGCTGAGTTCTGTCAGCAGATCCTCGGTAAGCCCGTCGACAAAGAACTCCTGCTCGGGATCGCCGCTGAGGTTCGCGAAGGGCAGGACCGCGATGGTGGGCTTGACCACCCGCGTATCGTCTCCTGCCGCCGGACCGTCTTCGACCGGCGGGGCGGGCATGTCCAGCGCAACCCGGTAGGTGCGCACCGGCTGGCTGATGTTCTTGAGCGCCAGGTCGCCCATATCCTCGAACTGCAGCTCCATCTGGCGGCAGACCTGTTCATGCACCGCCGACGAGATCAGGATCTCGCCCACGCCGGCCGCCTGTTCCAGACGGGCGGCCACGTTGACGCCGCTGCCGAAAATGTCGCCGTCCTCGAAGATGATATCTCCCAGGTTGACCCCGATCCGGAACCGGATGCGGCGGTCTTCGGGGACGTCCATGTTGCGCCTGCACATGCGGGTCTGGACCTCGACCGCGCAGGCCACCGCATCGCGGGCGCTGGCGAATTCCACCAACATGCCGTCGCCGGTGGTCTTGATGATGGTGCCGCGGTTTCGGGAAATCGACGGATCGATCAATTCGATCCGATGAGTCCGCAGCCGCGCCAGCGTGCCTTGCTCATCAGTTTCCATCAACCGGCTGTACCCCACCATGTCGGCTGCCATGACGGCTGCAAGCTTGCGATCCATCGCGACCCTCCCCGGGAAACACTAGACCGCCCCCATTGGTTCTCCAACAGAATTCCGAGCGCGCACGCCGGGCCGGAACCTCAGTCGTTTGCGACCGGGCCTTGCCCGAGCCTGCCGAAGAGGTCGTCCAGATAGGCGGTCTCTTCCGCCATGCCGAAGGGCGCGTTGACCACGAACATGCCCGAACCGATCATGCGGTGCCCTTCCCTTGCGGCGGGAAAGCCGACCTCGTGGCAGACCGCCTTGGGCAGGTTCTGGCGCTTCAGGGCCGCGACCATCGGCTTGTGGCGCTCATCGGTAAGGATCGGGTACCACAGGGCGATGATCCCCACGTTCCATTTCCGGTGCAACTTGGCGATGAGACCGGGGAGCCGGTCATAGTCGGACTTGACCTCGTAGCTGGGATCGATCAGCAGCATGCCCCGCCGTGGCGTGGGAGGCAGCAGCGACTGCGCCAGTTTGAACCCGTCCTGCCGGTAGACCCTGGCCCCATGAGCGGTCAGCGCCGTGACCAGCGCCGCATGTTCCTGCGGGTGCAGTTCGGCGAAATGCAGGCTGTCCTGCGGCCTGAGCAGACTTGCCGCGATCAGCGGCGAGCCGGGATAGGCCGCCGCCCCGTGTTCGTTCCGCACTTTCGCGATGGCGCGGGCCAAAGGATGGGCTGCATCGAACCAGTCTTCGCGCTGCGCCCGCCCGATCCCGGCGGCCGCCTCGCCGGTCCTGACCGCCTCGTCGGCGTCAAGCCGGTACAGCCCTCGGCCCGAATGCGTCTCGACATAGCTCAGCGGCTTGTCCTTCTGCGTCAGATAGGACAGGATTCGGGCCAGCAGGGCGTGCTTGTGAACATCGGCCAGGTTGCCGGCGTGATAAATGTGTTGATAAGACAGCATCTTGCCTTCTAATGTCCTTCCAAAAAAGGCGGAAAGGCGCTGATTGACGCGGAATCAGGCCTTTTACAGGGCGGCTTGGCACCCTATAAGTCATCCGTCCCGAACCCGTCGAGTCGAGGGCAAGGCAAAAAATTCTGAGAAGCAGGACCACAACACATGGGGATCTTTGGCAATCTGGGCGGCCTGTTCACTGCGGACATGGCCATTGACCTCGGGACGGCGAACACGCTCGTCTATGTCAAGGGTCGGGGCGTGATCCTGTCCGAGCCGTCGGTGGTCGCATACCACGTCAAGGACGGCGTCAAGAAGGTTCTGGCCGTCGGCGAGGACGCCAAGTTGATGCTGGGCCGCACGCCCGGCTCGATCGAGGCGATCCGCCCGATGCGCGAAGGCGTGATCGCCGATTTCGACACGGCCGAAGAGATGATCAAGCACTTCATCCGCAAGGTGCACAAGCGATCGACTTTCTCGAAACCCAAGATCATCGTCTGCGTCCCGCATGGCGCCACGCCGGTCGAGAAACGCGCCATCCGTCAATCGGTCCTGTCCGCAGGCGCCCGCCGCGCCGGGCTGATCGCGGAACCGATCGCGGCGGCCATCGGAGCGGGCATGCCGATCACCGATCCGACCGGGAACATGGTCGTCGATATCGGTGGCGGCACGACCGAAGTCGCCGTCCTTTCGCTGGGCGACATCGTCTATGCCCGTTCGGTCCGCGTCGGAGGCGACCGGATGGACGAGGCGATCATCTCGTACCTGCGCCGCCAGCAGAACCTGCTGGTGGGGGAATCGACCGCCGAACGCATCAAGACCACCATCGGCACCGCCCGGATGCCCGATGACGGGCGCGGGCAGACGATGCAGATCCGCGGCCGCGACCTGCTGAACGGCGTTCCGAAAGAGATCGAGATCAGTCAGGCCCAGGTGGCCGAGGCGCTGGCCGAGCCGGTGCAGCAGATCTGCGAGGCGGTGATGACCGCACTGGAAACCACCCCGCCCGATCTCGCCGCCGACATCGTCGACCGCGGCGTGATGCTGACCGGCGGCGGCGCGCTGCTGGGCGATCTGGACCTGGCGCTGCGCGAACAGACCGGGCTGGCCGTTTCGATCGCAGACGAAAGCCTGAATTGCGTCGCGCTCGGCACCGGCAAGGCGCTGGAATACGAAAAACAACTGCGACACGCGATTGACTACGACAGCTGAGGCGCACACTCTCTGAAGAGCGGGTCAAGACAACGGCGCGAACCGCACCAGGAGGAGTCCTGTGGCCAAGGACAGATCACAGCGCGAGGATTACTCTGCCCCCCTGCGCCGGTTGCTTCTGGGGGTCATCCTGTTGTGCCTGCTGGGGATTTTTCTGGTCTGGCGGATCGACAGCCCGAGGGTCGAACGGTTTCGCGCGCAGGTGGTCGACAAGGTCGTCCCCTCGATGGATTGGGCCATGGTTCCCGTCACCGCCACCGTCAACCTGGTCCGCGATTTTCAAAGCTATCAGCGGCTGAGCGAGCAGAACCGCGAATTGCGCAGCGAATTGCGCCGGATGCGGGCCTGGAAAGAGGCCGCGCTGCAGCTCGAGCAGGAAAACGCGCGGCTTCTCGACCTCAACAACGTCCGTCTCGACCCGCGCCTGACCTACGTCACCGGCGTGGTGATGGCCGACAGCGGCTCGCCATTCCGGCAATCGGTGCTGCTGAATGTCGGCGAACGCGACGGCATCGTCGACGGCTGGGCCGCGATGGACGGTATCGGGCTGGTCGGCCGGATCTCGGGCGTCGGGTCGGAAACCTCGCGCGTGATCCTGATTTCCGACGCCGCAAGCGCCATTCCCGCGACGATCCAGCCGTCGGGCCAGACCGCGCTGGTTGCTGGCGACAACACGGCGGCGCCGGTTATCGATTTTCTCGAGAACCGCGATCTCGTGCGGCCCGGAGACCGGGTCATCACCTCGGGCGACGGCGGCGTGTTTCCCGCCGGCATCCTGATCGGCCAGGTCGCGCAGGACCCCGGCGGCCGGCTTCGGGTCCGGCCCTCAGCCGACTTCGAGCGTTTGGAGTTCCTGCGCGTGCTCCGCTATCACCCTGCCGAGCCGATCCACGATCCGGGCGGGCTCGTAGGAACGAGAGCCCCCGAACCGGCCCCGCTGCCCGAGGAGGCCGCGGATGGATAGAACCCTCACGCACCTCTGGCTGATGCGGGCGCTCTATATGTTCCTGGCGCTGCTGATCCTGTTTTTCCACCTGCTCCCCTTGGGCACCCTGCCCGCCAGATGGGCACCGCCGGATCTGCTGATCGCTCTGACCTTCGCGTGGGTGCTGCGACGCCCGGACTATGTCCCGATCCTCAGCGTCGCGGTCGTGATGCTGACGGCGGATCTGTTGTTGCAGCGCCCCCCCGGCCTGCTTGCCGCGCTGGTTGTTGGCGGACGGGCCTATCTGCGGTCGGCTTCGGCCGGGATGCGGGATATCGGCTTTGCCGGCGAATGGATCACGGTCGGCGTCGTTCTTGCGGCGATCGCCCTGCTCAACCGCGTCATCCTCGGCATCACCGCCGTCCAGCAGGCGCCCTTGCTGCTGGTCCTGATCCAGCTCGTCCTGACGATCGCCGTCTACCCGCTGGTTGTCTGGATCAGCCAGAGCCTGTTCCGGGTGCGCCGTCAGGCGTTGAAGAAATCCGACGCACTTGGAGTCCGCGCATGAAACGGAACCCCAAGGAGCTTGACCGAATGCAGCGGCGATTTTCGCGCCGGGCCATCGTGCTCGGCGGGGTGCAGGCTGCGTTCGTGGGCGCGCTGGCGACGCGCATGCGCTACATGCAGGTCGAGCAGGCCGACCAGTTCCGCCTGCTGGCAGAGGAAAACCGGATCAACATCCGCCTGATTCCGCCGACGCGCGGCAAAATCTACGACCGGAACGGCCAGATCATTGGTCAGAACGCGCCCTCCTACCGGATCGTCATCGTGCGTGAAGATGCGGGTGACGTGGACGCGGTGATCGCCAACCTGTCGAAACTGATCCCGCTGCAGGAAGAGGAACTTGAACGCGCGCGCACCGAAATGCGCCGCTCGGCCCCATTTCTACCCGTGACCATCGCAGATCAGGTGACGTGGGAGGACATTTCAAAGGTCGCCATCAACGCGCCGGCGCTGCCGGGTATCACGCCCGAAGTCGGCCTTGCCCGCCACTATCCGCGCTACGAGGATTTCGCGCATGTCGTGGGCTACGTGGGCCCGGTCAGCGACTATGACCTGAGCCAGTTGTCCGACCCCGAACCGGTGCTGCGCATCCCGCGGTTCCAGATCGGCAAAGTCGGTCTCGAAGCCAAGCAGGAGGAGGTTCTGCGCGGCAAGGCCGGTGCCAAGCGGGTCGAAGTCAACGCGACCGGCCGGATCATGCGCGAGTTGGACCGGCAGGAAGGGCAGGCCGGGGCCGACCTGCAGCTTTCGGTCGATGCCGACTTGCAGCAATACATACAGGCTCGCCTGAGCGGCGAAAGCGCCGCAGCCGTAGTGATGGACTGTGAAACCGGCGATCTGCGGGCCATCTGCTCGGCCCCAAGCTTCGACCCCAACCTGTTCGTGCGGGGAATCTCGGTCGCGGATTACCGCGCTCTGACCGAAGACAAGTACCGACCGCTGTCCAACAAATCCGTTCAGGGCACCTATCCCCCGGGGTCGACCTTCAAGATGATCACCGCCATGGCGGCCCTGGAGGCAGGTGTCATGGGACCCAGTGACGGGGTCTACTGTCCCGGCTACCTCAAGGTCGGAAGCCGCCGCTTCCACTGCTGGAAGCGCGGCGGCCACGGCCGGATCGACCTGCTCAATTCGCTGATGCAGAGTTGCGACGTCTATTACTACGATATGGCGCTGAAGGTCGGCATCGACAGGATCTCGGAAATGTCGCGGATGTTCGGGCTTGGGATCCGTCATGACATTCCGATGTCGGCCGTCGCCGAAGGGCTGGCGCCGAACCAGGACTGGAAACGGACCGTACACGGCCAGGAATGGCTGGTCGGCGACACCGCCAACGCCTCCATCGGGCAGGGCTTCATGCTGGCGTCGCCATTGCAACTGGCGGTCATGACGGCGCGGCTTGCCACCGGGCGCTCGGTCACGCCGCGGCTGGTCAAGTCGATCGACGGGGTCGAACAGCCCACGGGCGCAGGCGAGGCGTTGCCTGTGGACATGAACAACCTGAACCAAGTGCGCCGCGCCATGTTCGCGGTGTCCAATGACCGGCGCGGCACGGCCTATCGCAGCCGCATCATCGAGGACGTCTACCGCATGGCCGGCAAGACCGGCACCAGCCAGGTGCGCAACATCACCGCCGCCGAACGCGCCGCGGGCGTGATCCGCAACGAGGATCTGCCGTGGGAGCGCCGCGACCATGCGCTCTATGTCTGTTTTGCGCCCTACGACAATCCCAAATATGCCGTCTCGGTCGTCGTCGAGCATGGCGGCGGCGGCTCCAAGGCCGCCGCGCCGGTGGCCCGCGACATCATCCTGCAGGCGCTCTATGGCGGCACGCCACCGCTCGAGGCATATCCCGTTGCCGACCGGGACCATATCAAGGAACAGCAGCTACGCCTGGAAAGCGACCAGCGCCCCAAGGCGCGGCCCGATGAAAAGGACCGCGCATGAGCTATCTTGAGTACGCGGTCAAATCCACGCCATCCGGTTTCCGCAAGATCCTCTACATGAACTGGCCGCTCACCCTGCTTCTGATCAGCGTGGCGAGCGCCGGGTTCCTGATGCTCTATTCCGTTGCGGGCGGGTCGTTCACGCCTTGGGTCGAACCCCAGGTGAAACGCTTCGGGCTTGGGCTTGCCGTCATGTTCGTCGTGGCCTTCGTACCGATCTGGTTCTGGCGCAACATGGCCGCTGTCGCCTATCTGGTGTCCATCGTCCTGCTGATCCTCGTCGAACTCGTCGGCACGGTCGGTATGGGCGCGCAGCGGTGGATCGACCTGGGGTTCATGCGCCTGCAGCCTTCGGAGCTGATGAAGATCACGCTGGTGATGCTGCTGGCGGCCTATTACGACTGGCTGCCTGAACAAAAGACCTCGCGCCCGTTCTGGGTACTGCTGCCGGTCATCATGATCCTGGTCCCAACCTTCCTGGTACTTCGCCAGCCGGATCTCGGAACCTCGATCCTGCTGCTGGCGGCGGGCGGCGGTCTGATGTTCCTTGCCGGCGTTCACTGGGCGTATTTCGCGGCGGTGATCGCCGCGGCCGTCGGGCTTGTTTCGACGGTGTTCAAGAGCCGCGGCACCGAATGGCAGTTGCTGAAGGATTACCAGTTCCGCCGCATCGACACCTTTCTCGACCCGTCCACGGATCCGCTGGGCGCGGGCTATCACATCACGCAGTCCAAGATCGCCCTGGGGTCGGGGGGGTGGAGCGGTCGGGGCTTCATGCAGGGCACCCAGTCGCGGCTGAATTTCCTGCCGGAAAAGCACACCGACTTCATCTTCACGACGCTGGCCGAGGAGTTCGGCTTTGTCGGCGGTTTCTCCCTGCTCATCCTCTATGCTCTGATCCTTGTCTTCTGCATGGCCACCGCGCTTGCGACCAAGGACAGGTTCTCGTCCCTCGTGACGCTGGGAATTTCCCTGAACTTCTTCCTCTTTTTCGCGGTGAACATGTCGATGGTCATGGGCCTGGCGCCGGTCGTGGGCGTGCCGCTGCCGATGGTCAGCTACGGCGGTTCGGCCATGCTGGTCCTCATGGCGGCGTTCGGCATCGTGCACAGCGCCAACATCCATCGCCCCAGATGACCTGCCGCGAGGTGTGCGAATGACCGTCAATGTGCTTTTCTCCGCGCGCCGTGAACTGTGGCCGATCTATGAACCGCTGCTGTCCCGGGGCCTTTCTGATGCGGGCCTCGACTTCGCCTTGGGCACCGAACTTGAGCCCGCAGAGGTCGACTATGTGGTCTACGCGCCCAACGGAGGGTTGCGCGACTTTTCCCCCCTCACGCGGCTTAGGGCGGTGCTCAGCCTCTGGGCCGGTGTCGAGAACATTGCCGACAACGAAACGCTGACGGTGCCGCTTGCCCGGATGGTGGATCACGGCCTGACCCAGGGCATGACCGAATGGGTGGTCGGGCACGTCCTGCGCTACCACCTTGGAATGGACGCCCACATCAACGCCGCCGAGGGCGAATGGAATCCGGTCGCACCGCCGCTGGCTGCGGACCGGAGCGTCAGCATCCTTGGCCTCGGCGTTCTGGGCGAGGCCGCGGCCCGCGCGCTTGCCGCCCTGAACTTTCGCGTCACCGGCTGGAGCCGGTCGCGCAAGGACATTCCGGGCGTCACCTGCCTGCATGGTCCTGAGGGACTGCGCCGCGCCCTGTCAGATGCCGAGATCGTCGTGCTCCTGCTGCCGAACACGGCGGCGACCGAGAACACCCTCAACCCGGAAACCCTGGCCCTGCTTCCCAAAGGCGCACGGATCATCAATCCCGGACGCGGCCAGTTGATCGATGACGATGCGCTGCTGGTGGCGCTGGATGAGGGTCAGGTCGGCCACGCAACGCTGGACGTATTCCGCACCGAGCCCCTGCCGCCGGAACACCCTTACTGGTCCCATCCCAACGTGACCGTCACCCCGCACATCGCATCGGAAACGCGGCCCGCCACCGCCGCGCAGGTCATTTGCGAGAACATCCGGCGCGGCGAAGCGGGCAAGCCGTTCCTGCACCTGGTCGATCGCTCGCTCGGGTACTGACCGCACGCATCGCTTCACCTTTTCGGAAATACTCCCGCCGGAGGCTGCGCCCGCATGGGCGCAAATCGGTGCTCAGGCAGCAATAAGGCCGCGCCCCTTGAGCAGCGCCTCAACCCCGGGCAAGCGCCCGCGGAAGGCAAGATAAAGCTCCTCGGCCTCTTTCGAACCGCCGGTGGAAAGAATGTAGTCTTCCAGCGCGCGAGCCCGCTCGGGATCGAAGGCGCTGCCTGCCTCTTCGAACGCGGCGAAGGCATCGGCATCCATGACCTCGGACCACATGTAGCTGTAGTAGCCAGAGCTGTACCCATCGCCGGAAAACACATGGGCGAAATGCGGCGTGGCATGCCGCATTCCGATCGCGTGCGGCATACCGATTTCAGCCAGCACCTCGGCCTGGGCCGCCATCGGATCGGCGGGCGCGGGGCCATCGTGAAACGCCAGATCGACCAGCGCCGAGGCGACATATTCCACGGTCTGAAAGCCCATGTCGAAATTCGCGGCCTTGAGAACCTTGTCCAGCAATTCCTGCGGCATCGCTTCGCCGGTTTCCGCATGGGTGGCGAATTCCGACAGGACCTCGGGAACCTCCAGCCAGTGTTCATAAAGCTGGCTGGGCAATTCCACGAAATCGCGGGCGACGCTGGTGCCCGAGATGCTTTCATAGGTCACGTTCGACAGCATCTGGTGCAGGGCGTGGCCGAATTCGTGAAACAGTGTCTTTGCATCGTCATAGGACAGCAGCGCCGGATCACCCTTGGCGAAGTTGCAGACGTTGATGACGACCGGCGTCTGTTCCTTGGGGAATTTTGCCTGGGCCCGCATCGCGCTGCACCACGCGCCCGAGCGTTTCGAGCCTCGCGCGAAATAGTCGCCGACGAACACCGCCAAATGCCTGCCGTTCCGCGTCACCTCCCAGGCCCGGCAGTCCGGGTGGTAGAGCGGCACATCCAAGGGTTTGAACTCCAGCCCGAACAGGCGGTTCGCGCAGGCGAAAGACGCCTCGATCATCCGGTCGAGCTGCAAATAGGGTTTCAGCGCGGCCTCATCGAGATCATGTTCGGCCTTGCGCCGCTTTTCGGCATAGTAACGCCAGTCCCAGGGTTCCAGCGGGCCGTTGACCCCATCCGCGCGCAGCATTTCGGTCATCGCTTCCGCATCCGCTTCGGCCCGTGCCCTGGCCGGTTCCCATACCTGCATCAGCAACTCGCGCACCCGTTCCGGCGTTCCGGCCATCTCGGTTTCCAGCTTGTACGCGGCGAAGTTCGGATAGCCGAGCAGCTTGGCCCGTTCCTCGCGCAGCTTCAGGATTTCCGCCGCGATCTTGCGGTTGTCGGTTTCCCCGCCATTGGCGCCACGCGCGGCCCAGGCCCGATAGGCAGTCTCGCGCAGGTCGCGCCGTGGCGAGAACTGAAGGAACGGCACGATCAGCGAGCGCGACAACGTCACGACCGGCCCGTCGGCGCCCTTTTCCCGTCCCGCGGCGCGGGCTGCATCGACGACGAATCCCGGCAGGCCGGCCAGATCGTCTTCGGCCAGCGGCATGAACCACGCGCGCTCGTCGGCGAGAAGATTCTGCGTGAAGGCGGTGCCCAAAGTCGCAAGGCGCGCCTTGATCTCCTTCATGCGCTTTTCTTCGGCCCCTTCCAGCGCGGCCCCGGCGCGGACAAGGCCGCGATGGGTCAGCATCAGCACGCGCTGCTGTTCGTCCGTCAGATCCAGTTCCTTGCGCCGGCTCCAGAGTTCCGCCACGCGGCGAAACAGGTCCTTGTTGGCCGAGATGTTCGAGTAATGCGCAGCCAACCGCGGCGAAAACTCGCGCTGCAATGCCTCGCGCCGGGGATTGCTGTCGGCCCCGGCCACGGTGAAGAACACCGACAACACCTTGTCCAGCTGTTCTCCTGCGGCCTCCAGCGCCTCGACCGTGTTGGCAAAGTCCGGAGTATCGGGATTGCCTGCAATCGCCTCGATCTCCGCGTTGTGTGCGGCCAGCGCCAGATCCAGCGCAGGAGCGAAGTCATCGTCGCCGATCTGCGCGAACGGAGCGATATCGAACGGGGTCCGCCAGTCGGCAAGGATCGGATTGGTCATGCGTTTCTCCTTTGCCGGTCAAGCTAGGAGCGCGGCCGGGAATGGTCCAGAGCCACAGCGCACAAAACGGCATCACCAGTCGTCATGCCACTTGCATCCCGCATCGGCGTTTCGCAGGCTCGCCCGCAAAGGGAGACCCGGACATGAAGAACAGCAACCGCCGCACCGGCATCATGACCACCGCCATTCACGCGGGCGACCCGCCGGATCCGGCGACCAATGCCTCGACCCCGCCGATCCACATGAGTTCGACCTACCTGTCGGACGACGTCGCCGGGTTTTCCGCCCACGACCTGACACCGGAAAGCCCCTATACCTATTCGCGCTGGGCCAACCCGACCGTCGCGGGGCTGGAAACCAAGATCGCCGCGCTGCAGGGCACCGAGGCGTGTCTCGCCACCGCCTCGGGCATGGCCGCCGCCGCGGCGATCTTCTTCACTTTTCTGTCGGCAGGCGACCACCTGATCATCTCGGATGTTTCCTATGCCGGTGTGGCCGAACTCGCCCGCGAAACACTGCCGCGAATGGGCATCGAGGTGAGCCCGGTGAACATGTCGGACCTGCAGGCGGTGGCCGCGGCGATCCGGCCCAACACGCGCCTCATCCACACCGAAACGCCGGTGAACCCGATCGGGCGGCTGACCGATCTTGCGGCGGTGTCCGAACTGGCGCGGCAGGCGGGCGCGCTGCTGAGCTGCGACGCAACCTTCGCTTCGCCTCTGGGTATGGACACGGTAGCGCTGGGGGTCGATCTGACGATGCACTCCACCACCAAATACATCGGTGGCCACGGCGACGCGGTGGGCGGCGCAGTGGCGGGTGGGGCGGACCTGGTGGCGCGAATGCGCACCGAGGCGGCGATACATCATGGCGGCGTGCTGTCACCCTTCAATGCCTGGCTCATCGCGCGCGGAGCGTCCACCCTGCCACTGCGGATGAAGGCGCATCAGGCCGGCGCGCTTGCGGTCGCGGAATGGCTGGAGGCCGATCCGCGGGTGACACGGGTGATCTATCCGGGACTGGCCTCACACCCGCAGGTTGACCTCGCCGCGCGGCAGATGACCAACACCTCGGGCATGATGTCGTTTCAGGTCGGCGATGCCGCGACGGGCGAGCGGGTCGCGCAGCGGATGATCGAACGGCTCGAGGTGATTCACTATGCCGTGTCACTGGGCCATCACCGCAGCCTGATCTTCTGGATGGGGACCGAGGGGTTGATGCAATCGTCCTTCCGGCTGCAAGGCGCACAGCAAGAGGATTATCGCGCCTTTGCGGGCGACGGCATATTCCGGCTGTCCGTTGGGCTGGAGGATGCCGAGGATCTGATCGCCGATCTGGACCGGGCTCTTGGCTGATCGGTGATCCGCTTCTACGCCGTTCCGGCGCCGCAGACCGGACAATCCGCGCGTTTTGCCAGAGAAATCTTGCGGGATTCGCCATAGAGCGCGTCGTAGATGAGCATTTCGCCAATCAGGGGTTGTCCGGCCTGCGTGATCAGTTTGAGCGCCTCGACCGCCATCATGGAGCCCACGACTCCGGGCAAGGGCCCAATGACGCCAGCTTCGGAGCAGGAAGGCGCAAGACCGGCCGCCGGCGCTTCGGGGAAGATGCACTGATAGCAAGGGCCGCTTGTTGCGGGATGGAACACGCTCAGCTGCCCTTCCCATTGCGCGAGCGCGCCCGAGACGAGGGGTTTGCCCAGCGCGACGGCCGTGCGGTTGGCCAGATACCGGGTATCGAAATTGTCGGTTCCGTCGAGGATCAGATCATAGTCGGCGAAAAGCTCTGCGGCGATCTCTTCGGTCAGTCGCCGGTGATAGGGGCGCACGGTCACGTTCGGGTTCTGCGCCTCCATCGCCGCCTGTGCCGAGAACACCTTTGGCATCCCGATATCCGCGTCGCGATGGATCACCTGCCGCTGAAGGTTGGCGTTCTCGACCACGTCGTCGTCGATGATCCCGATGGTGCCGACGCCCGCCGCCGCCAGGTACTGAAGTGCCGGCGCGCCCAGCCCGCCTGCCCCGATCACCAGAACACGCGCCGATTTCAGGCGTTTCTGCCCCGGACCACCGAGTTCCCGCAGCACGATATGGCGGGCATAGCGGTCGAGTTCCGTTTCGGTGAAGCTCCCCCCGGTTTCTTTTTTCGGCGCGCCCGCCGCTGACGCGCCCACACGGCGGCGCAAGGCGGCAAGCAGGCGCGCATAAAGCAGCGCCATAAGCGCGAAACCACCCACGATCAGCCACAGCGCCGGAGAACCGCCCGTCGCTTCGCGCAATTCATGCCCCTCCGGCAGAAGGAACTGCACCAGCAAAACCCCGGCAAACAATGCGCCGACCGAGGTCACGCGGGCAGGCCGTGAAACGCCCATCACGTAACCCAGCCCCCAGAGCGCCGCCGCAAGGACGATTACCAGAAGCATCAGCCGCGCCCCGTCGAGCCGAACCCGCCTGCGCCCCGCGCGGTATCGCTAAGACCCTCGGTCAGTTGGAAATCCGCCTGCAGGACGGGCGCGACCACCAACTGTGCGATCCGGTCGCCATGGGCGATCTCGAACGTCTCCTGCCCCGCGTTCAGGACGATAACACCCAGCGGACCGCGATAGTCGCTGTCGATCGTGCCCGGCGCGTTGGGCAAGGTGATGCCGTGCTTGAGCGCCAGGCCAGAACGCGGGCGCACCTGAACCTCGTAGCCTGCCGGGATCTCGATCCGCAGCCCTGTGGGAATCAGCGCGCGCTGCCCGGGCTCGAGCAGGATGGATCCACGGTCGGGCAGGTTCGCACGCACGTCCGCGCCAGCGGCCCCGTCGGTCTCGTAGGACGGCAAGGCGACGGCTGGATCGGCACCTTCCTCGCGGATCACCCGGATTGCCACCATCAGCGCACCCCCTGCTTCATGATCTTCAATTCCCCACCCAACCCGGACCTGTCATTCGGCCAGGGCAGCCGCGATCCTTTGGGCCAACCGCTCGGCCACGGCATCCTTGCCCATGCGCGGCCATTCCTCGGCCCCATCTTCGGTGATCAGGACCACGGCGTTTTCCGAACCGCCCATGATGCCGGTTTCAGGGCTGACATCGTTAGCGACGATCCAGTCGCAGCCCTTGCGCGCGCGCTTGGCGGTCGCGTGTTCGATCACGTTGTCGGTTTCGGCGGCGAAGCCCACAATCAGCCTTGGCCGCCCCTCGCCCATATGCGCGACGCGTTTCAGGATGTCGGGGTTCTCGGCCAGTTCCAGGGACGGCAGACCGTCCTTGCTTTTCTTGAGCTTGCGGCCCGACGCGCTGGCGACCCGCCAATCCGCCACCGCGGCGGCGAATACGCCGGCATCCACGGGCAGCGCCGCATCCACCGCGTCCGACATTTCGCCGGCGCTTTCGACCCGCACCACCTGAACCCCGGCCGGCGGCGGCACTTCGGCAGGCCCCGTGACGAAGACGACCTCGGCCCCCAGCGACGCCAGCGCCTGGGCGACCGCCGCGCCCTGCGCCCCGGACGAGCGGTTGGCGATGTAGCGGACCGGGTCGATCGGTTCATGCGTGGGGCCCGAGGTGACAAGGATGCGCCTGCCGGATAGCGGGCCCTGGCCCAACGCCGCCTCGATGGCCGCAACGATCTCCAGCGGCTCGGACATCCGGCCCGGCCCGTATTCTCCGCAGGCCATGTCGCCTTCGTTGGGGCCCACGAACATGGCCCCGTCCGCCGCAAGCTGGTGACGGTTGCGCCGGGTCGCCGGGTGGTCCCACATGCGGACGTTCATCGCGGGCGCGATCAGAACAGGCGTGTCCGTCGCCATCAGCAGCGTCGAGGCCAGATCGTTTGCCAGACCCGCCACCATCTTGCCCATGAGATCCGCCGTGGCGGGCGCCACCACGATCAGATCTGCCGAGCGCGACAGCTGGATGTGGCCCATCTCGGCCTCGTCCGTCAGGTCGAAGAGGTCGCGGTAGACCTTTTCACCGGCCAGCGCCGACACGGAAAGCGGCGTCACGAATTCCTCGCCGGCGCGGGTCAGGACCGGAGTCACGGCGGCGCCGCGTTCCCGCAGACGCCGGATCAGATCCAGCGACTTGTAGGCGGCGATGCCGCCCCCGATGATCAGCAAGATGCGTTTGGACGCCAGCATTTCCAGCCTCTCTCTATCCCCCGGACCGCCCCGACATTAGGCAAGCGAACCGGGTTCCGCCAGCGGATATTCCCGCGGCTTCAACCTTCTTTCAGAAAGGTTGCGCAGGGATCCTCGCGTTCGGCGGCGGGGCTGTCGATCACCGCGTCGAAATCGCCCTCGATGGCGCCGCCCTCGGACTGGCCAAGCGCGAACACGCGCAGACCCGGCTCCATCCGGGACAGAAAGGTCGGAATGCCGCGGTCCTTGCGCGCGTGGCCGTTGCCGGTGATTACGGCGACCGGGCCGCCCGTTTCCGCGATCGCCTGGCGGATCGCGCGGGTTAGCACCGCGTCACGCAGGCGCTGGATTGCGACAAGGTTCGGCAGCATTTCCGGCGGCATCGCGTTGCAATGCGACGCCTGCTGGTCGGCTTCGCGGGCGGCCTGTTCCTCGGGCGGTAGAGGAATCGTCAGACCATAGCGCGCCGCATCCGCCCCCATCGCCGTCGCGGGCCCCGCCTCCATCGCGGCCTTGGCGGCCTCGCGCGGCACCATGGCGCCATAGACCGGCGCGCCCGACGACGCCGCGAAGACCGGCAGGTACATGGCCAGCGGCGGCCAGCCCATCTCGGCCCATTTCAGGACTTCCGCCAGTTTCTCGGGGTCCGATATCGCCTTCTGGGTGATCCGCGCGGCGCCTTCCTCGGTCAGCATTTCCCAGACCACCGCCTTGGGCTGAAGCAACTCGACCGCCTCAGTCTGCACCAGGTGATGGAGCGGGTTGTCGTGAACCTCGCCAAGGATCACGACATCGGATTCCATCAACCGTTGGACGATTTCAGGGGGAATCGTTTCAGATGCCGAAGCCGCCCGGAATGGGGCGGCTGCAAGGGACAGGCAGGCGAAGGCCAGAATCGCGAAATGTCTCATGCGAGAAAGTGTTGCACCTCGCGCGATTGCGCTTCAAGGCTCTTGCGCATCTTGACGAAGGCCGCGGCCTCCAACTGGCGAACCCTTTCCTTGGACAATCCCAGTTCCTGCCCCAGACTTTCCAGCGTCCGTGCCGGGTCGCGCAGCTTGCGTTCCCGGACGATGAAACGCTCGCGCTCGTTGAGCGCCTGCATTGCCGACAGAAGCCATTGGCGCAGCTGCCTTGTGTCATGACGGTGCTCGACCACCTCGGCGGCCTGGTCACGCTCGTCTTCCAGGGCGTCGATCCATTCGCGGCCATCCTCTTCCGCAGACTGCATGGCGTTCAGCGAGAAATCCGATCCGGCGAGCCGCCCCTCCATCATCTCGACATCCCTGAGCGGCACGCCGATCTCGGCGGCGATCATTTCGTGCAGTTGATGCCGGTCAAGGTTGACGCCATCGCTGGCCGCCTCGCGCTCGAGCCGGGCCTGCACCCGCCGCATGTTGAAGAACAGCGACTTCTGCGACGAGGTCGAACCGGTGCGAACCATCGACCAGTTGCGCATCACGTAATCCTGTATGCTCGCCTTGATCCACCACGAGGCATAGGTCGAAAACCGCACTCCACGACCCGGGTCGAACTTGTCGGCGGCCTTCATCAGCCCCAGACCCGCCTCTTGAATCAGATCGTTCATCGGTGCGCCATAGCGCCTGAACTTTGCCGCCATCGAAATGGCCAGACGCATGTAGGCCGTGATCAGCCTGTGCAGCGCCTGCTCGTCCCGATCATCCCGCCATGCATAGGCCAAGCGGCTTTCGGTCTCGGCGTCGAGAAGCTCGGCCTTCATGGCCTGCCGTGACATCGACATATCGCGCGGATGGTCCAGTGCCATGCATTTCTCCCCTTTGCAGGCGCAAGAGCCGGACTTGCTTAATGGTTTTGTGACAATTACGCAGAACAAAACCGGGTGGATCACTAGAAAGGTAATAAATGTGTATCCCAGTTTAACCTTAATTCTGGGCGGCGCAGCATCGGGAAAATCGGCGTTTTCCGAGCAACTTGTTGTATCCAATGGGAAATCCAGGGTTTATGTCGCCACATCACAAGTGTTTGATGATGAGATACGCCTGAAAGTTGAGCAACATATCACCCAACGCGGCCCGGATTGGACCACTATCGAGGAACCGCTGGACCTTGGACCGCCGCTTTCGGGACTGACGGAAAACCAGATCTGCCTGATCGACTGCGCCACGATGTGGCTCAGCAATCATCTGCTTGCCGGAAACAATCTGGAAACGGCGCAAGCGGAACTTCTGCAGGCCCTGCGCGCCTGTCCGGCGCCGGTCGTCATCGTCTCGAACGAAGTCGGACAGGGCATCGTTCCCGACACTGCCCTGTCCCGCAGGTTCCGCGAAGCGCAGGGTCGGCTGAACATCGCACTGGCCGCGCAGGCCGATCTGGTTGTTCAAGTAACCGCCGGGTTGCCGCTGGTGCTGAAGGGGCAGCTGCCTTGACCCGGTTGCATCTGGTCCGGCACGGGCCCACCCATGCCAGGTCCATGGTCGGGTGGTCCGATCTGCCCGCCGATCTGAGCGACCGCGCCGCGCTCGACCGGCTCGCCGCATATCTGCCCGAGGCGGGGCTGGTCATCTCGTCGGACCTGTCGCGCGCCGCCGAAACTGCTTCGGCCATCCAGGGCCCGCGAACACGATTGCCCCATCGCCAGGATCTGCGCGAGATCCATTTCGGGACGTGGGAATTGCGGACCTATGCCGACATCGAAGCCGAAGATCCCGAACTTGCCCGTGCCTATTGGGACCAGCCCGGCGAAATCCGCCCTCCGGACGGCGAAAGCTGGAACCAGGTGCGGACGCGGGTTGATGCGGCGGTGGACGCTCTGATCGCCGCGCATTCGGGCCGCGACCTGATCATCGTCGCGCATTTCGGCGTCATCCTGTCCCAGATCCAGCGCGCGTTGAACCTAGACCCGCAAGAGGCCTTTTCGCACAGGATCGACAACCTGTCGGTCACCGAGATCACGCGGCTCGCCTCCGGCTGGTCGGTGGGGCGGATCAATCATCGTCCGTGATGCGGCGGCGCACAAATGCTCGGTTTACCGGCGACCGAAATGGCGTCTATCGTCTGCCCCATGACCTATGACCTTTTCATCGGTGACCGCCTGTTTTCCAGTTGGTCCATGCGCGGATGGCTGATGCTCGAGAAATTCGGCATCCCCTTTCAAACTCACATGATCGGCCTTTACTCCGGGACGATGGCGAAGGATATGGAGCCGCTGGCGCCCGCGCGGCTGGTTCCCGCCCTGCGTCTGCCCGACGGGACCGTGGTGGGCGAAAGCCTCGCGATTTCCGAAACGCTGGCCGAACGGCACCCCGGGGCCGGGCTGTGGCCCGACGATCCGTCGGCACGCGCCACCGCGCGATGGCTCTGCGCCGAGATGACGACCGGGTTCCACGCCCTGCGGCGCGAATGCCCAATGCAGCTGCTGCACAGCTACATGGGATTTGAACCAGCTGCGGAAACGCGGGCCGATCTGGACCGGATCGAGTCGCTTTGGCGCCATGCCCGAACGGTCTCTGGCAACGAGACGGGACCGTTGTTCGGGCGCTATTCCCTTGCGGATGTGTTCTACACGCCTGTTGCAGCCCGGATCGTCGGCTACGGCCTGCCGGTTTCCGCGC
The DNA here is from genome assembly GCF_005938215.1 of Ruegeria sediminis. Classification (GTDB taxonomy): domain Bacteria; phylum Pseudomonadota; class Alphaproteobacteria; order Rhodobacterales; family Rhodobacteraceae; genus Ruegeria; species Ruegeria sediminis. The sequence continues at coordinate 716,220 of NZ_VCPD01000001.1, forward strand.
AAAACCGGGCCTATTGCGACGTGCTGCTCGCTGATCCCGCGGTCCTGCGTTGGCGAGAGGAAGCGCTGCAAGTCACGTATGATCCGTTTCCCTACCAGATGGATTTGCCCACGGCCCCGTGGCCAGACTATGAAAAACAGCCCGACGGCGACCGGCACGGCGTTAACGCTTTCTAAACCGGGGGCGCGGTAGCAATCTCCTGTTAACCACGAACAGGAGTGACATGGTCGCCCGCGCCCACACCGTCGCGTTTCAGGGGGTCGAGGCCCGGCCGGTCGAAGTGCAATGCGCTGTCACGCCAGGCCTGCCCGCGTTTTCCATCGTAGGGCTTCCCGACAAGGCCGTGTCCGAGGCCCGCGACCGTGTCCGCAGCGCCCTGAATTCCATGGCCATCGCGCTGCCGGCGAAGCGCATCACCATCAACCTGTCGCCCGCCGATCTGCCCAAAGAAGGCAGCCATTTCGACCTGCCGATCGCGATGGCCCTGCTGGCGGCGCTCGACATCATCCCGATGGACGCAGTCGAAGGGACCGTGGCCTTGGGCGAACTGTCGCTGGACGGTTCCTTGATGCCGGTGGTCGGCGCGCTGCCGGCGGCCATGACCGCCGCTGCCGAGAACCGCGCCCTGCTCTGCCCGCGCGCCTCCAGCGCCGAGGCGGCCTGGGTCGGCGCGGCACAGGTGCTAGGCGCCGATACGCTGGGGGCCGTTGTCCGCCATTTCTCCGGCCAGTCGCCCCTGCCCGAAGCGCAGCCCGGCGAGGTCGATCTGGCCCCCTGCCCCCGCGACCTGCGCGACGTCAAGGGACAGGAGCGGGCCAAGCGCGCGCTCGAGATCGCGGCGGCGGGACGGCACCACCTGATCATGATCGGCACCCCGGGTTCGGGCAAATCCATGCTGGCCGCGCGCATTCCCGGCATCCTGCCACCTCTCACCGCGGTCGAAGCGCTGGAAACCTCGATGATCCAGTCGCTCTGCGGCCTGCTGGACGAGGGCGGCATCAGCCGCTCCCGGCCCTTTCGCGAACCGCATCACACCGCGTCCATGGCCGCCATCGTCGGCGGCGGCAAGGGCGCGAAACCGGGAGAGATCTCGCTGGCTCACAACGGCGTGCTGTTCATGGACGAGTTCCCCGAGTTTCCACGCACCGTCCTCGAAACCCTGCGGCAACCGATCGAAACCGGCGAAGTGATGGTTGCGCGGGCCAATGCCCATGTTAAATACCCCTGCCGCTTCATGCTGGTGGCGGCGGCCAACCCCTGCAAATGCGGATACCTGACGGACCCGGCGCGCGCCTGCGGGCGGGCGCCCAACTGTGGCGACGATTACCTGGGACGCATATCCGGGCCGCTGATGGACCGCTTCGATCTTCGCATCGAAGTACCGCCGGTGGATTTCACGGATCTCGACTTGCCGCCGTCCGGCGAAAGCTCGGCCACCGTGGCCATGCGCGTCATGGCCGCACGCGACATTCAGGCCGAACGCTTTCGTGGGCATCACGCGATCCGCCAGAACGCCGATGCCGAAGGCAAGACGCTTGAACAGGTCGCCACCCCGGACGCCGAGGGCAAGGAACTGCTGCTCAAGGCGGCGGACCGGTTCGGCCTGTCGGCACGCGCCTACCACCGGATCCTGCGGGTCGCGCGCACTATCGCCGATCTGGAAGGCGTGAAAGACGTGCGCCGCCCGCATGTGGCCGAGGCGCTGAGTTTTCGCGTCAGCGCCAGGGTCGCGGCCTAGAACTTGGCTTCGATGGCCTCCCAGACCTTTTCGGCGATGTTGATACCGTCGAACCGTTCCAACTCCTGAATCCCCGTGGGAGACGTCACGTTGATCTCGGTCAGGTACTCCCCGATCACGTCGATCCCGACGAAGACCTGCCCCTTTTCCCTCAGCAGCGGGCCGATCTCGGCGCAGATTGCACGATCGCGGTCGGTCAGGCCGGTTTTCTCGGGCCTGCCGCCGACATGCATGTTCGACCGAGTCTCGCCCGGAGCAGGGACACGGTTGATCGCGCCGACGGGTTCTCCGTCGACCAGGATCACGCGCTTGTCGCCGCTGCTCACGTCCGGCAGGAATTTCTGCACGATCAGCGGTTCGCGCGAAAAGCCGGTAAACAGTTCGTAGAGGGCCGACAGATTCCGGTCGTTGGCATCGAGCCGGAACACGCCCGCGCCGCCGTTGCCGTAGAGCGGCTTGAGAATGATGTCGCCATGCCGCGCCTTGAATGCCCGGATCGCCTCGAGATCGCGGGCGATGGTGGTGGGCGGCGTCAGGTGCGGGAAGTTCAGGACCAGCAGCTTTTCCGGGTAATTCCGTACCCAGAACGGATCGTTCACCACCAGCGTCTGCCCCTTGAGCCGGTCCAGAAGATAGGTCGAGGTAAGGTAGTGCATGTCGAAAGGCGGATCCTGGCGCAGCCAGACCACGTCGAATTCGGCCAGGTCCACTTCGCGCACTGGGCCCAGGATCGCCGGCTCGCCCGGGACGCGCTGCACCGTCATGTCATGGCCGCGCGCCGTGATCCGCCCTTCCTGGTAGGCGAGGTGGTCGGGTCCGTAGAAGAACAGATCGTGACCGCGCGCCTGCGCCTCTTCGGCCAGGCGGAAGGAACTGTCCGCATTGATGTCCACGGCCCCGATCGGGTCCATCTGAAAGGCGATCTTCATGGTGCATCCCTCATTGCCACGACCGATACATGGCGCAGCACGGCAAAGGGATCAATGGCGATCAGGGCAGGCCAAAGGCGTTTTCGATGATCCGAATTTCTCCGGTACCGTCCACCAGTGCCACGTCGAACCGGGCATTCGTTAGCTGCCCATCCGGTTCGCCAGCAAGGAATTCTTCGGCGGAAAGGCAGATGCGCTGCATCTGGCGAAGCGTCAGCCGCAGCGCCGCGCGGTCGAAACTGGAGCTTTTCTTGACCTCGACAAAGACCACCCCGCCTTCGTGGCGCGTTATCAGATCGATCTCGCCGCCCGCACCGCGCCACCGCCGATGCGCGACCATGAACCCGCGTCGCTCGTAGTCTGCCGCGACTCGAAGCTCGGCCGACATACCCGCATGGTACGCCACCGTCCCACGGGCAGACCGGTTCGCCATGTCACCCCTTTCCGCCCTTTGCCAGTTTCAGGGCCTGTTGATAGATCGGGCGGCGCGGCAGTTTGTACATTTCCGAAACCAGATCCGCCGCGTCCCGTACCGAATGCGTTTCCAGCGCCGTCCTCAATGCCGATTCTACGTCGGACTCGTTAACGGATTGCGAATGCGATCTGTCCACCAGCAGGACGATTTCGCCTTTGACCGACGCCCCCTGGTAGTCCGCCGCCAGTTCCCGCAGCGATCCCCGCCGGATCTCTTCGAACTTCTTGGTCAGTTCGCGGCACAGCGCCGCCTGCCGGTCTTCTCCCAGCATCTCCGCCATGTCGGACAGACTCGCAGCAACGCGCTTGGGCGATTCGTAGAATACCAGCGTGCCGGGCACGTCGCGCAACGCCTCGAGGCGCGATTTCCGTGCCCCGGAGGAATTGGGGAGGAAGCCCGCAAAGAAAAAGGCATCCGTCGGCAGGCCGGCCAAGGTCAGGGCGGTCAGAACCGCCGAAGGGCCTGGGGCGCAGGTCACCATATGACCTGCCCCGGCCGCCACACGGCCAAGATCATACCCGGGGTCTGCGATCAGCGGCATCCCGGCCTCCGAGGCATAGGCCACCGACAGCCCCGCCGACAGGGATTCGATGATTCTCGCCCGGGCGCCGGCACCGCTGTGGTCATGATAGGCCAGTATCCGCCGCCCTTCGAGGGGTACGCCGTGGATCTCCATCAACCGGCGCAAACTGCGCGTGTCCTCGGCTGCGATCACGTCGGCCGAGGCCAGAACGTCCAGCGCCCTGAGCGTGATGTCGCGCGCCGTTCCGATCGGAGTGGCGACGAAATACAGACCGGGCGCCAAACTGGTCTTTTGGAAATTCAATGCTGGACCCCCTCTGCGTGACGTTTATTATCGCGGCTCAACGACGCGCGGCGTCTTCGGACCGCCGGATCAGGGAGTTTTGATTTAGATGTTTGCCGTTTTCAAGCCCGCCCGCAAGCTGGCCCTCTCCACCTTCGCACTGGCGACAGCCGCGTTTCTGAGCGCCTGCGAACCGGGAGCGGTCAACACCGGCGGGCCGTCGATCAACACGTCCGCGCCCGTTCCCGTGGCACTGCTGGTTCCGCGCGGGTCGGCGCAGTCCGGCGACGCCGTCCTAGCCCAAAGCCTGGAAAATTCGGCCCGGCTGGCGATTGCGGATCTGCAGAACGTCCAGATCGACCTGCGGGTCTATGATACGGCAGGCGACGCCAACACCGCGGCAGCGGTTGCCCAACAGGCCGTCGCCGATGGCGCAAAGATCATTCTGGGGCCGGTCTACGCGCAAGCCGCAAACGCCGCGGGCCTCGCCGTGCTGAACCAGAACATCAACGTCCTGTCCTTCTCGAACAACACCAACATCGCGGGCGGAAACGTCTTCGTGCTTGGGCCGACCTTCGACAACACCGCAAACCGGCTTGTCAGCTATGCCGCGCGGCAGGGCAAGCGGAACATGGTCGTCGTGCACAGCAATGACGACGCCGGGATGCTGGGGCGAGCGGCGATCGAGCAGGCCATAGGCAGCACCAGCGTCAGAAACGCCGGCAGCGTCGCCTACGAACGGTCGCAGCAGGGCGTCATCGCCTCGGTCCCGACGATCAAGGCCACGGTCGATGCTTCGGGCGCGGATTCCATCTTTCTGACCGCGACCACTGCCGGGGCGCTGCCGCTCTACAGCCAGTTGCTGCCCGAGGCGGGCGTGTCCTCGGCCACAACGCAGTTCATCGGCCTGACCCGGTGGGACATCCCGCCGCAGACGCTGGAACTGCCGGGCGTACAGGGCGGCTGGTTCGCCCTGCCCGACCCGGTCAAGGCGCAGACGTTCCGGTCGCGTTATCAGGCCACCTATGGCGGTTCTCCGCATCCCATCGGCGGTCTCGCCTATGACGGGATTGCGGCCATCGGCGCGTTGGTCGGAGCAGGCAAGTCCGATGCCCTGACCGGCGCCGCGCTGACGCAAAGAGCCGGGTTCCAGGGCGTCGGTGGCATCTTCCGTCTGCTGCCGAACGGGACTAATGAAAGGGGGTTGGCCGTTGCCACGATCCAGAACAAACAGGTGGTTGTGATTGACCCTGCCCCACAAAGCTTCACCGGCGCCGGTTTCTGATCTGTCGGCAAGCGTTCCGCTGCCGGACGGCGAACTGATCTGTCCTCCGGAAACGATCTTTGATCCCGCCGAAGTCCATACAAGGATTGCGGCGGCCGCCGCAGCCAACGACGACAACATGGCATTGCGCGCCGAAGTGGTCCGAATCCTGCGGGATGCCCAGAAGACCGGACGCGCAGCCATCGCTGAAGCCTTCGTTGCAAAGCCGTTCGCGGCCCGTCCCCTCACGCGGGCCTATACCTATCTGACCGACGGGCTGGTTCGGACGGCGCTTCACGTCGCGAGCGAGATCCTGCACCCGCGGCCCAATCCGACCCAGGGCGAACGGATCGCGGTTCTGGCCGTCGGCGGCTATGGCCGCGGCGAGATGGCGCCGTTTTCGGATGTCGATCTGCTGTTTCTTACACCCTACAAGATCACCGCCTGGGCCGAGAGCGTCATCGAGTCGATGCTTTACATCCTGTGGGATCTGCGCCTGAAGGTCGGGCATTCCTCGCGCACCATCAAGGATTGCCTGCGGCTGGGCGCCGACGATTTCACCATCCGGACCGCGATGCTGGAACAGCGTTTCCTGGCCGGTCACCGACCGCTGGCCGACGACCTGAATACGCGCTTGCGAAACGACCTGTTCAAGGGAACGGGCCGGGAGTTCATCGAGGCCAAGCTGCAGGAGCGCGACGAACGCCACGAGAAGCAGGGCCAGCGCTACATGGTCGAGCCCAACGTCAAGGAGGGCAAGGGCGGCCTGCGCGATTTGCAGTCGCTCTACTGGATCGCGAAATACATCTACGGGGTTCGCGACGTCGCCGAACTCGTGCCGCTGGGCCTGTTCACGCGCGAGGAATTCGACAGGTTCGTCCAGGCCGAGGATTTCCTGTGGGCGGTGCGCTCGCATCTGCATCTGTCGACAGGCCGCGCGACCGAGCAGCTGACCTTCGACCAGCAGGTCGAGGTTGCCGATCGCATGGGCTACGAGGATCGCGCGGGACGCCGCGGGGTCGAGATCTTCATGCAGAAATACTTCCGCGAGGCCACGCGCGTGGGCGAGCTGACGCGGATCTTTCTGACCAAGCTCGAGGCCGCGCATGTCAAGAACGCGCCGCTGCTCGAACGTATCTTCACCCGGCGCAGAAAGGTCAAGCCCGGCTACAAGGTCGTGCATGGCCGCCTGGCGGTGGCCGATCCCAAGAAATTCCTCGCCGACAAGATGAACCTTCTGCGGCTCTTCGAAGAGGGGCTGCGGACCGGGATGCTGATCCATCCCGACGCGATGCTGCTGGTGACGGCGAACCTGCACCTGATCGACGAAGACATGCGCAACGACAAGGAGGCGCAGCGCATCTTTCTCGACCTTCTGCTCAAGCACGGCAACCCGGAACGCGCCCTGCGGCGCATGAACGAACTGGGCGTGCTGTCGGCCTTCCTTCCGGAATTCGAGCCGATCGTCGCGATGATGCAGTTCAACATGTATCACAGCTACACGGTGGACGAGCACACCATCCAGTGCATCGTGAACCTGGCGCAGATCGAAAAGGGCGAACTGATCGAGGAACTGCCGCTGGCGTCCTCGATCCTCAAAGGCGGCGTCAACCGCAAGGTTCTGTACGTGGCGCTGCTGCTGCATGACATCGCCAAGGGGCGGCCCGAGGATCATTCGATCCTCGGCGCCAAGATCGCCCGCAAGGTGGCGCCGCGCCTTGGCCTGAACAAGACCGAGTCGGAAACGGTCGAATGGCTTGTCCGCTATCACCTGCTGATGTCCGACATGGCGCAGAAGCGGGACATTTCCGATCTGCGCACCGTGAGGGATTTCGCCAAGGCGGTGCAGACCGTCAAGCGGCTGGATCTGCTGACGGTTCTGACCGTGTGCGACATCCGCGGCGTCGGGCCCAACACCTGGAACAACTGGAAGGCCACGCTGCTGCGCGCGCTGCACGCCGAAACGAAACGGGCGCTCGAAACAGGGATGGAGGCGCTCAATCGCGAGGGCCGCGGCAATGAGGCAAAGAAGGCGCTGCGCGAGGCGTTGGAGGATTGGTCCAAAGCGGATCTCAAGACAGAGACCGCGCGCCATTACGATCCGTACTGGCAGGGCCTGAACCTTGCGACGCATATCGAATTTGCCGGCATGTTGCGCGACCTCGAGGCAAGCGGCGACCCCGGCGCGATGGAAATCCGGCTGGATCCCGACGATGACCGCGACGCCACCCGCGCCTGTTTCGCCATGGCCGATCACCCCGGCATCTTCGCGCGCATCGCCGGCGCGCTGGCGCTGGTCGGTGCGAACGTGGTGGATGCGCGAAGCTATACGACCAAGGATGGCTACGTCACCGACGCCTTCTGGATCCAGGACTCCGAAGGGCATCCGTTCGAAGCCGCCCGCCTGCCCCGCCTGACGCAGATGATCCACAAGACGCTCAAGGGCGAAGTGGTGGCGCGCGACGCCCTGAAATCTCGCGACAAGATCAAGAAGCGCGAAAAGGCCTTCAAGGTGCCGACGCACATCACCTTCGACAACGACGGTTCGGAAATCTACACGATCATCGAGGTGGATACCCGCGACCGGCCGGGCTTGCTCTATGACCTGACGCGGACACTGGCGGCTGCGAATGTCTATATCGCCAACGCCGTCATCGCGACCTATGGCGAACAGGTGGTGGACACGTTCTACGTCAAGGACATGTTCGGACTGAAATACTATTCGAAGGCCAAGCAGCGCGGTCTCGAGGCCAAGTTGCGCGCGGCCATCACCGAAGGCGCGGAGCGCGCTGCCTCATGAAGCCGATCAGGTTGCTTTCGGGCATGTTCACGGTCGGTTTCTGGACCTTGGCCAGCCGAATCCTGGGCTTTGTCCGCGAGATCCTGCTGACCGCCTTCATCGGGCCGGGCCCGGTGATGGACGCTTTCGTCGCCGCCTTCCGCCTGCCCAACATGTTCCGCCGTTTCTTCGCCGAGGGCGCTTTCAACGCCGCTTTCGTGCCGATGTTCTCGAAACGCCTTGAAGGCGGGGACAACGCCGAAGCCTTCGCCCAGGGCGCGTTCAACCTGCTCGCCGCCGCGGTGCTGGCGCTCGTCGGGGTTGCGATGATCTTCATGCCGGCGCTGGTCTGGATCACCGCCGAAGGGTTCTACGGAGACGAAAGGTTCGATTTGGCCGTGGGCTACGGCTATGTGGTGTTTCCCTACATCCTGTTCATGTCCCTGGCAGCGTTGTTCTCGGGCGTCCTGAACGCGACCGGCCGGTTCGCCGCCGCGGCGGCGGCACCCGTATTGCTGAACATTTTCGCCTGCTCCGCCATGATCGCGGGGGCCGTGTCGGGCGGTGCCGTCATCGACTGGCTGATCTGGGTGATCCCGGTCGCAGGCGTGGCGCAACTGGCGCTGGTCTGGGGCGCCACCGAGCGGGCGGGCATCCGCATCCGCCCCGGCCTGCCGCGGTTGACCCCCGAGATGCGCCACATGTTCCGCATCGCCATCCCGGCCGCGCTGGCCATGGGTGTGACGCAGGTGAACCTGGTCGTTGGGCAGCTGGTGGCGTCGAAGACCGAGAAAGCGGTCAGTTGGCTTTTTGCGGCCGACAGGCTGTATCAGTTGCCCTTGGGGGTTGTCGGCATCGCCGTCGGCATCGTCCTGCTGCCCGACCTGTCCCGCCGTCTGCGCGCGGGCGACGACGACGGCGCCCGCAACGCGCTGTCCCGCGCCGGGGAGTTTTCGCTGCTGCTGACCATCCCATCCACCGTCGCCTTCCTGGTGATGCCGCTGCCGCTGGTTTCGGTGCTGTTCGAACGCGGTCATTTCGGGGCTGACGACACCGCGGCGACGGCATTGGCCGTGGCGATTTACGGGGTGGGGTTGCCATCTTTCATGCTGCAGAAACTGCTGCAGCCGCTCTATTTCGCGCGCGAGAACACGAAGTCGCCGTTCCGCTTCGCGCTTGTCGCGATGGTGGTCAATGCCGGGCTGGCCTTTGGCCTCTATCCGCTGGTTGGCTGGCTCGCGCCGGCCATAGCCGCCTCGGCGGCGGGATGGGTGATGGTCGCGCTCCTGGCCATTGGAGCGCGCCGGATGGGGGATGTGGCCCGGTTCGACGCGCGGTTCCACGCCCGCGCCTGGCGCATCGTGGCGGCGTCGGTGGTCATGGGGGTGGCGCTCTATGCCGTCGTGCAGGTATTCGGGTGGCTGTTCGCGGTACCCACCTGGCGCTACCTGGCGCTGCTGGGCTTGGTCGTCTTGGCCGCGGTCGTCTATTTCGCGGCAGGACAGGTCATGGGCGCCTTCCGCATGTCCGAATTCAAACGGGCGCTGCGCCGGTCATGAGCAATCTCAAGTGCCCCGCCGGAACCGTCCTGTTTCGACCGGGCCAGGAATGTCCCGGATTCGTAAGTTTGCAGGAAGGCTCGATCCGGGTCAGCCTGACGGCCGCGAACGGGCGCGAGGTCGTGCTGTATCGTGTGGGTCCGGGCGATGTCTGCCTGCAAACCTTCGCCTGCCTGACCGACGGGCGCAGTTATTCCGCGGAAGGCGTCGCTGAAACCGATATCAAGGGCGAAATCCTGCCCCACGACGTTTTCCGACGCTCCATGGCGACGGACGAGTCCTTTCGGGCCGAAGTACTTGCGGCCGTCGCGCGGCGCTTTGCCGATTTCGAGCAACTGGTCGAGGATGTCGCGCTGACCGGCTTCGACGCGCGGCTTGCGCGGGCATTGCTCAGGCTGGCGCAGGACGGGGTCGTAAGATCGACGCATGACGCGCTGGCGGCGGAAACGGCCTCGGGCCGCGCATTCGTCAGCAGGCGGCTTGCCGAATTCTCGCGCCTGGGGCTGGTTTCGCTGGCGCGAGGCAGGATCAGCCTGCTGGACCGTGCGGGATTGGAACGACTTGCCGCAGACGAACGGTGACACTGTCACCGACCGTGACGGCGTTTCGGGGCAGAACATGGATATCAACCATGTTCGATCCAACCCGGAAAGGAGTTCCGCCATGATACGAAACGAAAGTACAATGGACCGCGCCGCACGGATTCTGCTGGGCCTTGTCCTGTTGTCCCTCACGGTCGTCGGCCCGCAAACCATGTGGGGCCTGCTGGGACTTGTTCCCCTGTTGACGGGGCTTGCCGGCTACTGCCCGGTGTATCAGATTCTGGGCCTCAGCACCTGTCCGCTGAAGAAATAGCGAGACAGCCCCGGCGTTGCGGTGGGTCAATCCCGCCGCAACCGGCTGACGATGCGCGCCCAGCCCCCGGGAGCAAGGAAGAAGGACAGGCCGAAGCCGGTGGCAAAGCCGCCCAGATCGGCGACCCAGTCGGAGGTGCCGCCAAACAGCAGGCCGAACAGCAACTGAATTCCCATCAGCACCAGGATGAGGTTGAAGGCACGGGCCTGGTTTTCGCCCACCAGCGACAATCTGCGCCAGAGCAGCCAGGTAAAGGCGCCGATCAGCCCGTAGACCGGGGGAAAGCCGCCGATCAGCGGATAGCGGGGGTCCAGGAACACGGCGTAGGCCAGCGCCCCGCCAATGCCCGAAATGACAAAGATCAGCAGCATGGCAAGGCCGCCAAAAACCTCGCCGACCATCTTGCCCATCGCCAGAACGAACACGCAGACGAAAAGCGCCTGCGTGAAGCTGCCATGCACGAAGGGATAGGTGACGAAGCGGATCACCTGTTCGACCGGCCAGCGCCCGGTTTCGATCATCCAGTCGAGTATGTCGGCGGAAAAGGCGTAAGACTGGATCGCGGTCAGCCGCCAGCCCACCGCCTCGGGCCCGCCCACAAACCCGCGCGCGCCAAGCGTGAAGGCAAGCTCGACCCCCATGATGAACAGCACCAGGGCCACCACCGCAGGCGGCAAGGGGTTCACGGCGGAGGTGTAATTGTCACTGCTCATGGGTTGGCCTTTCGCGGCGGTTGACGTCCCTTGGCCTCATGGGTAAGCGACGGAGGCTCATTTTTCCAGACGGGAGTTGCCTTCCATGGCCGAAACCAAATTCACGCCGCGCGTGTTCTCCGGCATCCAGCCCTCGGGCGGGCTGACGCTGGGCAACTACCTGGGCGCGATCAAACGCTTCGTGGACATGCAGGGGCCGGAGTTCGAGACCATCTACTGCATGGTCGACCTCCACGCGATCACCGTCTGGCAGGATCCCGCCGCGCTGACCCGCAACACCCGCGAACTCTGCGCCGGGTTCATCGCCGCCGGCATCGACCCCGAGCAGTCGATCCTGTTCAACCAGTCCCAAGTGCCGGAACACGCGCAGCTTGGCTGGATCTTCAACTGCGTCGCACGCATGGGCTGGATGCAGCGGATGACCCAGTGGAAGGACAAGGCGGGCAAGAACCAGCAGAACGCCTCGCTGGGACTTTTCGCCTATCCCTCGCTGATGGCGGCCGACATCCTGATCTACCACGCCACCCATGTGCCTGTCGGTGAAGATCAGAAACAGCACCTCGAACTGACGCGGGACATCGCGATCAAGTTCAACAACGATTTCGGCGTCGACTTCTTCCCCATCACCGAACCGGTGATCGAAGGTGCCGCCACACGCGTCATGAGCCTGCGCGACGGCACCAAGAAGATGTCGAAATCCGATCCGTCGGACATGAGCCGGATCAACATGACCGACGATGCGGATGCGATCGCGCTCAAGATCCGCAAGGCGCGCACCGATCCGGACCCGCTGCCCGATACGCTGGAGGGGCTCGAGGATCGTCCCGAGGCGCGCAACCTGGTGAACATCTACGCAGCCCTCGCCGACATCTCGCCCGAGCAAGTGATCGCGGAACATGCGGGTCAGCAATTCGGCACCTTCAAGCCGTCGCTCGCGGATCTGGCGGTGGCCAAGCTTTCGCCCATCTCGACCGAGATGGCGCGGCTGATGGATGACCCGGCCGAGATCGACCGCATCTTGGCCCGCGGGGCCGCGCGGGCACGGGAAATCGCGGCGCCCATCCTGCGCCAGACCTACGAGATCGCGGGCATGGTCGGGGCCGTCTCGGCCTGATCGCGAAACCGGAATCAGATAGGGCCGCCTTTCGGGGCGGCCCTTTTCCATTCCGGGAAAGCCTCTCAGGCGGCTTCCTGCTGCAGGATTTCGTGCACGATCGCCTCGGCCACGTCGTTCGGGCTGACGGATTGGGTGATCGCGCGGGCCAGGATGCGATCCATGGTCCGGTCCAGCGCCTCGAGCTTGCCCGCGACCCATTCCTCGCGGTTCGAAATGCGCAGGATCTCGGTCGCGACGTTGATGATGCCGCCACCGTTGGCGACGAAGTCGGGCGCGTAGAGAATGCCCCGCTGATGCAGACGCTGGCCATCCGCATCCGTCGCAAGCTGGTTGTTGGCTCCGCCCGCGACCGCACCGACCTTCAGCAGCGGAATACTGGTCTCGTTGAGGATTGCGCCGATGGCGCAAGGCGCGAAGATGTCGGCTTCGGCCCCATAGATCGCGTCGGGGGCGACAGGCATGGCCGAGAATTCCGCGGCGACGCGGGCAACCTGTTCCGCATCGATGTCGGTGACGATCAGCTTGGCGCCCGCCCCGTGCAGGAACCGGCAGAGATGATATCCGACATGCCCCAATCCCTGCACCGAAACGGTCTTGCCGGCCAGGTCCGCCGTGCCGAAGCGGTGCCGCGCGGTGGTGCGGATCGCGTTGAAGATGCCGCGGGCGGTCACCGGCGACGGATCGCCGCTGGCGAATTCGCCGTCGGCAAGTCCGGCCACGAACCGCGTCTCGGTACCGATGGCGGCCATGTCCTCGGGCGTCATCCCCATGTCTTCGGCGGTCCAGTAGCGGCCTGCGAGGCTCTCGACCGCGCGCCCGAATGCGCGAAGCAGCGCGGGCGACTTGTCGGACGACGGATCGCCGATGATCACCGCTTTGCCGCCACCCAGAGGCAGGTTGGCGGCCGCGTTCTTGTAGGTCATGCCACGCGACAGGCGCAGCGCGTCATTCAGGGCTTCAGTTCGGTGCCCGTAGGGCCGCATCCTGACTCCGCCTGCCGCCGGGCCAAGCTGGGTCGAATGGATCGCGATAAACCCGCTGAGTCCACTGGCGGCATCCTCGAACTGGATGACTTGCTCGTGCTCGGGCACATCGACGGTAGTTGTCTTCATCTCTCTCCTCCGGTGAATTAATGGAATCATCTCACAAACCGAAGGGCGATTTTCACCAAGATTGCCTGCCTTTCCGCGTTGGGTTAGAGTATTTCCCTAAACGCTACGCCCGCCTTGGTGAAATCCAACATGGACAAGATCGACCGAAAAATCGTCCGTGCGCTCCAGAAGGATGGGCGCATGACGATCACCGAACTGGCCGGATCCGTCGGCCTGTCGGCAACCCCCTGCGCGCGGCGGTTGGACCGGCTGGAAAAAAGCGGCGTCATTACCGGCTATGCGGCGCAGGTTGATCCCGGCAAACTTGGTTTCGGCGTTTCCATCTTCGTTTCGGTGGAACTCGACAAACAGGACCGCGCCGCCATCGACGCCTTCGAGCGCGCCATCCGCCGCTGCGACGAGGTCATGGAATGCTACCTCATGACCGGGTCTCGGGACATTCTGTTGCGTGTCGTGGCCCCGGACCTTTCGGCGTTCGACGCCTTCCTTGAGACCCGGTTGATGCAGATTCCCGGCATCCGCAATCTCCGCTCGAACTTTGCGCTGCGCACCATGGTCAAGCGCGAGGCGCTGCCCATGCGCGAGTGACAAAAGGTCTGGACCTCTGACCCACCCCGCCATAGGCTCTGCCGAAATCGAGGGAGAGAGCGATGGCAATCGGCACCAACATCCGCACCTATTTCGAAGGAACGTGGCACGACGGCGACGCCCAGATCATGCGGGCCGGTGACCATGGCGCCTGGCTCGGATCCTCGGTGTTCGATGGAGCACGCTATTTCGACGGGCTGGCCCCCGATCTCGAGGCGCATTGCGCGCGCACCAACCGCTCGGCCGAGGCGCTGATGCTGACGCCCACGGTTTCGACCCGCGACATGGTGGACATCATCCGGGAAGGACTGGATGCCTATGGTGCGGACAAGGCCATCTATATCCGGCCGATGTATTGGGGAATCGATGGCGATCCCTCGGCGATCATTCCAAAGGAAGACAGCACCGGTTTCGCCGTCTGTCTCGAGGAAATCCCGTTGGCGCCCCCCACTGCGACCGCCACATTGACCACGACGCGGTTCCGCAGACCGGTTCTGGAAGATGCCGTGGTCAACGCCAAGGCAGGCTGCCTCTATCCCAACAACGCCAGAATGCTGCGCGAGGCGCGGTCCAAGGGTTTCACGAACGCGCTGGTGGCCGACGCAATGGGAAACGTGGCCGAAACCGCAACGGCCAACGTCTTCATGGTCAAGGATGGCGAGGTGTTCACCCCGATCGCCAACGGCACATTCCTGGCCGGCATCACCCGGGCGCGCCACATGCAGAACCTTCGGGACGACGGCGTGTCGGTTCATGAGGCGGTGCTGAGCTTCGACGATTTCCACGATGCCGACGAGGTGTTCATGTCCGGCAACATGAACAAGGTCACCCCTGTCACCGCGCTGGACGACACGCAGTACCAGATCGGTCCCATCGCGCGGCGCGCCCGTGAACTGTACTGGGATTGGGCCGCGTCGAACGGTTAGATCGCCCCGGAGCGCACTCGGTTGCCAGCCGCCCTGCTGTGGGGCATGATCCCGGGAAACAGAAAGGATTTCCATGCGCAAGTTCCTGGTCGTCCTCGATGACAGCCGAGAATGCCTGAATGCCATGCGTTTCGCGGCCATGCGCGCAGCCAAGACCGGCGGCGGCGTGACCGTGCTTTCGGTGATTCCGCCGGACGAGTTCAATCACTGGATCGGTGTCGGCGAGGTCATGCGCGAGGAAGCGCGGGAAAGGATCCACGCGCATTTCGAAGTCTTCGCCAAATGGATGCGGGACAAGCAGGGGGTCGAACCCGAACTTGCGATCCGCGAGGGCGAACCGGTTCCGGAAATCATCGCCCATATCAAGTCCGACCCGGAAATCGGCGTTCTGGTACTTGGCGCCGGGACCGACAAGAAGGGGCCGGGCCCGATCATCACCCAACTGACCCGGACCTCGGGCAGCCTGCCGATCCCGATCACCATCGTTCCGGGCGATCTGAGCAAGGAAAAGCTGGAAGAGATCACCTGATCCCGGGTATCTTAGAATCATTCCAAACTCTTGACTCCGACGGGCCAACGGCGCATATCCGAGTCAACCATCACGGAGTCCCTCATGTTCATCCAGACCGAATCCACCCCGAACCCGGCAACGCTGAAATTCCTGCCCGGCCAGACCGTTCTGGAAGTGGGCACCGCCGATTTCCCGACGGTGGAAGCAGCAGCGAAATCGCCCCTTGCGGCGCGAATCTTTGCCGTGAACGGCGTCACCGGTGTCTTCTTCGGAAACGATTTCGTGACAGTGACCAAGGCAAATGAAGTCGAATGGGATCACATCAAGCCAGCGATCCTCGGCGCCGTGATGGAACATTACCAATCTGGCCAGCCGGTGATGGGCGATGAGGCTCAAACCGCATCGGGCCACGCCGAACACAGCGGCGAGGATGCCGAAATCGTGAACCAGATCAAGGAACTGCTCGACAGCCGGGTGCGCCCTGCCGTGGCGCAGGATGGCGGAGACATCACGTTCCACGGGTTTGACCGCGGAGTTGTCTACCTGCACATGCAAGGGGCCTGCGCCGGGTGCCCGTCGTCCACGCTCACCTTGAAGATGGGGATCGAGAACCTGCTGCGTCACTATATCCCGGAAGTCACCGAGGTGCGTCCCGTTGCAGTCTGACGCGCTGATCCTCGGTTTCGACACGTCGGCCGCGCATTGCGCGGCCGCTTTGTTGCGTGGGGACCGGATCATCGCCTCAATGGCCGAGGCGATGTCGCGCGGTCAGGCCGAACGTCTGATGCCCCTGCTCGAGGAAACCCTGGCGGCCGGCGGCGTCTCGTGGCGCCAGATCGATGCCCTGGGTGTCGGTGTCGGTCCCGGAAACTTCACCGGCATCAGGATCTCGGTTTCGGCCGCCCGCGGCCTGGCCCTGGGTCTGGGGATTCCGGCTGTCGGTGTCACGGGTTTCGAAGCCCGAGCACTCGGCGCGCCTGCCGGCCACCTGCCCATAATCCCCGCGCCACGCGATCAGGTCTATGTGCAAGCTCCGGGATCCGTGCCTGCGCTGCTTCCCTTGGCCGACGCCGAGGCGCTTGGGCCGTTGCATCAGGACGCTTCCCCGGTGGCGCTTGCGGAATCCGTGGCGAAGATTGCCGCGACCCGGTGGCGCGACACCACCGAACCGCCTGCCCCCCTCTATGTCAGACCGGCCGACGCCGCGCCTTCGCGCGAAACGCCGCCGGTCTTGCTGGATTGATGAGCCCCGAGGAAATGGCCGTCGTCCACGCGGCGGCCTTCACGCAGTCGCGGCCGTGGCGCGCGGACGAGTTCCGCGACCTCCTGTCGAACCGGTTCACCCATAGCATCGGAAACGGTCAATGCTTCGCCGTTTTCCAGGTGGTGGCCGACGAAGCCGAATTGCTGACCATCGCAACGCACCCCTATCACCAGCGGCAAGGCCATGCCCGCAGCCTCATGGATGCATGGCATTCGCAAGCCGGTAAACTGGGTGCAGCCCGCGCTTTCCTTGACGTCGCGGCGGACAATGCGCCCGCCATCGCACTGTATGACAGTTGCGGTTATGCGCCAATCGGCCTGCGCCGGGGTTACTACCGGCGCCCGGCGGGCGAGAACGTGGACGCCGTGCTGATGGAACGCGCGTTGCCCTGACGGCAAGCATGCGTTTCCCAGACCATCCGGTCAAAAAGCGGTTGACCGCCGCTGATCCTAACGGCCTTAATTGCCAGCATCACAGCAGTTCTGCTCGCTCTGAGCGGGGCCTTGGCACCTGCCCGCGCCCCGGAACAAAAAAACCAACGGGAGTACAACATGTCCTTGATGAAATCCTTGATGGGGGCCGCAGCGGCCGTCGCTCTGACCGCAGGCGCAGCCTTGGCCGAGCCGGCCCTGATCTTCGACCTGGGCGGCAAATTCGACAAGTCGTTCAACGAAGCCGCCTTCAACGGCGCCCAGCGTTGGGCCGACGAAACCGGCGGCAGCTTCCGCGAAATCGAGCTTCAGTCCGAAGCCCAGCGCGAACAGGCCCTGCGCCGCTTCGCCGACGCCGGCGCCAACCCTGTGATCACCATGGGTTTCGCCATGGCCGATCCGCTGAGCACCGTCGCCCCCGACTATCCCGACACGAAGTTCGTCGTGGTCGACGTAACCTGGCTGGACGCGCCCAACATCCGCCAGATCGGCTTTGCCGAGCATGAGGGGTCCTACCTCGTCGGCATGCTGGCCGCGATGGCCTCGAAATCGGGCACCGTGGGCTTTGTCGGCGGGATGGACGTTCCGCTGATCCGGCACTTTGGCTGTGGCTACGCGCAGGGCGCCAAGGCGGTCAATCCCGACATCAAGATCGTCGCCAACATGACCGGCACCACCCCGGCGGCCTGGAACGACCCGGTGAAGGGGTCGGAACTGACCAAGGCGCAGATCAGCCAAGGCGCTGACGTGATCTATGCCGCGGCGGGCGGCACCGGCGTGGGCGTGCTGCAGACTGCCGCCGACGAGGGCGTGCTGTCGATCGGCGTGGACAGCAACCAGAACCACCTGCACCCCGGCAAGGTGCTGACCTCGATGCTCAAGCGCGTTGATGTGGCGGTGTACGAGGCGATGAAGGCCGGTGCGGACGTTGAAACGGGCGTCTTCGTTCTTGGCCTGGCCGAGGACGGCGTCGGCTATGCGCTGGACGAAAACAACGAAGCGTTGGTTACCGACGACATGAAATCTTCGGTGGACGAAGCCCGCCAGAAGATCATCGACGGTGAACTGGAAGTGGTCAGCTATTACGAGAACGACAGCTGCCCTGCGCTGAAGTTCTGATGTCGCGCGGGACGGGGTCCGCCCCGTTCCGCACCAATTGCGCCGTTCATCCGACCCGCGCGGGTCAATCGCACCGCGAAGACCACGGCAGGACCGGATGAGCGGCCCTTTCGGCCATTGAGGACATGACATGACCGTCCCCGCCATCGAGCTAAAAGGGATTTCCAAATCCTTCGGACCGGTTCAAGCCAACAAGAACATCTCGATCAGCGTCGCCCCCGGCACGATCCACGGGATCATCGGTGAAAACGGAGCGGGCAAGTCCACGCTGATGAGCATTCTCTACGGCTTCTACAAGGCCGATGCCGGCGAGATCCGGATCAACGGGCAAAAGACCGAGATCCCGGACAGCCAGGCCGCCATAGCCGCCGGGATCGGCATGGTGTTCCAGCACTTCAAACTGGTCGAAAACTTCACCGTACTGGAGAACATCGTTCTGGGCGCCGAAGAAGGCGGTCTGCTTGCCCCCTCGCTCGCCCGGGCGCGCAAGGAATTGAAGGAGCTCGAGGAGGAATACGAGCTTTTCGTAGATCCCGACAAGCGCATCGACGAAATCGGCGTCGGAATGCAGCAGCGGGTCGAAATCCTCAAGGCGCTGTACCGCAAGGCGGAAATCCTGATCCTGGACGAGCCGACCGGCGTTCTGACGCCGGCCGAAGCGGATCAGCTGTTCCGCATCCTTCACCGCCTGCGCGAAGAAGGCAAAACGATCATCCTGATCACCCACAAGCTGCGTGAGATCATGGAGGCGACCGACACAGTGTCGGTGATGCGCCGGGGCGAAATGACCGCAACCGTCAAGACTGCGGAAACCAACCCCGAGCAGCTTGCCGAACTGATGGTGGGCCGCAAGGTGCTGCTGCGCGTGGACAAGGTCCCGGCGTCACCGGGAAAGCCGGTCCTTGAGATCGAAAACCTGCGCGTGACCGACGAAGCTGGCGTCGAACGGGTCAAGGGCATCGATCTGACCGTGCGGGCGGGCGAGATCGTGGGCATTGCGGGCGTGGCCGGAAACGGGCAGTCCGAACTGCTCGAAGTGCTGGGCGGGATGCGCCCCGGCACCGGAACGATCCGCCTGAACGGCGATCCGCTGCCCCTCAGCGGCCGCGGCTCCGACGGGCAAGCCCGGCGGGCGCAACACATCGCGCACGTGCCCGAAGACCGGCAACGCGAAGGTCTGATCATGGACTTTCACGCTTGGGAGAACGTCGCATTCGGCTATCATCGCGACCCGGCCTACCGGCGCGGGATATTCATGGACAACGCCGCCCTGCGCGCCGATACCGAGCGCAAGATCGAGAAATTCGACGTTCGCCCCGCCGATGGCTGGCTGGCGGCCAAGAACTTCTCGGGCGGCAACCAGCAGAAGATCGTCGTGGCGCGCGAGATCGAGCGCAATCCGGATCTTCTGCTTGTGGGTCAGCCGACACGCGGCGTCGACATCGGCGCGATCGAATTCATTCACAAGCAGATCGTCGCGCTGCGCGACCAGGGCAAGGCGATCCTGCTTGTCTCGGTGGAACTGGAAGAGATCTTTTCGCTCTCGGACCGGATCGCGGTGATGTTCGACGGGCACATCATGGGCGAGCGTCTGCCGCACGAAACCGACGAAAAGGAACTGGGCCTGCTGATGGCCGGGGTTTCTGGGGAGGCCGCGTAACATGGACAAGATGCCCAAATGGGCCGACGTGGTCCTGATCCCGCTGATCAGCCTGATCCTGGCGGCATTTCTTTCCGCGCTGGTGATCCTCGCCATCGGCGAGGATCCGATCGCGGCGGTCAAGCTGATGGTGTCCGGCGCGCTGGGGTCCACCTATGGCTGGGGTTACACGCTCTACTACGCAACCAATTTCATATTTACCGGCCTTGCGGTCGCGGTCGCATTTCACGCCCGGCTGTTCAACATCGGCGGCGAGGGCCAGGCGATGCTGGGCGGGCTTGGCGTGGCCATGGCCTGCCTCTACATTCCCTGGCCGCACTGGACCATCGCCCTGTTGGCCGCCGCCGCTGCCTCGATGCTGTTCGGCGCGGCCTGGGCGGCCATTCCAGCCTATCTGCAGGCCAAACGCGGCAGCCATATCGTTATCACCACGATCATGTTCAACTTCATCGCCGCCGCATTCCTGAACTACATGCTGGTCAACGTGATGCGCCCCGAAGGTTCGATGGACCCGGCGACCGAGCGCTTCCCCGAGGCGGTGCATTTGCCTACGCTGCACGACCTGCTGGCGCCGATCGGCATAAGCTTTTCCAAGGCCGCACCGGCCAACGTATCGTTCGTGGTGGCAATTCTTGCCTGTTTCGTGGTCTGGGCGCTGATCTGGCGCACCCGGCTGGGCTATGAGATCCGCGCCTACGGCCATTCCGAGACCGGCGCGCTTTATGCCGGGATTTCGCCCGTACGCATCACCATCGTCGCGATGCTGATCTCGGGCGCGTTGGCGGGCCTCATGGCGATCAACAACGTCATGGGCGAGGCAGAACGGCTGGTCCTGAATGCGACCGAGGGCGCGGGCTTCATCGGCATCGCGGTGGCGCTGATGGGCAGATCGCATCCTTTCGGCGTGTTCCTGGCGGCGATCCTGTTCGGGTTTCTCTATCAGGGCGGCGCGGAGCTGGCGCTGTGGACGTCAATCCCCCGCGAGTTGATCGTGGTCATCCAGGCGCTGGTGATCCTGTTCACCGGTGCGCTCGACAACATGGTGAGGATGCCGCTGGAGCGGATATTCCTGTCCCTTGGCCGCAAGCGCCGCAACGTGGGCGAGACCGCCCCGCTGCCGGACGCATCGCACAGCACGACGCAGGACTAGGAGGCGGAGTATGGAGTTCTTGACGGTTATCCAGATCCTCGACTCGACGATCCGCCTGGCGACGCCGCTGCTGCTCGCCTGTCTCGCCGGTCTCTATTCCGAAAGGGCTGGCATTTTCGACATCGGCCTCGAAGGCAAGATGCTGATGTCGGCGTTTTTCTCGGCCGCGGTGGCCGCCCTGACCGGTTCGGTCTGGCTGGGGCTGCTTGCCGGGATCGCCTCGTCGCTGGCGCTGGCGGGCCTGCACGGGCTGGCCTCGATCACCTTCCGGGGCAACCAGCTGATCTCGGGCGTCGCTGTCAATTTCCTTGCGGCAGGTATGACGGTTCTGGTGGCGCAGGACTGGTTTCAGCAGGGCGGGCGCACCCCATCCCTTTTCGGTCAGGGACGGTTCGAAAGCGCCGAATTCCCCTTGGCGATCGGGCCCAAGGACTCCGAGGCCACGGGGCGGCCCGTTTCGGAACTGATGGCGGAAACAAACATTCTGCATCAGGTCTACTCCGAACTGTTCTCTGGGCATTCAATCCTCGTCTATGTCGCCTTCCTGGCGGTCCCGGTGACCTGGTGGGTGCTGTTCCGTACACGCTTCGGGCTGCGCCTGCGGGCGGTCGGCGAGAACCCGGCGGCGGTGGACACCGCAGGCGTCTCGGTCGTCGGCCTGCGCTATGCCGCCGTCGCCATCTGCGGGGTGCTGTGCGGCATCGCGGGCGCCTATCTGGCCACCGCCCTGCAGGCCGGGTTCGTCAAGGACATGACCGCGGGCCGCGGGTTCATCGCGCTGGCCGCGCTGATCTTCGCGAAGTGGCGCCCTTGGCATGCGATGGGGGCTTGCCTGCTGTTCGGGCTGTTGCAGGCGGTGGCGCTGCGATTCCAGAACATCGATCTGGGCGGCGTGGTGATTCCGGTGCAGGTCATGGACGCGCTGCCCTATGTCCTGACGGTGGTGATCCTGGCCGGTTTCGTGGGCAAGGCGATTCCGCCCCGCGCGGGCGGAGAGCCCTACGTGAAGGAGCGCTGATAAGGCCAGATCGCGGCGCGCTATCAGTCCTGATTGCTGCGCGGCAGCATGGACAGTTGATTTTGGGTGCCGCAGCGGTTCTAAAAGATACATGCAGATATACCTCCCGATCGCCGAAGTGTCTGTCAACGCGTTCCTCCTGCTGGGGCTTGGGGGGATGGTCGGCGTTCTGTCCGGCATGTTCGGCGTCGGTGGAGGATTCCTGATGACTCCGCTGCTGTTCTTCATCGGAATTCCGCCGGCGGTGGCGGTCGCCACCGAAGCCAACCAGATCGTCGCGTCGTCCTTTTCGGGTGTTCTGGCGCATTTCCGGCGAAAGACCGTGGATCTGAAGATGGGCGGGGTCCTGCTCATAGGCGGTCTGACCGGCGCCGCGCTGGGGGTAGTGGTGTTCAACTACCTCAAAAGCCTTGGGCAGGTCGATCTGCTGGTCAAGCTCTGCTACGTCGTCTTCCTTGGCGTCATCGGCGGACTGATGTTCATCGAAAGCTTGAATGCGATCCGCAAAGCACGCAAGGCGGGTGGGTCGCCGCCACCGAAACGCCGGCAGCGCGGGTGGGTCCATGCGCTGCCGTTCAAGGCGCGGTTCCGCACCTCGGGTCTTTACATCTCGGTCATACCGCCCTTGGTCGTGGGGCTGTTCGTCGGTGTACTGTCGGCCATCATGGGGGTTGGCGGCGGCTTCATCATGGTTCCCGCGATGATCTACATCCTGGGAATGCCGACCAAGGTGGTCGTGGGAACGTCGCTGTTCCAGATCATTTTCGTGACCGGCTTCACAACGATGCTGCATGCGACGACCAACTATACGGTCGATGTCGTTCTGGCGGTTCTGCTTCTGGTCGGCGGTGTGATCGGCGCGCAGATCGGCACCGTCATCGGCGCGCGCATGAAAGCCGAACAACTGCGGATCCTACTGGCCCTGCTCGTGCTTGTCGTCTGCGGCAAGCTCGCCTCGGATCTGCTGCTGCAACCCGCCGAACTTTTCACGCTCGGCACCAGCGGGGGGCACTGACGATGTTGCGTGTGCTTGCCGCCCTGTGCCTCTTGAGCTTGCCCGCCCATGCGGTCGAAGAGTCCGTTGTCCTGGGCCTCAGCAAGGATCGCGTCGCCATCACCGCGACGTTCGACGGATCCGACATCCTGGTGTTCGGCGCGATCAAACGCGAGGCGCCAATCCCCGAGGGCGATCCGCTGGAGGTCATCGTGACGGTTTCGGGACCCTCCGAACCTGTGATGGTGCGCCGCAAGGAAAGGAAGTTCGGCATCTGGGTGAACACCGACAGCGTTCTTGTCGACTCCGCCCCCAGTTTCTATGCCGTCGCCACCAGCGCGCCGTTCGATAAGGTGATCACCAACACCGAAGACCTGCGCCACCGCATCTCGATCAACCGGGCCATCCGGTCGGTGGGCGCAGACATGCACATTCAGGGCGCGCAGGATTTCGCGGAGGCCGTGGTGCGCATTCGCGAGAAGTCTCGCCTCTACTCGATCCGGGAAAACACGGTTGCCGTCGACGAACAGACCCTGTTCCGGACCTCGATCGCCATGCCGGCGGATCTGACTGAGGGCGACTACAGTACGCGGATTTTCCTGACACGCGGCGGGCAGGTCGTGTCGAGCTTTGAAACAACCATCGGCGTGCACAAGGTCGGGCTGGAGCGAATTCTATTCAACATGTCCCGGCAGCAACCCATCGTTTACGGGCTGATGTCCCTGGCCATCGCAATAGCAGCCGGTTGGGGTGCTTCCACTGCGTTCCGGATGCTTCGCAACAGTTGATCCTTCAGCCGCGGCCGATATAGGGCATGGTCGTCGCCATTACCGTCATGAACTGGACATTCGCCTCGAGCGGCAGGCTGGCCATGTGAAGGACCGAGCGGGCGGCATCCTCGACCGCCATCGTCGGATCGGGTTCCCGCCCTTCGGCCAAGGCTGCATCGACCAGGCCCTGAACCATCGGCGTGCGCGCATTGCCGATGTCGATCTGTCCGCAGGCGATGTTGAACGCGCGCCCGTCCAGCGACAGGCTGCGGGTCAGCCCGGTGATCGCGTGTTTGGTGGCGGTGTAGTGAACCGAATTCGGGCGCGGAACATGCGCCGCGATCGAGCCGTTGTTGATGATGCGGCCGCCCTGAGGATCCTGATGTCGCATTCCTCGGAAGGCCGCCCTGGCGCACAGGAACATGCCGTTCAGATTGACGTTGACCGACTGATACCAATCCTCGAGAGCGATCTCGTCGATGGTGCCTCCGGGGGCGAAGATGCCCGCATTGTTGAACAGGACGTCCAGCCGCCCGGTCCAATCGGTGAAATCCCGAAACGCCGCCACGACTGCATCCGGATCAGTCACATCCGCGGCCAGAGGCAACGCATTCTCTTTGCCCTCTGCCATTTCCTCAAGGACGTCCAGGCGGCGGGCCAACAACCCGACCTTCCACCCTTGCGACAGAAACAGTTCCGCCGCAGCCCGGCCTATGCCCGAGCTTGCGCCCGTCACGATGATCGTTCTCATGTCTCCTCGGCCTCCAGTTCCAATGCCGCCGCCGGAACCTGCCGCAGATCATCGACGCGCAGCGCGTGGGACGGCTTGGCAAGCCGGTTACGCACGACCCAGATCAGGCGTTCCTGCGCGCGGGTGATCGCGACATAGGCCAAGCGTTTCCAAAGCGGTTGCCCCGCCTCGGTCCGGCCCATCCGCGACGCCGCGTAGATGTCCGGTGCGAACACCTGCACCGTCTCCCACTGCGACCCCTGCGCCTTGTGGATCGTGACCGCCGCACCGTGCAGAAACGTCGCCCCCATGCGCGCCGCGAAAGGGATGAACGGCTCGTCCTCGTCCGGTTTCTCGATCTTGACGATGGACGCCGCGCTGACCTGGGGATCCTCGGCTCCGATCACGTGCAATCGGGAAAATCCTGGCTTGCGCCCCGGCCCGAGATAGATCACCTGTGCACCCTTGATGAGGCCCCGCGCCTCGAGATCCAGACGCTTCTTGCGGTGCTTCAGCGGCAATTCGATCCCGTCGCAGATCAGCGGCTCGCCTTCCAGCAACTCGGTCTCGGGCGCTCCGTGCACCTGGCGGAATGCGTTGATCAGACGTATGCGCGTCGCGTTGCGCCAGACCAGAACCGGGCTGCGGGCCATCAAATCGACCTCGACCCGCTGGCCCCATACAACCCGATCATCCTTACGGGCGGTCTGCTCGACCATCCGCTCGAATTCCTCGAATCCAAGCTCGGGATCCGCCAATGCATGCGCGAGATCCAATATGGGATTGTCGGCGTCCTGACGGTGAATGCGGCTGAGCGTCAGCTTGCGCGGCGCGGGCAGCGCGTCGAACACCATAGAGCCGGACTGGTTGACCGGGGCAAGCTGGGCCGGGTCGCCGAACAGCAGCAGAGTCGGAAATATCTCTTTCAGGTCTTCGAACTGCCGGTCGTCCAGCATCGACGCTTCGTCGACAAAGCCGATGTCCAGTGGTTCGTCGCGGCGTTTCCAACCGGTGATGAAATCCGATCCCCGCAAACCAGCCGCGGCGAGCGCGCCGGGGATGGACTTGTTCCTTTCGTAGAAGGCTGCGGCGCGGTCCAGCGCCTCGTCCGTCAGCCCTTCGATCTCGGGCCGCTCGTCATTGCCGGCCAGCCATTCCGCGATGCGCTCGTATTCCGGGTCGTAGACAGGCGTGTAGAGGATCCGGTGGATCGTCGTTGCCGGCACGCCGCGCAGGCGCAGGACGCTGGCGGCCTTGTTCGTGGGCGCAAGGATCGCCAGGGTGCGCTTGTCGCGCGACTTGCGGCTCTCGTAATCGCCGGAGATCACGTTGACACCAGCCCCGGCCAGAGCCTTGTACAGTTCGGCCAGCAACAGTGTCTTTCCGGATCCCGCCTTGCCGATAACCGCCAAGACGCCGGATTTCCCGGCGCCCGGCAGTTTCAGCAGGGCATCGTCATCAAGGTCGATACCCGCGGTTCGCAGCATCTCGGCGATGCTGTCATAGGCGGTTGCCTGATCGTCGGAAAAGGTCACATTCGGCGCGGACATGGCGTGACCCTACAGGGGCGCGACATCCATCGCCAGATGCTGTTTCACCCATTCACCATCTCAGGCGGAACGGGCGAAACGTGGTCTGCCCGACTTGCCGAAAGCCGCGTTGAACCAAAGGCGCGACAGCTCTCTCGGAATGCCCGCCCTTTCTGCCACCCGAGCACAGTCCGCCTGGGAGAACGGCCAGAGACCGACCGAGACCTGATCCCGTCCCACTCCCTGCGACCCGAGGATTTCGGGCGACGACCCGATCAGACGATAGATCCGCACCATGCGCGCGTCGAACACGCCCGCGATATGTGTCAGGCCGAAACCCTCCATGACTTCGCCCCCGCTTAGCATGATCGCACCGGCGGTGCAGGGGCTGGCGGTACGCGACAGGCAGAACCGGGTGACCTCCCAGATCAGCGGGCTGCAGATCGGCGCTCCACCGGTCAGATGTCCGAAGACGTCGTTGACCATGGCCGGCCCGGTGGTCGGCAGGAACCGCATGGAGCCGCCGTGGCCGCCGTCCTCCTCCTCCCAGATCACATAGAGCGGGTTCAGATCGTCGTACCGATCCCGCTCTTCACCCTTTTCGTTCACCTGCACGTCCCAACCGAGCCGGGTCTTGAACTGATCCGCGCGGTCGCGAAACATGTCCTCCGCCAGTCTGGGATGCTTGTGCAATTCGTCTGCGTAAAGATACCGGAGCATGACTAGTTCCCCTTGCCGTCCATATCTGGAACAAAGGGGGTACGAGCCTATGGTTAATTTCCGGTCAGCGGTCCGGCCCGCCGTTAAACCACGATTAAGCCACGGCTCATGGCCGTCGCTATCGCATGAGTTGTATTTAGCGCCCCGAGTTTGAACCGGGCGCTTTCGATATAGACCCGCAGCGTGTGCTCGGAAATCGACAGGGAATGGGCGACCTGCGCGCGGCTGTAACCAAGCGCCAGCAGCGTCATCGCGTCAAGCTCGCGCGGGGATAACATGCGGGATTGCTCCGGCTGCCGACCGCTCTCGAACTCCAGCGCCTTCCGGTTGAAGAAATGGGCAATCAGGATCAGATCGCGACCATATGTCTTGGTGAACTCCTGCCAGGTCTCGTCATCGCAGGAGTGATTGACCGTGAAAAGCGCGAACTGGCCGTTCGGGCCGCGGATCGGGATTGAATAACCCTGGTTGCCGACCCCATGCAGCAGGGCGTCCTGAAGAAACGCCTTCGAAACCTTTCCGGACCAATCCAGCGTCTTCCAGTCAACGGGATGAAATCGTTGGAAGCACCCGATAATAACGGGGTCTATCCGGTGGTAGTTGCGCTCGCGGTAGCGTTCTTCCCAAGCACCGGAATATGTCGTGCAGCCGTACTGATCGCCCGCGCCGTCGACCCAGTGATAGATGATGTGGTCTATTTCCAGTTTGTTTCGGATCGCGATCGCGATCCGTTCAAGATCCTCAAGCGAGCTGGTGCCATCCAGTTCCTCGAGGACCGGGTTCAAATCGACCTTCGTTCCCATTCGCGGGCGCCCGTGCCTTTTCGTTCTTGAACGCAATTTCGGCCGCCGCGATCAGCTTGGTGTCGTCAAGCTGCTCGGCAAGGGCGCTCATCCCGTTCGCGGCTGCGAAGGTTTTGAGATCCGACAGAACGTCCAGTATCCACTCATTATGCGGCATCAGAGTCTCCCCGAAATGGTTAACGATTGGTTAACACAACCATAGCATGTGTCTCGTAATAGTGAATACTCACCGGTTTCCACTCCCCAAAAACAGCGAGGCGGGTTTTGGCAAGCATTTGAAACAACTCAACAGCAAATTGCATGGAAAAAGCCCGCGAACCACAGGTGTGATTCGCGGGCTTCTCATTTGACTGATCCGATCCGGTTCAGCCGCGCGCGTCGAGAACTTCTTCGAGCGTCCGCAAGCCGGTGCGCGGCGATTGCACCAGCACCGACATGTTGCCCGGCTTGTGTTCGTTGCGCATCATCTTCATGTGCGCCTCGGGAAGGTCGCCCCAGGTGAAAACCTCGGACATGCACGGATCCAGACGGCGCTCGACCATCAGTTGGTTGGCTGCCGACGCCTGTTTCAGATGCGCGAAATGCGAGCCTTGCAGACGCTTCTGGTGCATCCACATGTAGCGCACGTCGAAGGTCAGGTTGTAGCCGGTGGTGCCGGCGCAGATCACGACCATACCGCCCTTCTTGACCACGAAAGTCGAGACAGGAAAGGTGCTTTCGCCGGGGTGTTCGAAGACCATGTCGACGTTCACACCCTTGCCCGTAATATCCCAGATCGCCTTGCCGAACTTGCGGGCTTCCTTGAACCATTCCGCATATTCGGGCGAGTTGACCGTGGGCAACTGGCCCCAACAGTTGAAGTCCCGGCGGTTGATCACGCCCTTGGCGCCCAGCCCCATGACGAAGTCGCGCTTGCTTTCGTCCGAGATCACGCCGATCGCGTTGGCGCCGGCCGTGTTGATCAACTGGATCGCATAAGAACCCAGACCGCCCGACGCGCCCCAGACCAAGACGTTCTGGCCGGGCTTCAGATCGTGCGGCTCGTGGCCGAACAGCATCCGGTATGCGGTCGCCAGCGTCAGGGTGTAACAGGCGCTTTCTTCCCAGGTCAGGTGCTTGGGACGCGGCATAAGCTGTTGCGCCTGAACGTTGGTGAACTGGGCGAAGGAACCGTCGGGGGTTTCATAGCCCCAGATGCGCTGACTCGGCGAATACATCGGATCGCCGCCGTTGCATTCCTCGTCGTCGCCGTCGTCCTGGTTGCAGTGGATCACCACCTCGTCGCCGACCTTCCAGCGCTTGACCTTGTCGCCCACGGCCCAGACGATGCCGGACGCGTCGGATCCGGCGATGTGGAAATCCGCGCCATGCACGTCGAACATGCTGATCGGAACGCCCTTAGAGGCCCAGATGCCGTTGTAGTTCACGCCCGCGGCCATCACCAGGACCAGCACCTCGTGGCTGTCCAGTTCCGGCACATCCACCACCTCGAGCTGCATCGCCTTGGCCGGTTCGCCCTGGCGCTCCTTGCGGATCGCCCACGCGTACATCTTCTTGGGCACATACCCCATCGGAGGGATTTCGCCCATTTCATAGAGGTCTTTTTCGGGCGCTTCGTACGATGCGATCCCACCGTCAGTGTCCAAAGCCATGCTGGCCTCCTTCGTTCAAGATCCTTGCCGCAACGCAGAATCGCGGCCTTCCATAGGATGAGATATTTGTCCGAACGCAACAATGCAATAGTTTTTCTGCCGTATTTTGAAATTTTATAACCCTGCGACTGCAGAAACGCCTTTCGCTCCCGCAGAATCAAGCGGGTCGGGGTCACCAAGCAGGTGTGCCACGGATTTGGCATAGTACTCCATCAGGTAGCCACGATCCGTCGCGGGGCCCAGATCACCGCCATTCCGTGACAGGATTCGTCGTTCGACAAGTTGTTCGATCGCGGCTGCGATGGCTACGCCGTCCTGACCGGCCCAAACGCCCTTTTCGCGCATGAGTTCCGCAATCCGCGCCTTCAGATCGGTTTCCGGCATCGCGCCTTGTGATTTGACAAGCCAGCACGCCACCGGGGCCGGCACCAAGGGCACGGCCGCGCCAATCCTCGACATCAGGTCGCGCGCAAGCGGCGTCATCACCTCGCCCGTCCGACCGGTTTGGAATTCGCGCAGCGAAATCGGAGTTCCGTATCGCACGGATGCCAAGCCGAACCTGCGGTAGCGTCCGATCACGCGCCGCCACAGTTGCTTGAGAAACCACCGCGAAATCACCCCGATTCTTGCCCGAAACCGTTTTTCCTTTCGCGTGGCCGCTGCGGTCAGAATCGTGTCTTCCAGCACGCGGTCGTAATTCAGGGCCACCGGCACGAAGACGACATCCCGCTCTGCGGTATCGGCACCTTCGATGATGTACTTCAACAACCCAAGCTTCGGCCTGCCCAATCCCCCCGTCAGGCTCAGTCCGCCTTCGGGGAACATCGCCTGGGTGACGCCGGCCCTTGTCGCGTGACGGACGTAACAGGCCAACACCTGGCGGTAGAGATCGCTGCCCGACTTGCGCCGGATGAAGTAGGCGCCCATGGCACGGATCAGGCGGCTCAGCGGCCAGACGCGCGCCCATTCCCCGACGGCATAGGACAATGCCGATTGCCGGGCCGCCAGGTAAGTCACCAGGACATAGTCCATGTTGCTGCGGTGGTTCATGACGAACACGACCGTCGCGTCCGGATCTATCTCGGCCAACGCCTTTTCATCCTGATAGCTCAGGCGGACATCGTAGAAGGCATTGCTCAGCAGCCGCGCTGCGCGAATGGCGAAACTGAAATAGGTGAAGGCCGAGAAGGACGGAACGATCTCGCGCGCATAGCCGCGCGCCTGCTCGAATGCCACCGCTTCGGGGATGCCGTTCTCGATCGCATGATCCTGGACCGCCTGTCCGACCTGAGGGTCGTAGATCAGCCGCTGGATCATGTCGTGCCTGCGCGCCAGCTTGAAGGGGCGAATCGGCCGCTCCAGCCTCAGGTTCAGCCGCGCGACGGCCTTTTCAAGGCGGCGGCGAAAGAACCAGCGAACCGACGGAAACAGGAAATGCGACGCGAACGTGACTGCGGCGAACAGCACGATCAGCACAAAGAGCCACAGCGGGAGTTCCACGGTCCTGGTCATCCGTGCAGCCTGCCACCATTCACGTGCCGTCACAATCTGCAGAAAGACTTCCATGCCGCAATGCAGCGAATTGACATGTCCCGAAAATTGCGCTTTAGAACATCAATACGAAATATTATTGCCCATCAATCCGAGAGGCCCCAAATGACGCAGATGCAGAAAGATCGTCCCTGGCTGATCCGGACCTATGCCGGTCACTCCACCGCCAAAGCCTCGAACGAGCTTTACCGCAGCAATCTCGCCAAGGGGCAGACCGGGCTTTCGGTCGCCTTCGATCTGCCGACGCAGACCGGCTATGACAGTGACCACACGTTGGCGCGGGGCGAGGTCGGCAAGGTGGGCGTTCCGATCTGCCATCTGGGCGACATGCGCGTTCTGTTCGACCAGATCCCGCTGGAGCAGATGAACACCTCGATGACCATCAACGCCACGGCCCCCTGGTTGCTGGCGCTCTACATCGCGGTGGCCGAGGAACAGGGCGCGGACGTTTCCAAGCTTCAGGGCACCGTTCAGAACGACCTGATCAAGGAATACCTGAGCCGGGGCACCTACGTGTGCCCGCCGAAACCGTCCCTGAAGATGATCGCGGACGTGGCCGAGTACTGCTACACCAATGTTCCGAAATGGAACCCGATGAACGTGTGCTCGTACCACCTGCAAGAGGCAGGTGCGACGCCCGAGCAGGAACTTGCCTTTGCGCTGGCCACGGCACAGGCGGTGTTGGACGAACTGCGTCCGCGCGTCCCGCCCGAGGACTTCCCGGCGGTGGTCGGCCGCATATCGTTCTTCGTGAACGCCGGCATCAGGTTCGTGACCGAGATGTGCAAGATGCGGGCCTTCGTCGATCTTTGGGACGAGATCTGCGAGAAACGCTATGGCGTCACCGACCCGAAATTCCGCCGTTTCCGCTATGGCGTGCAGGTCAATTCGCTGGGACTGACGGAACAGCAGCCCGAAAACAACGTCTATCGCATCCTCATCGAAATGCTGGCGGTGACGCTGTCGAAGAAAGCGCGCGCCCGCGCCGTGCAACTGCCTGCCTGGAACGAGGCGCTGGGTCTGCCCCGCCCCTGGGATCAGCAATGGTCTATGCGCATGCAGCAGATCCTGGCTTATGAAACCGATCTGCTGGAATACAGCGACCTGTTCGACGGCAATTCCGCGGTCGATGCCAAGGTCGAGGAATTGAAACAGGGCGCGCGCGCGGAACTGGCCAACCTCGATTCCATGGGCGGTGCAGTGGCGTCGATCGAATACATGAAATCGCGCCTGGTGGATTCGAATGCCGAGCGCCTGAACCGGATCGAACGCAACGAGACCATCGTGGTCGGCGTCAACAAATGGACCGAAGGCGAAGCATCGCCTCTTCAGACCGAAGACGGCGGCATCATGGTCGTCGACCCGGCAGTGGAACAGGAACAGATCGCCCGCCTTGGCGAATGGCGCGCCGGGCGTGACGACAGAGCCGTCGAAACCGCTCTGGCAGCACTGCGCGACGCCGCCAGAACCGGCGCCAACATCATGGAACCCTCGATCGCCGCGGCCAAGGCGGGCGTGACGACCGGCGAATGGGCCGAAGAGATGCGCAAGGCCTATGGCACCTATCGCGGCCCGACCGGCGTGTCCGGATCCGTGTCGAACAAGACTGAAGGCCTGGAGGATTTGCGCGCTGCGGTAGACGCCGTCAGCGACAAGCTGGGCCGCCGCCTGAAATTCCTGGTCGGCAAACCGGGACTCGACGGCCACTCCAACGGGGCCGAGCAGATTGCGTTCCGGGCACGCGATTGCGGAATGGACATTTCCTACGAAGGCATCCGCCTTACGCCCGAGGAAATCGTTTCCGCGGCCATCGAAGACGGCGCCCATATCGTCGGCCTGTCGATTCTGTCGGGAAGCCATGTTCCGCTGGTCGAAGACGTCATGAACCGCCTCCGCGCGGCCGGTCGGGATGATATCCCCGTCGTTGTGGGCGGCATCATTCCCGAAGACGACGCAGCCAAATTGAAAGCCATGGGCGTTTCGAAAATCTATACGCCCAAGAATTTCGAATTGAATGCGATCATGAGCGATATCGTCACGCTGGTCAGCGCCAAGGATATTGCAGCGGAATAATTCCCCCTGTTTTTCCATTCCAAATTGAGGGATGGAAAAAGATCCTAAATGGATTAACGTGGCCGCGACGCGCCGCGTTAATCTGAATATTTCCGAAATGGAGCGAGTAATGGGGATTGAACTGACCAAAATGTCGCGCAAGGAACTGCTTGAATTGCGTGAAAACATTGATCTGGCATTGAAAAACGCGGAGCAAAGAGAACGGCGCGAAGCATTGGAAGCTGCCGAAAAAGCGGCCGCGCAGTTCGGATTTTCGCTTTCCGAGCTTTCCGGAGAAGCGCGCCGCAGCACCAAGGGGACCAAGGCGAAACCAAAATACCGCAACCCTGGCAATCCCGAACAAACCTGGACCGGACGCGGGCGCAAACCGCAGTGGATTCACGATGCGCTGAAAGCGGGCGCCGATATTTCGGATCTGGAAATCTGACCGGAGCCGGGTCTCGAAATGACAATTCACATTGGCGCCCAGAAAGGCGACATAGCAGAAACCGTTTTGCTGCCCGGCGATCCCTATCGCGCTAAATGGGCTGCGGAAACATATTTGTCCGAAGTGAAACAGGTGAACAGCGTTCGCGGAATGCTGGGATTCACCGGAACCTGGAAAGGGAACCGGGTCAGCATTCAAGGAAGCGGGATGGGGATGCCCTCGCTCTCGATCTACGTGAATGAACTGATCCGCGATTTCGGGGCGAAAACGCTGATCCGCATCGGGTCTTGCGGCGCCATGCAGGACAGCGTGAAATTGCGCGACGTCATTCTTGCAATGACTTCGACAACGCTCAGCACACCGTCGCGCGGAATTCTGAAGGAACTGAATTTCGCGCCCTGCGCGGATTGGAGCCTGCTGCAGGCGGCGGCGCAGGCGGCGCAGGCCAAGGGGACACCCACGCATATCGGCGGCATCTATTCCTCGGACGTGTTCTATGACGAACGCCCCGACCTGAACGAACAGATGGTGCGGCACGGCATTCTGGGGGTCGAGATGGAGGCCGCAGAACTCTATATCCTTGCCGCGCGGCACAAATGCCGGGCGCTGGCGGTGCTGACCGTTTCAGATCACCTGCTGACGGGCGAGGCGCTGCCATCGGCCGACCGGGAACAGAGCTTTGGCGACATGGTCGAGATCGCGTTGCAGGCCGCATTCCCGAATGCGGCCTAAGCTGCACACGCGCTGATCCAAGTAACAAAAAACGGCTGCGACGGGCGGAGGCGTCTCTGCCCGTTTCCCCTTCGTCTTGCCCTAGCGCCCGTGCGTCCGGTCGTAGCCGCTCGGTGCGGGACTCTCCCACCCGGACAGCGATCCCTCCTCGGGCGCGAAGGTCTCGACCAGCAACGGATGACACGAAGCCACGTCCGAGGAATGCTCGGACGAGCAATCACCGCCCGGACAGGCGCTGAGATTGCCCAACAGATCGATCTCGGCAAAGAACTCGAGATAGTCACCGGGCCGAACGGGCGAAGCTTTCATGAAATATTGCCCGGTATCGCGAGTGAAGCCCGTGCACATGAAGACGTTGAGAACATCGTGGACATGGGGTTCCGCCTCGGTCAACGGGATCCTCAGGTGATCGGCCAGCGCCCGGGTCAGGTTCGAATGGCAGCAATGGTGATATTGCGTTCCCGCCAGCAAGTTGCCCGTGTAGGGGTCGCAGCGCGTGCCGATCACATCATGCACCGAACCTCCGAACGGATCGACCCCGTACCAGTCCAACGTGTCGGCCACGATGGTCGCCATCGGACGCATGTGGGGAAAACTGGACCACATGCGGTCGCCTGTGGTGATGTGGGTGCCGTGCAAGGCCCGCGTCTTGCCGGAATAGAACCGTTCTGAAAGGTCGCTCCGGTTCCAAAGGTTCAGATCACCTACCTGCGGCCCTCCGACCGACGTGATCCGAAAGAAATGCCCGGCCGGCACTTCGAAGCAGAGGGCGTCACGGGCCCGGACCAGCACTTCGCCGGTCTTGGTCGCACCTTCCCGGGCCGCGCGATAGAGCGCGAGATCCGGTTGTGGCAGCGTTTCGGTCGGGTAGCAGATCACCGGAGCCACGGCACGGCGCGCAACGGCATCGGAGGGAGCGGAGAATTTGGTCATGGCCAACCTTGCTGGTTCGGGTTTGTCGCAGGCTGACATTGTTCCCGCCACGTGAGAAGCCCTGATTTCAATCACGCGTGACGATCGAGCGGTATTCGGTCCGGTAAGGGTCGGCTCACTGGTCCCTGCCCCGCAGGCACCGGCGTGGCTCGGCTTCGCCCGGCTGTTCGGCGCCGCAAAAGGCGCACCGCCAAACGCCCGCGGACCGGTGCAGCCGCCAGCGGCAGTTTCGCGTCAGGTTGGAGGTGCGAGAGCGCCAGACGAAATAGGCGAGAACGCCGAGAGCGAGGGCGACTAGAAGCACAGGCATGTCCCTGCTCTGCCCCATCAACCTTTCGAAAGCAACCTGCTGCGTCGCGGCGACAAGCCGCCTTCGGGCAGCTTGTCGACAGGAACACGGGGCTCCGTTACGAATTTCAGGCGGCGTTGGCGTATTCGAACAGTTCGGGCTCGCGGTCCGAGACAGGTTGTACGGGTTCGGGCGTGTAATAGGCCCAGGCCTGCTCAAGCAGCTTCAGGGCTTCGGCGGCCGAGACTTTCGGTGCGGTACGTGCGGTTTTCATGGGTGTGATCCTGTTTTGAGTTCATCACCCCTCCCTGCCGGCAATCTAGGTACCTGACAGGGTGGTTGCACCGCATATTTCTGCAACCTGGTCATGCACTTGCCGCAACGCGGCAAGTGCTGCTTATCTTGCGCGATCCGTCAGACCGTACGCTCGACCATCATCTTCTTGATCTCGGCGATTGCCTTGGCCGGGTTCAGCCCCTTGGGGCAGGTCTTGGCGCAGTTCATGATCGTGTGACAGCGATAGAGCTTGAACGGATCCTCAAGCTGATCCAGACGCTCACCCGTCGCCTCGTCCCGGCTGTCGATGATCCAGCGATAGGCGTGCAGCAGAGCGGCGGGGCCCAGATAGCGGTCGCCGTTCCACCAGTAGCTCGGACACGAGGTCGAACAGCTGGCGCACATCACGCATTCATAGAGACCGTCGAGTTTCTTGCGGTCCTCGATCGATTGCTTCCACTCCTTTGCCGGCCGGTTGGTCTTGGTTTCCAGCCAAGGCATGATCGACGCGTGCTGCGCATAGAAATGCGTCAGGTCGGGAATCAGGTCCTTGACCACCGGCATGTGCGGGAGCGGATAGATCTTCACGTCGCCCTTGATCTCGTCCATGCCGTAGATGCAGGCCAGCGTGTTGATCCCGTCGATATTCATCGCGCACGAGCCGCAGATTCCCTCGCGGCACGAGCGGCGGAACGTCAGGGTCGGGTCGATCTCGTTCTTGATCTTGATCAGGGCGTCCAGAACCATCGGTCCGCATTCGTCCATATCGACGAAATAGGTGTCGACCCGCGGGTTCTGCCCGTCATCCGGGTTCCAGCGGTAGATCTGAAACTTGCGGACATTGGTCGCGCCTTCGGGCCGGGGCCATGTCTTGCCCGTGGTGATGCGCGAATTCTTCGGGAGGGTCAGTTGTACCATGGGTTCCTCTCCTTAGAAGGTCCGCGCCTTGGGCGCGATCTTGTCGATGTTGATGCCGCCCTGCGCCTCGGTGGTCAGAGGATCGACGATGACGGGCCGGTAGCTGAGGTCGACCTGGTTGCCGTCGATGCGGCTGACGGTATGGACGCGCCAGTTCTGATCGTCGCGTTCGGTGAAATCCTCGTGCGCGTGCGCGCCGCGCGATTCCTTGCGCGCCTCGGCACCGACGATGGTGGCCAGCGCGTTCGGCATCAGGTTGGTCAGTTCCAGCGTTTCCATCAGGTCGCTATTCCAGACCAGCGAACGGTCGGTGACCTTCAGGTCATCGAGCTTGGCGGCGATCGCCGTCATCTTCTCGACCCCTTCCGCCATCGTTTTTGCCGTGCGGAATACGGCGGCGTCCGCCTGCATGGTTTTCTGCATCTCAAGCCGCAGTTCGGCCGTCGCGACGTTGCCGTTCGCGTTGCGCAGCGCGTCGAAGCGGTCGAAAGCCTTGTCGACCGACGCCTGGTTCAGCACCGGGTTCGGCGCATCCGCATCGACGACCTTGCCGGCGCGGATCGCGGCGGCGCGGCCGAACACCACCAAGTCGATGAGCGAGTTCGACCCCAGGCGGTTGGCCCCGTGAACCGAGGCGCAGCCGGCTTCGCCCACCGCCATCAGGCCGGGAACAACAGCGGTCGGGTCTTCGGCAGTCGGGTTCAGAACTTCGCCCCAATAGTTGGTCGGGATGCCGCCCATGTTGTAGTGAACGGTCGGCAGAACCGGGATCGGCTCCTTGGTGACATCCACACCGGCGAAGATCTTGGCCGATTCCGAGATGCCGGGCAGGCGCTCGTGCAGCGCCTCGGCGGGCAGGTGGCTCAGGTTCAGGTGGATGTGGTCGCCGTCCTTGCCCACGCCGCGGCCTTCGCGGATCTCCATGGTCATCGAACGCGAGACGTAGTCGCGCGGCGCCAGGTCCTTGTAGTGGGGCGCGTAACGCTCCATGAACCGTTCGCCTTCGGAGTTGGTGAGGTATCCGCCCTCGCCGCGTGCGCCTTCGGTGATCAGACAGCCCGAGCCGTAGATGCCGGTCGGGTGGAACTGCACGAATTCCATGTCCTGCAACGCCAGACCCGCGCGGGCCACCATGCCGCCGCCGTCACCGGTGCAGGTATGGGCCGAGGTGGCGCTGAAATAGGCGCGCCCGTAGCCGCCCGTCGCCAGAACAACCATCTTGGAGTTGAAGACATGCATGGTGCCGTCGTCCAGTTTCCAGCACACCACGCCCTGGCACTGACCGTCCTCGGACATGATCAGGTCGATGGCGAAATACTCGATGTAGAACTCGGCATTGTTCTTCAGCGACTGGCCATAGAGCGTGTGCAGGATCGCGTGACCGGTCCGGTCGGCCGCCGCGCAGGTGCGCTGCACCGGCGGGCCTTCACCGAATTCGGTGGTGTGGCCGCCGAACGGGCGCTGGTAGATCTTGCCTTCCTCTGTCCGGCTGAACGGTACGCCGTAGTGTTCCAACTCGTACACCGCCTTGGGCGCCTCGCGCGCGAGGTACTCCATCGCGTCGGTGTCGCCCAGCCAGTCCGAACCCTTGACGGTGTCGTACATGTGCCATTGCCAATGGTCGGGGCCCATGTTCGACAGCGATGCCGCGATGCCGCCTTGCGCGGCAACGGTGTGCGAGCGGGTCGGGAAAACCTTGGTCACGCAGGCGGTGCGCAGTCCCTGTTCGGCCATGCCGAGCGTGGCGCGCAGACCGGCCCCACCGGCGCCGACCACGACCACGTCATATTCGTGCGTTTCGTATTCGTAAGCAGCCATGTTCATTCAGCTCCGGTCTTTAGAGGGCGATGCGCGCGATGGCGAAGATGCCGGTCGCGGCCGCGGCGTAGGAAAGGCAGATCACCAGGATGATCAGGATCTTCTGCATGAGACCATGCACATAGTCCTCGATTAGAACCTGCGCGCCATCTGCGAAATGCTTGAAGCCGACCGCAAGGGTCAGCGCGGCGACGACCGCCGGGAAGGGGCGCGAGAAATAGCTCATGACCGCGTCATGCGACTGTCCCAGCATCGGGCCGAAGGTGAAGACGAAGAGCGGAACGAGGATCAGCAGAGCCACCGAGCTGACCTTCATGGCCCAGAAATGAGCGGTCCCGGACTTGGCCGAGCCCATGCCAACGGCACGCTTGCGGTCGGTAAGATAACGCATCTTGGGCCTCCGTTATGCGATGATCAGAAGGGTCAGGACGGTCAGGACGAACGAGCCGATCACGACTGCCCAGCCCAGCTTGTAGGCTGTGGGAAGGTCAAGTCCGATCGCATTGTCCCAGATCAGGTGCCGCACGCCGGCCAGCGTGTGGTACCAAAGCCCCCAGAGCGACAGCGCCATGATCAGGTCGCCGAACATCGACGTGATGATGCCATCGACAGTCTCGAAATACTCGGGCGAGGTCGCGGCGGCGAGGAACCACCAGACGATCAGCAGGGCAGCGACGATCATTGCGTTGCCGGTGATCCGGGTCAGGATCGACGTGACGGACGTCAACTGCGGGCGATAGATAGTCAGGTGCGGTGAAAGCGGGCGATTGCCCCGATTGACATCGGCCATGGTGGCTCCTTTCCGGTTGGCTGGAGAAGTTTTTACCCCATTTTCTGAATCTGTCACGCGCTGCAGGTGCAAAAAACGCGAAATCCGATGCAAAACACCAGATTAACCGGCTTTGTGATCACGCAAATTGTCAGTGTGATCACATTGCCGGGCGTTCGGCAGGAATGCTAGCGTTATCAATGCGGCAAAGTTGTGATCACGAATCTTTCTAGGCGTCATTGCAGCTTCGCGGTCTGTTGCGTCACCTCGCGCAGCAGCTTCTTTCGAATGCGTTCAGGATAGTCGCGAAACCTCGCGGCCGAGACGACAAAGGCTCCTTCGCCCACGATCACGTTCTCGAAGAAATAGGCGGTGAGGTCGGGTTCGCTCTCTTCGATCGCGATGGCGTTCACCGTGATGCCGCGGGCGCGCAGGGCGCGGTGAAGCCGCGACGGCTCGATGCCCTCGTTGGACACACCATCGCCCGACAGGTCGATCAGGTGGCGCTTGCAATCGGGAACCTCGTCGAAGGAGGCCATCGTGGTTTCCAGCGCCTCGCCGATGGCGGTGGAGAAGTTGCGCCACACCCGCTGGTCGGTTGCGACGGTTTCGGCAAAGGTTTCGAGCACGTCGAAGCTGCTGATCCGGGTCCAGGGGATCGTCACCTGCTGGCGCGACGCGCCGGTCCATTGCACGAGCATCAGCTTGGCCTGCGCGCGCACCAGCGCCTCGGAAACGATCGGGTCCCGCAACCCGGCGGCAAGCCCGTCCATCTGGATCCGGAACTCGCCGGAATCGACCGAGCCCGACACGTCCACGGCCAGGGCCAGCGCCAGGTCGCAGGCGGCCGCGGGAGGCGCCAGAACAACACTGAAGGCGAGGCAACGCACAAGGTTCATGGCGCCAGAGTAGCACGGAACGCGCCTCCGGCGATCCTTGAAAATCACCGGAACCCTCGACCCCACAAAGCCGAAAATTCCTTAGTTTACATTGGCATAAGCGCCCAATAGTCGAGATCCAGAAGAACCTCGGGGCGGTATTTTCCGTCTTCGGTTTTCAGCGCAAAGGGCTCGCCGCCCTTGGTTGCGACAAGCCGCAGGCGAATGGCGCCGACGCCGGGGGCATCGGTCTCGGCCTTGTCCAGAACCTCGGTCCAGGCCTTGACGGTATCGCCCGCGAAACACGGGTTTGCATGCGCGCCGCCGTTCAGGCCGACGATCATCTGCGCGTTTGCAAGGCCGTTGAAGGACAATGCGCGGGCCATCGAGATTACGTGGCCGCCGTAGATCAAGCGTCCTTCGGGGCGGAAGGTCAGGTCGAAATGCACCTTGGCTGTGTTCTGCCAGAGGCGGGTGGCGAGCATGTGCTCGGCCTCCTCGATGGTCACGCCGTCCACGTGATCGATCATTTCTCCCGTTTTGTACTCGTCCCAGCGATGGGACTCTCCGGATTGTACAAAGTCGTAACGCGAGAAATCGAGGCCCTTGGGCACCACCAGATCCGCCGCATCCACGGCGCCCTTCAACTCGGGCACGACGGTTTCGGGCGCCGGGGCGTTGGGGTCCGACTTGCGGACCATGACCCAGCGGACATATTCGATCACCACCTCGTCGCGCTGATTCAGGCCGCGGGTGCGGACCCAGACGACGCCGGTCTTGCCGTTCGAGTTCTGCTTGAGCCCGATCACCTCGGACTCGGACCGCAGCGTGTCGCCGGGATAGACCGGCAGCAGCCAGCGGCCCTCGGCATAGCCGAGGTTGGCCACCGCGTTCAGCGACACGTCGGGCACGGTCTTGCCGAACACCACGTGGAAGGCGGCCAGATCGTCGATCGGGCTTTGCGGCAGGCCGCAGTTGCGCGCGAATTCATCCGAGGAATAGAGCGCGTGGCGGGCGGGATAAAGCGCGTGATAGAGCGCGCGCTCGCCGCCCGAGATCGTGCGCGGCACCGCATGGGTGAGGATCTGTCCAACGGAATAGTCCTCGAAGAACCTGCCGGGATTCGTCTTTGCCATCATTGCTGCCCCAGTTTCATGTCCGGTGAATAATCGGCCTCGACCGTCTTGGTGACCGCCTGCGCGCAGCGCATGACGCCCTTGGCGGCGTCGAAGGCGTAAGAGGGAGAGCCGTATAGCTCCCACCCCTTGGCCAGCGCGTCCGTGACCTTGTGGCAGAAGGCCGACGTGTCCTCTTCGGTCAGAAGGCGGTAGAGAGTTGCCATGGTTTCAAATCCTCATGTCGGGAAGGGCGACGGGCCGACGAGGCCGTGGATGTAGCCGATCACCGCGAACAGCACGATAGAGCCCGCGAAGAACATCGCGTCCTTGCCATAGGTGCCGGGTTCGCCGGGGGTCCAGTCGGGTTCGGTCCGGTTGATGACGATCACCTCGACCACCGCCCATGCCAGCAGGCCGCCGAACAGGACGATCGAGGCCAGGTCGCCGTTCACCAGCAGGTGTGCGAAGGCCCACAGCTTGAACCCGCCCAGCATCGGGTGGCGCACCTTGTTGAGGATCAAGCCCTTGGTGCCTGCGGGGCTCATCATCCAGATGGCGATCAGCACCAGCAGGTTGTTGAGATGGATCATGAACGAGGGCGGCGACCACACATGAATGAAATCGGTCATGCGATAGCCGAAGATCATCAGCAGGACCGACACCGCGACGCCCAGCGCCACCGCGCCCTTGCCCGCGTCGCCCATCGCCGCGCGGCGTTCGGGCATCAGCCGTTTGAACAGATGCGCGAGCCACCACAGCGCCACGCCAAGGATCAGAAGAACGAAGCCCATTGCCGGCCTACCCCGCTTGCAAAGCTGTTATCGCATCCGCTTTTGCCAGAATTTCACGGGCGGTGACAACGTGAAGGTTCTCGACGATCTTGCCGTCGACCACGGCCACGCCCTGGCCCTGCGCCTCGACCTCTTCGAAGGCGGCGATCTGGCGGCGGGCCAGGTCGATCTCGGCCTCGGACGGGGCGTAGGCGGCATTGGCGACCGGGACCTGCGCCGGGTGGATCAGCGTCTTGCCGTCAAAGCCCATGTCGCGGCCCTGCGCGCATTCCGCCGCCAGCCCCTCGTCATCCTTGAAGGCGTTGTAGACGCCATCGACGATGATCAGCCCCTCGGCCTTGGCCGCCAGCAGGCAGAGGCCCAGCGAGGTCACCAGCGGCAGGCGGTCGGGGCGGAAGCGCGTCTGCAATTCCTTGGCGAGGTCGTTTGTGCCCATGACGAACCCCGCCATCAGCGGATGCGCCGCGATCTGGGCGGCGTTCAGCATCCCGCGCGGCGTTTCCATCATCGCCCAGATCGGCAGGTCGCCGGTGATCGCCGCCAGCGCATCGACATCGGCGGCGCCGTTCACCTTGGGCAGCAGCACGACGTCGGCATCCATTTCGCGCACGGCTTCGGCATCGGCCCTGCCCCACGGCGTGTCCAGCCCGTTGATTCGGACGATCCTGACGCGCGGGCCGTAGCCGCCGGCTC
Source organism: Ruegeria sediminis (assembly GCF_005938215.1). Lineage (GTDB taxonomy): Bacteria > Pseudomonadota > Alphaproteobacteria > Rhodobacterales > Rhodobacteraceae > Ruegeria > Ruegeria sediminis. Next base: position 758,697 of record NZ_VCPD01000001.1, read on the forward strand.
CCAACGCGGCTTTCAGCGTCTCGCGCGCGTTCTCTTTTTCGTCCGCCGCCACGGCGTCTTCCAGATCGAAGATGATGGCGTCCACGGGCAGGGTCCGGGCCTTTTCAAGGGCCCGCTCGCGCGAGCCGGGAATATAGAGAACGGAACGGTAGGGGCGCTGGCGCGGGTCCATGGGTCTCTCCGTGAGAAATAAAGTTGCGTGGAATGGGCCATCTTTTTCCGGAAAGTTCAAGGATAAAATCGCCGCAATGCAGCATAGGCGAAGCCGGGTCAGGTCAGGGCGTCCCAGATCAGCTTGCTGCCGGTTACGGTGAGCAGCACGTAGGCGATGCCGAAGAACAGCCGTTCCGACAGCATCCAATGCGCGCGCACGCCCAGCCATGCGCCGAGCACCGCGAAGGGGGCTAGCAGCAGGTTCGCCCAGGCGGTCTGCGCGGTGAACATGCCGAGCCAGGCGTAGGGCACGAACTTGGCGATGTTGATGGCCCAGAAGGTCAGTACGGTCGTCGCCTGGAACTCGGTCTTGGACAGTTTCTGCGACAACAGGTAAACGGCGGCGGGCGGCCCGCCGGCATGGCTGACGAAGCTGGTGAACCCCGCGACGGTGCCCGCAAAGAGACCGGCCCCGGCCGGCAGGCGGTTGCGGAACCCCTTCACCCATCCGCGGGTCTGCGCCAGGTGCCAGACCACGAAGCCCACCGAAATGCCGCCGATGAGCAGCCGCAGCAGATCCGCGTCGGTCGCCCGGTAGAGCCACGCCCCCAGCGCCACGCCGGGCACGCCGCCCAGCACCAAGAGCTTGGCGTCCGGCCAGCTCCAGCGCCGCCAATAGGGCGGCAGCGTCGCCAGGTCGATGATCATCAGGATCGGGAGCATCAGGGCAAGTGCCTGCCCGGGCTCCAAAATCAGGGCCAGAATCGAGGAGGAGGCGAAGGCCACGCCCGAGCCGAACCCGCCCTTGGAAATGCCCGCGAAAATCACGGCCGGGATCGCCAAGGCAAAAAACGTGGCGTTGAATTCGATCATGCGCGCACCGCGAAGCCCCTGTTTCTCAAGCCGTTTAGCGCAACCACGCCGGAAGCGACAGAGCCAATGCGCTGCCTTGCCGCGTCGCAGAACTCTTGCGTGATGCCGCTTTTGCGAATAGCAAACCCGCGATTTCAAACCGGATCGGAGTAGAATTCCCATGGCCAGACCCAAGATCGCGCTGATCGGCGCAGGTCAGATCGGCGGCACGCTCGCCCACCTCGTCGCACTGAAGGAACTTGGCGACGTCGTTCTTTTCGACATTGCCGAGGGCATTCCCGAGGGCAAGGCGCTCGACATCGCCGAATCCGGCCCGTCGGAAGGGTTTGACGCCAAGCTGAAGGGCACCCAGTCCTATGCCGACATCGCCGGCGCCGACGTCTGCATCGTGACCGCCGGCGTGCCGCGCAAGCCGGGCATGAGCCGCGACGACCTCCTGGGCATCAACCTCAAGGTCATGAAGTCGGTCGGCGAAGGCATCCGCGACAACGCTCCCGACGCCTTCGTCATCTGCATCACCAACCCGCTCGATGCGATGGTCTGGGCGCTGCGCGAATTCTCGGGCCTGCCGCACAACAAGGTCTGCGGCATGGCCGGCGTGCTGGATTCCGCCCGGTTCCGCCACTTCCTGGCCGAAGAGTTCAACGTGTCGATGAAGGACGTCACCGCCTTCGTTCTGGGCGGTCACGGCGACACCATGGTTCCCTCGGTGCGCTACTCGACCGTCGCCGGCATCCCGCTGCCCGACCTGGTGCAGATGGGCTGGACCACGCAGGAGAAGCTGGACGCCATCGTCCAGCGCACCCGCGACGGCGGCGCCGAGATCGTCGGCCTGCTGAAGACCGGCTCGGCCTATTACGCGCCGGCCACCTCGGCGATCGAAATGGCCGAAGCCTATCTGAAGGACCAGAAGCGCGTCCTGCCCTGCGCCGCCTATTGCGACGGCGAACTGGGGGTCAAGGGCATGTATGTGGGCGTGCCCACCGTGATCGGCGCGGGCGGCATCGAAAAGATCGTCGACATCAAGCTGAACGAGGTCGAGCAGGAAGGGTTCGACAATTCGGTCAACGCCGTGAAGGGCCTGATCGAAGCCTGCAAGGGCATCGACGGCTCGCTGAGCTGAGAACCGAACCGCATCGCATGACGGAAACCCGGCCGGATACATGGCCGGGTTTTCGCTTTTCGGGCCTGCGGATTTCAGGTCCGGTCCGCGGCCGGTCACGCATCCTGCGGCCGGTCGTGGTTGAAGATCGACACCGCCACTTTCCATGTCCCGTCCGGCTGGCGCTTGAGGACGTTGACGAAGCTGCCCCGCTCGGACGGGGTCGCGCCGGTGACGGCGAAGGTTCCGACCTGGTAGGCCATGTCCCCCTCGACGCCGAATTCCACAAGTTCGTTGCTGTGCGTGCCGCCGCCACTGTCGCGCATCCGCGACCGGTAGGTGTCGAGGAACGCCTGCTTTCCGCGGGTCATCGGCTGGCCGGGCGCAAGCAGGATGACGTCGTCGGTGAAGAAGGCGGCGCAGCCTTCGGCATCGCCCCTGTTGAAGGCCTGGTTGTAGGCGTCGTCGAAATCCTCGAGAATTTTCTTCATGTCCATGGTTGTCTCCCTCGGGCCGGGGTTGATGGCTTGGCGGTCGCAAATGTGGGACCATCGTAGCGGCCAGCCTGTGCCGGAGCCACGAAAGAGCCTTGGCGCGTCCTGCCGGTTCGCCCGCCGGACGCCCGGTTTGCCGCCATCGCAGGCAAGGCCGGGATTCGGCGTTTGGAATGTTGGCGCAAACGTCGCAAATCATTATCGCCCGGACGTTTTTCCCTGACACCTCGTCGGGAAGTCGAATCATCGGCGGAGAACCCCGGATATGTGATCACACCCCAAAAATGTGTGATCACAAAACGCAGAAATCTTGCCGAAAATGGGGTCTGCGGCAAAAAACCCTTTAAAGTCGCGATCAGGAAACGCCTATATCCGTCCAATCGCAGTCAGACGGGACAGTTTCGATGAACATTCACGAATATCAGGCCAAGGCCCTTCTTCGCAGCTATGGCGCGCCGGTTTCCGACGGCCGCGTCGTGTTGCGCGCCGAAGAGGCGAAAACCGCAGCCGGCGAAATGGATGGCCCCCTTTGGGTCGTCAAGGCGCAGATCCATGCCGGCGGGCGCGGCAAGGGCCACTTCAAGGAGGCCGATGCCGGTGAGAAGGGCGGCGTCCGTCTGGCGAAGTCGGTCGAGGAAGCCGCCGAGGAGGCCAAGAAGATGCTGGGCCGTACCCTGGTGACGCATCAGACCGGACCCGCGGGCAAGCAGGTCAACCGCATCTACATCGAAGCGGGCTCGGGCATCGAGCGCGAGCTTTACCTGGCGCTGCTGGTTGACCGTCAGACCAGCCGCATCTCTTTCGTCTGCTCGACCGAGGGCGGCATGGACATCGAGGAAGTCGCGGCCGAGACGCCCGAGAAGATCCTTTCCTTCTCGGTGGACCCCGCCACCGGCTATCAGCCCTATCACGGCCGCCGCATCGCGTTTTCGCTGGGGCTGACCGGTGGCCAGGTCAAGCAATGCGTCAAGCTGATGGGGCAGCTCTACAAGGCCTTCGTCGAGAAGGACATGGAGATGCTGGAGATCAACCCGCTGATCGTGACCGACGGCGGCGACCTGAAGGTGCTGGACGCCAAGCTGGGCTTCGACGGCAACGCGGTCTACCGCCACCCGGACATCGCCGAGCTGCGCGACACCACCGAGGAAGACCCCAAGGAACTGGAAGCCAGCAAATACGACCTGAACTACATCGCGCTGGACGGCGAGATCGGCTGCATGGTGAACGGCGCCGGCCTGGCGATGGCGACGATGGACATCATCAAGCTTTATGGCGCCGAGCCGGCCAACTTCCTCGACGTGGGCGGCGGCGCGACCAAGGAAAAGGTGACCGAGGCGTTCAAGATCATCACCTCGGACCCGAATGTCAAAGGCATCCTGGTCAACATCTTCGGCGGCATCATGCGCTGCGACGTTATCGCCGAGGGCGTGGTGGCCGCGGTGAAGGAAGTCGGCCTGAAAGTGCCGCTGGTCGTGCGCCTGGAAGGCACCAATGTCGAGAAGGGCAAGGAGATCATCAACACCTCCGGCCTGGACGTGATCGCGGCGGACAACCTGAAGGACGGCGCCCAGAAGATCGTGAAGGCCGTCAAAGGCTGATCCCAATTCCGTAGGGCGGGCTTCAGCCCGCCTCCCGAAGATTTGGCGGGCTGAAGCCCGCCCTACACAGGAGAATGCCAAGATGGCAGTCCTCATCGACGAAAATACCAAAGTGATCTGTCAGGGCTTTACCGGCTCGCAGGGCACCTTCCACAGCGAACAGGCCATCGCCTATGGCACCAAGATGGTCGGCGGCGTGACCCCCGGCAAGGGCGGGATGACCCATCTTGACCTGCCGGTGTTCAACTCGGTCCACGAGGCCAAGGCGGTGACCGAGGCCAATGCCAGCGTGATCTACGTGCCGCCGCCGTTTGCCGCGGATTCGATCCTCGAGGCGATCGACGCCGAGATGGAAGTAATCGTCTGCATCACCGAGGGCATCCCGGTGCTGGACATGATGAAGGTGAAGCGGGCGCTGGAAGGGTCGAAATCGCGGCTGATCGGGCCGAACTGCCCCGGTGTCATAACGCCCGACGCCTGCAAGATCGGCATCATGCCCGGCCACATCCACAAGCGCGGCTCGGTCGGCGTGGTCAGCCGCTCGGGCACGCTGACCTACGAGGCCGTCAAGCAGACCACCGACGTGGGGCTGGGACAGTCCACCTGCGTCGGCATCGGCGGCGATCCGATCAAGGGCACCGAGCATATCGACGTGCTGGAATGGTTCCTGGGCGATGACGAGACCCAGTCGATCATCATGATCGGCGAGATCGGCGGCAGCGCCGAGGAAGAGGCCGCGCAGTTCCTGGCGGACGAGGCCAAGAAGGGCCGCAAGAAGCCGGTCGCGGGCTTCATCGCGGGCCGCACCGCCCCTCCGGGCCGCCGCATGGGCCACGCGGGCGCGATTGTCGCCGGCGGCAAGGGCGGCGCCGAGGACAAGATCGAAGCCATGCGCAGCGCCGGCATCGTCGTGGCGGAAAGCCCGGCGCAGCTGGGCGAGGCGGTGCTGGAAGCGATTGGTTAACGCATGACCTTTGGCTGGCTCAGCATCCATACGGGTTTGGCCGCTTGTATAGGCGTTGCGGTGAGTTCCGCATCGCCAGCATTTGCGCAATCCCACAGTGAGCGTGCTGCATTTGCGTGTATGCAATTGGATGAAGAGTCAGCTTATGCTGATCTGCAAAATCTCGGCTGGCACAGTGTGATGCCAGTCGAACTCTCGCCAGTTGAAAAAGAGACACTTGCGACCGAGCATTACCTGTTCAAAGCCCAGCGGCCAAATAACCCCCATAAGCAGCAATCTTTCGAAGAGACCGCCAAGATTGCGATTAGGCGCGTCGAGCAGCAGATGGCTCGCAATGCTTCCGCTTCAAGCTTTTCGGGTGGCGCTGTATTTAGAAACAGTTCCACGCGAGACTTGGTGAGTATTCAAACTGAAAATCTTCAAAAATTTGAAAGAACCACCTGTACCTTTTTCTATACCCAAGAAACTGCGCCCAGCCTTTATTCGCATGCCCGGCGAACTCTGAATGCGAATGAACTTGAAAACACATATGTGACGCTGGTTGGGACGTGGAACAAATACCATGATGGTATCCAACGAGAGGTACAAACCTACCTCTGGAACAACACAAGCATGAGCGAGGCCCTCCAAAGGGAGTTTCCTGTAGAACTCATGGTTGTCGCCTCCGTTTGGCAGCACGCCGAAAACAAGAAGGGAGACGAATAATGCTTCCTGACCTTGAGATTGGTTCGAGGCTACCATGACCTTCTCCGACGCCATCCGCACCTGTTTCTCCAAGTTCTTCACCTTCTCGGGGCGGGCTTCCCGGCCCGAGTACTGGTATTTCTTCCTGTTCGTGGTGATCTGCAACATCGTCGCCGGGATCGTGGACTCGGCGGTTTTCACGCAGGTCACCACGACCGAGGCGGATGGCGCCAAGACGATCACCGCGACGTCGAGCCAGCCGGTGCAGAGCATCGTCGGGCTGGTCCTGTTCCTGCCGAATCTCGCCGTCGCCTGGCGGCGGATGCACGATACCGGGCGCAGCGGGCTTTATGCGCTGTTCCCGCTTCTGCTGGCCCTGGGCGCGGGCGCGGTGCTGGTCTTTGGCATCGGCCTCGCCTCGAGCTTCGAGCATGGCGGGACGCTTGACCTGCTGTTCACGCGGGCCACGCTGCTCGTCGTCATTCCGGCACTGCTTGTCCTGCTGGTGTCGCCCCTCCTGATGCTGTGGTGGCTGACCCGCCCCAGCCAGCCAGGCACCAATCAATACGGTCCCAACCCTCATGAGGTAACTCAATGACCGAACATACGCCCAACACCGCCTTCCATGCCTCGAGCTTCATGCAGGGGCACAATGCCGAATACCTTGAGCAGCTCTATGCCCAATACGCCAACGACCCGGGCGCCGTGGACGCCGCCTGGGGCGAGTTCTTCAAGGCGATGGGCGATGCCGAGCTGGACGTGAAGAAAGAGGCCCAGGGCCCGTCCTGGGCGCGGAACGACTGGCCGCCGATGCCCGCCGACGACCTGACCAACGCGCTGACCGGCGAATGGGCCGAGATCGACGCAGCGGCCGCCGGCAAGAAGATCAAGAAAAAGGCCGCCGCGGCCGGCGTCGAGGTCAGCGAGGACCAGATCAAGCGGGCGGTGCTGGATTCGATCCGGGCGCTCATGCTGATCCGCGCCTACCGCATCCGGGGGCACCTGGTGGCCGACCTCGATCCGCTGGGCATGCGCGCCAACGACCCGCACCCGGAACTGGACCCCAAGACCTACGGCTTCACCGACGCCGACATGGACCGGCCGATCTTCATCGACAACGTGCTGGGCCTGCAGATGGCCTCGATGCGGCAGATCGTCGAGATCGTGAAGCGGACCTATTGCGGTACCTTCGCGATGCAGTACATGCACATCTCCGATCCCGAGCAGGCCGCCTGGCTGAAGGAGCGGATCGAAGGCTACGGCAAGGAGATCTCGTTCACCCGCGAAGGCCGCAAGGCGATCCTGAACAAGATGGTCGAGGCCGAGGGCTTCGAGAAGTTCCTGCACGTGAAATACATGGGCACCAAGCGCTTCGGCCTTGACGGCAGCGAGGCGCTGATCCCGGCGATGGAGCAGATCATCAAGCGCGGCGGCGCGCTGGGGCTGACGGAAATCGTGATCGGGATGCCGCACCGCGGCCGCCTGAACATCCTGGCCAACGTGATGCACAAGCCCTATCGCGCCATCTTCAACGAATTCCAGGGCGGCAGCTTCAAGCCCGAGGACGTCGATGGTTCGGGCGACGTGAAATACCACCTCGGCGCCTCGAGCGACCGCGAGTTCGACGGCAACACCGTCCACCTGTCGCTGACCGCGAACCCCTCGCACCTCGAGGCGGTGAACCCGGTGGTTCTGGGCAAGGTCCGCGCCAAGCAGGACCAGCTGAACGATACGGACCGCACCAAGGTGATGGGCGTTCTGCTGCACGGCGACGCGGCCTTTGCCGGCCAGGGCATCGTGGCCGAGGGCTTTGGCCTGTCCGGCCTGCGCGGCCACCGCACCGGCGGCACCATGCACATCATCGTCAACAACCAGATCGGCTTCACCACCGCGCCGCACTTCTCGCGGTCCAGCCCCTATCCCACCGACATCGCGCTGATGGTCGAGGCGCCGATCTTTCACGTCAACGGCGACGACCCCGAGGCGGTGGTGCACGCGGCCAAGGTGGCGACCGAATTCCGGCAGAAGTTCCACAAGGACGTGGTCATCGACATCTTCTGCTACCGCCGGTTCGGTCACAACGAGGGCGACGAGCCCATGTTCACCAACCCGATCATGTACAAGCGGATCAAGACCCACAAGACCACGCTGTCGCTCTATACCGAGCGCCTGGTCCGGGACGGGCTGATCCCGGAAGGCGAGATCGAGGACATGAAGGCCGCCTTCCAGGCGCATCTGAACGAAGAGTTCGAAGCCGGCAAGGACTACAAGCCCAACAAGGCCGACTGGCTGGACGGGCGCTGGTCGCACGTGGACAAGAGCAAGGAAGAATACGTCCGCGGCGAGACCGCGATCACGCCCGAGACGCTGGCCGAGGTGGGCAAGGCGCTGACCCGCGCGCCCGACGGCTTTGCGCTGCACAAGACCGTCGGCCGCCTGCTGGAAGCCAAGAGCGCCATGTTCGAGACCGGCCAGGGATTCGACTGGGCCACCGGCGAGGCGCTGGCCTTCGGGTCGCTGCTGACCGAGGGCTATCCGGTCCGGCTGGCGGGGCAGGACGCGACGCGCGGCACCTTCTCGCAGCGGCATTCGGGGTTCATCCACCAGGAGACCGAGGAACGCTATTACCCGCTGAACCACATCCGGGCGGGCCAGGCGAATTACGAGGTCATCGACTCGATGCTCAGCGAATACGCGGTGCTGGGCTTTGAATACGGCTATTCGCTGGCCGAACCCAACGCCCTGGTTCTGTGGGAGGCGCAGTTCGGCGATTTCGCCAACGGCGCGCAGATCATGTTCGACCAGTTCATCAGCTCGGGCGAGTCGAAATGGCTGCGCATGTCCGGCCTGGTGACGCTGCTGCCGCACGGCTACGAGGGCCAGGGCCCCGAGCACAGCTCGGCAAGGCTGGAACGGTTCCTGCAGATGTGCGGCCAGGACAACTGGATCGTCGCCAACTGCACAACGCCGGCCAACTATTTCCACATCCTGCGCCGGCAGCTGCACCGCACCTTCCGCAAGCCGCTGATCCTGGTGACCCCGAAATCGCTGCTGCGCCACAAGCACGCGATCAGCGCCGCCGAGGATTTCACCACCGGCTCCAGCTTCCACCGGGTGCTGTGGGATGACGCGCAGAAGGGCTATTCGGACACCAAGCTGGTGGCCGACAAGAAGATCAAGCGCGTGGTCCTGTGTTCGGGCAAGGTCTATTACGACCTGCTGGAAGAGCGCGACGCCCGCGGGATCGACGACATCTACCTGCTGCGGATCGAGCAGTTCTACCCGTTCCCGGCGCATTCGCTGATCAACGAGCTGGAGCGGTTCAAGAACGCCGAAATGGTCTGGTGCCAGGAAGAGCCCAAGAACCAGGGCGCCTGGAGCTTCATCGAACCCAACATCGAATGGGTGCTGACGCGGATCGGCGCAAAGCACTCGCGGCCAACTTATGTCGGCCGGCCGACTTCGGCCTCGCCCGCGACGGGTCTGGCCAGCCAACACAAAGCCCAACAAGAGGCGCTCGTGAACGACGCGCTGACCATCGAAGGAAAACAAGCATGACAACCGAAGTTCGTGTGCCCACGCTGGGCGAATCCGTGACCGAAGCGACGGTTGCAACCTGGTTCAAGAAACCGGGCGACGCCGTCGCCGTCGACGAGATGCTCTGCGAGTTGGAAACCGACAAGGTTACGGTCGAGGTGCCCTCTCCCACCGCCGGCGTGATGGGCGAGATCGTGGCGGCCGAGGGCGAGACGGTCGGCGTCGACGCTTTGCTGGCGACCATCGCCGACGCCGCGGATGCCGGTCCGGAAGAGGTGCAGCTGCGCCACGCGCCGGCCAAGGAGGCTCCCTCGGCGCCGGAGGGCGATTCCATCGACGTGATGGTGCCGACGCTGGGTGAATCGGTGACCGAGGCCACCGTTTCGACCTGGTTCAAGCAGGTCGGCGACAGCGTCGCGCAGGACGAGATGCTGTGCGAGCTGGAAACCGACAAGGTGTCGGTCGAGGTGCCCGCCCCCGCATCGGGCATCCTGATGGAAATCACCGCGCCTGAAGGCACGACGGTCGATGCTTCGGCGAAGCTGGCCGTGATCTCGGGCAAGACGTCCGGTTCTTCGGCCGCCCCGGCTGCGCCGGCCGCCGCCGTCACCCCGTCGGTCGCGACCGGCGGCGCCAAGGACGTGGCCAACGCGCCCTCGGCCGAAAAGGCCATGGCCGAGGCCGGGCTGACCGCCGACAAGGTCACCGGCACCGGCCGCGACGGGCGCATCATGAAAGAGGACGTGGCCCGCGCGGTTGCGACCGCGGCCGCAGCGCCCAAGGCGGGCACGCCCGCGCCCAGCGCCGCGCCGCGCGCGCCGGTCGCCGCCGAGGATGCCGTGCGCGAAGAGCGCGTGCGCATGACCCGTCTGCGCCAGACCATCGCCAAGCGTCTCAAGGACGCGCAGAACACCGCCGCGATCCTGACCACCTACAACGAGGTGGACATGACCGAGGTGATGGCGCTGCGCAACCAGTACAAGGACCAGTTCGAGAAGAAGCACGACGTGCGCCTGGGCTTCATGTCCTTCTTCACCAAGGCCTGCTGCCACGCGCTGAAGGAGGTTCCCGAGGTCAATGCCGAGATCGACGGCAACGACATCGTCTACAAGAACTACGTCCACATGGGCGTGGCCGCGGGCACCCCGCAGGGCCTGGTGGTGCCGGTGATCCGCGACGCCGACAGCATGTCCTTTGCCGCGATCGAAAAGGCGATCGCCGAAAAGGGCAAGCGCGCGCGGGAAGGCAAGCTGAGCATGGCCGAGATGCAGGGCGGCACCTTCACCATCTCGAACGGCGGCGTCTACGGCTCGCTGATGTCCTCGCCGATCCTGAACCCGCCGCAGTCGGGCATCCTGGGGATGCACAAGATCCAGGACCGCCCCATGGTCATCAACGGCGAGATCAAGATCCGCCCGATGATGTACCTGGCGCTCAGCTACGACCACCGGATCGTGGACGGCAAGGGCGCGGTGACCTTCCTGGTGCGGGTGAAAGAGGCGCTGGAAGATCCGCGCCGCCTGCTGATGGATCTGTAACATGGCGACCCATGTTCTATGGCAGGCCGACGTGGCGGATTTCGACGCCTGGCTCAAGGTGTTCCGCGAGGACCAGGCGATGCGCAAGTCCGCCGGCATCCGCGACCTGCATGTCTGGCGCGATCCCGACCAGCGTGACCATGCGGTCGCGCTGTTCGAGATCACCAATCTCGACAAGGCGAGGGCGTTCTTCGACTCGGAAGAGCTGGCCATGCATCATGAGCGCGGCGGCATCGCCCATATCACGGTCAAGCTGCTGACGCCTGTTTGATTGAACCAACGTGCGACCTGTCGCTGGTGGGGCGTACATTGGAAGTCGGGATACTGCGCCATGCAGGAGAAAGCATTGTACAGGCAGCAGAAAATGAACAGTTCATTTGCCACCTACTACGGCATTTTTGCTATCTTCTTTATCGGAATGCTTGTTACCTACCTGTTTTCTGACATGACTTTTCACAGAAAAGGTGCGATGGCTCACCTGCTTGTGCCCTTTTTTGTCATGGCCTTACCGCTCATCTTGGCGGTTCGGTGGGGGTCAAAGGACCCCAATGGCAAAGTCGCGCTCTTGGTCAGCTTGTCATTGACCTTGATTGTCCTGACGGCAATTTGGTTTTGGTGCCTGAGTTGGTTCATTGAACGCAGAATAAGCACTCCGGGTTCCCCTGTTCCTGACGGTCCTGAAACCACCCGCTTCATCAACACGATGTTCGGTTGGACTATCATATTCGCCACAGCGACAGTGCCGAAGTGGTCGAAATTGCTGCCAAGGCATGCCGAGAAAACGCAAGAAACATCAACCGAGGAAGCTGGAAGAACGTCGGCTAAGAACTAACCTGACGCAGCGACTATTTGGGGTTCGGCGTCACAAGAAGAGGAAAACAATCCATGGCAAATTATGACGTCATCGTAATCGGCGCCGGACCCGGCGGCTATGTCTGCGCGATCCGCTGCGCTCAGCTGGGACTGAAGACCGCCGTGGTCGAGGGACGCGAGACGCTGGGCGGCACCTGCCTGAACGTGGGCTGCATCCCGTCCAAGGCGCTGCTGCACGCCAGCCACCAGCTGCACGAGGCCGAACACAACTTCGCCAAGATGGGGCTGAAGGGCAAAAGCCCCTCGGTCGACTGGAAGCAGATGCTGGCCTACAAGGACGAGGTGATCGAGGGCAACACCAAGGGCATCGAGTTCCTGTTCAAGAAGAACAAGATCGACTGGCTCAAGGGCTGGGGCTCGATCCCCGAGGCGGGCAAGGTCAAGGTCGGCGACGACACCCACGAGGCCAAGAACATCATCATCGCCTCGGGATCCGAACCCGCGTCGCTGCCGGGCGTCGAAGTGGATGAAAAGGTCGTCGTGACCTCGACCGGCGCGCTGGAGCTGGGCAAGATCCCCAAGAAGATGGTGGTGATCGGGGCCGGCGTGATCGGGCTGGAACTGGGCTCGGTCTATCAGCGGCTGGGCGCCGAGGTGACGGTGATCGAATATCTCGACGTGATCACGCCGGGCATGGATGGCGAGGTGCAAAAGACGCTGCAGCGCATCCTCAAGAAACAGGGCCTGAACTTTGTCATGGGCGCAGCGGTGCAGAAGACCGAGGCGACCAAGACCAAGGCCAAGGTCACCTACAAGCTGCGCAAGGATGACAGCGAGCACGTGATCGACGCCGACACCGTGCTGGTCGCCACCGGCCGCCGCCCCTATACCAAGGGTCTGGGCCTGGACGAGCTTGGGATCGAGACCACCAAGGGCGGCCAGATCAAGGTCGGCAAGGACTGGCAGACCAGCGTCAAGGGCATCTACGCCATCGGTGACGCCATCGAAGGTCCGATGCTGGCCCACAAGGCCGAGGACGAGGGCATGGCCGCCGCCGAACAGGTCGCGGGCAAGCATGGCCATGTCAACTACGGCGTCATTCCGGGGGTGATCTACACCTGGCCGGAAGTGGCGAACGTGGGCGAGACCGAGGAAAGCCTCAAGGACCAGGGCCGCGCCTACAAGACCGGCAAGTTCATGTTCATGGGCAACGGCCGCGCCAAGGCGAATTTCGCCGCGGACGGGTTCGTCAAGATCCTGGCCGACAAGGAAACCGACCGCATCCTGGGCGCGCATATCATCGGCCCGGCGGCGGGCGAGCTGATCCACGAACTCTGTGTCGCGATGGAATTCGGGGCGTCGGCCGAGGACCTGGCGCTGACCTGCCACGCGCATCCGACCTATTCCGAAGCGGTGCGCGAAGCCGCGCTGGCCTGCGGCGACGGACCGATCCACAGCTGAGGCAGTTTGATTTCAGGAATGACCCGCCATCAAGCGGGTCATTTTTTCGTGTTTGCTTTGGGCTTCATTCGGCTGGATGGCGCCTGTCCGGTTTCGGTTGACGCTCCTTCGAATCCGCACGTTTTCTATTCGTGAGGACGCGCATAGCGTCCTTCACTGGAACGAAATAGAGCTTCAAGCAGCTGTTCAACTCGTGTCCACGGTCCTTTTCGGTCACTCCGAATTTGACGTCGCGATTGTCTTCGGGCATCGCATAGGTTCCAAACAGGACGTCCCAAACGGGGAACATGAAGGCGAAGTTCTTGTCCAGATGATCCGGATGGCAACTATGATGCACGTGGTGATGCGCCGGCGATGGAAAAACCTTGGACCAAACCCCCGGCCAGCGCAGCCAGATGTGAGAGTGCCGCAGGTTGTAGCCGACGAAGTTGAACAGGAACATCAGCAATGGAACACCCAGAAGAGTGGGCATGTTGGGAACGAATCCAAAGACGTTGAACCAAACACCGGCAGTAACGCCATATATGACGCCATTCGCGGCCATGTAGAACAAGTTGTCCACTGGATGCTCACGAAAATTGGACAATGGATGCATGACTTCCGCGCTATGGTGAACTTTGTGAAATTGCCACAAAACCGGGATCTTGTGCTGCAGATAATGCACATAGAAACTGATGAAATCGCTGCATGTCATGGCGACCACCATGAACCCGAAGGCCGCTGCGATTGCTCCCCAACCGGTGAATGGGTTTACTTGCGCGGTTTCGATGAGCCCCGCTCCGCCGGTAACAAACCGGAATGCCTCGAGGGTTGAAAACCCAGCCAACCCGAGCAGCAGGAAATGGCCGATGAGCATGTGGAAAAAGAAATAGCGGACGTCGAGCCAGGCGGAAGGGTGTTTCCATACCTTCTTGGGAAAAAGAAAACCGACGAAGGATTTCTCACCCTCACCTGACCCTGTTTTCTTACGCGCCTTCAGGTAGATGGGAAACGCGATCAGAACTGAAGAGGCCAGGTACAAAAAGTAAATGCGATTCTTCGGATCTAGAGGCGACGACAGGACATTCTGTGCGAAGGATATGAAGGACTCGTAGTAAGACTGAAGAAATTGCATGATGTGCCCGATTGGTTGCCTGCATCATGTTTGTACTTGAAAATGTCGAAAAAATGGAATTTCTGGCGAGCAACCATCAGAAATCTGCGGTTTTTTCGCAACGACTACCACATGGTCCGCGCCGCGCGGGCGGGCCAGGCGGTGTCGTAGGCTGCGCCGCCCTCTTCCCCGCCGGTCAGTTCGGCCAGGAGGTCACCGATCGACGGCAGGCCGCCGCTTTCGTCGCCGCTGGCCCAGGTGCCGGCCCGCATGAGGGCGCGGGCGCATTGGATGTAGATCTCGGCGATTTCGATCACGATCACCGTCGCGGGGCGTTTGCCCTGTTTCTCGAACCGGGCGCATAGATCGACGTCCGCGGTCAGCCGCGCCGCGCCGTTCACCCGGACCACGTTGTCAGAGCCCGGCACCAGGAACATCAGCGACACGCGCGGGTCCCGGATGATGTTGCGCAAGCTGTCCAGCCGGTTGTTGCCGCGCCAGTCGGGCATCGCCAGCGTCCCCGGATCAAGCTCGAGCACGACCGGGCCGTCGTCGCCCCGCGGGCTGCCGTCGGTGCCCTCGGGCCCGACGGTGCTGAGCACGCAGAGCCGCGAGGCCATGATCCACTTGCGGTAAAGCGGCGTCAGGCGGCGCGCCACCTTGCGCAGGGACGGCGCGGCCGGTGCGCCATAGAGCGTGTCCAGTTCGGAGATGTCGTCAATGTACCGCATCCGGATCAAACCCCACTTCGCGCATCAACTCGTTGGAATGGCTTTCGATTTCCTCTTCGAGCCGGGCCATGAAACTGTGACGGTCCACCCCCGGCGCGATCGGCTTCAGGAATTCGACGATCGCATGGCCCGGCTTGCGCAGGATGCCGCTGCGGGGCCAGAACACGCCGACATTGGTGGCGACCGGAACGCAGGGGTTCTTCAGGCCCTCGTAGAGGATCGCCGTGCCTACCTTGTAGGCCTTTTTGACGCCCGGCGCGACGCGCGTTCCCTGCGGGTAGATCACCAGCTGGCCGGGCTCCTCGAATTCCCTGGCCACGTCCTTGACCATCTTGGCGATCGCCGCGCCCTTCTTGCCCCGGTTGACCGGGATGCAGCCCAGGCGTTTGGCGTAGAGGCCGATCACCGGCGTCCACATCAGCTCGCGCTTCATGATGAACTTGGCGTGCGGCACCGCATCGAAGATCAGCAGGATGTCGAAGAAGGACTGGTGCTTGGCGGCCAGCATGACTTCGCCGGTCGGGACCGTGCCCCTGACCTCGCCGCGGATGCCGACCATCCAGCGCGCCAGCCAGATGGTCGAGCGCGCATAGAGCTTGCAGGCGCGCAGCGCGCCCCGCTTGGAGAACAGGGCGTAGGGCGCGAAAAGCAATCCCAGCACGCCCATCCACAGGTAGATCACGATCGTGAAGATCAGCGAGCGCACCCACTGGAATGCCATGGCCATCAGGACAGTTCCTTCAACTTGCGCCGGGCGGCGGCCAGGGTCGCGGCGAAGGCGACGGTCGCGCCCAGGGGCGGGATCAACAGCGGCAGGACCCATCCGATGCCCTGAAAACCGAGCCCGGTCAAGAATCCGCCGGCTTCGGAGGCATCCGGCAAAAGCAGCACCCCCGCCATACCCAGGATCGTGCCGACCGCCGCGCCGACAAGGGCCCGGAAGGTGAAGCGCCGCACGAAGGCGCCCGCGATGAACCGGTCACGCGCGCCGACAAGGCGCAAGACCTCGATCACCTGCGCATTGGCGGCCAGCGCCGCGTTGGCCGCCAGCGTGATCATCGCCGCCGTGGCGCCGCCGATCAGAAGGATCGAGACGAGCGCGAGGCGGCGCAGCGAATTGGCGGCATCGACCAGCGGTTCGCGCCAGCGCGTGTGATCGTCCAGCACGGCGCCCGGCACCTCGGCCCCGAGCCGCAGCCGCAGCCCGGTGGAGTCGTAGCCCGGCACACCCGCAACGATCTCGATCAGCTGCGGCACCGGCAGCGCGTCGATGGGCAGATCCGGCCCGAACCACGGCGACAGCAGCGCCGCCTGTTCCTCGCTTGTCAGGGCGCGGGCCGAGGCGACGCCGGGCGTCTGTTGCAGAACCTTGAGCGCGACGGCAGTCTGGGAGGCGCGCTGATCGGCGGGCGCATTGATGCGCAACGTGGCCGCACGCGCCAGTTCCGAGGCCCAGCGGTCCGCAAGCCGGCCGGAGGCCAGCGACAGCGCCAGGGCGAATACCGCCAGAAACGCCATCGCACCCGACACGAACAGGGTCAGATGCGCGGTGAACCCCGAGGGCGGGACGACGCGGTCGGCCCTTTGGTCGCCCTTGAGCAAAAGACGGATGGATCCCTTCTTCACAGATCGGCCCCCGCAAGCTGCAGTTTCCGCTGCGAGATCCGCAGCACGCGCGCCTGGACCTGGCTTTTGGCGGCGCGGATGAGGCTGAGGTCATGCGTGGCGATCAGCACCGTCTTTCCCATGCGGTTGAGTTCGATCAGCAGGCGCAGCAGCCGCTGCGACATCTCCCAGTCCACGTTGCCGGTGGGTTCGTCCGCCAGCACCATGTCCGGCGACAGGATGACCGCGCGGGCCAGCGCCGCGCGCTGGCGTTCGCCGCCCGACAATTCCGGCGGCAGCGCATCCGCGCGCCGGCCCAGCCCGACCCAGTGCATGAGTTCGTGCAGGTTGGCGTCCTCGGACTTGGGATCCCGCCCCGAGACCAGCAACGGCAGGGCGACATTCTCGGCCAGCGTCATGTGGTCCAGAAACCGGCAATCCTGGTGCACGACGCCGATGCGGCGGCGCATCATCGCGGTGTGGTCGCGGTCCAGCCGAGCCATGTCCTGGCCGAACACGCTGAGCCGCCCTGCCGTCGGCAGCAGCGCGCCGTAGCAGAGCTTGAGCAGCGTGGTCTTTCCCGACCCGGAGGGCCCGGTCAGAAAGTGGAAGGAGCCCGGCGCGAGTTGCATCGAGACATCGCTCAGCAACTCCCCGCCGCCATAGCTGTAGCCGACGTTTTCCAGCTCGATCAAACCTGCCCCCTGTCGCTTTGGCGCTCTTCTTGCCCCAGCCCGTGACCGGTTTCAATGCCCACACCGGGGCCAAAGGGCGACACTTGCCCGCCGAGAGTGAAAACATTGTTTGCGCACAGGGAGTAACCGAATATCATCGCGGAAAAAACCGGCACCAGGAAAGAAGCGAGGCCAGGAGGCAGTATGCGTCTGACATGTCCGAATTGCGGCGCCCAGTACGAGGTTCCCGATGAAGTGATCCCGAAAGGCGGCCGGGATGTGCAATGCTCGAATTGCGACAAGACCTGGTTCCAGAACGCGGCGGGCGAAACGCCTGCCGAACCGGCACCGCCCAAACCCGAAGAACCGCGGCAGGAGGCGCCGCCGCCCGAGCCGCCCGCGGCCGAGCCGGAAAAGGCGGAGCAGGGGGCCGAAGCCGCGCCCGAGCCGGAAAAGGCGGAACCCGAGGCCGAAGCTGAGCCCGAAAAGGTGGAACCCGAGGCCGAACCGGCGGCCGCCGCGGAACCTTCGCGCCCGGAACCGGCCAGCCCGCGCAGCGTCGATCCCGCCGTCGCCAACATCCTGCGCGAGGAAGCCGCGCACGAGGCCGAACTGCGCGCGCGCGAAGCGGACAAGCTGGAAGTTCAGCAGGATCTCGGGCTGGAGGCCCATGCCGGGAAGAAGCCGGGCGCGGATGCGCCTCCGGCGGCAAAAACCGTGCCGGAGGAGTCCCGCCGCGCGGCGCTGCCCGACATCGAAGAGATCAACTCGACCCTGCGCGGCGACGCGGCTTCCGACAAGGGCGAACAGGCCGAACAACAGGGGCGGAAGTCGAGCGGTTTCCTGCGCGGCTTTGCGCTGGTCGTCATTCTGGGCGTCGTCCTGATGATGGTCTACAGCAACGCGCAGCAGATCGGCGAAGCGGTGCCGCAGGCGGACCCGGTGCTGGACTCCTACGTGTCGATGGTCGATCAGGCGCGGCTGTGGCTGGAAGCGCAGGCGGATGCGGTCATGAACCCGGCCGAGTGAGCGGACGCCCGCGATCCCTGCCGGTCAGAACCGTTCCAGCAGACGCTTGAGGTAATCCAGTTCGATCTTGGGCCGGTCGGAATCGCCGGTGCGGCGGCGGATCTCGTCCAGCAATTCGCGCGCGCGGCGATAGACGTCCTCGCCCTGCAGCAGCCCTTCGTCGGTCGAGATCGAGCCGACGGCCCCCTGGTTCCGACCCAGCGGATCGAGGTTGCGGGCCTGCATGTCGCCATCCTGCGCCCCCTGGCCCGGCTGTGACTGGTTTTCCTGCGCCATCGCCTCGCCCAGCGAGCGCATGCCTTCGCGCAGCGCCTCCATCGCTTCGGACTGTTGGTCGATGGCCTCGGCCAGATCGTCGCCGCGCAGCGCCTCTTCGGCGCCTTCCATCGCGCGCCCGGCCCGGCCCAGCGCGTCGCGGGCGGCGTCGCCCTCGGGCGTGCCGGCACCCGGCAGGGACTGTTCCTGACGGCGCAGTTCCTCGCGCAGAGCCTGTTGACGGTCGGCCAGCGAGCCTTCGCCCTGCTCGCCCGCGCCGGACTGGTCCGAACCCTGCCCGCGGCCGCCCTGGCCGTCGTGGCTTTCTCCGCGTCCCATGCCGCCCGAGCGGCCTTCGTTGCCTTCGCGGTCGCCGGATTGCGCGCCCGGGTTGAACTGTTCCTGCAGATCGCGGAACGCCTGATCGCTGAGGCCTTGCTGGTTGCGCAGCGTCTCGGCCAGGTCCTCCATAGCGCGGCGTCCCTCGGATTGGCCGCCCTGCCCCTGGCCCTGCGTCACGCGCATGTTTTCCATCATCTGCTGGAATTCCTGCAGCGCCTGCTGCGCCTCGGCCATGCGGCCCTGTTCCATCAGTTCCTGGATGCGGTCCATCATGCGCTGCAGGTCGTCCTGCGTCATGCGCATGGACTGGCTGTTCGGATCCTGCGGGCCTTGCTCGCCTTCCATCCCGTCCTGTTGCGCCTGCCGCTGCAACTGCCGCAGGTAGTCGTCGGTCGCTTCGCGCAACTCCTGCATCAGCTCGGCGATCTCCTGGTCCGAAGCGCCGTTCTTCATCGCCTCGCTCAGGCGTTCCTGCGCCCGGCGCAGCCGCTCGAGCGCGTCGCTGAGCGTGCCCTCTTCCAGCAGGATCGCCAGATCCCACAGCGCCTCGGCGATCTCGGCCTGCTGCTCGGGGCGAAGGCCGAACTGGGCATAGGTCTCGAGCCGGCGGAGGATGACGCGCAGGCGCAGATAGGCGGTCTCGGAGCGGAAGATGTCCTCGGGCCGGTGCGAGATCGCCCGCAGCAGTTGCGCCACGCGCGGCGCGTTGGCCCTGGCCCAGAGCAGATCCCGGCGCTGTTCGATGACGGCGGCGGCCAGCGGGTCGAAGAACCGCCGCGCGGGCAGCTTCGTCGCGTAGGGTTCGGAAAACGCGTTCTGGTCGCGGGCGTCGAGCGCCGACAGGGTGATCGTCACCGGAAGGTGCGCCCAGGGGTGTTGCGAAAAATCCTCGATCAGATCCTCGGCAAAGTCGCTCCGGTCGCCGGCAATGGGCATCGGCAGTTCGACGGTGATCCCGTCGCGGGGATCCGGGTCGGCCAACAGCCCGTGGCGGCGGTCGAGACCCGCCAGATCAAGTTCGATGCGCGCCTCGCCCGAGACCACGCCGTAATCGTCGCTGGCCGTGAACGGCAGGGTCATCTGGCCGCCGGCCTCGGCCTCGGCGATGCCGGCGATTTCGACCGATGGCGGGTTGTCCGGGACGATCTCGAGCCCCCACATGCGCCCGCCCGGGCCGTCGATCCGCAGGACGCCGGACTGCACGGCGGTGAAACTCTGTTCGGGTTCCGTCGCTACCTGCGTGCCGCTGGCAGAGGTGGTTTCGCTCAGCGACAGCTGGCCGACCTCGCCGTAGAAGCGCAGCGTGACGTCGCTGCCTTCGGGAATCTGCACGGACTCGTTCGACAGATCCGCCAGGTAAAGCGTCGGCCGCCCCGTGTAGCGCGGCGGTTCGATCCAGCCTTCCCAGGTCGGACCCTGCCCGGCCATGGCGCTGCCGGGCGCGAGTTCGGCCACCGAGGCGACGCGCCACAGCGACCCGAACAAAAGCGCCACCACCAGCGCCAGCAGGGCGGAATAGCGCAGCGCGAAGGGATCGCGGGCCGCCAGCCGCAGATCGGGCCTGACCGGAACCGCCCTGGCGGCCTTGTCCGCCATGCGCGCCTGATGCGCCCGCCACAGAATGACCGAAGCGCCGTCCATCGCGCCGATCGCCTGGTCGTCGAGCAGCGCCTGAATTGGCCGTTCCGGCATGGTTTCGTCGAGCCGCGCCAGCGCATCCGCCCGCGTCGGCCAATGGAACCGCCGCGCGCCGTGGACCAGCGCCACAAGCGCCCCCAGCCCGGCAAGCGCGCCCACGGCCCAGACCAGTTCCACTTCGACCAGATCCTGCAGACCCAGCATCAGCGCAGCCAGAACCGCCATGACGATCGAGGCCAGGGGCCAGAACGCCCGCAGCACCTGCTCGGCCAGCATCCCTGCGCGGGTGAGCCACAGCGACAGCCTGGGAATCGGTAGCGGTTTCTTGGCGGTCAAAACGGGCCTCCAGACGGGCCCGCGCGAAATCCGCGTCAAAGCCACTCGGGTATGGTATCGCGGTTTATGATTTCGTCAAATGTCGGTCTTGCGCGAATAACCGCGAATTGATCGCCGCGAACCAGCACTTCGGGGATCAGGGGGCGGGTGTTGTATTCGCTCGCCATGACGGCGCCATAGGCCCCGGCGCTGCGGAAGGCGATCAGGTCGTCCGCGGCAAGGGGCGGCATGTGGCGCTGCTTGGCGAAGGTGTCGCCGGTTTCGCAGACCGGTCCGACGATGTCGTAGGGCTGCATCTCGGTGCCCGGCGCGGGTTCCAGGACCGGCACGATGTCGTGATGCGCCTCGTACATCGCGGGCCGGATCAGGTCGTTCATCGCCCCGTCGAGGATCAGGAAATCGCGCCCCTCGCCCGATTTCACGTAGATCACCCGGGACACCATGAGCCCGGCATTGCCGGCGATCAGGCGCCCCGGCTCGATCTCGATTTCGCAGCCCAGATGGCCGAGCGTGTCCTTGATCAGCTGCCCGTATTCCAGCGGCAGCGGCGGCGCCTCGTTCGAGCGGGTATAGGGGATGCCAAGGCCACCGCCCAGATCGAGGCGGCGGATGTCGTGCCCCTCGGACCGCAGCCGTTCGGTCAGCTCCGCGACCTTGCGGTAGGCCTGTTCAAAGGGCTCCAGCACGGTCAACTGCGAGCCGATGTGAACGTCGATCCCCACCACTTCGAGCCCCGGCAGGCTGGCCGCGCGGGCATAGACCTGAGAGGCGCGGGCGATCGGGATGCCGAACTTGTTCTCGGATTTCCCCGTCGCGATCTTGGCGTGGGTGCGGGCGTCCACGTCCGGGTTCACCCGGACGGTGATCGGAGCGGTCACGCCAAGCTCGGTCGCGACGGCGCTGATCACCTCCATCTCGGGTTCGGATTCCACGTTGAACTGGCGGACGCCGCCCATCAGCGCCATGCGGATCTCGTCGGCGGTCTTGCCGACGCCGGAAAACACGATCCGGTCGCCGGGAACGCCCGCCGCCCTGGCCCGCAGGTATTCGCCGCCCGAGACCACGTCCATGCCCGCGCCCGCCTGCGCCAGCGTCTTGAGGATCGCCTGGTTGCTGGCCGCCTTCATCGCGTAGCAGATCAGGTGGTCGGTCCCGTCCAGCGCCTCGTCGAACAGCCGGTAGTGCCGCAGCAGCGTCGCGGTCGAGTAGACGTAGAACGGGGTGCCCACCGCCGCGGCGATCTCGGCGATGGGAACGTCCTCGGCGTAGAGCGCGCCGTCGCGGTAGAGAAAGTGATCCATGGCCTCGCGCTTAGACCGAAAGAACGCTTCGGATCAATGGCGTTTGGAGCGCAGGAACAGGTAAAGTGGCAGCCCGCAGCTGACCCCGATGCAGAATGTGGCGGGAATGGCGACCAGGTGCGCCCAGGTCCGGCGACGGACGACTTCGGCCAGGACCCAGACGGTGAGCGTCACCGCCGAAATGGTGAGGTCCCAGACCAGCCCGGAACTGGCGGCGTTGGCGTGCCAGGCGTCGACCATGCCGGGCAGATCCAGGCCGTTCTCGGCGAACCAGCGCAGGAACCAGCTCATCGGGTGGATGGCTCCCCAGGCGGCGAGCAGGAGGTAGGCGATACGCAGCGGGGTCATGGCATTCTCCTTGTCCGCCGGTCAGTTAGGCCGGCGGGAACGGAGTGCAACGGTTTCGATGGGTTTTGTTGCGCCGCCGGCGACCCCGGCCGCACGAGTTTCAGCCCGGGATCCCGTGTCCGGACGTCGCGGCGCCCGCGTTCCTCGTCGGTTGCTCGGGTTCGCCATCTGCGCCGCATCCGGCCAGCGCGAGGCCGGCCAGAACCAGAAGGGATGCGCGGATCGTATTCATGCGATGTTGGCCTTCCATCTTTCGATCTGGGCGCGCACCTGCGCGGGTGCGGTGCCGCCGTAGGACTGGCGCGAGTTTACCGAGTTTTCGACGCCAAGAACATTGTAGACATCCGCGGTGATCGCCGCGTGGGCGGATTGCATCTCGGGCAGGGTCAGGTCGGGCAGGTCGCAGCCCTTTTTCTCGGCCAGCGCCACCAGCGCGCCGGTGACGTGATGCGCCTCGCGGAACGGCAGGCCGAGCACCCGCACCAGCCAGTCGGCCAGGTCGGTCGCGGTGGAGAAGCCGGATCCGGCGGCGGCGGCGAGGCTTTGGCGGTTGGCGGTCATGTCCCTGACCATGCCTTCCATCGCGGCCAGCGCCAGCATCCAGTTGTCGGCAGCGTCGAAGACCTGTTCCTTGTCCTCCTGCATGTCCTTGGAATAGGCCAGCGGCAGTCCCTTCATCACCATCATCAGCGCGGTGTTGGCGCCGAAGATGCGGCCCACCTTGGCGCGGATCAGTTCGGCGGCGTCGGGGTTCTTCTTCTGCGGCATGATCGACGAGCCGGTCGAGAACCGGTCGCTGAGCGTGACGAAGCGGAACTGGGCCGAGGACCAGATCACCAGCTCTTCGGCGAAGCGCGACAGGTGCATGGCGCAGATCGAGGCGACCGACAGGAATTCCAGCGCGAAATCGCGGTCGCTGACCGCGTCCAGCGAGTTGGCGGCGGGACGGTCGAAGCCCAGCGCCTCGGCCGTCATGTGGCGGTCGATCGGGAAAGAGGTTCCGGCCAGCGCCGCCGCGCCGAGGGGCGATTCGTTCATCCGGGCGCGGGCGTCGCGGACGCGGCCGAGGTCACGGCCGAACATCTCGACATAGGCCATCATGTGATGGCCCCAGGTCACCGGCTGGGCGGTCTGAAGATGGGTGAAACCGGGCATGACCCAATCCGCCCCCGCCTCGGCCTGCGCCAGCAGCGCGCGGATCAGGGCCAGCAGCCCGGATTCGGCGGCGTCGAACTGGTCGCGCACCCAAAGCTTGAAATCGGTCGCCACCTGGTCGTTGCGGCTGCGGCCGGTATGCAGCCGGCCCGCGGGTTCGCCGATGATCTCCTTCAGGCGTGCCTCGACGTTCATGTGGATGTCTTCCAGCGCGGTCGAGAACCGGAAATCGCCCCGCTCGATCTCTGACAAAACGGTGAGCAGCCCTTCCCGAATGGCCGCGGCATCACTATCAGTTATCACGCCTGTCGCGGCCAGCATGGCCGCATGGGCCCGAGAGCCCGCGATGTCCTGGGCCGCCATGCGCTTGTCGAACCCGATCGAGGCGTTTATCGCCTCCATGATCGCGTCAGGACCGGCGGCAAAGCGGCCGCCCCACATCTGGTTCGAGGATTGATCGGTCATGTTGGAAAACCCGGAGTTGCTATGCGCCTTGTTCGTCTGATCCCCCTTTATATGGCCCTCGCCTTGGGTGCAAATGCCGCGATGGCCGCCGATGTCGCGACGCTCGAGGCGCTGCGGGACGGCAGCATGAAGAAGCTGATCCTGCATTCCGAGCCCAAGCCGGTCGAGGCGGTCGAGTTTCAATTGGAGGATGACAAGGGCACGGCGTCGCTTGCGGATTACCGCGGCAAATACGTCCTGCTGAACTTCTGGGCCACGTGGTGCGCACCCTGCCGCAAGGAGATGCCGCAGCTTGCCGAGTTGCAGGACGAATTCGGCGGCGACAAGTTCGAGGTGCTGACGCTGGCCACGGGGCGGAACTCGCCCGCGGGCATCGTGAAGTTCTTCGAGGAGAACGGCATCGACAACCTGCCCCGGCACCAGGACCCGAAACAGGCCGTGGCGCGGGAAATGGGTGTCGTCGGCCTGCCGATCACCGTGATCATCGACCCGGACGGCAACGAAATCGCGCGGCTGATCGGGGATGCCGAATGGAACTCGGACAGCGCCAAGGCGATCATCTCGGCGCTGGTCGGCCCGGCCGGCTGAACCCGCAACGGACGCAGGTCCGGACCTGCGCCGCCGCGCGGATTGGTTGGATATGCCGGCCCGGATCGCGTAACCTGCTGTCCGGCCGTTCCGGCCATCGCGACCTGTACTTGCATCAAAGGGGGGACAGCGGCGGTGGATATTCTTGACGAAAGGCAGTTTCGGGAAACCGTCGTTGGCCGCAAACTGGCCATGGGCGGGACGTGGATCGTCGTTTCGGATGACGGCAAGATATCGGGAACCGGCGAAAACGGCGACGAAATCGCAGGAACCTGGTCCTGGGACGGCGCGTATTTCCGCAGGATCGTGTCCTACGGCCGGGACACGCAGCCTGAAGATCTGCAGAAAGTTGTCGCGAACGGGGACCAGATCACTTTCGTCAGGCAGAAGGGCGACGGCGTGGCGTTCACCTTCACCTTCGCCGATTGAGGCGCACCCGATCGTAGCGGTCTTATAAGCGCATTCTGCTTCGGGTCGCGGACATGGGACCCGACAGGTCGGCGGAAGGGATGCGCCCCCCAATGTTCCGGATTTTTCGATTTCGTGTTAAATTGTTGCCACGCCCGAACAAATTCCGGGCGAATTACCATTATTGTCAATTGAATTTAGGGGGGACTGCCATGAAACCCAAATTGCTTGTTCTGCTGTCACTGACGGCTGCGGTCGCCGGGTCCGCCGCTTTGGCCGAGTTCAAACAGGTCAAGAAGGAATCCCAGTTCCAGCAGCAGATCGTCGATCGCAAGCTGGTCGGCGCCAATGGGGACTGGACCATCATCAAGGCCGACGGCTCGCAGAGCGGCGAATTCAACGGCAACAAATACGTAGGCTCGTGGAAATGGAGCGGCAAGTATTGGTGCAGGAACGGCGTGATCGGCGGCAGGGAGCTTGGCACCAACTGCCAGCTTGTCGAGGTTGACGGGAACTCCGTTCGGTTCATCCGCGACAAGGGCAAGGGCAAGGTGAGCGTCGCCCTTACCATCGAGTAACCACGCGCTTGGCGAACAATGTGCTATGATTGTCCCGACCTGAGTTGTCAGGTCGGGATCAGGATCCTGAGTCGGAAAGGAGCAAGCCATGAAACCTGTGGTTCTGCTGATCGGTCGGCTGCCCAACGTGATCGGCGACGTCGCACGGCAGTTGGACCATCTGCCCATCGAATGGCTGGGCGCGCACAACCAGGCCGAGGTGGAGCGCCAGCTGGAAGCCGAGCCCCGCATCGCCTGTGCGGTCATGGGGGCGGGGCTGGACGACAACGTGCGGGGCGCGCTGGTCCGCGTGATCGCCGCGCGACGTCCGGACATCTGCATTCACCTCAAGGACCGGGAGTCGGGGCCCGAAGGCCTGGTTCCCTTTGTCGAGCGTGTGGTGCAGCACCTGGTGCCGGACGAGGCGAAGACGGGCTGACGCGACGCGACCTTTGACAGCCGGGCGAAGCCTTTGCAGGCTGTCGCGAGGAGGAGCCCATGCCACTCGAAGTCATGCTGGCGCTGGTCATCGGCGGCATCGCCGGGATCGCGCTGTTGTTGCATCTGTCCGGCCGGTCCAACCAGCGCGTGCTCACGCCCGAAATCGCGCGCGAGGAGTGGCGGCGCCATTTCCCGGACGACATGATCGTCGACGTGACGCTTGCGCATGACGGCCACGCGGCGCTGATGCGGACCGAGACCGGGCCGGGCCTGCTGTGGGCCCTTGGCGCCGACACGGTGGCGCGGCACCTGATGGATTTCGACTGGCTCGATCATCCGAAGGGGCTGGAGATCTTTTTCCATGACTTCGGCGCTCCGCGCGTGCTCGTCCGCCTCGACGAGACCGAGCGCCGGCACTGGCGGCACCTGATGGAGCCCGCATGAGCGACCAGATCACCTATCCCGACGTCGTCCAATGGGCGATCCCCTTTTTCATTGCCGCGATCCTGGCCGAATTCGCATGGATCGCGATCAAGGGCCGCGGCGGGCGGTACGAGACCCGCGACGCGGTGACCTCGCTGATCATGGGGGCGGGCAACGTCGCCTCGGGGATCCTGCTGGGCTTCGTCGCCTGGGCGTTCTTCATGTGGCTATGGGCGCTGACGCCGCTGGACCTTGGCACGTCGGTCTGGGTGGTGGCGCTGTGCTTCGTGCTGGACGACCTGCGCTATTACTGGGTGCACCGGTTCGGCCACCGCATCCGCTGGGTCTGGGCCAGCCACGTCAACCACCACAGTTCGCAGCATTACAACCTGACAACGGCGCTGCGCCAGACCTGGACCTATACCTTCACCTTCATGATGGTGGTGCGGGCGCCGCTGATCCTGCTGGGCTTCCATCCGGCGATGGTGCTGTTCTGCGGCGGGCTGAACCTGATCTACCAGTTCTGGATCCACACCGAGGCGATCGGCCGGATGCCGCGCTGGTTCGAGGCGGTGATGAACACGCCCAGCCACCACCGGGTGCATCACGGTCGCAACGCCCGTTACCTGGACTGCAACTATGCCGGGGTTTTCATCGTCTGGGACAAGCTGTTCGGCACCTTCGTCCCTGAGCAGGAGGACGAGCCCGTCGATTACGGGCTGGTGCACAATATCGGCACCTTCAACCCGCTGCGGGTCGCATTCCACGAATGGGTGGCGATCTTCCGCGATGTCCTGCGGCCGGGGCTGACGCTGCGCCAGCGGCTGGGCTACGCCTTCGGCCCTCCCGGCTACAGCCATGACGGCAGCCGCGACACCTCGGGGCAGATCAAGGCCAGGCACCTTGCCCGCCACCCCGAACTGCGCGGGACCGCCGGTTTCGGGCAGCCGGACCGCCCATCCGCACGGCCGGCGGAAGAGCAGACCCTGTGACGCCTTCGTGACCCGGCCGCCCGGGTCCCGCCTTGAAAATCCGCGCTTTCGGCACATATGGGACGGATACCTTTTGCAGCGTCCGCGCCGGAGCCCGACATGAGCCGCATCACGACCGTCAGCCTAGCAACCGGCCTTCTGGGCCTGGTCATGTCCATGACGGTCGCCCTGGTCGCGGCGTTTCCGACCGCATTGATCGCCGTCGGCTACGCGATGATGTTCCTGGGGGCCATCGGCTCGGTCGTCGGATCGGTGCTGGCCCGCAGCCTCGCCGGATAGGCGCGCGCGGTCTTTCGCCCGTTTCCTCAAGTTCGACGTTTAACCCGCGGTTTACCCGCGCCCGCCACAGTGTCGCCAAGAGGCATTCGCAGGCGACTCGGGGCGCGACATGAACAGACGGACAAGAAAGCTGGCCGACGCGCCGGAAGGGTCGGACAGCCCCCTGACCGCGGCGGTATCCTCGCGCGACCGCTCGGCCGTGCAGATGGCGACCGAGGCGGTCAGGCACAGGCAGTGCCTGCTGGCCTATCAACCGGTCTTGCAGGCGCGCGCTCCGCATGACGTAGCGTTCTACGAAGGCTTCATCCGCGTTCTCGACGAAACTGGACGGGTGATCCCGGCCCGCGATTTCATGCCACGGGTCGAGGAGACCGAGATCGGAAGAGAGCTTGATTGCATCGCCCTCGACATCGGATTGCGGGCCCTGACCCGCGCCCCCGGCATTCGCCTGTCGATCAACATGTCCGCCCGTTCGATCGGTTATCCGCGCTGGCTGCAGGTGCTCGAGCGGTATCTGAAGCAGGATCCGAAGCTGGGCGAGCGGCTGATCCTGGAAATCACCGAACGGTCCGCCATGCTGGTTCCGGAACTCGTCATCGAGTTCATGGACCGCCTGCAGCCGCGCGGGATCGCCTTTGCGCTGGACGATTACGGCTCCAGCAGTTTCAGCTTTCGCCATTTCCGGGATTTCCTGTTCGATGCCGCCAAGATCGATGGCCAGTTCGTGCAGGGCGTCAGCGGCGATCCCGACAACCAGTCCCTGATCCGCGCCCTGGTGGCGGTGGCGCGCGAGTTCGACATCCTGGTCACCGCCGAATCGGTGGAGGACCCGCAGGATGCGGAGTTTCTTGCCGCCAGCGGAGTCGACTGCCTGCAGGGCTATCTGTTCGGCGCGCCGTCGATCCATGCCCCGTGGATCCAAAATAAACAGGAGTCCGCCAGTGCTTAGCCGGACATCCATGAGCGGAAAACGCCGCCAATCCCCCTGATGAGACAAGCTGTCCGTTGCTGCAAGTGCAGCATTAGTTTATGGCAGTGGGTATAGGAGCGGGGGATGGCGAGACGCTCTGCAGGTCGGGAAGAAACTCCTCGATCTGCGCCGTCGATTTCCCGAAGGACTATGACGGTAAAGGAATGACCATATGACCAACGTAGTAATCGCATCCGCCGCGCGGACCGGTGTCGGAAGTTTCGGCGGCTCTTTTGCGAACACCCCCGCGCATGACCTGGGCGCCGCCGTTCTCGAGGCTGTCGTGGAACGCGCCGGCGTCGAAAAGGGCGAAGTCAGCGAAACCATCATGGGCCAGGTCCTGACCGCGGCCCAGGGGCAGAACCCCGCCCGCCAGGCGCATATCAACGCCGGTCTGCCGCAGGAAAGCGCCGCCTGGGGCATCAACCAGGTCTGCGGCTCGGGGCTGCGCGCCGTGGCGCTGGGCGCCCAGCACATCCAGCTGGGCGACGCCGCGATCGTCTGCGCCGGCGGCCAGGAGAACATGACCCTTTCGCCCCATGCCGCCGCCCTGCGCGCCGGTCACAAGATGGGCGACATGAAATATATCGACACCATGATCCGCGACGGCCTGTGGGACGCCTTCAACGGCTACCACATGGGCCAGACCGCCGAGAACGTGGCCGAGAAGTGGCAGATCAGCCGCGACATGCAGGATGAATTCGCGGTCGCGTCGCAGAACAAGGCCGAAGCCGCGCAAAAGGCCGGCAAGTTCAAGGACGAGATCGTCCCCTTCACCATCAAGACCCGCAAGGGCGACATCGTGATGGACAGCGACGAATACATCCGACACGGCGCGACCATGGAAGCCATGGCGAAACTGCGCCCCGCCTTCACCAAGGACGGCTCGGTGACCGCCGCCAACGCCTCGGGCCTCAACGACGGCGCCGCGGCGACCCTGCTGATGTCGGCCGAGAACGCCGAGAAGCGCGGGATCGAGCCGCTGGCCCGCATCGCCTCTTACGCGACCGCCGGGCTTGACCCGTCGATCATGGGCGTCGGCCCGATCTACGCGTCGCGCAAGGCGCTGGAAAAGGCCGGCTGGTCGGTCGATGACCTGGATCTGATCGAAGCCAACGAAGCCTTCGCGGCGCAGGCCTGCGCGGTGAACAAGGACATGGGCTGGGATCCGTCGATCGTGAACGTCAACGGCGGCGCCATCGCCATCGGTCACCCGATCGGCGCTTCGGGCTGCCGCGTCCTGAACACGCTTCTGTTCGAAATGAAGCGCCGCGACGCCAAGAAGGGCCTCGCGACGCTCTGCATCGGCGGCGGCATGGGCGTCGCCCTGTGCGTGGAACGCGACTGACCTGATGCCGGCCGTTCGGCGCCAGTTCACGGTGGCCCTTGCAATCTGTGTTGCAGGGGCCGCGCAGGCGCAAAACCGGCAGCCGATCTCTACCAGCCTGACCGAATGCAGCGTGATCTTCACCGAACTGGCCGATCTGGGCGCACGTCGTGGAAAGGACGAGGACACGGTCAACGCGGCCCTGGTCAGCGCCTCGCTGTTCCTTGTCGAAGCCCGCGAACAAGCCGGGCGCGAGGGCACATCGGAACCCTACGGCCACATCCAGTCCGAACAGGACCGACTGGCCGAGAAATGGGAAGGGCGCTTCAGCAGCCTCATCCTGCTGAACGAGAACAAGGACTGGATCGACTACTGCCGTGCGTTGGGGAAGAACCGTGGTCTTGCTCTGCCCTGACGACATTGCCTTCTCAGCCCGCCGCGCTGCGGCGATTTTCCTGCGCAACAATATTGCGCAATCACTCGCAAAACAGTAACAGCATTACTAAGCCCATTCAAAATCGGAGGATTCCTTAATGGCACGTACAGCACTCGTCACCGGCGGTTCCCGCGGCATCGGCGCAGCAATTTCCAAGGCGCTCAAGGCCGAAGGGTACAATGTCGCCGCCACCTATGCTGGCAACGACGAAGCTGCGGCGAAATTCACCGAAGAGACCGGTATCAAGACCTATAAATGGAACGTCGCCGACTACGACGAATCGAAGGCGGGGATCGAAAAGGTCGAAGCCGAGGTCGGCCCGATCGACGTCGTCGTCGCCAACGCGGGCATCACCCGCGACGCGCCGTTCCACAAGATGACGCCCGAGATGTGGCACCAGGTGATCGACACCAACCTGACCGGCGTGTTCAACACCGTGCATCCGGTCTGGCCCGGCATGCGCGAGCGCAAGTTCGGCCGGGTGATCGTCATCAGCTCGATCAACGGTCAGAAGGGTCAGTTCGCGCAGGTGAACTATGCCGCGACCAAGGCGGGCGATCTGGGCATCGTCAAGTCGCTGGCGCAGGAAGGCGCGCGCGCGGGCATCACTGCCAACGCCATCTGCCCCGGCTACATCGCCACCGAAATGGTGATGGCGGTTCCGGAGAAGGTGCGCGAGGCCATCATCGGCCAGATTCCGGCCGGGCGCCTGGGCGAACCGGAAGAGATCGCGCGCTGCGTCGTGTTCCTGGCGTCGGACGACTCGCAGTTCATCAACGGCTCGACGATTTCGGCCAACGGCGCGCAGTTCTTCGCCTGATCGGGCAGCCGCCTGAAAAACATCGGGCCGGCCCCTCGGGACCGGCCCTTCTTGAATCCCGTAAGAACGCGCGCGCTGCGTTCAGCGGGAACCGAACAGCCAGCTCAGAGCCAGCTTGATCGCTCTGCCCCGTTCCTCATGGGCGCGCCGAAAGGCGCGGCGGGCTGCGGGATTGGTCGTCATCTCGATCATTCCAGTCATCCTTTTCACATCAGGTGGGCTTGACTTGCTTCCAACATGGCATTTGATTCAACACGAGACAAACGAGAGTTTTCCAAGGTTCAGTTCAGAATTTCTTACCCAAAATGAGTGACCGCCTGCCCCCTCTGACCGCCCTGCGCGCCTTTGACGCCGCCGCCCGCCACATGTCCTTCGCCCGGGCCGCCGAAGAATTGAACGTCACGCCCGCGGCGCTGTCCTTTCAGATCAAGTCGCTGGAAGAACATCTGGGCCAGCCCCTGTTCCGCCGCCTCAACCGGGCCGTCGAACTGACCGAGGCGGGGCGGACGCTGGCGCCGGGCGCGTCCGAAGGGTTCGCCACCCTGCAATCCGCCTGGGCCGC
This sequence comes from Ruegeria sediminis, assembly GCF_005938215.1. Classification (GTDB taxonomy): domain Bacteria; phylum Pseudomonadota; class Alphaproteobacteria; order Rhodobacterales; family Rhodobacteraceae; genus Ruegeria; species Ruegeria sediminis. The sequence continues at coordinate 790,689 of NZ_VCPD01000001.1, forward strand.
GACGCGCCGGCTGCAAGACACGACGACCCTTACGGTGACCGCGGGCCCGGCGCTGACCGCGAAATGGCTTGCGCCGCGCCTTTACGATTTCGCCCGGGCCCATCCCGAGATCGACCTGAGATTCTCGGCCACGCTGCGCATGATGGACCTGGAGCGTGACGACGTGGATGTAGCCATACGCTTCGGTTATGGGCCGGATGACGGCCTGTATTCGGTGCCCGTCCGCAAGGAATGGATGACGCCGGTCATGACTCCGGACCTCGCCAGGGAGTTTCCGACGCCGGAAAGCTTGAAGGACGCGCCGCTCGTCCATGACGATTCCCTTGGCTTCCTGCGCCCGGCCTGTGACTGGCCCGCGTGGTTCCGGGCGGTGGGGATCGACTTTGTCCCGACCCACGGGGCGCATTTCTCGCATGCGGATCATGCGGTGGACGCCGCCGTTGCAGGCGTGGGCGTCACGCTGGGCCGGCGGCCGATGATCATCAAGGACCTGCTGGAGGGCCGGCTGGTCGCGCCTTTCAAGATCGCCATCGAAACCAGCGCCCGGTTCCGCTTTCTCTGCCTGCCGGGCGCCGAGACGCGGCCGCAGATCGCCGCCTTCCGCGACTGGTTCCTTGCCGAGATCGAAAAAACCGCGCATATCTCGGACGAGTTCACCATCATCCCCGTCGAGGATATTCCCCCCGCATGACCCGAACCCGCGCCACCGCCGTCGGCTTTGTCGCCGTTCTGCTTTGGGCCTTGCTGGCCTTGTTCACGGTCGGCTCCGCGCCGACACCGCCGCTGTTGCTCAATGCGATCTGCTTCAGCATCGGCGGCGCGCTAGGGCTGATCTGGACCGCCCGCTCCGGCGGGTTGGGGCAGTTGCGGCACGTGCGCTGGACGGTCTACCTGTTCGGCACGCTGGGGCTGTTCGGCTATCACGCGCTCTATTTCTCGGCGCTGCGCATGGCCCCGGCCGCCGAGGCTGGGCTGATCGCGTATCTTTGGCCGCTGCTGATCGTCCTGTTCTCGGGCCTGCTGCCCGGCGAAGCCCTGCGCGCCGGGCACCTGTTCGGGGCGTGCCTGGGCTTCGCCGGTGCCGCGCTGATCATCACCGGCGGCGGCAGCGCCGGCTTTCAGGCGCAGTACCTTCCCGGCTATGCGCTGGCGCTGCTCTGCGCCCTGACCTGGTCAAGCTATTCGGTTCTTTCGCGCAGGCTGGGCAACACCCCCACCAGTTCCGTCGCCGTTTTCTGCGTCGCGACGGCCGTCGCGTCATGGGGGCTGCATTTCGCGGTGGAAGAGACCGTCTGGCCCGCTGGCGCCATCGGCTGGCTTTCAACCATTGCGCTGGGCCTGGGGCCGGTGGGCCTGGCGTTCTACGTTTGGGATGTGGGGGTCAAGCGGGGCGACATTCAGATCCTCGGCACAAGCTCCTACGCGGCGCCGTTGCTGTCTACCCTGGTGCTTGTGCTGGCCGGGATCGCCGCTCCGTCCTGGACGCTGGCGATTGCGGCCCTGCTGATCACCGGCGGTGCCGCGATCGCGGCACGCGCCAGCTTCAAGCCTTAGTTGGAAAGCCGTTCGATCTCTTCCTTCAGCCGCAGTTTCTGCTTTTTCAGCTGAGCTATGTGGAGATCGTCGATGCCTGGCGAGCGCTGGGCTTCTTCTACTTCGAGACTGAGGTTTGCGTGCTTCTTCTTCAGTTCGGTCAGATGTGCGCTCACGCTCATGGCGATCCTCCTTCTCTTGGAACGTTACACCCGGATTTGAGCATATCGCCCTGCGCCTGTCACGCCGCATCGCGCAGATTCCGACACAAATTCTTCATTTTCGGCTGATCGCTGCCGATCCGGTTCCGGGCCAGGGCAGAGCCTCCGCATCGCGGTGAACGGCGGCAATCTCGGGTCGGTAGTGGTCCTCGTCCCGCAGATGCCGGTCGCCCGTGTGCAGAATCAGGGGAAAATGAAGGCGAAAACCGGCGCGTCCGCCCTTGCGGGCCCGCAGGATCAGCAGGTCCGGCGCGCGGCCGGTGCGCGCCGCCAGAGGCAGAACCTCGACCGAGCCGAGCCGCCCTGAACAGGCCGCCAGCATGTCCGGCAGGCGTTCGATGCGCTGGATCATGTGCAGGTACCCCTTCGGCGCAAGGCGCCGGGCCGCAACCTCGATCCAGACAGGCAGGGGCGTCCGTTCGCCCAGCGCGATGCTGCGCCCCGTGTCGGTGGCCGGGCTGTGCGCGCCGGCGCGGTAATAGGGCGGATTGGCGATGACGTGATCGAACTGGCGCTGCTTCATGCCGGACGGCAGCGCCGATATGTCGCCCTCGATCACCTCGAGGTCCTGGCCGTTTCCGGCGGCGTTGCGGCGGGCCAGATCGGCATAGGCGGGCTGCAATTCGATCCCGGTGAGGGCCAGCCCCGGCACGCGCGCGGCCAGGCACAGGATCGCCGCCCCCGCGCCGCATCCCAGTTCCAGCACGGACTGACCCGAAGCGGCAGGCACCGAAGCGGCCAGGAACACCGGGTCAACGCCCGCGCGATAGCCGTTCCGGGGCTGCCACAGCCGGATGCGTCCGCCCAGAAAGTCGTTGCGGGTCAGGTCGCTGTCGGCGAACCCGCTCATCGGCCCAGCGGAATCTCGTTGTCGCGCATCACACGCATGGCGCGATCGAAATCATCCGCGCGCACCATCAGCCGGCGGGGAAAGATCCCGATGCCGCCTTCGAGGATGCTCATATTTACGTCCATCTCAAAGCAGTCTATATCCTCGCCTTCAAGAAGAGCGGATGCAAAGGCCATGACGGTCGGATCGGTGCTGCGCAGAAGTTCTTTCATGGGGATGGATCTAAGGGCAAGGCGGGGCGCAAGTCGAGCCTTGTAGCAGGAGTGTGATGAACATCAACGCGATTTCGAAACCGCATGAACGCCTTGCTGCAATCCTCAGCGGTGAAATGGAAGCCGTGAACGAGGTGATCCGCGTGCGCATGGCTTCGAAACATGCGCCCCGCATTCCCGAGGTGACCGCGCATCTGGTCGAGGCGGGCGGCAAGCGTTTGCGCCCGATGCTGACGCTGGCGGCGGCGCGGCTGTTCGGCTATTCCGGCGACCATCACATCCGCCTGGCCGCGACGGTCGAATTCATCCACACCGCCACCCTGCTGCATGACGATGTGGTGGACGAAAGCGGACAAAGGCGCGGGCGCCCCACCGCCAACCTGCTGTGGGACAACAAATCGAGCGTGCTGGTGGGCGACTACCTGTTTTCGCGCAGCTTCCAGCTGATGGTCGAGACCGGCTCACTGCGGGTTCTCGACATTCTTGCCAACGCCTCGGCCACGATTGCCGAGGGCGAAGTGCTGCAGATGACCGCGGCGACCGACTTGCGCACGGATGAAGCGGTCTATCTGCAGGTCGTGCGCGGCAAGACCGCGGCCCTGTTTTCCGCGGCGACCGAAGTTGGCGGCGTGATCGCCGGCGCCTCGGACGAGCAGGTCAGGGCGTTGTTCGACTATGGCGATGCGCTGGGGATCGCCTTTCAGATCGCGGACGATCTTCTGGACTATCAGGGCGACAGCAAGGCCACCGGCAAGAACGTGGGCGACGATTTCCGCGAGCGCAAGCTGACCCTGCCGGTGATCAAAGCGGTGGCGCAGGCGACGGCCGATGAGCGCACTTTCTGGGAGCGCACCATCGAGAAAGGCCGCCAGCAGGACGGCGACCTGGATCACGCGCTGGCGCTGATGCAGAAATACGGCACGCTGGATGCGACCCGCGCCGACGCCAATCGCTGGGCGGCCAAGGCCAAGGGCGCGCTGGACGTGCTGCCGGATCACGAGATCCGAACGCTGCTGCGCGATCTGGCCGATTATGTGGTGTCGCGGCTCAATTGAGCTGCGTCGCGCGGCACCACCAGTCCGGATACGCCGCGGCGATTTCGTAAGCGGCCAAATGTGCGGCCTTCATCGACGGATACAGCGCGAAACAGGTTGACCCCGAACCTGACATGCGTGCCAGCAGGGCGCGCGTGGTCCGTCCCAATTCACCGAGGACATGCTCGATCTCGCGCGAAACGCCGATCGCGGAGGGCTCCAGATCGTTGCGCTGGTCACGCAGCCACTCGGCGCAATCCGCGGGCGTTTCGAGTTCGGGAATTTCGCCGGGCATCGGGGGGTTTTCGCGCGATGCCAGCGCCTTGAAGACCGGGCCGGTTGGCACCGGCACGCGGGGATTGACCAGCAGCGCGGGCAAGGACGGCAACGCGACCGGTGCGATCTTTTCTCCGATCCCCCGCATCCTGGCCGCCCGCGCCTGCAGGCACACAGGGACGTCGGCCCCCAGGGACAGGGGAAGCGTCGCGGGGATGGCGATGCCCTGCGCGGACAGCGCCCGCAGCGTCGCGGCGGCGTCCGAAGAGCCGCCACCGATACCGGCGCCATGTGGCAGAACCTTGTTCAGTCGGATTTGACCTGTCCAGCCGAGCGCCTTCGCCGCCTTCCAGACCAGGTTGCGACTGTCCGCCGGAACGCCCTCGGCGTGTTCTCCGGTGACGGCCAGCGACAATTCCGGCCCGGGAGCGAATTCCAGGCGGTCCCCGACATCGGCAAAGACGACCAGGGAATCGAGCAGGTGATAGCCGTCCTCGCGCTGGCCGGTCACATGCAGGGTGAGGTTGATCTTGGCGGGGGCGAAGCCCTCAACCATCGTTGGCGACCTTCAGGGGGTCCGCCCCTTCGTCCGCCAGAACCGCGTCGAGCCCGATCTCGAGCTTGCGGCGGATCCGCTCGGGATCGGCTTCGCCGTCCGTGTCTTCGGGGTCGATGAAGGAAAGCGCCCGCTTCCACTGGAACTCGGCCTCGCGGGCGCGGCCCACGGCCCAGTAGACGTCGCCCAGGTGATCGTTGACCACCGGATCGACCGGCATCAGTTCGACGGCGCGCTCCATGTGCCCGACGGCTTCGTCATAGCGGCCCAGCCGGAACAGGACCCAGCCGAGACTGTCAACGATATAACCGCTGTCGGGCTGCGCCTTGACCGCGCGCTGGATCATGTCCAGCGCCTCGTCCAGCTTTTCCCGCCTTTCGACCAGCGAATAGCCGAGATAGTTCAGCACCTGCGGCTGGTCCGGGTTCAGCTTCAGCGCGGCGCGGAAATCCGCCTCGGCCTTGTCCCATTGCTTCAGCCGTTCGTGGCAGATGCCGCGCGCGTAATGCAGGAACCACTGACCTCCGGACCCTTCCTCGGTATGTTCCAGCGCAAGGTCATAGGCGCGCACGGCTTCGGCATATTTTTCCTGCTGCCGCAGAAGGTCGCCCAGCGAACTGTGCACGACGGGCAGGGTGGGATGGTCCTGCGCCAGCTTTTCCAGCACCTCGATCGCGGCGTCGGGCTTGGCCGCGCGGCGCAGCGCCTCGGCGCGCCCCAGTTCGGCGGCGTGGTAATCCGGGCTGGTCGCCGGCACCATCCTGTAGGTCGCGACCGACAGTTCGTACTGGCCAAGCTCGTCCAGCAACTCCGCGCTGAGCAGCAGGGAATCGATGTGGTCGGGGCGCAGGAAGCTTGCCGTGCGCGCGTAGATCAGGACATAGTCGTTCGCGGCCTCTTCGTTCAGCGCCGCGCCGACCGTGAAGAATACTTCGGCCATTCCGTCGGCGGCCGACCGGACATGGGTGAAGGGCAGCTTCTCACCGGATTCGAGCCTGTCGGCCACGCTTTTCACAGCCGGGTCCGAGCGCGTGCCGAACACCTGCGTCAGCGTTTCCAGCGCCTGCCCGTTGCGGTCGAGTTGCGACAGCACTTCGGCCCGGGCTAGCACCGCCCGGCGCGAGATCCGCGCGACCCGGCCGTCATCAGCGGCGAAGATCGCCTCGGCGCCCTCATAATCGCCGACCGACGCCAGCGCCATCGCCTTGTGATAGCGAGCAAAGTCCCGCAGGCCGTTTTCCTTGGCCACCTTGTCGAACTGGTCCAGCGCCTTCGAGACCGCGCCGCTGCCCATATGCGCCCAGGCGATGATCAGCCCGTCCACCAGCGGGCCGATACCCTGCGTTTCCGGATCGCGCGCCAGCAGTTCCTCGAACTTGCCTTCGGAAATCAGATTCGCCGCGATCACCATATGGGCGACCTGGCTGCGCAGGCCCTTGGCCTCCATCTCCTGCGCGACGGGATAGGCCCGCTGCAGCTCGCCCAGCGACAATTGCGCCAGCACCACGTTCTCCAGCAGCGTCGCGTTGCCCGGGTCCTGCGCCAGAGCCTTGGAAAAGTAGTGCGCAGCCGAGGCATAGTCGCTTTCGGACGCGGCCCGCCGCGCGGCGAGATAGGCGCCGGAACCGGATTCCGCCGCAAGCGGCGCCGGCAGCGCGAGAACGGCTGCTATGGCGGCAATCGCCGCGTGACGAACCAAGGGAAACACCGAAATCCTGCCTTCTTCATTCTTACCCGGAGGACAAGCTAGGCCGTCGGTGACCAAGAGGCAATGGCAGAGCGGTAACAGCTCTGCCATTGCCCGGTTTTCTGCTCACATGTTCGGGTAGTTCGGCCCGTCTCCGCCTTGCGGCGTGGTCCAGGTGATGTTCTGGCTGGGGTCCTTGATGTCGCAGGTCTTGCAGTGGACGCAGTTCTGGAAGTTGATGACGAACCGCTGCTCGCCCTCGTCCTCGACGATCTCGTAGACGCCCGCCGGGCAGTACCGCTGCGCCGGTTCCGCGAATTTCGGCAGGTTGACCTTGACCGGGATGTCGGGATCGGTCAGCCGCAGATGGCAAGGCTGGCTTTCCTCGTGGTTGGTCATCGCGAAGGACACGTTGGTCAGGCGGTCGAAAGACAGGGTTCCGTCCGGTTTCGGATAGTCGATCGGCTGGTGCTTGCCGGCCTCTTCGGTCGACAGGGCATCGTTCTTGCCGTGTCCGAGGGTGCCGAACAGCGAGAAGCCCATCGTGTTGGTCCACATGTCGAGCCCGCCGAGCATCAGGGACGGGATCATGCCCCACTTGGACCACATCGGCTTGACGTTGCGCACCTTCTTGAGGTCCTTGCCGATCGGGCCTTCGCGCACCTCGGTCTCGTAGGCGGTCAGTTCGTCGCCCGACCGCTCGGCCTTGATGGCATCGTAGGCGGCTTCGGCCGCCGCCTTGCCGGACAGCATCGCGTTGTGGTTGCCCTTGATGCGCGGCACGTTGACCATGCCTGCCGAGCAACCCAGCAGCGCCACGCCCGGCGCCACCAGCTTGGGCAGCGACTGCCAGCCGCCTTCGGTGATCGCCCGCGCGCCGTAGGCCACGCGCTTGCCGCCCTTGAGCAGATCGGCGACCATCGGGTGATGCTTGAACCGCTGGAATTCCATGTAGGGGTAGAGATACGGGTTCTTGTAGTTCAGGTGCACCACGAAACCGACGTAAACCTGATTGTTCTCAAGGTGATAGATGAAAGAGCCGCCGCCGGCGTTGCCGCCCAGGGGCCAGCCCATCGTGTGGGTGACGGTGCCCTGCTTGTGCTTGGCCGGGTCGATCTCCCAGATTTCCTTCATGCCGATGCCGTATTTCTGCGGCTCCTTGCCGTCGGACAGGTCGTATTTGGCGATGATCTCTTTCGCCAGCGAGCCGCGCACGCCTTCCGAGATGAAGACGTACTTGCCGTGCAGTTCCATGCCCGGCTCGTAGCCCGGGCCCGGCGTGCCGTCGGGGTTCTTGCCGAACTCGCCGGCCACCACGCCCTTGACCTCGCCGTTTTCGCCGTAGACCAGTTCGGAACAGGCCATGCCCGGGAATATCTCGACGCCCAAGCCCTCGGCCTGCTCGGCCATCCAGCGGCAGACATTGCCCATCGACACGATGTAGTTGCCGTGGTTGTTCATCAGCGGCGGCATCGGGAAGTTGGGGATGCGGATCTTGCCCGCCTCGCCCAGCATGTAGAAGTTGTCCTCGGTCACCGGGGTGTTCAGCGGCGCGCCCTTTTCCTTCCAGTCGGGGATCAGCGCGTCGAGGCCGCAGGGATCCAGAACCGCGCCCGACAGGATGTGCGCGCCGACCTCGGAGCCTTTTTCCAGAACCACGACGTTCAGATCGGCGTCGAGCTGTTTCAGACGGATGGCCGCCGACAGGCCCGCGGGTCCTGCGCCCACGATCACCACGTCATATTCCATCGCTTCGCGTTCAATTTCGGCCATCGCGGGCTCCCTAGCTAACTTTCCGAATTGGCGCTCTCAACGCATGGTGGGCGCAATTTTGTTTCGAGGCTGATTAACCGGTGTGAAAGTGCCGGGTCAATCAAAACACGGCGTAAAACCGCCGCAATGCGGCATATCAGTCGTCGGGCGCGTCACCCATCAGGTATCGCGGCCCGCTTCCCTTGGATTTGGCGCGGTCGTCGGGGTTGTAAAGCGCGCATTTCGGCAGGCTGAGGCACCCGCAACCGATGCAGCCGTCCAGATTGTCGCGCAGCCGCGTCAGGGTGTCGATTCGCTGGTCCAGATGTGCGCGCAATCCCTTGCTGATCCGCTTCCAGTCCTGCGGCGTCGGCGTCCGGTTGCCGGGCAGACCTGCCAGAACGTCGCGGATTTCCGGCAGCGACAATCCGAATTGCTGGGCGATCATCACGAAGCTCAGCCTGCGGATGTCGGCACGCAGATAGCGACGCTGCCCTCCGGGATTGCGCCAGGGCGAGATCAGGCCCTGCGCCTCGTAGTAGCGGATCGCGGATACCGCCAACCCGGTACGCTTGGCCAGCGCGCCTATGGAAAGCCCCTCGGATATCGCCATCGTCGCCTCGAGATTGATCCTTGACCTAAAGTTAGGTTTAGAAATTAGTGTGAGTCGGGACAAGCCTGAAAGACGGAAGGAGATCCCATGACCGCAACGCTCGAACACACCAACTTCACCGTCCGCGACCCGAAGGCGACCGCAGCCTGGATGCGCGACGTTTTCGGCTGGAAGACCCGCTGGGAAGGGGCGGCAATTGCCGGCGGCTATACCGTGCATGTCGGCAGCACCCATACCTACCTTGCGCTCTACGCGCCGGAAAACCCGAGGCCGGCCGGGGAAAGCAGCTATGACACCGTGGGCGGCCTGAATCACGTGGGCGTGCTGGTCGATGACCTGGACGCGACCGAGGCGAAGGTGCGCGCCGCCGGGTTCAAGCCCCACAACCACGCCGATTACGAGCCCGGGCGCCGGTTCTATTTCGACGACGACAACGGCATCGAATTCGAGGTCGTGGCCTACGACTAGGCCGTAATCCGCAACCGCGGCCTTTCTCGCCCTTGCATTTTGCCCCTCATTTGGTTCAGTTGGTCCTTGAACCAATTTGTCGCCCCGACGCATCGCGCGGCGGGGCGACGCAATTTATGCGTGGACAAAGACACATGGAAAAAATTCCTATGACGCCTTCGGGCTTCGCCGCGCTTGAGGCCGAGTTGAAGAAACTCAAGACCGAAGAGCGGCCCGCCATCATCAGCGCCATTTCCGAAGCGCGCGAGCATGGCGATCTGTCGGAGAATGCCGAATACCACTCGGCCCGTGAAAAGCAGTCCTTCATCGAGGGCCGCATCAAGGAGCTGGAGGGCGTGCTGTCGCTGGCCGACGTGATCGACCCCCGCAAGCTGTCCGGCGCGATCAAGTTCGGCGCGCGGGTGACGCTGGTGGACGAGGACACGGACGAGGAAAAGACCTGGCAGATCGTGGGCGAGCACGAGGCCAATATCGAGGCCGGTCTTCTCAACATCAAATCGCCGATCGCGCGCGCGCTGATCGGCAAGGACGAAGGCGACAGCGTCGAGGTTCGCACGCCCGGCGGCCTGCGGTCCTATGAAATCCTGAGTATCCAGTACTCCTGACGGGGCGTCCTTCATGTCGGGGCAAAAGCCAGATCGCAAGTCGGACCGTCCGACATCTCTGGGCATCTTCGACCGCCCGGAATGGGCGGCGATCACGGGAATAGAAATCGTCGCAATCGTCCTGAGCCTTGTCTGGCTGGTCTTTTCCGTCGTGTTCCTGGTGCTGCCGCAGGACGGCGGGTCAAGCGGGCTCATCGTGACCATGCTGGCGGTGTTCATGCCGGTGGCGATGATCTGGGTGGCCGCCACCGCAATGCGCACCAGCCGCATCATGCGCGAGGAAAGCCGCCGTCTGCAGACCGCGATCGACGCGATCCGCAACGCCTATGTCAAGCAGCAGCGAAGCGGGGGTTCGCAGGAACCCTCGGTCGCGAAGAAGCTGGATCAGATCGTGGAAGCCGCGAAAAAGACGGAATCCGCCCTGGCCACGTTTTCGACCTCGCGTCAGGACATCGCGCGCCCGATGAAGTTCTCGCATGGCAAGAACCAGACCAGCGCAGGCCAGGCCTCGCTGGCGCTGGGCACCCCGGCCGAGGCCCTGTCGCCGCCGCTGACGAACGGCGATTTCATCCGCGCCCTGAATTTCCCCGAAACCGCCGAGGATGCCGAAGGCTTTGCCGCGCTGCGCCGGGCGCTCAAGGACCGCAAGGCGGCGCAGGTCATCCAGGCCGCGCAGGACGTTCTGACGCTGCTGAGCCAGGACGGCATCTACATGGACGATCTGAAGCCCGACATGGCGCGGCCCGAAGTCTGGCGGCAATTCGCGCAGGGCGCGCGGGGCCGGGCCGTGGCCGCACTGGGCGGCGTTCGCGACCGCTCGTCGCTGGCGCTGACCTCGGGGCGGATGAAACAGGATCATATCTTCCGGGACGCGGCGCATCATTTCCTGCGGCGTTTCGATCAGATGATCGTCGAGTTCGAACGCGAAGCCAGCGACGCCGAACTGTCCGCGCTGGGCGAGACGCGCACCGCGCGGGCCTTCATGCTGCTGGGCCGGGTCGCGGGCACCTTCGACTGAGGGCGGGTTCAGCCGGCGGGTTCGACGGGCCAACTCATCCGTGTGGCCGAGGAAAAGCCGAAAACGCGGCGGAACGGGCCGGTGTCCGTCTGCCCGACCGGACTGAACCCCTGCCTTTCATAAAGGGCGCGGGCCCGCGGGTTCGTGTCGATCACGTCCAGTTGCACCTCGCGCATTCCGGTTGCCGTCGCCTCGGCCTTTACCGCATCCAGAAGCGCCGTGCCGACGCCGCGCCCCCGCGCCTCGGCGGCGACGAATATCCCATCCATCTGGAACACGCCCGCCTGAACCTGCCGTTCCAGCACCGACAGGGCCAGCCCGCGCCACAAGCCGCCGACCCAGCCATAGACCCTTGCAAGATCCGCCATGCCGCCGCCGGTCAACCCGCCCTGTGCGGTCTTGAAACCGGCCATTCCCAGCATCCTCCCGGCTTCGTTGCGCGCCACAAGCGCGAAGTCGGGGTCCAGCACCGCGTCCAGGAAGGCAAGCGCACGCTCTTCGGGGCCCATGACCTTGCCCAGCTTGGCCGAGAAGGCCTGCCAGAACAGGAGCGCCGCCTGACTGCGCTCGGCCTCGGTGAACCCGCGCGACACGGAAACACTCAAAGGCCGAAACTCGCATAAGGGATGAAGCGCACCGGGTCGCCGGGACGGATGTGGCGGGCATCGTCGCCGATCTCGACAAGGCCCTCGGCCCAGCTCAGGCCGCTGATCCGACCCGAACCTTCCGAGCGGAACACCTCGACCCTGCCGTCGCGCACGCGTCCGCGCAAGAATTCGCGCCGGCCCGGTTTCTTGCGTTTCTCGAAGGCGGCGGGCAGGTCGAAGCCCTGCGGATCGCTCCACCCTTCCCCGGCCAGCAGGCCCATGGCCGGGCGCGCGAAGACCAGGGTGCAGACCATCGCCGCCACGGGATTTCCCGGCAGGCCGAATACCGGCGTCCCGTTCCAGACGCCCAGCGCCAGAGGACGCCCCGGCTTCAGCGCGATGCGCCACTCCTGCATGGCGCCGGCCTCGCGCAGCAGGGCCGAGACGTGATCCTCGTCCCCCGCCGACGCGCCGCCGCTGGTCAGGATCACGTCCGCCCTGTCCGCGGCCTCGTCCAGCCGCGCCTTAAGCGCGCCGCGGTCGTCGGCGACCCGCCCCATGTCCACGGCTTGGAAACCGAACCGCTCCGCCATCGCCAGGAGCATCGGACGGTTGGCATCGTAGATCTGTCCCGGCCCGGCCTCCTGCCCCGGCTCGACCAGTTCGTCGCCGGTTGACAGGACGGCAACGCGCAGGGGCGAGCGCACCTGCAGTTCGGCCAGCCCCACGGCGGACAGCAGCGCCAGGTCCGCGGGGGTCAGCCTGCGCCCGGCGGGCAGAACCGTATCGCCCGCCACCACGTCCTCGCCCGCCTTGCGGGTGTTCGCCCCGCGTTTCAGGGGGCCGCGAAAGGCGATATGCCCGCCGCTCAGGGTCACGTCCTCTTCCAGGATGACCGTATCGACCCCGTCGGGCAGGGCCGCGCCGGTCAGAACCCGCAGCGCCTGCCCTGCGGGAACCACGCCTTCGTAAGGTATCCCCGCCGCCGCGCGCCCGTCCGCCAGGGGCAGGACATGGGCGCCTTCGGGGAACCCGCCGGCGAATCCGTAGCCATCCACCGCAGTATTGGGCAGCGGCGGGTTTGAACGCCTGGCCGTCGCGTCCTGCGCCAGCACCCTCCCAAGCCCCTGCGACAGAGGCAGGGTTTCGATCCCGGTGACCGGGCGCAAACGCTGGCGCAGCAGCGACAGCGCCTCGTCGACCGGGGTCCAGTACACCCCGGCAGGCAGGGCGAAACAGTCGTTCTTGAGAGGCGGCGGCGCGATGTCCGGCCTGTTCTGGTTCACACCCAATATCCAACCCTCCTGTGTGGCGACGTGCGCCGTCTTGCCACTTCCTCGGACGTCAGAAGGTCCAGAGTCAATACGACCCGTTGCGCCTGCCTGCCGTCACAGGCCAACCTCCGCGAGGATGAAGTCGGCGATGCGCCGGGTGTCGTCCAGGTCGAAGACCGGCCGGTCCAGCTGCAGCGGCGTGTCGCTCGCCACCGCGCGGATGGTGTCGTCTCGCGGCGCGATCAACTCGTTGCCGGGTTCCGCGCGGAACGCTTCGACCTTGGGATGGCGCTCGCGCTTGTAGCCCTCAACCAGCACCAGGTCGACCGGCGTCAGCCGGCCGAGCAATTCCGACAGCGGCGGTTCGGGCGCGCCGCGCAACTCCTGCATCAGCGCGACACGGTGATGCGAGGCCAGCAGCACCTCATGCGCGCCCGCCGCGCGGTGCCGGTAGCTGTCGCGGCCCTTGTGGTCCACGTCGAAGGAATGGTGCGCGTGCTTGACGGTGGAGACCGTGAACCCGCGGCCGCTGATCTCGGCCACGAGCCGCTCCATCAGCCCGGTCTTGCCTGCGTTCTTCCAGCCGGTGACGCCGTAGATCCTCATGCGCCCTCCAGCATCGCCTGGGCCTGGGCCAGATCCTCGGGCGTATTGACGTTGAAGAACGGATCGAACCCTTCGACCGGGAACAGCGCCTCGCGCCCGCCGTGCCGGTCGGTCCACATAACCACCTTGCGCAAACCGTCGTTCAGCGCCGCGCGCAGATCGTCGCGCAGGGCCACCGGCCAGAGACCGAAGGTCGGGTGCCGGTTCACGCGCTTGCCGCCGCCGGATTTCAGCGCCTCGCCCTCGGTCCGGGGCGTGGTCGCCAGAACCAGGGGATGCGCCTGCCCCTCGGCCGCGTGGGTCAGTCGCGCGACCAGATCGCGCGGGAAGAAAGGCGTGTCGGCGGCCACGGTCACGATCGAACTGCCCCCCTGCCCGGCGGCCCAGTCGAGCCCGGCCAGGACACCGGCGAGCGGTCCGGCGAAGTCCTGGATGGAATCGGCGATCACCGGCAGGCCCAGGTCGTCGAACCGGGCCGGGTCACCGTTGGCATTGAGCGCGATTGCCCCTGCCTGCGGTCGCAGCCGGTCGATCACGCGGGCCAGCAAGGTCTGCCCGCCAAGCGTCAGCAACCCCTTGTCGCCGCCGCCCATGCGGGTGGCCTGCCCGCCTGCCAAGATAACTCCCAATGGACGTGTCATTCCGTACCTTCATGTTCGGACCAGCGTCGGGTCCAAGTCCCTGGACAACCTATAACCGATTTCACTGCAACTGGAATGCCGTCGGGTAGAGGTGATGCAGAAGAACCAGCCACAGGATCAGCGTGCCGAACGACAGGATGGATGTCGCGGAGATCGTGTGGGCCGCAAGCTGCGGTTCCTGATCGTAGTGCTGCGCAAGCAGGAAGACGTTCTTGGCGGTCGGAACCGCCGCCGAGACGGTCGCGGCGATGGTCCACAACGGGTCCAGCCCGACAAGATGCGCGGCCAGCAGGACGAGGCCGGGCGCCACCACCAGTTTGGCGATGGACAAGCCAAGGATCAGCGGCCCGGTCTTCAGGATCGTCCGTATGCTGGTCGTGAATCCGATGGCGAACAGCGCGACGGCGGCCAACGCCTGGCTGAGAAGTTCCAGATAACCCGAAACCGCCTGTGGAAAGCCCAGCCCCGTGAACGAATAGAGCAGGCCCAGAAGGGTCGAGAGGATGATCGGGGTCTTGAGGACGTTCAGGACGATCCTGCCGATGGGCGTCTTCTTCTTGCTCGACTTCCCGGCCAGGCCTTCCAGGCTCACCGTGAAGGCCAGCAGCACGATCGCGACGACAAGGTTTGCCAGCACCGCGGGCAGCGCGCCGCTTGGCCCGAAGATCGTGTGCAGGACCGGCAGGGCCACGAGCGCCGTGTTGGAAGCGATCGCGGCGAAGGCGGCGATCGTGGCCGCCGCGGGCTGCATCCCCAAAATGTGGCGGCAGCCCAGCAACAGCGCCACGAGCAGCACCGCCATCGTACCGCCATAGGCAAGGTAGAAGCCGACATTCAGAAGGTTCTCGAACTTTTCCTGACCGATGAGATAGAACATCACCGCGGGGAGCAGGACGTAGACGGCAAACTTGACCAACGCCTCGGACGTGGATTCACCCAGCACATTCGCCCAGGAAAAGACATAGCCCGTTGCGATAACGGCAAAAACCGGCGCGATAAGGTTGATCAGTTCCAAATGACACCTCTTGTTTGCCTGGTTTGCGAGCTGCCCGCGCACCACTGTTCCGGCGGGCCACGCATCCTTTGCCCGATGTCACAGCAAGCCTATCCGAAACAAAAGTTCTTCTGAACACTTGGTTTTCTCGTGGGCCACGCAGAACTTTGGCGCCTGATCCACCCCGCGTCAGTCCGAGCCGCTTTTGCGCCGGTGCTTCTTGTCCTCGACCGGCACCGACGCAGGGTCCGCGTCGCGCACCAGCCGGTCTGCGCCGGACAGGCACACGAACCTGTGCCCGCGCATCCGGCCGATCAGCGTCAGCCCGACCTCGCGCGCGATCTCGACGCCCCAGGCGGTGAAACCCGAGCGCGAAGCCAGAACGGGTATGCCCATCATCGCCGTCTTGATCACCATTTCCGAGGTCAGCCGCCCAGTGGTGTAGAGAATCTTGTCCCCGGCCGTTTCGCCCTCGGACAGCATCCAGCCAGCGATCTTGTCCACCGCGTTGTGCCGGCCGACGTCCTCCATGTAGACCAGCGGGCGGTTCTCGCGGCAGAGCACGGTTCCGTGGATCGCCCCGGCCTCGAGATAGAGCGACGGGGTGCGGTTGATCCTGGCCGCCAGGTCATAGAGCCAGGAGGTGCGCACCTGAACCTGCGGCAGGCGCACATTCTCGAGCCCCTCCATCATGTCGCCAAAGACCGTGCCCACCGCGCAGCCGCTGGTGCGGGTCTTTTTCTTCAGCTTGTCCTCGTAGGACGTCTTGCGCGCCGTCCGCACCACGACGATTTCCAGATCCTCGTCATAGTCCACGCGCACGATCCTGTCGTCGTCGCGCAGCATCCCCTGATTGCGCAGAAACCCCAGCGCCAGGTATTCGGGGTAGTCCCCGATCGTCATCGCGGTCACGATCTCTTGCGCGTTCAGGAAGATGGTCAGCGGGCGCTCTTCGACCACCGAAATCCGGCTCGGCTCGCCGTTCTGGTCCACCCCTTCGACCGCGCGGGTCAGGCGCGCGGAGCCGGGATCGGGGGCGATGATGTAATCCGAAAGATCGTTCTCGGTGGCCAATTGCAACCCTTTCCCAAGCCCGTTAGTGGTGGCGCCGTCACCATAGGATCTAGCCATGGCATTCACCACATCCAATTCATACTTCTGGAAGGGTTTTCGCGATGGCGCCCCGTTCGTTTTCGTGGCGATTCCCTTCGGCCTGCTGTTTGGCGTCTTCGCCACCGAAACCGGATTGAACATCGTCCAGACCATGGCCTTTACCGCGACCGTCTTCGCGGGCGCCGCGCAGTTCGCCGCGCTGCAATTGCTGCAGGACGAGGCGCCGACCCTGATCGTGCTGGCCTCGGCGCTGGCCGTGAACCTGAGAATGGCGATGTACTCGGCCTCGCTGACGCCCTTTCTCGGCAGCGCGCCTCTGTGGCAGCGCGCCATTGCCGCCTATCTGACCGTCGATCAGTCCTATGCCTGCTCGATCGTCCGCTTCGAGACCGAACCGCAGATGACCGTGCCGCAGCGGATGGCGTATTTCTTCGGCTCGGTGACGCCGATCACGCCGCTGTGGATCCTGTGCACCTATCTGGGTGCGGTCCTGGGCGCGCGGATACCTGAAAGCTGGGCTTTGGATTTCGCCCTGCCGATCACCTTTCTGGCGATGATCGGGCCGATGATGCGGACGCCCGCGCATGTGGTGGCGGCGCTGGTCGCCGTTGCGGTTTCGCTCGTGACGGTGGTGATACCGTTCAACCTCGGACTGCTGATCGCGGGCTGCGCCGGCATGATCGCCGGAGCGCAGGCCGAGGTCGTTCTGGAACGCAGAAAGGCAAAGGCATGAACTCGGTCGATCCGGTCACAATGTGGATCATCATCGTCGGGCTGGCGATCGGCAGCTATCTGCTGCGCTTCGTCTTCATCGGTTTCGTCGGCGACCGCCCGATGCCCCCCTGGCTGTTGCGCCACCTGCGCTATACGGCGGTTGCCATCCTGCCCGCGCTGATCGCGCCCCTGGTCGCCTGGCCCACGGCCACGGGCGGCGAGCCCGACGTGCCGCGGATGAGCGCCGCCACCGTCGCGGTGACGGTGGGTCTGCTGACCAAGAACGTGATCGCCGGGATATTCTCGGGCGCGGCGACGCTCTATGGTCTGCTTTACCTATTGGGTTGAGGTCCGCTCCAGCATGTTGAGCTTGGCGTTGTTCTCGGCCAGTCCCTTTTGCAGATCGGCGTCGTCGTTTTCGTAGTAGCGCTCTGTCACGACGCCCAGAATCTGGTCGAACTGTTCCGACAGCTTCAGCGGCTGGTAAACCACCTTGATCTGCTCGAACCCCGGCACCTGCTGCAAGAGCCGCGCGGTACGGTTTGCGCAGAGCGATCCGGGAACCGGCCCCATCTGCTTGGCCAGACGATAGGCGACCTCGGCCTGTTCGGGCGTCACCTGGACTTCCTGAATGACGGCGTGGTGGGTCGACCGGGCGTGAGAGCCGCGATAGGCCTGTTCCACCGCCGGCGTGATGCCGTAGAGGACATCGTTCCGGACCGGCACGATATCCGCCTCGAACGATCCCGCCGGATCGAAGATCACGCGTTCGCGGGCATTGATCATCAGCGACGTATGAGCACCGGCGCCGGTCCGGTTGTTCACCATCGTATAAAGCGTCAGGGTCGCCGGGCCCGGCTCGCGATAGGAGCGGGCCGCGATTTCCGCAGGATCAGCCTGCGGGCTGCGGGAGTTGGTGGCGCAACCCGCGACGCTCAGAACCGCCAGGCACGCAATCAGGAAACGGAACACGGACGCCCTCGACCGGATCAGGAGGCGAAAACCGCCAGGAACAGCAGGACTACAAGGATGACCGCCACGGTCCAGACGACGAATTTGACAAAGCCGTTGAAGGTTTCGGTCTGGACCTTGATATCCATTTCGCCGTGTTTGTATTCAGCCATGTTTAACATTCCTATTCGCGTGTTTTCCGCTGAATAATGGATTCTCGCACCCCTGTCACCACGTCATTCGCGCGCAGGCGCGAGTGCGTCGAATGGGGTACAGCCGGGATAGCCGAAGCCCCAGCGCCAGGGCAGCCCGGTGCAGGGGCCGCCGCCAAAGCGGACGGCCAGGTACATTGCGCCCGCGATCGTCGCGTAGGCCTTGCGCACCTGATCGGGCGTCGTGTCGTAGCGTTTGGCGAACTCGTCCGCGCGCTGGTCGCCGTTGCGGATCACGCAGGCCTGCAACTCTTCGTCGGCGGCCAGGCGCGCCTCGTAGCTGGCCTCGGCCTCGGTCGCGCCGCCCGCATCGTGATAGGCGCGGTCGTGAATGACGCAGCAGGCTTCCCAGGGCGGAGAGTTCTCGTGCGCCTCGGCAAAACCGGGGAAGGTGTCGGCCACCAACTCCCAGCTCGACGACAGCCCGCCAGAGCATCCGTCCGTCTCGAAAGGGGAAAGATCGGCGGTGTCCATGACGGTCACCAGCGCCCTGTGGCCCGGCATTTCGACGCGCTTGACCAGGTCCTGCGCGGCTGCCGGTGCCGCGGCGCAGATCGCGAGGACGGCGAGGTCAAGGGCTTTCATCGCGCATTTCACCGGTATCGATCTCCATTCCGAATTCTGAGGCCAGCCACAGCAGCAGCCGTTCCGCGGGGCCAAGCTCGGCGCGGATCTCCAGCACCCGCCGGGCCAGGGCGGGCTCGTCCGTGATCAGGCCGTCCACCCCCATCGAGGCCATCGACGACATCTGCAGCGGGTCGTTCACCGTCCAGACATAAAAATCCTTGCCCGCGTCATGCACTGCCCGGATCAGGCCCGGAGAGGCCATGCCGGCGCTGACCGCGATGAAATCGCTGTCCAGCCCCGCCAGATCCCCGACCGCGGTGGCGGCCAGAACGCCGGTGCGCCAATCCGGGCGCAGGGCGCGCATCTTTTGCACCGCCGGATATTTCAGCGACATGATGGCCACCTGGTCCTGCATCCCGAGGTCTTCGACGATTTCCGCGACACGGTTTTCCAGATCGACGTCGTGGCCGTAATACTTGAGCTCGATGATCACCTTGGCGTGGCCGCGCGCTGCCGCCAGAACGTCGCGCAGGGTCGGCGCGCGTTCATCGGCATATTCAGGGTCGAACCAGCTGCCGATGTCGATCCCGTCCAGATCCGCCATCGTCGCGTCCCAGACCTTGAGATCCACCCCGGCGAGCTTCATGAAGTCGCTGTCATGGGCGACGACCACCTCGCCATCCGCCGTTTCCTGAACATCGATCTCGACCCAGTCGGCCCCATCGTCGATGGCCTTGAGAACCGAGGCCATCGTGTTCTCGGGCCGCGAGGCGGCGGCTCCGCGGTGGCCGATCACCTCGACCTCATCCTGCGTCTGTACCCGTTCGAGCATGTTCGCACTCAGCCAGGTTCCGGCCAGAACGGCCAGCCCCGACAGCGCCGCCAGCCCGATCAGGCGGGAACGCAGGTTTCCGGTCTCGGAGACCGGCACCGGTTGCACATCTCCCTCGAAGAAGCCGTCCAGCAGCACGGCCAGCGCGCCCAGCGCGGTTGCCGCCAGCACGAGGCCCGCCAGCGTCCACAGAATCACGACCACAAGGCTGATGGTCAGCGCAAGCCGCAGGTTGGCATCCGCCCTGAGGGGAACCATCTGCAGAACCAGCCCCGCGACGAGGCCGATCGCGGTTGCGATGGCGACGCGCACGACCAGCCAAAGAACGATCTGTATCTTGAGACGTCCGCGGCGCCCCTCCATCAATTTGGCGCTTTCACCGAAGGCCGCGCCGGGCGCCGTGCGTTCGAACAGTACCAGATGCAGCGACAGCGCCCAGGACGACAGGCGGCGGATCAGAACCCACGCCATGACCAGCAACACGATGCCGATCAGGATCGCCGCCACCCAGAACGCGGGCGGATGGAACGTGAGGTAATAGTTGATGTCGTATTCGGTGAGGGTCCACCAGGCGATCAGCGCCGCCACGGCGGCGAAGGGAAGAACCAGAAGCAGGACGCGCAGCACGAAGCGCAAGGCGAAACCCAGAAGCCCGGGCAGACGGGCCAGAACCAGCGCCAAGGCGGCGCGGCCCGCGCGCCAGAGATCGGTTTCGCCCATGCGCAGGCAGGCCGCCATGACGGCAAAGCCAAGCACCTCGGCCACCAGCAGCAGGCTGAGCAGCACCAGCGCCGCAAGGAACCCGACCGGCGACAGGATGAACATGGCGATGTCCTGATCGGTCAGTGCCGACTGGTCCGAAAGCGAGACGGCCAGGTTGACGGCAATCGCAAGGCCGGGCGCGATCACGGCCAGGGCCAAAAGGCGCAACACCAGGTAGAGGGGCACGAATACCCACCTGCGGGCCCAGGACCCGGCATAGGCGCTTGTAACGATTGGAAATTGTGTCACGCGTCGAACTCCTGAACCATGCGGTCATTCAACGGCGCGAAGGCTTGAAAAGCAAGCGGCAGAGTTCAGTCCCGCTCCAGATCCGCGGCCAGGCGGAAGCCGATGCGGTTGGCGGGCTCGTCCTCGGCGGGTTTGGGCAGCGCGCGCAGCATGACGTTCAGCTGGCTGACATGCTGGACCAGCTGGTTCCGGGCGCCGTTCGAATCCCTGCCGTAGAAGGTGACGATGTCGGGGTCGAAATAACCCAGCCCTTCGATGCGCAGCACGCCGGCATCCCCGCCGGCGAAGCCCATCGCAACCTCGTGGCTGCTGTCGAGCTGTTCCTCGAAGTTCTGGATATAGAGGATCAGCCGCTCATAGGCCCATTGCGCCGGGCTTTTGGCCGCGGTGGGCGTCTGCATGGATTTCGGCAATTCCTGGGGCCCCGAGATGCAGTCGGGATCGGCATGAACTTCGTGGCACCTGGGCAGCACCGCCGCCTCGACGGCTTCGGCGGAAGTTTCGATCTTGTCGCCCATGGCTCACCCGTTGCGCTGATACATCCACGCCCCGTCCGCGCGCCGCGTCCGGGTCACGGCTCCAATGTGGTAGAGATGGTTTACATGTGCAACCGCCTCGACCAGCGCCAGCCCGTATTCGCCCTCGCCTATGTTGCGCTTGAATAGGGGCAGAAAGCATTCGGAGGCGGGTTTGGGCGTGTCGAGATGGTCCAGCAGACGCTCGAGCGCGCCGTGATGGTTGTCGATCAGTTGCCGCATGCGGACCGGCAGGCCGGTGAAAGGCAGCTTGTGTCCGCCCAGCGCCAGATGCTCAGCCCGCGCCAGCGGCTTGAGCCGCTCGCAGGTTTCCAGCCATTCGGCAAGCGGATCAGCCAGCGGTTCGGTCGCGTAGACGCCGATGTTGGGGCTGATCGAGCTGAGGATCTGGTCGCCGGTGATCACCAGGTTGTCATCCCGGCTCCAGAAGGTCGCGTGCTCCGGCGCGTGGCCGTTGCCCATGTGGACATCCCAGTCGCGCCCGCCCATGCGGAACACGTCGCCCTGGCGGATCCGGGTGAACCCCAGCGGCATGGGATAGACCATGTCGGCAAAGTTGAAGGGCCGTTCCGACATGCGTTTTTCGAGGATCTCGGGCGCCATGCCGGCGCTGCGGTAGTAGTCGAGCGTTTCGACCGGCCAGGTCTCCTGCACGTCGAGCGTCAGCATCCGCGCGAACAGCCATGCGGTGCGGGTCGTCACCAGTTCCGCGCCGTGCTCGGACTGGAACCAGCCGGCATTGCCGATGTGGTCTGGATGGTGATGCGTCGCAACCACCCGCCGCACCGGCTTGCCGCGCAGCGGTCCACTCAGCAGGCCATCCCAGATCGCGCGGGTCTTCTTCGACGAGAACCCGGTGTCGATCACCGTCCAGGCGTCGCCGTCATCCAGCGCGTAGACATTGACGTGATCCAGCTTCATCGGCAGCGGCAGGCGCATCCACAGGACGCCCGGGGCCACCTCGATGGCCTCTCCTGGAGCAGGTGGCTCTTCCCACGGGTACCGCATGGCGAGAGGCCGCGCGCCGTCCATCACGCCGCCAGTTCGTCGGCGCTGAGCGCGAACAGGTCCCCGGACCCGTTCTGCGCCTGCGCCAGCAGCCCGGAATGTTCCGGCAGCAGCGCATTGATGTAGAACCGGGCCAGCCTGGCGCGCGGACCTTGCGGATCGGCCAGCGCGGCGGCCAGGTGATAGTGGCCGCCCAGCACCCGCGCGAAGGCGCGCAGATAGGGCAGAGCACCCGCAAACCGTTCGTTCATGTCCTCCTGCGCGGTCAGCCATTCGGTTGCCTCGCGCAGCGACTCGGTCGCTTCCCAGACCGGGCCCGCCAGTTCGGGCAGCGACGCCCGGGCGCTCTCGGCCTGCGCCTCGATCTCGTCCAGCAGGCGCGCGGCAGCTTCGCCACCGTCCATCATCTTGCGCCCGACAAGGTCCATGGCCTGAATGCCGTTGGTGCCCTCGTAGATCGCGGTCACGCGCACGTCGCGGTAATATTGCGCCGCGCCGGTTTCCTCGATGAACCCCATGCCGCCATGCACCTGCACACCGGTATCCGACACCCGGATGCCGGTCTCGGTGCCAAAGACCTTGGCGATGGGCGTCAGCAGGGCGGCCCGCGCCGTCCAGTCCGCATCGCCCGTGGCCTGCGCCATGTCGATGGCGACCGCGTTGGCCAGTAGGATCGCGCGGGACGCAAAGACATCCGCCTTCATCTCCATCAGCATCCGGCGCACATCGGCGTGGTCGATGATGGTGCCCGACGGGGTCCGGCCCTGCTTGCGTTCGAGCGCATAGGCCAGCGCGTGCTGATAGGCGCCTTCGGCCACACCGACGCCCTGCCCGCCCACACCGAGGCGCGCGTTGTTCATCATCGTGAACATGGCCGCCATGCCGCCATGCTCGGCTCCGACCAGCCAGCCTTTTGCCCCGTCATACTGCATCACGCAGGTGGGCGAGCCGTGCAGGCCCATCTTGTGCTCGAGCGACACCACCCTCAGATCGTTGGCCGTGCCCGGATTGCCGTTCTCGTCGGGGATGTATTTCGGCACCAGGAAAAGCGAGATGCCCTTGGTTCCCGGCACCCCGTCCGGCAGCCGCGCCAGGACCAGGTGGCAGATGTTCTCGCAGAAGTCGTTGTCGCCCCAGGAGATGAAGATCTTCTGCCCCGAGACCGCATAGGTGCCGTCACCGTTGGGCTCGGCCTTGGAACTCAGCGCGCCCACGTCCGACCCGGCCTGCGGTTCGGTCAGGTTCATGGTGCCCGCCCATTCACCCGAGATGAGCTTGGGCAGGTACAGGTCCCTGAGCGCATCGCTTGCGTGATGTTCCAGCGCCTCGATCTGGCCCTGGCTCATCAGCGGCGCAAGTTGCAGCGACAGGCAGGCCGCGCTCATCATCTCGTTGACGACGGTGGTCACCGTCATCGGCAGCCCCATGCCGCCGTATTCGGGATTGCCGCTCATGCCGATCCAGCCGCCTTCGGCGATCGCCTTCCAGCCGTCGGCATATCCCGGCGACGTGCGCAGCACGCCGTTCTCCAGCCGCGCGGGCTCAAGGTCGCCGGGGCGCTGCAGCGGGGCCATGACCTGTTCGCACATCTTGCCGGCTTCGGTCAGGATGGCGCTGACCACGTCCGGGCTGGCTTCGGCGAAACGGTCCGAGGCGGCAACCTGATCGAAACCGACGACGTTCTTGAACAGGAACTCGTAATCTGAGATTGGGGCGCGATACGGCATGGTCTCCCTCTGGGGCTGTCTCACCGGCCACAATTGCGGGCTTGGAATCCGCCGCCCGCGCCGGTATTCATCGGGGCTTGGACGATTACCTATCGATCCCGGTCTTTCAAGCAACCAAAACGCCGCGTCACCGCTCATGAGCCCGCTGACAACTGAATACCTGGCCGCCGACCGCGCGGGACTGGCCCGCGCCGCCGAATTGCTGCGGCAAGGCCAGCTGGTCGCCTTTCCGACCGAGACGGTCTATGGGCTGGGCGCGGATGCCCGCAACGGCGAGGCGGTGGCGGCGATCTATGCAGCCAAGGGGCGGCCCAGCTTCAACCCGCTGATCGCGCATGTGGCGTCCGCCGAGGCGGCCCGGCGCCATGTCGAATGGACCGCGCAGGCCGAACGCCTCGCGGCCGCGTTCTGGCCCGGCCCCCTGACGCTGGTCCTGCCGCTGAGAGAGGGGCACGGGATTTCGTCGCTGGTGACCGCGGGGCTCGACACGCTGGCGGTGCGGGTTCCGGCCCTGCCGACGGCGCAGAAGCTGCTGACCGCCTTCGACGGTCCGGTGGCGGCCCCGTCGGCCAACCCCTCGGGCCGGATCAGCCCGACGACCGCGGACCATGTGCGCAATGGCCTGGACGGGCTGATCGCGGCTATCCTCGATGATGGCCCGTGCGGCGTCGGCGTGGAATCCACCATCGTCGGCCTGGCCGGGGAACCTTTGCTGCTGCGGCCGGGCGGAGTTGCGCTGGATGAGATCGAGGCGGTTCTCGGCACCACGCTGCGGCACCACGAGGACGGCGATCCGTTGACCGCCCCGGGACAGCTTCTGTCGCACTATGCCCCGGACGCGCCGGTCCGTCTGAACGCCGAAACGCGCGAAGGCGACGAGATTCTGCTGGGATTCGGGCGGGTCGAGTGCGATCTGAATCTGTCGGCCGAAGGGAACCTGGCCGAGGCCGCCGCCAATCTGTTCGCGGCGCTGCACGCGCTGAACGAGACGGGCCGCCCCATCGCGGTCAGCCCGATTCCCGAACGCGGTCTGGGCGCGGCGATCAACGACCGCCTGCGCCGCGCCGCGGCGCCGCGCGCCACCTGATCAGGCGTGTCCCGCGCTGGCCGATAGGGTCAGCGGATCGACCCCCAGCGTCGCCAATGCGGATTCCCACTTGTCTTCGTCCGCGATGCCAAAGACCAGTTCCGGGGTTGCCTCGGCCGTCAGCCAGCCGTTCATGGAGATCTCGTCCTCGAGCTGGCCCGGCCCCCAGCCGGAATACCCCAGCATCAGAAGCGCCTGTTCCGGTCCGCGACCGGCCGCGATGTCCTCTAGGATGTCCAGCGTTGCGGTCATGCTGAAACCCGCCTTGACCGGCATCGAATGCAGGTTCGCCTCGTAATCCGAGCTGTGCAGCACGAACCCGCGCGAGGTCTCGACGGGACCGCCGAAATGCACCAGGCGTTCGCCGACGACCGGCACCTCGCAAGGGATGTTGAGTTGCGTCAGCAGGACCTTGACCCGCAGGTCCGCGGGCTTGTTCACGATCAGACCCATCGCCCCGTCATCCCCGTGGCTGCACAGGTAGATCACGGAGTGATCAAACCGTGGATCCCCCATGCCAGGCATTGCGATCAGAAGTTTTCCGGTCAGATCCATTTTCAACCAACTTTATCCGGTTCTCTTTCGAGAATGGCCCCGCAGGCCGGGGGTTTGCAAGGGACGACCGGAGAATTCCCGCAGATTTCACCGTCTTGAACGGAACGTGACTTGGCATTTCAGGAAATAAGGCGCATCTATTCATTATGTTGAACGCGTTGAAGAAGGCTTCGGCCGCGCTGATTGCATGCGCGGCCCTTGGCGGGCCGGCCTCGGCAGGCGGCATTGAAAACGTCGTGCGGCTGGACATCCTTGACGGCGGGCTGACCAGCAGGGGGACGTATCTGGGCGCCATCAGGCTGACGCTGGCCGATGGTTGGAAAACCTACTGGCGGGCACCGGGCGAAGCCGGGATCCCGCCGCAGTTCAACTGGACGGGCTCGCGGAATGTGGGCGAGATTTCCATTACCTGGCCCTCGCCGCACGTCTTCGATCAAAATGGCCTGCGCTCCATCGGGTATCAGGGCCAGATGATTCTGCCGGTCGAAATCACCCCTGCGAATCCGGGCGCTCCGGTGCGGTTGAAGGGCGAAATGGATTTCGGCGTCTGCAAGGATGTGTGCGTTCCCGGCAATCTCGACTTCGATCACCTGCTCGATTCGGGTGCGGGGAAAAACCCGGCCATCGCGGCGGCCATGGCGCAGCGCCCGTATTCGGCCCGCGAAGCCGGCGTCGTCTCGGCAAGCTGCATGCTGAAGCCGACGCGCGACGGATTGCAGGTCGAGGCGCATATCACCATGCCTTCCGCAGGTGGAGAGGAAGTGGCGGTGATCGAGCCGGGCGGGCCGAACCTGTGGGCGTCCGAAACCCTTACCCACCGTCAGGGCAACACGTTGATCGCCAGATCGGAACTGATCAACGAGTCCGGATCCGCCTTTGCGGTGGACCGTTCCGAGATCCGGATCACCGTGCTGGGGTCGAAACACGCGGTCGACATCCGGGGCTGCGCCGCGGGTTGACCCGTGTCCCGCCTTCCCCGGATCGGTGCGCTGGGTGTGGTCATCCATGAAGGTCAGGTTCTGTTGGCCAGGCGCGGCAAGCAGCCCGATGCCGGTCTGTGGGGATTTCCCGGCGGACATGTGGAATGGGGCGAGACGGTTCTCGAGGCCGCGGCCCGCGAGTTGCGGGAAGAGACCGGGATCGAGGCCGATCCACGGACCTACATCGACAATCTGGATCTGCTGCGCCGTGACGGAGCGGGCGCGGTGATCAGCCACTACCTTCTGGTCGCCGTCGGGTGTTCCTATGTCAGCGGTGTACCAAAAGCAGGCGACGACGCACTGGATGCGCGCTGGTTTCCGCTCGACCTGATCCGCCAGGGCGGATTGCCGATGAGCGAACGGGTGCCTGCGGTGCTGGACAGCGCCCTGCGGCTGGCCTGAGACCCTACGCCCTGCCCCGCCCGGAATAGCGGGTGTAGAGCAGCGCCGATACGGCCATGCCAAGCGCAAGGATCGCCAGCGCGCCCACCACGAACAGCCCGAGACCGACCTGCATCGGGTTTGCATCCTCTGGCACGGAAGCGAGCCGAGACAGCGGTTCCGGCAACGCGCCATTGACCAGCGGCCAGACCATGGTCGCCCCCAGCCAGGCCAGCATGAGAACGCCGGTTGCGACCACCGAGCCCCGCATCAGCCAATCCGCCCCGCGCAGCGCACGCCGCAACGCCGTCAGTGGCCGCGACACGTCGCGCTGAACCGCCAGCAGCGCCGGCACCAGCAACAGCACCAGCAGCATCCCGAAGCCCAGCCCGTAGACCAGCGTAATCACGGTGGGCTTCAGGAACTGCGCCTGCTGCGAACTTTCGTAGAGCAGCGGCACCAGACCCAGCACGGTGGTCAGTGTCGTCAGCATCACCGGCCGCAGCCGGTCGGCCGCGCCCTCGACGATGGAGGGGATCAGTCCCCGGTCGCGATGGTAGTCGTCGATCGTGGTCACCAGAACGATGGAATCGTTGATGATGATACCGGTCATCCCCAGCAGGCCGACCACCGAGAACATGCTCAGCGGCACATCCCAGATGTAGTGGCCCCAGATCGCTCCGACGAGGCCGAACGGGATGATCGCCATCACCACCAGCGGCCGTGTCCAACTGGCGAAGATCCAGGCCAGCACGAGGTAGATGCCGGTCAGGCACAGGATCAGGCCCGTCCGGGCTTCGGCCAGAAACTCGTCCTCCTGCTCGCTCAGGCCGGCCATGCGCCATTCCACCTGATGCTCGCTGGCGATCCTGGGCAGGATTTCCTTCTCTATCGCCCGGGCGATTTCGGCGGCGCGGGCGGGATCGTCGTTGGCGATGTCCCCGTATACGGACACGACCCGCAATCCGTTTTCCCGGCTTACCGACAGGAAACCGGACTTTTTCTCGACCGAAACGATATCGGCCAAAGGCACGTAGACCCCTTGAGGCGTCCGCATCAAGGTCCGTTCGAGAAAGTCCGCCGTCAGTTCGTTTTCCGGCAGTTCGACCCTGATCTCGGCGCTGCGTGGCCCATCAGGGAAGGTTGCCGCCTCAATCCCGTTCAGGCGATGACGCAGCGCCTGGCCCAGCGTTTCTACGGTGAACCCAAGCGCCTGTCCCTGCGGCGTCAGGTCAAGAATGAACTCTTCCTTGTCGTAGACGAGGGAGTCGCCCAGAGCGGACACCTCGGGGTATTTCGAAACGGCCGCCTGCAGGTCGTTGGCCGCCGCCTTCATCACGTCCACGTCCGCGCTGAAGAACCAGACGTCCAGCGCATCGCCGCCGGGACCGGACCGCCAGCCGCGGAAACTGAGGGTTTCCACCAGCGGATGCTGGTTCACCGAGTCCTGCAGGTCTTCGACGAAGGCAAAGCTGGAGTAGGGGCGCAGGTCGGCGTCGATCAGCTCGATCGAGATCCCGCCCAGCAGGTCGGCATCCTTGTCATCGGAACCAAGCAGCCCGGCGCCCGCGTGCCCGCCAACCTCGGCCAGGACGTAGTCGATCGGGTTGCGGCCGTAGCGGTCTTCGTAGATCCGGCCCAATTCTTCGGTCGCGCGCTGCAGTTCGCGCATCATTGCCATCGAGTCGGCCCGGGTGGCGCCCTCGGCCATGATGAAATTGCCGGTGACCGAACCTCGCTCGGGCGCGTTGAAGAACCGCCAGTTCACGTCGCCCCGGATGAAAAGCGAAAGCTGACCGGCGAGGAGCACGACCGCCCCTGCCAGCACCACGTAACGCGCCCAGATGACCCAACCCATCAGCGGCCGGAAGGCATGATCGCGCACCCAACGGAAACCGCGGTTCACCAGGCGGTTGGGCATGTCATACCAGTGTTCCTTGGCGGAATGCGCGATGGCGTGGGACAGATGGTTGGGCAGGATCAGGAAGCATTCGACCAGCGACGCCATCAGCACGGCGATCACGGTCAACGGAATGTCGCGGATCAGCTCGCCAAACCGGCCGCCGATCGCGGTGAGGCCAAAGAAGGCGATCACCGTCGTGATGGTTGCCGCGAAGACCGGCATCGCCATGCGCATCGCCGCCCGTTCCGAGGCGACGGCCGGGCGCTCTCCCAATCGTCGGGCTCGGAAATCGGCATGTTCGCCCACCACGATGGCGTCGTCCACGACGATGCCCAAAGTGATGATCAGGCCGAAGAGCGAGACCATGTTGAGCGACAGCCCCGCCACGTACATCACCGCGATGGCCGCGAACATCGACGCCGGGATCCCGGCGGCAACCCAGAAGGCGATCCGGGCGTTGAGGAAAAGAAACAGCAGGCAGACGACCAGGGCCAGCCCCAACAGGCCGTTGTCCACGAGGATGTCGAGCCGGTCGGTGATGGCCTGCGCCCGGGTGCGCATCATCTCGACCGTCACCTTGTCCGGCAGGCTGGCCTGCATCTCGGCGACGACCTCTTCGACGGTCCGCTGAATTTCGATGGAATCGCCCTGGTTGGACCGGTCCACCCGGATCGACATTGCCGGGTTGTCCCCGACGAAATAGCTGCGTACGCGCGTGACGCCCTCGACCCTGATCCGCGCCACGTCACCGATGGTCAGGGTCGAACCATCCGAATGGGTTCGCAGAACGATGCCTTGGATTTCGTCGGGGGTCCGTTTCTCGGCGCCGGTCCGGATGCGCGCGTTGGCCCCCGTCACGTCGCCCGCAGGGTTCGCGTTGACCTCGGCCGCGATCGCCGCTGCTATTTCGGCCATGCTGATATCGTTGGCGATCAGCTGCGCGCTGGGAACCTCGACCATGATGCGGGGCGCGGCGATGCCCCGGATCATCGTGCGCGTCACACCGGCCCTGAACAGGCGCGTGACCAGTTCGTCCACGAAAAGCGCCAACTGATCCGGGGCTACCGGACCGGTCACGATCACGTCCGTCACACGGTCGCGCCACGCGCCGCGCCTGATGCTCGGCTCCTCGGCCTCTTCCGGCAGGCTGGTCACCGAATCCACGGCGGCGCGCACGTCATCCGTGGCGCGCGCCATGTCCCAGTTCGGTTCGAATTCCAGCCGGATTCGGGCCTGCCCTTCGCGCGAAATGGCTTCGGTGCTCTCGACACCGTCCACGCCCAGCAAGACCGGATCCAGAATGTGCACGATGGCGCTGTCCACGTCTTCCGGGCCCGCGCCTTCCCATTCGACGGTGACGTCTATCCGCTCGAGGATCACGTCGGGAAAGAACTGCGCCCGCATGTTGGGGATCGCCGCTGCGCCCAGAACCAGGAAGATCACCAGCAGCAGGTTGGCGGCGGTCCGGTGGCGCGTGAAGTAGCTGAGCAACCCGCTCGCGGCGCCGGGGATCTCGCGGATCATCGCCCTCAGCCTCCGGTGCGGCTTTCAAGGCGCCGGACCAGATGCGCCGGCACCCGGGATTCGGCAAGCTGGCCAAGAACCCGCGCCTTGGCCTCGTCCGAAAGGCGGTCGCTGGCCTCGACGGCGTCGATCAGCATGGCGCGGCGTTCTTCGGTCAGTTCGACCATCTCGGAGCTCAGGTCCGCCTGCGCCTCGGTCCGCAGGGGACGCACGCGCACGCCCGAGCCGAGCAGCGGCGTCCGCCCGATCACCACCTCGCGCCCTTCCAGCCCGTCGCCGCGCAGCAGGACGTCGTCGCCCTGACGCCGGACCAGTTGCACGGGAAGGACCTCCAGCCGTTCGTCCTGACCCAGAACCAGGACCGTGCCCGAGGAATCCAGCACCGAAGAAGGCAGCCGCACCACGTTGTCGAGCGGCTGTTCCCGGACCGTAACGGTGACGAAATCGCCGGGCTTGAACCCCGGCGCATCGTCGAGACTGGCAAAGATCAGGCGTCCGGACTGCCCTTCGCCGGCGGATCCGCTGTCGCGGCTGATCATGCCCTCGGCGCTAAGATCGGTTCCCGTGACCTCGAGCGAAACGGTGACCGGGGCGGGGATCAGGCGTCCGTTCTCATCCAGCAACCGGACATATTGCGCGGTCGAGACGCGGAACGCCACTTCCAGCGCCCGCGGGTCCACCAGTTCGGCCAGTTTCTCGTTGGCCGCGACCAGCCGCCCCTCGACAAGGGTCACACCGCTGAGCGTTCCGTCGAACCGCGCGTGGATGGTCATGTCCTCCAGGTCGCGCTCGGCCTCTTCCAGCGCAAGCCGGGCGCGCGCCAGATGCGTGTTGGTCCGGTCGACGCGCGCTTCGGCCTGGGCCACCGAAATCCGCCGCGCCAGCACCGCCTGCCGCGCCGAGGCCGCCGCCAGTTCCGCGGTTTCGACGTTCGTGGCGGACCCTACGCCGCGCTCTTCCAGATCCTGCTGCCGTTTCAGCGCGCGCTCGCGCAACTCGGCCTGATCCTCGGCGGCCTTCAATTCGTCCTGCGCCAGAAGCAGCGACCGTTCGGCGTCGCGCTCTTCGACCTGGGCATCCAGAAGATCGGACTTGGCGCGGTCAAGCGCGGCTTGCGCGTCCGCGGGGTCAAGTTGGACCAGCGTTTCACCGGCCGTGACCCTGCCGCCTTCTTCGAAATCATCCGAAAGTGCCACGACCCGACCGCCGACCGGCGCCCTAAGCTCCAGCCTGCGGCGGCTTTGCACCTCGCCGAAAGCGTCCAGATAGGGCGTGACCGTCTCGGATTCGGCCATGCGGACATTGACCGCGAACACCCTCTCGCGGCCCTGCGCAGGCCGGTTTTCTTTGGCCATGTAGTCCTGAACCGCCCCGGTGATCGACTGCGCGGCATAGATCAGCAGCGCCAGCGTCAAAGACGCCAGGAAAACACCCACAAGGCTCTGCCGCAAAAATCGCATCGGTCACTTCACTCCGGTCGCATCATGCTACCATCAGCAGAAAGTAGCCGGACAACAAAAAATGCCAAGCCACAAGGTGGTTACACGCAATGATACGCAGTACCAGTCTACTTCCGTCGCTGGTGTTCGTCCAATCTTGGCATTATCTCGACGAAGTTGCAGGGAAGGTGGCGGTAATCGAGCTGTTTTTGCAGAATCCCGTCCCAGGCGTCCTTGCAGGCCCCGGGGCTGCCCGGCAGCGCGAAGAGATAGGTTCCGCCGGCGACGCCGCCGGTGGCGCGCGACTGAACAGCTGAGGTGCCGATCTTTTCCATGGAAATGATGGTGAACACGGTTCCGAAGGCCTCGATTTCCTTCTCATAGACGTCCCGATGCGCCTCGACCGTGACATCGCGACCGGTCAGACCGGTGCCGCCGGTCGAAATCACCACGTCGATCCCGGGATCTGCCACCCATGCGCGCAGCTGCGCGGCGATCTCCGCGCGTTCGTCGCGCAGGATCTTGCGGTCGGCGACCAGGTGGCCCGCGCGCTCGATCCGATCCACCAGGGTCTGGCCCGAGCGGTCCTCGTCCAGCGACCGCGTGTCCGACACCGTCAGAACCGCGATACGAACCGGAATGAAGTCCTTGCTTTCGTCGATGCGCGACATGGAGTGTGTGGCCCTTTCCAAATGAGTAAGACGAACGCCGGGAGGCGTGGCCGTGCCGATCAGGCGCGGATATCAAACCAGTTCACGGTCGGACCGAGATTGGCCACCTGCGTCTGGCCAATGGTGCCGCGAAAGCCCCAGCTGTCGTGGATGTGGCCGCAGAGCGCCAGCCTGGGCTGGATCCGTTCGATCGCGTTGCGCACGGCGACCGATCCTACCGACACCCCTTGCGAGGTCACGTCCCCGGTGCCCTTAGGCGGCGAATGGGCGATCAGGATATCGGCCCGGCTGCAGCGGGACAGCATCTCGGCGGCTTCGGATTCGGTCATGTCGCAGGACCAGTCTCCGAACGGCGTCACCGGCACCCCGTAGCCCAGACCAAAGAGGCGCACGCCGTCCACTGTCATCCCGCTGCCGTGCAGGACATGCACACCCTCGGGCACCGCCGCCGAAAGTTCCTCGGTGCTTTCCGCGTTGCCGGGCACCAGGACCAGCGGCGCGGAAATCCCGGACAGCATCGCCATCGCCTCGGGAAGGCCCTCGCGCATGTTGCAGTAGTCTCCGGCGCCGATCACGAGATCGGCCTCCTTGCTGGCCTCGACCAGATCGGCGGCGCGGGCGCGCGCCATGTGAAGATCGGAAAAGGCCAGCAGTTTCATTGTGTTTCTCCCAATCGGGCCCTGAGTTCCAGCAGATCCGCCCAGGCCTGACGTTTCATCTGCGGCTGACGCAGCAGATAGGCCGGGTGGAACATCGGGATGACCGGCAGGTTCATCGACTGGTCCCATTGCCCGTGCAGGCGGGTTATCCCGCGTTTGCCCAGCACCGCCTGACAGCTGATATTGCCCATGAGCACCAGCACCTCGGGCTTGGCCAGGTCCACATGGCGTTCGAGAAACGGCTTCATCATGCCGATTTCTTCGGGCCTCGGATCGCGGTTCTGCGGTGGCCGCCACGGCAGGACATTGGTGATGTAGACGTTTTCGCTTCGGCGGAGGTCAATGGCTTCCAGCATCCGGTCCAGCAACTGGCCCGCCCGCCCGACAAAAGGACGTCCTTCGCGGTCCTCGTCGCGCCCGGGGGCTTCGCCGATGATCATGACCCGCGCGCCCGGCGTGCCGTCGGCAAAGACCAGTTGACGCGCGCCGAGCTTGAGTTCGCAATGCTGGAACGACTCCATCGCGGCGCGCAGCTCGGGCAGCGAACCGGCGGCCCGCGCCGCCTTGCGCGCCACTTCGACCGGATCGACGTCCTTGGGCTTGGCCGGGGCGGTCTGCGCACCTTGGGGCTGTTGCGCCTTGGGCGCGGTGTCGGGCAATGCGTACCGGTCCACCGGGGCATCCCCGATGGCATCCGTCGCGCCCAGTTCGATCTGCCATTCCAGCAGGGCCCGGGCGGTGTAGTGGTCCAATGCCGATTCCATGTCCCCAATCTAACTGCCCTGTCGGCAAGGAAAAGAGAAATGCCCTTGCCTGCGCCTTCGCCGCAACCGACGATGGCAAGGCCCATGCTGTTCAAGGTTCGATTCTTCCTGATTTTCGCCCTGCTCGTCTTGACGGGCGGGTCGCCCGCGGCCGCGAATTTCCACAACCAGTGCGCGCCGGGGCTGATTCAGTGCGGCCAGACGAGTTGCTGTTCGCCCGCAGAGCGATGCAGTTTCGACGGGTTCTGCATCCCGCTGGGCGGCACCTATTGCGGCGGCGGGCGCACTTGCGGGCCGTTCGAGCAATGCGTCGCGGGCGGCACCCGCTGCGCGCCAGCGGGCCCCGCCAAATGCACCTCGGGCCTCACCTGCCCGCCCGGCACGACCTGCACGGCGACCGGCGAATGCGTACCACAGGACGACCCGGGTCCCATCACGATATCCCCGACCGAGTGCCTTGACGGCAGCATCTGCCCGTCCGGATCGACCTGCCTGCCGGACGGGGGCTGCACGCGGCCCGGATGGTTCCCGTGCCCCGACACCGACTCGCAATGCCGCCCCGGCTTCAAGTGCTCGCAGCATCAGGGCTGCGTGCCGATCAAGGCGGTGGATTGCGGCTATGGGCGGTGGTGCAAGCCCGGCGAGATTTGCCTCGAGGAAGGGACCTGCGGTAAGGCGCCCGAACCGGAAAGCGCAGGGGACCGCTAGATCATGTTGCCCCGCTGCCGCGACCTTCCTATAAGCGGCGCGACCGTCAGACCGGAGCCCGGCCCATGAGTTTTGCCCA
Source organism: Ruegeria sediminis (assembly GCF_005938215.1). GTDB lineage: Bacteria > Pseudomonadota > Alphaproteobacteria > Rhodobacterales > Rhodobacteraceae > Ruegeria > Ruegeria sediminis. Next base: position 825,037 of record NZ_VCPD01000001.1, read on the forward strand.
TCGACACCTTCTCGGCATCGAGCACCTGTCCCAAGGCGACATCACCGCCATTCTCGATCTGGCCGAGAAATACGTCGAACTGAACCGGCAGTCGGCGAAACATGCCGATGTGCTGGCGGGGCTGACGCAGATCAACATGTTCTTCGAAAGCTCGACCCGCACACAGGCGAGCTTTGAGCTTGCGGGCAAGCGGCTGGGCGCGGATGTGATGAACATGGCGATGCAGGCCAGCTCGATCAAAAAGGGCGAAACGCTGATCGACACGGCGATGACGCTGAACGCGATGCATCCCGACCTGCTGGTGGTGCGCCACCCCCATTCGGGCGCGGTGGACCTGCTGGCGCAGAAGGTGAACTGCGCCGTGCTGAATGCCGGCGACGGGCGGCACGAGCATCCGACGCAGGCTTTGCTGGACGCCCTGACCATCCGCCGCGCCAAGGGGCGGCTGCACCGGCTCAACGTGGCGATCTGCGGCGACATCGCCCATTCCCGGGTGGCGCGGTCGAACCTGATCCTTCTGGGCAAGATGGAGAACCGCATCCGCCTGATCGGGCCGCCGACGCTGGTGCCGGCGCATTTCGCCGAGTTCGGCGCCGAGGTCTTCGACGACATGCGCAAGGGGCTCAAGGACGTCGACGTGGTGATGATGCTGCGGCTCCAGAAAGAGAGGATGGATGGCGGCTTCATCCCGTCGGAACGGGAATATTACCACCGCTACGGGCTTGATGCCGAGAAACTGGCGCTGGCCAAGCCCGACGCTATCGTGATGCATCCCGGCCCGATGAATCGCGGCGTCGAGATCGATGGCACATTGGCTGACGACATCAACCGTTCGGTCATCCAGGAACAGGTCGAGATGGGCGTCGCCGTGCGGATGGCGGCGATGGAGCTGCTGGCCCGGAACCTGCGCGGGGCGGCATGAGCGATCTGACCGTCGCCCCAAACGAACATGGCGTTCTGCGCCTTTTCACGCTGGACATGCGCCCGGAAGAGGCGAAGTTCCTGCAGGAACCCGGCGCGGCAGAGCAGGTGCTTGGGGTGACGGGTCTGGATGACGAGCAGATCGAAGTCTTTCCCGTCTCCGATCTGGAGGATGTCGGGCTGTACGGATACCTGACCGAGGGTTGCGGCATCCCGGAAGACCAGTTGGACCGGGCCGCGCTGGCAACCATCGAAGGCTGGGTCATGATCCTGCGCAGCAAGGCCTTTCGGGGCCGCGGAATGGACCTGAACCCGGATCCCAGAGTGGCCCTTGCGGGGCTGTTTACCGAAGAAGCCACCAGCTGGACCGGCCGCCCCATCGAAACCGAAAGCGCCAGGCCCTTTTCCGGCCCACCCGTCGGCGATGTGCAGGGCGGCGACCGGGCGCGGCGCGTCGGGTCGATACTGGTGGTCCTGATGCTGGCATTGATCGTGGGAGGTGTCCTGTGGCTGATCCTGTGACCCGCTTCACCCCGGACAGGCAGGCCTATGTCCGCACCAACGCCTGGCTTGCCGCATTCGCAATGGCCGGTGCCATGGCGGTTCTCTGGCTGATCGGAAGCCCTTACGTCTGGACCGGCGCGGTTGCCGGCCTCGCCGCCATCGCCGTGCGCAGCTGGTATCTGGCATCCGAGGAACTGGCCGCGGTGTGGGAGATGGACCGCGCCGCCCTGACCGGCCCCGGCCCGCGCCGCGTGCCGCTGGACCAGATCGCGGCCGTCAAAACCATGGGCAGCTTCGTGCAGATCGTCACCAAGGGCGGCGACAAGCATCTCATCAAGTATCAGGCCGAGCCCGCCGCAACCAAGACCGCCATCGAAAGGGCGCTGCCATGAGCAAGATCCTCTTCACCAACGCCCGCCTGATTGATCCCGAAGCCGGAACCGACTCCGCCGGCTGGCTGCAGGTGGTGGACGGGCGCATCGCGGCCAGCGGAAGTGGCGCGCCGGAGCGCACCGAGGCGGAAGTTGTCGACTGCGGCGGCAAGTGTTTGGGCCCGGGCATCGTCGATATCGGCGTCAAGGTTTGCGAACCGGGCGAACGGCACAAGGAAAGCTACAAATCGGCGGGTCTGGCCGCCGCCGCCGGCGGCGTCACGACCATCGTCACCCGCCCCGATACCAGCCCGGTCATCGACACGCCGGAAACGCTGGAATTCGTCACCCGCCGCGCGCAGGCAGACACCCCCGTCAACGTCCTGCCGATGGCGGCGCTGACCAAGGGGCGCGAAGGGCGCGAGATGACCGAGATCGGGTTCCTGCTGGATGCCGGGGCGGTCGCCTTTACCGATTGCGACCACGTGGTCGCCAACACCAAGGTCTTCTCCCGAGCTCTGACCTATGCCCGCTCGTGCGGCGCGCTGGTCATCGGCCACCCGCAGGAGCCGGGGCTGAGCAGCGGCGCAGCCGCGACCAGCGGCAAGTTCGCCACGCTGCGCGGTCTGCCGACGGTCTCGCCCATGGCCGAACGGATGGGGCTGGACCGCGATATCGCCCTGCTGGAGATGACCGGCGCGCGATACCACGCGGACCAGATCACCACCGCCCGCGCCCTGCCCGCGCTGGAACGAGCCAAGCGCAACGGGCTGGACATCACCGCCGGAACCTCGATCCATCACCTGACCCTGAACGAGCTGGACGTGGCCGACTATCGGACCTTCTTCAAGGTCAAGCCGCCCCTGCGGTCCGAAGATGACCGGCTGGCCGTGGTCGACGCGGTGCGGACCGGGCAGATCGACATCATCAGCTCCATGCACACGCCGCAGGACGAGGAAAGCAAGCGCCTGCCCTTCGAAGAGGCGGCCTCGGGCGCGGTGGCGCTCGAGACGCTGCTGCCGGCGTCGCTGCGCCTCTATCACGCGGAACAGCTGGACTTGCCCACGCTGTTCCGCGCCATGGCGCTGAACCCGGCGAACCGGCTGGGGCTGGACTGCGGCCGCCTGTCCATTGGCGCGCCCGCGGATCTGGTGCTGTTCGATCCGGATGTGCCCTTCGTGCTGGACCGGTTCACGCTGAAATCGAAATCGCAGAATACTCCGTTTGACGGCCAGCGGATGCAAGGTAGGGTCTTGGCGACCTATGTCGCCGGACGGAACGTTTTTCGGAGAAGCTGATGCCGCCCATTGAATCCTCGACCGCCCAACTGCTGCTTTGGGCCCTGATCGGTTATGGCCTGGGCTCGGTTCCCTACGGCATGATCGTCGCCAAGGTGATGGGCCTGGGCAACCTGCGCCAGATCGGCTCGGGCAATATCGGCGCGACCAACGTTCTGCGCACCGGCAACAAGGGGGCCGCTGCGCTGACGCTGTTGCTCGACGGGGCCAAAGGCGCCGTGGCGGTGCTGTTGGCCCGCGCCTTCGCGGGCGAGGATGCCGTGCAAGTCGCGGCGCTGGCGGCTTTCGTGGGCCACTGTTTCCCGGTCTGGCTGGGGTTCAAGGGCGGCAAGGGCGTGGCGACGTTTCTGGGGCTGTGGCTGGCGCTGGCCTGGCCCGTGGGCCTCGCCTGCTGCCTGACCTGGCTTGTGGCGGCGGCGATATCGCGCATGTCCTCGGTGGGCGCGCTGATGGCGGCCGCGTCCTCGACGATCTGGGCGGTCCTGCTGGGATTTGGCACGACCTTCATCCTGGGTGCCATCCTGACGCTGCTGGTCTATTGGCGGCACAGCGCCAACATTGCCAGGATCAAGGCCGGGACAGAGCCGCGGATTGGCCGGTCCTGACCGCCCTGCCGGGGTCGCCGGGCACCAGAGCGGCGTAGGCCGGTTCGCCTGATACCGCACAGGCCGCATTCATCGGCGCACATACACGATAGGTTGTTTTGAACGTTACCGCGGCGGGTCCCACCTGCTGTGGCGTGACGGTCCTTTTCGGCCGCACGGAACGGACAAACTCCCCGCCCTGCCGCGGTCGCGGACATCCGGCGGCAAACACGAAAGGTATCCCATGAACAAGTTCAAGTCACTTTTGGGCGGCGTCGCGCTGTCCGTCGCAATTGCAACCTCCAGCCTGGCGGCGGGCGTCGAACTGAACGCATCCTCGACCGGCCTTGCGCTGCAGGGCTATGATCCGGTGGCCTATTTCACCGAAGGCGAGGCCACAAAGGGCAACTGGAAGATCACGGCCACACACAACGACGCGACCTACCGCTTCGCCTCCGAGGAGAACAAGGCGGCATTCGAGGCGAATCCGGATGCCTACCTGCCCGCCTATGGCGGCTACTGCGCCTTCGGCGCGGCCATGGGCTTCAAGTTCGACGGCGATCCGAACTACTGGCGGATCGTCGACGACCGCCTGTACCTGAACCTGTCGGAAGACATCCAGGAGCGTTGGGAGGGCGACATCCCGGGCTTCATCGAAAAAGCCAGCGCCAACTGGAATGAGATCGCCGACAAGGACCCGGCGGAACTGCAGCAGCAGTAAGGCGCACGGATTGACCCGCGGCGTACGGCGGCGGTGCGGACCGCCGCCGTATGTGAATTGAGAATCCTTCGTCAAAGTTGTATGCTGCCATTCAATTGCAAGACCGAGTTCCATCGGCATTGCTTCTGCCGATGTTGCGGCAGCGGCAGGGACGAGGTGACATTCTACCAGTTGTTTGTTGGTGATCCGGTATCTGGACGGACCCGTCGTTGTTTGATGCGGTTTTCAAGGCGTTCCGTATGGTGCGCCCATATTTGAATGAAAGGATAAGAGATGACACGAAATCTGGCGATATTCTCTGCCCTTTCTGTGCTGGCGGCCGGGCATGCCATGGCGCAGTCGACCACTGAAAGTACCGAAAGCTATGTGGCGCAATATCAGTCAACTTTGGTTCCGTCGAATTACGAGTGGACCGGTTTCTTTGTCGGCGGGCAGTTGGGGTATGTCGGTGTCGACACCAGCCTGTCCGGCATCGACGGCGACGACTGGATCGGCGGTCTGAACCTTGGTTACGACTACGATTTCGGCACCTGGGTGCTTGGCGGCGGCTTCGACTATGACTGGACCGACGTATCCCTGGGCAGCGGGGTATCGGTCGACGATGTCTGGCGTCTGCGCGTCCGGGCCGGTTACAAGATTCAGGACGGGCTGCTCTATGGTGTGGGCGGCTATGCCGAGGCCAGCACCAACACCCTGGGCAGCGACGACGGGTGGTTCATCGGCGGCGGCTACGAGCATGTGGTCTACGACGACTTCACCGTTTCCGGCGAAATCCTGTATCACGAATTCAACAACTTCAACGGAACCGGCGTCGACGTGGACGCCACGACCGTGCAGGTCCGGGCCGCTTTCCGGTTCTGAAAACGCGCTTCGGCAGAAGCTGCAGAGGCCCCGCCGCATCGAAACGGCGGGGTCCTTTCGTTACAGCGGGCGTTCACTCAATAGCTGTACTCGGCATAGATCCGGCTCAGGTCTCCGCCCCAATCGCCGTGGTAGTGTTCCAGCAGTTCGTCCGCCGGCACTTTTCCCGATTCCAGGCTGTCCTTCAGCGCGTTCAGGAAATGCGTCTCGTCCGGCACCAGCCCTCCGGCGCCGGGACGGGCGCGCGCCTTGAGTCCGGCGTCGGCGATGGCGACTGCTTCGCGCGCCAGTTCGTGCATGCTGATGCCCCCGACCCGCGCCTGCAGGCCGCTTTCGCTCGCGGCGACGCGCAGCGCCTCGCGGGTTTCGGCATCCCAGCCCTTGACCAGATCCCAGGCCGCGTCCAGCGCCCCCTGATCGTAGGTCAGGCCGACCCAGAAAGCCGGCAGCGCGCAAAGCCTGCGCCACGGGCCGCCGTCGGCGCCGCGCATTTCGATGAATTTCTTGACCCGGGCTTCGGGAAAGATCGTGGTCAGGTGATCGGCCCAGTCGCTCAGCGTCGGCGTCTCGCCCGGCAGGGCCGGCAGTTCGCCCTTGAGGAAGTCGCGGAAGCTCTGCCCCAGCGCATCGATGTATTTCCCGTCGCGATAGACGAAATACATCGGCACATCGAGCGCGTATTCGACCCAGGCCTCGAAGCCGAAACCCTCCTCGAACACGAAAGGCAGCGAGCCCGTGCGGTCGGCGTCCAGATCACGCCAGACGCGCGACCGCCAGGATTTGTGGCCGTTGGGCCTGCCCTCGAGGAAGGGCGAATTGGCGAACAGGGCCGTCGCCACCGGCTGCAGTGCCAGCGCCACGCGCATCTTCTGCACCATGTCCGCCTCGGAGGTGAAATCCAGGTTCACCTGCACGGTGCAGGTCCGGTACATCATGGTCTTGCCCATGGTCCCGACCCTGTCCATGTATTCGGTCATCAGCTTGTAGCGGCCCTTGGGCATCATGGGCATCTGTTCGTGAGTCCAGATCGGCGCGGCGCCGAGACCGATGAAGCCGACGCCGATCTTGTCGGCGATGTCCTTGACGTCCTTGAGATGCGCGTTCACCTCGTCGCAGGTCTCGTGGATCGTCTCCAGCGGCGCGCCCGACAGCTCCAGTTGCCCTCCGGGTTCGAGCGACACGTTGGCACCGTCCTTCTCCAGCCCGATCAGCTTGCCACCCTCTTCCAGCGGCGCCCAGCCGTGCAGGTCGCGCAGCCCTTCGAGCACGGCCAGAATCGACCGCTCACCCTCATAGGGCAGCGGCTTGAGCGTGTCCTTGCAATAGCCGAATTTCTCGTGCTCGGTGCCGATGCGCCAGTCCTGCTTGGGTTTGCAGCCCGATGCCAGGTATTCGGCCAGTTGTTCGTGGCGTTCGATCGGTCCGCCGCCGGACTGAGGAATGGACATGACCGTGCTCCGATCCTGGTTTGTCGATACTTGGAGGCAAACACGTGGCCGGAAACGGCCCAAGTGTCAATGCAGCCGCGCCTCGGGAGGGCGCGACGGGCGGCGTTCCCAGATCACGACCGGGTGAGCGGCACCGCCGTTCAGTTCGGACAGCATCTGCTCGGTCCTGAGCCCGGGAAGCGTGGCAAAGACATCGAACAGCGCCTCGGCGCCCTCGGCGTTCACGGGGATGTGCAGGGTGGGCTGGCCCGGCTGTTCTAGGATCCAATGGGCGGGGCGTGCCGTCGGGTCCAGGGCCAGCCGCTCCATCTCGCGTGCGGCCACCATGCCGCCGGTGAGCGGCCCCATGTAGGCGATCTGCCCTTCGTCCACCGTGACCACCCCCGGGCCGCCAGCGCCCGTGCGGAACCGGGCCCGCTGCACCCCGACGACGGCCAGCGCCGCGGCGACGACGACAAGCACCCAGCCGATCCAGCCGAGAAGCCCGCCCGGTCCGCCGATCCAACTGACGCCCAACAGCGCGACCACGACGGCCGCCAGCACCTCGCGCCAGCGCCACAAGGCGGCCTTGGCTTCGGGACGAACAAAGCTCATTGGTCCGGCCTTTCCTGGATGCCCTGATAGGGGGCGTCGACGGCTTCGAATGTCATGTCTGAGAAATCGTGCAGCAGGGCGCGATCTTCAAGCCCCCCGCCGCGTCCAGGGCGCGCCTGCCAAAGCGCCCCTTTTTCCGCCCATTGCAGGACATCGCCGCGAAGATCTGCCCATTCCCAACCCGGCATGTCGATGACCTGCGCCCCGTCTGCAGCGCAAAGGGCGTAGCGGGTCGAGATCAGCGCGCGATCGCTTTCCCCCACCGAAAAGCGCATCTGCAGCGTCCACCCGTCGGTCACGGGCCGCTGCAGTTCGATGTCATACCCTTCGCCGGCGACGTGCGACCAGCCCCGCCGCCGCATCATCGTGGCGAACAATCCGCCCATGTGGAACCCGTCCGTGGAATGCGGGAAGGCATCCGTTGCCGCAGAGCGCAGACCATCCGGCAGGTTTGCCGGGGGTTCCGCCCCGTTCAGCCACAATGCCCCCCTGTCGGTGAAGGCGCCTCCGCCATGCCAACTGCTTGGTTGCGGCCAATAGGCGATGGCCCGCAGCCACGGCGCCCGCGATACGACAGTCCAGCACCTTCCCGCGCGGCAGGCGAAATAGACCAGATGTTTGCCGTCCGGAGACAGATCCGTCCGGTATTCGTGGATGCGGCCGTGCAGCCACTGGCCCAGTTCGATCTTGTTGCTGGCACGGTCCCACAGGATGCTGGCCACCTGGGTGCTGGGCCCTCGCCGCAGAACCACTGCGGTCGCGCAATCGGTGGCGGTGACGACATGCAGGCGGGGCGGTGGTGTCACGCCCAGTCTCCCAATGCCTGCTGCCAAAGGGTCATCGCCGCAACAGCCGCGGTGTCGGCGCGCAGGATGCGCGGCCCGAGGCTGACCACGTGCGCGAAGGGCAGCGCCGAGAGGCGGGCGCGTTCCCGGTCGGAAAACCCGCCCTCGGGGCCGATGAGGATGGCCCAGGGCAGGCCCCTGCCGCCATCCGCGAGACGCAGGGCCGACCCGGCCTCGGCTTCGTCGCAGAACATCAACTGCCGGTCCTGGGGCCAATCCGCAAGCATCCGGTCCAGCTTGTGCAGATCGCCAACCTCGGGCACGAAGGTTCCGCCGCACTGTTCCGCGGCCTCGATGGCATGGGCCTGCAGACGGTCCTGCCGGATGCGTTCGGAATTGGTGAACTCGGTCTGCACTGGAATGATCCGCGCGGCGCCCATCTCGGCCGCCTTTTCGACGATGAAGTCGGTGCGCGATTTCTTGATCGGTGCAAAAAGCAGCCAGAGATCCGGGGGCATCCGCAGCGGCCTGGTCTGACTGGAACAGGTCAGAACACCGCCCTTCTTGCCCGCCTCGGACACCTCGGCCAGCCATTCCCCGTCACGCCCGTTGAACAGCGCCACCGGCGCGCCCGGGCCAAGCCGCATCACCCCGAACAGGTAATGCGCCTGTTCGCGCGTCAAAGGAACCGATTGCTCCTCCCCCAGAGGGTGCTCTACATAAAGCCTGATTTTCGCACTCATGAGAGCCTACATATGCAAGGCAACGCCCCAACACCAGATGGTCAGGTCGCAGACGCGGTCACCGGCAACTGGGTCGACACCCGCGCCCCGGCCTTTGCCCGGCCCTACCTGCGTCTTTCGCGTGCGGACCGGCCCATCGGCACCTGGCTGTTGCTGATTCCCTGCTGGTGGGGCCTGACGCTGGCCATGCTCGACGGAGGCGACCCGCGGTGGGAGGATCTGTGGATCGCGGCGGGATGCGCCCTTGGCGCGTTCCTGATGCGCGGCGCCGGGTGCACGTGGAACGACATCACCGACCGCGACATCGACGGCCGGGTCGAGCGGACCCGGTCGCGCCCGATCCCGTCCGGTCAGGTCACGGTCAGACAGGCGGCGTTGTGGATGATCCTGCAATCCCTGCTGGCGCTGGCGATTCTGCTGACCTTCAACCGGGCGGCCATCGCAATGGGCGTGCTGTCACTGCTGCCGGTGGCCGTCTATCCCTTTGCCAAGCGGTTCACCTGGTGGCCGCAGGTGTTCCTGGGCCTTGCATTCAACTGGGGCGCGCTGCTGGCCTGGACCGCGCATAGCGGCTCGCTGGGGTGGCCGGCACTGTTCCTCTATGGGGCCGGCATCGCCTGGACGCTGTTTTACGACACCATCTATGCCCATCAGGACACCGAGGACGACGCGCTGATCGGGGTGAAGTCCACGGCTCGCCTGTTCGGCACCGACACCGCGCGCTGGCTGAAGTATTTCCTGGTTGCCACCGTCAGCCTGATGGGCGTCGCGGTGCTCGAGGCGGCCCTGCCCGACGCATCGATCCTTGCCCTGGTTCTGGTCATCGCGGGTCCCTGGGCGATGGGCTGGCACATGGCCTGGCAGCTTCGCGGGCTGGACATCGAGAACAACGCCAAACTCCTGCAGCTGTTCCGCGCCAACCGCGACACCGGCCTTATTCCGCTGATCTTCTTCTGCGCCGCCCTGCTGGCCTGATTGCACCTCGGGCCGGGGGTCTGTAAGACTGCCGGCCAAACGCCGAGGAGAGACACGCCAGCTTATGCGCCTACCCTATTCCATCGCGGTCGCCCTGACCTTTGTCGTGGCCGCCGGACTGTGCCTGATCGGCGCAAGTTTCGCGGTCAAGACCGTCGAGGACAGCTCGGAACGGGCCGTGCGGCAGGCCTTGACTCTGGCGGGACACGAATGGGCCGAGGTCCAGTCGGACGGGCTGCAGGTCATTCTGACGGGCATGGCGCCGGACGAGGCGACCCGTTTCAACGCGCTGACGGTCGCGGGCACCGAGGTCGACACGTCGCGCGTCATCGACGAGATGGAAGTCGCCCCGACCGCGGACCTGGCGCCGCCCCGGTTCTCCGCCGAGATCCTCCGCAACGACAGCGGCATCTCCATCATCGGCCTGATCCCGGCCAGCGTAGACCGCGACGCGTTGATCGCGTCGCTGCAGAGCCTGGACCGCCAGGCACATGTCGCCGACCTGATGGAAAGCGCCGACTACCCGGAGCCCCAGGGGTGGGACGATGCCATCGCCTATGCCGTGCTGGCCCTGTCGAAACTGCCGAGAGCCAAGGTTTCGGCCAGCGCCGGCCTGGTCAAGATCACCGCAATCGCTGACAGTCCGGCGGAAAAGACGCGGCTGGAGCAGGAACTGACCCGCGCCGCGCCGCCCAGCCTGCGGCTGGGGCTGACGATCTCGGCGCCGCGCCCGGTCATCACCCCGTTCACGCTGCGGTTCCTGATCGACGAAACCGGCAGCCGCTTTGACGCCTGCTCGGCCCAGGACGAAGCCGCCCGCGACCGCATCGTCGCCGCCGCGCAGCGCGCAGGGCTGGAAGGCAAGGCCAAATGCACCATCGGGTTGGGCGTACCTTCGCCAAGATGGGCCCGCGCCGCGGAGCTGAGCATCGGCGCGCTGCAGCAACTGGGTCAGGGTTCGGTCACCATTTCGGATGCCGACATCACCCTGATCGCCCGGCAAGGCACCGATCAGCCGCTTTTCGACCGCGTGGTTGGCGAGTTGGAGAACAGCCTTCCCGATGTCTTCGCGTTGCACGCGGTGCTGCCCGAGCCCGAGGTCGCGGCGACCGCCGGTCCGCCGGAATTCACGGCGACCCGAAGCCCAGAGGGGCTTGTACAATTGCGCGGCCGTGTGGGCGACGAAACCCTGCGGGACATGACCGACAGCTTCGCCCGCGCGGCCTTCGGCTCGGACGCCGTCCATACGGCGACGCGTATCGCGCCGGACCTTCCGGCGGATTGGCCCGTGCGCGTGCTCGCCGGGCTTGAGGCGCTGTCGCATCTGCACAACGGCGCGGTCACCGTGACACCGGAGACGGTGGTTCTGAACGGCGTCACCCACGATGAAGACGCCCGGGCCGAGATCGCGCGGCTCTTGTCGGACAAGTTGGGCGAAGCGCAGGATTTCACCCTGTCCATCACCTACGAGCCGCCGCCGGAGCCGGAGGACACCCAACCCGATCCGGAAGTCTGCGAGGCGCAGATCGTCGAGGTGCAGAAAGGCAGCAAGATCGCCTTTGAACCGGGTTCCGCCACGGTCGCGTCGGACTCGCTGGATACGCTCAACCAGATCGCCGACATTCTGCGCGAATGCGGCCCGATCCGCCTGGAAATCCAGGGGCACACGGACAGCCAGGGGCGCGAGGAGATGAACCAGCAACTCAGCCAGGCGCGGGCGCAGTCGATCCTGAACGAGCTGCGGGCGCGACGGGTCCCGACATCGAGCTTTGCCGCGGTTGGATACGGTGAAAGCCAGCCGATCGCCGACAACGACACGGAAGAGGGCCGCGAAGAGAACCGCCGCATCGAATTCCGCCTGCTGAGGCCGGACAACTCCGGCAGAGAGGAAACCGGGTTGGAGGCGCTGGAAAACGTCGACGCGACGGCCTCGGAGGATGACGCGGCGCAACAGGAAGACAATGCGCCGAAGCCGGGCGCAGAGGATCAGTGACATGAACAGAACCGAATTCATCATCGCAACCGCCGTCATCCTGTTTGTCGCCTTCTGCATGGGCTGGTTCGCGAACTGGCTGGCGCATCGACTGTCGCGGGTGCGCCAAAGCGACGTGGCGGACCTGGACCGGATGAGCCAGGAATTGCACGAGGCCGAGGAAAGCCGCGATCAGGCGATCACCTACCTGCAGCAGCGCGAAGCGGAACTGACCAACCAGCTGACCCAGTCCGAGGCCGAACTGGCCGCCGCCATGGACGGGCTGCGCGCCGCGCGCGAAGAGGCGGAAGAGTTGCGGGCCAAGGCCCACCGGGCGGAATAGCCGGTACCAGGGAAACTGACCCGAAACGAATCCATTTTTGCGGAGCTTTCCGGCGGCGCATCCTGTCGCAGGGCGTCGTGTCGGCGCACAATGGCCGGTTTCGTCCCGGCATCCCGGCACAACTTTGACAGCTGTAATGAAAACAACATACTGCGCGGTTACGGTCTGCATTCGCAGTCCGTGAAACACCATCCGAGATTAATGGAGAGTGCAATGATTTTCAGACATGCCTTGATTACAGCGACCCTTGCCACCGCGTTCGCCGCCTCAGCCGCCCTGGCATCGGACGACGTACTGCCTTCGGCGGACGACGCTTTCACCAAATGGGGAGAGGAATCCGGCTGGACCATCTATGTCGACGGCACCCGAGGCTCCTGCCTGATCGAACGCATGGACGACAATGCCAACGTCGTTCAGATGGGCCTGACCCCCAATGCCGAGTTCGGGTATCTGGGCGTATTCACCAAGGCCGACATCGGGCTGAAGGGCGAAAAGGAAGAAATCGTGCTCTCGCTTGACGGCAATCTCTATTCCGCCGAAGCGCACAAGAAAAGCAAGCATCTGGCCGAAGGCTATACCGGCGGCTACATCTTGGCGAACAACCCCAATTTCGTGAATGACGTCATGAAGAAGCACGAAATGATCGTCTTCCCGGAAAAGGAATTCGCCTTCATCGTCAACCTGGAAGGCACCAACAACGCGATCGAAGCGGCGCGCAAGTGCAACACGGAACAGGGCAGCTGATCCGCCATTGAGGAAACGCCGGCATCCCTGACCGGGTGCCGGCCATCGTCACCACCGCTTCAGAGCGTCCTCGTCCTCGTCCCTTGACGCGACCCACTCCGCCCCGTCCGCGGTGCGTTCCTTTTTCCAGAACGGCGCCCGGGATTTCAGGTAGTCCATGAGGTATTCCGCGGCCTCGAAGGCGTCCTTCCGATGGCGAGCGGCCGTCGCGACCATCATGATCCTGTCGCCCGGCGCCAGGCGCCCGTAGCGGTGAATCACCAGCACGTCGCCCAGGGACCAACGCGCCTTGGCCTCATTTGCGATTTTCGCAAGCGCCTTCTCGGTCATGCCGGGATAGTGTTCGATCTCCATCACGTCCAGATCGCCCTGCGCCAGATCGCGCACGACCCCGGTGAATGTGACGATCGCGCCGCTGCCGGTGTCGCCGGCGGCAAAGGCATTCGCTTCGGCGCCCAGGTCGAACGGCTCCTGCTGCACCGCGATCCGCATGGGCTCAGCCCCCGGTCATCGGCGGGAAAAAGGCAACCTCCCGCACGCCGGTCAGGGACGCGTCGAAATCCGAAAGCTCCTGGTCCAGAGCCACCCGCAGCGCCGACAGGTCGGCAAAGGCGGCCTCGTAGCGCGGCTCTCGGGCGCGCAGTTCCGCGACCAGATCCGAGACGGTGGCGGCGCTCGTCTCGACTTGCTCCTTCGGAAGGCCGATCCGCTCGCGGACCCAGGCAAAATAGAGCACATCCATCCCTACGACTCCTTCAGGTGGGGCATGGCTTTACGTAGGTAGTCGAAGCCGGTGATCAATGTCAGCCCCGCCGCGATCCACAAGAGCCACAGCCCCAAACGGCCGGACCAGACCACGCTCCAGGATGACGAGCCGATGTAGTGCTCGAATATCCCCTGCGAAAAAAGCACCGCGATGGCGATCATCTGGGTGGTGGTCTTCCACTTGGCAAGTTTCGTGACCTTCAGCGTCCCGGCCGTGTCGCCCAGGTATTCGCGCAGGCCCGAGACGAAAACCTCGCGGAACAGGATCATCGTGGCAGGCAGCACCAGCCACGGGGTCCAATGCTCGGTCGAGTAGCCGACGATGATCATCAGCGCGATCACGACCATGGCCTTGTCGGCGATCGGATCCATCATCGCGCCCATCTTGGTTTCCTGCTTCCACGTTCGTGCCAGATAGCCGTCGAACCAGTCCGTCACCGCGGCCGAAATGAACAGCAGCAGGGCGAACCAGTCGGCATAGGGGCGGTGAAAGTAGAGAAACATCACCGCCAGCCCGGGGGCCGCCAGAAGTCGCAGCAAGGTCAGGATATTGGGCAGGTTCCACTTCATGACACGGACCCTACATCGGCGGCAGGAGACAGGGAAGATGGCCCGGCCAATTTCTGCCTTGCCGTCAGAGCCTTCGCTGGCCGGGCCTTGCCTGGGAAGGGCGTGAGGCGAGCCACGTCACCCCTTCTCGTGGAAGAAATCATAGACCTTCTGCGCAAGCCCGGCCGATATCCCGTCGACCGCCTTCAGATCCGACAGATTGGCGCGACTCACGGCCTTGGCGCTGCCGAAATGAGCCAGAAGCGCGCGTTTGCGCGCCGCCCCGACCCCGGGAATGTCGTCGAGCGGCGTCGCGCTCACGGCCTTGGCCCGCTTGGCGCGATGTGTGCCGATGGCGAAGCGGTGCGCCTCGTCTCGCAGACGCTGAATGAAATAGAGCACCGGATCGTTCCGCTTCAGCGCGAAGGGGCGCTGGCCGACGCGGTGGAACTCTTCCTTGCCGTGGTCGCGGTCTATGCCCTTTGCGACGCCGACCATCGGGATGTCCTCGACCCCGTGCTCGACCATGATCTCGTGCACCGCGCTGACCTGACCCGCGCCGCCGTCGATCAGCAGAAGTTCCGGCCAGAGACCCTTGTCGCGATCCGGGTCTTCCTTGAGCAGGCGGGCGAAGCGACGGCTCAGAACCTCTTTCATCATCCCGAAATCGTCGCCGGAGGTCAGGTCTTCGCCCCGGATGTTGTACTTGCGATAAGCGTTCTTGATGAAGCCTTCGGGACCGGCCACGATCATGCCGCCGACCGCGTTGGCACCCTGGATGTGCGAGTTGTCATAGACCTCGATCCGCTGCGGCGGCCCGTCCAGATCGAAGGCTTCGGCCACGCCGCGCAGCAGCCTGGCCTGGGTCGCGCTTTCCGACATGCGTCGCGCCAGCGATTCGCGCGCGTTGCGCAGCGCGCCCGAGACAAGCTCGGCCTTTTCCCCCCGCTGCGGCACCAAAAGCTCGACCCGGCGGCCGGCCTTTTCAGACAGCGCCTCGCCCATCAGGTCGGCATTTTCGATGGCATCCGAGAGGATCAGTTGGCGCGGCGGTTCCTTGTTGTCGTAGAACTGGCCCAGGAACGCTTCCATCGCTTCGGCCTCTGACACGTCCGGCCCCACGCGCGGGTAGAAGTCGCGGTTGCCCCAGTTCTGGTTGGCCCGGATGAAAAAGACCTGAACGCAGGCATGTCCACTTTCCATGTGCAACGCGATCACGTCCGCTTCGGTGACGCTACGGGGATTGATACCCTGGGAGGTCTGCACCTGGGTCAGCGCCCGGATCCGGTCGCGCAGGCCGGCGGCGCGTTCGAACTCCATCGCCTCCGAGGCCGCCTGCATCTGCTGCGCCAATTCCTCCTGCACCCTGGTCGAACGTCCCGAAAGGAAGCGTTCGGCATCCTTGACGCTTTCGGCATAGTCCGCCTCGGATATCAGCCCGACGCAAGGCCCGGAACAGCGTCTGATCTGGTAAAGCAGGCAAGGCCGGGTGCGGCTGTCGAACATGGAGTCCGAACAGTTGCGCAACAGGAACGCCTTTTGCAGCTGGTTCAGCGTCCGGTTCACTGCGCCCGCGCTGGCGAAGGGACCGAAATTGGTGCCCTTTTCTTTCTTGGCGCCGCGATGCTTCTTGATCTGCGGAAAGGGATGATCCTTGGCGACAAGGATATTGGGAAAGCTCTTGTCGTCGCGCAGCAGCACATTGTACTTCGGCTTGAGCTGCTTGATCAGGTTCTGTTCCAGCAGCAGCGCCTCGGTCTCGGTGCGCGTCGTCAGGAACATCATCGACGCGGTCGCCGCGATCATCCGTTCGATCCGCCCGGAATGGCCCGGGCGGGCATAGCTGGACACCCGCGCCCTGAGGTTCCGCGCCTTGCCCACGTAAAGCACCCGGCTGTCGGCGTCGAGCATCCGGTAGACTCCGGGCGAGCTGTCCAGTGTCTTCAGGTAACGCTGGATGCAGGCATAGCCTGTTTCGGATGGAACCGATGTGGAGCTGTCGTCGTGCTTCATCGCATTCAAATATGATTCCCTGCCGTTGGCTGCAATCTTGGGACGCCGAAATCAAGAGGAAACAAATCCACGGTTTCTGTGGATAACTGTGACGATAACTTTTCGACCGCCCGGATTTTCCCTTGTTTCATGGCCCGTTCTCCGACTTGCACAAAAAATGGGCGCTCCAATAACCTTATGCTTTTTAAGGAAACTTTTTCGAAAACCTGACAAACCCATGAAAAATAAGACAATTTTGTAACGCTTCCGTAACAGGAATGAGAGCGGTGCAAAACTTGCAGCGAATTCTCTCATTCAAGCCCCAGAACATCCGGGGTACGCCACCCAAGATGCTGGCCGCCGTCGACGCACAGCAACTGCCCGGTGACGGCAGGAGCGTCGAGAAAATAGCCCAGCGCCGCAGTCACATCCGATGGGTTTGCGCCCCGTTCGAGGATCGTGCTTGACCGCTGCGCCGCGAAATGCGCCTCGCTCTGGCGGTATCCCTGCAAGGTGGGGCCGGGCCCGATCGCGTTGACGCGGATCGTGGGGGAAAGGGCCTGTGCGGCAGTCCGGGTCAGCGCCCACAGCCCCATCTTGGCGATCGTGTAGGACATGAACTCGGGCGTGAGCTTGCGCACGCGCATATCCACCATGTTGATGATCAGGCCGGTGGCGACAGGCTCTCCGTTCTCATCCATGGCCGGCTGCAACCCCTGTCCCGCCATGGCCTGCGTCAGAACGAAGGGCGCGCGCAGGTTGCTTTCCATGTGCCTGTCCCAGCTTTCCCGCGTCGCCGTCTGAATGTTGTCGTGCTCGAAGATGGACGCGTTGTTCACCAGGCACGTGATGGGCCCGCCCAGCGCCTCTGCCGCGCGCGGCAGAAGGTCTTGCGCCTGGGCCTCGTCCAGAAGGTCTGCGTGCAGGGCCACTCCCTTGCGGCCCCAGGCGTGAATGCAGTCGACGGTTTCTGCTGCCGCGCTTTCCGACCGCGCGTAGTGCACCGCCACATCGAACCCGTGGTCGGCAAGATAGAGGGCCATCGCGCGGCCCAAACGGATTCCGGCGCCGGTCACGAGAGCTCGGGTCATTCAGTCCTCCTCGGGCTGAGGCGTCAGGTCAGTACGGCAATCACATAGATGACGTAGAGAGTGGTCAAGGCAACCCCCCACAGGCGGTTGATATCCTGCCGGAAAAACACGAACGGGATCAGCAGCAGCGACGCGCCGAGCATGACCCACAGATCGAATTCGAGGAATTCCGGATCCACGTCGATATTCCCGAAGAACGTCGCGATGCCGATGATGGCCAGCAGGTTGAACATGTTCGATCCGATGACATTGCCCAGCGCCACGTCGGCCTGACGCCGCAGCGCGGCCATGACAGTGGTGGCAAGTTCCGGCAGCGAGGTTCCCAGCGCGACCAGAGTCAGGCCGATCACCGTTTCGCTGACACCGTAGGTCCGCGCGATGATCGCGGCGTTCTCGACCAGCAGGTTCGCCCCCATCGGCAGGCCGATCAAACCCAACGCCAGATAGACCGAGACCCGCCAATAGGGCATGTCCGGGTCGGCCTCTTCGAGCACCTCCAACGCCTCGAGATCCTCATCCGCATCGACCGAGCAGTTGTTGGCTTTGCGATGAGCGTGCGCCTGGCGGAACGCGTTCAGAAGCACCAGCGTCAAAGCCGTCAGCAGGATCAATCCGCTGACCAGCGTGAATGTGCCGCAAAAGGCGAGACCGATGAACAGCACCGAAGCGATCAGCATAAACACGTAGTTTCGGCGCGTGTTGCATTCGCTGGTGTGCAAGGTCGCCAGCATCGCCGGAACACCCAGAACCAGCAGAATGTTCGCCGTGTTGGATCCCACGACATTGCCCAGCGCGATGCCCGGCGCGTTTTCCTGTACCGCCTTGATCGAGATCAGCAGTTCCGGCGCCGAGGTGCCGAAGGCCACGATGGTCAGGCTGACGATCAGAGCGGGCACGCCGATGCGCAGGCTTAGATTGACCGCCCCGCGGACCAGCGCGTCACCCGCCAGCAGCAGGATCACGAGCCCCAGCCCCGAAAGCAGCCATGCCGTCATTTACGGCCTCCCTTTTCGCAGGGGCACGGACCCTTGCCGATCCTGAAGCGGCCGCAGCGTGGGCACTTCGCCGACGACAGGCGGCGCTGGCCAGGGAAGCGCAGCTTGCCGAACATCGCCAGGACGGCAATGGCGATCAGGAAAAGGGTGACGGCCTTGACGATCACGTCAGAGCCCGAAACGCGCGTAGGCCGCCCGCTCCTCGATGCCGGCGATTGCGTCCTGCGCCAGTTCCGATCCGAGCCGCGTCCAGAATGGCCGGCGCACACCGTAGCGGCGGAACTTGACCTTTTCGCCGAACCGCTCCTGCATCTTGGGCTTCAGATGCCCGATCCCGTCGATCAGCCCCAGTTCCTGCGCGCGCCTGCCGAGCCAGATTTCCCCGGTGAACAGATCGCTTGCCTCGCTCAGCTTGCCGTTCCGGCGCTGCCTGACGTGGGCAATGAAATTCTCGTGGATGTCGTCCAAAATGACCTTGAGCCTCTCGACATCTTCCTCTTTCTCGGGCGCGAAGGGATCCAGCATGGACTTGGACTTGCCCGCCGTATGCACGCGCCGCTCGAGCCCCTGACGCGCCAGAAAGACATGCGCCCCGAAACCGGCGGAAATCACGCCGATCGATCCGAGAACCGAACTTTCGTCCGACCAGATCTCGTCCGCGGCGAGCGCCAGCCAGTAGCCGCCCGACGCGGCAACATCCTCGACAAACGCGTAGACGGGCACGTCGAATTCTTCTGCCAGCCGCCGGACGCGCGCCGCGATGAGCGAGCTTTGCACCGGCGAACCGCCTGGGGAATTGATCTCGAGGGCGACCGCGGCGGGCTTGCCCTTGCGGAACGCCTTTTCCAGTACCGGCGCCAAAGTGGTGTCATTCAGTGACGCGCGACCCATCATGCCGATGGTGCCGGACAAGCGGACAACGGCCACGACTGGTGACTTTTTCAGGAACGGCAGGCGAAGTGTCATGGGTGCCGATGTAGAGTGCCCCCTTCCGGTAAACAAGACGCCCGAAGTGACAGAAACGCGATGTATACAAAATTCACACGCCCGACGGCAAAAATGCAACGCCCGTCGGCACACCCCTAGCTGCGGATGCGCCAGCCGGTCTTGAAGATCCACCAGATGACGCCCAGGCAAATGCCGGTGAATGCCGCGATCGCCAGCAGGCTCCACCCGATCGGGACGTCGGCCAGACCATAGAAAGACCAGCGGAACCCGGAAATCAGGTAGACCACCGGGTTAAACAGGGTGATCGTCTGCCAGAGGGGCGGCAGCATCGACACGGAATAGAACGTGCCGCCGAGAAAGATCAGCGGCGTCACAACGAGCTGCGGAATAAGCGACATCTGTTCAAAGTTGCTGGCCCAGATCCCAACGATGAAACCCAGCAGCGAAAAGCTGAGGCAGGACAGGATCAGAAAGGCCGCCATGGCGAATGGATGCTCGATGCGGATGTCGACGAAGAAGGTCGCCGTGCCAAGTATGACCAGCCCCACGAACAGCGCCTTGGTCGCGGCCGCGCCGACATAGCCGGTCACGATCTCGAGGAAATTCACCGGCGCCGACAGCAGTTCATAGATGGTGCCCAGGAATTTCGGGAAATAGATGCCGAAGGATGCGCTCGAGATCGACAGCATCACCACCGACAGCATGATCAGGCCGGGCACGATGAAGGCGCCGTAGGAGACGCCCTCGATTTCCTGGATCCGGCTGCCGATGGCGGTTCCGAAGACGATGAAATAAAGCGAGGTGGACAGCACCGGCGACAGGAAGCTTTGCGCGAGCGTACGAAAGAACCGGGCCATCTCGAAACGGTAGATGGCGGCGATTGCGGCCCAGTTCATGCGGCGTCTCCCGATACAAGGGTGACGAAGATCTCTTCGAGACTCGACTGGCGCGTCTGGACATCGCGCAGCACCAGCCCCGCCTGTGCCACGTCGTTGAGCAGCTTGGTGATCCCGGTGCGTTCGGCGTTCGTGTCGTAGGTGTAGACCAGCGTCAGGCCGTTCCCGTTCAGGGTCAGGCCGTGCTGCGCCAGGCTGGCGGGGATTTCGGATATGGGTTCGGTCAGCGTGACCTCGATCTGCTTCTGGCCCATCTGGGCCATCAGCTTGTCCTTGTCCTGCACCAGCAGCAACTCGCCCCTGTTGATGACGCCCACCCGGTCTGCGATGGCCTCGGCCTCTTCGATGTAATGGGTGGTCAGGATGATGGTCACGCCGCTTTGCTTCAACTCGGCCACTATGTCCCACATGTCCTTACGCAGTTCGACATCGACCCCGGCCGTGGGTTCGTCGAGGAACAGGATCTTGGGCTCATGCGCCAGCGCCTTGGCGATCAGCACCCGGCGTTTCATGCCTCCGGAAAGCTCCTTGATCGCATTCTTGCGCTTGTCCCACAAGGACAGCTTGCGCAGGATCTGCTCGATCCTTGCGTTGTCCGGACGATACCCGAACAGGCCGCGCGAAAACCGGACGGTGTTCAAGACCTTTTCGAAAGGCTCGAGCACGATCTCCTGCGGCACCAGCCCGATCATCGAGCGCGCTGCACGATACTCGGTCTGCGTATCGTGGCCGCCGACGGTCACCGAGCCCGAGGTCGGCGTGGTGATGCCGCAGACCGTTGAAATCAGCGTCGTCTTTCCCGCGCCGTTCGGGCCGAGCAGCGCGAGAATCTCGCCCTCCCGGATGTCGAGCGAGACGCCCTTGAGCGCCTCGAATCCGTCCGCGTAGGATTTGCGCAGGTCTTTGATGGACAGAATGGCCGTCATGCAGGTTCCCCGTTCTGGCGGGGACCCTATAACGCGACGCCGCTCCGGAACAGGCCATTTGCGCACATGACCTTGCGCAATTGCGCGATATTCAGCTGCGCCCGGTCAACCGGCCCAGCCATCCCTTTTTCTTCTCGGCCGGTTCGCCGACGGCTTCGGGCTCTTCCTCGGCTTCCGGTTCGGCCGGGCCTTCCAGGTGTTCCTGCAGGCTGGCGAAGAACTGGTCCGCCATCTTCTTGGCGAAGCCGTCGATCAGGCGGCTGCCCAACTGCGCCAGCTTGCCGCCCACCTTTGCATCGACATCGTAGGCCAGCACCGTGCCGCCATTTTCGCCGGCGCTCAGCGTGACGACCGCCCCGCCCTTGGCGAAACCGGCAGCGCCCCCCTTGCCTTCGCCCGAAATCGTCAAACGCTCGTTCTCGACCATGTCGGACATGTTGACGGTACCCTTGAAGGTCGCCTTTACCGGCCCGACCTTCTGCACCACCGTTGCCTCGTAGCCTTCGCTCGGGTTGCCGGTCACCTCCTGCGCCCCGGAGACGCAGGCCTTGAGCACTTCGGGGTCCAGAAGCGCCGCGTAAACGGCGGCCGGTTCGGCCTTGATCTCTCGCGTGTCGCTCATGTGCATGGGCGCGTCTCCTTCCCCTTTTGTGCAACGCTCCTGAAAAGACCTAGCGCCTGAGCCCAAGCTTTGGCAACCGGAACCAAAGCACTAGAAGGCATGGACATCCCCGGACCTTGTGATAGCGGTTGTAGACGGCATCGGGTGACGATCCGCCCGCACGCCCACGGAGCACCACATGACAGACGCCCTGCAGAACCGGTCCGCCGCCGGGATCGCATTCATCGTGGCCGGCATGGTCGCGATTTCGATCAACGACATGCTGATCAAGCAGTTGTCGGGCGACTATCCCTTGCATCAGATGGTGTTCATGCGGTCCTCCATCGGCATCGTCCTGTCGCTGTTTCTGGTGCAGGTCGAGGGTGGAGTGTCGTTGCTGCGAACGCGCCATCCGGTGCTGCACACGGTCCGCTGTCTGTTGGTGGTGATCTCGAACATGACCTTTTTCGTCGCGCTGGCAGCCGCGCCCCTGGCGGATGTCACGGCCCTGTTCTTTGCCGCACCCCTGTTCATCACCGTCCTCTCGATTCCCATCCTCGGAGAAAAGGTGGGGCCGATGCGGATCGGCGCGGTCGTCGTGGGTTTCGCCGGCGTGATCATCATGCAAAGCCCGTGGGAAGGGGGCACGTCCATCGCGGCCGACCGCATCGTCCTGATGTTGCCGGTCCTGTCGGCGCTGACCTATGCGCTGAACCAGCTCATGACCCGAAAACTGGGCGCGACAACCAAGGCATCGGCGCTGGCGGTCTACATCCAGGGCATGTTCATCCTCGTCTCGATCGGGTTCTACCTTGTGGCCGGGGACGGGCGATTTGCGGAAGGCACCGATAACCCGAGCCTCAATTTCCTGCTGCGCGCCTGGACCTGGCCCGCCGAAGGAGATTGGCCTTATTTCATCTGGCTGGGGCTGAATTCGGGCATCGTCGGCTATTGCCTGGCCCAAGCCTACCGGGTCGCAGACGCCGCCACGGTGGCGCCGTTCGAATATGTGGGTCTGCCCTTGGCCGTGTTCTGGGGCTGGCTGGTCTGGGGCGAACTGCCCGCTCCCGTGGTCTGGCTTGGCATATCGATGATCATGGGCGCGGGCCTGTTCGTCTTCCTGCGCGAACAGCAGAAGGCGCGCAAGATCGCCCGAACCGAGGTCAAGGGCAGATACTAGACTTGGGCAAACCGGCTACCGGTTGCGCTTCGGCAATTCCTCGTTGGCGGTCCAGTCCCAGGTGCCCTCGTCGCGCTCGGACACGGCCTGTTTCCACCCGACCTCCTCGGCCCGGGTTTTGAAATTGATCCCTTCTGGCGAATGTCGGGTGATGCCGTCAAAGATCGTGGCCAGCCGCTGCGTCTGCATCAGGCCCGTCTGCTCGATCGCCTGGTTGATGACCAGCTTCTGCATTGCAAGCTGGTTGATCGGCACCGTCGCCATGCGCGCGGCCAGTTCCTCGACCGCGCCGTCCAGCTGATCCGCGGGCGCGGCTTTCAGGACCAGCCCCATCTCGGCCGCCTCGCGCCCAGTGATCTTGTCGCCGGTGAACAGCATCCGCTTGGCCCGTTCGGGCCCCAGCCGATAGACCCACATCGCCGTGGTCGGACACCCCCAGACCCGCGCCGGCATGTAGCCGATCTGCGCATCCTCAGCCATGATGGTAAGGTCCGCACACAGCGCGATGTCGGACCCGCCGGCGACCGCAAAGCCGTGGACCTTGCAGATCACCGGCTTCATCGCGCGCCACAGCGACATGAAGGCCTGCGTGTTGCGCCACATGAAACCGTAATCCTTGATCGGATCCCACGGCATCGGCTGGGTGACCTCTCCGGCCCCGTTGCCTTCG
Source organism: Ruegeria sediminis (assembly GCF_005938215.1). Taxonomy (GTDB): domain Bacteria; phylum Pseudomonadota; class Alphaproteobacteria; order Rhodobacterales; family Rhodobacteraceae; genus Ruegeria; species Ruegeria sediminis. The sequence continues at coordinate 848,514 of NZ_VCPD01000001.1, forward strand.
GCGTAGAAGGTCAGATCGTAGCCGGCGCAGAAAGCCGGGCCGTTTCCCGACAGAATCATGACGTGCACGCCCGGATCGGCGTCCGCCCGCGCGACCGCTTTGGCCAGTTCGACGGGCATCTCGTCGTTGATCGCGTTCATCACTTGGGGCCGGTCCAGCGTGATCCGCGCGATCCGGCCGTCTATCTCGTAGGCAACTACAGGCATCTCACCCTCCCTCTTGGCCAACAGCAAAGCACGGGTTCGCGATCCGGCATAGCACCCGGAGGCGGGACGTCACGTCGCGCACCGGTCCTCTTGCAATCCCGCGCGCCAACCTGAACCTTGCCGCCAGAGGGAGGACCCGACATGCTGAACGGCATCCGCATCATCGAGATCGAGGGGCTTGGCCCGGGGCCCTTCGCCGCCATGCTGCTGGCGGATCTGGGCGCCGACGTGATCACCGTTCACCGCAAAGGCGGCGCGGTGACGCCGGGGATGCCGGAACGCTCCCTGTTAGACCGCGGCAAGCGTTCGATCGCCCTCGACCTCAAGGACGGTGGCGATCTGGACACGGTGAAGCGGCTGATCGCGACGGCGGACGGGCTGATCGAAGGGTTCCGTCCCGGCGTGATGGAGAAACTGGGCCTCGGTCCGGATGCCTGTCACGCGCTGAACCCGAAACTGGTCTATGGCCGCATGACCGGCTGGGGTCAGACCGGGCCGCTGGCCCATGCGGCGGGGCACGACCTGAACTACATCTCGCTCTCCGGCGCGCTCTGGTATGGTTCCGCGCCAAGCGACGCCCCGCAGACCCCCGCAACGCTGGTCGGGGACATCGGCGGCGGGGCGATGTACCTAGTCGCCGGCATCCTCGCGGGTCTCATCAGCGCAAGCGCGACCGGACGAGGCACGGTGGTCGACGCCGCCATCTACGACGGCTCGGCGCACATGATGAACCTGCTGATGAGCCTGCGCCAGACCGGCAACCTGTCCGAGGCGCGCGGCCACAGCCTGCTCGACGGCCCCCATTGGAGCCGCACCTATGCCTGCGCCGACTCCGGCCACATCACGGTTCAGTGCCTCGAGCCCAAGTTCTACGCGGTCTTCCTCGACCGGCTGGGACTTTCGGACGATCCGGCGTTCCAGCGGCAATACGACCCGAAACTCTGGCCGGACCTGACGCGGCGGCTCGCAAAAATCTTTTCCGAACATCCGCGCGACCACTGGACCGCGCTGTTTCTGGGCACTGATGCCTGCGTCGCTCCGGTCCTCAGCCCCGAGGAAGCCCGGGCGCACGAGATGAATGCCGCCCGCCGGACATGGCGCGAGATCGACGGCACGCTGCAGGCCGCCGCCGCACCGCGGTTTTCGAACGCCGAATGGCAGCCAAAACCCAGCCCCGCGCGCGGGGAACATACCGAGGAAATTCTTGCCGAACTCCGTGACGGGAAGCAGGGCTGATCCGTCCCTTCATCTGGCCGGAAATACCCCGGCGGTGAGTTGGCCGAAGGCCAAGTGGGGGGCTGGCCCCTTCGGCTTGACCTACCGCCCGCGCACCGTGTCGATCATCAACTGCACGTTCTCGGGGTCCGCTTCCGGCGTGATCCCGTGCCCGAGGTTGAAGATGTGCGGCCCCTTCGAGAAGGCCCGGACGATCCGCCGGGTTTCATCGACCAGCGCCTGCCCGCCTGTCACCATGTGAGAGGAGGCGAGGTTGCCCTGCACGCAGCCATCGACCTGCACATGCTCGGCCGCCCATTCGGGCGAGACCGAGTTGTCCAGCGCGACGCAATCCACTCCGGTCGCCTTGGCGAAACCGACATAGCCGTCACCCGCTTCGCGCGGGAAGCCGATAACCGGTATGCCAGGATGGCGCTGCTTCAGCCCCTGAGTGATCTCGCGGCAGGGCTCGACGGCGTATTTCACGAAGGCATCGCCTTTCAGCGACCCGGCCCAGCTGTCGAAAATCTTGACGACCTCGGCCCCGGCCTCGATCTGGGCCGACAGGTACTCGATGGTTGCGGCGGTGATCCGGCCGAGCAGCGCCTCGAACAGCGCGACGTTTTCCTGCCGCAGCGCGTGGGCCGGACCCTGATCGGGCGTTCCGCGCCCGGCGATCATATAGGTGGCGACGGTCCAGGGCGCGCCGGCAAAACCGATCAGCGTGGTTTCGGCCGGCAATTCGCGCGACAGGATGCGGACGGTTTCGTAGACCGGGGACAGCGTGTCGTGAATGTCCGAGACCGGTTTCAGCGCCTCGAACTCGGCCTGTCGCGTGATGGTCGACAAACGCGGCCCCTCGCCGGTCACGAACCACAGATCCGCGCCCAGCGCCTGCGGCACCAGCAGGATGTCGGCGAACAGGATGGCCGCATCGAATCCGTAGCGGCGGATCGGCTGCAGCGTCACCTCGGCCGCCAGATCGGGTGTGTAGCAGAGCGACAGGAAATCCCCCGCCTGTTCACGGGTGGCGCGGTATTCGGGCAGATACCGCCCTGCCTGCCGCATCATCCAGATCGGCGGAACCTCCTGCACCTCGCCCGCAAGTGCCCGCAGCAATTTTTTCGTTCCGGCCATGCTCGCCCCCAAAAACTCCTGTTTCGGCCACCGCTCGGCCTTCGGCGGCAATTTGTCAAGCTTTGCCCCCATTGTCAGGGCAATGTGACGCGACTAAAGCTTGGGCCATGACCGCACCGCTTCCCTCCCCCGCATCGCCGCTCAGGATCGGCACCCGTGGTTCGCCGCTGGCGCTGGCACAAGCCCACGAGACCCGCGACCGCCTGAGCGCCGCCTTCGACCTGCCCATCGAGGCTTTCGAAATCGTCGTGATCAAGACCACCGGAGACAATCGCGCCCTGATCGACGCGGACCGCCCTCTGAAGGAGTTGGGCGGCAAGGGCCTGTTCACCAAGGAGATCGAGGAAGACCTTCTGTCGGGCCGCATAGACATCGCGGTGCATTCGATGAAGGACATGCCGGTTCTGCAGCCCGATGGCCTGTTGCTGGACACCTACCTGCCACGCGAGGATGTCCGGGACGCTTTCGTTTCGCCCACGAAATCCTCTCTGGCAGATCTGAAGCAGGGCGCGGTGGTCGGCACCTCGTCGCTGCGCCGGCGCGCGCAGTTGCTCAACCGCCGGCCCGACCTGAAGGTTGTCGAATTCCGGGGCAACGTGCAAACCAGGCTGAAGAAGCTGGGCGAAGGTGTTGCCGAATGCACGTTCCTTGCCTTGGCGGGCCTCAACCGCCTGGCCATGGGCGATGTGCCTGCGACGCCGATTCCCACCGACGACATGCTGCCCGCGGTGGCGCAGGGCGCCATCGGCATCGAGCGCCGATCGGACGACAGCCGCGCCGCCGAGATGCTGTCCGCGATCCATCACGCCGAAACCGGGCAGCGACTGGCGGCAGAGCGCGCCTTTCTGACGGCCTTGGACGGATCCTGTGAAACCCCCATCGCAGGGCTGGCCGAACTGGACGGCTCGATCCTCCGGCTGCGCGGCGAAGTGCTGCGCCCGGACGGGTCCGAGGTCATCGCCGACGACGTGACGGGACCGATCGAGGACGGCGCCGAGATGGGCCGCGCCATGGCGGCCAGGTTGCTGGCCCAAGCCGGCGAGAATTTCTTCGAATGGCGCTGACTTGTGCGGTTTTTCCGCCCAAGTGTGAACTGGTTCACAGATTCCGCTGAAAGTTTGCTATGATGGTGGGACCATCCCTGTGGTGGAGCGAGGATCGGCCCACGTGTGTCAGATCGACCGGCGCGACAAACTGCGGTCGCTGATGCTCGAGGGGGCGGGCTGATCCTCGCAACCCAGGGTGGTTCACACCAAATCGCCAGAACCAATCACCGGCGCGAATATGCATGTCGCGAGCAGCCGCCCGGAGCGCCGGCGAAATCGCGCGGAATCACGCCCCGGCGGATCGGGAAAACTGGAAATGCCTGAAAGCAATCTGCTCTGCCTCGGATCCGGGCCGGAAATCCGCGCTTCTTTCGGGCAGAATGGAATAAAACCGGACCAACCCCGGCTCGATCGCACGCGCCAGTTCGGCGCATAGCCCTGCCATCGCCTCGATATCCGGCGGAGGCTTGCCGTCGCGTAGCATTGAAATCAGCCTGTCGTGGGATTCCGAAAGTTCCGCGAATCCCGCGGACCGCGCGATATCCTCGTCACCCACGACAAGATAAATCGACTCGGCCCGGCTCTTGCCCTTCAGCGGCACGACACCCGCCTCCAGCATCGCCAGCGTGTCCTTCCCGGCGTCGAACACGGCCTCGGATACCAGAATGTCGTATTCCACATGGCGGCAAATCTGTTCGATGCGCGCAGCCACGTTCACCACGTCGCCGACCACGGTGTAGTTGAAGCGTTTGCTCGAGCCGATATTGCCGACGCAGGCACGACCCGAGGCGCAGCCCGTGGCCAGAACGATCGGCGCACGCCCCCGCATCTTGGGCGCGTCGTTGAAGCCGGCCACGGCGGCGCGCATCCGCAGGGCCGCCCGGGCTGCCCGCAGCGCGTGGTCCTGCAACGGCATCGGGGCGTTCCAGAACGCCATGACGGCATCGCCAATGAACTTGTCGATCGTCCCCTTCTCGGCAAGGATCTGGTCCCCGACGCTCGAGAACAGTTCGTTCAGCAGCTTCACCAGATCGGTGGCCGACATCGTTTCGGTGAGCGGGGTGAACCCGCGGATGTCAGAGAACATCACGGTGATGTCCTGCGTCTCGCCGCCCAGTTCCAGGGCGTGACCGCTGGTCTCCATCTCGTCCAGAATCTCGGGCGCGACGTAATGCGCGAAGGTGCGGCGGATCGCGCGTTTCTCCCGTTCGGTCGAGACGAACAGATACCCGGCCAGCACCCCGAAATTCACCATTCCCCCGACCAGCGGGAAGGTCACGTCGAACAGTACGGAGTTGTACTGAAACGCCGCCCAACTGATGCCGACGACCGAGGCCGCCGCGACCCCGCCGGCAACGAAGGACGGGACCGCGCCGGCTCCCGACATGACGCCTGTCACGATCAGCCCCAGCAGCACGAAACAGATCAGTTCGAGCGCCGCCGTGACGTCGGACCGCTGCAGGACCTCTCCGATCACGATCTGCTCGATGATCTGGGCGTGGATCGATACCCCCGGAACGGATTCGCCCAAGGATGTTTCGCGAATGTCGAGAAGCCCGGCGGCAGAGGTTCCCACAAGGACGATCCTGCCTTCGATCTGGTCCCGAAGCGCCGGATCGAATTCCTCGGCAAGCACATCCGCCGCCGAGAGGTAGAGCCGCGGGTCGTCCGGGCGATATCTGACCCAAATCTCGCCATGCTCGGTCGTGGGGATCTGGAATCCGCCAATCCCCAGCGACAGCATGATCCCGGCTTCGTCCAGCGCACCCTCGGCGAAGATGTTGGGTTCACCCATGGCGACTCTGAGCGCCTCGATGCTGAGGCTGGGCAATATGCCTTCGGGACTTGCCCATAACAGCGGCACCGTCCGCACAACCCCCAACCCGCCCAGCGGCGACACGTTCACCCCGCCGATCCCTGCGGCCATTACCCCGAGCGGCGGCGCCAGCGGAGTCCAGTTCGGCACTTTCACCAATCCGGAACCCGGGTTTTCACCGATCTCGATGATACCGGCGCGCGGCGTTACCTCGTCCTGGTCGCCACCCAGGCGGGCCGCCACGCCCAGGACCACCGGCCATCCGGCGATCGTCGTTCCGAACCGGACGTCATTGTCCAGATTGCCGAGGTCGCTGTCGTCTCGCAATACCGCGGCAAACAGCGGATCGTTTGCAAGACGCGACGGCGAATAGCGGTCCGGTTCGGCGAACAGCATGTCGAAGGCGATTGCCGCGGCGCCATATTCTCCCAGCCGGTCGACCATCCGCGCGAGGATCGTGCGCGGCCAGGGCCATTGGCCATATTCGGACAACGAGACTTCGTCGATGTCGACCACGCGAACCGGCAGGTCCGGATCGAAGGGGCGCGGCGACAGACGCTGCAGGTAGTCGAAATAGATGAGCCGAGTCGCCTGAACCGGATAGGGATCCAGCACGCGCACGAAACACCCGATCAGGACAAGGATCAGCCCCGCAGCGAAGAATACCCACTTGCGGTGCCATTTTCTGGATGACGGGAACATATCACCCACTTCCGGAACCGGACAGCGTCACCCGCCCGCGCCGCCGGATCCGCCCGAACCGGATCCGCCAGAACCGCCGCTGGCACCGCTGGCGCCGCCCCTGCTGCCGCCACCTGCACCGCTGGAGCCGCCGCTTTGTCCACTGCTGGTCGTACCACCGCCGCCAGAACTGCCGCCCTGGCTGCCGCCGCCACCGCCCAGCACGCCACCGCCGGTACTGCCCTGGTCACCGCCGGCGCCGGACGGTCCGCCGCCGCCGCTGCCCAGACCAGTGCCGCCCTGGCCGCCGCTTGCGCCAGGGCCACCGCCGTCACCGCCGGAGGTTCCCACACTCGGTGCCGGTGCCGGTGCCGGTGCGGGCGGGGCCGGCGCGGGCGCCGGCGGCGCAGGAGCTGGTGCCGGCGCCACCGTGGGGGCCGGAGGCGGCGTTACTTCGGGAATTGGTTGCTTGATCTGTTCTTCAAACTGCGTCGGCGGTTCCATCAGGCTGGCGCACCCGCCCACATCGGCCCGGAAGGGCTCGGAAAGAACCGTCTGTGACATGATGAATGGGAAACCGGCGCGCAAGGCTCTGGCTGCTTGCGTGTTGTCCACCGGCCTGCCGATCTGACCGCGCGGCGAGGTCGCGACCAACGCGCATTGCCCCCGTACCAGCGAGCAGGCGCCTCGCTGGCCGCACATCCGGACGGTACCTTCGAGGATGACCAACGAGCTTTGCCGCTGACCCAGGACCCAGAAATCGAAGATCGTTCCGCGCACGCCCATCGTCGCGGTCGGCGTCTCGATCGAATAGGCGGATTTCTTGCTTTTCCCCGATATGAAGCGAAAGCTCCCGCCCAAGGCCTTGACCGCGAAGTTCTTCGCGGCCTGGTTGCCGCGCATCATGGTGACATCCAGAACCATGCGCGCGTTCGGGCCCACGGCGATCTTGGTCTCGTCAGAAAAGATGATCTGCACCACCCCGCTGCCATCCGTGGTGATCGCGTCGCCGGAGTTCACCGCCATCCCCTGACGTATGACCTGCGTCGCACCACCCGAGGTAAGCCGCGCACCCTGCTTGACGCCGACAACCTTGCCGATTTCGGCCCGGGCTTCGCCCGAAAGTTGGACGCACAGCACCAGAAACAGCAGCAACCACAACACCTTGAACCAAGACACACCAATTCTCCCACCTGGGGTTCCAAATGGCTCACCGAGGTTTCCCCCAACCCGATGACCCCGGAAACGTCCCGGTCCAGCGGTGCCTGTACTACGCGCTTATTGATCAGCAATTGCTGCAAATATTCCTATATTTCAGTCTCTTTTGCAAGCAAACCGGGGCTGAGGGCATCCAGTCGTGCAGCCGACAAAACCGTCGGGCCGACCGTGCCAACAGGAGCATTCCCGAATCCGCCACGCAGGCATCTGCCTCGGCGCGCAACTCGTGACCGCATGTCCGATTGCCGACTGGCCGGCGCAATTGGCGGAAGGTCCGGCCTTTCCGCCGGTTTTCAACGGCTTGTCACATTGGCCCAAAAAAGACCCCGCCCCACCAAAATCGCCCTTGTACTTCCGTCGCTTGCACGGCTATACCCGGCGGCGGAGACGTGGCCGAGTGGTCGAAGGCGCTCCCCTGCTAAGGGAGTAGACGGGAAACCGTCTCGAGGGTTCGAATCCCTTCGTCTCCGCCACCTGACCTAACAAACTAGTTTTCTGCCCACAGGCCCCACCGGAATTTCTCTTTGTTTTAGATGGTTATAGCGGTTGGGCTCTCACCTCGGTCGGCTGAAAAGGGCCGGATACCATTCTCTCAGGCCCAAATTCTCTGAACCTGATGACTGCACCAATTAAGTGCCAAGCTTGTATTTCTCTAAGGTTCCATATCTTTTCGGATTGCCGAGCCGGACACTCCGACCTCAGTGGCACTCGCCGGATGGAGCAGAAATCGAACCTTCGCTGGCGCTCGAACTTCCACTGCAGCCGGTATGTCGCTCCCGCAAAACCGTCCCCATTGCAGTTGTTCGCTGCGGCCCGCCTCAATGACCGGGTTGCAGACCAATATAGACCTTCGCTACCCTTGCAGCCCAAATCGTCCCTAACGGCAGCGATGCGCAGAAAGCGGACTTTGCAAAGATTCGAGACCAGCCCTTTCCTGCCATTCGACCTTGATCAATGTCGCTGCACCGCGACCCGTCGAACCTGCCGTTCGCTGCAAGCGCAAAAACGAAGGCCCGTCGAACGCGTGGTCTGCGGGACACAACTCCCTTTCGCGGCGAGTGCAGCCTAGGCATCAATCTGCGTCCACTTTTGTGCAGAAAGAGGGCTTTGCGAAGTTTGGTGAGCTTGTCCCAAAGTGACTACTTTGCTGTAGGTTATCCGATTGCTTACATTGCCGCCTGATCTTGTGCTTGTATCAACAAGCAATCTATCCAAGTGTTACTAGCATTGCGACGAAGGAAACTTCCTTGACTCCTTGCTGACTAAGAACCACAAGTGTGTATTGGTGAAATTTACTCGTCGTCGCGATGCTGCCGGCTTCGATGATCCAATGGCCCTCAGAATAACTGTAGCATGTGCCCCAGCAAAGGAACGGGTTTCGCTGGGGTGTTCGGAACGAACTCGTTGCTCGCAAATGTTCGCTATTGTCACCGAAAATTTCCAGACGATGCGCGACACATGAAAGAAGGCGATACATGAACAATACATGGCTCATAACATGCGTGCCGGATGCCCGATAGATCCGGCTCCAGACACGGTTTTATCCTGTCTGCAATCAAGTGTACGCACGATGTTTCGTGGTTGATCCTGACAAACTTCGTGTTGCTTTTGGGAACGCAACTTTCAGCTCAGGTAGCGCCTGCAAACTCCCAAATGGCCGGAAACGCTGACGGATATGTTTGTGACAAAGGTTACGAACACAGGGGCGGATCGTGCCAGAAAGAAAATGTACCTGAAAACGCATATTCGACAGGCAGTTCCTATGGTCGAAGCTGGGAGTGCAACCATGGATTCCAACGTACTGGGGATGTCTGTGAGGAAATAAGAATTCCTGGAAACGCCTACCTCGATTCGACAGGGGATCGGTGGCACTGCAATCGATTGTTCCAGCGTATTGGAGAAGAATGTGAAGAATTGATCGCGCCTGAAAACGGGTTCGTCGAAACCCGATTTGGCGTACAGGAAACACATTGCAACTGGGGATTTCGCAAAGAAGGCCGTGATTGTGTTGCAATAGAAGTCCCCCGAAACGGTCGCCTTACCGACAAGAACAGCACAGACGGCTGGGTGTGCCTCAGAGGATTCAGGTCAGTAGAGAGCCGTTGCGAGCCTGTTGCTATTCCTGATCACGCATATCTTGCGTCTGACACACATTCTGGATGGAAATGCGAGCGTGGTTTCCGCGTAAGTCAAAACAAGTGCAAAGCGATCATCGTCCCATCAAAAGCTCATTTGAACCGAAGAGGTGATGGATGGGATTGCAATCAACCCTTCAAACGTCAGAACGATACATGTGTCGAATACGTGCCGCGACAATAGGCTAGCAGAATTCGCCATCGCCCTGACATAGCCAGAAAGATCAAACCGTGAACCTCAAGTCGATTGATGAAAATCCGGGCAAAGGGCTCAAAGCCGAAAGGGCTCGTCGCCTAACTTACGGAATCAAATTGTTTATTGTGTCAGTTATTTTCGTAGCAGCGATAATTGGTGTGGTGTTTCTCTGATGCGCAAAAAAGCCCCTCAAGTAAGCCTTCAGGCCTCAAAGACATCAGTTCGTGGTATGGAAGAAAGAGCATTTCAGGACCGCAGTGTTCGAAAATCGCGGAATGCTGACGTATCCGGAGTTATTGAAGAAGAGTTCGGAAAGTACCTGATAAAAGCTGGCATTCTGAGCGGTAACAGCGTGGCACGGGCGTTCCCCAAGCCACCGGCTAAAACACAAGGCTTGATTGCCGAGTCAGTTGGCGAAACACCGGCAATCGCTATCGAAGCGTTAAAAGAAACTCTCGAAGAACGCGACAGGAAGCGCAGCGGCCAACGCCGTATGGAAGGAAATTCCGGAACCTTTGTTCCCGGCGAAAGAGAATACATAGAAGCTTTGCAGCAAGTCAGGTTTACACCGGCGCAGGTTGCTATGCTCAGAGCATTTTCAATCGCAGGGAAGGAAGGTCTGACCATTGGTCAACTATCTCAGGCAGCCGGTTACAAGTCGCGCGAGGCATCCATCAAGGTCTTCAAAAAAGTAGGGCTAATGATCGCGGAATATCTGGAACTCGATCTTCCCGAAACCGGATCAGCACAGAACGATGGCGCTGCTCAGATCCTGGCCTTCTCTCATATCGAAAGTGACGATGAACCGGCGACTTGGATCATGCATCAGGAACTGCGCGGCGCTGTTCGTTTGGTACTTTGATGTATGTACCAGCGCTGCTTTCGAAAGGAAACCGAACCGAATGCACGAAAGGCTGCAAAGGTAGCTTATGCTGGAGAAAAAACCATACCCGCTCGAATTGATCTATGTGCCTATAAAACGTGCAAAAACACTTGATCAGCAAAAAGTTCTGACGCTGGCTGAAGATATTTTGAAAAACGGCCAGACGACTCCGATCCAAATACGTGCCGACAATAAGAGGTTCGTGCTGATCGAAGGCCTCCACAGATTGGAGGCCATACGCGCCCTGGGCGGCGATACCATCGAAGCCTATCTGGTACGCCCCAGGTTACACTGACAAATCCTTGGAATTGGCAATCGACAAAGCTTCAGAGAATGTTAACAGGCGTCTACCATTTTCGTCCCAGAGATGCAGCCGTGCACAGTGAAGGCTCTCATAGAGGGTGATACGTTGGCATCCCGCTAATTCAGTGTGATCACGCAAAACTTGGTCAAGTCGATAAAATGGTATCCGGCTGGCAAGGTGGTGGACATGGTGCACCCCAATATTGGCGGAGAACCAGCGCAGGATGCCGGGTAAAGCATAGTGAGAACTGCCAAAAAATGCCGCGTGTTGCAGCTTCCACCCCGCTTCCCGTTCCCAGGTCGTGTGTTCAAACTGATGTTGAATGTAGAATAGCCAAAAACCAATCGACGCGGCGACAATCATGGTCGGAAGGAATACATACAACAGCACATCCAAGCCTCCGGACCAAAAAACTATAGCTAAAAGTCCCGCAATCGCGGCGTTTGTTCCCATCGCACTTACCCAATACAGCCAGCCTGACCACATGAAGCCAATAGGTAAGCGATTTTGAAGAAAGAACGTATAGATGGGCACTACACAGAACAGGAAGATGGGATTCCGGATCAGCCGGTAAGCGGCACGCCCGGCCCACTTCCGATTCAGGTATTCTTCAACAGTCAATGTAGGGATGTCGCCCATTCCCCGCCGATCAAGGTTGCCAGTTGAAGAGTGGTGGATCGCGTGGCTTTGCCGCCAGACATCATATGGTGTGAGGGCAAGAACTCCCAGAACTCGACCCGTCCAATTGCAAACGGTGCGGTTTCTAAAGAAAGAACCGTGACCACAATCATGCATGATTATGAAGATACGAACCAGAAATGCGGCATTCAGGATGGCCAGCAGGATAGCGGCCCAGACACTGATGGGCAATGCAAGCCAAGCTGCGGCCCATAGTGCCAAAAAGGGGATAACAGTGATCGCCAGTTCAAAAACACTGCGCTTCGTATCGGGCACTCGGTATTGCGCGAGCGCCCGGGTCCATTCCTGCGGTTGCAACTTGATTGTTCTCCAACGGCTCTTTGGGAGCCCATTGAGAAAACGGGCACCCGCAAGGGTGCCCGTATGAGGTCAGGCGAGTGCCAGATTGGCGGCGCTTTCGCGTCCGTCACGACCAGCCTCCACGTCGAATGTGACCTTCTGGCCATCTTTCAGTTCGTTAATGCCGGAACGCTCAAGTGCCGAGATGTGCACGAACACGTCGCGCTTGCCATCTTCAGGCTCGATAAATCCAAAACCTTTGGTCGAGTTGAACCACTTTACTGTGCCATTTGCCATTATTGAAGTCTCCTAAATTTCTGCCGCCCGCTTCATTGCGGCGACTCGGCGCGGTCGGTCTGAATCGAAAGACTGAACGCCGAATTTGGGAGACAGCAGGTCGAAAAAGAAAAACGTTTGCCTGACGTATATGGACTTCGAGCACGTACGATACAAGCCTTGAAGCCATGAAGAGCAACAGAGATTTTGAGTCTGTCTAATACAGAACAGGACAATGAGAGGCGGAGAAGTTGCTATGCGATCCAAAATCGGAGGTCAACTTCACCGACCAAACCAGCCGAGAGCGGTTGCCGCTCTCAGATTTCTCAGGATTTGCGGGTTGGGCTCGGTGCCGCCCTGCGGCGATGCAGAGCAAACCTCAAACTTGGTCCGCTCTGAATGTCGGTTTCCATCTTTATTGGGTGATCAGATTGGCACCGCGACGAAGGTCCGTAATCCGCCCGACGTGCTGAAACGTCTTGCCCACTTTGGGCTGCGACCTGCCGACTGCACCCGCAGCATCCCAGCGGAAGCGCAACGGTCGATAAGGGCTCTGATTGGTCGATCAACGTGATCTTAAAGAACGTCAGCCTAGCGGACAGCGCGGCCGCTGATCTTTCAACAATGAATGACTGCTCCCGCGAAGTTGCTCCAATACCGACACTGGAATTGCCGGTTCTGATCTAGACAGACGAAGTGGTCGCTCGGATAATTATCCTGAACGAGGGACGGAACATGCTATGAGTGGTCGCCAGCTCATATCTAACGGCAACCCAATGGAAGAAATCGTCGGCTTTAGTAGAGCCGTTCGTGTGGGGCCATTCATAGCTGTCGGAGGAACCGCTCCTGTCGACGCAAGTGGCAAGACTGTTGGCGTCGGTGACGTCTACGCACAAACGAAACAGTGTTTTGAAATCATTAAGGCCGCATTGGAAGATGCTGGTTCAGGCCTGAACGACATCGTGCGCACTCGCGTCATTCTGACAGACATCGACAATTGGAAAGAGGCCATTGAGGCGCGAAAACACTATTGCAAAGACTCGCGGCCAGTGGACACGATCATGGCTATCAACCGTTTCGTAAATCCTGAGTGGCTGGTCGAAATCGAGGTTGATGCCGTGATTTCGTCAAACAAGGAAGGCATTGCAGGATGATAAAGTCCACTGCGACCATCAGACTGGTCGTCGGGCATGCCTAGCGTCAACGTTCATCTGAACAATATCGCCGGAACCGAGGCGGCGATAGGTTGGGCTGGAAGCCATACAATCGTTGCAGATCGTCCTGCGGGAAAAGCCGGAGGATTAGGATTGGGTTTCAACGGGGCAGAAATGCTGGCATTGGCGATTGGCGGATGCTTTTGCAACGACCTCCGCTACGTTGCTCATTCCCATGCGGTCGAGATCGCCGAAATTGATGTTCAGGTCACGCTCTTTCTCGAAGGCGATCCGATTATCGCCACTTCTGCCGAGATGGTTGTCACATGCTTCACGAAGGATGGAATTGATGCCGTCAACATCATCGAAGAAGCCAAGTTGAGTTGCATGGTCAGCAACTCAATTGCCAAAGGTGTGCCTGTATCAATACTGTTGTCTGACCTTCGGCCCCGTGACAAACCTCTTCCTCGGTAGTTCGTAAGGCGAGAGAAACTCCGAATCCGACATTCGCGCACAGCGCAGCAATTGCGAGGTATGGGCTCAAAGGGTGAGTTCGCCGCGGTCCTAGCGAACCGCCGGACTAGGATGATCCGCCCTTCGCTGCGCTGGACATGAACTGACACAGCGCGCAACGCCACTGCCATTTGCGGCCTCTGCTCCAGTGTCCGCATTGACATACAGGCGAGATCAAATCTGACGTTCGGTCTTTTTTATCGGAATCGGCCAGTTGATGCGTTAGTGAGCAGGCTGATTATGCATCTACATCCAATGCCGTCATGAGACTGAAGACTTGGCTCCGCATCCAGGCGGCCATAGGGGCGTTATCGGATCGCTTGTGCCAGATGCCAATGATCAATGCCGGATCAATCTTCATCGGCGGCTCGAACACGCAAAGCCCGAATGTCTCGGCCACTTTCGACGCAAGTTGCGCAGGCACAAGCGCAATTAGGTCGCTTTCGCCAACCGCTCGGCAGACCCCGCTAAAGACAGGGACGGTCATCGCAACTTGTCGGCTTTTCCCGACCCGGTGAAGGGCTGCATCACCCATAGCAGCGAGGTTTCCTTCGGGGGAGAACAGGACGTGATGAAGCGCACAGAAGATCTCCATCGGCATCTGCATCCCATCCTTCAGTCCGGCGATACCGGGATTGTTCGCGCGCGCGATCACGTGGAACGGGGAATGGAAGAGCGGCGCCCGGTTGACCCACTCTGGCAGCGCCAAGTCCGGGATCAGCGCGATGTCAGCTTTACGCCGTTCAAGGCTTGCCACGTAATCGTTGGGAACAAGGTCGACGAGTTGCGCCGTGAGGTGGGGCGCTGACTTATGCAGGAGATCACCCAAGGGCGGCATCAAGAGCTCGGCGAAGAAGTCGCTTGCCGCAATTCTGAAAGTGCCTTTGGCGGTTTTTGGGTCAAAGACAGCCGGTGGGGTAAGCAAAGCCTCCAAGTGCTCCAGTTCTTCTCGCAATCCGGCTTTGAGTCCGGCGGCATAATCAGTCGCGACCAACCGGTTCCCCTGCCTGACAAAAAGTTGATCGTCCAATGCATGGCGCAGACGAGAGAGCGCTCCGGAGACAGCAGATTGCGACATGGCCAGCCGGTTGGCCGCCTTGACGGTTGATCCCTCGCTAAAGAGGGCATCCAGCACGCGCAGAAGGTTCAGGTCGAGCGTTGCGAAATTCACTTGGCCGATACCCATTATCATACAATGCAGTTTGCCTGATAGGTTGGCCCTGATGTAGGTTTATGTCAACGAAAGCGCTTTCGTTTCAATCCATCGCCAAGGGAGAGAAACGATGAAAGACCTGAACCAAATTGACGAAGCCATCGAATGGCTCGGCGTTCAGTACAAGACAATCTTGACCCCTGAACAGACGGGCGGAGCGATGTCCATTGTGGACAGTTTGTCCCCGGTAGGGAGCGGCCCCCCGCGACATGTGCATATGAACGAGGACGAGACCTTTGTGATCCTCACTGGGACCTGCAAGTTCTGGCTGAACGGCGATGAGTTTACGGCAGGTGTGGGCAAGAGCGTCTTCATCCCACGGGGTAAGGAGCATACTTTCAAGGTAGTCGGTGATGAGCCGTGCCGCCACCTTGTGATCCTCACCCCCGGCGGCTTTGAGGGGTTTTTTGCGGACATGGCGGCTGGTCAGTACCGTGTTCCAGAAGACATGCCCAACATCGAAGAATCCGCCAAGCGGCACAACATGACCTTCACCGGCCCACCTCTGGACTGACGAAATGACAAAGAAGCACGCCGTCTACCACATTCCCGTCTGTCCCTTTTCACAGCGCTTGGAAATCCTATTGACCCTCCGGGGGAAGACGGATGCAGTCGAGTTTAAGGTTGTGGACATCACCAAACCGCGCGATCCCGAACTTTTGGCAAAGACTCGCGGAACGACTGCCTTGCCGGTGCTGGAGACCACTGACGGTCGCATTCTGAAAGAGAGCCTTGTGATCCTGCGCTTTCTTGACGAAGCCCTCGAAGGCCCCCCACTGCGCCGAAGCGATCCGGTCGAACACGCCATTGAATCGATGCTGATCGCCCGCGAGGGTCCTTTCACGATGGCAGGGTATCTTTTCGTCATGAACCAGGACCATGCGCGTCGGGATGAGCATCTGGACAAGCTCTTGGCGCTTTACAGGGACATCAATGGTTTTCTTGTCGAACAAAACCCACGGGATCCATACCTGTTTGAAGACTTCGGTCTAGCGGAGGCTGTCTTCACACCGATGTTCAAACGATTCTGGTTCCTTGAATACTACGAAGATTTCGAACTGCCCGTGGGCAAAGACTATGACCGCGTTCGCGCGTGGCGCGAGGCATGCATGGCCCATTCTGCCACAAAGCAGGTCGCCAAAGAGGAAATCATCAAGCTCTACTACGATTACGCGCTTGGTCAAGGAAATGGCGTTTTGCCTGAAGGACGTTCTGTCTCCAGCTTCGTTTTCGAACCCGGCTGGCAATCTAGACCAATGCCCCCCCGGGACAAGTATTCGGGAACGGCCACTGATAGCGAGCTCGGCCTCGTAGCCTGAGCCGCCGTATCGAAGGTGTCTTACAAACCGGACGTTCGTGTAGATTGCAGCATCAGATATAGTGGGCGCGATCCGGCCGTTTTCTGCGCGGTGGACGAAGGTCGGGTTTGGAGATCCGGAGTGTCCGCTCGCAAGAGAAGTATTGGCGGCTAAGCGTAGAAGCGGACATCGCAATTGCACAAACTAACGGTCTCTCACCAGTGAACAGCTTGGTCCAAAATAGATCACCGATTTCCACATCTCTTCCGTCACTTTGCAGTTGTCGGTTCCTCTTCCTTGGTCATCTGTTCGGCCAATTTTTCCTGACGCGAGTCTTTTCGGAACGATCGGCTTTTCAGGGTCAAAAAACAAACTCCAAACTGCGTTCATCTCGTTGATACCTCCATCAGGCTATGTGCCCTTGAAGACTGCGCGACATTTTTCGTTGGGTGTGAGTGGCGGAACAGCTAAAAAGGGGCCAAATTCACCACTTTGGGAATTCTGCCGATGCCATTTTCGGTTCAGATCGTTGCCACCCCAGAAACCAGCGCCTCCAGCGTGTTTGGCCTATATGACACTTTGGTGGCCGCAGGGCGAGATTGGGAACATCTGGTGAGCGGCGAGGAGCCTGTGCCGGTGTTTGACGTCAGCCTCGTTGGCCCGGACATTGAGGGGTTTCGTTGCGGAAGTGGTGTGTGGATGGCGCCAGACCAGGCCTTTAAGAACGCAGCCGACGCTGACATTGTTGTCGTACCTGGACTGACACTTTCACCGCACGACCGACTCGACCCCAAACAACATCCTTGTTTGGGGTGGCTTGCCAAGCGCGACTTGGCCAAGACGCGTATCGTGTCAGCCTGTACAGGAGCGGTCTATTTGGCGGAAATAGGTATTTTGGATGGGGTTGAAGCGACCACACATTGGGCTTGGGAAGGCCTTTTTCGAAGGTTTTACCCAAACGTGCGGCTTCGCATCGACCGCGGACTTTGCTTTGCGGATGCGTCCCGCGGGCCCGTTACGTCGGGTGGGACAACCGGGTGGCAGGAACTCGCTACGTTCCTGATCGCGCATTACGGCGGCACGCAAAGGGCAGTACGGGCAGCAAAAGTCTGGCTTATGGCTAACCGCGGAGAACTTCAGTCACCATTCAGTTCAATGATTACTACGGCGCCTCATGCTGACGCCATTATCTCACGGGCTCAGTTATGGATTTCCGACAATTACGCCATCGATAACCCAGTCGCAGAAATGGCTAAACGTTCCGGTTTGCCGCCAACTACGTTTGCACGACGCTTTCGCAAAGCAACGAGTAAGTCGCCGCAGGATTACGTTTTGGCGCTGCGAATTGAAGAGGCACGGCAGTTGCTTGAAACTACCGACGGCTCCGTCGCGGAGGTTGGAGAAGCAGTCGGCTATACCGATACGCCGTCGTTTAGGAGGTTGTTCAAGCGAAAGACTGGACTGACCCCTGCAGAACATCGCAAAATGTTCGGCCAGTCTCGGTTTTCTAGCTACTCCTGATGGACGGTGTTCAAGATTGGCAATCCTATTGACCGCTTAGGGCTCAATCCGGTCATCAATCTCCAATGCGACCGCCACCTGACAGCCATTTTCGGCCAAGCGGGACAGAGCAACCGTTCATCGGATCGCTTGCAGGCTCTTGGCTGCCCCTGGCACCACGCACCACGAGGGCCTGTTCCAACCCTAAATCAAAAACATCAACCAACCAGCGTCCCACGAAGAAGGGCGGGAAATCCCTGTCCTCTGGCGGAGATTTGACGACGCGCGCGATACTGGAAGCCGTAGCCTCGGCCATGTGAATTGCGCCGCAGCCGTCCCGCCCAATTCACCCGCCGCTAGGGCGTAAGTCGAGTGAGGTAGGCGATAATGGCGACCCGCGCTGCGCGATCATGCTGGCCACCACGGGTCATGTCGGTCCCGGGAACGATGTTGAACGGATCGGCAAGGAAAACGTTGAGCTCATCGGGTGTCCAGTGTCCTTTCTGCGCCCGCATCTCCTTGGAGTACGGGAAACCTTCGACTGATGCCTTGGCCCGGCCGACGACGCCGACCAGGTTCGGGCCGGGATGCTGCCCCGTGTTGATCTCACCCGGCGTCAGACCATGGCATCCGCCGCACTCGTAGGCCAGCAAGCGTCCTTCCTCGGGATCGACCGCTTCGAGTTCTCCCGGCTTCAGAGAATCTACAGGCACCGGACCGGCTCCCATTTCCCGCAGGAACGCGACCATTTCGGTTCGGTCCTTCGACCCGGCATACTGAATCGCGGGCCACCCAAAGCGAACCGCGACTGCATTCACGTCGGCGCCATGTTCAAGTAACATTCGGGCGGTCTCGATTGCGCCGCGCTCGGCGGCCTGATGGAGCGGCCTCATCAAGTCTTCACCGCCGGGCAGGTTCGGATCAGCACCGGCAGCAAGCAGGGCGGCGACGATCTCTGTGTGGTTGTTTCGGGCCGCAATCCCGAGCGCCGTGCCGAAATCTGTAGCGGAGTCCGGTTTGGCTCCCAAAGACAACAGGTAGCGCACGACCTCAGCCCGCCCACGCTGGGAGGCGAAGTACAGTGGCCGGACCAACGTTTCCGGATCGGGCTGGGAGCCTTCAGGCAGGGCCGATTTCAAGGCTGGCATGTCGCCCGAGGTAGCCAGGGAAACCAAATCCTGCGCCGCAGCTACGCCGGGTAGGAAAACGACCAAGCAAAACAAGCGAAGTTGTGAGAAGAAGCGCAATTGCAACTTTGCGTCCTCCCTTCAGAGATTCTGATGAGCGGAGTGTATCACGGCGAGCAGTGTGCACCAAAAATGGTCAGTTCGTCGCCTGACCGTGTCTGTTTTGGGCTCGCTTCAGCCGATTTTCCCGAAGTGCTCCGGCTGGGTTTCCCACTCCGCTGGGAACGGCTGCAGCACCTGCGCCAGTGTCGTTTCCGGCCCCTGCTTCCCGTCCAAGATCGCCTCGATGAGGTCTGGCGCGAGTAGTGTCAGGCGCAGGACGCGAGTCATATACGACGGCGCGATTTCCTCGCGCCCGGCCAATTCGGCGATGGTTGAGAACTCGCCTGAATCCAGCATCCGCTTCCAGCGGAAAGCGCGTGCCAGCGCCTTGACCAGCGTGTTGTCGGTCCGCCGCGGTTGCGCGGCGCCCTCAGGTAACTGAATCTCCTTTCGCCCGCCGCGTTTCACTACACGAAACGGGACGTGGAGCGTCACCGTCTCGGGGATCGGTGCCCCGCGGGTCATGCTGCGACCTCGACACCACCGGCCAGCATCTCGCGGGCCAAACCGCCGAGCCCGTCGACGCGAAGTCGGACGTTCAAGTTCTCCGTGCCGATGTCGACGCGTTCGACCAGCAGAGCTACGATCCGCGCCTGTTCAGCCGGAAAGAGCTCGTCCCAGAGCGGCTCGAACTGCTGCAGGGCAGCTCGCGCGTCGGCCTCGGTGATATCGTCAGCGTGGGTGCGCGCCGCCTTCCATGTCCCCGCCACGATCTCGGGCTGGCGGAACACTGCGCGAAGCTGGTCAATGACGGCGGCTTCGATTTCACCAGCCGGGACACGCCCCACGGGACACGAACCGGCGCCATGCTTCAACACCGTCTGGCTGACATAGTAGCGGTAGAGTTTTCCGCCCTTGCGCGTGTGGGTTGGCGAGAAGGCCGCGCCGTCGGGACCGAACAGCAGCCCCTTCAGCAGCGCTGGCGTCTTTGCGCGGGTGCGGGCAGCGCGTTTGCGGGGGCTCTCTTTCAAGATGGTGTGGACACGGTCCCAAGTCCCGCGGTCGATGATGGCGTCGTGTTCGCCGGGGTAGCTGTCGCCTTTGTGGACCGCCTCGCCGATGTAGGCGCGGTTGTTCAGCATCCGGTACAGGTATTTCTTGTCGATCCGGTTGCCGCGCGGTGTCTGGATGCCGCGTTTCGCGACCTCGCGGGCCAGTTCGGTGCCCGAGCCGATCTCGAGGAACCGGGCAAAGATCAATCGGACATGCTCGGCGCGTTCCTCGTCGATGACCAGCTTGCGGTTCTCGACGCGATAACCATAGGGCGGGACGCCGCCCATCCACATACCCTTCTTCCGGCTCGCGGCAAACTTGTCGCGGATGCGCTCGGCCGTCACCTCGCGCTCGAACTGGGCGAAGCTGAGCAGGATGTTCAGCGTCAGCCGTCCCATGGACGTAGTCGTGTTGAAGGACTGGGTCACCGAGACGAAGGTCACGGTATTCCGGTCGAACACCTCGACCAGCTTGGCGAAGTCAGCGAGTGAACGGCTGAGGCGGTCGATCTTGTAGACCACGACCACGTCGACGAGCCCGTCCTCGATGTCGTCGGTGAGCCGCTGCAAGCCGGGGCGATCCAGCGTGCCGCCGGAAATGCCGCCGTCGTCATACTGATCGCGGACCAGCACCCAACCCTCTGAGCGCTGACTGGCGATATAGGCCTCGCAAGCCTCACGCTGCGCGTGCAGCGAGTTGAACTCCTGGTCGAGCCCTTCCTCGGAGGATTTCCGGGTGTAGATGGCGCAGCGCTGCTTCCGGACGATCGGCTTCGTCATGTCCGCGCCCTCCTGTTTTTCAGGCCGAAGAAGACCCACCCGTTCCACCGCGTACCGGTGATGGCCCGAGCGATGGCCGATAGCGACTTGTACGGCCGGCCCTGCCATTCAAAGCCGTCGGTGGTAACGGTGACGACGTGCTCGGCGCCTTGCCATTCGCGGATTAGCCGTGTGCCCACGATGGGCATCAGGTCAGCGCGGACGCGGCTCCTCTTGCGGTCGCCGCCATCGAATTCCTCACCAAGCCGTTCCAGCCGCTTCACCGTTTCCGGCTTCATCCCGCCATAAGCGAGTTCCTGGATGCGGTAAGCGAGCCGGCTTTCGAGATAGCGACGGTTGAAGGGTGGCGGTTCGGTATCGAACAACTCGCGCCACTGCTTTTTCAGTTCAGGCGTCGGAGTGGTCTTCAGCGCCACAACACGTGCAGGGATCGGATCAGGGTTTTTCATGCAAACCTCCTGTTTTCCGACTTGCAGTACCGCTCCGGTTGCCCGGGATGTGTAGCAGATGTTTTTCTCTCTTTTCCTTGTGTCTCCCGATTGTCGCGGTTGCGCATTCGAAGCCGGATCATCCCAATCGCAAGAACCGCACACAGTTCGCGACGACGCTCCTCCGGTGTCAAAGCCGAAGCCGGTACTGGATTGGATCCGCGTGTCATGTCGAAGCCCACCAATAACCAGGTGTTGCGAGCTTTTTTTCTTCAGCTCGCGCAGTGCACCGACCCTTCCTGCAGTTGCAGATGTGCGGAGGTGGAAACCTGCCTTGGGCAAGTGGAAACCTCGGCGAAAAATGTGGAAACCCAAAATTTTCCATTGCAACTGGAGGACTTAAGCGCCTCCGCCCCCCGCATGATGAAACTGCCCGGAAGGACCCGACGCAGGGGGCATAGGGTGTGGACTGGTGGCCAAGAACATGCTCGCACGGCAAGTTGTTCATCACTCGTCCTCCCAGTTCGGCTTTATCAGGCAGCTTTTCGAAGCATGTTTCAGAATGCCATCGATGTTGCGCTTGAGCTCTTTCTGTGCCTCGGAAGGATTGCCCTTGGTAGTGACGCAATCTTGTGATGGAGTAGAAGTCATCTCGTCCTGGCTCTTCTTCTTCGCCGCCTGGTTCTTGGCCAATACGTCTGCCCGACGCTGCATCGGTTCAAGGAAGTAAGCCCAGCTCTTCAGCGTTGGGACTTTCTGGCGGCTCGTTGATTTCTCCCGCAAGACTGGCAAGATGACTGCCTCAAGCGAAAAACCCATTGCGGTCAGGTCCAGAAAGCCCGAAAGATCCCGGCCAAGATGCTCCCTGTTCTCGTCGGTACACCAGGGACCCAGAGCCTGCCGACAAAGATTCATGGTCTTCTCTATCTCGACCAGCGGATCTTTCTCAGCTGTATAGTAAGGATCTTTTTCAATGTTATTTGTTCTCTCGGTAACTTCTGCCGAGCCCTTAGGCGAATTTTTCTTCTGCCAGGACCGAACCAGGCGGTCGTATTTGTCCTCGTTTACCGAGCGCCCGAGTTTGGGATGCCCCGAGACAGGCATTAAGGTACGCTCAGGCCAACCGGTCAAAACATAGGCGTTGCTGGTCTTGCCTTTTTCTTTGCTGAGGCGACCGACAATACGGATCAGCCCTTTTTCTTTCAAACTCGCGAGATGGGTTCGGGCGGTCCGTTCGCTGCACTGCGCATGAAATGCTATGCTTCTGTGGCTGTGCCAAACAACGCCGAACTCGTCGCAGAACTGTGCCAACACCCAAAGAATGGACCGGGCATTGGCGCCAATACCGGGAACCGTCGATGCCCAGCGCGACGCCTTCAGGTTATATGGTCGTCGTAGGTGCGTGGTTATTTCTAAGTCCTGGTCGATTGCATTGTACGACACTTGGCTATGAGGTGTTCTGCTCGGATTTTTCATCTGAATCTTCTCCCGCGCCTTGAATGGCCATGCGGAAAGAACTGCCAGAGGTGACTGGATGGAAAAACGAGCAGATATTCACCACGAATTAATATTCAGCCATCATGCTCGTCATGCGGGCCGGGCCTGAAAAGTCCCTTTTGTATGTAGGCCCTTAGCGTCGAGGCGGCGGGAGGTTCGACGTCCGGGTGATTATTTTTTGCCCACGTTTGAAGCAGTTTAACCTGACTTCTCTGACTTAAGCCGCGGAATCTCTTTGAGTCGCTCCGCCAATATTCAGCCATTATTTCTTTTGCGAGAGCATGCCTGCGTCTCCCCGGTCCCTTTTGAAGTGCTTCGGCCTTGTTACTGGTGGCGTGCGCCAGCAGAATTTTCTGCTTTTTGAAGCGATCACCCGTTACCGTACCGGTTCGAAGTTGCAGCTTGAGCCCGCGCTCCCACATTTTTGGATTGATCTTGTGGTAATCTGATCCAAGATCAGCAGGGACAGTGTAAGCAACGAGGTCGCCGGACTTCAGTTGATCGCAGATCGCAGAAGTCAATTTTTCCAGAGCTTCCCTTACTGATGCTTCCAGCTGCTTCCGTCGTTCTCGAGGGGACTGTGCGAGACCGTATCCTACTTCGTCACTTCGACGTTGGGACTGACCTCCAAAATACCCAGCGTAACCGTTATCAAACCATGAACCGCGGCGCGGACCCGGATTTCTCTTCTTGAAATCCACCAACTCTTTCTCGGCAGTTTTGAATTTTCTCCACAGCCGTTTCTGGGCCCTTGCTGCCATTTCGAGCGGAGGCCTTGAGCCGGAAGGTGGGAGCGGAACTTCGTTATGCATGGTCATACCGACGGACGGCAGGAAGGTATGGGTTCCCGATTTTCGCCAACAAAACACGCGTGCTCATCATATCTCCGGAGGTAACAACAAAGGTTTCTCTTCTTCATCGTCCGGTCGCTCCAAACGCGCGCCCGTTTGTTCCTAAGTGCGAACTTTCCACGGCTCCAGAACGCAGACAAGAACATTTCTGAAAACAGCGAGTGACCTCCCCCCGTGAAATCCCTCACCATGATGTAGAGTCCGCCCAACCTTGAAGGAGCAAACGAACGCGAAAGAGCCGCTTCACCGAGGCGTGGATTATCGGGATGGTTAAGGAACACAGGCAGACATGCCGACGGCAGAGGTGTGCCGCCGGCACGTGCTGAACCCGTCCGCGTTTTACAAGCTGAAGTCCAAGTATAGCGGTATGGAGGTGTCCGAAGCCGACACGGCAACAAGCAGTTGCTCATACACATGCGCTCAGACCAGTAAAATCTTAGTCCAACACCGTCTCGCTTCCAGCTTCAAGGCACCTTGGATTACCTGGCTGCCTGATCGCCTGTCCCAACCTCTCCCCTGAGGGCACACAGTTACTCCGTGATGGCCCCAAAGTGCTGCGGATAGTCACGTTGGGCTTCCTCGCCCCGACGCAGAATATCGATCAGTGCGCCGAAATCGTGATCCGCCTGCGTTCCCTTCCAGCGATTGGCGAACCAGCAGGTCAGCTGGATATTGTCCGGCGAGTAGTGGCCTGCACTGTCCTTCCTGTCGATGGACGCCACCAGTTCCGTGACAGGGCGCCTTTTCTGCGGCAGCAGCATCGGTAGACCTGTCAGCGCACATCGTCCGTCCTGCTCCTCCCACGCGCGGCACAGGAAGTCATAAAACGCTTCCGTGGATGAGAACCCGAAGAGCTCCTTGTTCTTCACCACCCGCTCGAGTAACTGCCCGTTGGCATTGCCGACGCGGTTAATCACGCCTTGAGCGAGACCGATCATGGCCGTTTTGAGATCACCCGGCCGCTGCAAGCCCTGCTGCCGCATCTGCGCGATCTTCTGCGGCAGGCGCACCAACAGCCAGAGATAGGAATGCGCGTCGATCAGGCGGACATCCTTGACCCCGACCCATTTGGTCAGCCCTGCTTGGACACAGTGCACCGCCGCGATGAACTCCTGGTAGTTCGACCACGAGCATCGCCCGGTGGTCCGAACGTCAAATCCGAGTTGCTCGAATGCCTTGTCGAAAGTGGTGGTGCCGATCGGCAAGAACCGGCTGTCATCGAGGACGTAGTACAGGTACGCAATCAGGCTGTAACGACGACCGATTAGATCAACGAGCTCGTCGAGGATGTCGGCGGGCTCTCGCCGCTCCCGGAAGAGGTCGAATACGTGACGCTCGAAGCGCTGGCGTGCGGGGCCATTCCCGAGTTCGTCGCGGAGCCGGCCCGTTTCGCTCGGCTGATTGTGTCGAGGTTCCCACGGAACGAGATTGTTCCTGACGTCCTGACTTTCCTTGATCTCGATCGCGCGGATTACAGCCGCAAGGATCCTTCCGCTGCCGATGTCGTTGGTGGTCCATTTGTCTGCCCCAAGGCGTTCGAGCGCGATGCTCCGGATGATGGGCTTGTAGCTCTCCCATGTCGCTGGAACGCCTGTAGTGAAGGATACGAACTGGCTGCCATTGTAGGCTCGCAAGTCATCGTTGAACTTGTCGAAGATCCTGATGAACCGGCTCTTATCCAGCGATTCCATATTCAGCCATTTTCCCGGCTAAGCGATTGGTCGGCGAATAACCTCGAGGCATGCCCGCCCGTCGTCGTCGAGAATAGTCGTGAGTTCCAGGCACGGGCGGCCTATTCGCGCAAATCGGATTGTAACCGGACTTCCCCTTTCCTCGGACAGACCTATCCTACGGGCACCGTGAAGGGAATGCCAAGAGCGGTGTAGATGTTGAGAACGGCGACGCCGACCTGGATTTCCGCGACCTGCCGGTCGAACTCTCTTGCCATCTGTGATTGGCCGAGGAGTTTAATGCAGTTCATCTTGCTCTCGACGCGGCTTCGGCGGTGGTATCCGCTCCACCATCGCCAGATAGCGCGGCCCAGGTTTCGCGAGGCGTTGACCGCTTCGTTCCGGGCGATGTCGCCGGCGCTCGTGGCCTTCCACGGCTTCGCGTTCTTGCGTGGGCGTAAAACGGCATTTGCATTGCGGGCGGCAACCTTGCAACGGGAAAGACATCCATAGATGTAGAACAATTTTCTTTTGGTTGGCCGGGAATTGGTACCTCAATCAGGACTTGGATTTGGTGTCGGTGGACCATCGTCGAGAAGGCATTTGTCGTAGCCAGAAACGTTGCAGTGCGTGCAAGAACTAGACGGAATGAAGACGCAACAACTCGTCAGGCCGCAGGGCCCACCCTCTGAGCAGCACAGCACTGGATCAGGCCTCCTGTCGAGCACAAGCGTGTCGAAAATGACAAGCGCACGTGGGGAGGCGGCAATGACTTCGATCCCGTCAAAGAAGTCGTTGGGGATGGCAGTGTAGGAATCCGATACGGTATCCATAGGAAGGACACGGAGGCCGTCGCCATCACGGCCTCGAATTCCTTCGTTTTCTGACCGGTAATCTGCCAGCGGAACGGAAACGCGGGCGACGTTGTTTCCGGTTGCCCCGACCAACCCCAGAAAGAAAACTGAATCGGCATCGTTGGGTATAGTCCACTCAACCAATCCGGCACGAACTGGGTGTGTCTCATCCGCGATTTGCAGCTTGAAACCGTCGAAATCTTCCTCGCCTTCCTCTGCGATGCGAATGCGGCTAGTCAAGGTGTCTCCAGGCAGGATTTCCGCCGGCAGGAAAACGCTAACCGTCCCGAGGCCGCCGATATGATAATTCACGCGGCTCAATGTGTTAGACGTGACTGTTTCGGTTTTCACCGTCTGCGCGTGGAGTGACGGAACCAGACCGACAAATGCAACTAGAAGGAACAATGGCAGTAGATACTGCATGATTTGGCCTCCAAACTTTTCATAGAAATTCGCCTTCTAAGTGTACCATAGTCGACCCGCCTGCGGTGAAATGCGCCGCATTTTTTTCGAGCGAGCGATCAACAGGCAGAGACGCCAATAGCGAAGCAATGCGCAATTGCATTGGTCACGTATGCGTCCCAACCATTGTGATTTCGGTTTGGACTAAAAGGGGGTGAAGACCCAAGATGCGCCAATGTAGTATCCGTCAACCGGGATAGAGTATTGGAAAAGCTGTTTGTTTGCGCCAATACAAAGACCTCAGGCGGACGTTAGTCTTGAGATGCGGACGGTCAGATTGAAGGGTAACTGCCGACGTCATCGCCGGCTTCCCGTATCAACGCCGTTAGGTCAGGGACGATGATGTCGCGCTTGCCTTCAATTTCGATAAGCCGATCGCGTTTCAACGCCGAAATCTGGCGACACACGGTTTCAAGCGTCAAGCCGAGATAGTCGGCCACAGATTCGCGTGTTAGCGGAAGGTGGAAATTCAAGCGATCATTAGGCCCAATCTGGTGCAGCGCTTTTTTCCGTTGGGCAAGGGCAACGAGCAAACTTGCTATCTTCTCCCGTGCGGACTTTCGGCCCAAAATCAACATCCACTCGCGGGCCGCATCGAGCTCATCAAGACTCATCTCCAAAAGACGCCGCCCAATATGTGGCATTTCCTCCATCATCTTCTCGAATGCATTGCGCCGAAAGCAGCAAAGCACCAGATCGGTGTTCGCGGTTACCTCATAGGGGGAAATCGATCGGCCAGGGCGCCCCAGAAAGTCAGCTGGCAGCAGCAGTCCAACCATCAGCGTGCGGCCGTCGATCAGCGTTTCTCTCAAAGTAGCTGTGCCGGTCACCACTGACGCCACAAAATTCATCTTGTCGCCGGCCCAGACTACCGTTTGCCCAGCATTGTATGTGCGGTAGTATTTCAATGATTCCAGCTTTGCGAATTCGTCCGGTTCGCAACGGGAACAAAAGGCCCGGTGGCGGATTGGGCAGTTCTTGCATTTTTTCCAGTCGTTCGTGAAACTGCCCATTCTGAACCCTCTACGGCTTGACGATATCCTAGGTGGTGTTCGCTTCACAGAAGAGAGCTTGACGAAAGCGTTTCCTCACTGAAATTTCCTGCCGCCTGCTGTCCCAAGGCCCCAAAAAACGCGTCCAGTTTCCAAGTATTGACACACAAAGTCGCTCGGCGCCATTGAGGCTTTTTACCGTGGCCGTGTCCTCCGGCGGAATTTTCCGAAACACCGATCACTTTGCGACGGAAATCCTGGCTCCATTTGCCCCGGTAAGAAAATGTTACCAACCACCGCGACTTGACGTTCTGTTCGCCGCGGCGTGAATTATGTCGGCTAGCTCATTTGAAGCTATGAATCGCGAACAAGAATTTGGAGCACCGCTGAAAATGACGGAAAACAAGGGTCGCCTGACCGCGGAAGAAGCCAAGGGCCTTAGGACCGCGAAGGAACTTGAAACGCACCTTGCCTGGTTGGACACCTTCACGCCGGCGGCACTGGGGGTTTTGGCCATCGCATCCGGCATCTATACTTATCTCGGTGTTTCTTCACTTCTCGAAGACAATGGTGCCGTCTCGTTTTTTGCTGCTGTCGCATATTCGATCGCAGTTTCCGTCGGCATTTTCGTTTTCTGGAGTTACATGCTCCGGCTCCTCCCCTCGATGAGAACCGCCAGCGGCTTTATCGGGCTAACAGTTTCGACGATTGTCGGCTCCGTCGCCATCATCGCAATGTCCAGCTGGCTCAACGCAGCGGCTCTCGCCGGGTCCGCGGCGGTGGAGCAACACCTTGAGAACACAGTGCGCGACTACCAGGCAGCGCTGGAACAAGCGCACGACATTGCCCTTAGCGGACAGGCATTGGGACGTGAGGTGGAGCGTGCGCGCCAAAGCTTTGAGGAACTTGCCGAGCTAGAACAGTCTGGCGACCTCTCAGGCACCGCCGGTCGTGGTGCCGTCTTCCGTGTTCTCACCCAAAAGGCCGAGGAGCTGCGCAACCTGGAAGATCAGATCGCCGCCCAGCAGCCCTTGATCGAGGAGGCGTTTCAGCAAGGCAACGAAAATCTGGCCAGAATGCGGGAACTCACCGTCGCGCCCGGCCCGGTGGACCAGCGCTCGGTTCAGTTTTCCGAGGAAAGTGTAAAGCTGGCCGGCGTCATCTCGCGCCTGAACCAATACAGCGTCGCTCCACTCGTGGCCCGTGCAGCCGAGGATTTACCCTCCTCAGTCGTCCTCCCCGAACTCGATGGACGCAGTTCCGACGTCCGCGACGCTCAGTCGTCCACCATTAACTCGGTGCTCAATGCGCTCGACCAGCGGAGCAGAACGCTCAGAAACGCGGCCGACGAGGTCTTGGGGCTGGAGCCACCCATCGAGACCGCCTACAATCCTATCTCCAGCGCGGATGCAGTCATCAAATACGCGCAAAATTTCGTTCCATCCTGGGCCGGTGCGATCGCCATCGACTTGCTGCCCGCTGTTCTCGTTTTTGTTCTGGCAATTACCCAAGCCGCAATCCGCAGCGGCAAGGACGGTATGAGCATTGAGGACACGTTGACACTCTCTGATTTGAGAGCCGCCATGAATGCGATGAAGGATGTGGAGGCAACGATGGGTGTGGCTGATGCCGCGATCCTGAAGCGCACAACGATCGAAAAAGACCCGTCATGAAGGGATTCCTGGCCAAGATCGATCCACGATCGGGTCTGCGATACGTACTGCTGCTCCAGCTGGCGATCGCAGGCATTCTCGTCGTGTCCGATGTGGCCAGCCTTTATCCGAGTCCGTTCCAGAAGCAGGTTGATCTGCCTTCCGGCCCCATTTCACCGGGCGATCAGCGTCGCGAATACCGGACCGACCGCCCGAACCCAAAGCTGCTGCGCATGGACGAGCCGCCGGATCTCCCTATGCCAGAAAATTTCCCCGGGCGGCTCGAATTCACCGAACAGGTGGTCGAGCGAATAGGTCGAGTACTGCTGGTCAGCGGTCAGATCGAAGTCGGCGACGCGCAGCGTTTCGTGTCATTCTTGTCCGACATGCAGGAGAAACCCGACCTGGTAGCACTTCACAGTCCGGGAGGAGTTGTTTCGGAGGCTTTGTCGCTAGGAAGGAAGATCCGGGAAGCAGAGCTTTCCTCTGGAGTTCTGGCGGGTGCTGTATGCATGTCCTCGTGTCCCTACGTTTTGGCGGGCGGTGAAGAGCGCATAGTCTCACTGCGAGGCATCGTCGGCATGCACCAGCATTACTACGAGCAGCTGCGCTACATTCCTGTCCTCTTCGCTGTGGAGGACATCCAAAAAGGGCAAGGCGAGACGATGCAGCACCTGATTGACATGGATGTCGATCTGTCTTTGATGCTGTTTTCGCTGAACACCCCGCCTCAGCAGATCTATGCCCTGATCGAGGAAGAACTCATCGAAACACGCATCGCTACCGCCATAATTGACTAACCCGGCAGAGGAATTCTGGAGTAGATAATCTTGTTCAAGAAGCTGACTACGGCTATTTCCTTGATGGCCACCACTGCAACAGCTGGAAGCGTCCAGGTTCGTGATGCGGACACGATTGTCGTGAATGGAACCCCGGTACGATTACAGGGTGTCGATGCGCCCGAACTTGGGACTTCTGCTGGACGCGATGCGCGTCGGTGGATGGTGAACTTTCTGCGAGACAAAGCTGTTGAGTGCAAACTCACAGGTGAGAGAACCTACGATCGTTATGTTGGCGTTTGTTACGTCGATGGTCAGGACATCGGTGCTGCTGTTATCACCGCAGGCTACGCTCTGGACTGCGCGCGATACAGTGGCGGACGATATCGGCAATATGAAACACCAGCAGCGCGGTCACGATTGCGGCGCGCTCCATACTGTTGAGCGGCCGTCCAATCTAGTAGCACACCAACTCCTCTGGAACAGGTTCTTGTGATTGAGGATCACCCAAAGTATGGAATGACGTCCATGCGAGGCAACGCTCATCTCTTTTCGTTTGGATGCATGACACGGGTGCTTCCTCGGTACAATTTGAAAACCTGACCTAAGAAAACCAGGACGAAAAAACTGGCCTTCGGCCAATGCGCCTTGGCGCGCGTCAGCTATGTGGGGAGCACGCGCGCCAAGGCGCCCGCAAGGTCAAAAAAGTCTGGGTAGTATTGCTCCGGGAAACTGCCCCTTTTTGCTCTGGGACTGGCACATTCGCTTCACAATGGGAATTCGGCCGTCGGCTTTGATGATCTCAAGGATGCGGTTTCTGACGAGCTTGCCTGTAGTCATCACTTACGCCACCACGCCTTTGAAAATCTGCTCGTTGTGCCAGTGAATGTACTGAGGTAAAGGCGCCATAGTCTCCCTGCGCGGCGAGGCGATGGGCTTTCCATGGAACTCATCGTGGAGCTTTCTCCCCCAGTCGCCGACGAAACGCTCCGACACATGGACATTCATGTTTTGGTCAACAGTGATTGCGCCTAAGTCGAAGAGCTTGTGATGGATGACGCATAAGGCGAGGCCGTTGTTGACCTCGTCTGGACCTCCGGCCGATTGCATTTGTATGTGAGCCGCTTCCAAGGCGACGGCCGCACCGTTCATCTTTATGTCGTATCTGCAGATCGCGCACTGCTCGAAATAGGCGGTTAGGACGATGTCGCGAAAACGCGGATCGCGCTTCTTGCGAAAGACCACTTCAAGCTCATCCTGTCCGAGATAAAGGCCAACAGCTTCCAAAATGTCGGGATGAAGGCTCGGCGGAAAATTTCGCTCGAGAAGATTGATCGCGACGAGATCGATGAGTTTGGGATTATCTCGCAAGGCGCGTAGCACGTCATCGGAAAAGCCGGCTTTGATCTTTCGGTCACGCGCTTCGGTGAGGCTCAGATCGCCGGAAGCGTTCCTCTCGTGCTCTTCGATCCACCAATTCCGCTCTTGTCGTTGGCGAGACGGGCGTAGGGGTAAGCGACGGTCGTCTTTGCGTCGAACGGACCGTAGGTCTGGATGAGTGGGTCGACTGTGACCTCGGCATCGGTAAAGGCGATCCGCTCGATCCTTTCTTTCTTCAGCTGCGCGAGCGCGTAGAGAAGGAGCAGGGGCTTGTGCGGCGCCAGCTTTCCGCCCTTGGCGAATATGCGGATTGAATCAAATCGCTGGAGAAGATCACCTTGCATTTTTTGTTTTTACCCGCTCGATCAGTCGTTCGTTCGAGATTTTCAGATATCTGCCATTTGGTTTAGTTGTCCATAATAACCATGCCTTCCGGATCGCCTTTAGTCGGGTTTTGCTGCTACCTGAAATATCACAGCGATCCGATCCAAGATCTGTGTATTTGCGTAGCGCGAAGCATGCTCCGCCGCACCGACCAACTCTTCCATACGCGCGCGCACCTCTGAGAGCGTCTTCGATGGCTGCTGCGCAAAGAAACCATAAATGGCATCGATACCCAGATAATCCGGGATCTCCATTTCCTTTTCGCTGCGTTGGCTGACGTCCTTCTTGGCTTCAATCCAATAGGGGTCGAGTTCCTGGGCCCAGGCCTCCGCCAGCTTTTCCAAAGATGGGAGCGTCAGATTTCCGAACCTATTGTAGCCTTGGTTCTTCGAAGGGCCGGACGCGAGAAACCTATCCAAAGACTCCAAGAGTGATACTGTTCGCTCGGGACGGATATCCCAGTGTGCCAGACCTTCCAATGTCGGCTGAAGGCCCTCGATCACAGAGCTCAAGTCTGCTTCTTTCGGCCTGTCCCGGTGCTTGTCGGCCTCAACGGTCTCGATGTAAGCCTCACGCAGCAACCTTGTCACTTCCGGCTGATCCCGGATGATTTCTTGGCGATCATCGATCTCGCGGACAGCCAACAGTCGGGGCGGCAAATAGGACGCCTCGATCAGCGACGGTGACCTTCCACCAAGCGCAATGATGGTCATCGGAGACTTGCCAGCGAGAAGACACAGCTCAGAGCCCCAAAGACTTTGAGGCTTGATGCGCTCCATGGATTGGAGAAGGTTGATTGGCAGATTGCGCCGCATGTCTTCAACCAGATCATAAAGATTGTTCCTGCGAAGCGGCCGCGGTTTCTTGTGTTGCTCCAGGATCAGATCTGTCAGGTCGCCGGCAGAGAATTCCAGGTACTTGTCTGCGAGATCTGATGCACCGACCCCCGAAAGCAGAGCGATGGACTCGATGCGATCACGGCCTTTCTTGTCGGATGACAACACAAGCCCGGGAAGATCGAACGTGGTGTAGGTGATCTTGGAATGTGGGCTGTCGATACGGTCGATCCGCCCCAAGCCCTGAAGCATGCTCTTGATGTCCGAAGTAACGCCGACGATGCCTAGGGCGCGTGCGCGTTGGAGGTTGATGCCCTCCGCCATTTGAAAGGTCATGAACATGGCTCGGCGGTGGTCGTCGGACGCCTTCTTGCCGTCGAGAGCCAGGTATTCTTGGGCTTCTGCACCATTTCGAGCGACGGTGATGCCGGTACCAGGTCCCAGTTTGTGATTGGCAGCCACAAGGATCACATCGGGTTTTGGGCCCTTCCGGGAAGACAGAAGGCGTGCATAGACCTCCAGAACGCCAATCCGCTCAGACAGGAAGATCACTTGCCGATGCTGATTGAGCATCTCTGCCATATGTTCGGCGCGCTGCTCATCGATCGCATCAAGTTCCGGGCTCTGCAGCAATTCACCGATGCGGTCGCAAATCGGCGTCGTCGTTCGTTTGTCTAGAGGAAGCTCGCCGCTCTTCGGTGTGATAGTGATTGTTGCGGTCTTCCCACCGCGGCTTTCACGTTCTGAGCGCCTAAGGCTCTCGCCAATCGACGTGCGGCCGCGCGCATCTGCATCTGCGGCCCGCCTGCGTTCCCAATCTTCCCGCGCGAAGGTGATTGACGACCTCAAGATCGCCAGAAAGTTCCGAATGTGGATCCGCGCCTTGTCATGAAAGCGGACTTCCGTATGGCCTGCTCGTTTTGGGTCGGCAGATACGAGAGTTGTGCCTGTAGAGATGCTCTCAGCTAGTCTTCTGATTTCGTCCAGGATGGCCGATTGCTCAGGCGTGAGTTCGGCGTCGATCCTGATGCTTTCGATCTCAGGATACGAATAGATCCCAGGTCCGCGTTTCTTGGACTCTCCGACGCAATGGCGCTGACGCCTAACCACGTAGGGCGCCAGTGCGTCCGCCATGTCGGCCTGGATTTCGCGCGGATCGAGCCGCTTTCCGGCTAGGCGTTCTTCGGCTTCCTCGATTGGTTGCGCGAGGTCTGCCTCAGACTGGAACATGTCCTCCATGCCAGACCGCTGACGATCCTCGAAATTTTGCCGAAGAGCGCGGAGTGTGTTCAACTCTAGTGCTCTCTCGCGTCCCCGCTTGAGGTTGTCGTTGATCCTCGCTGTGATTTCGGGGGGCACATAGATCGAGGCGCGTCGTTCATGAAAGGCGAGCAATCCATCCAGGCCCTGGTTCCCCATCAGGGTCGCTGACAGGCACGACGTCCAGATCGCAGGGCTTTGTTCGAAGACGAGGGAACGTCTCGACGGGGCGAGATAGCGGGAGTTCAATCGATGACTCTCGTCCACGATCATGGAGGCAGAAGACCGTACGCCTCGGTTTATCTCCTCAAGCTCTTCGGCCTCTTCGCCTTTGCTGCGTGAAAGATGGCTGTGCTTGATGAGATTGAGGTTTGCTGGCTTGCTCTTATCCCAATTGCGAAAGACGCTTGCCGGAATGATGCCAAGCGCGCCATTGCGCGTTTGATCCGGACGTTCATTTCCATGCCGAAGAACGACGCTCGAGTGCATTGTCGGCAAGACCGTGGCCAAGTGCTTGCCGATGTCGGTCTTACCTGCGCCTGTCGGTGCTTCTACAAATGCAAACCCGTGTTCGTAGGCTGTCCCTGCGGCCTCGTAGACGAGATCGGTTTGGAACGGCAGCGGCGGACGCCCTGCGGCGCCGTCGCCACCGACGCGCCAGGGCAAGAACGATGTCATTTCGTGAACCGTTCGGGCGAGGGCTTCTTCGGCGCTCACGGGCCTTAGAAGTGCTCTCAGGATCTCAAGAGCCTGTTCGGTCCAGTCGGTGCCGAGCGTCCAGAAGTCTTCAGCGGCCCGTCGTCGCGTTGCGGCAAGATCGGGAAACGCTTGCAGATCATCGACATACTCAAGGTTGCGTCTAAGGCCGCCAACCGAAAAGTTGGCGCTGCCGGCGAGCGCGCCTGCGTCACTGATGAAGAGCTTCGCGTGAAGCATCGCGTGGGTACGACCAAACCGCTCTCGAGCCAAATCACTATCTAAGATACGAAGCGAGATCGCTCCCGATGCGATCGCATCGTACGCCAGGACAGCCCGTAATTCGTCGAGGGAGCGCAGCGATAGCCCGCGCGTTTCAAGGAAATAGTCCCGAGCCTCTTCCGAGAGTCCGCGTCCGCTTCCGTCGAGGCGGCCTTGATTGTCGGTATTCGTTCCAAATATGATCCTGATCGTCTCTGGGGGCTCGGATACAATGCTGGGCCGAACGCGAAGT
The DNA here is from genome assembly GCF_005938215.1 of Ruegeria sediminis. Lineage (GTDB taxonomy): Bacteria > Pseudomonadota > Alphaproteobacteria > Rhodobacterales > Rhodobacteraceae > Ruegeria > Ruegeria sediminis. Next base: position 883,599 of record NZ_VCPD01000001.1, read on the forward strand.
ATGATCGACATCGCGGACAGAAAGTCCTGGTATCCGGTCACGACCAGAGCCTGCGATCCATTCAGAGTGCGCTCAACGAGCTTTTGGACGGATTGCTCACCGTTGGTCGCCCAGACCAGTTCATGGTCGGTGGCGCTTTCGGCCGCGGGCGTTGGCTCAACATCGACGCCCACAGCCTCTTGCTCGCGTTCCTTGGAACCACGAAACAAAAACCGTGATATGAAGCTGTCTGCTCGCTCGCGCGCCATTCCGGTCACCTCAAGAGCAGTCTAGCCGTTCAAATGATTCCTCCAACCCATTGAATTCGGAACAATTCGTTTGAGGCTGGAAAAACTGTTGAGCCGGAACGTCTTTCCTTCGGGTCAGTCGCTCCGGCTCCCATGCGAGGTAATTCTCGCGAATCTGGCCGACTGGATAATCTCGGCTTGGTGGGCCCCGCGCGGGATCGCCGCCATCCCCACCGCCGCACTCGATCCGCCCCACCGTGCGGCGTCTCCTGCGGTCCCCGCGCTTCTAAGGGTCCGGGTCCCCAGATGCGGCTCGGCCGAAATTGACCGAACCACTTGGATCAGGAGGCCAAGGCTCGCGCCAATCGCCCATGACAGTGGGACCTTGCGCGGGAAACGAGCCATTGGCGGTGGGCGACGCTTGTTGCGTCAACCGTCAAACCCATTTCGCTGCCCAATCTTCTTTGCAGGGTTTCCGGCCATGATCGACCCGGCCGGGACGCTTTTAACGACCACGGCCCGCGCGCCGAGGATCGCGCCGTCGCCGATCACGACGTCGGGGCCCACAAAGGCGTCGGCGGCAACCCATACGTCGGCCCCAATCGTCACCGGAGACTTGATTAGCGGAAACGTGGGGTCACGCCAGTCATGGGTTCCGCCGCACACATGCACCCCCTGCGAAACGGTCGTGCGTGGCCCGATGGTGACCTCGCCGAGCGCATATAGAATGACGCCGTTGCCGAAGGTGCAATGGTCGCCGATGTTGAGAGTCCAAGGGATGATGATCTGGACATTGGGGAAAATCCGCACGCCGGCCCCGATTTTCGCTCCGAACAGGCGCAGTATCATGTTGCGCCAGCCCCAAAGCAGCCGGGGGCTGAAGCGGAAAAACGGATGGGCGAGGCCCCAAAGGACACGAACGAACAGCGCCTGGCACGACCATTTCCGGTCCTTGCGGTTGGCTTCGACGTCAAATGATCCGTTCACGGCCCGCGCTCCTGTTGTGCGAGGTGAATGTCGCTCGTCCTTGGAGCGTGCCCACCCGCCCATTCATAGATGGCGAGCGCGCGCTGGGAGATCGCGCTCCAGGAAAAGTCACGCAGCATCCAGTCGCGCCCGTTTCGCCCCATTTGCTTTCGCTCGTCGTCAGTCAGGTTCATCATGTAGGACATCGCGGCGGCAAAATCCGCCGGCTCCAGATCCACCCACAATCCGCAATGTTCGGTCTCGAGCCCCTGCCATGGCGCGTTACGACTGGAGACGACCGGCACTTCCATGATCAGGCTTTCGGCCACTGTCAGGGCAAAATTCTCGTTGCGGCTTGGCAGAACGAAAAGGTCGCTCGAGGCGATGGCGATGTCCTTGTCGGCCCCGAAAACCGGCGCCTCGACGCTGCATCGGGCGAGGTGATGGCTTTTCAGCCGGTTTTTCAACCTGGCGGCATAGCCGTTTTCGTCCGGGCCGATGATGCGCAGAGACCAGTCGGGGAAGGCTGGTTCCAGTTTGGCCCAGATGTCGATCAGGATATCGAGGCCCTTCTTGTGGTGTAGTCGGCCAAGGGTAAGAACCGTCTTTCCCGGAGTGCGGGCCGGGAGATCGGGGATCGCTGCGGCATTGACCCCGTTGGGAAAGATCGCGATCGGGCCCCGATAACCCAAAGCCCGGATCTCGGCCAACTCGGTCTCGGTGGTGGCATGCAGCGCTCGGGCACCGTCGAAGCAGCGGTCCTGGAACAGAAGGCGGGAGATGCGTTTCTTCGCCGGGCTGTAGCTCAGCGCGACTTTTGAGAGCATGCCATGGACAGAGACGAGGTAGGGGTTGCCGGTGGCGCGATGCCAGTCGAGTACGGCCTTCGAGGGATATGTCCAGAGCCCGTGCAGATGCACGATGTCTGGGCCCCAGGCCTTTAGCGCGCGGGTGAGTGCCGGCGAGAAGCCGATGGAATTCGGTCCGATCACGGGTGAGGCCGAGACGTTGAGCGCGGCCCAATCGGCGCCTTCGCCCGCAATGAAGTCGGGGTCGGTCAGGCCGAAGACCTTCACCTCCAAGCCTTGCACCATTTGCGCGCGGGCGAGGTCTTCGACCACGTTGCGAACCCCCGCGCCGCGTCGCGACAGGATGGATGTGACATGAGCAATCTTCACGATGTGCCGCAATCTCGGTTGATATCGCCGATGGCCTCGACAAAGCGTTGCGCCATCCGGGCCGTGTTGAAGTCGTTGGCGACCGTTTCCAGCGCTGCGTCAGACATCTGGTCGAGTCGTTCGGTCTCGTCGATGCTGTCGGCAATTGCCTTCCAGAGGCTGCCCACGTCTTTGGGCGCGAAGGTGACGCCGGTTTTTCCCGCTTTGAATGCGGCGATCTCGGGCATGTGCCCCGAGCGGTCTTCATGGAGTATGGCGGGCAAACCGTATGCCATGCCATGGACCAGGCTGAGCCCCACATCGCCCGGGTATAGGAACATCCTGCAGCGATTGGCGACGTCGGCGATCTCGGCCTCGTCCGTCGTGGCCGGATGCCACACTACCTCGCCGTTCACGCCGAGCTCGCGGGCCAGCCGGAGCAAGGTATCCTTGCCGGCCCCGTCCCCTACGACATGGAGCGTGACACCGGCCTCGCCGCCCCGCGCCAGCGCCCGCAGGGCGAGGTCCAGCCCTGCCTTGTCGGTCAGGCGCCCGACGAACAAGAGGGTCCGGTCGCGGTCGGCGGCGTGGTAGGGCAGGCGGTGGAGCGCGATCGGGGCGAGGTTCAGCCCGTTGTTGAGCGCGGCCACGACGCGGCGATCCTTGCGCCCCGAAGCGGTGGCACGATAGCTGGCGACTTCGTCGTCGGTATAGAACAAAAGGCCGTGGGCGCCGCGCATTAACAGGCTGCGCAGGGCATGACGCCACGGGCGGGTGGTCGGGCTCAGGTAATGGCCCCACCAGACGACGCGCGCGCCAAGGAGCCGGGCGCGCAGGATGGTGCCAAGGTTGCCCAACCCGCGCGGCGCGCCGGAGACAACGACCGTGTCACCGCGGCGTATCGGAACGGACAGGATACCGCGCTGCCATTCGACGCCGGTGCGGAACCGCAAGGTTTTGCCGAGGAGCCGCTCCCAGCCGGGCGCGTCGGGGCGCGCAGTGAGCACGCCCATGTCGGTCGGCGAGGCATAGACCGCGAACCGGGCACCAAAATGCTCGGCGAGCCGATTGAATAAATCGAGACGGTAGTGTGGAACAGCGGGTTGGATGATCGTCACCCGCGCGCTTTCGTCTCGGCTCTCATCAGCCATCGGCGAGCCGCTCCTCCGTCACGAGGTCGGACACGTCGGTCGCGTAGATCTGGCGGGTACCTTCGTGGATGGAGTCGAACGCGACGTAGCCGCCCTGCACGAACCAGCGCGGATGCAGGTCGCAATGCAGCCCGCTGCGGGTGAAGGCGTAGAGCTCGGCGGGGAAGGCCACGCCGAACTTCGCCTCGATATGCCGCTTGGTCTGGGTCACGATCTCCGAGCTCGGTTTGTCGTTGATTTTCCGGTATTGCCCGAGGTCGATGCGCTGGCGCGTGGGCGGGTGATACAGCATGAGATCGCGGATGCCCCGCGCGTCGGGATAAGTGTCTGTCACCAGCCAGTCCGGGAAGGCAGGGTTCACCATCGGGTGACCATCGGCGGTGAGAATTCCGGCCGCGAAGGGTTCCGGCGGTTGCGTGCCACCGTCGTGCACCTCGAGGTAGCTCATCCCGACTGCCCCGTTACGACGCAACAAGCGGCGCAGGACGGCCTTCGCACAGGGCAGCATTGCGCGGATCACGGGGGCATTCATGAGGGGTGAGCGGCGCAGCGCGGCGATAGATTGATTGCGGCGGCCCCAGATCATCAGCCGGGTGTCGTCGAGCCAGTCGAAATGGCTCATGTAGCCGCGCGCGAGGATACGCAGCCTGGTTCCGTCGGCGCCCACCGCGCAAAGGACGGTCTCCTCGCCCCCGTCTGCGAGCCGGAACCGGTGAAGAAACGCGATTCGGTCGTTGGAGGGGTTTAGCCTGAGGTGGGTGATGAATTGGGGGTGCGTCGCGCTCGTGACCACCCCGGCGGCCTTCGCTACGTCGCCAATCGAGAGCAGGAGTTCGGTCCGGTCCGCGGCGATGTCGGAAACGAAGATCCCGTTGTCGGCGGGGACGGGATCGCTTGGCGTGCGGTCGGCAACGTTCGAATGCCCGTAGCCGCCAAGCCGGTGCAGGCGACCGAAATCGACACTGTAGCTCGTGGTGCCGGGCCGGTCGGTACAATAGGTGGAAAACGAAAGCTGGCCGAGCCGGACACCGGAGTGCCCGTCGATGAGCGCGCTGGCCGGCTGCCCCCGGTCGTCGACCTCATTCACAATCACCGTGTCGGTTCCCCCGAGCCAATGCTGCCGTGCGCCCTGCGGGAAGTTATAGTTCTTCGTCCGCAAGAGGACGCGCGGCTCGCCGGGCGTGTCGTTCGGCCCGCCGAACACGATGACCTCGGCCGCGTCTTTGCCCAGAGGCGGGCGGTCGATGCGCGCGACCCGAAGACCGATCAGGCTTCCGCTGGCGCGGCTGTCGATTTCGAGGTCGTGGAAGCCAAAAAAGTGGTGGGCGGGGCCGTCGGTGAGGCGGATGGCGCTGTGGTTACTGTCGCCGCGTATGGTCATTGGTACTGGGTCTCTTCTCCTGCCGGATGCGGTGCCGAAACGACGCCGAGGCCGCGAAGCCAGGTGTCGAAGGCGGTGGCCCGGGCTTGCCACTCGTGATCGCGCGCGGTCCAGTTCGGGGTCCAGTCGCCGGGCCGATCCAACGCCGCCATAAGGCGATCCCGCATCGAGGCGACGTCGTTCGGTTTGAAATAGAAGTCGTAATCCGGGCCAAAAAGAGCGCAGGCCTCGCCGATCGGCGAGGTGACGACCGGTTTGCCGAACGGCAGGTACATGAACATCTTGCTGGGGCAGCGGGCGATGTCCTGGATGGTGTCGAACAGCGGCGCGATGAAAACATCGGCGGAGGAAAGCTGCTCAGGCAGCTCGGATTCGGGCACGTATCCCTTGAAGTCTACGTTGTCTTCGATCCCTTTTATCCGGGCGTGGGCCACGGCCGTCTCATAGTCGCGCCCGCGCCCCAGGACGACAAGGCGAACCCCGGGACGGGTTTCCTTCAGCTGGGCAACGGCGTCGAGAATGTGCAGAATGCCGTAGTTGCGGGCCAAAGTGCCCATGTAGAGGATCGTCTGCCCGGCCGTGCCGGGCGCCGGCGCGCCGCCGGGTGTGAGGACGGACCGAGTGAAGGCATAAGGCGAATAGTGAACCCGCCGCACCGCCTTCGCGCGAAGACGCGCCTTGACGAAATCCACTAGGTATTCGCTGGCGCAGACCTGGCCATCGAAGAACCGCAGGGATGACCGTTCCAACACGGCGTCGGAGACCCGGCGCACCATCGACCGGTTCGCGATCGCTGAGAGCAGTTCGGAATGTTCGACGATGTAGAAGGCGCGGGTGGGGGCCAGCGGCAGGACTAGGTTCCGCACCCCGTAGGCGCCGACATAGACGATGTTGGGCGCTAGCTCGCGGAGTATCCGTCGCTTGGTCCTGAGCTCACTCGAAGCGGAACCGCGGTCGAACCAGAGGGCCCTGGCCGTCGGGGCTTCCAGCGCGAGCCGGGCTCGGTTGTTCGGCGTATCCTCCAACAGGATCGATACCTCGTAGTTGAGCCCGGCGAGAGGGGACGCCATGCCGAAGGCCCGTTTCGAGGTGGCGATGCTCTCGATATCGCCGGTGGTGACGAATGCGATGCTGGTGGTCATATGCCGGGTGTGCTCCAGATTGTTTAACCTACGGCCGTTTCCAGTCGGGCAAGTATCGTTGCGACAGCGCGATTGTGGTGGCGATGAAGAATGGAAATGACGTGCGGATATGGCCGAAAGGCGAGAACAGATAGTGCCAGCTGATTTCCAGCAGCAGGAAGACAAGGATGGGCCGCCAGCGGGGGGGCAGGTGAGGGCTCACGGCGACCGCGCGGCGGGCGGGCGGAACATACAACATCAGCGCCCCGGCGAAAGCGATGATGCCGCCCCACATCCATGTGGTTAGCAAGACTGAATGTGAAACGATTATACTGGAGTAGTAGACGTTGGTCCGACCTTTGATAAGTGCCAGCAGTTCAGAATAGGTGCCCGCGGTGTCCTGTGCCCAGGATCCGTGACCGAAGAGCGGGGCATCGCGAATGGCCGTGAGGGCGACGAAAAACTCCGAGCGCCCTTGCCTGATAAGCTCGAATGGATTGTACGGGTTGGCTGAACGCGAGAACTGGTCAAGTGAATTGCTGATCTGACCGCTCTTCAAGATGTAATCGACATACACCAGGTACAAAACGTACCCGAGGGCCAGCAGAACACCTGCGAACACGTACCGATGGCCGCCTCGCTTCAGCCGCATCATCGACAGAACCGCTGCCGTCGCCATGAAGAAAAGGCCGCTTGAGCGAGCCCCGAGCAAGACGAACGTGAGGCCGACAACGGTGAACAGAAAGAGGTTGGCGTCCTTTCCGAACCGCGCCATGAATGGCGAGAAGATCAGGATGGCGGGAATCAGGATAGGGGCGACGCGGGCTTTGAAGCCGTTGCTGCCGGCGAGTACTTCGCTCAATTGATACTGATCGATGACGAAGACATGCGCCAGCGCAGAACCGCCAAGCCAAAGGAGTATTGCGCGCTCGTTTCGAGTGAACAGATCGGTCAAGAACAGAATGCCGATAATCGCAAAGAGTGGGTTTGCCCAGCCTCTCAGCATATCGTTGGGAGCAGTGCTGTTTATGGTGTCGCTAATGACGAGCCCCAAGAGAATGAGGATCAAGCCTGAGATGATCACGGTTTGATGCGAGTTCCAGTGTAATGTCGTCCGGGAGTTGGCGATGACGACCGCGACCAGTGCAATGATCTCGGACAAATAGAGATTGCCGACGAGGTTGATGGTCGTCGTCGAAAGCGCCCCGGCCGCGAAGGCGAGAAGCCCGGTGGCCGAAATCGTCAGGCCGGACGATGCGGATTTCGCAGTGGCGACCCTCATGCCTTCGCCTCAGTTGGCGACCGGCCGGAGGAAGGCTTTTGGCGCGTATCCGCGATGACCGCCCGGTAGAACGCTGCCACCTGCTCGCCAAAGCTCTCCCAACTGCAGCTCGACCGAATGAGCTCGACCGACCCGCACCCCAGTCGCTGCCGGAGACCGGTGTCGTCGCGCAAAGTCCTTATAGCGGCGGCGATCGCCGCCGGATCTTTGGACGGTACCTGGAGGTACGTTTCTCCATGGGTCGCCGGAAGACCGGTTTCCGCGGTCGCAATTACCGGCAGGCCGGCTGCCAGCGCTTCCATCGCCGAGGAGGCGCAACCCTCTGCAAGGCTCGGGAAGACAAACATGTCGGCCGACGCGAGGTAGGATTTTAGTTCATCCTGGGGAACGAACCCGGGCATGGAGATGCGGTCGGCGATCGCCGATCGGGCGACGATCGGGGCCGCTTCCCGGGCATCTCCCAGCGCGGTGAGGCGAAAGTCGATCCCGTCCGCGGCGAGTTCCTCCAGGGCCCGAACGAGGTATCCCGCGCCTTTGCGAAGTCCGAATTGCCCGGTGAACAGAAGTTCGAGCGGTCGATCGCCGATCGCGTAGTCGGTTTTCAGCGCTAGGAAATCCTCGCGCACGCCCAGGTAGGCGACGGCGATCTTTTCTGGTGGGTAGCCCTGGTCGACAAAGGTCATCTTCACGAAATCCGAGTTCACCAACAGCGTGTCGGCTGCATGGCAATCCTCAAGAACGCAGGCCCAGAAAGGATCGTCGGGGGACATCCAGGCTGTTTGACCCGACATGTCTTCCGGGGCCAGCGCGTGTTCGAGAAACGCGGGATGGGCGATGGAATGGTCGGTGATGACGCGCATGCCGGCGCGTTTCGCCGCCTCGATCGCCCCGCCGGCGCCGGCGCCGCTGCGCACGTGAAAGATGTCCTGGCGCCCCAGTCTGGATCGGGACGCCCGGCCGAACGCGGCCCAGGCGATCTTCGCGGCGGTTCCGTGACGCATCGTGGTGTAGCGGCGCGTGCGGAACAGCAGTTGCGCGAGAACCTCCGGCCAGATCAGGCCATTTATCTTGCCGGGCGGGAGAAACGGCATCCGGCGCAATTCAAGCCCCTTGCGCAAATGCGGCGCGCCGAGCCGGCGGCCGATCCAGTCGATGAGGACCGCTGGCGCAAAACGGCTCGGCACCCAGCCCTGTATCACCGAGATGTCGACCCCTTGCGTGGCTATTGCCTCGACGGCTTTCACGAAATGCAGCCGGCCCAATCCGGTCGACAGGACGACTCGCACCGGCGCTTCGCCCGTCTTGTCGTCGCTGCAATCACTCATCCGATGCACCGCTTTACCCGGAGCCTGTGCGACGCGTTATGAGCCGCGTGAGCGTCCGGAGGTCATCCGTCCGCGGCAGAAGATTGTGCCAGACCCGGAAATCCTCGAGGCGCAGAACGTTCCAAATACCCACTACGGTCGACAGGATCCGGGAGATGCCAACGAAAAGGATCAACGTCAGGGGCGACTCATAGCCTGTCAGCCAGAAACCGGCAAATATGATCACCAGGCTGACCACCGCCATTTGGATCGACGGGCGCCCGATGCCGCTGGCCCGCCCGACTTCGAGAGTGAGCGCGTTGATCGGTAGTACGGCGGAGGCCAGCAGCAGCGCGACGGCGTATTGCGCTGCCGTGGCATAGGCTTGGCCGTAGAGCAACGGCACCGCGAACGGCAGAATGACGAGACCGATCAGCACGAAGACGATGGAAAGCAGGGTTGCAAACCGGAACAGGCGCGCGATCTCGGCTGTCCGCTGTTGCGACCGCTTCTCGGCGAGATAGGGAAACAGGACCGTCCGGACCGCGGTCGTAACGACGGAATAGCCCGCGCCGACGGCGGAAACGGCGACGAAATAGTATCCAAGCTGCGCATTGTCCCAGGAGGTGAAGGCCAGGATACGGTCCATCTGGTTGGCCAGAACGGTCAACACCACCGCGCCATGCAGGCGGATGCCGGTTGTGAAGGCATCGCGGGCAAAACCGAAGGAGATCTTGCCGAAATAAGCACGCCCATATTTCCAGGCCCAGACCATGAGGAACGGAACCCGGCTCGCCAGGAACAAAAGCAGCGCCGTCAAAGTCTGGAAGGCTCCGCCCGTCAGTAGCCACATCGCCCCAATGAACAGTGCAAACAGGGCAGGTCCAATGAACCTCGTGTAATTGACGAGGGTGAAAGACATTCGGCTCCGCTCTACCGCGGCCAACAAGGTGACGATCGTGTTCTGGGCAATCACTCCCACGGAAAACCACAGGAAGGCCTGCCTGGACAGGCTGGAGAAATCCGGGTGAAAGAACAAATATCCGAGATAGCCGCCGGCGATCGTGAGCAATGTGATCGCAATCCCGCCGGCTGTAAGAGTCGGGAGCATCTGAATCGGGTTTTCGTTGTCTCTGCGCAGGACAACGATCGCGCCGTCATAAAAGGACAGGATCCCGATCGCGGCCGCCAACTGTGCCATCATCAAGGCGGCGCCGTAGTCGCCACGCGCTTCCGGGCCCAGCACCCGAGCGACCAGAACACCGGAAATAAAGGTGAAAAACGCAGCCGAGAGGCTCGATGCGGACGTGCCGAGCAAGGCCATTCTGATCGAATTGAGTTGAGTCACGAGATCACGTCTTGCAAGGGTCTGGGTCTGTCACAACAGGGTGAGCCTGCGCATCAAACGGGGCCGTCCATATCCACGACGCGATCGTCCGCAAACGCCACGCGAAGGGCGCGGGCAAGGCTTATCTGGTAGAATGCGTCGCCGACAGTGTTCCAGGTCGAGTTTTTGACCGCGATCGTGAATTGCTCAGACATTCAATCGGGCGCCATGTCTATTGTGGTGATTTCGGTTCTCCCGCTCCAGATCTTCGGCGAGACGGGCATCCTGTGCGAAAAACCGGATCAGCATAGCGCGGAATTCCGGGTCCGTCACCGGAAGTGCGACTTGCTTGGCCCCGGGAGGCGGCGGGCAGGTTCGGTCGGCTCCTACACCGCGCGCGAGGGACCGGGCGGTGGATTTCGCCAGGCGGGCGAGGCGGCGTGCGGTCCCGGTCGCGACCGCAGGCTGTCTTGCGGCTGCGTCACCGGCGGACAGCCGCTTGTTCGCAACCGGCGCGGGGGCATCCGGAAACTGGCGCAAGCCGCCATCCGCCGCCGTCCTTCGCCGGTTTCGAGATCCCGGATCCCGGCGATCAAGACGCGCTCTTGGCCGAACCGCGCGATCCAGCGCTCGATCTGCCACCCGATCCGGCAGGAAACAGGGTAGTTCGGCAGAAAGGTGTTGACGAAGTCGAGGCGCCGGGGATCGGCGATGGTCTCCTGCCACGCGATTTTCGGATCGAGTTCGTTCTCAACCCCGAGCTTGACCAGCTCGGCATGCAGGCTGAGAAACAGCGAGACGTTCTCCCGCGTCAGGATGACGATCTTGGCCTTGGGAAACCGCGTGGCGATTTCCGTGATCGCGACCTGCGAGCCCAGATACCAGGTCGATTTCTCGCCGACCAGCCGCCTGCCGCGCGCCTGCCTGACGACCCTCTTTGCCCAGGTGCTCTTGTTTTTTTTCGTGCCAAGGACGTCGTCGCAAAGGTAGTTCGGTTCGACCGGGCCATATGTCCAAACGTCGGGACACTCGTTCAACCAGTTCCTGAGCGCATCCGTTCCTGCCTTGGGCGCGCCAATGATGAAGAAGTCGATTGGTCGGTGCATTTTTCGTTTTCTGGCGTTTTCAGGATCCGGAAAGGGACTTAAGCCTGACCTTTCGAACGGCTCTATTACACAAATCGGGCGATGCGCTTCTGCAGCCTTACCGCCGCTTATCTTCTGCTGCGGTGAAATTCCCCAGTTTCACAAGCCCTTCGTCGATTAGGGCGTTCAACACGTAATGTATGCCTCCCACACCGACCCCGACCGCCTGCGCCAAATCTCGCTGTGACATTTCAGGGTTCTGCTCAAGCAATTGCAAAATGCGAAATCGCACATCGTCTTGGGGTTTGTTTTCCTGGCCAGCCATGGTCAGGTTGGTTTACGGCTACCGCACAAGGACTGCCCATGGCGCCTTGGTGAAAAGGTTCAGCTGGAATCAAACATTCCGCTCATGTTTGAGCGAATAGCGGCTTTCTGCGCTTGCGAAAAGTCCCAACTTCAAAAATCACTAGTGTGCCCGCGCGCCTAGCTGGAGTACATTATCTTGACGTTAGCGGACACTGCATGGTGCGAAAGAGGGTTGCGACGGTCGCCCCACTATTCCAACGGCGGACGTCGCGCGGTGGCCTCGTCACCGTCGGCACGTTCGGTCTGTTCGATAGCCTCTTCCATGCTGACGGTGTTCAGCACCAGCTCGAACTGCTCGAGGATCTCTGGCGCATGCCGGCCAACATAAGACCGCACTGCCTCATTCTCCATCAGCTTTTTGAGGTAGCCCTTGGCGACGACGAGGTTCAGCAGCTCTGACCCATAGTTTTCTTCGGCGTGTTTGTACTTCTCTTGCACCTGGCTCATCTCGCGTTCGAGCTTGACGATCTGTTCCAGCGGATCCCCCTTGGGCTGTTCAGGCTGCGGAGGTTTGTAGTCCGTGCGCTGTTCCGGCGGCGTGGCTTTCAGAAGGGCGTCCGCATGACGCCTTTGACGATGGTCGAATTGGGGGAGCCGTCGTTCTCGAACTGCTCGGCGCAATAGGCGACCTGGATGCCGGCCCGGCGACAAATGTATTCGTAGTAGGCGCTCTCGTCCGCATCCTGGAATCGACCCCAGCGGCTGACATCATAGACGAGGATGGTATTGAATTCTGCGGTGCCGGCTTTGACGTCGGCGATCAGTTGTTGGAGCGCGGCCCTGCCACCGATGGTGAGGCCGCTTTTGCCTTCATCGGCATAGGTCTTGACGATCTCTATGCCGCGCTTCTCAGCGTATTCCCGGATCTTGTCGGACTGGTTGTGTGTGGAATATTGCTGATGTTCCGTCGACATACGCACGTATTGCGCCGCCCGGAACTCTGTCACCTCGCCGGCGCCGTGCAACTCTGCCTCCGTCACCATTCAAGTCGGTCGGACGTTTGCGTTGACGGCGGGAGCTATCAAGTCGAGTTTTGCGATTTTGCACCGGACTCAACGCCCTGATTGTATTTGAAAAAATTGCGATACGGCGCGTTGTGGATGCTTGGCAAAACCCGACTTGCAGTCGTTCGGTTTCTGAGCCGTAGCTGTGGCCGGGTTTTGCAAGGGAAAGGTAATGACGTTTCACGGGAGCGGCACGAGCTGGCATTTGGCACAGCTGAAGCCAAATAGCGTCAGAATTGCTGATCGCAATCTTCGACGTCAGGGGTTCCGAACCTTTCTGCCCAAGGAGGATGTGACCAGACCGGTGAAGGGAAAATTCGTCCCGGTCGAGCGTCTTGTTTTCCCCGGGTACATCTTTGTAGCGTTCAACAAGCGCTTGGTCGACTGGCGCGCCATCAACTCGACGAACGGTGTCACGCGCCTGGTCAGCTTTGGTCCGGAACCAGCCACGGTACCGCTCTACATCGTCAGCCAATTGATGCTGCGCTGCGACACCGCCGGCAAGCTGCTGCCCCCGCGGCTTCTGAAACCCGGCGATCGGGTGCGCCTGACCTCGGGGTCTTTCGCGGATTTCGTGGCCGAGATCGAGAGGATCGCGCCCGACCGTCGCGTCTGGGTTCTCCTGGACATCATGGGCACTCAGACCCGTGTGGCGACGCCACCTGAGCAGCTTCGGGCCATATGAGTGGGCTTGGTGTCCACTCATCTGACAGGGCGGGTCAGGCCGCCCGGGATTGCCGCACGATAAACTGGCCGACCTTCGAGAGGTTTTTTCCGGCCAGGGTCATGACACCACCGACCTGGTTGCGCTGGATCGCCCGATAGTCCTCTTCCATCTTCTGCCGGACCCGGGCCCAGTTGCGGTTGCTGACGCCACCAAGCCGCATCTTGTAAAGCACTTCCGGAATGTAGACCGATTTTGCCTGCGTCCGCGAAAAGTAGCGCAGGATGAAATCATAGTCGGCTGCGATCCCGAAGCCGGTATCGAAACTGCCGACCCGGTCATAGACCTGGCGTCGCAGATAAAGGGTGGGATGCGCCGGCATCCAGCCGCGTTTCAGGCGCCTCGGGTAGAACGGGCCAGTCGCCCAGTGCCGGATCACGCGGGAGGTGTCGGCCTGCGACACATAGTGCAGATCGCTGAACACCGCCTCTACTTCCGGATCCGAGAAGGCCTCGGCAATGCGACCCAGAACGCTTTCATGGGCCAGAAAGTCATCGCTGTGCACGAAGCCAATGATGTCGCCTGTGGCCCGCGCGATCCCCTTGTTCAGGGCGTCATAGATGCCTGTGTCGGGCTCACTGATCAGCACCATCCGATCATGCACGGCCCGCTGCACGGCTGCCATTGAGTCATCCTTGGATTTGCCTTCGATGATGACATGTTCGATGTCCGGGTAGTTCTGCCGGGCAATGCTGGCGATGGCCTCGCCGACGGTGGCCTCGGAATTGTAAACGGCGGTGATGACAGAAATTTTCAAGGAAAGACTGGCCTGATTGAATGGATCGCTTCCGGGTCTCTATCCGAGATCTCCGCCGGAGGAAACAGGGTGAACGTGCCGAGAGGCAGCGGACTGTTGTGAGCTTTGGCGTGCAACCCGCCGGTCCAGAATGTAGATTTGAGGGGGGGGGGAGAAGGAAACCCATAACGGCTTTTTTCTGAAGGGAAACCGATGCGTTGGCAAGCTGCGCAGATTTGCGGTTTTACCGCCATCTGCCGTTGTCGGCGCGAGAGAGAGTTCGACGCCAGTCCCGTTCCCTCCGCCACTTGCCCTTGTTGCCGACGTACAAGTTGCAAACGCGACTTCGGCATCCAAGTTTCGCGCTCTCTGAACTTTCGCTCGGATCCGGTTCAACCAATGTTCCGCGGTTCAGACCGTCACCTTGCCTTTCCAGAACTGGCTTGGCTCAAGTCGGCCCAAGTGCGGCGGCTTGACCACCAAGTCCTACTCCAGGCACTCCCTGCTGTGACGCGCCTTGATCTGGCAGGGGTTGTGCATGCGTTGGGCATCTTGATGGTGTCGCCTGTGGCAGGAAGGACACAGCGCAATCGGAATAAGCACGCGTTCGCCGCTGGCAATATCTGAATAAAGCTCTTCGCCGCACACCTCGAGTAGCTCGCCGCGTCGCATCAGGTCTTTCGACGAGATCCCGCAATGGCTGCACTGAGCCTCGGCAAGTGCGGCGGAATACTCCTTGGCGGTTACTTTCCGCTGATAATTACATTCGATGGAAGACATACTCATGACCTCGCGGCGGATTCACCCAGCTGCATTTCCCACCAACCCACAATCGTACAATCGCCGGGCAGTTCCAATACACATTTTGGATAGGGCGTTCCACGGATGCCGGGCGACAGTTCGTTGCCTTCGGTCGGAATCATGCCCAACCGCCGCCGTCAATCAAACCCGAGGGCAAGCCCCGCCCGGCGCCGATCCAGAGATTTCCGGTAGGCATATCGGCTGAACAGCGTGATAGGCAGCAGTACCCTCTCTCCGAGTCCGTCGATAATCACCAGCCTGCCGCCGCGCTCTTGGGCGCGCACGATATTGTCGGTGCTGAGATCGCCGACGATGATCCCTGCGCGTTCCAGGTCGTCCACCAGTTCCATCAACTCGGCAAGAATTTCCTTGCGGCGCGGATCCCCCGCAGGCATGCCTGTCTCTTCTTCCCTCACGGTCGGGGCAAGATTTCCCTGGGGATCGGTCATCTTTTCAACCACCATCGCGGGGCCTTCCGAGGTCCTCTCATATCCCATGAAGCGGGCGAGGCGGTCGATCTCGGGGCAGCCGCGGTGCAATGCGGCGAGGTATTCGTTCGCCTCGCGGTTCCACTGCCGCAAGTTGCCATAGCGCCATTCGCCATAGCGCGGCACCAGGTGCTTGCGCACCGGCTTGTCGCTCCGGACTTTGAGCAGAGCGCCGGGTACGCTCGGATGATCGTAGATCTTGTAGTTGCGGCTGGTCCGCAACGGGCTTGCTCCACCGAGATCGATCATGCCGTCAATTTCCCCGCGCTTCGGAACGGTTTGGCGCGCCGCAGGACGAATTCAGGCTCAAGCTCATCATCCCTTGTGCCAAAGCTCCATCGCGTTCCAGCCGCCAACTCAAACTGGAAAACTGTGTATGCTCGCGGGTGGGTACATGCAAGGGCAGCCAGCCGATGTGGTGGCGCTGGGATCGCGTGACCGGTCGCGTTTTCCCGAACCGCCAAACGCGCCCCAACAGGCGGCGGTGGCGACGGGGATCTAGGAAGCGCTCCGACGCAGGAATTTCAGGAAGAAAGATTTGCTCCGCTTTTGGCCGTCGTCGAACTTGTACCCGTAGGTCTCGATATCGCGCGCGTAGACCTCGGCAATGGCGTCGCGGCTCTTGCCGTCGTAATACTCGCGGTAGTCGGAGCGCTTGGATTTTTTCCGATGGCGCATGAGCGCGCGCTTTATACCCAGGCGGTCAAGCACCTTTTGCAGGTCGCCGTCGAAGCTTTCGAAACGCCCGATGAAATCCGCCGGCGAGTAGCCCTGATCGTCGCTCAGATAGGACCACTGCGGCCGAAAATAGCGAATGCCCAGGAAACGCTCGGGGTCGGCGGCGAAGACAGGGGCAAAGTCCTGAAAGGTCTTGTGTGCGGTGACGTCGGTCAGTTCCGGGCGTCGCTGAGCGACATAGTGATACGCAGACACGAAGCGGTCCCAGGGGTTTCGAACGAAGGCGAACTTGAAGTAGTCGTCCGCTTCGTCGCCCAGGGCCTCGACCAGTTCGACCATGGTATCCCGGCCTTGCCCGCGCGGGTCGACCTCGTTGCTCTTGGTGTCCACGAGACGGTCATGCTTGAGAAGCGCCGCGATCGACGACCCGCCGGTTTTCGGAATATGGACAAAAACAGCCCGGTGAGAGGGATAGATCGACACGACATTTCCTCAGTGACATTCCGGCAGAACGCGTGGCGCCCCAAAACCGCGGCGCGGCCGGATCATGGTGCTTAATATCGGTCCGGGCGAGCAGAGGCAAGCCGGACCGATCGGGCTCGACCAGAGCGCTACAATCCCATTGAGCTACAATCCCATTGATAAGGGCGCGTCGGTCAGAAACGGTAGCCGACGCGGAACGTCAGAGTATTCAGGTCGATATCCGTGGGCGTGCTCGCTTCGGAAAACTGGCCATCGATATCGCGCAGCGTCAGATCGGCGCCGGCCGACCAGCGGTCATTGATACTGTACTCGGCCCCGAGCCCGTAATTCACGCCGTCAAGATCCGCGGTGTTGGAACGGCCGCCGAACTGGAGGCCAGGATGGACCCGCATCGAGGACCAGGACCAGCCGAGCGTGCCGTAGAACATCCAGTCGCCGGTGACATAGCCCACCCGCCCCCGCAGATCCGTGGTATTGGTGACTTCGCGCACTTCCGGTGCGGACATGCCGCTGTCATTCAGTCCGGTCAGGTCCATGTAGCGCAGCTCGGCGCTGTATACGATCGACCCTCGCTGATAGTTGTATCCGACAAAGGCGCTGTAGACACGGCCGCTGCCCGGATCGAAGGAGGACGTTGTGGTTCCGCCCGAGAGCACCGGATATTCCGACGTGCCGTCAGCGGTGCCCCAGCCGAAACTGGCGCCCAAATAGACTCCGTCAAAACTCGCCGTGGGCGGCCCGCCAAACGCGTTTCGATCACCGGCCGAGGCCATCCCTGCAATGCTTGCGATTGCGACTGCTAGTGCTGCTTTGTAGGTCATGCCTCGCCCCGAGCGTCTGATTTCCAGGAGGTAGTATTCCACCCTCCCGTCCGGGCGCAACCCTGTCAGCTCATTCGGAAGGGATCTCTGGCGTTCTTGCATCACTGAGTGGCGGTAAACTGGCCCGGAACGAACAAAGCCGCCTTTCGGCGGCTGGTTCGGTTGATTTGGTTGCGGGAGCAGGATTTGAACCTGCGACCTTCAGGTTATGAGCCTGACGAGCTACCTGGCTGCTCCATCCCGCGTCATTTGGTTTTGGTCTTTTGCCTGTTCGGCTGTTTGGGACCAT
>NZ_VCPD01000010.1 GCF_005938215.1 Ruegeria sediminis
GACAACGTCGGCTTCACCGTCGAACTGATCGCGCCGATCGCCATGGAAGACGGCCTGCGCTTCGCCATCCGCGAAGGCGGCCGCACCGTCGGCGCCGGCGTCGTGTCGAAAATCATCGAGTAAGGCGCGCGGGCCGGGCTTCGGCCCGGCACGCCGTCGAACCAAAGAAGGCCGCCCCAACCCGGGGCGGCCTTTTTCTTATGACAACACCGCCTCCCGCGCGGACGGGTCAATACGTGATCCGGAAACCCTCGACATCCGGATCGGGATCCGCCGGTTCCGTCACCACGGCGGTCACACGAGCTGCGCGCGGGCCCTTGTGCAGATCGCGCACCATGTCGTCGACGTCGCGCGCAGGACCGACGATCAGGGCGCGCACCGAGCCGTCGGGTTCATTGCGGACCCAGCCCGAAAGCCCGCGGCGCTCGGCCTCGGCACGGGTCCAGGCGCGGAAGGACACTCCCTGCACCCTTCCGGTGATCCTTGCGGTCAACGCGATCACATCCATCCGGCCATCCTTTCCGCTTCGGACGGCGACAGCATAGCACGGCCGCGGCCCCGCGTGGACCGCGCCGTGTGTCGATGCCGGCTCAGGGCTTGGGCCGCCACGGTTCGCGCCCGACCATCCGGTCCGCCTCGGCGGTGATGTCGTTCATGTGCCGCTCGAGGCTTTGACGCAGCGATTCCATCTCATCCTCGCTGGCCTTGCGCGGCACGGTCTCGGTCCATTCCCGGCACAGGAACACCCCCTCGTTCCGCCAGGGGCGCGGCATCAGCAGCCGGTCCCAGGTTCCGGCCTCGCGCCCGTGCCGGGTGGAGTAGGTGATGCCGAAGACCCGCTTGCCCGAGCTTCGCGCCCAGATCAGCGGCACGGTCGAACAGACCCGTTCCGGCCCGCGCGGACCGTCGGCGGCGATGCCGATCGAGATGCCCTGCTTCATCTTGCCCAGAACCTCGCGCGACAGCGCCACGTGGCGCTTGTGGCTGGACATGGCGATGGTGTCCATTCCAAAGAGCATCTGCACCCGGCCCACCATGCTGCCCGCCCGCGCCGCCGAGGTGATCGAGCAGATCCGCCCCTTGTCCAGCGGAAAGAAATAGGGAGACTGCGCCAGCCGCTGATGCCAGAGTACGACGATCACCGGCTCGCCCTGCTCGGCCAGCCGGTCAAGCTCCTCGTAGCCGATGCGCTGCCACCTGGTGTTGCGGTGAACCATGCGGATATAGCTTGCGATGCGGCGCGCGAACCAGTTCAGCATGGCCTCGCTATCGGCGATCTTCTTGCGCAAACTCACGAACGGCATCCTCCTGCTGGGCCGGTGATTGTCATACCGGACTCCTCCGGTGGCGCAACTCGTTTGTCCCGGCCGAAGGGCGGGCGGAAACTGAAAAAAGCCTCTTGAGTCCGTCGTCGTGCTGGCATATCTGGTGGCTCACCACAGGGGTATAGCTCAGTTGGTAGAGCGACGGTCTCCAAAACCGTAGGTCGCGGGTTCGAGCCCTGCTGCCCCTGCCAGTTTCCGGACAGTCACCTGGTCGATCCGGCGCCTTGCGCCGCGGATTGGCGCATTGCGGCTATTCCGCCGAGCCGCCGGGCATTTGCGACGAATAGTAATAGGCGATGGCCTGCGCGCGGTTCTTGACCGAGAGCTTGTCGTATAGGTTCGACAGGTGGAACTTGACGGTGTTGGTGGAAATCCCCAGCGCCTTGGACAACTCCCTGTTGGACATGCCCTTTGACAGGGATTCCAGTATCGCCCGCTCCTTGCGCGACAGGCTGCTGATCGGATCCTGCTGCAGCCCCCGGACATCGATGAACGGGAACACCATCTTGCCCGCGGCGACATCGACGCAGGTTTCCAGCAGCCCCTCGACCGCGCCCGAGCGGGAAACGAACCCGGCGGCCCCGGCCTTCATCGCCAGCTTCGGCAGGTCGCCCGCATCGTCGCCATAGACCACCAGCCGGGGCGCGTTATCGTGCTCGCGCAGCACCTCGATCAGCTTGGCGGCGCGCAGCACCGGCAGGTTCCAGTCGATCACCCCCACCTGCACCGGCACCCGCATCACCAGCCCCAGGAACCCCTCGGCGGTGGCCGAGGTCGCCACCAGAGAGAATCGGGGATCGCGTTCAAAGATCTCGGACATGGCCGACAGGACCAGCGGATTGCCGTCGGCCAGCATGATGGTGATCGGGGCAGCGGGGGCATTAACCATCTGTATTTCAGCCTTTCAAGCCGGAAACCTACCCGAATGGGTGGGCCTTAATTCGGTACACATCGGTATTCTTGGGCTTTTGGGTGGGGAAGTACCCACCCATTTGGATACCCGAAAGCAGTAGTAACTTCCGTTGCGTCACTTCGCAAGTCGCGGTTTTCTGCTCGCCAGCCAGAACAACGAGGCCGCGTGGCCGCCGACGGAGGAATTCTCAGGATGACCAGCCAGATTTTCCCGCAACTCGACATTCCGCAGACGCTTGCCGCGGGACCGGGGCCGGGCAACACGGATGCGCGTGTGCTGCAGGCTTTCGCCCGCGCCGGCGTCGCCGACCACATGCAGGGCGACGTCCTGCGGGGCATGATCGAATGCAAGCTGATGCTGCGCCAGATCTGGGGCACCCGGAACACCTATACCTTCGCCGTCGCCGGCACGGGCTGGAGCGCGCTCGACACCATGTTCTCGGCGGTGATGCCGGGCGACAAGGTGGTGGCCTTCGTCAACGGCACCTTTTCGGGCATCGACGCGCTGACCCTGCGGATCAAGGCGGCGACCCCGTCGGAACTGGCCGCCAGCCCGCTCGACCCGCAGGCCGCCAGCGTCACAGTGATCGAAGTGCCGCACGGCCAGTCCGTGACCGCCGAAACGATCGAGGCGGCGCTGGCCGAGCACAAGCCGAAATGGGCCTTCATGGCGCATTGGGAAACCGGTTCGGGCCGGATCAACGACCTCCGCGGCTTTTCCGACGCCTGTGAGCGCCACGGGGTCATGGGGCTGGTCGATGCGGTGTCCTCGCTTGGCGTCGAAAACTTCGCCATCGACGACTTCCCGGGCGTCGCCGGCTGGGCCGCGTGCCCGCAGAAGGGGCTCTGCTGCCTGCCGCTCACCTATGCGCCCGTCAGCTTCACCGACGCCTACATCGCCTCGCTCAAGGCGACCGGCGCCTATACCTACGTGCACAACCCGATCTTCGAGGCCCGCCACTGGGGCATCGTGGACGACCGCGACGTCGAGAAGGGCACCTATCACCGGACCCATTCCGGCTATGCGGTCGCGGCCTTCCACGAGGCGCTGCGCCTGACGCTGCAGGAAGGGCTGGCGCGGCGCTCGGACGCCTACCGGCGCCACGAAAAGGTCCTGCGCGACGCGGTGACCGAAATGGGCTGCGAAGTGACCTCGGACATGTCCAGCCTGGTGGTGCTGAACCTGCCCGCCGACCTGGCCGGGCGCGAGATGGAGCTGGTGCAGAACTGCCGCGCCCGCGGGTTCGGCATCTGGCCGACGCTCAGCGCCCCGGTGCAGGTGCGCATCGGCATCCTCAACCAGCTCGACCGCGAGGCCGTCAGCACCATCGTGCGCCTGTTCGCCGACGCCATCCGCGAACTGGGCGGAAACGTCGATCACGCGGCAGTCGAAGCCCTGCTCGAAAGCCGCTACGGCACCTCGATCGCCGCATAAAGGGAAGAGATCAGATGGATATTCACGAATACCAGGCCAAGGAAATCCTGGCGAATTTCGGCGTAGACGTGCCGTCGGGCGCGCTTGCCTACAGCCCCGAGCAGGCGGCCTACCGCGCCCGCGAACTGGGCGGCGACAAATGGATCGTCAAGGCCCAGGTCCACGCCGGCGGCCGCGGCAAGGCCGGCGGCGTCAAGCTCTGCGGCACCGAGCACGAGGTGCATGAAGCCTGCGAGAACATGTTCGGCCGCAAGCTGGTGACGCATCAGACCGGCCCCGAGGGCAAGGGCATCTACCGCGTCTATGTCGAGGCCGCCGTGCCGATCGACCGCGAGATCTACCTGGGCTTCGTCCTCGACCGCTCAAGCCAGCGGGTGATGATCGTGGCCTCGTCGGAAGGCGGCATGGAGATCGAAGAGATCTCGGCCCAGCGGCCCGACAGCATCGTGCGCTCCACCGTAGAACCGGCGGTCGGCCTGCAGGAGTTCCAGGCCCGCGAGATCGCGTTCAAGCTGGGGCTGGACCCGGCGCTGACGCAGCACATGGTGCGCACGCTCAAGGCCTGCTACCGCGCCTTCCGCGAATTCGACGCGACCATGGTCGAGATCAACCCGCTGGTGGTCACCGGCGACAACCGCATCCTCGCGCTCGACGCGAAGATGAGCTTTGACGACAACGCCCTGTTCCGCCATCCCCAGATCGCCGAACTGCGCGACAAGTCGCAGGAGGATCCGCGGGAAAGCCGCGCCGCCGACCGCGGCCTGTCCTATGTCGGCCTCGACGGCAACATCGGCTGCATCGTCAACGGCGCCGGGCTGGCGATGGCCACGATGGACACGATCAAGCTGGCGGGCGGCGAGCCCGCGAACTTCCTCGACATCGGCGGCGGCGCCTCGCCCGAGCGCGTGGCCAAGGCGTTCCGCCTGGTCCTGTCGGACAGCAACGTGCAGGCGATCCTCGTCAACATTTTCGCCGGCATCAACCGCTGCGACTGGGTCGCCGAAGGCGTCGTGCAGGCGCTGCGCGAACTGCAGGTCGACGTGCCGGTGGTCGTCCGGCTGGCCGGAACCAACGTCGAAGAGGGTCAGAAGATCCTCGCCAAGTCGGGCCTGCCGATCATCCGCGCAACGACACTGATGGAAGCCGCCGAACGCGCCGTCGGCGCATGGCGGCAGGATCTGACCCAAGGCACCAAAATGAGGGCTGTCTGATGAGTATTCTTCTTGATCGCGACTCCCGCGTCATCGTCCAGGGCATCACCGGCCGCATGGCCCGGTTCCACACCCGCGAGATGCTGGATTACGGAACCAACGTGGTCGGCGGCGTCGTCCCCGGCAAGGGCGGCGAAACGGTCGAGGGCGTGCCGGTCTTCGACACCGTCAAGCAGGCGGTCGAGGCCACCGGCGCCGACGCGAGCCTGGTGTTCGTGCCGCCCCCCTTCGCCGCGGATTCGATCATGGAGGCCGCGGATGGCGGCATCCGCTACTGCGTCTGCATCACCGACGGCATCCCGGCGCAGGACATGATCCTGGTCAAGCGGTACATGTACCGCTATCCCAAGGACAAGCGCATGATCCTGACCGGCCCGAACTGTGCCGGCACCATCAGCCCCGGCAAGGCGATCCTCGGCATCATGCCGGGCCACATCTACCTGCCCGGCAATGTCGGCATCGTCGGCCGGTCCGGCACGCTCGGCTACGAGGCCGCCGCCCAGCTCAAGGAGCGCGGCATCGGCGTCTCGACCAGCGTCGGCATCGGCGGCGACCCGATCAACGGCTCGTCCTTCAAGGATATCCTCGAGCTGTTCGAGAAGGACGACGACACCCATGTCATCGCCCTGATCGGCGAGATCGGCGGTCCGCAGGAGGCCGAAGCCGCCGAATACATCCGCGACCACGTCACCAAGCCCGTGATCGCCTATGTCGCCGGCATGACCGCCCCCAAGGGCCGCACTATGGGCCATGCCGGGGCGATCATTTCGGCCTTCGGGGAAAGCGCCTCGGAAAAGGTCGAGATCCTGACCGCCGCGGGCGTGACCGTGGCCGAGAACCCGACCGTGATCGGCGAAACCATCGCCAACGTGATGCGGAGGGCGGCGTGATGGCGAAACCTTCGGTTTTCGTGACGCGGCGCTGGCCGCAGGCGGTCGAGGCGCGGCTGCTGGAAAACTACGACGCGGTGCTGAACACCGGCGACGTGCCCCTGACTCCGGTCGAGTTCCGCGAGGCGCTCAGGAAATACGACGCGGTGCTGCCGACGGTGACCGACAGGCTGGGCGCCGACGCGCTGGACGTGTCCGGCGCCCGGACCCGGATCCTGGCCAACTATGGCGTCGGCTACAGCCACATCTGCGAGCCCTCGGCGCGCCACCTCGGCATGACCGTGACCAACACGCCGGACGTGCTGTCGGAATGCACCGCCGATCTGGCGATGACGCTGCTTCTGATGGTGGCCCGCCGCGCCGGCGAGGGCGAACGCGAGGTGCGCGCCGGCAACTGGACCGGCTGGCGGCCGACGCATCTGGTCGGCACCAAGGTCAGCGGCAAGACGCTGGGCATCGTCGGCTTCGGCCGCATCGGCCAGGAAATGGCGCGCCGCGCGCATCACGGTTTCGGCATGAAGATCCTGGTGCAGAACCGCAGCCGCGTCGCGCCCGAGGTGCTGGCCCGCTGCAACGCCACCCAGGTAGAAGGCATCGACGAGATGCTGCCGCAATGCGACTTCGTCTCGCTGCACTGCCCCGGCGGCGCCGCGAACCGGCACCTGATCAACGCCCGCCGTCTCGACCTGATGAAACCCGACGCCTACCTGATCAACACCGCCCGCGGCGAGGTGATCGACGAGGTTGCGCTGACCCAGTCGCTGATGTTCGGGACCATCGGCGGCGCGGCGCTGGACGTGTTCGACGGCGAACCGCGGATCAATCCCGACCTGCTGCACTGCGACAACCTCGTGATGCTGCCGCATCTGGGCAGCGCCACCCGCGAGGCGCGCGAGGCGATGGGTTTCCGCGTGCTCGACAACCTCGGGGACTTCTTTTCCGGGCGCGACCCGCGCGACCGGGTGATCTGACGCCGGTTGCGGCGCGGCGCGACACATCCCGGCGGGCGACCGCCGGGCATCCAAACACACCAGGAGTTATCGTGACATGAGCTTCCATTCATTCGAACAGGCGCCCGCGCGCCTGAACCGCAGCGAACTGGCCGTGCCCGGCAGCGCGCCCCAGATGTTCGAGAAAGCGGCGCAATCCGAGGCGGACGTGATCTTCCTCGACCTCGAGGACGCCGTGGCGCCCGACGACAAGGAACAGGCCCGCCGCAACATCATCAAGGCCCTGAACGAGATCGACTGGGGCAACAAGACCATGTCGGTGCGCATCAACGGCCTGGACACCCACTACATGTACCGCGACGTGGTGGACGTGGTCGAACAGGCGGGCGAGCGTCTCGACCTGATCATGATCCCCAAGGTGGGAACGGCCGCCGATGTCTACGCCGTGGACATGATGGTGACCCAGATCGAGGACGCCAGGGGCTACAAGAAGCGGATCGGCTTCGAGCACATCATCGAAACCGCCCTCGGAATGCAGAACGTACACGAGATCGCCTCGGCGTCGAAACGCAACGAAAGCCTGCATTTCGGCGTCGCCGACTACGCGGCCAGCACCCGCGCCCGCACCACCATCATCGGCGGCGTGAACCCCGACTACTCGGTGCTGACCGACCCGCTCGGGGACGGCAGCCGCGGCGTTCATTGGGGCGACATGTGGCACTATGCGCTGGCGCGGATGGTGGTGGCGGCCCGCGCCAACGGCCTGCGCCCGGTCGACGGCCCGTTCGGAGACTTCCAGGACCCCGAAGGCTATCGCGCCGCGGCCAAGCGCGCGGCGGTTCTGGGCTGCGAGGGCAAATGGGCCATCCACCCCAGCCAGATCGCGCTCGCCAACGAGGTGATGAGCCCCTCCGAGGCCGAAGTCACCAAGGCCAACCGCATCCTTCAGGCCATGGCCGAAGCGGCGGCTTCCGGCAAGGGCGCGGTGTCGCTGGACGGGCGGCTGATCGACTACGCCTCGATCCGCCAGGCCGAGGTTCTGGTCGAAAAGGCCCGCCGCATCGCGGCCGAATAGGCAAGGCTGCCGCGCCAGCCGATGACAGGCACCGGACCGGCTCCGGTGCCTTTCGCGTTTTGCCTGCGCGGAACCACGGGCACTTGACCATGCGTCACCCCGCAGGCGCAGCAATCTCCGTGCTTGACCGGAACGCCCGGAAAGAAAACACTGTATGCCACGGATACCCGGCTTCGGAACGGACCGGGTGCGGTATCGGTCCGCAATGTGACGGGGCAGGCGGTCGCGCCTGACATTGGACAGTATCGTGGGCGAGTCATGAAAGACATCGGGGCATTTCTGGACGGGCTCGGCCTGGCGAAATACCTGCCCGCCTTCGAGGCGAACGAGGTCGAGATCGCGGATGTGCCGCACCTGTCCGACGACGATCTCAGGGAAATGGGCCTGCCGCTGGGACCCAGACGCCGGATCCTCGCGGCCCGCGAAAAGCTGGAGCAGATGCCGCTCATGCCGCATGGCGGCCCGGCGCCATCCCGCCATTCGGGCAAGATCGAGGCCGAGCGCCGGCAGTTGACGGTGATGTTCGTCGACCTGGTCGGCTCGACCCCGCTGTCCGAACGGCTCGACCCCGAGGATCTGGGCGAATTGATCCGCCGCTTCAAGGAAACCTGCACCACCGCCGTCGGGCGTTTCGGCGGCCATGTCGCAAGCTTCATGGGCGACGGCGCGATGATCTATTTCGGCTATCCCCACGCGCACGAGGATGCCGCCGCACGGGCGATTCACGCCGGTCTCGACATTCTCGACGGCCTGGCGCGGATCAAGGCCGACCAGCCGCTGCGCGCCCGGATCGGGATTTCGACCGGCCTTGTGGTCGTGGGCACCATCCACGGCGAGGGGCTCAAGGAACATGACGTGGTCATGGGCGAAACGCCCAACCTCGCCGCGCGCCTGCAATCGCTTGCCGATCCCAACACGCTGGTCATCAGCCCCTCGACCCGGCGGCTGATCGGCAACGCCTTCGAGCTTGAGGACAAGGGGCGGTTCGCGCTCAAGGGGTTCTCGGAAAAGGTGCAGGTCTGGACGGTGACCGGCCTCGCCCGCGTCGAGCGCCGGTTCCAGGTGCGGCCCGATGCGGCGGCGGGGCGGCTGGTCGGCCGGTGGACCGAATTCCGCAAGCTGCGCGACAAGTGGAACGAGGCTCGGCAGGGGGCCGGGCAGGCGGTGATGATCTCGGGCGAGGCGGGGATCGGCAAGTCCCGCCTGATCGAGGGACTGAACCAGGAGTTGCAGGGGCAGGATCATGTGCGGCTCAGCTTCCAGTGCTCGCCCTACCATTCCAGCAGCGCGCTTTATCCGGTGATCCAGCATCTTGAGCTGGCGGCGGGTTTCGCCCCGGCGGACAGCGACGCCGACAAGATCGACAAGCTGCGCCGCGTGGCCCGCAACCAGCCGGACGAGGATCTGCGCCTGATCGCCGACCTGCTGCACGTGCCCACCGAGGACCGGTTCGGCCCGCTGGACATGACCCCGCAGCAACGGCTTGAAAGGACACTGGCGGCCCTGACAGTGCAGCTTGCCTCGGTGGCGCGGCAGAAACCGGTCCTGGTGCTGTTCGAGGACGCTCATTGGGTCGATCCGACCACCCTGTCGCTGATGGACCGCGTGATCGACCAGATCGTCGAGCTGCCGGTTCTCGTCGTCATGACCTACCGGCCCGGCTTCGATCCCGGCTGGGGGCCGCGCCACAACGCGCTGCACCTGCCGCTGACCCGGCTCAAGAACCGCGACGTGGCCGAGATCGTGGCCGAGGTCGCAAGCGGCAAGACCGTGCCGGCCGAGGTCTGCGAACTGATCGCCGCCAAGACCGACGGCATCCCGCTTTACGTGCAGGAGGTGACGCGGGGCCTGCTGGAATCCGGCCAGCTGCGCGAAACCGACGACGGCTATGTCCTCAAGGGCCCGCTGCCCGCGCTGTCGGTGCCCAGCACGCTCCAGGATTCGCTGATGGAGCGTCTGGACCGCCTCGGCACCGCCAAGGAAGTGGCCCAGACCGGCGCCGTCTTCGGGCGCGAATTCAGCCTGTCGCTGCTTTCGCCGGTGTCGCAATTGCCGCTTTCGACCCTGCAGGAGGGGTTGGATCAGCTGACATCCGCGGGCATCATCCTTCATGCCGGTGCGGCAGAGGGCGAAGAGTACGTGTTCCGCCACGCCCTGATCCGCGACATGGCCTATGACAGCCTGCTGCGCACCGAGCGGCAGGTGCTGCACGACCGCGCCGCCGGGGCGCTGCTCGAGGTGCAGCCGCAGCTCGAGCAGACCCAGCCCGAAGTGCTTGCCCATCACTACACGATGGCCAACAAGGTCGACGAGGCCGTGCGCCACTGGCAGGGTGCGGGCCGCCGCGCCGTCGAACGCTCGGCCACCACGGAAGCGGTGACGCACCTGTCCAAGGCGCTCGACATGCTGGCCGGGCAGCCGAAAAGCGATGACCGCGACCGCCGCGAGATCGACATACAGGTCCTGCGCGCGGGCGTTCTGCGCTCGACCGCCGGGATCGCCGGCGAGGCCACCGGCGAGGCCTATTCGCGCCTGCGCGAGCTTTGCGGCCGCACCGGCGAGACGGAACAGCTGTTCCCAGTGCTGAACGGCCTGTACGCCTTTCACCTGGTGCGCGCCGAATACCGGCGCGCGCGTGACGTGGCCGCGCAGATCCTCGATCTGGCCCAGCAGAGCGGCAAGACCGAACACGGCATGGTCGGGCATCGCGCCATGGGGGCGGTGCTGCTGCACATCGGCGATCTGCCCGCGGCCCGCTCTCATCTCGAAGAGGCGCTGGCGCTATATGACGTCGAAGAGCACGGGCGCCTCGCCTATGTCTACGGCACCGACCACGCGGCGATCACGGCGGGGTTCCTGGGCATGTGCCTGTGCCTGACGGGCGATCCGGAACGGGCGTTGCGGGTGCAGCGGCGGGCGGTGGAAGGGGCCGAACGGCTGAACCACGCCCACAGCGTGGCGCAGGTGCTGACCTATCACTGCATCGTGCACCTGCTCCGCCGCGACGTGGACGCGGTGCTCGAGACGGTCGAACGGCTCGAACGGGTGTCCGAGGAGCATTCCTTCGCCTTCATGTCCATGACCGCGCGGTTCTGGCGGGCCTGGGCCGAGGCGGCACGCGCGCCCGACGCCGCGCGCATCGCCGCTTTGCGGCAGGCGACCGAAACCTGGTGGTCCAGCGGCGCGGGCAACTACAAGCCGTTCTTCCTGTCGCTCATCGCCGAGTTCCTGATCGAAGCCGGCGGCGTTCACGCGGCGCAGACCGCGCTGGACCAGGCCCGGCAATCCGCAGAAGAGACCGAGGAAGGCTGGGCGCGCGCCGAGCAGCTGCGCGTCGAGGCGCTGCTGGCGGAGAAATGCGGCCGCGATCCAGAACCCCTGCTGCTCGAGGCGATCGCGCTGGCCCGCGAAAGCCGCGCCGGCCTGTTCGAACTGCGCGCCTCGGTGGCGCTGGCCCGCCACCGCAAGGAGCGGGGCGAACCGGTAGACGCCCTGCTGCTGCCGGTCCTGAAGCGGCTGGGACAGGACACGGAACTGACCGACGCCGCCGAGGCGCGGGCGCTCGCCGAAACAACCACTTGACCGGCAAGGCGGTTTGCTGCCAGCTTGGGCGACTGAGGGGCGAGCAATCAATAATCAATGATTTCAATGACCGAGGCGCGGCCTGCGCTGTTTTCGGGCGCTGGCCGCATTTGATTCGAGGAACGCTTCATGCGCAAGATCAGCAAGACCATTCTGGCCAAGGAACGCATTGCACACAGCCGCACCGACCTGGTGCTGCAACGCTATCACCCGATCGACCCCGACGAGATCCGCGCCTTTGAAAAGGGGTTGGTTGGCTCGGTGGTCCTGCCGACCGATCCCAATTACAACAACGACCGCCAGCTCTGGAACCCGGCTTTCCAGGACTATCCCGAGATCATCGTCTATTGCGAAACCATCGAGGATGTGCGCGCCAGCCTCGCCTTCGCGCGCCAGCACGAACTTTGGGTCGTGTCGCGCTCGGGCCGGCACAGCACCGCGGGCTATTCCGTCAACAACGCGATGGTGCTGGACACCAGCAAGCTCTGCCACGTGGTCGTCGATCCCGACCCGAAGGCGCCGATGGCCTACGTCGGGCCGGGCACGCCGTTCAAGGTGCTGAACTCGGTGCTGAATTCCTATCACCTGCACGTGCCGGGCGGGGCCTGCCAGGACGTCTGCGTCGCCGGTTTCATGATGGGCGGCGGCTATGGCTTCACCTCGCGCCTGTTCGGCATGAACTGCGACAACGTCCTCGGCGTCACCGTGATGCTTTGGGACGGCAGCATCGTGGTGGCGGATGCCGACACCAACCCCGACCTCTACTGGGCGATCCGCGGCGGCACGGGCAACAATTTCGGCGTGCTGCTGGAAATCCGCTACCGGCTCCACGACCTTTACGAGGTCTGGGGCTTTCACATCCAATGGCCGCTGTCCAAGGCCGCGAGCGCGCTGGAATACCTTCAGGCCAACTACATGAAGGACTGCAAGTCCGACAGGTTCGGCGCCTACATCTTCATCGCCTATCAGGGCGACGAAAAGGTCCTGCTGGTCTCGGGTCTCTACCACGGCCCCGAAGCTGAGGGGCGCAAGGTCATCCAGCCGCTGCTCGACGATCCGATCGGCGGCAAGCTGGAAAACCAGAAGACCGGCACCTATCAGGAAATCAACTCGTGGCTCTATGACGAGAAATACGACATCCCCGTTGTTCCCGACCAGGCCCGCGAGGACAAGCAGGGCGGCTACATCGCCCGGCAACTGGACGCGGCCGAATGGCAGCGTGTGGTGGATTACCTGGATTCCACGCCCAACGCCTATGGCGCGGTGGCGATCGAACCCTATGGCGGCGCGATCAACCGCTACCCGGTGGGCAAGGACGGCAACGCCTTCATTCACCGCGACGTCCACATGAATTTCTACGTGGACGTGTTCTGGCTGTCCGACGACGAGCGCGACATCGTGGTGCCCTGGCTCGACGGGTTCATGAAGCTGATGACCGAAGAGGGCTTCTTCATCGACCGCTGCTACCAGAACTACCCGCGCGGCACGCAGCTTAACTACCGCTGGCTCTACTGGGGCGACAATTTCAACTCGCTTCTCTTCGTGAAGCAGAAATTCGACCCGAAGAACTTCTTCCACTACCAGCAGAGCATCTCGCCGGTTCCCGACGACGCGCCGCCGGACATCATTCGGGACAAGTCGAAGTCCTTCTTCTCGGATCCCAAAATCACCTACGAGCCCTATTCGAACCCCTGAGCCAAGATACCCTTCAGCACTTGGCCGCAAGGAGGCTGACCAATGGATTCAATCCGCGAGATCTTCTTTCTGCCGCCGATGGCGGTGGCCCGGCTCGGCCCGGGCAAGGTGCCGCTCGAAAGCTACGAATGGCAGCAGGATCTGGACGCCCACGGCAACAACAAGACCGTGATCCGTTCCAACCTCACCCTGCGCGAGAACGAGGATGGCAGCGTCTCGGCCTATCTGCCCGATCCCAAAAAGATCCGCTTCCGCGACGAAGGCACCGGCGCGCTGCGCCCGGTGGCGCCCTTCTTCGAGCTGTGGGCGCGGATGCACGATGCCGAGACCGGCGAGGAATACGAAACGCCGGTGACGTCCGACCTGCTCGACGCGCAGGGGCTGTCGCTGAAGCACGTCCGCTACCACGTGACGGTGGGCAACCAGAAGGCCGCGCGGCGCACCGGCGACGCCGCCTGCGGCTTCCGGGCCCGCGCCGAGATCGCGGGCGACGATTTCACCCGCAAGCCCCTGTTGGCCTTCAGCCCGCACACCTCGCAGCAGCAGCCGCTGGTCTACGAGCACAATCCGATCCCGCTGGGCGCCGTGCGCGCGATCCGGCCCGTCGCCGTCCGGGGCGCGGCCGACGGGCCGGCCTTCGATCCCGGCGTCCTGCGCCTGCGGTTCACCCCGCCCGCGGGCGAGGTCTATGGCCCGCCCGACGCCGCATACGGCCCGGCCACGCTGGCTGTGCCGGGCTACAAGAACGATCCGCCCAAATCCGAATACGGCCGCATCCACGAGATCGTGCCGCCGCAGAACCGCATCCTGAACCCCGACACGCCCTGGTCGCAATGGATCATGATGACCGGCATGTACGACGACCCGGAACCGCATGACAGCTATGACGGCGCGCGGGTCGGCAACAACCAGTCCTGGGGCGTGGTGGACGACACCAGCGACGGCGTCATCGAAGCCACGCTTTCGGTGCGCGGCGAACGCCTGACCGCGCGGGCGCGGATATTCACCGGCCCGCCCGATTTCGCGCCCGACTGCCGGCCCTTCTACAGCCTCGAGGACGATCTGGCCGACCGCGACCTGTCGCTGATCTCGGTGACGGACGAGAACTACCTGCAAGCCAAGGCCGAGGTGGTGGACATCTTCCGCCGCGCCTTCGAGACCAACAGCCTGATCAATCTCGACGACATCCGCGCCCAGGGCCTCAAGGACAACGCCTCGCTGCAGGCCCAGACCGGCATCGCGCCGACGCCGGGCCTGCCTTCGACCGACGCCGCCTCGATGACCGAGGAGGACGCGGTCAAGCCCGACAAGATCCCCGACCTGATCCGCCCGCAACCCGTCTCGGTCTTCTCGAACTCGGTGCCGAACGACCGGCTGCCCTATACGGTGGCGGTGAAATTCGTGCACGAGCAACTGATCGACGAGGAAAACCTGCTGGATTTCCTGCGCCGCAGGCCGGATTTCGTGAAGACCCTGATGCGTCCGCCCTTCGGCATCCTGTCGCAGTTCGAACCCGACCCGAACCCGGACCAGACCCCGAACCCGGCCTTCCGCGACCCGCGCATCG
Organism: Ruegeria sediminis; assembly: GCF_005938215.1. GTDB lineage: Bacteria > Pseudomonadota > Alphaproteobacteria > Rhodobacterales > Rhodobacteraceae > Ruegeria > Ruegeria sediminis. Next base: position 14,643 of record NZ_VCPD01000010.1, read on the forward strand.
TGCGCGACATGATGCACGACGCCCGGATGCCGCCCTACATGCGCGATTCCAACTATTTCCCGCTGTCGCTGTCGCGGCGGCAGTACCACCTGGTGATGTCCTTCATCGACCATCTGGTGGCGCACCCGCCGCGTGAGGAAACCGCCGCCAAGGCAGGAGGGCCGCAGGATGCCTGAACCGATGAACCCGATCCGCGTCAAACCCCGCAACCTGACCGCCCGCGCCGCCTACCGCGTGCCGGGCAATCCGGACAACACCCGGCTCGACGGCTCGGTCGGCAACTGCTTTCCGGGGCTCGAGATGGATGTGCGCGACCTCGACCGCCGGTTCTTTCCCGGGCTGGTGTTCAACGCCGTGCGGGTGCCGCTGAGCCCGGTCGCCGAAGCGCCGAAGAACACCCAAGGGTTCCACCTGGTCTTCGTCGACTACATGTACGACCCGATGTTGCCCGACGACAGCCCCGACGACTGGGTGCAGACCCTGCTCTCGGCCTATCGCGGCGAGGTGGGCGCCAAGCTCGGCGAGGGGCGCTGGTTCCTGTCCTGGGTCGAGCAGGGCGGTCGGCGCATCGACTTCCACGACAAGGACCGCACGCCCTATGACGGAATGCTGGTCTGGCGCTTTGTCCGCAGCCTTGAAAGCGGTTCGGACAACCCGGTTTCGGTGGCGCTGGTGCGCCGCGACCACGAGGGCGCCGTCGATGCCGAACCGGTGGTGCTGCACGGCTACCGCCGCCGCTACCGCACCGAGGCGGGCGTGTTCGACGACGCCTACGACCCCGGCGAACTGACCCAGAGCCTGTGCAACCCCTGGTCCCACGACTTCCGCGACTGCGGCTGCCACTACTGGCCGTCGAACCACCCGGACGTGGTGATGGCCGAGGTTCCGCACGATCAGGCGCTGCCGACCGGGCAATCCTACAAGCCCGTTGCCGCCGAAACCCATCTGGACTGGCTGCGCGCGGACAAAAGCCCCTCGGGCAACGTGGCGGCGCTCAACACGGTCGAGCAGAACCGCCCGTTCCAGATCGACCACTACCAGGTCAACCGGATGTGGAGCGAGCTGCCCATCGTCGTCGAGGGCCGCGAGACCGGCGAGGTCTATCAGGCCGATCCCGAGTTGCAGGACGTCGAACCCTATGCCGACGTTCAGGAAATGGTCGCGGACCTGAAAAAGCGACTGGCGCCAATGGAGATGACGCTCAGCCTGCAATATCTCTACGCCTATTTCTCGCTGGCCGACCCGGAAACCGTCGATGCCGCCCGCTGGCCGACGCTGAAGGACGACCTGATCTTCGCCCGCCGTGCGCTGCTTGAGGTCGCGATCGGCGAGATGACCCACATGCGCTGGGCCAACCAGTTGTTGTGGGAGCTTCAGGGCGACGCCTACGAACCGGTGCTGACCCCCGCCGAAATCCTGCGTTTCGGCCCCGGATACGGCAGGGTGCATCCCCGTTCGCTGCGCCCGCTGACGGCCGAGGCCATCGACGATTTCATCGAGATCGAACGCCCCGGCGGCTATATCGACCGCGCCTATGCGCAATGCGTGGCGACGCTGGAAAACAAGGCGCTGTTCGCCCGCCGCCTCTACGCGCTGGCGGTGCGGATCGACTCGGACGGGGACGAGCATTACCTGCGCTTCCGCCAGATGAAGGAGGTGCTGGCGAAATACGACACCGGGCAAGGGCTTCCGGCCTATCTGCGCCCCGTCAAACCCGGCACGAAGGCGCAGGCGAAGCAGGCCCTCGCCCTGTTCAACAGCGTGACCGATGGATTGCGCCAGGCCTACGCGCTCGAAGCCTGTGACAAGTTCGCGCAAGCGCAGGAGCACATCGCCCGCGTCCGCGACACCATGCAGGATCTGCGCGTCACGGGCGACGAACTGGCCGCGAAGGGCATCGGCATCCCGTTCTGGCCGGAAGCCGAGACATGACCCGCCCCGAACCGGACCTGCGCGCGCCCCGCCGCGATGTGCATTTCTTCGACACCGAGCATGGACAGCACATGCTGGCGGTGGACGGCTCGCGCGTGTTCGACGTCCCGCCCGGCACGGCCGAGGCCCATGCCGGCTGGGACGACGCGGCCCGCGCCGGGTTCCTGGACGGGCTGGGCCTGCGTGACGCGCCCTTCATCGACGACGCGCCGCCGCAGGACATGCCCGTCCGGTCCCTGTCGCTGGCGGTGGCGCAGAAATGCAACCTCGCCTGCACCTATTGCTACGCTTCCGGCGGCGAGTTCGGCGGTCCGGCCCGGAACATGTCATGGGAGGTCGCCCGGGCCTCGGTCGATCGTCTCGTTTCAGAAGCGGAACCGGGCGACAGGATCAGCCTCGCCTTTCTGGGCGGCGAGCCCTTGATCAACCGCGACCTGATCCGCCGCGCCACCGACTACGCCGTGCGGCAGGCGCGGGCGAAGGACCTGCGCGTCGGTTTCTCGATCACCACCAACGGCACCCTGCTGCGGCCCGACGATGCCGAATTCTTCGAAGCGCACGGTTTCGCCGTGACCATCAGCCTCGACGGCATCGGCGCGGCCCATGACCGCCTGCGCCCCTACCGCGGCGGGCGCGGCAGCTTCGACGCGATCCTGAGCCGCGTCGCGCCTTTGCTGGAGGCGCAGCGCCGGATGCAGGTCGGCGCCCGCGTGACCGTCACGCCGCGGAACATGGACCTGCCCGAGACGCTGGACCGCTTCGTGGCGATGGGGTTCCACTCGGTCGGCTTCTCGCCCATGCTCGCGGCGCCCAACGGCAAGCATGAACTGGACCGGGCCGGGCTGGACGACATGCTGGCGCAGATGCGCCTCTGCGGCGCGGCTTTCGAGGCGGCGGTCGTGGCGGGGCGGCGCTATCCCTTCTCGAACATGGCGTCGGCGATGCACGAGATCCACCGCGGCACGCACCGGCCCTATCCCTGCGGCGCGGGCGCGGGCTATTTCGGCGTCTCCGCCGATGGCGGCCTGTTCGCCTGCCACCGCTTCGTCGGGGACGAGGCGGCCGCGATGGGCGACGTGACCAGCCCCGACAGCGCCCGCCGCAACGGCTGGTTGGCGGAGCGGCACGTTCATACCCAGTCGCCGTGCAACAGCTGCTGGGCGCGCTACCTCTGCGGCGGCGGCTGCCATCACGAGGTGATCCACCGCGGCCGCCCCGCCTGCGACTACATCCGCGGCTGGCTGCATTACTGCCTGCAGGCCTATGTCCGCCTGATCGAGGCCCGCCCGGATTTCTTCGGCGAAGGCGGGCCGCCAAGCCGGGCCGAGTGACGATGCCCGCGGCAGGCGGCATAGGCGAGGCCGAGATCTGCGTCGTGGGCGGTGGCCCCGCCGGATCGGCCACCGCGCTGCGGCTGGCGCAGCTCGGCCACGATGTCTGCCTGATGGAACGCGACGCTTTCCCCCGCGCCCATATCGGCGAGTCGCTGCCGCCTTCGGTGCTGCCGATCCTCGACGCGCTGGGCCTGCGCGGGCGGGTGGACGGGGCCGGGTTCCTGCGCGCCACCGGCTCGATCCTATATTGGGCCGGCGAGTTCGAGAGGCGCGGCGCCTCTGCCGGCCAGCCCGGGCTGCTTGTGGACCGGGGCCGCTTCGACGCGCTGTTGCTGCAGGCCGCGTCCGACGCGGGCGTCCGGGTTCTGCAACCCGCCCGCGCCCGCCGTCCCCGCCGCCGGGCCGGGGGGTGGGACATCCCCGTTCGCGGCATCCCGGATGTGTCGATGGTGCGCGCGGCCCTCATGATCGACGCGGCGGGCAAGCAGGCCGGGCTGGGGCGCAGGTTCCGGCGCTGTTCCGCGCCGCTGCTGGCGCTATTCGCCTATTGGCAGGCGCCGCCGGGCTTCGGCCCGGAAACCCGGGTCGAGGCGGGCGCGGCGCATTGGTACTGGGGCGCGCTGCTGCCGGACGGCACGGTCAACGCCATCGCCTTCGTCGATCCCGCCGCATGTGTGGGCCTGTCGCCCGCGCAGCGCCGCGACCTCTACCTGAATCTGCTGGCGCAATCGACGCTGCTGTCGCCCTGCCTCGAAGGGCGGCGCATCGGCCCCGTCCGCCGCTGCGACGCCGCCAGCTACATCGAGGAAACCCCGCCCGCCCCGGACCTGCTGCGCGTGGGCGAGGCCAGTTTTTCCATCGACGCGCTTTCCTCGCAGGGTGTCCAGTCCGCGCTGGGGCAGGCGATGCAGGCCGCGGCGGTTGCCCATACCGTCCTGACCCGCCCGCGCGACGCCACCCTGGCGCTGGATTTCCACGCCGCGCGTCAGCAGGAACGGGTGCGCGCCCATGCCAACCTCGCCGCCGAATATTACGCGCGCCAGGCGCGGCACCAGGCGGCGCCGTTCTGGACGGACCGCGCGTCGCCGCCTGCATGGCTGGCACAGCCGTCGCCGGAACCGCCTCCGGGCCAGATGCCCGACGACGCGCCGCTGCGCCTGTCGCCCGAGGCGGAAATCGGCATCTCCGGCATCCAGACTGGCGACCTGATCGCGCCCGGGCCGGTCCTGACACATCCGCATCTGGGACGCCCGGTGGCGCTGCTGGACGGCGTGCCGGTCGCGCCGCTGCTGCGCCAGCTTGACTGCGACGCGTCCGCCGCCGCCATTCGGCATCACTGGTCCGGCCTCGTCGGAGCCGGACGCGCCGACAGGCTGCTGCGCTGGCTCTGGCGCAACCGGGTGCTGGTTCCCGCCTGCCGCCTGCCGATCCCGGTTTCCTCGGACGCGCGGATGGCCTAAAGTCCGCGGGAATCTGAACAGCCCGATGGAGTCACATGTCGCGTTTCGATGGATATTTCCTGCGGCAGTTGCTTTTGCTGTTCGGTTTTTTCACGCTGGTTCTGGTCGGCGTGTTCTGGATCACCCGCTCGGTCAGCCTGTTCGACCGCGTCATCAGCGGCGGCCAGTCGGCGATGGTCTTTCTCGAATTCACCGCCCTGACGCTGCCCACGCTGATCCGCACGGTGATGCCGATGGCGGTCTTCGCCGCCGCCGTCTACGCCACCAACCGCCTCAACCGCGAAAGCGAGCTGACCGTCATGCTCGCCACCGGCTCCAGCCCGTGGAAACTGGCGCGGCCGGTCTTCACCTTCGGCCTGATCGCGGGGCTGATGATGGCGGCGATCAGCGTCTACCTGCGCCCGACCGCGGTGGCGCAGCTGGAACAGCGCCAGCAGGAGGTCGCGGGCGACGTGACCGCCCAGTTGCTGAACGAGGGAGAGTTCCTTCATCCCGCGGACGGCGTCACGGTCTATATCGGGCGCATCGACCGGGACGGCACCCTGCACGACGTCTTCGTCTCGGACCGGCGCGACCCGGACCTGCCCGTGACCTATTCCGGCTCCCGCGCCTTCCTGGTCGGCGGCGAGACCGGGATCAACCTGGTCATGCTCGAAGGCGTCGCACTGCGCTACGACATCGCCGCGCGCACGCTGTCCTCGACCCAGTTCGAGGACGCGTCCTATGACATCTCCTCGCTGACCAGCGGCAGCGGCCTTTATGAACGCAGCATTGGCGCCATACCGACGATGGAACTGATCACGGACCGCGCGTCAATCACCGATACGGAGCGGTTCACCGAAGGCGACCTGATCGAGGAACTGCACCAGCGGTTCTCCTGGATCGCCATCAGCGTGGCGGTGGCCCTGGTGGGCTTTTCGACGCTGATGCTGGGCGGGTTTTCCCGGTTCGGCCTCTGGCCGCAGATCCTGGGCGCCTTCACCATTCTGGTGTTTCTCGAAGGCGTGCGCGGCCTCGTCTCGCCCGTCGTCATCGCCCGCCCGGAAACCTGGTGGCTGCTCTACCTTCCGGCGATTCTCGGCGGTCTCGTCTCCTGCCTGTTCCTCGCGGTTTCGGGCCGGCCGCTGCTGCGGCGGCGCACCCGCGCGCAGGCCCAGCCCGCGGCCGCGTGACTAGCCGTCGGCCTCGTCCATCAGGCTGCGCACCCAGCGCCCCGCGGCCCAGGTCGCCGGGATCCCCAGCGGCACGGACCACAGCACTGCGTCCACCGGGCCGATCGCGGAATAGCCCAGCCCGTGCGCGATCAGCCCCGCCAGGAACAGGTTGATCGCCACCGCCCCGGCGGAAAACGGGTAGAGAACCAACGCCAGTTTCCAGACCGGCCAGCGCCCGTCAGTGGCTGGTTCCTTCCGAGAAGGTGATCTTGTTCCAGACATTGTATTTCCCCGAGGGTTTGCGCATCGGCAGCCGCCGGATCTCCTCCAGCGTCTTGGCATCATAGACGATCACCGCGCCGTCGTCCTCCCAGACCGACACCAGCGCATGGCTGCCGTCCTTGGTGAACTCCACATGCGCCACGGTCTTGCCCGGCGCGGGCCGCAGCGTCTCGACGATCTCGAGGCTCTGCTTGTCGATCACGTGCATCGCGTCCTTGTTCTCGCCGAAGAACACGTCGACCCAGACATAGGGCGAGTTCTCGTGGCTGCGCATGAAGAAGCCGGGGCCTTCGGTCTTGATCCGCTTGACGGTTTCCCAGCTGTCCATGTCGATCACCGACACCACGCCATCGGTCAGGTGCGGCGTAGCCATCACCGTCGTGTCGCCGTGTTTCCAGGTGATGCCCGATCCCAGGTGCGGCATCCCTGGCAGGTCCAGATCGGCCACCTTGTGCCCGATCACCAGGTCGATCACCTGGCCGCCCTTGCCGTCCCGCGACGCGCCCATGACATGCTCGTAGGCCTGGTCGAAGAAAAAGTCGTCCAGATAGTCCGGCGTGGTGATCTTGCGCACCGGAAACGGCGTGGTGTTGGGCGCCGGGCCCTCGATCCGCCAGTCATGGGCAAAGCCGTAATGCGGCGGGTTGGGACCGTAGAACACTTCCCAGATCTCCGGCACGTCCTTCAGCGCCAGCACGAAGCTTTCGCGCGGCGGCGCCTGGTAGACGGCCGATACCCGGCTGGGCGTGCCGTCCTTGCCTTTGACCTCGCGCACGGTGCCGACGCTCAGATCCTCGGTCGACAGGATGGTCAGCGAATTGGGCAGGTAGTTCGCCACCGCCAGCCACTTGCCGTCATGGCTCATGGCGATGTTGCGGCTGTTGACGCCCGCGCGCACCCGCCCCACCTGCTGCAGCGCCCAGAGGTCGTATTTCTGCACCCAGCCGTCTCGCGACATGATGAAGACATAGCGCCCGTCGGGGCTGAACTTGGGCCCGCCATGCACGGCAAACGGGGTCTCGAAACGGTCCAGCACCTCGAACGTGTCGCCATCCAGAACCGAGACATGGTGATCGCCGGTCTCCACCGCCAGCGTGATGTTCATCGGGTCGCTGTCCCAGACCGGCGCATCGACCGCCACGTAATCCTCGTCCAGCGTGCGGCTGGCCATGATCTCGGCCTCGCCCCATACCGGCGAGGTCTCCAGCGGCGTCTTCAGCCAACCCGCCAGTTCCTCGATCCTCAGCGCGTCAAGCTCATGGGAAAAGGCGGGCATCTGCGTGGCCGCGCGCCCCTCGGCGATCACCTCGGCGATGCGCGGCCCGCGCATCCGCTTCAGCGTCTCGGGGATCAGCGCCGGGCCCAGCCCGCCCAGGCGGGTGTCACCGTGGCATTCGGCGCAATGATCGGCATAGTCCTCGGCGGGCCCCGCAAGGGCCGGCGCCGCCATCACAGCCGAGCACAACAGCCCGATCTTCATCTTTTTCCAAATACTCCCGCCGGAGGCTCCCGCACGGGCCGCGCGCGCAGCCGTCGCGGTGCTGGGCGCGGATGTTTCAGTAGAACCGGTGTGCCGGGTCATGGCTCTTTCCTCGGAATGGCGTGACTTGCAGGCGCTCGGCCGCGTCGCTCACGCCGATCTCTTCATTCGACAGGTAGCAGGCCGGGTCCTCGGCCCAGGGATCGCCGGTCAGCTGCAGCGCCCGGATGCGGGTGTTGCCGCCGCAGACATCGCGCAGCGCGCAGGCTCCGCATCGGCCTTTCAGCGGCCGCGGTCGGGTGCGCAGCAGCTCCAGCATCTTGTCGCCGCCGGTCCACAGCTCGGAAAACGGCGTCTGCTTGACGTTGCCCACGGTGTAGTCCGACCAGTAGGTGTCGGGATGCACCCGGCCCAGGTTGTCGATGTTGGCGACGCCCAGCCCCGACGAGTTGCCGCCCCAAGCCGCCAGGTGGCTGCGCACATGCGCCTCCTTCTCGGCGTCGAAATTCTCGCGTACCCAGTTCAGGAAATACCCCGCGTCGGCGTCGTTGTTGCCGGTGACGATATCCAGCGGACGCCCGCCCGAAGCGGCCGCCCAGGCCCGCTCCAGCAGCAGGTCCAGCGCCCGGCGCGTGCGCAGGTGCTCGGCATCCTCGCTGCGGTTCTTGTCGCCGCGCCCGGCATAGACGAGATGGCTCAGGTAGAACTTGTCCACGCCCTCGTCGTCGCAGAGCTTCAGCAGGTCGGGAAGGTGCTGGTGGTTTCCCTCGGTCAGGGTAAAGCGCAGGCCGACCTTGATGCCGCGCTTCTTGCATTCGCGCACCCCGCGCAGCGCGTCGGCAAAGGCGCCCTCGACGCCGCGGAACCAGTCGTTGGTGGCGCCGATCCCGTCGATCGAGATGCCGACATAGTCGAAGCCGATCTCCGCCACGCGGTCGGCGGTCTCGCCATGGATCTTGGTGCCGTTCGTCGACAGCGCCAGCATCCGCACCAGTTGCCGGGCGCGGGAGGCGATCGCGAACAGGTCCTTGCGGTCCAGCGGTTCCCCACCCGAGAGGATCAGGGCCGGGACGCAAAATTGGCCCAGATCCTCAAGGGTTTCCATGGCTTGCTCATGGCTGAGCTCGCCGGGGAACTCGACATCCGCCGAGACGGTGTAGCAGTGGCGGCATTTCAGGTTGCAGCGCCGGGTCAGGTTCCAGATCACCACCGGTTTCACCGGGCCCTTGCCGCGCTTGCGGACCGGGGTCGGCTCGACCAGCTGGTGCATGTATTCGGTCAGGCGGAACATCGTCTCAGCCTTTCTGGCGGAGCCGCAGCCCCGTCTTTTTCAGGATTCGGGTCGAATAGAGGATGTCGCAGCCCCGCAGCGCCGCGCCCAGCAGGGCGCGGATCTCGGCGCGTTTCTCCTCGACTTCCTCGCGCGAGTCGCCATGGACCATGGCGAACAGGTTGTAGGGCCAGTCCGGCAGGGCGCGGGGCCGTTCGTAGCAATGGGTGACGTAGGGCAGGGCGCCCACCTGCGCGCCAAGCTCGGCGATGCGGGCATCCTCCACGTCCCAGACCGTCATGCCGTTGGCGGTCATGCCCAGCTTGTAATGGTTGGGCGCGGCGGCGATGCGGCGGATCACGCCGCGCGCCTTCATCGACCCGATGCGCGCCATCAGGTCGGGTTCGGGCATCCCGATCTGCGCCGCCACATGGGCATAGGGCGCCGGCACCAGCGGCAGGCCGCCCTGCAGCGCCTCGATGATCCGCCTGTCTGTGCTGTCGATTTTCATGCCGCGACCCGGAACCCGATGAAGAACTCTTGCAGTTTGGGGAAACGGAGGACTTGCACCCCCGTCTCCCGTTCGATCGCATCGGCGCAGGCTCCGATCCCCTCGGGCGTTTCGGTAGCCAGGACGAACCACATGTTCAGCCGGTGCGTGCGCTCATAATTGTGCGCCACCTCCGCGTGCGCATTGACTTTGGTCAGGACCGTCTCGAAATCCTCCTCCGGCACCGCCATGGCGCAGAGGCAGAAGGCGCCGCCCATGGCGGCGGCGTCGAAAAAGGGGCCGAACCGGGTGATCACCCGCTCGTCCTTCATGCGGGCCAGCCGTTCAAGCAGATCGTCCTCGGTGATACCCAGCTGCGCCGCCACATCCGCATAGGGATGCGCGGTCAGCGGCAGATCGTCCTGCATCCGGTTCAGGATCGCGCGGTCGGTTGCGTCCAGCGGCGTCATGCGGCCACCTCCCTGGCTTTGATCAGTGCGCCGGTCTGCTTGAAGCAGCGGGTCGAGAACAGCACCTTGTGCGCCGCGCCCGCAAGCTCGGGCAATTCGACCGCGCCGGCCAGCACGCCGCGCGCCTCGGGGCGCGAGCGGGCGTGGATCATGCAATACAGCCGGTAGGGCCAGACCCCTTCGACGGGGCGGCGCTCGTAGCACAGCGTCACGCCCGGATGCGCGGCCAGCGCCGGCCCGGCGGTGGCGACCCGCTCGGCCGGCAGATCCCAGACCACCATCGCGTTGGCGGACCATCCCAGCGCACGATGCCGCACGATCACGCCCAGGCGCGAAATGATCCCGGCGCCGTGCAGCGCGGTGATCCGCTCCATGACGTCGGTTTCGTCGCGCCCCAGCGATCTGGCGAGCGCCGCATAGGGATCGGCCACCAGCGTCAGGCCGGAACTCAGCGCCTGCAGCAGGTCGCGGTCGCCGTCCCGCATCGCGGTCCGGTCCACCTTGCGCGCGCTGGGCACCCGCGGCGTCGCCGCCGACATCCGAAAGCCGAGATCGACGTTGAACGGGCGCACCAGCCGCAGGTCGAGCACCTCCAGCCCCGTCCGCCGCCCGATCCGCGCCAGCGTGTCGTTGACGTGCTCGCGGTCGGGTCCGGTGGCGACGAACCAGAGGTTCCAGTCATCCTCGCGCTGATAGTTGTGATTGACGCCCGGCTCGGCGTCGATCAGCGCCGCGACCTCCTCGATCCGCTCCTCCGGCGCGGCCACCGCGGCCAGCGTGCTGGCCGACACGGTCCCGGGCGCGATCGTCGCGCCGACGCGGGTGATCCGGCCCGCCGCGCGCATCCGCGCCAGCCGGTCGATCACGTCGGCCTCGTCCAGCTCCAGCGCATCGGCCAGAACCTTGAACGGGCGCTCGGTGACGGGAAAGTCGCGCTGCCAGTCATCCAGCAGGCTGCGGTCCTTGGGATCGGTGATGTGGCACATGCGTCAAAGCCCCGTCCTGTGCGCGCGTGCTGTGAAGAAGATGCCCGAGGGGCTCTCTGCCTCGATTTCGCGCAGTTTCTCAAAGGTTTGCGTGTCGTAGACCATGACCTTGCCCGCGTCCCTCACGCTCAGCCAGACCTCGTGGCCGCGCGGCGTGAACTCCATGTGCAGCACCGCCGGTCCCGGCTTGAACTCGTGGACGACCTGCTTGGTCAGCGTGTCGATCACCTGGATCGTGTCGTTCAGCGGGTGGGCGAAATTCACCCAGACCTGCCGCCCGTCGGGGCGCGCCATGGCAAAGACCGGCTGGCCATAGGTCTTGGTCCGCCCGGTTTCCGTGAGTGTGGAGGCATCGACCCATAGCACCTCGTGATGCCCGACGGCCGGCAGGACGAACTCGTCGCCGGTATGCGCCCAGCCTTCCAGATGCGGCATCTTGTAGACCGGCATCTCCTGCTGCCCCCGGCCATAGCCGGGCAGCACCCGGATCGGCTCGGGGTTTTCGGACCACAGGTCCAGCGCCGTCAGCCCGTCCTCTCCGAACAGGCCGGTGATGTAGGTGCGGCCATTGGCGGTGATCAGCGCGTCATAGGGGTTGGCCCCCATGTCGGTGATCTTGGTGATCTGCGGGTCGGCGCCGGCGAAATCGGCGATCCATGTCTCGCCCGAATCCCACATGGTGAAGACAAAGCGCCGGCCCGGCGCATCGACCAGGCCGATGGTCTTGCTGCCGGTGGGGATGTCCGCGACCATCTCAAGCGTGTCCGCATCGAAGACGCGCACCCCGCCCGGCTCGTAATTCGACACCGCGACCAGCTTGCCGTCATCCGAGATGGCGCCGCCGATGGCGTTGCCCGCCTGCACGACGCGATTCACGATCTTCCGGGTGACGATGTCGACCTTCGTAAGCCCGCCGTCGCGCCCGAAGATATAAGCGAACTGCTGATCCGGCGAATAGACCAGCGAGGCATGGGACAGATCGCCCAAGCCCTCGATGCGGGCCAGCGCCGCGCGGTCCGACTGGTCCACCAGCAGCACCGATCCGGTGGCGCGTTCGATCACCAGCCCCAGATCGCCGGTGGCCGTGGGCTCGGCATGTGCGGTGGTTGCCAGAAGGGCGGCCATCAGGCCGAATGCAAGGCGTCTCATTGCTCCTCCGGGGTCAGCAGGTAATGGGCGATCCACTCGGCCTCTTCCTGGGTCATCAGGGGCCGCCAGGGCGGCATGGCGGTGTCGGGAATGCCGTCCAGGATCACGTCCATCAGGACGTCCACGTCGTAATGCTGCAGGTTTTCGGCGCGCAGGTCGGGCCCCAGCCCGCCCTTCAGCGACAGGCCGTGGCACGAGCCGCAGTCCTGGTGCACCAGGCGTTTCAGGGCGGCGGGGTCGATCGTTTCGGCGGCAAAGGCCGAGGTCGCGACGAACACGGCCCCCGTCAGCAGGGTCCGCGCGGTCCAGCCGCGTTTGGGTCTGCGGATGACGTCAGCCATGGGCTTCCACCTGTTCGACAAGCTCGGCCAAAGGCGCTTCAGCATACAGCGACACCACCTTGCCGATGATGAAAAGGGTCGGGGCCGTCAGTTTTGCCTCGCGCACGTCCGCGGCCACCCGGTCGAGGCGCGAGACCAGCCGGCGCTCCTCGGGCGTGGTGGCGCGGCCGACCGCAAGAACCGGGGTCGAACCCGGCAGGTTCTCGGTCATCAGCCCCATGGCGATCTGGCCGATATTGGCCACGCCCATATAGACGACCAGCGTGCTGTCGGGATCGGCCAGACGCTTCCAGTCCAGGTCCAGAACCTTGTCCGCCTGCCGGTGGCCGGTGACGTACTGGACCGAAGTCGCAAGCCCGCGATGGGTCAACGGCACGCCGGTCGAGCAGCTTGCCCCCTGCGCCGCGGTGATGCCGGGCGCGTATTCCACCGCTATGCCATGCGCGGCCAGATAGGCGGCCTCCTCCGAGCCGCGGCCGAAGATCATCGGGTCGCCGCCCTTGAGCCGGGCCACCCTGTGGCCGGCGCGCGCCTGTTCCAGCAGGATGTCGTTGATCCGCTCCTGCGGCACGGTGTGGCACTTGGGGGCCTTGCCGACCGGGATCATCAGCGCCCGTTCCGGGCTCATGGCGAGAATGTCGGCCGAGACCAGCCGGTCATAGACCACGACATCGGCTTCGCGCAGCATGCGGATCGCGCGCATGGTCATCAGTTCGGGGTCGCCGGGGCCGGCGCCGATGAGGAAAACTCTACCGCTCATTTGAAATCTCGCTCGTCCAGAAAGTGGCGGGATCCGGTCGCCCCGCCGCATCCCGCGCAGCCGCGGGGCGGGCTGCGGAACAACGAGAGATGGCTGGGCGAACCGGGCGTTTCATGAGGGCAGACTGGCCGATGTCAAAAGAGGTTGCCTTGACATAAGTTAAGGAGCGCGGGAAATGCCCCCGCGCTCCTTCGCTGCCTGTATCTCTGCCTCGGTTCCCGGTACTTCGCGTCAGGGTTCGACGGTGACCATTCCGATCATGTCCTGGGTTTCCCAATGCGGCCCGCAGAGATAGTCCTGCGGCCCCGGCGTCAGGAATGTCAGCTCCACCGATTCCTCGGGAAAGGCCCGGTCCGTTTCCGGCATGCTGCCGTCCTTCAGCAGCACGCTGTGGCTGGTGCGCTTGTCCACGTTGACCCAGCGCACCGTGGTGCCGACCTTGACGGTCAGCTCGGCTGGGCAGAAGTTGTACTGGTACATCAGCACGACCTCCACATCCTCGACCTCGGCCGAAGGCTGGCCGAACAGTTCGACATACCGCTCCTCGGCCTCGGCGCAGATCGCGGCCTTGTCCTCGTCCTTCGCGGCTGCGGGAAACGCCGCCGCCGCCGACAGCAGTATCGCGGGAAGAAGGCTTGAGTTTCGCATGTCCGATGTCTCCTTTCCGGCTGGGGAACGGCGGCCGGAAATCCCGGCCGCCGCGTTTTCCTATTGCTTCACCACATTGATGATGGCGGATGCGTCATCAAGTGCAAGGCTGGTGTCCAGCGTCACGTGGTGGAAGCGGGCCGCCGCGAAGTCGTCGTGGATCGCGAAGCCGACCGTGTATGTCTGGCCCGGAACCAACGGGACGTCGCCCGGCGCGCCGTTGTCCAGCGGACGCGAGAACACCACCGTCCACATGCCGCCGTCCAGGCTGGCCTCGGCGGCGATCTCGCCGTCGTTCTCCACCCGGCGTTCCAGCAGGTAGCCGTTGCTGGCGCTGCCATCGGCATAGACGCGCAGCAGGTCGAGATAGGTGCCGTCCTTCAGGTACTGCTCGATCTCGGCCTCGGCCTTCAGCAGGTCCCAGCCGCCCAGCGGCTTGTCGCCACGGCCCTTGATCTCGATGTCGGTCCGGCTTTCGCTGAGGTACTTGGTGACCGTTCCCTCGGCCTGCAGACGGCCCGCGACATCGCCATTGGCCGCGATCGCGTCGGCGCCCGGATCGAAGGGCATGAAGGTGTTGTCCGCGTGGCACGAGGCCCAGCAGCCCACCTGATCCCCCATCTCGATTCCGGTGCCGGTGATCATCATGGCGACCTTGATCTGGTTCTCCGGATCCATCTTGCCGCCATCGACGAAGGGCGCGGGGTTGTGCCCGGCATCCGGCCACTGCATGCGGACATAGAGGTTCTCTCCGTCATGCGCCGCCTGCACCGTGGCGTCGATCACGCCGCGCTTGCCCGGGATCGGGGTCGGCTCCAGGTCGCCGCCGGCCACCAGCTTGTTGCCGATCGCGTCAAGCTCCTTGGCGTGGCAGGTCGAACATGCGTCGCCACCCTTGGTCAGCGGACGCGCGCCGCCGTGGTTCTTGCCGTTCTGCACCCACTCGAAAGACGCCTGGCCGGGATAGAACAGCTTCATTTCCGCTCCGGCAACGGCGTTCCAGTCGATGTTCGACGCGACGTCGCCGCCTGCGGCCGCCGCACCGGCGCCGCCGGCGCCATCGCTTCCGGACGCCTCGCCATTGGCCTTGGCGCGTTCCTCGGCCACCGCCGAATCGACGGCCGCGGCGATCTGGGCCTGAACCGCTTCCTGCTGGGCCTGCTTGGCGGCCTTTTCAGCCTCGGCCGCTTCGGCCTCCTTCGCCTCGATCCGGGCCAGGCTTTCCAGGTAGGCCGCCGGGATCTCGCGGACGAATTTCGGGTTCGGCGCCTCGAGTTTCTCAAGATATTCTTCGGCCGCCCGGTCGCGGGCGTCGGAATGCGCGATGCCCTTGTGGCAGTCGATGCAGGTCTGGCCGGCTTCCATCGCGTTCAGGTGCTGCTGCCGCGCCCGCGGTTTCTGGAACTCGGGCATCATCGATTCGAAGTTGTGGCAGTTGCGGCATTCGCGCGAGTCGTTGGCCTTCATCCGCTCCCATTCGTTCATCGCCAGATGCAGGCGCTTGGCCTCGAACTTCTCGCGCGTGTTGATGGTGCCGACCATCTTGCCGTAAAGTTCGCGGGACGCCTTGATCTTGCGGATGATCTTGTGGGTCCAGTCCTTGGGCACGTGGCAGTCGGAACAGACCGCGCCGACGCCCGACCGGTTCACGTCGTGGATCGTGCCCTTGTATTCCTCGTAGACGAAATTCTCCATCTCGTGGCACGAGATGCAGAACTCCTTGGTGTTGGTGGCTTCCATGGCGGTGTTGAAACCGCCCCAGAAGATGATGCCGGCGACAAAGGCCCCGGCTAGCCCGGCCAAAGGCATTCCCCACAGGAAATACCGGCGCCAGATGGGCTTCTTTTCTTCCTTGTCGGTGGGCTGGGTCATTTCCAGGCTCCGTCTTGGCTTTCTTCTCTGGCCTTGGGTGACAGGCCGGTTGCGTTGCTGTGTTCTGGACCCTGGCGCGTCGCGGCATGTCTGATCCGCGAGGCCGGGAACGGGAAAGGGGCGGGCGCGGGGCCCGCCCCTTCCGTCGGCAGATGCCTATGCGTCAGGTGACGTGGTTCGAACGGTTGTAGACGTTGAACTTGCCGGTCGGGGCGAACAGCCCGTCGATGCGGCCGATTTCCTCAAGCGTCTCGGCGTCGAAGATCACGATCTGACCGTTGGGTTCCTTCGAGTCCGACAGGTTCCACTTGGAAACCCAGACCTCGGTGCCGTCCTTGTTGAACTCGAAGTGGACGGCGGCGCTGCCTTCATCCTCGGTGATCTGGATCGTCTTGACGATCTCGCCGGTCTCCTTGTCGATGACCTGCACCGACTGCTGGATCTCGGGCTCGGGGTGCTTGGTCTGGTCAGCCCACACGTACTTGGAATTCGGGTGCGTGCGGATGAACAGGCCGGGCCCGTCGGTTTCGACCTCGTAGCAGACTTTCCAGGCGTCGTCCGGGCGGTTCTCCGGATCGTTGCCCCAGACGGTCACGGTGCCGACGCCAAGGTGGGTCGTACCGGCCACCGGGCCGCAATTCGGATCGTCCCAGTTGGCGCCCGGGCCGGGGTGCGGCAGGGCGGCGGTGTCGATCAGCGCCTCGAGCTTGCGCTCCTTGGTGTCGACGACGACCATCTGGTTCGACGCGTTCGCGGCGATCTGGAAGTACCGGCCTGTCGGGTCGAAGAACCCGTCATGCAGGAACTTGGAGCTGTCGATCTTGTCGATCCGCAGGTTGTCCAGGTCGGAATAGTCCACCTGCCAGATCTGCCCCAGCTCCTTCACGGCGACCAGCCAGGTCGGCTCGTGCGGGGTGGTGTAGATCGCGGCCACGCGGCTTTCTTCCACGTAATCGCCGTCGATGTTCATGCCGCGCGTCGAAACCACCTTGAGCGGCTCCATGGTCTGCGCGTCCACGATCGCGAAGTGCGGAGGCCAGTAGCCGCCACCGATCACGTATTTGCCGTCGCCGGAAATGGCCACGTCGCGGGCGTCGTAGGCGATCTTGACTTCGGAAACCAGCATCTTGTCCGGCGTCTGCCAGAGGTCGATCTTGGTCATCTTGCCGTCGCGGCCCATGGTGTACCAGAAGCGGCCCGGGTTTTCCGGTTCGCTGATCGAGTGGTGCTCGGACGCCTTGATCACGTGCACGGCATAGCCGGTCGGGATGTGGGTCAGGACCTCCTTGGTGTCGCCGTCGATGATGGCCACCTTGCCCACGTCGCGTTCGATCACGACGAAGAAGTTTTCCCAGTTGCGGCCATGCAGCGGCTCGGTCGGATAGTCGGCCTCCTCCACATAGACCTTGCGGGTCTGCTTCATCTGCTCAAGCGACATCTCCGGCGGCTTCGGCGGCTCCATCATGATGTAGGTCGCCATGTCGCGGATCTCGTCCTCGGTCATGATGTCCGAGAAGTTGTTCATGCCGCCCTCGGTGCCCCAGGCGATGATCTTTTCAAGACGTTCCTGGCCGAGTTTGAGGGTGCCGCCCTCGGTGACGGTGCCGTCGGCCGCCGTCTTCTTCCATGAGGGCTCCAGGCCCTTGCCGGTGGCGCCTTTGCGCAGAACGCCGTGACAGCCGGCGCATTGTTCAAAGTAGAGTTGCTTGGAGGCCTCGAAAGCTTCCTCGCTGAGCGTTGGCTCTTCGGCGAAGGCTGGTGCGGCAACAGTGCCCAGCAGCATCGCCAACCCGGCGCCATAGGCGCGCCCGGTTTTCTTGTAGCTGATTCCAAGTGACATGATCACTCTCCATATGCGTGGTGAGGCAGGGCAGAGACTGCGGCAAGGGGGGGTGGTGCCGCCTTGACAAAAGTCAACGATGCTCTCGGAAACGTGAAACGGGGGGGAGTGTCATCCGGACGCAGGGGCGCTCGGCCCACACCCGCGGCGATTTTGGCCGCAGGATTTGATTTTGGTTAAGTGCGGCGGGCCGCTCCGCCGGTAGAGGTCGGTTTCGCGGGGCCGTGCGCATCATTCCATGCGCGCGCCCGCGATAGGGGTCTCATCGGTTTCGCGCCCGGCATTCCCCGATGCGCAGTCCGGGCCAGAGGAGAAAACGAATGTCGGCTGTTGTCGGACGTGTGATGGGCGAGGGGTTCCGGGTGTTCTTCCTGTCCGCCGGGCTCTATGGCGTGTTCACCGGACTGGTCTGGGGAATATGGCTGGCGATGCAGGCCGGCGGCGCGTCGATGGGCGAGCCGTCCTATGCCATGTCACCGGCGATGTGGCACGCGCATGAAATGATCTTCGGCTATTCCACGGCGGCGCTGGGCGGCTTCTTCCTGACCGCTGTGCCGAACTGGACCGGCGCGCCGGGCGCCCGCGCCGCCTACATCTCGGCTGCGGCGGGGCTCTGGCTGGCGGGGCGGATGGCGATGTGGTTCTCGGCGTCGCTGGCGCCCTGGCTGGTGGCGGCGGCGGATCTCGCCTTCGTGCCGGTCCTCGCCGTCAAGATCGCCTCGCAGCTGCTGCGCCGCCCGAAACCGCAGAACATGGTCTTCCTGGCCCTGCTCGCCTTCATCTGGACCGCCAACCTGATGACGCATCTCGAATGGCTGGGCCTGACCGGCGACACGCTCGGCACCGGGCTGCGGGCCGGGCTGCTGACGCTGTGTTCGATGATCGCCATTCTCGGCGGGCGGATCACCCCGGCCTTCACCCGCAACGCCATGAAGCGCGACGGCGAGCCGGAAGAGGCCTGGCCGGTCAGCGTCGAGCGGCTGGAAAAGACCAGCCTGATTCTGGCCCTCGCCCTGCCGCCGCTGATTCTGCTCTTCGGCGCGGGGCCGCTGGCCGGCGCGCTGGCGCTGCTGCTCGGCCTGATCCAGGTTCTGCGGCTGGCCCGCTGGCGCGCCCGCTGGGCCCTGCGCCAGCCGATCCTGATCGCGCTGCACCTGGGGCTGGGAATGCTGGCCCTCGGCCTGATTCTCTGGGGGATGGCGCTGCTGGGAATCGGCAGCGAGGTGGGCGCGCTGCACGTGCTGGGAATCGGTTGCGTCGGCGGCATGACCCTGGCGGTGATGAGCCGTGCGGCGCTCGGTCACAGCGGCCGCGCGCTGGTGGCGCCGCCGCCGATGGCGCTGGCCTACGGGCTGATGGCCGCCGCCGCCTTGCTGCGCTGGGTCGGGGCCGAGTTCGGCGGGATCTACATGGCCGCGCTGCTGGCGACCGACGCGCTGTGGGTCGCCGCGTTCGGGCTCTACCTTGTCTCGATGTGGCCCGCGCTGGTCGGCCCGCGGGCGGCCAAGTCCGGCTGAAGCATCCGCCCCCGCCGTTTTGGAAATCCCCGGATCGCGGCTAGACTTGGCCGCGCAACGCGGGAGAGGACGCGGCATGAAAAAGACGCCCCGGCACGGCGCCGACAGGCTTGAGACGATCGAGAACCGACTCGGCGCGGCCGCGGTCAGCGACGCCACCGTTGCCCACAGGACCGGGGTCGTGCGATCCTACATCGCCGCGCTCAACGCCGCGAATCTCGACGCCGTCGCCGCCGTCTTCAGCGACGATGCGGTCCTGCTCGATCCCCTGGGCGCGGACCCCGTCGCCGGTCTGCCCGCGATCCGCGCCTTCTTCGCCAACGGCCCGTTCCTGCACCCGATCGACGCCGCGCTCGACGGCGAGGTCCGGGTGGCGGGCAACGCCGCCGCCTTCGCCTTCACCGCCCACTCGGACGGCAAGACCATGCGGATCATCGACGTTTTCGAATTCGACGAAAACGGCAAGGTCTCCAGGATGGTCGCGTACTGGTCCGGGGCCAACGTGTCCACCGGCGGCCGCTAGGCCATTTCTCACGTCGAAATTCTCACCGCTCTCAAACCCTTGACTTTGGTTAAGGCGCGGGCGCGCGTTCGCGGCCATGTTCCGGCTATCAGCAAAGCGGCGCAAAGGAGAGCGCAATGCGCGAAGTCATGACAAAAAGCATGGCCCGCAACATATTCTATGGCGGGTCACTGTTCTTCATACTGATCTTTCTGGCTCTGTCCTACCACTCGGTCAGATACATCAAGACCACCTCGACCAACGAGGAAACCCTGACCCACAGCGTGGCTGCGGGCAAAAAGGTGTGGGAGGACAAGACCTGCATCAACTGCCATTCCCTGCTCGGGGAAGGCGCATACTTCGCCCCTGAACTGGCGAACGTGATGGAACGCTGGGGGGTTCTGGAAGATCCCGACGCCGCCTTCGAGACCCTGAAGGGGTGGATGGAGGCGCAACCCACCGGCATCGAAGGCCGTCGTCAGATGCCGAACTTCAATCTGTCCGACGAAGAAATCCGCAATCTCAGCGACTTCCTGATCTGGACCAACACGATCGACGCTCAGGACTGGCCGCCGAATGATGCGGGATAAGGAGACTTGAGGCCATGAAATATCAATCCCAAAGAATTGCGCTGGCCTACTTTGCGGTGGCCATGGCGCTGTTTGCGGTCCAGGTGCTGGGCGGTCTGCTCGCCGGCTGGATCTATGTCGCACCCAACACGTTGTCGGAACTGCTGCCGTTCAACGTGGTCCGGATGCTCCACACCAACGCGCTGATCGTATGGCTGATCACCGGCTTCTTCGGCGCCGCCTACTTCCTGATCCCGGAAGAGGCCGAACGCGAGATCCACTCGGAAAAGATCGCCTACCTGCAGCTCGCCATCCTGGTGATCGGCACGCTGGGCGTGGTCGTGACCTACACTTTCAACCTGTTCGAAGGCCACTGGCTGCTGGGCAAGGAAGGCCGCGAATTCATCGAACAGCCGAAATGGGTCAAGGCCGGCATCGTGGTGGCCGCGCTTCTGTTCCTCTACAACGTCACCATGACGGTGCTGCAGGGCAAGAAGACCGCGATCACCAACATCCTGCTCCTGGGTCTCTGGGGCCTGGCGCTGCTGTTCCTGTTCAGCTTCTACAACCCCGAGAACCTGGCCCTCGACAAGATGTTCTGGTGGTACATCGTCCACCTGTGGGTCGAAGGCGTCTGGGAACTCATCATGGCGTCGATCCTCGCCTACCTGATGCTCAAGCTGACGGGCGTCGACCGCGAGATCGTCGAGAAATGGCTCTATGTCATCGTTGCCGCCGCCCTGTTCTCGGGCATCCTCGGCACCGGCCACCACTACTACTGGATCGGCACCCCCGGTTACTGGCAGTGGATCGGTTCGATCTTCTCGAGCCTCGAGGTGGTTCCCTTCTTCGCGATGATGGCCTTCGCCTTCGTCATGGTCTGGAAAGGCCGTCGTGACCACCCGAACAAGGCCGCGCTTCTGTGGTCGCTCGGCTGCGCCACGCTCGCCTTCTTCGGCGCCGGCGTCTGGGGCTTCCTGCACACGCTGCACGGGGTGAACTACTATACCCACGGCACGCAGATCACCGCGGCGCACGGCCACCTGGCCTTCTTCGGAGCCTATGTCGCGCTGAACCTCGCCATCTTCAGCTACGCCATGCCGATCCTGAAGAACCGCGATCCCTACAACCAGGTGCTCAACATGGCATCGTTCTGGCTGATGGCCGGCGGCATGACCTTCATGACCTTCGTGCTGACCTTCGCCGGTACGATCCAGACGCACCTGCAGCGGGTCCTCGGCGACTACTACATGGACGTTCAGGACCAGCTGGCGATCTTCTACTGGATGCGCTTCGGCTCCGGCCTGGTGTTCGTGATCGGCGCGCTGCTGTTCATCTACGCCATCTGGATGCCGCGGAAAGAGGTTGTTGAACCCGGTCCGGTCGAACAGGATCGTCTCGACAAAGACCCTGACCACGTGGCTGCGGAGGGATGATCATGGACGGTTCAATGAACCTCGGGATGGGGGCGGCAGACGCCCCCTTCTACCTCGCGCAGGGCGATGAATGCGATGTCTTCACCGCCGCGCATGAAAACAACCTGCCGGTCCTTCTGAAAGGGCCGACAGGCTGCGGCAAGACCCGCTTCGTGGCCCACATGGCCGCAAAACTGGGCCGGCCGCTCTATACCGTGGCCTGCCACGACGACCTGGCCGCCGCCGACCTGATCGGCCGCTACCTGCTGAAGGGCGGCGAAACCGTCTGGGTGGACGGGCCCCTGACCCGCGCCGTCCGCGAAGGCGCCATCTGCTATCTCGACGAGGTGGTCGAGGCGCGCAAGGACGTCACCGTGGTGCTGCACCCGCTGACGGACGACCGCCGCATCCTGCCCATCGACCGCACCGGCGAGGAACTGGTGGCCGCGCCCGGCTTCATGCTGGTGGCCTCCTACAACCCGGGCTACCAGAACATTCTCAAGACCCTCAAGCCCTCGACCCGCCAGCGGTTCATCTCGGTCGAATTCGACTTCCCCGCGCCGGATCTCGAGGCGCGCGTCGTGGCCGAGGAAAGCGGCCTGGCGCTCGACCGCTGCAAGCCGCTGATCCGGTTGGCGAACAAGCTGCGCGGGCTCAAGGGGCAGGACCTGGAAGAGGGCGTATCGACCCGTCTCGTGGTCTACGCCGCCACGCTGATCGCGCAGGGCATGTCCACCGACCGGGCCATCCTTGCCGCCATGATCGAACCTCTCACCGACGACGAGGATATCAAACGCGGGCTCCTCGATCTTGTCACGGCCGTCTTTGGGTGAGGCCGGCCAATGGTCAGGATCGACTTCGAGCCATGGGAACCCGAAGAAACCATCGGGAAACTGTGGCACAACCTTGCCAGCCGCCTGGATGCGCCCGAGGCGCATGAAGGAGCCGCAGTCGACCTCTCCGAGGTCGGCGGGCGGCTGGCAGTCCTATTCCGGGGCCTCGGGGGCAGTCCGGGCGTCGAGTTGCGCCCCGTCTCGCCCGAGGTCTCCCGCCACCGGCTGAGCTGGCGCCGCCGTCTGGGCACCGAGGCGGAACTGCTGCCGCGGGCCTCCTTCGACGGCGAGGTGCTGCGCCTTCCCGACCGGCTGGCCGTCTACCCCTCCCGCGAAGCCAATGGCGCGCTCTACGTCTGGCTGGCGGCAACGGCGGCCCACGCGGGCACGCGGATCGACGAGGACGACCCCCTCCGCGCCGATCTCCGCGCCCTGACTGCGGCGCAGGTCATGGTCGAGGCGACACTGGAAAACGCCCCCGGCCTGCGCCCGCTCTACATCGAGCTTTGCAAGGGGCTTCTGCATCAGCGCAACCTGCCGAATCTGCCGCCCGCCGAAGCCGCGGTCGAAGAACTGATCCGCCAGATGCTCGGTGACCCGACGCCGCTGACGCCCGAGGCGCGCCGCCTGCAATCCGCCGACAGCGACCCGACCGCGCCGCGCGGCTATCAGCCCTTCCGCCCGGTGCCGCTCTGGCCGGAACTGCGCGCCGTCGCCTTTTCCGAGCATCAGGAGGTGGAAAGCCGCGACACCGACGGTCCGCCCGAGGAATCCGGCGAAAAGACCCACCGCGCCCGCCGCCGCAAGTCGGACCAGGCCGAGCGCAACGACAGTTTCATTCTGCACAAGTTCGAGGCCATCCTCAGCTGGGCCGAGTTCCTGAACCTGAACCGCCGCATCGACGACGACGACCCCGACAACGCCAAGAAGGCGGCCGACGACCAGGACGAGATCGGCCTGGGCCAGATCTCCAAGGCGCCGCCGACCCGGCTCAAGCTGCATCTCGACCTCGCCCCCGAGGACGTGGACCGCGAGCGCCTCTCGGGCCGGGTGCTCTATCCCGAATGGGACGTACGCTCGGGCCAGTATCTGCCCGATCACGTCAACGTCCTGATCTCGGACGCCGAGATCCGCGAGGACGCCGCCGAGTTCGGCAAGGACCCCGCCACGTCCCGCCGCATCCGCGCCGTCAAGCGCCAGTTCGAGGCGCTGCGCCCGGGCCGGGTGATGACCCGCGGTCATCTGGACGGCGACCAGCTGGATGTCGAGGCCGCAGTGCGCGCGCAGGTGGACAGGCTCGCCAACGGCGAAGGCTCCGAGCGGGTCTGGATGCAATCCCGCCCCGAAGCCCGCGACCTGGCGGTGTCGATCCTGCTCGACGTCAGCCGCTCCACCGAAAGCGCCGTCTCGGGCCGCGCCGTGATCGACATCGAACGCGAGGCGCTGGCCGCGCTGGCCTGGGGCCTCAACGCCTGCGGCGACGATTTCGCCATCCACGCCTTCTCGTCGCTCAAGCGCAGCCGCGTCTACGTCCAGCGGTGCAAGGGCTTCGGCGAACCGATGACCTCGACGGTCGAACAGCGCATCGCGTCGCTGCGCCCCGGCTTCTACACCCGCCTCGGCGCCGCCATCCGCCACGCCTCGGCCGATCTGGCCACCCAGTCGCGCAAGCGCCGGCTGCTGCTGGTCATCACCGACGGCAAG
The DNA here is from genome assembly GCF_005938215.1 of Ruegeria sediminis. Taxonomy (GTDB): domain Bacteria; phylum Pseudomonadota; class Alphaproteobacteria; order Rhodobacterales; family Rhodobacteraceae; genus Ruegeria; species Ruegeria sediminis. The sequence continues at coordinate 38,651 of NZ_VCPD01000010.1, forward strand.
CCCAACGACCTCGACCACTACGAGGGCCGCCACGGCATCGAGGACACCTGCATGGCCGTCCGCGAAGCCCGACGCGCCGGGCAGTCGGTCTTTGGCGTGACCATCGACAAGACCGGCAAAAGCTGGTTCCCCCGCATGTTCGGGCAGGGCGGCTTCGCCGTCATTCCCGACCCGGCCCGCCTGACCATGGCGCTGCCGCAGATCTACCGGCAACTGGTGGGCGCATGAGCGACGCATCCCTCATAGACGAGCTTCCGGGCGAGCTGCTGATGTGGGTGCTCATCGTCTCGGAACTGCTGGTGTTCGGGGCCGGCCTCGTCGCCTTCATGGGCGTGCGCCTGACCGATCCCGCGGGCTTTGCCGAGGCGCAGTCCTATCTCTACCGCACCGGCGCGGCGCTCAACACGGCGGTGCTGGTCTCTTCGGGCTTCCTCGCCGCCCAGGCGCTGCAATGGCGCCGCGCGGCCAACCGCCAGGCGGCGCGCCTCGCGCTGGTCGGGGCCGCGGCGCTGGGCGTGGTGTTCCTGATCATCAAGGGTGTGGAATATGCCGGCAAGGCGGCGCAGGGCATCAATTTCGAAACCCACCCCTTCTTCATGTTCTACTACCTGCTGACCGGATTTCACGCCGCCCATGTGGTGGCCGGGGTCGGCATCCTGCTGCTCGTCGCCTGGCGCGACGATCCCCGCAACATCGAGGCCGGGGCGCAGTTCTGGCACATGGTGGATCTGGTCTGGGTGATGCTCTTCCCGGTCGTCTACCTGCTGGGCTGATGCGATGGAACAGGCTTCACCCCTTCCCAAAGACTGCCGCCGCCGGCGTCCCGACCTGCTGACCGGCGCCTGGCTCGCGTTGCTGCTGCTCAGCCTCGCATCGGCGCTGCTGACCATGCTGCCGATCCTGCCCGAACTCGTCGGCGGCGGCATCCTGCTGCTGGCGCTGGCCAAGGCAAGGGTGATCCTCGCCCGCTACCTGGACCTGGCCGACAGTCCCGCCTGGCTGCGCGGATTCACCATCGTCCTGTCGGGTTTCACGATCCTGGTGTTCGTCCTCTACCTGCTCTGACCGGCCCCCGGCGTCTCAGCCCCGGAACGCCGCCGCCAGATCCTCCGGCAGATCGAATTCGTACAGAACCCGCTCGCGCGCCTCGGGCGACATCTTGCGGGCGGTCTTCTCGACGATGCGCTGGATCTTCTCCGCCGAGTGCTTGCCCGCGAAGGGCGCGAAATACCACTTCAGGAACACGAAGCAGATCACGTCCTCCAGCGCCTGCACCTCGGCGTCGCGCTTGATGCCTTCCTTGCGCAGCATCCGGCCCGCCGCCTCGATCTCTTCGGCGCCGTATCCGGCCTTGGCCATCATACCCATCACCACCTCGGCGTGATGCACGCCCTGCGCCTTGCGCCAGGCCAGGTAGCCGGCGCGGCCCTCGGGATACTCGCTGCGCGCCAGCTTCCAGCGTTCCACGTGCTGGCCGCGCGCCGCGATCTGCAGAACCTCGGACGCCTCCGGGAACAACCGGTTCAGCTCCTCGCTCATCCGCTTGCCGTAAAGCTGCGCCTCGGGCATCCCGTCGTCCAGGTTCCGGTCCGCCGCGTTGGCCGCGTCGATGGCGCGCAGCACCGCCTGCATCCGTTCGCTCATGACTTGCTCCAGTTGTCCGCCGGATCGCTTTCGGCATAGTCGCGCAGCGCCTCGATGTCGTCGATCTCGGCGTGGTTCCGCTTGACCGACACCCCCGCCGATTTCAGGCGCGAGAACGCCCGGCTCAGGCTTTCGGGCTTCATCCCCAGGCGCCCGGCGATCAGCATCTTGTCATAGGGCAGCGTCACTTCGCAGCCGCCATCCTCGGCGTCGCACAGGCTCAGCAGGAATTCCGCCACCCGCTGCGCCCCGGTCTGCGCCTTCAGCTGCTCCAGCTGCGCCACCAGCGAATGCAGATGGGTGAAGGTCGAGGCCAGGATCGAGATGCCGATCTCGGGATCCTCCTTCATCAGCGACACGAAGACCTGGCTGGGGATGTGCATGACCTCGCAGGCAGACACCGCCTCGGCCGAGACCGGGTAGGGCATGTTGCGCAGCGCCACCGCCTCGCCAAAGCTCTCGCCGCGGGTAAAGACGCTCACCACGGCCTCCGCCCCGGTCGGCGCCATCCGGTACAGCTTGACCCAGCCGTTGATCACCACGTGGATCGCCTGCGCCTTTTCCTCCTGCAGGAACAGGGTCTCGCCCCGTTCGTACCTGCGCCAGACGGCGTGATTCAACAGCGTGTCCACGTGCTGATCCGGCAATGAGCGGATCAGCAGCGATCCCCGCGCGATCGTCTTTTGTGCTTCATGCGCCACGAAGGCATCCCCTTTTATCCGTACCGGCTCTTTTCGGCCATTCGGTCCATCCCCGGACCAAGCTATTCCAAAGCTTCGCGCGACGCACCTGCCTTTTCGCGGGCCCTGCTGTCAATCCCATGCCCGCCACTTGACCTTAGTCATGTGCGGCCCGCGCCGCAGCACTTAGGTTGTCCCAAAGCCAGTATTTCCGGGAGACCGTGTCATGGACTACGAGCGATTTTTCACCCAGAGCCTCGACGATCTGAGGGACGAGGGTAACTACCGCGTATTCATCGACCTGCAGCGCCGCTGCGGCGCCTTCCCGAACGCGCGCCAGACCGACGGCCAGACCCAGCGCGACGTGCGGATCTGGTGCTCGAACGACTATCTCGGCATGGGCCAGCACCGCTCGGTTCTGGCCGCCATGCATGACGCGCTCGACCGCTGCGGGGCAGGGGCCGGGGGCACCCGCAACATATCCGGCACCACTCACGATCACGTGCTGCTCGAGGCCGAACTGGCCGATCTGCACGGGAAAGAGGCCGCGCTCCTCTTCACTTCGGGATATGTCTCGAACTGGGCCGCCCTCGGCACCCTCGCCGCCAAGATCCCCGGGCTGATCGTGTTCTCGGACGCGCTCAACCACGCCTCGATGATCGAGGGCATCCGCCACTCCCGCGCGCAGAAGGTGATCTGGAAGCACAACGACCTTGCGGATCTCGAGGCGAAACTGGCCGCCGCCGACGCGGACGCGCCCAAGATGATCGCCTTCGAATCGGTCTATTCCATGGATGGCGACATCGCCCCCATCAAGGAGATCTGCGATCTTGCCGACAAGTACGGCGCGATGACCTATCTCGACGAGGTTCACGCCGTCGGCCTCTACGGGCCCCGCGGCGGCGGCATCGCCGAGCGCGAAGGGCTGATGGACCGGCTGACGGTGATCGAAGGCACCCTGGGCAAGGCGTTCGGCGTGGTCGGCGGCTACATCGCCGCCTCGGCCGCGCTCTGCGATTTCGTGCGCAGCTTCGCCAGCGGCTTCATCTTCACCACCGCCCTGCCGCCGGCGATCGCCGCCGGGGCCGCCGCCTCGATCCGGCACCTCAAGGATTCGCAGAAGGAACGCGAGGCGCAGCAGGCGCGCGTGGCGCAGGTCCGCGCCCGGCTCGACGCCGTGGGCATCCCGCACCTGCCCAATCCCAGCCACATCATCCCGGTGATGGTGGGCGACCCGGTCAAGTGCAAGTTCATCTCGGACACGCTGCTCGAAGAGTTCGGCATCTACATCCAGCCGATCAACTACCCCACCGTGCCCAAGGGAACCGAGCGGTTGCGGATCACCCCGTCGCCGGTTCACACCGACGCCGATGTCGACCACCTGGTCGGCGCGCTGTCGGCCCTGTGGAAACGCTGCCAGATCGCCCGGATGCCCGTCGCGGCACAGTAGCCGCGCGCGTCACGCAAGACCCCCTGAGCCCGTTGCGCGAGCCATGCCCGCCGACGGGCTCGTCGGTTTTTCCGGTTCGGATCGTGCGGAATCGGAGTGTCTGTCCGGGCATTTCGACTGCCGCTGCGTAAGTCTCTCACCGCGTGACAAAAAGTCTCAAAATGGGACTTCACGCACGCTTTGATCCGGCGCATAGTGGCGAAAACTTTGTCGCCAACCTGATATAAGTCAAGTTTTGTCGCGCGGCCAAGGTCTAGGACTCACATCAAGTTTCCCGAGTCGGAGTCTCCATGCTGTCCCACCGCCCGCATCCAAAGTCTTTCGCCCGCGCCCACCGCGCGCTGGCGGGGCTTGCGGGTATCCTCCTGTTGCTGCTGCAACTGCTTTCCCCGGCGCTGGCGAGCGCGGACGAGGGCGTGTGGATGGAGATCTGCTCGGAGGCAGGGGCGGTGTATGTCCAGGTCGACCTCCAAGAAGACGCCGGCGACACCGCGCCCTGCCCGGAATGCGCAAGCTGCGTGCTGTGCGCGGTGACCGGTGTAGGACCCGCGCCGGATCTGCCGGAAACGGCCCGTCCGGACCATGTACAATCCGAAATCTTCCCCTCGCGGAATGTGTACAAACCCTACAATCCGGCCCAGTTCTGGCCGGACAACCGCGGCCCCCCCGCCGCGCCCGAAACAGAATCCGAACGCGCCCGGCGCGCGTCCATGGCGACAATCCAAAGATCAGGAGGTGCGCTGTGGTCGTGAAGCGCGCAATCCAAACCCTGCTGGCCCCCCTGCTGTTCTGCCTGATGGCATTGAGTGCGCAGGCCGACACCCTCGCCAGCTTCCTCCCTGAAATCGAGCCCTCTGAACTCGCCCCCGGCGCCGACGCCTTCGGCCCGATCCGCGAGGACGTCAAGGTCGCCCCTGTCCTGAAGGGCGGCGAGACCGTGGCCTGGGCCTTCCTGACATCGGACTTCGTCGGCACCACCGGCTATTCCGGCAAGCCGATCCACGTGGTCGCGGCCATTGACTCCGACGCGGTCCTGACCGGAGTCAAGCTGGTCGATCACTCGGAACCCATCGTTCTGATCGGCATCCCGAACTCGAAAATGGTAGCTTTGACAGAGGGTTACGCAGGTCTTGACCTCAAGCGCGAGGCCGAGACCGGCGGCGAGGGACATGACCTCGACATCATCTCGGGCGCCACCGTGACGATCATGGTGATCGACGACAGCCTGGTGCGCGGCGGCCTCAAGGTGGCCCGCGCGCTGGGGCTGGGCGGCCTGTCGCAGGTTCAGCGCGAGGGGCCGGAGCGCGAGATCGACATGTCGCAGGACGCCACCTACGACTGGGCGACGCTGTCCGGCGACGGATCGATCCGGCGGATGACGCTGGACGTGGGCCAGGTCAACGCGGCCTTCGAAGCCACCGGCGACCAGCGCGCCGCCGCCCGCCCCGAACCGGGCCAGCCCGACGACACCTTCATCGACATGCACCTGGCGCTGGTCTCGGTGCCGTCGATCGGCAAATCCCTGCTGGGCGAAGCGGAGTACAACAACCTGACCAAATGGCTGGAAGAGGGCGAACAGGCCATCCTGGTATTGGGCCGCGGCGCCTATAGTTACAAGGGTTCGGGCTATGTCCGAGGCGGCATCTTCGACCGCATCCAGCTGATCCAGGGCGACCGGTCGGTGCGGTTCTTCGACCGCCAGCAGCGGCGCATCGGCAAGGTCGCCGCGGCCGGCGCGCCGACCTTCACCGAACTGGACATCTTCAAGGTCCCCGCCGACGCCGAATTCGACCCGGCAGCGCCCTTCCGCCTGCAACTGCTGGTGCAGCGGGCCGTGGGCGCCGTGGAAAAATCCTTCCTCACCTTCGACCTCGGCTACCGGCTGCCCGAGCAGTACCTGCTGCCCGTCGCCGCCCCGGCGGTGGTCGACGACGCCGGCGGCGAGGCCGCCGCGAAGGCCGCCCTGTGGCAGCGGATCTGGCGCGACCGGAAGGTCGAGATCGCGGTCCTCGGCACGATGCTGCTGGTGCTGACCGGAACCTTCTTCTTCCAGTTCCAGGCGACGGCCAATGCGCGTGTCTTCTACTGGTTCCGCATCGGCTATCTGACGGCCACGCTGTTCTTCATCGGCTGGTACGCCAACGCGCAGCTTTCGGTGGTCAACCTGATGGCGCTGGCGGGGTCGCTGCGCTCGGGCTTCACCTGGGACGCCTTCCTGCTCGATCCGCTGGTCTTCATCCAGTGGTTCGCGGTGGCTGCGGCGCTGATCTTCTGGGGCCGCGGCGCCTATTGCGGCTGGCTCTGCCCGTTCGGCGCGCTGCAGGAACTGACCAACAAGATCGCGCGCGCCCTGAAAGTCCCGCAATGGACGCTGCCCTGGGGGCTGAACGAACGCCTCTGGCCGCTGAAGTACATGATTTTCCTTGGTCTTTTCGGCCTGTCCATCGTCTCGATCCCGCTGGCCGAGAAATTCGCCGAGGTCGAGCCGTTCAAGACCGCGATCATCCTCAAGTTCGTGCGGGAATGGCCCTTCGTGGTCTTCGCCGTGGGCCTGCTGGTGATCGGTCTGTTCATCGAGCGGTTTTACTGCCGCTACCTCTGCCCGCTGGGCGCGGCGCTGGCGATTCCCGCACGGGTCCGCATGTTCGACTGGCTGCGGCGCTACAAGGATTGCGGCAACCCGTGCCAGACCTGCGCCAACGAATGCCCGGTCCAAGCGATCCACCCCTCCGGAGAGATCAACCCCAATGAATGCGTCACCTGCCTGCACTGTCAGGTGCTGTATCAGTCCGAGAGCAAATGCCCCGTCGTCATCCGCCAGCTGAAACGGCGGGCCAAGACCGGGTCAGTCAACCTCAAGACCCCTCTCGGACAACCACCGGCGAACCATCCGAACGCCAAACCGCAAACCGTTTCCTGAAAGGAGGAACGACCATGTCGGACCACGAAAACAAACTGAACGTCACCCGCCGCGGCCTGCTGGGCGCGACAGCGACCGGCGCGGTACTCGCCGGGACCGGTCTGGGCTCGACCCTGATGACGGCCCGCCAGGCCAGCGCCGCCGCAAAGGTCAACCTGGAACCGGGCGAACTGGACGAGTACTACGGCTTCTGGTCCTCGGGCCAGACCGGCGAGTTGCGCATCATGGGCTTCCCGTCCATGCGCGAGCTGATGCGGGTGCCGGTGTTCAACCGCTGCTCGGCCACCGGCTGGGGCCAGACCAACGAGTCGCTGAAGATCCTGACCGAGGGCCTGACCGAAGAAACCAAGGCCTTCCTCGCCAAGCAGGGCAAGAAGACCTACGACAACGGCGACCTGCACCACCCGCACATGTCTTTCACGGACGGCACCTATGACGGTCGCTACCTGTTCATGAACGACAAGGCCAACACCCGCGTCGCCCGTGTGCGCTGCGACGTGATGAAGTGCGACAAGATCATCGAGATCCCGAACGCGCACGACATCCACGGCATGCGGCCGCAGAAATACCCGCGCACCGGCTATGTCTTCGCCAATGGCGAGCATGAGGGGCCGCTGGTCAATGACGGTACTATTCTCGACAAGCCCGAAGAATACGTGAACATCTTCACCGCAATCGACGGCGACACGATGGAGATCGCCTGGCAGGTGATCGTGTCGGGCAACCTCGACAACACCGACTGCGACTATCAGGGCAACTATGCCTTCTCGACCTCGTACAACTCGGAAATGGGCATGAACCTGGCCGAGATGACCGAGAACGAGCTGGACCACGTCGTCATCTTCAACCTCAAGGAAATCGAGGCGGGCATCGAAGCCGGCGACTACCAGGAGCTGAACGGCGTCAAGGTGATCGACGGGCGCAAGGGACAGAACAAGAAGTATACCCGGTACGTCCCGATCCCGAACTCGCCGCACGGCATCAACACGGCGCCCGACGGCAAGCACGTCTGCATCAACGGCAAGCTGTCGCCCACCGTGTCGATCATGGACGTGACCAAGCTCGACGCCCTGTTCGAAAGCGACGCGGATCCGCGGTCGTGCATCGTGGGCGAACCGCAGCTGGGTCTCGGCCCGCTTCACACCGCCTATGACGGCCAGGGCAACGCGTTCACCACGCTGTTCCTGGACAGCCAGGTCGTGAAGTGGAACATCGAGAAGGCGATCAAGGCCTATGCCGGCGAGGATGTGGATCCGATCATCTCCAAGGTCGACGTCCATTATCAGCCCGGCCACAACTCGACCTCGATGGGCGAAACCAAGGAGGCCGACGGCAAGTGGCTGATCTCGATGAACAAGTTCTCGAAAGACCGGTTCATCAATACCGGACCGCTCAAGCCCGAGAACGAGCAGCTGATCGACATCTCGACCGACGAGATGAAGGTGGTGCACGACGGGCCGACCTTTGCCGAGCCGCATGACTCGATCATCGTGCGCCGCGACATCGTCAACCCGGTCAACGTCTGGGATCGCAACGACCCGACCTGGGAAGATGCCCGCAAGCAGGCCGAGGCCGATGGCGTCGATCTGGACTGGGGTCATGAAGAGGTGATCCGCGACGGCAACAAGGTGCGGGTCTACATGTCCTCGGTGGCGCCGGAATTCTCGATGGAGAAGTTCACGGTCAAGCAAGGCGACGAAGTCACGCTCTATGTGACCAACATGGATGACGTTGACGACGTGACCCACGGGATCACGATCTCGAACTACGGCATCGCGATGGAGATCGGGCCGCAGGCCACCGCCTCGGTGACCTTCACCGCTGACCGTCCGGGCGTGCACTGGTACTATTGCCAGTGGTTCTGCCACGCGCTCCACATGGAGATGCGCGGCCGGATGTTCGTGGAACCGCAGGGAGCATAACCCATGCGCTGGCCCCTGCTCTTGACGCTCCTGCTCGGCACGCCCGTCTGGGCGGCGGATTGGGACGTGCCCAACCGGGCAGGGGCCATTGCCGAAACACTGGCGCAGGCGGAAGAGGGCGACACCCTCCGCCTGTCGCCCGGTATCTACACCGAAACCCTGGTTCTGGACCGTCCAGTCACAATCGACGGGCAGGGACATGCCACGATCGACGGACAGGGCGCAGGCAGCGTCATCACCGTCATCGGCCCGGGCGTCACCGTGCGCGGGCTGACGGTAATCGGATCGGGTTCGGACCATGAAGAGATCGACAGCGGCATCAAACTGACCAAGACCGCGCGAGCGCCGCAGATCATCGACAACGTCCTGATCGGCAATCTTTATGGCGTGGACATCCACGGCGCCCGGAACAGCCTGGTGAAAGGCAACCGGATCGAAGGCCGCCAGGATCACCGCATGAACGCGCGCGGCAACGGCGTCTATGTCTGGAACGCCCCCGGCGCGGTGGTCGACGGCAACGACATCCAGTTTGGTCGCGACGGGATCTTCGTGAACTCTTCGAAGAAGAACGTGTTCAAGAACAACCTGTTCCGCGATCTGCGCTTTGCCGTTCACTACATGTATGCCGACAATTCCGAGGTCTCGGGCAATGTCTCGATCGGCAACGATCTGGGTTATGCGGTGATGTTCACCAAGCGGGTGAAGGTCACCGACAACGTCTCGATCGACGACCGCGAACACGGCGTCATGCTGAACTATGCCAACCACAGCGTGATCTCGGGCAACGTGGTGAAGGGCGCAAAGGAAAAATGCACCTTCCTCTACAATGCCAACAAGAACGAATTCACCGGCAACTGGTTCGAGGGATGCGGCATCGGCATCCATTTCACCGCCGGCTCCGAGGGCAACCGCATCGTCGGCAATGCCTTCATCGGCAACCGGACGCAGGTAAAATACGTCTCGACCAAGTGGGTCGAATGGTCCGAGGATGGCCGCGGCAATCACTGGTCCGATTTCGCCGCCTATGACGTGGACGGCAACGGCATCGCCGACGCTCCCTATCGCCCCAACGACAGCATGGACCACGTGCTGTGGACCCAACCCGCAGCCAAACTTTTGCTCGGCTCCCCCGCCGTGCAACTGGTGCGCTGGTCGCAATCGGCCTTTCCGGCGCTGCTGCCGGGCGGCGTGATCGACAGCAATCCACTGATGCAAGCCCCCAAACCCCCAGCAATGCAAAAGGTGCCTCATGACGGATAAGGCCCTGACCATCCGACACGTCTGCAAGGACCGTGGCAAGACCCGCGTCCTCAGCGATATCGACCTGACCCTTGCCCCCGGCGAGCGCGTGGCGCTTCTGGGCCACAACGGCGCGGGCAAGTCGACCCTCATCAAATCCATCCTCGGGCTGATCCCAGTCGAAAGCGGGACGATCCGCGTGGGCGACGCCGTTCCCGGCAGCGCCTCGGCCCGGCGCGACACCGCCTATCTGCCCGAAGCCGTTTCGTTCCATCCGGCCCTGACCGGGCGCGAGCAGTTGACCCTGTTCGCGCGCCTCTCCGGCGAAAGGGCCGACGTGCCCGCCCTGCTTGACCGGGTGGGCCTGAGCGATGCGCTCGACCGCCGCATCGGCACTTATTCCAAAGGTATGCGGCAGCGCCTCGGCCTGGCGCAGGTTCTGCTGGGCCGGCCCAAGGTCGCGCTGCTGGACGAACCGACCAGCGGGTTGGACCCGATCTCGAGGCAGGATCTCTACGCCATCATCGACGAACTGGCGGGGCAGGGGACGGCGGTTCTGATCGCCAGCCATGCGCTGACCGAGGTCGAGGCCCGCACCGACCGAATCGCCATCCTGCGCAAGGGGGTGAAGGTGGCCGACGACACGCTGGCCAACCTGTCGGAACTGGCCGGCCTGCCGATCAAGCTGCGGGTGCGCGCCAGCGAAAACGCTGACGCTCTGGCCGCCGAGCTGGGCGGCAGCCGCGTCAACGGCGCTTCGGTCGAACTGCTCTGCTCGCCTGCCGACAAGATGGAGGCGCTGCGCCGCATCGCCGCCATGGGCGAGGCGGTGGCCGACGTCGAAATGGCGCCGCCGAAACTTGAGGATCTCTACCGCCACTATGCACGGGAGGCGCTGCAATGACCCGTTTCTTCGCCATTACCCGCGCCGAAATGCTGATCCTGCGCCGCAACCGCTGGCTACTGGTGGCGACGCTCATCATGGTGCTGTTCGCCCTGGCGCTGACTTTTGCCGGCAGCGCACCCACCGGCACCCTGGGCGTGGACATGCTGACCGTGTCGGTCGCTTCGATGACCACGCTGTCGGTCTATCTTGCGCCGCTGCTGGCGCTGATGATCTCTTTCGACGCCATCGCCGGTGACGTGGACAGGGGCAGCCTTGCGCTGCTGCTGTCCTATCCGGCGGGGCGCGGGGAAATCCTGCTGGGCAAGTTCACCGCCCATCTTGCCGCTCTCGCCTTCGCCATGACGGTGGGCTTCGGCACTGCGGGAGCGGTCGCCGCCTGGTTCGGCGGCGCGGGCCCCGAAAGCCTGACGGCGCTGGCGCGTCTCATCCTCACTTCCATCCTGCTGGGCGCCGTCTTTCTGGCGCTGGGATACCTGCTGTCCGCCCTGGCACGGGGCGCCACCGCGGCGGCAGGTCTGTCGGCCGGGCTCTGGCTCGTCTTTGTCGTTCTCTATGACCTGGGGCTTTTGGGGGCTGTGGTCATGGATCAGAGCGGCACCTTCACCCGATCCGTCTTTCCTTGGGTGATGGTGGCCAACCCGGCCGACGCATTCCGCTTGTGGAACATCGCCGCGACCGAAGGCGTCGCGATGGCGTCGGGCATGACCGGCGCGGCGCAGGCCCTGCCGGCCTGGGCAGCCCCCGCCTCGCTGTTGATCTGGCCGGTGCTGGGTTTCGTCCTCGCCCGCGCCGCATTCCGGAGGGTCGAACCATGAAACGCTTCGCCCTGATCGCGCTGGTGGCGCTGGCCGCCTGCAAGGAGGAACAGGCCGCGGCGCCGCCGCCGCCTGTCGACCTGACCGAAGCCGCGCTCAGCTATTTCTGCCAGATGAACGTTGCCGAACATGGCGGACCCAAGGGGCAGATCCACCTCGAAGGTCATCCCGCCCCGTTGTTCTTCGCCCAGGTGCGGGACATGCTGGCCTATCTCGCAAGCCCCGAACGCGACGCCGAGATCACCGCCATCTATGTCAGCGACATGGGCGCGGCCGCCAGTTGGCAGACGCCGGGGATCTCGAACTGGGTTCTCGCCGACGGAGCGGTCTTTGTGGTCGGCGCGAATGTTGCCGGCGGCATGGGCGCGCCCGAAGTGGTGCCCTTCGCAGATCCCGAAGCGGCGCAGAGTTTCGTCACCCGATACGGCGGCGCGGTGCTGCCGCTGTCCGACATCCCCGACACCGAGGTTCTGGGCCCCGTCGATCTGGACCTCGCATTGGAGACTCCGGCATGACTCAGCTTTCGCGCCGCCGCTTTCTGACCATCTCTGCCGCCTGCGCGGCGCTGCCCACGGGAGCCCTTGCGGCACCCGTTGCCCGGTGGCGCGGTACCGCAATGGGGGCAGGGGCAAGCCTGCGCCTTGAAGGACTGAACGAGGCGCAGGCCGCTCCCATCATCGCCGCGGTCGAGGCGGAACTGGAACGGCTGGAGCTGATCTTCAGCCTCTATCGCCCCGCCTCGCAACTCAGCAGGCTGAACCGAGATGGGCGCCTGAACGATCCCGCGCCGGAACTGCTGGACGTGCTGAGCCTGTGTGCGTCGTTGCACGCCGCGACGGGCGGCGCCTTCGACCCCAGCGTGCAGCCGCTCTGGCTGGCGCTGGCAAGGGGCGACACCGCGGACGAGGTCGCACGCGCCAAGGCGGCAGTAGGCTGGCACGGTGTCCGGGTCGTGACGGGCGCGGTCGTCCTGTCACAGCCCGGCCTGTCGGGCCTGACCCTCAACGGCATCGCGCAAGGGGCGGTGACGGACCGGATTTCCGGGCTGCTCAGGTCGCACGGCCTGACCGATGTTCTGGTCGACATGGGCGAGATCGCGGCGCTCGGCGGACATGCCGACGGCAGCGACTGGCGTGTCGGGCTGGCGGGTCCCGACGGGACCATGCGTCAGAGGATCACACTGCGCGACAGGGCCGTTGCAACCTCGGCGCCGGCGGCTACAGTGCTGGCCGAAGCGCAGGGACACATTCTCGACCCGCGCGGCGGCAACGCATTGCACCGGGCGGTGTCGGTTTCCGCCCCAAGTGCGGCTGTCGCGGACGGATTGTCGACTGCGCTATGTCTGGTACCAAAGAACCGGATCGGTTCTGTTCTGAGTCGGTTCCCGCGGTCCAAACTGGAAATGCTGATTTAAAATACGGAAAGGAAGAAAACATGATCAAGCGCACGCTGATCCTTACCTCGCTGGCAACGGCGCTGGCCCTGCCTGCATTTGCCGAAGGCGATCCCGAAGCCGGCGAGAAGGTGTTCAAGAAGTGCAAGGCCTGCCACGCGGTCGGCGAGGACGCCAAGAACAAGGTCGGCCCCGCGCTGAACGGCATCGTGGGCGCAACCGCGGGTCAGGTCGAAGGGTTCAAGTACTCGGACGCCATGATCGAAGCCGGTGCAGGCGGGCTGATCTGGGACGAAGAGACCCTCTCGGCCTACCTGGCAAAGCCCAAGGACGTGGTGCCGGGCACCAAGATGTCCTTTGCCGGCCTCAAGAAGGAAGAAGACCAGGCCGACGTGATCGCCTATCTCAAAGGCTTCTAAGCCAACGGGAACCCGGCCGGTACTGGCCGGGTTCCCCGCCACCCGGTCCTTTGCGCCCGGGATGATTGCGGCGGTATATTCGGGAACATGCTCGCAATTGCCGCCGTTTTCCAAACATCGTTGCCGGCATCTCCTCCCAAGGCGGACGTGGCTTGCGGACACGCGCAGGCTCGCGCATGGCGGGTGAAATCGCGCTGCGATGCACGATCTTTTTCTATACATCAACAGAATGCAAAATTTGCCCGTACTTGTGTATAGTGGGGAAACGATTGAACTGTTTTCAGTGATTTTGAAGGGCCGTAGATGGGGGGCACGACTGCGACCACGGCTGCTGAGGAATTGGGAGGCCAGGCCCTGCAGCGCTCATCCAAGACCGTGGTTTTCGCGGATGTCGTGGATTCTGTCCGCCTGATCGAAAGTGACGAAGAAGGCACGGTGCGCCGCTGGCTCGGCTTCGTGGATTCGGTCGAAGAGGAAATCAGCCACGGAAAAACCGGCCGTATCGTCAAGCGCCTGGGCGATGGCGTGATGCTGGAATTCGGAGACCCGTCCGAGGCGGTGCAGACGGCACTGAAAATGCGGGAAGACCTCGCCATCATGAACCAGGGCGAACCCGAGGCGCAGGGAATCGCCATTCGCATCGGCATGCACGCCGGAGAAGTATTGCGCAGCCTTGACTCGGATCTTTACGGGCGGGACGTCAATATCGCCGCCCGTCTCGCGGCTGCGACCATGCCGGGCGAGATCATGGCTTCGGCCAGCGTCCGCGACTCGCTGGCCAACAGCGTCGATGCCGAGTTCGAGGATGTCGGACCGGTCTTCCTCAAGAACGTTCCGGATCCCGTCCATACGTTTCGCGTCGTCGCGCCGCACGAGTTCCCCCGTGTCGCACCGCTTCTGTCGCCCGAGGATCTGCTGCCGACGATCGCGGTCCTGCCGCTGGTGATGCGCCAGGCGGATGTCGTTTCGGTCTGGGGCGACATGCTGACCGAGGATCTGATCGCGGCGCTGTCGCGGTCGCACCAGATGAACGTGATTTCCCGCCTCTCCACGATGGGGATATCGGTCGAGAAATTCTCTTTGCCGCAGATATCCGAGACGCTGGAGGCCGATTTCCTTTTGTCCGGCTATTGCGCGATCGGGGAGCGTCATCACACGCTCGACCTCAGCCTGTCCGACGCGCGGACCGGCCGCGTGATCTGGTCGGACCGCATCGACGTCGAGGCGTCGGCCCTTTTGCAGAAGAACTCGATTTTCTCGGAAGTGGCGAGTCAGATTCATCTCGCGATGCTCGATCTGGAAATGAAGCGCGCAATGAGCCATCCAGTGCCGACACTGGACAGCTACGAGATCCTGATGGCCGCCGTCGCGCTGATGCACCGGCTGTCCCCGACCGATTTCGCCCGGGCCGGAGAACTGTTGGACGCGCTGATTGAACGCATTCCGAACACGCCGGTCCCGCTGTCGTGGAAATCGCGCTGGCATGTTCTGAAGGTCGTACAGGGCTGGTCATCGGATCCGAAGCAGGAGGCGACGCTGGCGCTGAACCACACGCATCGCGCGCTGGATCTGGACCCCACCAACAGCGGCGCGTTGATTGCCGAGGGTTTCGTTCAGACCAACCTGATGCACAACCTGGACGAGGCCGAAGAACTTTACGACAGCGCCCTCGAATACACGCCCAACGAGGCGACAGGGCGTGCGCTGCGCGGCACACTCTATGCGTTCCGCGGCGAGGGCGCGCGTGCCGTCCGCGACACCGAGAGGTCGCTGCATCTTGCGCCCCGGGATCCGCACCGGTTCTTTTTCCAGTGCCTTGCAGGCAGCGCCAGTCTTGCCGCCGAGGATTATCCGCGCGCGCTTGAATTGATCAAAAGCTCGTTGCGGCTCAACCGCCTGCACATGTCGTCGCTAAGGATGCTGGCCGTGACCGAGTGGCGATTGGGCATGCACGACAAGGCCCGGGGCACTGCGGCCAAGATCCTGAGATTGAACCCCGATTTTACCGTCAGCAAATGGAAGCGGAACGCACCCAGCGCGGATTTCCCTGTTGGCCAGGCCTTTGCGGACACTTTGCGAGAGATTGGAGTGCCGGACTGAAACCTATTTGACCTGAGGATTGAAAGGGAGGAATTGACATGGCAGACGCGGCGAACCTGGGACCCGAGGGTGCATTCGGAGCCTTCGGAGCATTTGGTGCTTTCACCGGAAGCGGGGCGTTCGGAGCCTTTGGCGCATTCGGAGCCTTTGGTGCTTTCGGCGCTCCGGGCCCTGCCAATCCGCCCTTGATCTCGCAGGCGTTGATCACGAACCATGACGGGATTGCCGGCACCTGGATACCGGTCGCGGCTGGTGCGGTGGACGCGAATGCCGAAGAGGACACCGCCTATCTCGAGCGTCTGTCGCCGGCGGTACGGGCCAGCATCTACGCCCTGGAACTGGGCACCCATATCGGCTTTGTCTTCGAGCCGGGTGCGGATGCGGATGATCAGGGATGGGGCCGCGTGTTTCACCTTGAAACGACGCTTGCCAATCCGGTGCCCAACGCCAAGTACCAGGGGCTGATCGCGATGCGCCGGCCGACACAGGACATCTTTGCCGAACAGTTGACGCTTGTGGCGAACTACGCCGACCTGCGCCAGGACCGCATGGCCGAGATTCTGGCCCAGCTTGGCACGCCGACCGAGTTCCTGCGCGCCATCGCCTATATCGAACCTTCGCGGACGCCCTATACGATCGAGCTTTTGGCCACGGCGCATTGGTTGGCGAATTTCGTTGAGATGCGGCTGAAATACGCTCTGGGCTGCAAGCGGCCGATCGAGTATTCCCCGCAGATTCAGCCGATGATCTGGACGCCCTCGCACGGGACCTTGCCCAGCGGGCACGCCACCGAGGCGTTCACCATGGCGCGCGTGTTGTGGCTGCTGCTGCGGGCCAATGCCGTCAAGCCGTATTCCAAGGGCATCTGGGGCGAGATGCTGATGCGGCAAGCGGCGCGGATCGCTATCAACCGAACCGTGGCCGGAGTGCATTTCCCGGTGGACAGCGCAGCGGGTGCCGTGCTGGGCCTGACGCTGGGCCGTTATTTCGTGGACCGCTGTACCCACGCGGCGCCTTCCGAGAGCTGGGAATTCGACGGAATCGCCTATCCGGGCGATCAGGATTTCGACTGGCGCAGCTACTTCCATCCCAACGATCCGGCCGGAGGAACTCATCCCGAACAGGAACAAACGGCCTGGGCGACGAAAGACGACATCGGCGACGCCGACGCGAACCAGATGATGTCGGCACCGCTGAACTGGCTTTGGGGCAAGGCCGCCGATGAGTGGAAGGATCTGGTGACAGTCGTTCCCGCCATCGCCGAAGACGACGAGTCGTGAGGGGGGCGGGCAATGACATATGACTGGACCGAACTGGACCCGGAGAAACTGCCCCGCGATCCCCGGACGGATTTCGTCCTCAATGAGCTGGAACGGTTTATCGCTGCCGATCTTGGGCTGGGCGACGAGGATCCCGACAGCGACCACGATGTGGATCTGCTGGCCCGGCGCAGCACGGCTTTTGACAAACAGTGGTGGATGGCCGTGGTGTCCGTTGCCAGGTCCGGCGACAAAATCAGCAGTCTGACCATCAATGAACTCATCAAGAAAGCGGAGGAATACCAACCTGTTCCGCTTTCCGATTTTCTGTTTGTTCCGCGCGAATATGACGAAGGCCAAAGAACCAGCACAAATCTGGACGTGATCACCATCTATGCTCAGAGGGCTTATCTCGATGCGGTGAACGCGCCGGATGGCGAAGAGAAACTGGGAATAAGGTCGATTCTGATCAGTACCCCGCTGGAAGACGAAACCTTGAATCCAGGGGCTGAACCTTTCGCGCCGCCCGATCTGGAGGTTGACGTCAACCAGCAGACGGTCGTGGTCGCTGTCATCGATCACGGAATTGCCATCGCGCACGATCTTTTTCGCAGAAGAAACGGGGCGGGTGAGCTTGAACTGAGTCGTATCGATTTTTTCTGGGACATGGACGGCGCACCGGAGCCGGCCGCAGATGTTCAAAGCAGCGTCGGGCGTGTCTGGACCCGGCGCGAAATCCAGAACGTTCTGGATCACAATATCCACAACGGGTTGTTGGACGAGGCCGCGGTCTATCGCGAGTTGGGGTTGATCGACTGGCGGTTTAGCCGGTTCAAGGCTTGCGCGCAGCGGGTGTCGCACGGAACGCATGTAATGGGCCTTGCCGCCGGATACCCGCCAGATGAAGACACCGGGGAGGACAGGCGCATCATTGCCGTGCAGTTGCCGACCAGGCTGGTCGGCAACACCTCGGGGAATGGCCTGAAGTTGCCGCTTGAGCAGGCGTTGCGGTTCATCGCGGCGCGATTGTCGAAATACAAGATTGGTCGCGCCTCTCACCTGCCGCCCCTCGTGATGAACTTCAGCTTCGGCAACTTCATGGGGCCGCATGACGGCACCGGCGAGATCGAACGCGCCATTGACAAGGAATTGACCGACATGTCGGCCGCAACGCATCGTGCAAGGCTGCTGCTCCTGCCGTCAGGTAACGGCAACCTTTCGCAGTGCCATGCGGTGATCAACCTGACGGGGGCGGCCCCGAGGGAACGGCTTGACTGGAATCTTCAGCCCGCCGACCGCAGCGCGTCTTTTCTCGACGTCTGGTTGCCGGTCCTGAACCCGGTTCCGAACAATGCGATGCGGCTCAAACTGAAAGGTCCCGGTTCGGTCGGGTCGATCACGCTTCCCGCAGGAATGGTACCTCAGCATGCGGTGCTGATCGATACGGATGAAAACGGAAACCCTTTCGTTGTTGCAGCCTTGGCTTATCGCCCACCGAGTGCACCGACCTTTCGCGGCAAGTTCACGGTGATGACAGTTCCCACGGATCACCCGATGAACGTCGGGCCCGTGGCGCCTTCCGGCAAATGGAAGCTGACCTTCAAGAAAGGTGCTGCGGTCGAGGACCTGGCCCTGAACGTCTGGGTGCAGCGGGACGACACGTTGCCGGGTTTTCCCGAGTTCGGGAGGCAGTCCTACCTTTCCGACGCCAGATATCGCCGCTTTGGCCGCCCCGGCGGTGACGTGGTTGCCGAGGATCCGCCCGGCCACGACAGCCCTGTCTGCCGCGCCGGCATGATCAACGGCATCGCCTGCGGGAACCTGCCGGCGGTGGTCGCGGGTTTCGTGCGGTCGGATGGCGAAATGGCGGATTATTCCGCCGGTGGTCCGACCCTGAACGGCCTGCGCCTGGCTGGGCCTGACGCCTCGGCTGTCAGCGATGACAGCGTCGCCCTTTCCGGCGTCCTCAGCGCGGGTTCCAGCAGCGGTTCGCGTGTGCCGATGAACGGGACTAGTGTCGCAACCCCGCAGGTGGCGCGCTGGGCCGCGGATCAGATCGCCGCCTCGCCCACGACCCCGTTCGGGCGCGCGAAGGTGGTTGCGGCGGCGCTGAACGACGATCCCCCGTCGCCGCGCAAGCCCAGCATTCTTCGGACAGGCGGCGGGCGCTTGAGTATCGAGAGCGTCTTTGGACAGTTGCGCTGGCCAGGGCAATAGAGTCCAGTTCAACGCGCCTGTACCGGCACGGCGAAATGCGCGGAACCATGCCTTCGGACAATCGATCTGACGCGGTTGCCGAAATTCGATTTGCGCGCTCGCAAAGCGCGATTAATCTCGCATTGCAACAGATATTGTAGGAAGCGCCATGCTGGACAAAAGCCACAAACCGACCTGGACCAGTTTCGAAAACGCCACCAAGGAGGATTTCCTGGCGGTCATGGACTATGAGGAGGCTTACAACGCCGCCCTGCCGGACCGGATCCTCGATGCCATCCGGTCGCTGGACGAGGAATGGACGCCCTATCCGGTCAACCGGTACCAGCATAGCCTGCAGGCGGCGACGCGCGCCTACGAGGATGGAGCGGACGAGGAAATCGTGATCGCGGCGCTGGTGCATGACGTGGGCGACATCCTTTCGCCCTACAATCACGGCGAACTCGCGGCGGCGATGATGAAACCCTATGTGAGCGAAAGGACCCACTGGATCCTCAAGCATCATTGCGTGTTCCAGGGCTATTACTACAACCACTTCCTGGGCGGCGACCGCAATGCCCGCGAAAAGTATCGCGACAGCCCCTATTGGGAGGATTGCCGCCGGTTCTGCCACGACTATGACCAGTGTTCGTTCGACCCGGACTATCCGACAAGGCCGCTTGAATTCTTCGAGCCGATGCTGCGGCGATTGCTGTCCAAAGGCGACGGGCACATGGAGCTGAACGAAACCGCAGATGACGGCAAGCTGGACTGATTGGGGCCGTCACGCGGCGCGGCTATCCGTGTCCGGCAATGGCAGGCGGATCGGGAAGCGTCGCCGGATTTCGGCATCCACCTCGGCAGGGATATGCCGAGGTGCCGGTTCGGCAAGCAGCGCGCGCGTTCTCTCGCGCGCCTGCTCCAGCAGATCGGCCGGGTTTGAGCCGGCCCATTCCTGCGGCGTCCGGCGGTCGGCCATGGCGGGGTAGTAATAGTCGGACTGCATCCGGTCCAGCGTCTGATCCGCTCCCAGGAAGTGGCCCGGACCGCCAAGGCAGACATCGCGGATCACCTCGAAGGCCAGCGTGTCCTCGCTGACGTCGATGCCCCGCGTCGCGCGCAGGACCGAGCCGATCAGGTCGTTGTCCAGCACGAAGCTTTCCTTTGACGCGGCCAGGAGCGAGCCGTACATCCCCGCCGCCTCGTAGATCAGGTTTGCGCCGGCAAGCGCGCTCAGAAGCTCGGTGATGCCTTTCTCGTAACCGGCCTGGAAGTCCGGCATCTTGCTGTCGGTCATGCCCGCCGACACCGCGCAGGGGATGTTGTAGAACTGCGCCATCTGCGCGCAGGCAGCCATCAGAACGCCCTGTTCGGCTGAACCGCCCGACATCGCACCGGTCCGCAGGTCGCTGACGAAGGGCAGCGCGCCGAACAGGGCCGGGTGGCCGGGGTTGAGCAGGTTCACGTAGACCAGCCCGGCCAGCACCTCGGCGGTCTGTTGCGCCACTGCGCCCGCCAGCGGCGCGGGCGAGGTCGCGCCGGCCTGTCCCGCCGAGACCAGCTTCAGCGGAGTGCCGGTGTCGGCGGCGCATTCGATGATGCTCAGCGCCTCCTCTGCGAAGGTCAGGGGTGGAACCACGAAACAGGTGGAGACGCAGCAGAAGGGCCGTTCGCGCCAGGCCGCCTCGCCGCCCGCGATGGCGTGGAAGATGGCGATCGCGTCGCGCATGGTTTCGGCCGAGCTGAAGGAGGTGCCAATGGGTTTGGCCGTTCCCAGGGCGCAGGCATAGGCGGTGTTCAGCTCCATCTCGTAGGGGTCTGTCAGATCGCGCGCCACGACCGTCCGCTGGAACATGTGGATGTTCGGCAGCACATCGGCCAGCCGGGCCATGTCGTAGAGGTCCTGCAGCGTGCTGTCGCGCACCTTGCGGGTTTCGCTGTCGATGACATGCACCGCGGCACCGGAGGTGCCCAGGTGAATGCGCGTGCCCGACGGATCGAGATCGAATTCGGGACGTTGGCCATGCAGCTTGAAGCCCCGCCCGGCGGTTTCCAGCATCCGCTCGACCAACCCTCGGGGGAACAGAAGCCGCCCCTGTTCGGTGAGGCTGCCGCCCGCCGATGTCACAGCTTTGACGCAGCGCGGGGTCGCCCGGGCAAGACCCACTTCGGCCAGAATGCGCAGGGCGGTGTCGTGGATGGCCCGGATACCCTCCTGCGAGATCGGGCGGTAGCGGCCGCCTTCGATTCCCGGCCAGATCGCCGTAGTCGGGCCGGAGCCGGCTCCGTTCGATCGTGCGGCGCGGCGAATGGCGCGGCCGGATCTTGATCGGCTCATGGATTTTCTCCCAGGCTGTCGAGAAGGGTCAGGACCGATGTGCTTGCGGGCCAGTCGAACAGCGAATCCAACAGGGCTTGGCCGGTCCTTCCCGCATTCGCGGTGAATTTCGCGCGGATCTGGTCCGACGTCATTGGGTTCTGCGGCGCACCCAGCGGATAGGGGCAAGTGGCCGCCAAGCGGCGGCCATCGCGCAGGGTGACTTCCATCCGGTCGGGGTCGTCGGGGTCGTAGTTCAACTCGGGCCGTTTCGGCGCGAAGGGATGAACATGGGTACGGCGGACCAGGCCGGAGATATCGGGATCCAGCCAGCTTGGCCGCGCGACGTCGGCCAGGTTCAGTCCCCGGCGCGCAAGTCCCATGGCGCTGACGAAATGCAGGCTGAACAGGGCCTCGGCCCGTTTCGCAGGGGCGTCGAAAGGCAGGATGGCATAGTGGAAATCCGGCAGGTGCAGGTCGATCCGCTGGATGTCCTCGGCGCTTTCGATTGCCGGCGCCAGCTCCAGCGCACAGGTCATGATCCGATGCGTATAGCCGCAGCTGGGCCAGGGTTTCAGGACCAGTCCGTGTTCCGCCAGGGCCAAAGGCTTGCCCAACTTGTCAAGCGCGCGGTCCAGCCGGGCCGGGTCCGGGACGCCCATCAAGGCGGCCATGCCCTTTGCGTGGTGCATCACGTCCGGTTGTCCCGACAGACCGGCCTGCGCCAGATAGGCGCATTCCACGCCAGCCTGCGCTGCAAACCCGGCCTGCAGGGGCTTGGCCTCGGACCCGAACTGGCAGGTGTATCCTGCTGCCCGGCTTACGGCGAGGGACAGGGCGCAGGTCGTCTGTTCAGGCGACAAGGCCAGAAGCCGGGCAACCGCCGCCGCCGAACCCAGCGCGCCCAGCGTGGCCGTGGTATGCCAACCGCGGTCGTAATGTTCGAAATTCATCGCCTCGCCCAGCCGCGCGATGACCTCGAACCCGGCCAGATAGGCGGACGTCAAATCGGCGCCGGAAGTTTTGCGATCCGCCGCAGCCAGCAGCGCAGGTATCATCACGACGGTCGGGTGCGAGTTTCCGGGCACTTCCCAGTCGTCGAAGTCCAGCGCGTGACCCGCTACGGCGTTCAGGAAGGCGGCGTGAGGCCGCGACACGCGCAGATCGGTGCCAAAGACGGGCCGGTCGCCGGCGGCGCCGAGGCCCCGAACCGCCGTCTGCGCCTTGCGCGCGACTGACGTATCGGCGCCGACGAGAATGCAACCAAGAACATCGACCACGCCATCGCGCAGGCAGCGGAGGGTTGCGGCGTCTGGGTGTAGCGCGGCGTCCGATACGAAACTGCCCAGACGCTCCAACGCGGCGGGGGAGAAGGCGGTGGAACGGGCCTGGTTCATGCTGCATCTGCCGGTGTTGACCGGGATGACGCTAAGACCTTTCCTTTCGCGGACAAACGCGCAAAATGCGAATGTACAGCATTCTCTCAGGGAATAGATGTGGTCAGACTGAATTGGAAGCTCCTGACAGCCTTCGAAGCAGTCGCCCGGCATGGCACGTTCTCGCGGGCGGCGCAGGAGCTCAACGTGCTGCAACCCGCCGTCAGCCGGCGCGTCGCCGATCTGGAACAGGCGCTGGGCGTGCGCCTGATGCACCGCACCCGCCCCGGCGTGACCCTGACGCCCGAAGGCGAGGTGCTGTTTCATGCGATCGCGGGCAGCCTGATGCAGGTTCAGACGGCGGTCGAGCAGATCCGGCTGCCGGCCGAACGGAACACGCTGGTGGTGGACAGCACGATCGGGTTTGCAAGCTGTTATCTGATGCAACGGCTTCCGGCGTTTCGCAGCGCCCATCCCGATATCGTCATCGAACTGGTGTCGCGCGACCTGAGTGACGACTACCACCAGGGCGGGTCGGATGTGATCATCGTCTTCGACGAACCCGCACGTCTGCCGGGTCTGCACAAGTCATTGATTTTCGGTGAGGAACTTGTTCCGCTTTGCGCGCCAGCCTACCTGCCCGGCCCGGTTCCGGCCGAGAGGCTTTGCGATCACCGGCTGCTGCATCTGGTGCACGGCAATCACACGCGCGACTGGGAGCGGTACGCCGCAAGCGCCGGCCTGCGCATCGCTCCGCCCGGTTCGGCAGAGCGGTTCACAAGCTTTACCGTCTGCCTGCAGGCGGCGCTGAACGGGGATGGGATCATGCTCGGCTGGGAACACCTTTTGCAGGATCATCTGAATGCGGGGCGTCTGATCCGCGCCTGCGACCAGCGGTTGAAGACGCGGCGCGGTTACTTCGCCTGCATCACCGGGCGCGCGGCCGAGAACCGTCACGCGCGGGCTTTCGTGGATTGGCTGGCCGGCGAGGGTCAGCAGGCGGCCATGATACGGTAGACGATCTGGGCGGTGGTGAAATCCCAGGCGGCGTTGCCGTCGGGGGCGAGTTCGACCACGTCGAACCCCACGCATTTACGGCCTTTCAGCGCGTGCTCCACCAGATGCAGCGCCTGGTAGTAGCCGAGGCCGCCGGGCACCGGGGTTCCGGTGGCGGGCATCAGCGACGGGTCGAGGCCATCGACGTCGAAGCTGACATAGACCAGTTCCGGAAAGTCCGCCGGCAGGTCGACGGCATGGGTGTTGTTGGTAACCAATTCTTCAGCATCGACGTGGAATATTCCGTTTTGTACACGGCTCTGGACCTCCTGTGTACAAATTGCACGCACGCCGAACTGGGCCAGGCGGATGCCTTCCTCGGCCAGCAGGTGCATGACCGAGGCGTGCGAATGCTTCTCGTCCTGGTAGGCGACGCGCAGGTCGGCATGGGCGTCGATCTGGACGATGCCGACGGGTTGACCAAGGGCGCGGGCGACGCCCATCACCGCGCCGTAGCTGAGCGAGTGCTCGCCGCCCAGCGTCACCGGCACCTTGCCCGCGCGCACGGCGGCTTCGGTGCGCTGGGCGAGGCGTTCCATCACCTCGGGCAGAGGGCCGTCGCAATCGAGCGGGGCTTCGGTGAAGATGCCGCTTGCACAGGGTTCGGCCTGGCCGACGATGCGCTCCAGCTCGTTGCTGGCCTCGATGATCGCCGCCGGCCCCTCGGCCGTGCCGGAACCGTAGGACACGGTGCGTTCGAGCGGCACCGGGATGACGCGGAACCGAGCGTCCTCGGTGCGTTCCGAGGCGGTGAGTTCGCTGTCGAGGAAAATGCTCATGATAGCCGCTCCTTGAAGTCTTCGTATCCGAACTGCCTGACGATCTTCAGATCGTCGGTGTCGCTGTTCCACAGCGCGATCGTGGGCAGGGGGACGCCGTTGAAGGTGTTGGTCTTGACCATCGAATAATGCGCCTGGTCGAGGAAGGCGAAACGCTGGCCGATGCGCAGCGGCTCGGCCCAGGTGTAATCCCCGATCACGTCGCCCGCGAGGCAGGACGGGCCGCCCAGGCGGTAGGTATGGCCTGACTCGACCTCGTCCATCAGCGCCGGGCGATAGGGGGCCTCGATCACGTCGGGCATGTGGCAGGTGGCCGAGATGTCGGTGATGGCGAGGTCCATGCCGTTGCGCGGCAGGTCGAGGATCTCGCCCACCAGGATGCCGGCGTCCAGCGCCACCGCCTCGCCGGGTTCGAGATAGACGTCGAGCCCGTATCTGGCGCGGATGCCCCGCAGGAAGTCGACCAGCGCGTCGCGGTCATAGTCGTCGCGGGTGATGTGGTGGCCGCCGCCGAAATTCAGCCATTTGAGGCCGCCGATGAAGGGCGCCAGCCTGGGCTCGACCGAGGCCCAGGTGCGGGCCAGCGGCTCGAACCCCTGTTCGCAGAGCGTGTGCATGTGCAACCCGTCGACGCCCTGCATCGCGGCGGCGTCAAGCTGGCTGACCGGCGTGCCGAGGCGCGAGCAGGGGGCGCAGGGGTCGTACTTGGCGACCTCGCCCTCGGAATGTTCGGGATTGATGCGCAGGCCGACCTGACGACCCGCCGCCTGGCACTTGCCGAGGAAGCGGTCCTTCTGCGCCGGGCTGTTGAAGATCATGTGATCCGACAGCGCGATGATCTCGTCGATCTCGGCATCCTTGTAGCCCGCGCAGAAAGTGGCGACCTCGCCGCCATATTCCTGACGCCCCAACTGCGCCTCGTAGAGGCCCGAGGCGCAGGTGCCGCCGAGATACCGACGGATCAGCGGGGCGAGCGAGAACATCGAGAACGCCTTGAGCGCCGAGAGGACATGCGCGCCGGAACGGTCGGAGATGTCCTTGAGGATGCTCAGGTTCCGTTCCACCGCCTTTTCGTCCACCACGAAACAGGGCGTGGGCACGCGGCCCAGGTCGAAGTTACGGAAGGCTCCGGCGTCGCCGGCCTGGGTGGTCATCATGTCTGCCATAGCGGTGTCTCCGCTTGTGGAGAAGGCCGGGGGCGCTGCCCCCGGACCCCCGGAGTATTTTCGAAAAGATGAAGCCGGGGAGGCGGGTTCCTCCCGGATCCGATCAGAACTTCACCGGCCCGTCGAGCTCGTGGACCTGCCAGGGCAACCCTTGGGTGTTCAGCATGTCCATGAAGTCGTCGGGATCGAGCTGCTCCATGTTCCAGACGCCGGGCTCGCGCCAGTTGCCTTTCAGCACCTGCGCCGCGCCGATCATGGCCGGAACGCCGGTGGTGTAGCTGACCGCCTGCGAGCCGACCTCGCGGTAGCATTCCTCGTGATCGCAGATGTTGTAGATGTAGTAGGTCTTTTCGCCCGAGCCGTCCTTGGCCTGGCCGGTGGCGATGTCGCCGATGCAGGCCTTGCCCTTGGTTTCCTGGCCCAGATCGCCGGGATCGGGCAGCAGGGTCTTCAGGAACTGGATCGGGATGATTTCGACCCCGTTGTGCATCACCGGGTCGATGCGGGTCATGCCGACGTTTTCCAGCACCCTGGCATGGGTGATGTAGGCGTCGCCGAAGGTCATCCAGAAACGGGCGCGCTCGATCTCGGGGAAGTGGGTCGAGAGCGATTCCAGTTCCTCGTGATACATCAGGTACATGTTCTTGGGCCCGATGCCGGGGAAGTCGAATTCGACCTTGTGGGTCATGGCCGGCGTGGTCTTCCACTCGCCGCCTTCCCAGTGGCGGGCTTCGGCCAGCACTTCGCGCAGGTTGATCTCGGGGTTGAAGTTGGTGGCGAATTCCTGCTCGTTCTGGCCGCCGTTGGCGTCCAGCACGTCGATCTGGCGGATGGTGTCCAGCTTGTGCTTCTTGAGCCACTTGGCGAAGACGCTGGTCACGCCCGGGTCGAAGCCCGAGCCGAGGATGGCGGTCAGGCCGGCTTTCTTGAAGCGGTCCTGGTAGGCCCATTGCCAGTGGTATTCGAACTTGGCCTCGTCCTCGGGTTCGTAATTGGCGGTGTCGAGGTAATGGATGCCGGCCTCGAGGCAGGCGTCCATCAGCACCAGGTCCTGATAGGGCAGGGCGAGGTTGACCAGGATCTCGGCGCCGGTGTCCTTGATGAGCTTCACGGTATCGGCGACCTTGTAGGCGTCAAGCTCGGCGGTCTTGATGTCCACGCCCACGCGCTCTTTCACCGATCTGGCGATGGCGTCGCATTTCGATTTGGTGCGGCTGGCCAGCGTGATCTCGGTGAAGATCTCGGGGTTCATTGCCATCTTGTGCACGGCGGCGTGGGATACGCCGCCGGCGCCAACAACCAAAGTCTTGCCCATGGGATGCTCTCCTCTGCTGGGGGGTTATTCGTAATAGGTGTAGCCGTTGATGCTGTCGCGATAGGCGCTCATCAGCGTTTTCCGGTCCTTGGCCTTCAGAGTACCGGTCGAGATCGCCTCGTCCACCATTTTGCGGAAGGCCGCGACGCAGTCCGAGGGATCGAATTCGACATAGGCCATGACTTCGGAGATCGTGTCGCCCTCCTGCTCGTGCAGGAGGTCGAAGCCGCCGTCGGGCTTGATGTCGATGGTGACGACGTTGGTGTCGCCGAACAGGTTGTGCAGATCGCCCAGCGTTTCCTGGTAGGCGCCGACGAAGAAGACGCCCATGTAATAGTCGTCGTCCTCGGGCAGGGTATGCACCGGCAGGCTGGGCGAGACGCCGTCGGCCAGGATGAAGCGGTCGATCTTGCCGTCGCTGTCGCAGGTGATGTCGCTGAGGACGGCGCGGCGGTCGGGGGTCTGGTCCAGCATCTGCAGCGGCACGATCGGGTGCAGCTGGTCGATCGCCCAGACGTCGGGCAGCGACTGGAACAGCGAGAAGTTGCAATGGTAGATGTCGGCCAGTTTCTCGAGCTGGTCGTCCACGTCGGTCTCGACATGCTCCGAGGCCACCAGCGCCTTGATCCGCGCCATCAGCGACAGGTAGATGCGCTCGGCCCGGGCCATCTGGCGCAGGTCCACGTATCCGCGGCGGAACAGCGCGCGCAGTTCGTTGCGGTAGAAGTTGGCGTCGTTCCAGCATTCCTGCAGGCGCTCGTGGCTGAGATAGCCGTGAACGGCGGCAAGGTCGGCGACCATGTGGTGATCGTCGGGTTCGACCTCGGGGCCGTTGGGTGCGTCGTAGAGCGTGCTTTCCAGCACGTTGAAGACCAGCATCGACGAGGTCGCCACCACGGCGCGGCCGCTTTCGGTGACCAGCGTGGGATGCTCTACCTCGGCTTCGTCCATCGCGTAGGCCACGGTTTCGACCACGTTGGCGCAATATTCCTCGACCGTGTAGTTGATCGAGTTCTCGGTGGCCTTCTTTTCGCCGGTATAATCCACGCCCATGCCGCCGCCGAGGTCGAGATGCGTCAGCGGTACGCCTTCGCGGGTCAGTTCGGTGTAGTAGCGGCAGGCTTCGCCCACCGCGCGGCGCACGTCGTTGACGTCGGGCACCTGGCTGCCCAGATGCGAATGCTGCAGCTTGAGGCACTGGATCAGCCCGGCGTCGCGCAGCTTGTCCACCACCGCGACAAGCTGGTCGGTGTTCATGCCGAAGGCCGAGCGGTCGCCCGAACTTTCCTCCCACTTGCCGCTGATCTGGTTGGTGAGCTTGACGCGCACGCCCAGCAGCGGCTCGATGCCCAGTTCGTTGTAGACCTCGATGACGGTGTCGGCCTCTTTCGGGCTTTCCAGCACGATCACCGTGTTGAAGCCGATCTTGCGGCTGAGGATCGCAAGCTGGATGAACTCGGCGTCCTTGACGCCGTTGCAGACGATCAGCGCCTCTTTCGCCAGCCGGTGCGCCAAGGCGATCACCAGTTCGGGTTTCGAACCGGCTTCGAGGCCGTAGTCGTATTTCTGGCCGAACTCGACGATGCGGTCGATCACCTGCGCCTGCTGGTTCACCTTGATCGGGAACACGCCGCGATAGCAGCCCTTGTAATCGGCGCGCGCGATGGCGGCGGCGAAGCTTTCGTTGATATGGGCGATCTCGTTTTCCAGGTAGGAGCTGATGCGCAGAATCATCGGCGCCCGGATGCCGCGCTGGTCGAGATCGCGCAGGATGCCGGGCAGGCTGATCGCCGGGGCCTCGGGCGCAAGCGGGTTTCGCAGCCCGATCTCGCCACCCTCTGTCACCTCGATGAGGCCCTTGCCCCATTTTTCCACGCCATAAACGGAATGCGGTGCTTCAGACGAGTGTTTCAATCAACTGAATCCTTGAATCTTGGGGCCGGGCCGATGTGCGCACGCCATTAAGGCAGCGATTTGATTCTTCCAAGTATAATCTGAGGTTTTCCAAGTGTCTTGGCCCTGTGGCGGGCATTCCGGCGCAAGGGGTTGCCGCGGCGATGCGTCCTGCCAGCCGGAAAAAAAATGGCGACGCGCCTGTTGACGTTCCAGCGCGGGAAGCGGGCAAAAGACGGGCGGGAAAAGCCTGCGGATTCGGTGCGCCTTCGGCCCGGCCTGAAGGATGCGGTGAATACCGGGCGGAAACGAAGCGAAGCACTGAGATGAACAAGATTGCATTATTGATTGGCGGTGTCGCGGTTGCGGGCGCCGCTGCGTTCTATCTGACGCGGGGCATGGAGTCCGCCGGACAGTCCGGGTCGATGACCGGTGCGGAGGCGCAGGGCGGGGCGATCGTCGAAGTAAGCCTGCCCGCCGAGTTCGGCCCGTTGGCCGAAACCGGCAAGACCGCCTTCGACGCGAAATGCGCCGCCTGCCACGGGGCCAACGCGGCTGGTGTCGAAGGGTCGGGGCCGCCGCTGGTGCACAAGATCTACGAACCCAGCCACCATGCCGACGAATCGTTCCATCTTGCCGTGCAGGGCGGGGTCCGGGCGCATCATTGGGAATTCGGCAACATGCAGCCGGTCGAGGGCTTGACCCGCGGCGACGTCAAGGCAATCGTCGCCTACGTCCGGGAGTTGCAGCGGGCAAACGGCATCAACTGAGCCGCCGCCCGCGCCCCGTCACGCGGTCGTGGCGGCATAGCCCTGCGACTTGAGCGCGGCCAGGATCGCGTCGAGGGGCGCCGCGCTTTCGACGGCGACCGTGCGCGCGCCCATGTCGAAGGAAAGCCGCGCGGCGGAATCCACGCCGCCGACGGCCTTTTCTATGGCGGCCTTGCAATGGCCGCAGCTCATGTCGGGAACATGCAGAATCGTCATTTTCGGTTGTCTCCTGTGTGCTTGACGACTGGCTAAAGTATTCCAGCACTGGAAGGTCAAGCGGCATTTCCGCCGGGCGCGGAAAACCCGCACTTGCGGCCTTGACCTTCCACCTGCTGGAACCATTATCTACGGCGTCAGAAGGCAATCTGAGGTGATGGCATGACTGACAATGCGATGGCACGGTTTCAGGTCGAAGGCATGAGTTGCGCGTCCTGCGTGGGGCGGGTCGAGCGGGCGCTGGGGGCGGTGCCCGGCGTGAACTCGGCCTCGGTCAACCTGGCGAGCGAGAGCGCCCAGGTGAGTTTCAGCGCGCCCGCGACGGTGGCGCAACTGGTCGACGCCCTGGGCGATGCGGGTTATCCGGCGGCGACCGACGAGATCACGCTGGACGTCGAGGAGATGTCCTGCGCCTCCTGCGTCGGACGGGTCGAGCGCGCGCTGAAGGCGGGCGACGGGGTGCTGGACGCCTCGGTCAACCTGGCCGCGGAAACGGCGACGGTGCGCTACGCGAGCGGGGCCACGACCCCGGCCGACATCGCCGCGCTGGCCGCGGCGGCGGGCTATCCGGCCAGGGTGAGGGCGGCGGAAAGCCCGGATCGCGAGGACCGCAAGGCCGACGAGATCCGCCAGTTGGCGCAGCGAACCCTGCTGGCGGCGGCGCTGGCGCTGCCGGTCTTCGTGATCGAGATGGGCAGCCATGTCATCCCCGGAATGCATCACCTGGTGGCCGGCGCGATCGGGGTGCAGAACAGCTATTACCTGCAGTTCCTGCTGACGACGGTGGTCCTGTTCGGACCGGGGCTGCAGTTCTACACCAAGGGCTTTCCGGCCCTGTTCAAGGGCGCGCCGGACATGAACTCGCTGGTGGCGCTGGGCACCGCGGCGGCCTACGGCTTTTCGCTGGTCTCGACCTTCGCGCCGGAGGTGCTGCCCGAGGGCACGGCCAATGTCTATTACGAGGCGGCGGCGGTGATCGTGGTGCTGATCCTGCTGGGCCGGCTGCTGGAGGCGCGCGCCAAGGGGCGCACGGGCGAGGCGATCCGCAAGCTGGTGGGGCTGCAGGCCAGGACCGCGCGGGTCGAGCGGGACGGCGCGGTGGTGGAGCGCCCGATCGACGAGATCGTCGTGGGCGACGTGATCCATGTGCGCCCCGGCGAGAAGATCGCGGTGGATGGCCAGGTGCTGGGCGGATCGTCCTATGTCGATGAAAGCATGATCACGGGCGAGCCGGTGCCGGTGGAAAAGACCGAGGGCGCGCAGGTGGTCGGCGGCACGGTGAACGGCGCCGGGGCGTTGACCTTCCGGGCCGAGAAGGTCGGGGCGGACACCATGCTGTCGCAGATAATCCGGATGGTCGAGCAGGCGCAGGGCGCCAAGCTGCCGATCCAGGGCATGGTGGACCGGGTGACGCTGTGGTTCGTGCCGGCGGTGATGGCGGTGGCGGCGCTGACGGTGGTCGCGTGGCTGCTGGTCGGACCCGATCCGGCGCTGAGCCTGGCGCTGGTGGCGGGTGTGGCGGTGCTGATCATCGCCTGTCCCTGCGCCATGGGGCTGGCGACGCCGACCTCGATCATGGTGGGCACCGGGCGGGCGGCCGAGATGGGGGTGCTGTTCCGCAAGGGCGACGCGCTGCAGATGCTGCAGGAAAGCACGGTAGTCGCGCTGGACAAGACCGGCACCCTGACCGCCGGGCGGCCCGAGCTGACCGATCTGGTCACGCCCGAGGGCATGGACGAGGCCGAGGTGCTGCGTCTGGTGGCGGCGGTCGAGGCGACCTCGGAACATCCCATCGCCGAGGCCATCCTGCGGGCGGCTGAGGTGCGCGGGCTGTCGCTGCCGAAGGTGGAGGATTTCGAGTCGCTCACCGGATTCGGGGTGCGCGCCTCGGTCGAGGGGCGCGAGGTGCTGGTCGGCGCCGACCGGCTGATGAACCGCGAAGACGTGGAGATGGGCGAGTTGTCGGGCCGCAGCAAGGATCTGGCCGCCAACGGCAAGACGCCGCTGTTCGCCGCCATCGACGGGCGGATCGCCGCGGTGATCGCGGTGGCCGACCCGATCAAGCCGACCACGCCCGACGCCATCGCCGCGCTGCACGATCTGGGGCTGAAGGTGGTGATGATCACCGGCGACAACCGGGTGACCGCCGAGGCCATCGCCCGCGAACTCGGAATCGACGAGGTGCGGGCCGAAGTGCTGCCCGAGGGCAAGGTGGCCGCGCTGGACAGCCTGCGCGCGGAGGGCGGCAAGCTGGCCTTCGTCGGCGACGGCATCAACGATGCGCCGGCGCTGGCGGCGGCGGATGTGGGCATCGCCATCGGCACCGGCACCGACGTGGCGATCGAGGCCGCCGACGTGGTGCTGATGTCGGGCGATCTGAACGGCGTGGTGAACGCCTTCGGCATCAGCAAGCGCACCATGCGCAACATCCGGCAGAACCTGTTCTGGGCCTTCGGCTACAACACGCTGCTGATCCCGGTGGCCGCCGGCGTGCTTTATCCGTTCGGCGGGCCGCTCCTGTCGCCGATGCTGGCGGCGGGGGCGATGGCCCTGTCCAGCGTCTTCGTCCTGTCGAACGCCCTGCGCCTGAGATGGGTCAGACCGGCGATGGGCGGCGCCGGCGCCGCCGAGGCCGCCAAGCACCGGGAGTTGCGGGCCGCGCCCGCCGAGTAGTCAAGGAGGATCGTCATGAATATCGGGGATGTTGCGGAACGTTCGGGCCTGCCCGCCAAGACCATCCGCTATTACGAGGATATCGGCTTCATCAAGCCGAAGCGCGGGGCGAACGGGTATCGCCATTTCGAGGAGCGCGAGCTGCACAAGCTGGCCTTCATCGGCCGGGCCCGTTCGCTGGGCTTCACCATCGACGACTGCCGCACGCTGCTGGCGCTCTACGAGGACAAGGACCGCGCCAGCGCGGATGTGAAACGGATCGCCAAACAGAACCTGAAGGAGATCGACGCCAAGATCGCGGGCCTGCAGGCGATGCGGGCCACCCTGTCGCATCTGGTCGACGCCTGCGCCGGGGACCATCGCCCCGATTGCCCGATCCTTGCGGATCTGGGGCGGGGGTAGGGGCCGGGATTGCCTTTCGCCCCTGAAACCGATCTGCGATAGTTCCGCGAAAGACAGGGACGGGACGACAGGCGATGGACAAGCTTTCGGTCATGAACGCCTTTTGCCGCATCGTCGAGCGCGGCAGCTTCGCGCGCGCGGCCGAGGATCTGGGCGTGTCGGCGGCGCTGTTGAGCCGCGAGGTCAAGCTGCTGGAGAAAAGCCTGGGCTGCACGCTGCTGACGCGCACGACCCGGTCGATGTCGCTGACCGATCACGGGCGGCTCTACTACGAGATGGCGCTGGGCGTGCTGGGCGACGTGGACCAGATCGAGAACCGGATCCGCCGGCGCTCGGGCGTGGTGAAAGGGCATCTGCGGATCAACGCGCCGGTGTCCTTCGGCCAGGTCGTGCTGGCGCCGCTGCTGCCGGGTTTCCTGGAGGCGCATCCCGAACTCGAGGTCACGCTGTCGCTGGACGACCGGGTGGTGGACATGATCGAGGGCGGGTTCGACCTGTCGATCCGGGTGAAGGCCGAGTTGCCGGATTCCGCGCTGGTCGCGCGCCCGGTCGGCGACGTGCGCCAGAGGGTGTTCGCCGCGCCCACCTATCTGGAGCGCAAGGGAACGCCGCAGAGCCCCGACGACCTTGGGAACCATGCGATCATCGGTTTCCTGCTGGCCGATCACAAGGCGCAGTGGCAGTTGCTGGGGCCGCAGGACAGCCGCACCATCGAGATCGCGCCGCGCGTGCGGGTCGGCAACAGCCTAGTGCTGCGGGATCTTCTGGTCGCCGGAGAGGGGATCGGCACCCTGCCGGATTTCATCGCGGACGGAGCCGTGGCGCGCGGCGACCTGGTGCCGGTGCTGCCGGACTGGGAACTGCCGCGGCGCCACATCTATGCGGTCACCGCGTCCCGGCTGGGCGCGGATGCCAAGGTCAACGCCTTTCTGGATCATCTGCGGGCGGCGCTGGGCGGCGGCCATTCCTAACGGGGCGTAAGGAATGAATTGCGAACCGGCCGGTTAATCCGGCGGCGCTGCGGGCGCATCTTTCTGGCGAAGTTTCAACAAGCCGGAGAGGTTCACCATGTCCCGCATTCTCGTTCTCTACTATTCCAGCTATGGCCACGTCCGCACCCTGGCCGAGGCCGAAGCCGAAGGCGCGCGCAGCGTGCCCGGCACCGTCGTAGACATCCGCCGGGTGCCGGAAACCGTGCCCGAAGAGGTGCGCAAGGGCGCCGGGTACGTCGAAGACGACACCCCCGTCGCCGCGCCCGCCGATCTTGCCGAATATGACGGCATCATCCTGGGCACGCCCACGCGTTTCGGCATGATGGCCGGGCAGATGAAGCAGTTCCTCGACCAGGCCGGCGGGCTGTGGGCGCGCAACGCGCTGGTCGGCAAGGTCGGCGCGGTCTTTGCCTCGACCGGCTCGCAGCATGGCGGGCACGAGGCGACGATGTTGTCCACGCAGATCCCGATGCAGCATTTCGGCATGGTCATCGCCGGGATGCCCTATACCTTCGCCGGGCAGACCTCGGCCGAGGGCATCATCGGCGGTGCGCCCTATGGCGCAGGAACCATCGCCGGGGCGGACGGATCGCTGCACCCCACCGAAACCGACCTTGCCGGCGCGCGGTTCCAGGGCGCCTACGTGGCGCGGCTGGCCGCGGCGCTGGCCGGCGCGGTGCCTCTGACGGAGGCGGCGTGATGACCGGGGCGCGTTTCGACTTTGCGCGCCTTTGGGCGCTGCGGCCGGGCCGGACCGGGCGGGTTTTGCACAGCAAGACCCGCGGGCCCGGCAAAGGCCCCGGTCGCGTCCCGCGCGGCGAGCCGCGCGATCTTGACCCGCATCTGATGCGCGACATCGGGCTGGATCCCCGGCCCGCCAACCCCCCGCGCCTGTCGGTTCACTACTGGTAGGCGCCGCAAGAGGAGGTTCATCCCCATGACCCGCTCGACCGACATCCTGATCACCGCGCTGGCCCCGGCCGTCTGGGGCAGCACGTACCTGGTCACCACCGAGGCCCTGCCGCAGGGCTATCCCATCACCATGGCGGTGCTGCGCGCGCTGCCCGCCGGGCTGCTGTTGCTGGCGCTCACGCGGTGCCTGCCGGGCAGGGACTGGCTGGGGCGGGCGTTTCTGCTTGGCGCGTTCAACTTCGCCGTGTTCTGGGTGCTGCTTTTCGTGGCGGCCTATCGGCTGCCGGGCGGCGTCGCGGCGACGCTGGGGGCGGTTCAGACGCTGATCGTCATCGCCCTGGCGCGGGGGATTCTGGGCACCCCGGTCCGCGCGGGCGCGGTGCTGGCCGCCCTCACCGGCATCGCCGGCATCGCCATGCTGTTGCTGCAGCCGGGCGCGGCCCTGGATCCGATCGGAATCGCCGCCGGCCTGGGCGGTGCGGCCTCGATGGCGGCGGGCACCGTGCTGAGCCGCAAGTGGCAGCCGCCGGTCCCCGCCCTGAGCTTCACCGCCTGGCAACTGACGGCGGGCGGGCTGCTGCTGCTGCCGGCGGCGCTGATCCTGGAGCCGCCGCTGCCGCCGCTGACGGCCGCAAATCTGGGCGGTCTGGCCTGGCTTGGACTGGTCGGCGCGGCGGTGACCTACTGGCTGTGGTTCCGGGGCGTGGCGCGGCTGGAGCCGGGAACCGTGTCGATGCTGGGAATGATGAGCCCGGTGACGGCGGTGGTGCTGGGCTGGGCCTGGCTGGGACAGGCGCTGACCGAGGTTCAACTGGTCGGGGCGGTCATCGTCCTGGGTGCGGTCTGGGCCGGGCAGGCGGTCAACGCCGCCGGGGGCGCACGCGGGCTGAAGCCGCGGGAAGAACCCGCTTGAGGCGGCAGCAGAAAAAGCCGGGCCGGGTCGATCGACGACCGGCCCGGCGTTCAGGTCTTGCCGGTCAGCCTCAGATGCTGCGGAAACGCGACGAGGCGACGGCGAGCTTGGCGATCGTGAGGGCGCCGCCCTCGCGAAGTTCCTGCACCAGCCTTTCGGCCCGGCTCACGGCTTCGGCATGGACTTCGGCCCAGCGGTCGATGCAGACCGTGCCCTTGCTGTCGGTGGCGGTGTCGAGCGCCGCCGCCGCGATCAGGGACTGCTGCGAGCGCAGATCCGCGATCAGCCGGCCGAGCGCCACGCGCTCCCAATGGTCGGCGGGCTCGATGCCGCGCGCCGTGGTCCGCAGCCAGTCGAGACCGAAACGGGCGCCGGTGGCGAAATAGGTCTCGGCCACCTCTATCACGTCGCGGTCCCGCTGCCTGGCGACGTCGACGATGTCGAGCGCGCCGCCAAGGAACTCGAGCCTGCTGATCCGCCCGGCGAGGTCGTCCGGAACGCCCTCGGCGACGAAGGTGCCGATGCGCCCCTCCATCCGCTTGCGCGAGAACTCGTGCAGCAGGTCGGTGACGCCGGCGGTGATCTGCGAAATGGCGGGCTTGTAGATGCCGATCACCTCGGCCACGCCCTGATCGCTGGCGCGCGCCAGGATCGCCTGACTTTGCGAGGCGATCATGTCGGAGAGCGCCAGGTGCATCGTGTTCTGCGCCTCTGCCGGGACCTTGTTGTCCAGCGCGTTGATCTCGTCGCGCAGCGCGTCGATCTCGAACACGTCGCGGCCGATGACGAAAGCCTTGACGATACCCGTCGTGCCGGCGCCGGTCTCTTCCTTCATCCGGTTGATGATCGAAGGGCCGGCCTCGTTCACCACGGCGTTCGCCAGCACGGTGGCGATGATCTCGCGCCGCAGCGGGTGGGCGAGTATCGCCTCGCGGTGCTTCTTGCGCAGCGGCGTCGGCATGTAGTCGATCAGGAACCGTTCGCAATAGGGATCGTCCGGCAGGGTCGACTTGACGAGCTGGCTGAAGATCACGTTCTTGGAATAGGCGATCAGCACCGCGATTTCCGGCCGCGTGAGGCCGAGGCCGAGGCTGCGCAATTCGGCGATCGCCTCGTCGTTGGGAAGCAGCTCGATCTCGCGGTTGAGCTCGTCCTGCGCCTCGAGCGCGCGCATGAACCGGGCCTGATCGTCCAGCATCGCCGCGGCGCGCCCCTCGGT
Organism: Ruegeria sediminis; assembly: GCF_005938215.1. GTDB lineage: Bacteria > Pseudomonadota > Alphaproteobacteria > Rhodobacterales > Rhodobacteraceae > Ruegeria > Ruegeria sediminis. The sequence goes on from NZ_VCPD01000010.1 coordinate 75,591, forward strand.
GAAGGACAGCGCGAGGGTCTGGTTGTAGTTGTCCTCGAGGACAAGCTCGCCCACCTCATCGGTCATCTTGGCCAAGAGCGCGTTGCGCTGCTTGGGCGTCATGTCGCCGGCCGCGACCACCGCGCCGAGGGCGATCTTGATGTTCACCTCGTGGTCCGAGCAATCCACCCCGGCCGAGTTGTCCACCGCGTCGGTGTTGAGCTTGACGCCCTTGCGCGCCAGCTCGATCCGGCCGCGCTGCGTGACGCCGAGGTTGGCGCCCTCGCCGATCACGCTGGCGCGCACCTGCGTCGCATCCACGCGGATCGCGTCGTTGGCGCGGTCGCCCGCGTCGGCATGGGTTTCGGTCGAAGCCTTGACGTAGGTGCCGATGCCGCCGAACCAGAGCAGATCGGCCTGCATGGACAGGATCGCCTTCATCAACTGGAACGGCGTGACCTTGTCGGCGGCGATGCCGACCGCCCGCTTGATCTCGGGCGTCAGTTGGATCGACTTGGCGGTGCGCGGGAAGACGCCGCCGCCCTTCGAGATCAGCTTGGTGTCGTAGTCCTTCCAGCTGGTCCGCGGCAGTTCGAACAGGCGCCTGCGCTCGGCGAAACTGGTTGCCGGGTCGGGATCGGGGTCGATGAAGATGTCGCGGTGGTCGAAGGCGGCGACCAGGCGGATATGCTCGGACAGCAGCATCCCGTTGCCGAACACGTCGCCCGACATGTCGCCGACGCCGATCACGTTGAAGGGCTCGTTCTGGATGTCCTGGCCAAGCTCGCGGAAATGCCGCTTGACCGCTTCCCACGCGCCGCGGGCGGTGATGCCCATGCCCTTGTGGTCGTAGCCGTGCGAGCCGCCCGAGGCGAAGGCGTCGTCGAGCCAGAAGCCGTAGTCGGCGGCGACGCCGTTGGCGATGTCCGAGAAGGTCGCGGTGCCCTTGTCGGCGGCGACGACCAGGTAGGGATCGTCGGTGTCGCGGCGCACGACCGAGCTGGGCGGCACCACCTCGCCGGCGACGAGGTTGTCGGTCAGGTCGAGCAACCCGCAGAGAAAGGTCTTGTAGCAGCGGATCGCCTCGGCCTGGATCTCTTCGCGGGTGCCGGCGGCGGGGAGTTTGCGGGGCAGGAAGCCGCCCTTCGAGCCGACCGGGACGATGACCGCGTTCTTGACCTGCTGCGCCTTGACGAGGCCCAGAACCTCGGTCCGGTAGTCCTCCTTGCGGTCGGACCAGCGCAGGCCGCCGCGCGCGACCGGGCCGCCCCTGAGATGCACGCCTTCGACCCAGGGCGAGTAGACGAAGATCTCGCGCCACGGGCGGGGCAGCGGCAGATCGTCCAGCTGGGCGCAGTCGAACTTGAAGGAAACATAGGCTTTCGGCTGACCACCGTCGCCCGGCTGGTAGAAGTTGGTCCGCAGCGTCGAGGCGATGGCATTGCGGAAACGGCGCAGGATCTGGTCGATGTCGAGGCTGGGAACCGCCTCGAGCTCGGCCTCGATCTCGGCTTCGATCCGGATCCGCTCGGCCTCGCGCCCGTCGGCGTCGAGCCCGTTCGCGGGATCGAACTGCGCCGCGAACAGCGCGACGAGGCTGCGCGCGATGACCGGGTACTGGGCCAGCGCGTCCTCCATGTATTCGACCGAATAGGGGATGCGGGCCTGGCGCAGGAAACGGCTGTAGGCGCGCAGCAGCGCCGTCTGCCGCGCCGTCAGTCCGGCCAGCAGCACCAGCCGGTTCAGCCGGTCGTCGTCGACGATCCCGTTCCAGGTGGCGTCGAACGCTTCTTCGAGCTTGGCGCGGAGCGCCGAGAGGTCGATCGCGACGCCGGCGGCGGACTGCATGAAGAAGTCGTGGATCCAGGTCTCGACCCCGTCGAGATCGACGCGGTAGGGATGTTCGTTGAGGATGCGGAAACCCATGTTCTCGAGCACCGGCAGCGCATCCGACAGCGGCACCGGACCGCCGTGGTGGTAGACCTTGAAGCGGACGGAGGTTTCGTCATCCTCGAGCCGGCGGTAGAAATGCAGCGCAAGGCGCGTATCCGCGTCGAGGGTTTCCAGCTTTTCGATGTCGCCGATCGCGGCGGCCACCTGCACGTCCTCGCGGTAGCTGGCGCTGAAGCCCTTGCCGTATCGGGCATGGAGCCGCGGGCCCTCGGCCTCGCCGCAGCGGTCGGTCAGCGCACCGAGCAGGATGTCGCTCCAGGACCGGACCGCCGTGACGATCTCGGCCTCGATCGCGGCGATGTCGTGGTCGACCATGCGCCCGCCCCCCAGCGCGATGACGAAATGGATGCGGGCCAGCCCCTCGGTGCTGAACGACGGCTCCCACGACGCCACGCGGCCGTCGAGCGCGTCGCACAGGATGTTGCCGATGCGGATCCGAAGCTCGGTGTTGTAGCGTTCGCGCGGCACGTAGATGATGCACGACACGAAGCGTCCGAAGCTGTCCGGCCTGATGAAAAGACGCGTCCTGGGGCGGGTCGCCAGGTGCAGAACACCCATCGCGTTCTCGAAAAGCTGGTCCTCGGTGGCCTGGAACAGTTCGTCGCGCGGATAGGTTTCTAGCACGTTGTTCAGCGCCTTGCCGTCATGGCCCGACGGCGCGAAGCCGGCGCGTTCGATCACCCGGGCGACCTTGCCGCGCAGCAGCGGGATCTCGCTTGGGCTCCGGTTGTAGGCAGCCGAGGTGAAGAGGCCGATGAAGACGTGTTCGCCCACCATCTTGCCCTTGGCGTCCAGTTCCCTGACCGCCACCACGTCGTAATGGGTCGAGCGATGCACCGTCGAGCGGCGGTTGGCCTTGAGGATGAGCAGGGCCGAGTGGTCGCGCGTGACCTCGGATATCTGCGGCGTCCAGTGCGAGAAATTGCCTTCGGGATCGCGCATGACGGTGTAGTCGGGGTCGCGCATCAGGCCCAGGCCCTGTCCCGGCTCCATCGTGAGTTTCGATTTCTGCTTGCGGATCGAAAAATGCCGGTAGCCGAGGAAGGTGAAGTGGTTGTTGGCGATCCAGTCGAGGAATTCGCAGGCCTCGGCCGTGGCGCCCGTTTGCGATTTGGGCGCGTTCTGCCGCAACTCGGCGGTCACGTCCTTGAGCTTGGAGAACATCTGCCGCCAGTCGGCGACGGCTGCGGCCACGTCTGCGAACATGCTTTCGATCTCGGCGCCGAGGGCGGCGAGGGCGTCGGGGTTGGGCACCTGGTCGATCTGCACCTGAATGACGGACTCGGTCGCCGCCTTGTCGTCGTCGGGTCCGGTGACCTTGGTCAGCGCCCCCTTCGCGTCGCGCCGGACGTGAAGGACGGGGTGAACCAGCGCGTGAAGGCCCAGGCCCTTTTCCGACAGCAGCACGGTGAGCGAGTCGACGAGGAACGGCATGTCGTCGTTGACGGCCTCGACGATGGTATGGATCGATTCCCATCCGTGCTCGGCGATGCGCGGGTTGTAGACCCTGACCTTGCACTGGTCGGGCGCACGCGTCTGGCAGAACTTCCACAGCGCCAGCATCGCGCCATAAAGCTCTTCGGGGGTCTGTTCGAGGATTTCCTCGCGCGCCGCGGTGGCCAGGAAGACGTCGAGCATCGGACCGAAGGCTTCGGCGTCGCGCCTTTCGAGTCGTTCGGCGGCCAGCGCGCGCACCTCGTCAAGTCGGATTGCCACTCGCTCGGTGGAGTTGAAAGCCATGCCGCGCCCCCCTTTTCCCAATTCAGGACTGCTCCGCTGATGCCGCGGGCGAAATCTTATCAATACGCCAGCCGCGCGCCGGATCACCGGCCCGGCGCGCGTAAGCTGCCGATCCTGCTGGAACTTTATCGGTGAACAACCCGGGTGTACAGGTTCACCGAAGCCCTGTTTTCCCCGCAAACGGGAGGTGCGGGTTTCGTCGCGTCTCGGACATTGCGAAAAAAGTTCCGCTATTTCCGAACCGGCCCCGCGGTCATTCGCCCGGCGGCGATGATGTGCATTCGGTTTCCGCTTTCGCTCCGGAATGTGGAGGAACTTCTACACGAGCGCGGTGTCGACGCGAGCGATGACGCGATGCGGTTCTGATGGCAGCGGATTTGGGCCGAAGTCGCAGCCGAGATGCGAAGGCAACGCGTCCAACACCGGCGCGCATATTGCAAACAGGCCGCTGACCGAACAATCGGGCGGAGAATTCGCACCTGCCATTGTGACGAAGCGAGCGGGCGCTTCAGCGATTCCGGCGAATGCGAAGTGTGCAGAAATTCGTCGCAGCCCGCGCCTCGCTACTCGTCCTGTTCAATGCTCAGCGCAGCCTCTCCTCCCGAGCCTCCTTCAAGTTGAACCGGGCCGCCGCTTTCGCCGCGTGGCGCCAACCTGGCACGGCGCAAAGGGCAGCGTCATTGCGCTTGTGGAGGCTGGTTCGGATTAGTCGGCCATCACCCCTGCAGTACCTCAAGGATCTCAGCCTGCATCGTCCTGATCGAATTCTCGAGATAGTTCGAGAACGCTTCGGACAGGAGGGCGTGGGTCACATAGCCTGGTGTCAGGATCGACACGCTGTTGCTGACACGCGGCCTGAAGCGTTTGATGGCAAGTTTGCTGACGGTGTCGCTTTGCAGAAGGTAACTGTAGGCGGTGATCATGTCACAAACCATGTAACACATGCCGGCGGCGACGAACTGCAGGCCGGGCAAAGAGGTGCGCAGCTCGAGGCGTTTGTTGAACCGGCAACCTGCCGACAGGAACGCCGCTTCGGTCTGGGTCGCCGTAGGGTGTCCCTCGAAGAGAACGGCCATCGGTTTTCCGTCCAGTTCTTCCGGGGTGATCACCGGTGCGGATGCCAGAGGATCGTCCATGGGTACGATGCAGACACATTCGAGGTCGAAGTCGGTCTGGTTGATCGAAGCCCGCGGCGCAGGTGTCTCGGCAAAACCGATGTCATACTGTTGCGAGGCAATCAGGTCTTCGATGACGCCGGAGGAGCGCATGATCAGTGCGACTTCGACGTCACCCTTGTCTTTGAGGAATTCGGTGAGAAGGCGCGGCAGAAACACCCCGGATGCCGCAGGATGACAGGCAACCCGAAGCTTTCCGGTTTCAAGTGACCTTATCCGGCTCAGCGTTTGCTTGGTGCGGTCAAGGCGGGCAATGATTTCCTCGCATTCTTCAAGGAAGTAACGCGCCTCCGGCGTCGGCGTAAGCTTGCCATGCTCGCGAATGAACAGCGGGAATCCCAGTTCCTGTTCCAAGATGCCGATCATCGTGCTTACGGCGGGCTGCGTGCGTCCGACCGACCGCGCCGCCTGCGAGATCGAGCCGCTCCGCATGACTTCGCGGAAGGTGATGATCTGCCGGATCGAGAGGTTCATGACGACCTATAAATCCAATTGATGGCTTCAGAGATATTATCAAATTGATTTTATGAAGCGCGTCCAGTGAATTCTATCGGATCAGGTTACGCAAACACTCGGGTGACAGGAAGCATGGACACGTTCTCGAAATACCTGCTGACGGGGTTGATCAGCATCGTGGCTCTCGGCCAGTTCGTCCAGGTGATCACGCGTTACGTGCTTCAGGTTCCGGTCATGGGGCTGGAAGAGACGATGCTCTATCCGACGGTGTGGCTTTATATGCTGGGCGCCGTGAACGCCTCGCGCGAGAACACGCATATCCGGGCCAATGTTCTCGAGATCTTTCTGACCACGGAGCGCCAGCACACGGTCCTCGCGATAATCGGCGAGATCATCAGCCTGATCGTCGGGCTTTGGCTGTTGAGCTGGGCCTGGGATTACACCCGCTACGCCTGGCGCGTCTGGAAGGAGAGCCCGACGCTCTACATCCCGACCTTTTACTCAGACGTGGCGCTCGTCATCGGGATGACGCTGATGATGATCTACACCGCCTGGCACCTCTGGGGCCATATCCGCAGCGTTTCGACCGGAGCGGTCAAATGATCGAAATTGCACTTCTCGCCATCGCCGTCCTCGTCATCACGCTGACGCTGGGCGTGCCGCTTCCCTACTGTTTCGGCGCCGCGCTGATGGTGATGTATTTCATCGGCGAAGTGACGATGAAAGGCATGATGCTCTGGGGTTTCCAGCAGCTCGGCAACCCCGTCCTGCTCGCGATCCCGCTCTTTGTCCTTGCCGGCACGATCATGTCCGAAAGCGGTATCGCGGCCTCGCTTTTGCGCTTCATCAACGCATTCATCGGCCATGTGCGCGGTGGACTCGGCGTGGTGGCCGCGGTTTCCTGCGCGGTGATCGGGGCGATCTCGGGCTCGGGCCTGACTGGCATCGCCGCCATCGGACCGTTGCTGATACCCGAGATGGAAAAGCGCGGTTATCCGCGGGAATACGCGACCGCGCTCATCGCCAACTCGTCCATCCTCGGCCTGCTGATCCCGCCGTCGGTGACGATGATCGTCTACGGCTGGGTGACCGACACGTCGATCCTGGCCTGCTTCCTGGCGACGCTTGGACCCGGCCTGTTCATCATGTTCAACTTCTCGGTCGTGAACCTGATCATGGCGCGCAAGTTCAACCTGCATCTCGACGAGAAGCCGAGTTTCGGTGAACTGACCAGCGAGGTGGCCAAACGCGGCATCAACGCGACGCCCGCGCTGCTGATGCCGGTGATGATCCTCGGCGGCATCTATGGCGGGATCATGACCCCCACCGAGGCCGCGGCGCTGTCGGTGATCTACGCGATCCCCGTCGGGTTCTTCATCTACAAGGGCCTGCGCTGGGACAACTTCCTCGAAGCCGGCAAGGAGGCTGCCACTGCCGTCGGTGCGATCATGATCATGATCCTTTTCTCGATGATCCTTGGCCAGATGTTCGTCTATGAAAGCATCCCGCAGCAGCTGGTCAGCGCCATCTTCGGCATCACCGAAAACAAGGTGCTCCTGCTGATCCTCATCAACATCCTGCTGTTCCTGGTCGGCATGGTGGTGAACGACGTGACAGCCATCATTCTGATCGCGCCGCTGCTGCTGCCGCTGATGAACGCGATCGGCGTCAGCCCGGTGCAGTTCGCTGCGATCATGGGCGTGAACACCGCGATGGGCGGCGTCACCCCGCCCTATGCCTCGATCCTCTACCTCGGTGCGCGGATCGGCAAGGTAAAGGTCACCAAGGTGATCCGGCCCGCGATGATCCTGATCGTGACAGGCTATGTCCCGGTCGTGTTTCTGACCTCGCTCTGGCCTGATCTCTCGCTCTTTTTGCCCAGCCTCTTCGGCTACTGACCACACTGAAATCCCAAAACGGAGGAGACTACCCATGAAACACTTTCTGACCGGCACCGCCGCATCCGCTCTGATGGCGCTTGCGAGCGTCGCATCCGCGGCGGACCTGAAGATGAGCCACGTCCGTCCGCAGGACACCACGATTGACGTGGAACTGCGCGCCTTCGCGGCAAATGTCGCCGAAGCCACCGGCGGCGACGTCAACATCGAGATCTTCCCGGCCTCGGCGCTGGGCGACTACACCACCGTTCAGGAGCGCATCAGCGTGGGCGCCATCGACATGGCGACGCAGCCGGCCGCCTCGGCTGCCGACCGCCGGATGCAGATCAGCTCGTTCCCCTACCTGGCCAACAACTGGGACCAGGCGCGCAAGATCTACGGCGAAGACGGCGCGGTCCGCAACGTGATGGCCGAGCTTTATGCAGAGCAGGACATCACCATGCTCGCCGCCTATCCGGTCTATTTCGGGGGCATTTCGCTCAACACCGATCCGGTGAACCCCGGCGACCCGTCGCAGTCGAACGGCATCAAGGTGCGTGTGCCCGGGATCAAGAGCTTCCAGCTGACCGGCGAGGCGCTGGGTTACATCCCGGCACCGATCCCGTTCTCGGAAGCCTTCACCGCCGTTCAGACCGGCGTGGTTGACGGCGTGATCGGCTCGGGGGCCGAAGGCTACTATGCCTCGTTCCGCGACGTGACAAAGGCTTATGTTCCTGCCAACACCCATTTCGAGGTGTGGTACATGATCATCTCCAACGGTTCGCTGGCCGAGCTTGACGCCGAGGATCAGGAGGCTCTCAAGGCGGCCGCCGCCGAATTCGAGGCGCAGCGCTGGACGGTCGCCGAAGAAGACCAGGGCAAGTGGGAGCAGCGTCTGGCCGACGAGCTTGGCACCAAGATCGTCCCGCTGAACGATGCGGAACTGTCGGCTATGGCCGAAAAGATCCGGACCGTGGTCTGGCCGGTCGTTCTGGAAGACGTTGGCGCCGAGTGGGGTCAGGGCATCCTCGACCAGATCGGCCAGTAAGCGTTGTTGTGCGCGGGGCGGCGTTTCGGTGCCGCCCCGGCCCCTGACTTCAATCCCGGGAGAACGGACAGGATGGATGCGGACTATGCCATCATCGGCGGCGGTGTCGTCGGGCTGTCGGTAGCCTGGGGGCTGCTGAAGCGGGGCAAGAGGGTCGTCGTGCTTGACGGCGATGACGGCGCGTTTCGCGCCAGCCGCGGCAATTTCGGCCTTGTCTGGGTGCAATCCAAGGGGATGAAGCAGCCGCGCTATGCGCAGTGGTCGCAGCAATCCGCCGCCGCTTGGGCCGGGTTTGCAAGTGAACTGGGCGAGAGCACCGGCTGCGACGTGGCGCTCGAGCAGAAGGGTGGTTATGATCTGCATTTCTCGGAAGAGACTCTGCAGGCCACCGTTGCGCAGTATGAAATGCTGAAGGCCAAGCTTGGCGGCAACTATCCCTATGATGTGCTGGGCCAGAATTCGCTGCGCAAGGAAGAACCGCATATCGGCTCCAAGGTGGTTGGCGCCATTCTCCACCATCAGGACGGCCACGCGAATCCCCTTCGCCTGCTCAAGGCGCTTGCGGATGATGTGCGCCGCCTGGGTGGCCGCGTCCTGAACGGCAGGATCGTCACAGCGGTGTCGAAGCCGGACGGTTTCCGCGTCCATTGCGATGACGGCACCGTCGTCGGGGCGGCAAAGGTCGTTCTGTCGGCTGGCCTCGGTGCGGCCAAGCTTGGCCCGAAGATGGGTTTCAAGGCGCCGATCCGGCCGCAGCGGGGGCAGGTCCTGATAACCGAAAAGCTGCCCAAGATGATCTACCGCCCCTCGCTGATCGCGCGTCAGGTGGATGAGGGCGGCATCCAGATCGGGGCCACGAACGAAGAGGTGGGCCTTGACGACCGGGTGACGCAGCCCGGCATCTCCGGCCTGGCGGCAGAGGCCATCGCGGCCTATCCGGCGCTGGCCAGGGCGCAGCTTGTCCGCAGCTGGGGAGCCTTGCGCATCCTGTCGCCGGACGGCCTGCCGATCTATCAGCAAAGCCGCGACATGCCGGGCGCCTATCTGGTGACCTGCCACAGCGGCATCACGCTAGCCGCGGCGCACGCCCGCTTCCTGCCGGACTGGTTGGAAGGGACTGGCGCCGCTCCGGATCTGGAGGTGTTCAGTGAAGACCGCTTCGCCGTTTCTTGAGCTGGAGAGCAGCCCGCGCGTCCGGGTCTGGTTCGACGGCGCGCCTCTGGATCTGCCCGAAGGCGCGAACCTCGCCGCCGCGCTGCTGGCAGCCGGGGTAGGGGTATTCCGCCACACGCCCGTCTCCGGGGCGCCGCGCGCGCCATTCTGCATGATGGGCGCCTGCTTTGAATGCCTGGTCGAAATCGACGGTATCGTCCGCCAGGCCTGCATGTTGGAAGTCTCTGAAGGCATGCGCATCGCGCGGCCACACCAGGCGGAGGGATCCGATGCGGCACAGTGATCTCATCGTCATCGGCGCAGGCCCCGCCGGCATGGCCGCCGCCGCGACTGCGGCCGAGACCGGGTTGAGCGTTGCCTTGCTGGACGAACAGCCTCGGCCGGGCGGGCAGATCTATCGCGACGTGGACCGCGTGGCACCCCTCCGCGAGGATATTCTGGGCAAGGACTATTCCCATGGGGCGACCTTGACGGCCGGCATCCGCCGCCCCGGCATCGAGCATGTCGACGGGGCGGTGGTCTGGGCCATCGAGCAGGGATTCCGCATCTCTTACATCCGAAACGGCCGTGGGGGCCAGCTGAGCGGCGACAGAGTGATCCTTGCCACCGGCGCGCTGGAACGTCCGATGCCGGTTCCCGGCTGGACCCTGCCGGGGGTGATGACCGCGGGGGCGGCGCAGATCCTGCTGAAACAATCAGGGGTCCTGCCGCGTCGCGCGGTTCTGGTCGGCAGCGGGCCGCTGCTCTATCTCATCGCCGCGCAGATGGTCCGCGCGGGTACGCCGCCGCTGGCGCTGGTCGAGACGCAGACGCGCGGCGACCTCTTCCGCGCGGCGCGACACTTCGGCGGTGCCTTGCGGGGTTGGCGCTATCTTGCCAAGGGCCTGGCGATGCTCTCCGAAATCATCCGCGCGCGAGTCCCGCGTTACACCGGCGCAACGGAAATCGCGGTCGAGGGCGATGACAGGGCCGAGGCCATTTTCTTTGTCTGCAGCGGCAAACGCCACAGGATCGACTGTGAAACTGTCCTGCTGCATCACGGTGTTGTCCCGAATACGCAAGCTGCCCGTTCGCTTGGAGTTACCCACCGATGGGACGAGGCGCAAACCTGTTTCGCGCCTGTTCTCGATGCCTGGGGCGCAACGGATGTGGAAGGTATCTTTGTTGCGGGCGACGGGGCAGGGATCGGAGGCGCCAAAGCGGCCGAATTCGCCGGGCGCATTGCGGCCCTCAAGGTTGCCGGAGATATGGGAAAACTCTCATCTTCCGAGCGCGACCGCCTGGCCGCGCCGCTGCACCGGCAGCACCAGAATGAAACCGCCGTGCGTCCTTTCCTCGACACCGCCTATCCGCCTTTTCGCGAGGCGCTGTTGCCCGCGGATGCCACCATCGTCTGCCGCTGCGAGGAAATCACCGCAGGCGACATCAGGCGCTACGCCAAGCTTGGATGCCTTGGGCCGAACCAGGCCAAGGCTTTCGGCCGTTCCGGCATGGGTCCCTGTCAAGGACGCTATTGCGGACTGACGGTCACGGCTCTGTTGGCCGCATCCAACGGGCTGTCGCCCGACGAGACAGGCTACTACCGCATCCGCCCGCCGCTGAAACCCGTGACGCTGGGCGAGCTTGCTGCAATGGAAGATGGCGCGCGTGGCGCGGCCGAATAGGAGAAGACGATGATCGAGAGAATTGAAACCGGCGCGCGGATGAGCAAGATCGTCAAACACAACGGCGTGGCCTATCTGTGCGGTCAAGTGGGTGAGGGCGCGACAGTTGCCGACCAAACGCGCGACTGCCTGTCCCGCGTCGAGGCGCTGCTGCAGCAAGCGGGCACGTCGCGCGAGCATATTCTGCAGGCCATCGTCTGGTTGGCCGACATGGCTGATTTCGCCGAGATGAACGAAGTCTGGGATTCTTGGGTGCCTGCGGGTCACGCCCCGGCGCGCGCGTGTGGGGAAGCCAAGCTTGCACGTCCCGAACTGAAGGTCGAAATCATCGTGACTGCAGCCTGTTGAAGCCCCGGGCCGGGTACGGTCAAAGGACACCGACCGGAGATGGGCAGCGCAGTGTCGTAACGCCTCTGCAAGCCGGAAAGTTTCCACCGTCGAGACCAGCCCGGGAATCCTTCGCCCGGCGGGAATCCGAGGATCCAACGGCATCTCACCGTCACCGCGGCACACCAGATGTTCGGACCCGGCGGACGGTGTTCCAATGCCGTCGCGGATCGCAGCCTGAGTTTTCGCCGGGGTCGGGGTAACCTATTTCAGGTCAGCAGCCATCGAGTTGTTCCGGCGGAAATCACGAACACTGCCGAAGCCAATCCAAAGAATGCCGGTGAGAACGACGAACAAAACCACCGGCAGAAGAGAGATCTGCATGACCAGCACGGCGTAGAAAACGGCCAAATATGCCCCCGCCAGGGCAGCCACCTGCACAACCCAGAGAGCCATCCTGCTGAATACGATGGATTTTTCCTGTCCGGCCTCGAAACGAAGGGCCCGGCGTTCTGTCTCGCTCATCTCCAGCACAACGGCCCGAGCCGCTCGGCGAACGCCTTCGCTTGCGGGAAAATCGATCTGGTTGGCATCCAGATAGGCGTCAATGAGAGTTTCCAGCTCTTTGCCGGACGGGGCAGAAACGGACATGGCGATGGATCCTGAAAAAATCCAGATTGGGCAGCGAGCGTACAGTTTCGCTCAATATCTCGACCCGTGCAGCCCCATGTCTGCGGCAAGACACGGCACCGTTGCCCTCTTGCCGCAGAATCCGGCGGAGAGTTGCCGGTCCACCTTTCGGCGCAGCAAGAACCCGCACAGAGGCGGCGAATTCGGCATCGCATGTACGCGGCGAAGAAAGGCAGTCGCCGCATATGCGAGATCAGCGCCCAGATGGAGGTCTGCGACGCGGCCTCAGCCCCCATACTCGCCCCTTGCCCTTGTGCCTCGGCTGATGCAACCTTGTATGCGGAGGAGGGATGTCAGTTTCACCGCTGGGTCCGTTGGCAAACGAACCAGCGTGGCGCCATGCTTTGGGAG
>NZ_VCPD01000011.1 GCF_005938215.1 Ruegeria sediminis
AGACCAGCGCGCATCAAACAGCGCCCCCGCCTCTCTCAAAACCATAGATGCCGCCGTCTCTCCAGCGTGTCCACCAGGCCTCTCAACCCTACCAGCAACACCGCAGCGCCGCCGGTGAGGGGCGTTCTAGGCTTTACGAAAGACCTCCGCAAGTGGAAAATCACGAACCGGCTGAATTTTTTGCAGAGATCGAAATATCGTCGCTTTATCAAAATGTTACATGAACAACTAGCGAGTTCCACCGCCACCGAAACAGCACTGTCCGCGTTGCCCCCGAACCATTTACAATGCCCAGACAGGTCCGTCACACCACATATTGTTGGCTACAAGGCACACCACACAAGCGCAGTCGCCCGAGTCGGCGAACATGCGAGTCGCTTGGTAGCCCAAACCCACGTTCAACTGGCTCGAATCCACGTTTGACGAAGGAACATGCGCCCGGACACCCAACCTTCACGGCTTTTGGGCAATTCCGGGCACAGCGAGTTTCGCCATGCTCGCAGCGACTTGATCGAGAAATTGCTTGCCGATGGCCGAAATCGGCCGTCCGCGGACCGTGACGATGACCACGTCCAACAGGATCCGTGGCTCGAACCGGCGCAACACGTAGCCCCGGCGATCATCGCTTGAAAGCGTGAAAGGATCGACGAGCGCCACGCCCAGCCCCTGCTTCACGAGGTTCAGCGCGTTCCGGAACAGATCGGTATGGCAGCGGATGCGCATGTTCGCCCCTTCCTGATGAAACGCCTCGCGCGCGCGCCGGTACACCATGTGATCTGCGCCCATGACAATGAAGGGCACATCGTCGAGCAGGCTTGGGGTCAACACGTCGTGGTGGGTCAACGGGCTGTCGTCGGGAACGGCACAGAGTATCTCGAAGAAGAAAGGAACCTGCTCCAGGCCATCATGCCGGACCGGCGGTTCGCATATCCCGATTTCGAACAGGCCGGCGACGACCCATTCCTGGATCTTCGAGGAATATTGCGACTGGAAGGCGATGCTGAGATTCGGCTTGTCGGCCACGAACCGGGCAATCTGTTCCGGCATGAAGCCAAAGGCCATCGCGTGGCTGGTAGCCACCTGCAATTGACCTGCCTTCTGGTTCTGCAGGTCCACGACCGCCTGGTTCACGTGGTCGAGGCCGCGAACCACGGTGTCGATCTCGTCGAACAGGACCTTCGCTTCGGGCGTGGGAAGCAATCTGCCCCTGTTGCGCTCGAAGAGCTTGAGCTTGGTATGGCGCTCCAACTGGCCCAGCAGATTCGAAACGGCAGGCTGGGATACGCCCAACTGTTCCGCCGCGCGCGTCACGGTGCCGGTCTCGATGATGGCATGAAATGCCTGGTAGTGGCGGAAATACGAGATCATATCGCCCATTATCATTTTTCCTGATGCTATTCGAAAGAATTCGTATTTGAAGTGATGCAATTCCATCCCCACACTGACCGGCAAGTTCTGGGGAGGACGGCGTGGACTTGCGGCAATGCATCATCGGGTTCGACCTGTGGCACTTGGCCCTGCCGGTCGTCTCGGCACGCGATCACGGCATCGGCCGGGTCGAAGGTACGTGCGAAGTCGTCGTTCTGCGGCTGACGGCGGAGGGCGGCGCGCAGGGGTTCGGAGAAGCCTCGCCCTGGTCCGTCTTCACCGGCACGCCCGAGGCAAGCTATGCAGCTCTGGACCGTTATCTGCGCCCATTGGTTCAGGGCCGCAGGGTCGGAAACCGTGCCGCGATCATGGCAGACGCCGCCCGCGCGGTGGCGCATTGCACCGAGGCCAAGGCCGCACTGGAAAGCGCGCTGCTTGACCTTGCCGGGCACATCACCTGCCAGCCCGTCTGGGCGCTGATCGGCGGCAAATGCCGTGACACCATTCCGCTCAGTTGCTCGATCGCCAATCCGGACTTCGACGCCGATATCGCGCTGATGCAGCGGCTTCGCGAGGACAAGGTCGGGCTGATCAAGCTCAAGACCGGGTTCAAGGATCACGCCTTCGACATCATGCGGCTGGAACGCATCGCGCAGGATTTTCCAGAGTTCCGCGTGCGCGTGGACTACAATCAGGGGCTGGAACCCGAACAGGCGATCCCGCAGGTACTGGACGTAGCCCGTTTCAAACCCGATTTCATCGAGCAACCCGTGCGCCATCACCATTTCGACGTGATGGCGCGGCTGCGCAATGTGACCGACGTGCCTCTACTGGCCGACGAGAGCGTTTTCGGCCCCGAGGACATGGTGCGCGCCGCCCGCGAGGGCATCTGCGATGGCGTTTCCGTCAAGATCATGAAAGCCGGCGGCCTGACACGCGGCCAGACCGTTGCCCGTATGGCCGCGGCGAACGGGATGACGGCCTATGGCGGTGACATGTTCGAAACGGGGCTGGCGCATCTTGCCGGCACCCACATGATCGCGGCGACGCCCGAGATCACCTTGGGCTGTGAATTCTACCAGGCGACCTATTACCTGAAAGAAGACATTCTCGAGACGCCCTTCCAGGTGCGGGACGGGCAGGTCGTGGTTCCGAACGGACCCGGCCTCGGTGCGCGGCCCGATGTCGGCAAGCTCGACCATTACAACGTGAGGAGGGCGTCGTGAGGCGCGCTGTCTCAGTAGGCGGTGGCGGCGCGGGCGGCCTGATCGTATTGGCCGGACATAAGGCGCAGCAGGCTGGAGACGCGGCCGAGCTGTTCGGGTTCGATGCCGATCTCCTGCATCGCGTCGAGCAGCAGTGTCTCGCGGATCTCGCGGTACCGGGTGCAGGCTGCCACGCCCTCGGTCGTGGCCTCGACGGTCTTTTCCTTGCCCTGGCGGCCCTCTTTGACCAGTCCCGCCTTGCTCAGCTTCTTGATCGCGTAATTGACCGTGTGCGTGTCTTCGACATTCAGGACGAGGCAGATATCGGCCAGTTTCTTGGGCTTGTCGCGGTGCCTAACCGTATGCAGCACCAGCACGTCCAGCGAGGACAGGCCCGAATAGCCCGACGCGGCCATGGCCCGCACGGTCCAGCGAGCGAAGGCGTGGCCGGCTATGATCAAGCCGAATTCGAATTCCGACACTTCCGGAAAGGTTCCCTCAGCAAGATGGGCCGAGGACACGACCGGGCCGAACGTGGAGTTTGACATGCGACCATCCTATGACTCGCTAGCAACTTGTCAACAATTTGTTGACGTTTTGCAAATGTGTGCCATCCTGTCCCGCAAGGAATCGCTTCTGTGGCCGGACGCCCGTGTGACGCAATGACCGAAAGACCAAAGACCATAGCCATCATAGGCGCCGGGATCGTCGGTGTGTCCACTGCAGTCTGGCTGCAACGCAACGGGCATCAGGTCATCCTGATCGATCGCAAGGGGCCCGCCGAAGGCACGTCCTTTGGCAACGGCGGCATTCTGGCTTCGTGCTCCATCGTGCCGGTCACCGTTCCCGGGCTTTTGCTCAAGGCGCCGAGGATGCTGTTCGATCCCAATCAGCCACTGTTCCTCAAATGGGGCTATCTGCCTCGGCTGTTGCCCTGGCTGGTGAAGTATCTCGGCAATGCGAATGCACAGGGCGCCAGCCGCACCGCCGCGGCCTTGGCGCCGATCGTGGGCGACAGCCTGCAGGACCATCTGGCGCTGGCCGAAGGGACCGGCGCGGAAAAGTGGATCGTGCCCTCGGACTACCTGTATGTCTACAACGACCGCGCTCATTTCCAGGGCGACGCCTTTGGCTGGGAGTTGCGCCGCAAGCACGGGTTCACCTGGGGCGAGTTGGAAGGCCAGGCGTTCCACGACTACGACCCGGTCTTTGCCGCCGATCTGGGATTCGCGGCCCGGCTCAGGAACCACGGGCGCATCACCGATCCGGGACAGTATGTGAAAGACCTGGCCGGCCATGTCCAGTCGCGCGGCGGACAACTCGTCCGGGCCGATGCCGAGGACATCGTGCGCGAGAACGGCCAGGTCGTGGCGGTGCGGACCGCGGGGCAGAACATCGCCTGCGACGCCGCGGTGATCGCCGCCGGTGCCTGGTCCAGCCCGCTGGCCCGAAAACTGGGGCTGAACGTGCCTCTCGAATCCGAACGCGGATATCATGTCGAGTTCTGGAATCCGTCGGTCATGCCGAAATCGCCCGTCATGGTGGCGGCACGCAAATTCGTCGCCACCCCAATGGACGGCCGCCTGCGCCTGGCCGGCGTGGTCGAGTTCGGCGGGACCGACGCCGGGGCATCGGAGGCCCCAATCGATCTGATGCGCAAGAGTGCCAAGGCGGTCTTCCCGAATCTCGAGGCGGCCGAGGTCACGGAATGGATGGGCCACCGCCCCGCACCGGCGGATTCAATTCCCGTGATCGGAGAACTGCCCCACATCAAAGGCGCGTATACCGGCTTCGGCCATCATCACATCGGCCTGACGGGCGGCCCCAAAACCGGGCGCCTTCTGGCCCAACTCATCTCAGGCCAACAGCCGAATATTGACCTGAGCGTCTATTCACCGGCACGCTACACGAAGGCCGGGCAATAAGATCTGGTAAACAGAAACAACCAACAAGGGAGAGAACAAGATGAAGAAGCTAACACACCTGATGGCCGCAACCGCGCTGACCGCCACGGCGGCAATGCCGGCGATGGCCGAGAAATGGGACATGCCCATGGCCTACGCGGCGACCAACTTCCACTCCGAAGTCGGCGCGAACTTCGCCAACTGCGTGACCGAGGGCAGCGGCGGTGCAATCGAAATCGTCACACATCCTTCGGGTTCGCTGTTCGCAGGCAACGAGATCATGCGCGCCGTTCAGACCGGCCAGACCAATATTGGCGAGCGGCTGCTGTCGGCGCATCAGAACGAGAACCCGATCTACGGCGTCGATTCCATCCCCTTCCTGGTCTCGTCCTTCGACGAACATGAAGCCCTCTGGAAGATCGCTCAACCCGCCGTGAAGAAGGCGCTGAAAGAGGACAACCTGCACTACCTCTACTCGGTGCCATGGCCGCCGCAGGGTCTGTATTTCAACAAAGAGGTGAATTCGGTCGAAGACCTCAAGGGGATCAAGTTTCGCTCCTATTCCACGGCGACCGCCCGCATGGCCGAACTGACCGGCATGTTGCCGGTCCAGGTCGAGGCGGCGGAACTGTCGCAGGCGCTTGCGACCGGCGTGGCCGAAAGCTTCATCTCGTCGGGCGCGACCGGCTATGACCGAAAGGTATGGGAGCACCTGACCCATTTCTACGAAGTCGATGCCTGGCTGCCGCGCAACGCCGTGTTCGTGAACATGGACGCCTGGAACGGGCTTGATGATGCGGCCAAGGGCGTGATGACCGACTGCGCCGCCAAGGCGGCGGAAGAAGGGCTGACCCGATCCAAGGAATACACGCAGTTCACTCTGGACGGCCTCAAGGAAGGCGGCATGACCGTCACCCGCGCGGGCGATCAGCTGGTCGGCGAACTGCAGGCG
This sequence comes from Ruegeria sediminis, assembly GCF_005938215.1. Classification (GTDB taxonomy): domain Bacteria; phylum Pseudomonadota; class Alphaproteobacteria; order Rhodobacterales; family Rhodobacteraceae; genus Ruegeria; species Ruegeria sediminis. The sequence continues at coordinate 5,430 of NZ_VCPD01000011.1, forward strand.
ATCGGCGAAACCATGACCCAGGAATGGCTTGAAACGGCCGGCGACGAAGGCAGCGCCATCGTCGATACGTACAAGAACCAGTGACGCGGGCGCGGGCCGGCAAAAACGACCCGGCCCGCCTCGACCCCAACCCGGTTCTTCCCAACCACGAACGGAGTCATGACATGGCGGCAGCCCGCGCGCTCCGGCGCCTTCTCGACTTTCTTTACCTGACCGGCGGCGTGATTGCGTCCTTGTTCCTGATCGCCATCCTGGCCTTGATCGTGCTGCAGATGCTGGCACGCTGGACAGGGCAGGTATTCCCCGGGGCCACCGACTATGCCGGTTACTGCATGGCCGGTGCCTCGTTTTTCGCCTTCGCCTACGCGCTCAATCACGGCGCGCATATCCGGGTGTCGCTGGTTCTGTCGGCGCTCGGGAGCAAACGCTGGTGGGGCGAGTTGTGGTGCTTTGCCATTGGCAGCGTCATCACCACCTGGTTCGCCTGGTATGCAGTCAAGGGCACCTATGTCTCGTGGCGCTGGGAAGAACTGAGCCAGGGTCTTGATGCAACCCCGGTCTGGATCCCGCAGCTGTCCATGGCGATCGGTGCGATCCTGCTGGCCATCGCCTTCTGGGACCATCTGGCCCGTCTTGTTTTCCTTGGCGATCACGGCATCCGCTCGGACCTGGTCGACCAGAGCCACGCGGAGTAGCGAGGATGGAACAACTCCTGCCGATCGGAATCTTTCTTTTCGTCCTGTTCATGCTGCTCGGCTCGGGCGTATGGGTCGGGCTTGCGCTGATGGGCGTGGCCTATGTGGGCATGGACCTTTTCACCACTCGACCTGCGGGCGACGCGATGATCACCAAGGTATGGACCTCGTCCTCGTCCTGGACGCTGACCGCCTTGCCCCTGTTCATCTGGATGGGCGAAATACTCTACCGAACGCGATTGTCCGAGGACATGTTCCGCGGACTCTCGCCCTGGATGGCGCGCCTTCCGGGCGGTCTGGTGCATACCAACATCGTCGGCTGCACGGTCTTTGCCGCCGTATCCGGCTCGTCGGCGGCGACTCTGACCACGGTCGGCAAGATGTCGATCCCGGAACTCCGCAAGCGCAAATACCCGGAGACCATGGTCATCGGGACGCTGGCCGGGGCGGCGACGCTGGGCCTGATGATCCCGCCTTCCCTGACGCTGATCGTCTATGGCGTGACCATCAACGAATCGATCACCAAGCTGTTCATGGCCGGCGTCTTTCCCGGCCTGGTGCTGGCGCTGATGTTCATGACCTACGTGGCGGTCGTATCCTTCGCGTCCAAGTCCTTCGATCCGCTGCCCGAACCGAAGATGACGCTGGCCGAGAAACTCAGGAACTCGCGCTTTTTGATCCCGGTCATCTGCCTGATCCTGGTCGTGATCGGCTCGATGTACATGGGCGTCGCGACCGCAACCGAGGCAGCGGCCTTCGGCGTGATCGGCGGGCTGGTTCTGGCGGCGTCGCAAGGATCGCTGACCTGGGCCACTTTCACCGACAGCCTGATGGGGGCGGTCCGCACCTCGGCGATGATCGCGCTGATCCTAGCGGGCGCTTCGTTCCTTTCACTTTCGATGGGGTTCACCGGCCTGCCGCGCGGACTGGCCGACCTGATCGCCAGCCTCGAGCTGTCACGGCTGGAACTGCTGATGGCGCTCTTGGTCTTCTACATCGTGCTGGGCTGTTTCCTTGACGGCATTTCTTCGGTCGTCCTGACGATGGCGGTGGTCGAGCCGATGATCCGTCAGGCCGGCATCGACATCATCTGGTTCGGCATCTTCATCGTGGTGGTGGTCGAGATGGCGCAGATCACGCCGCCGATCGGCTTCAACCTGTTCGTGCTGCAGGGCATGACCCATCACGAGATGACCTTCATCGCCCGAGCGGCCATCCCGATGTTCCTGATCATGGTGCTGATGGTGTTCGTTCTGATCGCCTTCCCCGAACTCGCCACCTGGTTGCCGGAGAACATCCGGCAGAGGCCGGGCGGGTGAACCCCGGGAACTGAGACCGGTACTGGCCCCGACGCGGGCCAGTACCCTTCCGCCCCTCCTCGCTGTTCGATGATCCTGTCTCTGCTCACATTCGTCGCCCGCCACGGCAAGCTCGGGCTGATTGCCGGCCTCGTGGCCGGTATCGCCCTGCCCGGTCTTGCCGGTGTTCTGCGGTATTGGATCCCCGAAATGGTGGCGTTTCTGCTGTTCCTCACCGCGTTCCGGATCGGTCCGCGGGATACGATCGAAAGCCTCGATGCGCTACGTCGCACCGCCACCGCCGCGCTGGTTCTGCAACTCGCCCTGCCGCTGATCTTTCTGGCGCTGCTGGCTTTGATCGGCCTGCCGCTGTCGCCGCTTGCCCTTGCGGTCGCGCTGATGCTGGCGGCGCCTTCCGTTACCGGCGCGGCAAATTTCGCGATCCTGCTGGGGCATGACCCCGCCCCGGCCCTGCGCCTGCTGATCCTTGGCACCGCGGTGCTGCCGCTGACCTGCATCCCCGTCTTCGCCCTGCTGCCGCAATTCGGCGCGCTTGCCTCGGTCCTTCAGGCCGCCGCGCGACTGCTTGCCGTGATCCTGGCCGCCGCGGCATTGGGGTTCGCCTTGCGCCACTGGGGCTTTCCAACGCTCACCGACCGCGGCCGCCGCGCCACGGACGGCCTGACCGTGATCGCGCTGGCCATCATCGTCATCGGATTGATGTCCGCCATCCGTCCTGCCTTCGAACGCGATCCGTTCGAGCTGGCCTTCTGGCTCGCCGCCGCGTTCGGCGTCAATTTCGGGATGCAACTGCTCGCCTTTGCCGTTTTGCGCGCGCGTGGCCGCAAGGATGCGGTGCCCACCGCGATCGTTGCCGGCAACCGCAATTTCGCACTGTTCTTTGTGGCGCTGCCGCCCGAGACGACCGATCCCCTGCTGATCTTCCTTGGCTGCTACCAGTTCCCGATGTATCTGACCCCGACCCTGTTGCGGAGGCTCTATGACCCACGCTGAACCCTTCCCCATGGTGCGCAATGTCGGTCTGGACGGAATGCTCGTGACTTTCGCCGACACGATGACCGAACCGTCCAACCGGGCGGCGCTGGCCTTTCGTGGGGCGCTGCAGGACGCGGGTTGGGACGGCGTTCTGGAAACCTCGACCTCGCTGGCTTCGGCCTATGTGCGCTTCGATGCGGCCCGACTGCCGCACGGTGAAATCGAGACCCGCCTGCGGGAACTTCTGGCCGCGCGCGACTGGTACGCCGAGGCGCTGCCTCCGGGTCGCAAGCTGTGGCGCGTGCCGACGGTCTATGGCACCGATCTGGCCCCGCAACTGGACGAGGCCGCCGCGGCCGCGGGGCTTTCGACAGACGAGGCGATCAAGCGCCTCAGCCGGACCCGCGTGCGCGTTCTGACCATCGGTTTTGCCCCGGGCCAACCCTATCTCGGCCCGCTGGGGCCCGAGTTCAACATTCCCCGCTTGCAGGAATTGACCCCGATGGTGCCCGAAGGTGCGCTGGTGCTGGCGATATCGCAATTCGTTCTGTTTTCCGGCCCGACGCCTACCGGCTGGCGCCATGTCGGCCAGACCGCCTTTCGCTGCTTCCGCCCGGAAATGGAACAGAGCTTTGCCCTGAACCCCGGCGACGAAATGCTGTTCGAGCCGGTCACCCAAGCCGAGTTGAAAAGGATCCGAGCGGCAATCGAAGACGGAACTGGCGGCGCGACGTGCGAGGAGATCCCGGCATGAGCCTGATCGTCCGCCGCATCGGCCCCGCCTGCACGATCCAGGATCAGGGCCGCCAAGGTTATCTGGATCAGGGCCTGTCCCGCTCGGGCGCCGCCGACCTGCTGGCGCTGCACGAGGGGGCGGCGCTGCTTGGCCAAGACCCGGATCTGGCCGCGCTGGAAATGGCGGGAATGGGCGGTGAGTTCGAGGCTGCCGGCGACATCCGCATCGCCCTGACCGGCGCGCCGATGCAGGCCAGCATCGACGGCGGCGCGGTGGTCTGGAACGCCTCGCATCGACTGGCCAAAGGGCAGCGGCTGACCATCGGCGCGGTGTTGAAGGGTGCCTATGGCTACCTGCACCTTGGCGGCGGGATCGCAACCGACCCGTTCCTCGGTTCGCGCTCGGTGCATCTGACGGCAAAGGTGGGGCGCGCGGTCGAAGCTGGCGACACCCTGCCCAACGGCCCCGACAAGGGAGAGGCGGGCAGGAAACTCGTGCCGGCCGATCGGTTCTCCGGCGGTGTGCTGCGCATCGTCGCCAGTTTTCAAACCTCGCTTTTCGACCAGGCCACCCTGGACCGGTTCACCCGAACGGAATTCAGGCGCGGACCGCGCGCCAACCGGATGGGAATGCAACTGGAAAGCGACGGCGCGGGATTCGCGGCCAGGGGGCAGCTCAACATCCTGTCCGAAGTCATCACCCCCGGCGATATCCAGATGACGGGTACCGGGAGCCCCTTCATCCTCCTGCCCGAGTGCCAGACGACCGGCGGCTATCCCCGCATCGCCACCGTCCTGCCCTGCGACCTGCCCCGTGCCGCCCAAACTCCGGCTGGGGGCGCGATCAGGTTCCAGTTCGTCACCCTCGACCTGGGGACCGCCCTTCAGGAGGCCTTCGTCCAAGACCTCGCCAGCCTGCGGCGGCGCGTCGAGCCGCTGGTGCGCGCGCCCCATGACATTCCGGACCTGCTGTCCTACCAATTGATCAGCGGAGTGGTCTCCGCCCAAGACTGAGGAGTTTCACAGATGAGCCGTGTCGATCTGAACGCCGATATGGGCGAAAGCTTTGGTCCCTGGAAGATGGGCGACGACGCAAGCCTGTTGAAGATCATCACCTCGGCCAATATCGCCTGCGGGTTCCATGCGGGCGATCCGGACGTGATGGCGCAGACAATGGCGCTGGCGGCGGAAAACGGTGTGGGCATCGGCGCGCATCCCGGTTTCCCGGACCTGCAAGGGTTTGGCCGGCGCAACATGAAGGTGCCGCATGACAGCCTGCGCAACCTTGTTCGCTATCAGCTTGGCGCGGCGCGAGGTATGGCCGCCGCCGTCGGCACCAAGGTCCGTCACCTCAAGCTGCACGGGGCGCTCGCCAACATGTGCTCGGCCGATATCGGCATGGCGCGGGCCTGCTATCAGGGCGCGCTGGACGTGGATCCGGACATCATCATCATGGTGCTGGCGGTGACCAAGCAGGAAGAAGCAGTGCGCGATTTGGGTTGCAGATGGGTGGGCGAGATTTTCGCCGACCGCGCCTACAATGACGACGGCACGCTCGTCGACCGGTCCCTGCCTGGCGCGGTGATCCACGATCCCGAAGTCGCTGGCCCCCGCATCCTGAACATGGTCCGCGAGGGGGCGATCATCACCGAAAGCGGCAAGCGGCTGGAAACATCCATCGATACGATCTGCCTGCATGGCGATGGGCCCACTGCGGTGCAGATTGCCGGGTCGGTTCGCAAGCATCTGATCGACGGCGGGATCGAAGTCACGCAGTTCTTGCGCTGAGGAAGCGAATTCCGGCGCCCGAGCAGGGACTTGCAGGATCGAACGCCGCCGATTTCGGAACGCGGCCGCGACATGTGGTAATCTGACTTCCTGAACTGGGGGCAAAGATGTCGCGGCTTGTTCAAGGCGGGCGCCGGCTTCTGGATCTTGGCGTCCGAAACCGGGATTTCGCGCAGGATCGGCGCTTGCGGATCCTCAATGCGGTTGCCGTGCTCGCCGCGTTGATCTCGCTGCTCTACTGTTCCTTCTACGCGGTCTACGACTGGCGCCATTTTTGGCGGGAGATCGCGTTCCTTCCGTTGATGGCCTTGCTCTACACTTCGGTTCTGTATTTCACCCGACTCGGGCGCGCGACCTTCGCGATGTGGTACCTCGTCAGCGTCGCCTTGTTCCACCTGGGCGTGATCTCGTGGATGCTCGGTCCGGAATCCGGTTCCCTGAGTTATCTTCTGATCGTGCCGTTCGTGCTGGCGCTTTTGATGGGCGAAAACGACCGGTTTTCGGTGTGGCCGATAGCTGTGGCCGTCGGTGTGCTTTTCGTGTTGGTGAGTTTGAGCGTCCAATCCGGCAGCATCACCTCGCTGCCCCAACGCGTCCAGATTTGGATATTTCTCGTCAATTCCTTCGGCGCGATATTCCTGTCCTGCGTCGTTGCCGTGTTTTTCCGCTGGCTGATCCAGGTAACCGAAAGCGAACTCGACGCGGAACGACGGCGCAGCGACAGGCTGTTGCATGCGATCCTGCCGGGCTCGGTCGTGCCACAGTTGAAGGCGGACCGCCGCAAGGTCATCGCGCAGGACATTCCCGGTGCGACGGCTGTCTTTGCCGATATCGTCGGTTTCACCGGATGGGCGCTGCGCACACCGCCGGACGAGGTCGTCGCCGAGCTCAACCGGATCTTCAGCCGGATCGACAAGCTGTGCGGCAACAGGAAGCTGGAAAAGATCAAGACGATCGGTGACGCTTATTTCGCCGTCTGCGGTGCGCCGGACGAAATGCCCGAACACGCGGAACGGGTTGCGGATTTCGCCCTCGACCTGATGGCAGAAGCCGAAAATTGGGACTCAGCGACCCTGCCGAAGCTGCGGTTCCGCATCGCGATCGCGTCGGGCCCCATGGTCGCAGGGGTCATCGGCCGCACCAAATTCGCCTATGACGTCTGGGGAAACACGATCAACCTGGCCTCGCGGATCGAGGAGCATTGCAATCCCGGCGAGATCCTGATTTCGGCGGCGACCGACGCGGCCCTGCCGGTTCGGTTTGTCCGCGAGGCCAAGGGGCCCTTCGACATTCGCGATCAGGGACCGACGGAATTGTTTCGGTTGATTTCGAGGACCGAAAAGAAAGGCCGCGCTTTGGAGGCGCGGCCAGCAAGTCCGTGAGTGTGTGCCGGGCCTCAGGAGGGCCCGATCATGAAACAGGTCACGTTCCGCGCGATGAGGCGGCGGCAGGCCAGGTCGGCCTGTTCGCGGGTCATGCCCTGGAACGTCGCTTCGTAGCCGCGCGAACTCTGGTTCACCTTGCGCAGCGTTCCGTCCAGCGTGGTCATTTCCGCCAGCGCGGTTCTCAGCAGGATCTTTTCGGCTTCGTACCGGGACGTGTAGCGGCCGACGTTGATTCCCCACAGATGCCCGCCCGAGGTGGATAGTCGCGTAACGACCTCCTGTTCGGGTTCCGGCTTCGCCTGCGGTTCGGGCTGGGCGGCGGTCTCAACCGATGCGAGCACCAGGTTTTCCGGGCGCAAGGCGGGGCGGGTGTCGGCGGATTCTACCGGCGGCGCGGTCGGCGTCACGTCAGCGGCGGCGATCGCCGCTTCGATGCCGGCCTGGATGCGCGTGCCGTTCTCTGCGGCGGTTTCGACGACGGCGCTGGCGACCTGAACCGTCGCTCCGGCGCCCGGCCGCAGGATCGGGCGCAGGCTCCGCTCGGGGGCTGCAGCCAGTTGCGTTGCGTCGGACGTCGCACCCTCGATACCCGTGTTGCCTGCGTATAGCGGCCGGTCGGGCCTGCGGATCGGGGCCCGTGACGGTGCCTTGCGGAACCCGAGATCCAGAAGTTCGGCTACCTTGGCATTGCGCGAAGCGCCGGACTTGCCGCCGAAGACGGTCGCGATGATGCGCTCGTCGCCGCGCTTGGCCGAGGCCACCAGGTTGAATCCGGCTGCGCGGGTGTAACCGGTCTTGATGCCGTCCGCGCCCTTGTAGGCCTCCAGCAGACGGCGGTTGGTGTTTGGAACCGTCTTGATCCCGGCATGGGTCGATTGCCGCGAGAACAGGTTGTAGTACTGCGGATAGTCATAAAGAAGGTGCCGTCCCAGCGTCGTCATGTCCCGCGCCGAGGACAGATGCCCCTCTTCCGTCAAGCCGTGCGCGTTCTTGAACGTGGTGCGTGTCATGCCCATGGCGCGCGCAGTCCGCGTCATCCGGCGGGCGAACGCGGCCTCGGATCCGCTGATGGCGATACCTATTGCGGTGGCGGCGTCATTGGCCGATTTCACTGCCGCCGCGCGGATCAGATAGCGGAACGCGATCGTCTGGCCTGTTCTCAGACCCAGTTTGGATGGCGGTTCGGAAGCCGCATGTTGCGTGATGCGCACCGGCGTATCCAGAGTGATCTCGCCGTTCCGCACCGCCTCGAAGGCGATGTAGAGCGTCATCATCTTGGTAAGCGACGCCGGGTGCAGCCGGGTGTCGGCGTTATGGGAATGCAAAACTTCGCCCGTGCGCGCATCGATCACCATCGCCGCGTAGGGCGCCGCTGCCACGGCCAGCGGCATCCAAACGAAAAGCCACAGGAAAGTTAATAGGTATAGGCCCACACGGGCCGGAACTGTCCGCCGAACCTGCACGATCTTTGCCTCTGTCTGCCTCGCGCCGCCGGGTTTTCCCGGTCGGCTTGATCAAATTTATTAGGAGAACCGTAGCATAGTGCCGCGACAAAAGAAACCGGAAGCTGCCTTGGCGGACCATCAAACTTTGCCTTGAACACCACAATATCTTGATCGCCGGTGTGCGCGTGACGCTAGACCAAGGAAAATGGCCAAAAAACGGCGCAGCCCGGTAGGATTTCTGGATTGTGGCGCGCAACTGCAACAGATGCCGTCACGACAGGGACCGAACCAGATCCGCCAACCCGCCCAGATCCGGCAACTCGCGATAGCGCCGACTGTCCACTGGCGCTTCGGCGTGCTCGACTTCCCAGACCAGCCCGTGCGGCACGTAAACTCCCCAACTGCCGGCCTGGATCGCGGCCACGACATCCGAGCGCATCGAGTTTCCCACCATCATGGCCCGCTCCGCGCCATCGCCGTAACGGGCGAAAACCGAAGCATAAACATCGGGCGTTTTCTCGGACACGATCTCGACAGCGGAGAACACCTCCCCCAGGCCCGATTGTGCCAGTTTGCGCTCCTGATCGATCAGGTCACCCTTCGTGACAAGGACGATCCGATGGGTGGCCGCCACTGCCTCGACCGCCTCGCGCGCATGCGGCAACAACTCGATCGGATGGGCCAGCATCTCCTGCCCGGCCTCGATCAGTCGCCGGATCACCGAAGCCGGCACGCGGTCCTGCGTCACCTCGATCGCGGTTTCGATCATCGACAGCGTGAACCCCTTGATCCCGTATCCATAGTGCCGGATGTTGCGCTTCTCGGCCGCCAGCAGACGCTCCATCAGGTGATCCTTTTCGGCGTGGTCCGCCAGCAGATCCGCGAAATGCGCCTGGGTCAGTTGGAAGAAGCGTTCGTTGTGCCAGAGCGTGTCGTCGGCATCGAAACCGACGGTCGTGAGCATTTGTCCCATCCCGATATCGCCCGCTTTCTCTTTTCACCCGATGCGCTAAGGTTATATAAGCGCCGTCACAAACCGAACCCTGAAACGGACTATCGCGCAAAATGGTCTTAGAACCCCTGATGATGTCGGACAACCCGGACGAGGATGACAAGACCTCGGTCCTCGTGCAGACACGTCCGAAGACGAAGCGCCCGCCGCTCTACAAGGTTCTGCTGTTGAATGACGACTACACACCGATGGAGTTCGTGGTGCACGTGCTGGAACGGTTCTTCGGCATGAACCACGCGCAGGCGTTCGAGATCATGCTGACCGTCCACAAGAAAGGCGTAGCCGTGGTGGGCGTGTTCAGCCACGAGATCGCCGAGACCAAGGTCGGCCAGGTGATGGATTTCGCCCGCCGCCACCAGCACCCCCTGCAATGCACCATGGAAAGGGAGGATTGAGGCGCTTGCCGCTTCATCCCGGACCGCGACGCGCGCCAAAGAGACCGTCCCGAGCTTTGCTGAATATCTGGAACACCCGATGTCCCCTCGCCTGAGCCTCGCATTGGAAAGCGGCCTTGAACTGTCCGAGCCGCTTTCGGTTCTGCTGCCGGGAACCGATCACGACCTGTCGGCGCTGCCGCGCACGGCCGAGGTGGTGCAGCCGTTCAAACCCTTTCACGATCACTTCGCGGCGCAGGGCTTCTCCGTGACGGCGGCATCCGACAAGCCGTGCCATGATGCGATCGTGTTTCTGCCGCGTGCCAAGGCGCTCGCCCGCGCGCTGGTTCAACAGGCCTGTGCCCGGGCCTCGGGCACGGTCGTGGTGGACGGCGCCAAGACCGATGGCGTGGACAGTCTGCTGAGGGACATCCGCAAGCGCGTCTCGGTCGAGGGACCGATCGCGAAGGCGCATGGCAAGATCTTCTGGTTCGAATCGGACGCCGCCGCCTTCGCCGACTGGGCCGCGCCGGAGCGGCAGCAGGTGGACGGTTTCCGGACTGCGCCCGGCGTCTTTTCCGCCGACGGCATCGATCCGGCCTCGGAACTGCTGCTGACCGCACTTCCCGACAAGCTTGGCCGCAGCGTCGCCGATCTCGGCGCCGGTTGGGGCTTCCTGTCGGCCCGTCTCCAGTCGAACGCGCGAATCGAAACCCTGCATCTTGTCGAGGCGGATCATACCGCCCTGAGTTGCGCCCGGTTCAACGTTCAGGACCCGCGCGCGCACTTCCACTGGGCCGACGCTCTGACCTGGAAAGCGCCAGAACCCGTGGACACGGTGGTCATGAACCCGCCCTTCCACACCTCGCGCAGCGCCGATCCCGGTCTGGGCCAGGGATTCATTGCTGCCGCCGCGCGCAACCTCACCAGGGCCGGCCAGCTCTGGATGGTCGCCAACCGCCACCTGCCCTATGAAACCGCCTTGTCGGAAGCTTTCGGTGCCGTCGAAGAGGTCGCCGGAGACAATCGGTTCAAGGTGTTTCACGCCTCTCGCCCCCGCCGGTGATCCCGGCTAACCTGCGCCGCAAATCAGGAGGAAACACATGTCCTTTTCCATCGCAGGCAAGACCGCGATCGTCACCGGGGGCGCCAATGGCATCGGGTTGGCCATCGGCCGGCATTTTGCGGATGCCGGGGCCAATGTCATGTTCGTCGACATGGACGAGAAACGGCTGGTCGATGAATTGGGAGATCAGGTCGAAGACGGGAATGTCCGGTATTTCGCCGGCGATCTGCGCGAAAAGCTGACCATCGCCAATCTGCTCTCTGCAACCATCGACGCCTTCGATCAGGTGGACATACTGGTGAACGGTGCAAGGCAGGTCATTCCGTCCGATCCATTGGATCTCGAGGACGACTCGGTGCGTATCCTGCTGAACCAGAATCTTTTGCCGGCCCTGCGGCTCAGCCAGCTGGTCGCGAAACGGATGATCAAGCAGGCAGCAAACGGAGACGAGGCTCCGGGCGGGTCGATCATCAACCTGTCCTCCATCGCGGCGCGCCGGACCCATCCCGATCTGATGGCCTATTCCGTATCCACCTCGGCGCTGGACCAGATGACGCGGTCGCTTGCCGTATCGCTCGCGACCAAGCGCATCCGCGTCAACGCGATTGCCTTCGGCTCGGTCATGAGCGCGTCGCTCCAGTCCACCCTCAAGGACAACCGCGCCTTTCGCGAGGACATCGAGAAACACACGCCGCTGTCCCGCATCGCCGCGCCGACCGAACTGGCCGAGACCGCGCAATTCCTGGCCTCCGATGCCTCGGGCTTCATGACCGGCCAGATCCTGACCCTCGACGGCGGCCGCACCCTGCTCGACCCGGTCGCAGCGCCCGCGCATTGATCGCCACAAAGCGCGCTCCGCAAGGCAAGGCCATCTTCTGGAAGGACCCGAAACATGACCGATCCGTATAGCGCCGAAAAATCCTCCGCCGCCGCCTGGTTCCGGCAACTCCGCGACGACATCGTGGCGGCTTTCGAGGCGCTCGAGGACAGTCACGAAACCGGGCCGTTTTCCGACGCCGAACCGGGCCGTTTCCAGCTGACCGAGACCAAGCGCCAATCGGATGACGGTTCGGACGCGGGCGGCGGGCTCATGTCGGTCATGCGCGGCGGGCGGGTGTTCGAGAAGGTCGGCGTGAATGTCTCGACCGTCTACGGCACTCTGGGCGAGCGTGCGCAGAACGCCATGGCCGCGCGCAAAGGCATCCCTGGAATGCGCGAGGATCCGCGATTCTGGGCCTCGGGCATCAGCCTTGTCGCCCATATGCAGAACCCGCATGTCCCGGCGGTCCACATGAACACCCGCATGTTCTGGACGCCGCATGCCTGGTGGTTCGGCGGCGGCTCCGACCTGAACCCGTGCATCGAGTATGCCGAGGACACGTCCCATTTCCACGCCACGCAGAAGGCGCATCTGGACCCGCACGGACCGGGACACTATCCGCGCCTAAAGGAATGGGCCGATGAATATTTCTACATCCCGCATCGCAAGCGCGCGCGCGGCGTCGGCGGGATTTTCATGGACGACTACTGCACGAACGACTGGCAGGCGGATTTCGCCCTGACGCAGGACATCGGCCGCGCCTTCCTGCCCGCATTCCTGCCCTTGGTCGAAAGACGGCGGGTACAGGCGTTCAGTGATCGGGACAAGGACACCCAACTGATCCACCGGGGACTTTATGCGGAATACAACCTGGTCTACGACCGCGGCACCAAGTTCGGCCTGGAAACCGGTCACGATCCCGACGCCGTGCTGATGAGCCTGCCGCCGCTGGCGAAATGGGTCTGAGCCCTATTTCAGCCAAATCTCGTCGGCGGTGTTGTCATAGCAGTAGTTCTGCGCCATCGACGCGGACATGTTGTCCCCGACGCGCTTGACCGTCACGGTGAAACCCGGCGTGGTGTCCGCACCCGCCGGGGGCTTCAGTGAAAATTTGACCCCTTTCCGGCCCGGCTCCGAAACGGATGGACCTTCCGCCTGCCACAGATACACCCTCTGCGTGGCCGGGGTTCTCAGTACCCGGATCGCGTAATCCCCTGCCCCGCACCAATAATCCCTTGGAACGGTTCCGAAGTAGTTCACCACCTCGAAGACGCCGCTTCCCAAATCATAGACCTGGGCCCGGTTCCACGCCCGGAACGCCGAAGCCACGCCGGGCACGAGGATCAGGGCCGACAATACCGCCACTTTCGCAATGCTCTTCATGAATGTCTCCCGAAAATCCTTTGCTCTTGCAGTATAGAATAGGCCAGTTGTGCGGTCAGGCCAGACCCATGTTGCGGCTACGCTCCTACGGACCTTAACCGTGTTTCATTCGGTTCAGACGAAATGGGCGACTGTGCGAGGAAGGCATGACGGACCGAAGGCCACCCGGATGATCTTGCGAGAGTTCGAGGCCGGGACATTGGCGTGAACCATGAACCGCCGCTGATCATCGATCAGAGCAACGGTCACGTTCAGGTGTCGATGACCCGGCCACCGATGTCTTCCGGTGCGATGGCCACGGTCTTGATCACGGCATGACACTTCATGCCTTGCCGCAATCCCAGCGCCTCGGACGAACGTCTGGTGATGCGCGCCAGGATCATCCCCGCGCGCGTCTGCACCGAAACGATGGCGCCGGGGCCTTCGCCGGAGCGTATGCCCAGAACCGTGCCCTGAAGGACATTGAGCGCGGACAATCCATCGGGTTTTCGGTTCGCCAGAATGACCTCCTGCGCGGCGATGCGGATCCGCACCGTTTCGCCTGGTCGGTGCGGGATACGCGGCAAAAACAGGTGATCGCCCCCGGCCTCAAGCTCGGTCAGGCCGTCGGCGTGATGAGCGTGGACGCGCGCCTGCAACACGGCGCCGACCGCCCGCACGCCCGCAGGGGCAACTGCCGGATCGGACAGGACCTCGGCCGCCGGGCCATGCCGGACGGCCTTGCCGTCCTGCAGGGCCACGACCGAAGTCGCAAGCCGTGCCACCTCGGCCGCCGAATGCGTGACGTAAAGGATCGGAACCGAGACCTCGTCGCGCAGGCGCTCGAAATAGGGCAGGATCTCGGCCTTGCGGGCATCATCAAGCGCCGCCAACGGCTCGTCCGCCAGAATCAGTTGCGGGCTGGCCAGCAGCGCGCGGCCAATGGCGACGCGCTGCTTTTCCCCACCCGACAACAGTGCGGGCCGTCGGTCCAGCAGATGTCCGATGCCCAGCATCTCGACGACCTTGTCGCGGTTTTCACGATGCGCGCCGCGCGGCGCGAACCAGCCGCCATATGCGAGGTTCTGGCGGACGGTCAGGTGCGGAAACAGACGTCCTTCCTGAAAGATATAGCCCAAACGGCGCCGATGCGGCGGCAACCAGCGCCCCCGTTCGGTATCGAACAGAACCCAGTCTCCGACGGCCACCCGCCCGGCATCCGGCCTCAGCAACCCGGCAACGGCGTTGACGATGGTTGTCTTGCCAGAGCCGGACCGGCCGAACAGCACCGTGACGCCTGGTGGCGCGTCGAAGGCCACGTCCAGCTCCATGTCCGGAAGCCGGTGAGACAGCTTTACCGACAGGCTCATGTGCCTGCCACCCGCGCCGCGGCGCGGCGTCCCACCACCTCCGACAGCAACAGCGCGCCCATCGCGACCACGATCGAAACGATCACGAGGCGCAGCGCGGCGGGTTCACCGCCCGGCACCTGCAAAAAGGCGTAGACCGCCGAAGGAAGCGTCTGCGTCTGGCCCGGAATGTTGGATACAAAGGTAATGGTCGCGCCGAACTCCCCCATCGCCTTGGCAAAGCCGAGGATACCCCCTGCTATGATGCCCGGCAGGATCATCGGCAGCGTCACGGTGAGGAACACCAGAGGACGCGGCGCTCCGAGCGTCGCCCCCGCCTGTTCCAGCTTGGGATCCACTGCCTCGATCGACAGGCGGATGGCGCGGACCATGAGCGGAAAGGCCATAATGCCCGCGGCCAGGGCGGCGCCGGTCCAGCGGAAAGCGAACACGATGCCGACCTGCGCCAGCAGGCTGCCCACCGGGCCTTGCGTGCCGAAGGTCATGAGCAGCAGGTACCCCGTCACCACTGGCGGCAGGATCAGCGGCAGATGCACCAGCCCGTTCAGGATGGGCCGCCCCGGAAACCGCCAGCGCGCCAGCGCATAGGCGACGAAGACGCCGAAGGGCAGCGACACGACCGTAGCCCAGAACGACACGCGCAAGGACAGCATGAGCGCGCTCCACTCCTCGGGTCCCAACCAGCCCATGCTCTCACTCCCCGGGCAGGGTGAAACCCTGCTCCAAAAACACATCCTGGGCGGCATCGCCCTGCAGAAAAGCCAGAAATTCCAGCGCGGCGGCCGGGCCGTTCACGATAGCAGCCGCAGGATAGACGATGGGAGGGTGCGAGCCGGCCGGGAACCGGCCAATGACCTGCACACGGCCTTCGGCCATCGCGTCCGAGGCGTAGACGATCCCCAGAGGCGCGGCGCCGCTGGCGACCAGCGCCAGCGCCGCCCGCACATTGTCCGTCTGGGCCACGCTGTCTTTCACCTTTGCCCACAGCCCGAAGTGTTCCAGCGCCGCCTTGCCATAGATACCCGCCGGGACCGCATCCACCAGAGCCATTGCCAGACGACCGCCGCCGAGCCGCGCCATAAGGTCGAAGCCGGGTCCCATCGTTTCGACCGGATCGGCGTTCGGCCCGCCGATCAGGACAAGGCTGTTGCCCAGCAGATCGACCCGGGTTCCCGGATCGATCCTCCCGTCCGCCTCGAGCACGTCCATCCATTCCCGATTGGCAGAAAGGAACAGATGCGCCGGAGCGCCAAGTTGGATCTGGCGCGCCAAAACCGAGGAACCCGCATAGGACACCGTGACCTCATGCCCGCTCGCCGCCCCGAACTCCGCCGCAATCCGGTCCAGAGCCGTTTTCAGGCTGGCCGCCGCGAATACCAGAACCTCGTCGGCGCTGGCCCGCGCCGGAGCGGCCAGAAGGGCAAAAACGACAAGCGCGGCGGCGCAAAAGCGGCTGGCGCGGGAGAACATCATGGGGCATCCAGAGACATCGTTATGTTTCTTCGGGAATATCGAAACCGCATGGCTACAGGCAAGGTCTAATTTTCATCGCCGCGTATCCGCAACATGCCCTGAAGCCGCGCGATGTGTTCTTCCGCAGCCTTTTGCGCCTCGTCCTCGAGGCTGCGATACCCGGACAGGACCGCTTTGCCGGTTTCCGTCAACGTTGCGCCACCACCGCTGGCGCCGCCCCGCGTGCTGAGTACCACCGGTTCGTTGAACATCGCGTTCATCGTCTCGACCAATTGCCACGCGCGCTTGTAACTCATCCCCATCTCGCGGCCCGCCGCGGCGATCGAGCCGGTGTTGGAAATGCGCTCCAGAAGCTCGGCCTTTCCCGGCCCGATCATCTCATCCTCGCTGAACACGATGCGCAGCCGGAATCTGGGATTTGGATAGCGGCGGTTCATGGCGCGTCGTCGCATTGCGTGTTCGGCATCGTCTGTCAGTTGGATAGATTGGGTCCTGTTCTCGGGATCGATTGGTAACGCGAGGTGCTGCCTGGGTCCATCGCGACGGCCGTTCCCAAAAAGCAGCGGGCGATGCTCGCGCAGGTTAATCTCAAAAAAGCCGTCCGGCCGTAAGACGCATTGGCGAACGCAGCGCCGCGGCCTCCTAGCGATTGACCAGCACCGCAGCCCCAGACAACCGGCCCTGTCGCAATCTGTCAATGGCGGTGTTGGCGTCTTCCAGCCGGAACTTCTCGATTTCTGTCCGGATACCGGCGCTGGCGACGATCCGGAAGAACTCTTCGCCATCCTTGCGGGTCAGGTTCGCGACCGATTTCACGGCCCTCTCTCCCCAGAGGATGTCATAAGGAAACTGCGGGATGTCGCTCATGTGGATGCCGCCACAGACGACCACGCCCCCTTTTCGCGTCGCGCGGAGGGCGGCGGGCACCAATCCTCCAACGGGCGCGAACAGGATCGCCGCATCCAGAGGCTCCGGCGCGGGCTGATCCGAGCCCCCCGCCCAGTCGGCCCCCATTCGCAGGGCAAAGGACTGCGCCTCGGCGTCGCCGGGCCTGGTAAAGGCCAGGACACGGCGGCCTTCCCATTTGGCCACCTGGGCGACGATATGGGCCGCGGCACCGAAGCCATAGATCCCGATCGTTTGCGCATCTCCGGCAAAGCGCAATGACCTGTGGCCGATCAGCCCGGCACACAGCAGCGGCGCCAATTCGGCGCTGTCCGGCCCATCGGGCATCGCGAATACGTAACGGGCATCGGCAACGCAATATTCGGCATACCCCCCGTCGCGCGTGTAGCCGGTAAACAGCGGTGCGTCGCAGAGGTTTTCGGACTCGTGCAGGCAATAATGACAACAGCCGCAGGTTCGTCCGAGCCACGGCACCCCGACGCGCAGTCCCGGCGCAAGTGCGTCGGCGGCGTTGCTTTCCACGACCTTTCCCACGATCTCATGCCCGAGGATCAGGGGCAGTTTCGGCTCGGTCAGATCGCCGTCGATGACATGCAGGTCGGTCCGGCATACACCGCAGGCGTCAATCCGGATCAGCACCTCGCCCGGCGCAGGATCCGGCCGCGGAACTTCGGACAACATCAGCGGCTGCCCCTGCTCCGTCAGGAGCATCGCGCGCATGGTGCCCATGCTGTTTCCCCTTTCTGCACCGGGCTGCGACCGGCCGCGGTCAGATGCACTTTACCGCAGGAACAGTCGTCTGGTCACGAGGATCACAGCAGCTGGCGCGCTGCCCGCAACCAGGATCGTCGCCCACCCTTCCAGATCGGGCGGCTGGATGCCCAGAACGTCGGACAGTGGCGGCAGGTAGGTTCCGGCCAGCATCAATCCGGTGCTGAAGAACACGGCGAACCAGACATAGCCATTCCGGGTGATTTCGCTGGAGAACAGCGCCTCGCCGCGCGGGTACATGACGAACACGAACAGAAGCTGCGCGATGCAGATCGTCAGGAACGCCACCCCGGTCGCTGTCTCAACCCCCGACCGCACCAGTTCGATCAGGAAGGCACCGAAAGCGCACAGGCCGATCAGGGCGCCCTCGGCGACAATCCCTTTCCACCGGCGCCGGGTGACGAGCGGTTCGTCCGGCCGCCGCGGCGCAACGCGCATCACGTCCCGCGCCCCTTCGCCCATGCCCAAGGCAATTGCGGGGAAGATATCGGTGATCAGGTTCAGGAACAGGATCTGCAAGGGCGTCAGCGGCATCGGCACACCGGCAAGCATCGCAACCGCGATCAGGGCGATTTCGCTGAGATTGCAGGTGAACAGGTAGCGCACGAACATCCGGATGTTGGAATAGACGATGCGGCCTTGCCGCATCGCCTCGACGATCGACCCAAAGGCATCGTCCCGCAGAATGATGTCCGAGGCTTCCGCCGCGACCTGCGTTCCGCGCTTGCCCATGGCAATGCCGATATCGGCCTTTTGGAGCGCCGGCGCATCGTTGACCCCGTCGCCGGTCATTGCGACGATCGAGTTGTTTTGCTGGTGCAAGGCAACCAGCGTCAGTTTCTCCCGCGGCGGAACCCGGGCGAAGACGTCGATCCCGAGCAGTTCCTGCGCGGCCTCGGGCAACTCGCGCGCCTGGGCCAGTTCGACCCCGTCCGAGACGTGAACATCATGCCCTTTGACGAGCCCGACCTCGCTGGCGATCTTGCGGGCGGTCTCCTTGTGGTCGCCGGTCACCATGATCACCCGGACCCCGGCCCGCAGGCAGTCGGCGATCGCTGCGGGGACCTCCGGCCTTGCGGGATCCTGTAGCCCGACGAACCCGATCAGCGTCAGTTCCGAATAGACTTGCTCGTCATCCGCATCGTCACGCTGGGCAAGCCCCAGCATCCGCAATCCGGTCGCGCCTGCCGCCTCGATCCGCGCCTCGATGTCGCGCCGCAGATCCGACGTCAACTTGATTTCCCCGTTAGCGCCGAGGACACGGGTCGATGCCGCCAGCACGGCCTCGGGCGCCCCTTTGACATGCACCCTCGTCCCGGCCTCGTCGGCATTCACGGTCGCCATCATCTTGATGTCCGGATCGAAGGCGATGCTTCTTTGCCGCGGGCAGGTCCGACCAACGGCCACGGGATCCAACCCCATGTCATTTGCGGCGCGCAGCAACGCGACCTCCATCGGATCGCCTTCACTGTCATCGTGAGACGGGCCAAGAACCGCGTCGTTGCACAAAACCATCGTTCTGATCGCGGCTTCGACCTGCGGTGGTTTTTTCTTTTCCGACACCTCTTCAGTCCGGATCTCGCCATCGGAGAACAGCAGCAGTTCGACGCTCATCCTGTTTTCGGTCAGCGTGCCGGTCTTGTCGGTCAGGAGGATGTTGGTCGATCCCAGCGTCTCGACGGCCGAAAGCCGGTTGATCAGGACGTTCCGGGCCGCCATCCGCCACATGCCGCGCGCCAGAGAAAGCGTGGCGACGATCGGCAGGCCCTCGGGCACCGCTGCAACGGCCAGCGCGATCGCGGTTTCCAGCATCTCGAACAGCGGGCGGCCGGTGAAGACGCCGGCCGCCGCGATAGCGATCGAAACCGCCAGAGCGGCCAAGGCCAGATGCCACCCCAGTTGCGCCAGCCGCTCTTCCAGTGGGCTGCTCTCGGCCTCGGCCCCAGCAACCATTTCCGTGATTTCGCCAAGCTGGGTCCGGCTGCCGGTCGCGGCGGTTATCGCGACGGCGTTGCCCCTGGTCACCGAAGTGCCGCGAAAGACCATGTTGCGGCGATCGGCAAGCGGAACCGTCCGCCCGATGGCCTCGGTCGATTTGGCGACTGGAACCGACTCCCCGGTCAGCGTCGACTCATCGGTGTGCAGATCCACCGACGAGAGCAGCCGCAGATCCGCCGGAACAACATCCCCCGCTTCCAACAGCACGATGTCCCCCGGAACGAGATCGTCGGCGTCGACGCGGATCTCGCGCCCCGCCCGGCGGACCCGAGCCGTCGTCCGCGTGAGTTTGCGCAGCGCGTCCATCGACGTCGCCGCGCGCGCCTCGGTGAAAAAACCGATCAATGTGTTGATGACCAGGACCACAACAATCGCGACGCCCTCTGCGACGTCGCCCAGCCAGAAGGAAAGGGCCGCGGCGGCAAACAAGAGCCAAACGACGGCGCCGCGGAACTGGTTGACCAGGATCCGCCAATACGAGGTCCGCCGCCACGTGCCGATCTCGTTGGTTCCGTACTCGGCGCGCCGAACGGCGGCTTCGTTTTCGGAAAGCCCTTGCTCCGGGTCGACCCGTAGCGCGTCGAGCACCCACTCCTTCGACCGCACGTAGGCTGTGTTGGCGTGATCTCCGTCTGTAGTGCCGCCGTTTTTCATCCGGAACCGCCGCAATTGATCGCTGTTGCGCCTGACGACATGCATCTCAGGCACCTGTCGGGACCACTATTCACACTTGCGGCGGGCGAACACACTGACACAGATCATGAAACGGACCACCGGACCCGCGCACGGCAAAAGTCGGAACTGTTCGGAGGGGAAAGACATCGGGCATGGTTTCACCCGATGATTTCAGTACCAAGTGGCGGACCGAGGAGGATTCGAACCCCCGACCCCTTGATTCGTAGTCAAGTACTCTATCCAGCTGAGCTATCGGTCCGCTTGGTGAGGGGCTATTTAGACGCAGCGCAGGGGGGGCGCAACCCGATTCTTCAAAATTCTTTCAAAAAGTCCAGTCGCCTTTGGGAAGCCTTATTTCAAAGGTCGTTCCCTCTGGTCCGGTCCGTTTCAGCAGCAATTCGCCACCGTGGCCGCGCACCAGTTCCGACGCGATGGCAAGGCCCAGCCCCGCGCCGCCCTTGCGGACGCCGCCCTGAAACGGGGTGAATAGGTTTTGCTGCGCCTTGGGCGGCAGGCCCTGCCCGGTATCGCGCACCTCGATGCACCAGGCGGTCTCCTGATCCTCGGCCGCAACGGTGATCTGACCCGGTATGTTGGTGACCTCCAGAGCCTGCCGCGCGTTCCGGACCAGGTTCATGATCACGCGGAACAGCTGCTCGGGGTCCGCGCGCACCACCATCTCGTCGGGCACTTCGTTGACGAACTCGATGTCCGAACTGTCGAGCGCCAGGCTCTCGCTGGCCAGCACGTCCTGGGCGACGTCGCGCAACCGGACCATGGTCAGGGTCGGCGCCGGTTCCTCGGCCCTTCCGAAGGCCAGCGTGCTCTCGCACAGCGACACGGCCCGGGTGATCGAACTGACCAGCTTGGGCGCCATGCGGCGCACCAGCGGGTCCTCGCTCGCCTCGATCCGGTCGGTAAAGAGCTGCGCCGAAGTCAGGATGTTGCGCAGGTCATGGCTGACCTTGGCCACGGCCGAGCCCAACTGCGCCAGCCGCTCGCGCTGTTTCAGGGCATGTGTCAGTTCCGTCTGCAGCAACTGCAGCGCCTCTTCGGCTTCGCGCAGTTCGGTCACCCCGGCGCGGGGCTGAATGATGCCGCGCGCATCCTCCGGGGCGCGGGCATAGCGTTGCATGTAGCCGACGACGCCCTTGATCGGACGCACGAGAAAGGCCCGCACGGCGAGGAACAGCAGAAAGGCGGTGATCACCGAGATCACCAGCGACAGCCAGAAGATGCGCACGCCATAGTCGAACATGGCCGCGCGCAGCGGTTCGGTCTCCATCGTCACTTCGATCAGAAGGCCGGCGCCACGAACCGGCTCGCCGATCACCCGGACGATCTCGTTTCCGGGGGTGAAGAACTGTTTCACGGCATCGCGGATCAGGACCCAGGGCGATGCCCTGCGCAGATCGAACGTGTCCGAAATCTGGCCCGGGATCGGCGAGGCCAGCATCAATTGCCGCACCTCGTCGCGCCGCAGCACCACGTTGTAGACCCCCGCATTCGCCAGCAGCTCGGCCTCGAGCTCATCGGCCAGCATGTCGTCGGCCAACAGCGCCAGCGAGGCGATCTGGGCGCGTTCCAGCCGATCGAGCAGGAAATCCTCTCGGAAACGGGCGATGGACGGGACGAAGATCAGCACTTCGGCCAACATCACGAAGACCGTGGTCAGGATCAGGAATCGGCCTGACAGCGTGTTCAGCATCGGCTCCTTTCCCGGTCAGGAAACCCAGCGCTGGACGAACCTGACCACTCGTTTAACCATTTGATTCTCAAACAGCCTCGGCGAGAAATATGCGCCCGCCACGCGTTTGTTAAGCTCTCCGACCGTCGGATAGGGCGAAACCATCGCCGCGATCTGGCTCATCTTGAGATTATTGGCCAAGGCCAGCGACCACAAGTTGATCAGTTCACCGGCCTGATGCCCCACGATTGTGACGCCCACCGGGCGCCCCTTGACGACCATGACCTTGATGAAGCCGGGTATTATACGCTCGGCCACCGCCCGGTCGTTGTGCTGATAGTCGAAACGCGCGATTTCGGTCCCGTCGCCATGCCGCGCGCGCGCCTCGGCCTCAGTCAGGCCCACCTGCGCCAGTTCGGGATCGGTATAGGTGGCGCGGGGGATGTGGCCGGTGCTGGCCTTTGACGGCAGACCGAACAGAGCCGAGCGGATGACGATCCCGGCGTGATAGCCCGCAACGTGGGTGAACTGCAGCCCACCGGCTACGTCGCCAATCGCATAGACCCGGCGGTTCGTCGTGCGCAGCGACGCGTCAACCCGGATCCCCGTCCGGGTCGTCTCGATACCCGCTGCCTCCAGGTTCAGCCGGTCGATGTTCGGCTTGCGCCCCACCGCCAGCAGCAGATGCGTGCCCGCGAAGTCCTGCCCGTCCTTCGTCGCAACTTCGACCGAGCCGGCCTGACCGCCGATCCGGGCGACCATGGCCTTTTCGACGATCTCGACGCCCTCGTCACGCAAAGTCTGCAGAACCACGTCCGCCGCCTCGGGGTCATCCTGCCCAAGCGCCTTTTCCCCTTCGATGACCGTGACCCGGCACCCCAGCCGGACATGCGCCTGCGCCATCTCCATCCCGATGGGGCCGCCACCGACGATCAACAGGTGTTCCGGCTTCTCGCGCAGGTCGAAGAGGGTTTCATTGGTCAGGTAGGGTACTGCGTCCAGGCCGGGGATCGGCGGCACCATGGGGGAAGACCCCGTCGCTATCACGATGCGTCGGGCCGAGATCACGTGCTCGCCCGCCTGCACTTCGGTCGGCGAGATGAACTGCCCGTAATCGCGGACCACCCGCACGCCGAATCCTTCGAACCGTTCCTGGCTGTCCATCGGTGCGATCTGCGCGATGACGTCCCGCACGTGTTCCATGGCGACGGCATAGTCCACCTGCGGCGTCACGCCCGCCACACCGAACACCGAGGAATGAGCCTGGGCATGAGCGGCCTTGCCGCTGGCGATCAGCGCCTTCGAGGGAACACAGCCGTAGTTGAGGCAATCGCCGCCCATCTCGCTGCCTTCAAGCAGAACAACGTCGGCGCCCATCTGGCTTGCGCCCGCAGCGACCGAAAGGCCCCCTGACCCGGCGCCAATGACCAGGATGTCGGTTCTTATCCGTTCCATCGCTCAAACCCCGTTCCGGCCGCGCAGGATCCTGACGACGATCGGCAACGCCGCCAGCGCACAAAGCCCCAGGATCGGGCCGATCACAAAGGGTTCCCACAACAGCGACACATCCGGTGTACCGCCCCGGTCAAACACGCCGCCCAGCCCGACGCCGATCCAGGTGTAGACGATGCCGCCGGGGATTATGCCCAGCGCGGTGGTCAGCAGGAAGTTGCGGAACTTCACCCCGACCAGCGCCGGCACCAGATTGGCAACGAAAAAGGGCACGACCGGCACCAGCCGCATCAAGAACAGAACCGGAATTTCGTTCTCCCGTAACCTGTCCTTGAGCTTCTTCACGGTTCCTTCCGACGCCTCCAGACGCGCCGTCAGAACTTCGCCGAGACCGGCGCGCGCGGCCAGGAATATCAGCGTGGCCCCGACGGTGGCGGCAGTCACGTTGAACAAAGTGCCCGCGAACAGGCCGAAGAGGAACCCGCCGGTCATCGAAGCGACGGCCGCGCCCGGAAGCGAGAATGCGACGATCAGGATGTAGGTGACGATGAAGGATCCCGCCAGGGCCCAGTAATTGACGTCACGCCAGGCCAGAAGCGCCTCGCGGTTGTCGCGCAGCATTTCGAAGGTCAGGTAATCCCCGAGCGTGAAGAACCCGATGACGGCGACGACGAGAATCACCGTCAGCGGTATGTGGCGGGCCAGCCCGCGCCGGGGCGTGTGCGTCATGTCGCTCATTTTCGTGTTCTGCTCGTCCGGGTCCATCCTGCTTTCAACATGCGCCGCGCCGACGCCAAGCAACAGTGACTTCACGACGGGTTGAAGTCCGCCCCGTCAAATGTGAGTGTTTCCTCCCGCCAGGAACAGTTTTGAAACCTTTGCGCTGCCATGCGCGCTGTTTTTGTTGCAAAACGTGGTGAAACACCGTTCAGGGGGTTTGACTTACCCCGAACTTGCCAGTAGAGGACGGGCTTCGAACACCACGGGCAGGCGAATCCGCGCCGCACCCCGACCGCAAGAGATTGGAGACGGAGCGATGAAACGCACCTATCAGCCTTCGAACCTGGTTCGCAAACGCCGCCACGGTTTCCGCGCGCGCATGGCCACCAAGGCCGGCCGCAAGATCCTGAACGCTCGCCGCGCACGCGGCCGCAAGTCGCTGAGCGCGTAAGCCGCCCACCGACACGTTCTGACGTTTATGACGCCGCCGGAGGCCTCTGTGGATGGCACTGACCAGCCCGGGGAAACGCCCCCGGCGGCGTCCGTTTGCGCGCCCGTTTCCCTGACGGTCCTGCAAAAGAGGTCCGATTTCCTCAAGGCCGCCCGGGCGCGGCGCCAAGGCACCGCATCGATGATGGTGCAGGCGCGCAGACGCGATCGGGATGAGGCCGAGGGCATCCGCGTGGGCTTCACCTGCTCCAAGAAGGTCGGCAACGCCGTCGCCAGAAACCGCGCCAAGCGCCGCCTGCGCGAAGCGGCGCGCGCGGTACTGCCACGCGACGGCCGGCCCGGCTGGGACTACGTTCTGATCGGCAAGGCCGGGGCCACCGCCGAGCGCCCGTTCAACGCGTTGCTCGACGATCTCCGCTACGCCCTTCGCAAGCTGCACGGCGACCGGAAATGACACTGTTGGCTCATATCCTTGCCTTGCCGGTCCGCGCCTATCGGCTGGTCTTCAGCCCCTGGGTCGGCTTCAACTGCCGCTATCAGCCGACCTGCTCGGCCTACGCGCTTGAAGCGCTGGAGAAACACGGCGCGGTCAAGGGCGCCTGGTTGGCCGCCAGGCGGATCGGGCGGTGCCATCCCCTGGGCGGCGACGGGTACGACCCGGTCCCCGATCCCGATAGCGGCACGCGCTCCGGCAAACCCGGTTGACGCCGCACTTTCGGCTTCCTTTCCGTTTGTGACGACCCGTCAGTCTTGACCCGCTTTGCCTGAGCCCGAAAGCTTCGGTCAAGCAATCTCGAGGTCGCCATGCCGTCATCAGCCCGAAACACGCTGCCCACGCACGAGGTCCTGAACCAGCCACCGGAACGCGGAGATTGCGACCTGTGGGCGGCCGACCCGGTACTCCGGGCGAATGTCGCCGCCGCGAACGGTCAGGCGGAACCGCTTGCCATCTATGGCGCCACCCTGGGGCGTACCGAGATGCGCGAGGCCGGAAGGGACGCGAACCGGCATCTTCCGGAACTGAAGCTTTTCGACCGTGGCGGGCGGCGGCTCGACGAGGTCCGGTTTCACCCGGCCTACCATCGCCTGATGGAGGTCAGCCAGTCCGCAGGTTATGCCGCCGTGGCATGGGAAGGTGCCCCGGGCGGGCACGTCACCCATGCCGCCATGATCTACCTCGCCAGCCAGGTTGAGCCCGGTCATTGCTGCCCGATGACCATGACCTACGCGGCGATTCCCGCGCTCGCCGCCAACCGGAAGATTGCGGCAACCTGGCAACCGAAGCTCATGGCCCGCAGCTACGATCCCTCGATCCGGCCCATAGCGGAAAAGCAAAGCGCGACGCTTGGTATGGCGATGACCGAAAAGCAGGGCGGCTCGGATGTTCGGGCCAATACCACGGTCGCCGTGCGCGACGGCGATCACTGGCGGCTCAAAGGCCACAAGTGGTTCTGTTCCGCTCCGATGTCCGACGGGTTCCTGACCCTGGCGCAGGCTCCCGGCGGGCTGACCTGTTTCCTGTTGCCCCGCTGGCTGGATGACGAGCGCAACGCCATCCACCTGATGCGGCTCAAGGACAAGCTGGGCAACCGGTCCAATGCCTCGTCCGAAGTCGAGTTTCACGACGCCCTGGCCTATCAGCTCGGCGACGAAGGCGCGGGCGTACGCACGATCATCGAAATGGTGCATCATACCCGGCTCGACACCGCCCTGGCGCCCGCCGGATTGATGCGCGCGGCGCTTGCCGAGGCGCATCACTGGGTCAGCCACCGCAGCGCCTTTCAGCGCCGTCTGATCGACCAACCGCTGATGCGCTCGGTTCTGGCAGACCTCGTGCTGGACTGGGAAGGCGCGCTCACGCTTGGACTACGGGTCGCGCAGGCCTTTGACAGCGAAACCGCCGAAGAGCGCGCCTTTGCCCGCATCGGCGTGGCGCTGGCCAAGTTTCTTGCCAACAAGCGCTGCCCCGTCGTGACGGTCGAAGCGATGGAGATTCTGGGGGGCATGGGCTATGTCGAGGATACCCCCCTTCCCATGATCTACCGCGAGGCGCCGCTGAACGGGATCTGGGAAGGGTCGGGCAACGTGATCTGTCTGGATATCCTGCGCAGCCTCGCCCGCGATCCCCTGGCCGCCGATACCCTGCGCGCCGAATTGCGGGCTTCGGCCGGTGCCGATCATCGTTATGACGCGGCGCTGAAGGCTCACGAGGACCGCTGGTCAAGCCTGCCGCCCGAGGCCGAGGCGCGCTGGTTCGCGGAACGCACCGCGCTGCTGCTGACGGCCTCGCTTTTGCTGCGCCGTTCGCCCGCCGCGGTCGCCGACGCCTTCATCGCCACCCGGATCGCAGGCGAAAGCGGCCGGATCAGCGGATCGCTCGGCGCAGGTGACGTAAGCGGCATTCTCGCGCGCCTTGGCCCCGCGTCCTGACCCTTGCCCGGTCGGGGGAACTCTTGTAGAGGCGGGCCATGTTCGACGAACCCGACGATATCCACCCGCTCTTTGCCGGCGCGCCCTCTACGACCGAGTTCAAGAAGCTGCGCAAGCGCATCGTGCGCCATACGCGCGAGGCTATCGAGCAGTATGGCATGGTCGATCGTGGAGTGCAGGACAAGGATGCGCCCATACCCCGTTGGCTCGTCTGCCTGTCGGGCGGCAAGGACAGCTATACCCTGCTGGCGGTGCTGCACGAGCTGCAATGGCGCGGGTTGCTGCCGGTAGAACTTCTGGCCTGCAACCTCGACCAGGGCCAGCCGGGGTTTCCGGCGACCGTGCTGCCCGAGTTCCTCGAACGCATGGGCGTGCCGCACCGGATCGAGTATCAGGACACCTATTCGGTCGTGGTCGACAAGGTTCCGCAGGGGCGCACCTATTGCGCCCTGTGCTCGCGCCTGCGGCGCGGAAACCTGTACCGCATCGCACGCGAAGAAGGCTGTACCGCGGTGGTCCTGGGGCATCACCGCGACGACATTCTGGAAACCTTCTTCATGAACCTGTTCCACGGCGGCCGACTGGCGACCATGCCGCCCAAGCTGGTGAACGAAGAGGGCGACTTGTTCGTCTATCGCCCCCTCGCGCATGTGTCCGAAGCGGATTGCGAGAAATTCGCCAGCGCGATGAACTATCCCATCATACCCTGCGACCTCTGCGGCAGTCAGGACGGGTTGCAGCGCCAGCAGGTGAAACAGATCCTCGATCAGTGGGAGAAGAACGCGCCGGGCCGCCGTCAGGTCATGTTCCGCGCCCTGACGAATGCGCGGCCATCGCATCTGCTTGACCCGAAGCTTTTCGATTTCCAGGGGCTGACCCTTGGTCCCGGCAAAAGTTCCGAGAAATCCGCAGAAATTCCGCAGTTGCGTTAACGTCCGGCTCACGAAAGGCCCCTAGGGTTGGTCCGAGCGATCCTCGCCCAACCAAAGGCCCATGAGACCGATGCGGAACATCTCGCTGTTCACCCGATTTCGTGACCGGTTCGTCCCCATCCTGACGGGGCCGCCGATCCTCGCCTTTCTTCCCGCCGTTTCGCTGGGCGCCTTCTGGCTTGGTGGTGAAACCGCCTTGCTGCTGACGGCGCTGGGGTTGCCATTGCTGTTCGCGGCCGTCGGCGCCTTGGACATTTGGCCCGCCTCGGGCCGGGCGACGCGCGACAGGGTCACCGGCCTGATTCAGCGGGACGAGTTTTTGACGGCAATGACCCGCCTGCACCGCGAAGCGGCCGTTTCAGGGCAGCGTTCCGCCTGTTTCGTCATCGCGCTGGACCAGATTCGCGAAATAGAAGAACGGCACGGGCAGTTGGCGGTGGACATGATCGCCCAACGCAGCAGCGAACGGATTACCGCCGCAGTCCGGCGTGGCGACATCGCCGCCCGTTTCGATCACGATCGGTTTGCCGTCTG
This sequence comes from Ruegeria sediminis, assembly GCF_005938215.1. GTDB lineage: Bacteria > Pseudomonadota > Alphaproteobacteria > Rhodobacterales > Rhodobacteraceae > Ruegeria > Ruegeria sediminis. The sequence continues at coordinate 33,804 of NZ_VCPD01000011.1, forward strand.
CCTTTCGCCGGTGCCCCAGCTTGAGCTTGAGCACTGCATCCAACTGGCCGGCCGAATCCAGGCCGCGATCGAGGACCCGATCATCCTGAACGGGATCACCGTTTATGTCTCCTGCTCGGTCGGGTTCTGCCTGCACGGCCGTGCGCCCGGCAACGACGCCGACGGTTGGTTGGACGCGACGCTTGCCGCGTTGGGAGATGCGAAACAGATCGGCCCCTCCACCATTCGCGCCTATTCCGCGGCGTCGCGCCGCGCCGGACGCCTCCGCACCGATCTGCGCAACGACATCCGCAATGCTCTTGATACGGGGCAGATCGTACCCTGGTTCCAGCCGCAGGTTTCGACCGATACCGGCAAGGTGACGGGATTCGAGGCGCTGGCCCGCTGGGTCCATCCCACGCGCGGCGTGCTTGGGCCGGACACGTTTCTACAAATCGTCGAGGAAACCGGCCTGGTCGAGCGCCTTGGCCAGGTCATTCGCCACCACGCGCTGGGCGCGTTGAAATCCTGGGACGAGGCCGGGATGCGCATTCCCCGGGTCAGCGTGAATTTCGCGGCGGAGGAGTTGCGCAGTCCCGGGCTGGTCGATCGCATTCAGTGGGAACTCGACCGGGTCGACCTGCGCCCGGATCGGCTATGCGTCGAGATTCTCGAAACCGTCTTCGACAAGGCGCCAGACGACGTCATCGCCCGAAATGTTGCCGGTTTGGCCGCATCGGGGTGCCGGATCGATCTGGACGACTTCGGGACCGGCCACGCTTCGATCGCCTCGCTCAGGCGTTTCGACGTTTCGAGGATCAAGATCGACCGGTCCTTCGTCAAGCGGGCGGACCGGGACCCGAAACAGCAACAGCTTGTCGGCGCCATTCTGACGATGGCCGAGCAGTTGAACCTGGAAACGCTGGCCGAAGGCGTTGAAACGACCGGCGAACATGCGCTGCTGGCGCAATTGGGCTGCGGTCATGTGCAGGGGTTCGGGATCGCAGGCCCGATGCCGTTCGAACACACCCTCCACTGGATTGCGGAACACGAAAAAAACCTTGGCAGGACGCCGTCGATCGGACACAAGACGGGTTGATTTATGCCGTTCCGCGGGCGGACAACGCCAATTACACCGGAATTCGGGGCTGAATCTGCTTGACCTTTCGGGCTGCACTCTGTTGAACCCACCGGTGTCTTCCAATGCAGAAGGTGGCTGTCCCAGATGGACGATCAGAACAAGAATCTCATCCTCGCAACCGCGCTCAGCTTTCTCGTGATCCTTGTTTGGTTCGTGCTGTTCCCTCCCCCGGAACCGAGCACCCAAGCAGAGGACACCACGATCAGCGCCACCGAAGGTGAAACGGTTCAGACGCCGAAAGCAGTTGGACCCGCCGAAGGCGGCGGCAGCGCTCCTGTCACGGCAGAAGCCGCGCCCGAGACCCAGGCGCCGCGGGTTCAGATCGACACGCCGCGCCTGACCGGCAGCCTGTCGCTGTCGGGTGGCCGGATCGACAAGCTGTCGCTCAAGGATTACCGCGTGTCGCTGGCCAAGGACTCGAAGATCGTCGAGCTTCTGTCGCCGGTCGGTTCGCAATCCGCCTATTACGCCCTGTACGGCTGGGCGCCCGGTGCGGGTCTGAAGGCCACCGACGTGCCAGGCCCCAACACGTTGTGGAGCCTTGAACAGGGCGAAACCCTTGGCGTGGACAGCCCCATCACCCTGGTCTGGGACAATGGCAACGGCCTGACCTTCCGCCGCACCATCTCGGTGGACGAAAACTACATGTTCACCGTGACCCAGTCGGTCGAGAACGCGACGCAGGCCGAAGTGGGCATGGCCCCCTACGGCATCCTGGCGCGCCACGGCGTCGGCGAAGACGCCGAACTGCCGGAACTGAAGAACTTCTTCATCCTGCACGAAGGCGTCATCGGCATGACCGACGGCACCCTTTCCGAAATAGACTACGACGATGTGCGGGATTTCGACGTCCATCCGAACGAGCGCGCGCAGGCCGAGGTATTCCAGGTCAAGCAAGACGGCTGGATCGGCTTCACCGACCACTACTGGATGACCACGCTGATTCCCGAGCCGGGATCGGCCTTCCGGGCGGCGGCGAAATACGACGACCGCCGCAAGATCTACCAGACCGAAACCGTGCTGCCGACGCTGACCGTCCCGGCGGGCGAATCCGCGCAAGTCACCACGCGCCTGTTCGCAGGCGCCAAGGAATGGGAAACCATCCGCGAATACCAGGCCGAGGGCGTCCTGAAATTCATCGACAGCATCGACTGGGGCTGGTTCTTCTTCCTGACCAAGCCAATCTTCTGGCTGCTGCACAACCTCAATCAGCTGATCGGCAACATGGGCTGGTCGATCATCGGCCTTACCCTGATCATCAAGGCGATCCTGTTCCCGCTGGCCTTCAAATCCTACGTCTCGATGGCGAAGATGAAGGAACTGCAGCCGCAGATGGAGGCCCTGAAGGAAGCCGCCGGCGACGACCGCCAGAAGATGCAGCAGGGCATGATGGAACTGTACAAGAAGGAAAAGGTGAACCCCGCTTCGGGCTGTCTGCCAATCCTCCTGCAGATCCCTATCTTCTTCTCTCTCTACAAGGTGATCTTCGTCACCATCGAACTGCGCCAGGCTCCGTGGTTCGGCCCCTTCCAAGACCTTAGTGCGCCTGACCCGACCTCGATCATGAATTTCTTCGGCTGGATGCCCTGGGCCGGTCCCGAGCCGGGCTCGCTGATGGCGACCATCTTCATCGGCATCCTGCCGATCCTGCTGGGCGTCTCGATGTGGCTGCAGCAGAAGCTCAATCCGGCGCCGACCGACGCCACACAGGCGATGATCTTCGCTTGGATGCCATGGGTGTTCATGTTCATGCTGGGCAGCTTCGCCAGCGGGCTGGTCGTGTACTGGATCGCGAACAACACGATCACCTTCACGCAGCAGTACCTGATCATGCGCAGCCAGGGCTACACGCCCGACGTGTTCGGCAACATCAAGTCCGGCTTCAAGCGGACGCCCAAGACGGGCGGCAAATGAGCGGGACGGTCACCGGCCTCTGGCGGCACCCGATCAAGGCGCATGGCCGCGAGGCACTTGAGGCGGTGACCATGACCCCCGGGCAGACCATGCCCGGGGATCGCGTTTGGGCGGTCGCGCACGAGAAATCGGATGCGGACGGTATGCAATGGGAACGCTGCACCAATTTCACGCGCGCGGCGGGATCGCCGCAACTCATGGCAATCTCCGCCCGTACCGACGGCGATCGGATCGTCCTGATGCATCCCGGGCGTCCGGACCTGACCTTCAACCCCGATCATGACACGCGGTCGTTTCTTGATTGGGTCGCCCCGCTGATGCCCGAGGGACGCGCGGCCCCTGCCCGCATCCTCCGTGTCCCGGGCGTCGGCATGACGGACAGCGACTGGCCTTCGGTGACGCTCTGCAACATGGCCTCTCACCGGGCGGTGCAACAGAAAGCGGGCCTGCCGCTCTCCATCCATCGCTGGCGCGGAAACATCTGGTTCGACGGCCTGCCGGTCTGGGAGGAGTTCGACTGGATCGGCCGGGACATCCGGATCGGCGGGGCGGTGTTCCGGGTTCGCGAGCGCACGACACGGTGCCTGGCCACCGCGGCCAATCCCGAAACCGGGCTCCGCGATGTCGATACGCTGGCAACGCTTGAGACCTGGGGCCATCAGGATTTCAGCGTTAAGGCCGAAGTAGTCCAGGGCGGTGAAATCCGCGTCGGTGACAAGGTGGAACCACTATGACCACTCTGCCCTTTCCCATAGCCGAAGAACCCGATGCGGCGGCGCTCGAAGCCGGGCGCAAGCTGTTCGCCGGCCAGTCCGAGTTCGTCAAGGGCGTCGTCGCCATGTCCGGCCTGCCCGCTCCCGACCGGCTCGAGGTGTGTTTCGCCGGCCGCTCGAACGTGGGCAAATCAAGCCTCATCAATGCGCTGACCGGCACCAAGGGGCTTGCCCGCGCCTCCAACACGCCCGGGCGGACGCAGGAGATCAACTATTTCACCCAAGGCCCAAGCCTCTACCTGGTCGACCTGCCCGGCTACGGCTACGCCAACGCGCCGGTCAAGGTGGTCGAGAAATGGCAAAAGCTGCTGAAGCAATATCTCGGCGGTCGGCAGACCCTGCGCCGCGCCTTCGTGCTGATCGATTCCCGTCACGGCGTGAAGGCGGTGGATGACGAGATCATGAAACTGCTGGACAGCAGCGCGGTCACCTTTCAATGCGTGCTGACCAAGGCCGACAAGGTGAAAGCCAAGGAACGTGAAAAGGTGCTGGACCAGGTCCGAAAGGCGCTGGCCAAACACCCGGCCGCCTTCCCCGAGATCGTCCTGACCTCTTCGGAACAGGGCGACGGCATTCCGACGCTGAGGTCGATCATCGCCCATCTGGAATAACCGGTCGCTGTTCCCGCCGCAGCCAAGCGACGCATTTCGCCCGATCCGGACTTGGCAGTTCCGCGCAAAGGCCCTAACACGGGTCGTCAAAGGGACACAGCCATGAAGACACAGGACATGAACCGGGACTGGATCGCCACTGCTGCCACGCTGAGCAGCGCCCTGCCCTATCTGCAGCGTTACGACGGGGCAATCGTTGTCATCAAGCTCGGCGGTCACGCCATGGGCAGCGACGAGGCGATGGAAAGCTTCGCCCGCGACGTCGTGTTGCTGCGGCATGTCGGCGTCAACCCGGTGGTCGTGCACGGCGGCGGCCCCATGATCAACGCGATGCTCAAGAAGCTGGACATCCAGTCGGAATTCGTGAACGGCAAACGGGTGACGGACCAGGCCACGGTCGAGGTGGTCGAGATGGTTCTTTCGGGCGTCGTCAACAAGCGCATCGTGCAGGCGATCAACGCGCAGGGCGGCACCGCGGTGGGTCTGTCCGGCAAGGACGCCAATCTGATGATCTGCGATCAGACGGACAGTTCGCTGGGCTTTGTCGGCACCCCGTCCGAGATGAACCCGAAACTGCTGCAGGACCTCTTCGCGCATGACGTGATCCCGGTGATCGCCCCCCTGGGCGCGGGCCGGAACGGCGAAACCTTCAACATCAACGGCGACACCGCCGCCGGCGCCATCGCCGCCGCGCTCAAGGCCGACCGGCTGTTGCTGCTGACCGATGTGTCCGGCGTCAAGAATGCCGCCGGCGAAGTCGTGACCGAACTCAAGGCCGGACAGATCCGTGAAATGACCCGTGAGGGCACGATCGCGGGCGGCATGATCCCCAAGACCGAAACCGCGCTGGACGCGCTGCACAGCGGCGTTCGGGCCGTGGTCATTCTGGACGGGCGCGCGCCGAATGCGGTTTTGCTGGAACTGTTCACCGAACACGGCGCCGGTTCGCTGATCCGGCCCGACTGACGCCTTCGTGACAAGCGCGGGCTTGTGATTTGATGTCACATGCCCAACTGTGAATGTATGGAGCAAGAAACCGTCATTCGCCTGGCCGTATTTCTGGGTCTGTTCGCCGTCTTCGCGGTGGCCGAGTCCTTTTCCCCGCGCCGGCCTCGCCAATATGACCGGCGCCGTCGCTGGCTCACCAACCTGTCGATCACTGTCTTGAATACGCTGACGCTCAGGGCGATGGCGATAGGCGTTCCTTTGCTGGCTGTCGGCGCTGCCATCGATGCAGGGCAGAAGGGTTGGGGCCTTTTCAACCATCTGGACTGGCCCGGTTGGATCGAGGTCACGCTGTCGGTCCTGATCCTCGACTTCGCCATCTGGGCGCAGCATCTGGTCACCCACAAGGTCCCGATACTGTGGCGGTTGCACCGGGTGCACCATGCGGACCGCGACATGGACGTGACCACGGCGGTTCGGTTCCACCCGGTCGAGATCGCGCTATCCATGCTTTTGAAGATCGGTTTGGTCTACCTGCTGGGTCCCAGCGCGCTTGCCGTCGTGCTTTTCGAGATCGTGCTGAACGGAACCGCTCTCTTCACCCATTCGAATCTGAAACTCCCCCTTGCCGTGGACGCGGTGTTGCGTAGGATTCTGGTGACGCCGGACATGCATCGGGTGCACCATTCGTTGCTGCGTAAGGAACATGACAGCAACTATGGTTTTGCATTGTCGATCTGGGACCGGATGATGGGAACCTACGTGGCGCAACCGGGAAAGGGGCATGACGACATGACCATTGGCCTTGAATGGCAGGATGACCGCCCGACGCGGCTGGGGTGGAGCCTGTCGCTGCCGTTCCGAAAAAAATGAGTTACGGCGAAGTCGAGGCGGCCGCAAAAGGGGCCGGGTTGATCGTGATGGGCGCGCTGCATCCGCGGACAAGCGGCGCCAGGGGGCTGAAAGGCGGCACCCTGATCCTGCTTGGCGCCGGGTCCGGGTTTTGGCCCATTCTTCAGGCTGCGCCCGAGTGGCGCGACGGCAAGCCCGATCCCGTCGACCGCTGGTCCAGCCGCGTCGTGGGTTCCATCGCCGCGGCCTTTGGCGCCGAGGCGCGCTTTCCGTTCGGTGGCCCTCCCTATGATCCGTTCATCGACTGGGCGCTGAAATCCGGCCGCGCCTTCCTCAGCCCGGTCGGAGCCATGGTGCACGACACCGTGGGGATGATGATCTCATACCGGGGCGCGCTGCATTTCGCGGATGAATTCGTCATACCTCGTACCGACGCTGCCTCGCCCTGCCTGGCCTGTTCCGAGCCCTGCGCCACGGCCTGTCCGGTGGGGGCGCTGAATGCGGATTCGTTCTATGACGTCGCGGCCTGCCATCGCCATCTGGATACGCCCGAGGGCAGTTCCTGCATGACCGGCGGCTGCGCCGCCCGCCTGGCCTGCCCGGTCAGTGCGGGTGCGGGCCGCCACCCCGAGCAATCCGCCCACCACATGAAGGCCTTTCATCCGTCATGCCCCGCACTCTGATCCTGATCCGGCACGCAAAGTCCAGTTGGGACGACTTGACTCTGGACGACCATGACCGCCCGCTGAACAAGCGCGGCCGCAGGTCGGCGGAGGCGATCGGGGCCTGGTTGAAACGGAAAGGATGGCTGCCGGACGAGGTTCTAAGCTCGACCTCCGTCCGCACGCGGGAAACCTGGGCGAGGATGGCGCTGGATGTGGACAAGGTCACCTTCACCGGCGATCTCTACCACGCCTCGCCTGAGGAGACGTTGTCGCTGCTTTCTGAAGCGAAAGGCGATACGGTTCTCCTGCTCGGTCACAATCCCGGTTTCGCCGAATTCGCGGGTGAGATCGTGGACGAAGCACCGATGCACGCGCGGTTCTTCGATTTCCCGACCTGCGCGACGGCCGTAATCCGGTTCGACATCGACGATTGGCGGGATGTGAAGTGGCACAGCGGAGAGGCGGTGGATTTCGTCATCCCGCGCGAACTTCTGAAATAGAAAAGGCGGGGCAAGTCCCCGCCTTCACTCTTTCTGCAGCTTAGGGGCTTGGCCCCATCCTGCTTCAGTGACCCAGGATCTGGCTGAGGAACAGCTTGGTCCGTTCGCTCTTCGGGTTGTTGAAGAACTCTTCCGGCTCGTTCTGCTCCACGATCTGGCCGGCATCCATGAAAATCACGCGGTTCGCGACCTGACGGGCGAAACCCATCTCGTGCGTCACGCAAAGCATGGTCATGCCTTCCTCGGCCAGTTCGATCATGGTGTCGAGCACCTCCTTGATCATTTCCGGGTCCAGCGCCGAGGTCGGTTCATCGAACAGCATGATGCGGGGCATCATGCAGAGCGACCGGGCGATGGCCACGCGCTGCTGCTGACCGCCGGACAGCTGGCCGGGGTACTTGTCGGCCTGTTCCGGGATCTTCACCTTTTCCAGGAAGTGCATTGCGCGCTCCTCGGCCTCCTTGCGGGGCGTCTTGCGAACCCAGATCGGGGCCAGCGTGCAGTTTTCCAGGATGGACAGGTGCGGGAACAGGTTGAAGTGCTGGAACACCATCCCGACCTCGGACCGGATCTTGTCGATGTTCTTGAGGTCGTTCGACAGCTCGGTTCCATCGACGACGATCTTGCCCTGCTGGTGTTCCTCCAGCGCGTTGATGCAGCGGATCAGGGTGGACTTGCCCGAGCCCGACGGGCCGGCGATCACGATCCGCTCGCCCCGGTTGACCGTCAGGTTGATGTCGCGCAGCACGTGGAAGGCCCCGTACCACTTGTTCATGTTGTTGATTTCGATGGCGACCTCGTCGCTCACCTGCATCTTCGATCGGTCGATTTCGCGTTCTACGGAAAGTTGTGACATTGGGCCCTCCTCAGCGATGGCCGGTGTGGAGCTTGCGCTCCAGATACATGGAATAGCGGGACATGCCGAAGCAGAAGGCAAAGAACAGCAGGGCGATGAAGCCGTAGAGTTCCCAGACGATGCCGTTCCAGTTGGCGTCCGCGCGGATTGCGTTGGACAGGCCCAGAGGGTCCAGAAGCCCGATGATCGAGACCAGCGTGGTGTCCTTGAAGACCCCGATGAAGGTCGACACGATGCCCGGGATCGAGATCTTGAGCGCCTGCGGCATGATGATCAGCCGTTGCGACTGCCAGTAGTTGAGGCCGAGCGAGTCCGCCCCCTCGTACTGGCCGCGCGGCAAGGCGGCGAGACCGCCGCGGATCACCTCGGCCATGTAGGCCGCGGCAAACAGCGTCACCATGATCAGCACCCGCAGGATGATGTCGAAATTGGTCCCGGGCGGCAGGAACAGGTTCAGCAGGGTCGATGCCACGAACAACAACGTGATCAGCGGAACGCCCCGGATGAACTCGATGAAACCCACGCAGATATATTTCACGATCAGCAGATCGGACTGGCGCCCCAGCGCCAGCACGATGCCCAGCGGCAGCGAACAGGCGATGGCGACGACGCCGATGGTGATCGACAGCATGAAGCCCCCGAACTTGCGGCTTTCGACCGGTTCGATCCCAATGGCCGCGATGGAGTCCATCGCTCCGACAAAGTAGCTGGACAGGACAAGCCACCAGATCAACGCAACGAGAGCGCCCGCAATGAAACCCAGCAGGGTGCTCATCGCCTTGCTGACCGCGTTGAATGCCGCCCAACCCAGAACGAAGCCCAACAGCGCCGCGACGGGTGCCCAGATCGTTCCGCCCCAAAGAAGCCAGGGGAAGATGAACGGGTAGAGCGCCGAGAAGATCAGCAGTTTCGAGGGCACCTTGTCGGAAAACAGCACCGGTGCCAGCGCCACGCCCAGCAGGACGAAGGCCGCGATGGGACGCCAATAAAGATGCTCGGGGTAGAAGCCGAAGATCAGCTGTATCCAGCGTTCGTGGATCACCCCCCAGCAGGCGCCGGCGTAGTGTCCTTCGCGGCCCAGCGCGTGCAGGATCTCGCGGCATTCCGCCAGCGAGCCCGAATCCCAGGTCGGCGAGATCACCCACGGGACGAGACCGGCCAGTACCTTGAAGATAAAGTACAGCGACAGAACCGTCAGCAGGCTGTTGAACCAGTTCGAGAACAGGTTGTGCCTTACCCAGCCGATTGCGCCCACTTCGGATACGGGCGGCTCCTGCTCGGGGAGCATCTCGGTACGGACATATCCAATGTCAGACATCTCAACGCTCCTTCAGTTTTACGGATTCGTTGTACCAGTTCATTATCGCCGAGATGGTCAGCGAGATGGACAGGTACACAAGCATCAGCAGCAGAACGCATTCCAGTTCGCGGCCGGTCTGGTTCATCGTGATGCCGCCAAGCGTGCCGGTGATGTCCATGTAGCCCACGGCGATCGCCAGCGACGAGTTCTTGGTCAGGTTGAGATAGTTCGAGATCAACGGCGGAATGATCACCCGCAGCGCCTGCGGCAGTATCACGAGGCTCATGATCCGGTTCGGACGCAGACCCAGCGCCGCCGCAGCCTCGGACTGGCCCTTCGAGATGGCCATGATGCCGGCGCGTACGATTTCGGCGATGAATGCCGCCGTATATAGCGACAAGGCCAGCCACAGCGCGATCAGCGAGTTGCGCAAATGCGTGCCGCCCGAAAAGTTGAAGCCCTTGAGTTCGGGATAGCCGAGGTGGAAACCCAGCAGCGCAAGAAGAAGGGCCAGTGGAACGACCACCACGCCCAGCCGTTGCCACCACGTCACCGGACGATCGCCGGTCTTTTCCTGAATGGCGTCGGCGCGGTGCTTGATCCAGTTGGAGATCCAGATGCTGACGCCAAGAACGACAAGGATCGCCATCAGGTCCAGGCTGACGTCGAAACGCAGGCTGGACTCACCGAACAGATGAATGTTGCCCAGGCTGTTGGAAAACAGCGGTTCGGGGACGTAGACGCCGCGGTTGGTCACGGCGACGGCTTCGCCCAGGACCATGCTGGCCTCGGGGTTGTCTCCTCTGAATGCCCGGGGCGCCGGCAGCGTTTCGATCAGGATCGCCATGATGAAGACGATCCACAGAAGAACCGGCACGTTGCGGAACATTTCCACGTAGACGGTCATCAGGCGCGCGACGATCCAGTTGTGCGACAGGCGCAGCACGCCGATCACCACACCCAGAACGGTTGCGGTGATGCAGCCGAGAACCGCGACAACCAGGGTATTGAGCAATCCGACGAAAGCGGCCCTGAGATGGGTGTCGCGCGACGTGTATTCGAGCAGGCGCTGGTTGATGTCGTAGCTGGCCGGTTCTCCGAAAAAGCCGAACTCGACCGGTTTGCCCAGCGCCTCGAGGTTCTGGATTGTGTTGCTGATGATCCAGGCTGCCAGAAGCATGAAACCGATCAGTGCTATGACCTGAATGGTCGCAGACCGGTACCGCGTATCGTAAAGGAGCATGGACAGCCGGAACTGCTCCTTCGGCGGGTCAGAAAAAGTCGTCATGACCTATGTATATCCCCGTGACATCCCGGTTCATTCTCGGGCGGGGTTTGCCCCCGCTCCCACAGACCGGGTCTGTTGTTTGTAAGGATGCAAAAAGGGCGCAGGTTGCCCTGCGCCCTTTTCGCGGGTTTCTTAGCGGAACGGCGGCGAGTACAGCAGACCGCCATCGGTCCACTGGGCGTTCAGACCGCGCGCCAGACCGATCGGAGTGTTCTCACCGATGTTCTGTGCGAAGATCTCGCCAAAGTTGCCGCCCGCCTTGATGGCGCGCATGGCCCATTGGTTGTCGAGGCCCAGCATTTCGCCCAGCGTGCCTTCGGTGCCGAGGATCCGGTTGATTTCCGGGTTGTCGGTGCCAGCGGCCATCTCGTCGATATTGGCCGACGTGATGCCGTACTCTTCGGCCGAGATCAGCGCGTTCAGGGTCCAGCGAACCACGTCGCCCCACTCGTTGTCGCCGTGCCGGACCAGCGGGCCCAGCGGCTCTTTCGAGATGATTTCGGGCAGCAGCACGTGATCGCCCGGGTTTTCGAAGGTGGCGCGGGTTGCGGCCAGACCGGACGCGTCGGTGGTGTACACGTCACATGCACCGGCCAGGTACTGCTGCTGCGCTTCGGCGTTGGTTTCGATCGGAACCGGCTCGTAGCTGATGTTGTTCGAGCGGAAGAAGTCCGCCAGGTTCAGCTCGGTGGTGGTGCCGGTCTGGATGCACACGGTCGCGCCGTCCAGTTCCTTGGCCGAGGACACGCCCAGCGACTTGGGAACCATGAAACCCTGACCATCGTAGTAGTTGACGCCCACGAATTCGAACTTCAGGTCCACGTCGCGGCTGAAGGTCCAGGTGGTGTTGCGCGCCAGCATGTCGACCTCGCCCGAGGCCAGAGCGGTGAAGCGGGTCTTGCCCGTGGTCGGCACGAACTCGACTGCGTTGGCATCGCCCAGAACGGCCGCTGCAACTGCGCGGCACACGGCCACGTCAAAACCTTTCCACTCCCCATTCGCATCCGGCGCAGCAAAGCCGACCAGACCGGTGGTCACACCACAGTTCAGCTTGCCACGTGCCTTGACGTCGTCCGCCGTTCCAGCCGCAGCAACCCCTGCTGCAAGACCGGCAACAGTGGCCGCGCCCAAAAATACGGTTTTTTTCATTTTTACCTCTTCCTGATTTTCCGTCCTTGAAAGAAACGGTTCTGCCGGCATTCCCTCATGCCGGAAAGGTTACCGAAAAGGTGTCTCCCCTTTCGTGGCCCCAAGTTTGGGCGCAATCACAAACAAACGTCAAGAGCAGTATCAGGGAAATAGAAAATCCCCCGCACGGCGCTTACCCTTGGTCACCCATCAATTGCGCCAATCGCATTTCATTGTGACATGTCGAAGAAACGTTTGGCGTGCAAAAAGGCCCGGCGCTTTATTTCCGCGTGTGCGCTCGCCTCTTCGTCCTCGCCCCACTGCTCTTCCTGCCAGAGTTCATCGAGACGCGACATGCGCCAGATCTCGTCCGCATCGCGCCAGTCCTGCGCCGCGGCGAAGCCGAGCACCAGCGAGCCCGACAGGCTGACCAGATCGTGAAAGGCGGCAAGTTGAAATTCGCTCATCTCGTGAACGCGGCGGCGCAATTCGGCCAGGGCTGCCGGGGACTGCGGTTGATGCACGACGCCCGCCACAGGGAAAAGCCTTGCACCCAAGGCTTCGGCCGCCCAATCAAGCGCCGGGTCCCATTGTTCGGTCTGCCGTTCGATCAGGGAAGCCGGGCGTTCGGCGCGGTAGCAGACAAGATCCGAATCGCCGTAGGCGGCCAGCATTTCCGCCACTTCGGAATGCTGGTGCCGGACCTTGTCGATCGCCGCGTTGGCAGACCGGGTGAAAGGCATGGTGCCCGGATCGACCACCTTTTCCTGCGCGCCCCACTCCACCGAGATCGCCTCGGCCAAGGCGCGGGTGGGCAGGGTCAGCGCCGCCTTGGCCGGTGTCTTGACGCGGCGCCCGTCAAGTTCGACCGTGAAGCCCTCGTCGGTCTCGACGACGGCGCTCATCTTCCAGAAGCGTTTCGGTTTCCAGTCGCTCATTCTTTCAGTTCCAGAGTTTCTCCAGCGCCGGGGGCAACTGGTCGAACGCATCGATGATCGAGGCCGCATCCGCCAGGGCCGTCGTGCTGTGGTATCCCCAACTGACACCGATCCCCGTCACGCCAGCGGCCTTGGCCATTTCCATGTCGAAACTGGTGTCGCCGATCATGACGGTGGATGCCGGCTCGGCCCCGGTCTCGGCCCGGGCCGTGTCGATCATCGACGGGTGCGGTTTCGACGGATGGTGATCGGCAACCTGCCGGGTGACGAAATACCCCTCCAGCCCGTGCGCCTCCAGCAGGGCGTCGAGCCCCCGCTGCGACTTGCCGGTCGCCACGCCCAGAAGGTTCCCGGGCTCGGAATGCAAGGCCCGCAGCACGTCAAGCGCGCCCGGGTAAAGCGGCGAACTGGCAGCCCCCTGGGCCACGCGCTGCGCGTGATAGGCTTCCTTGTAGGCCTCGACCAGCCTGCCCTGCACCGATGCGCCTTGCTCCGACGCCAGCCGCGCCATCGCGTGAGGCAGCGACAGGCCGACGACCGACAGTACCCGTGCGCGTTCAGGAACAGGCAGGGACAGGCCATCAAAAGCGGCTGACATGGCGGATACGATGCTGCCCTGGCTGTCGACCAGGGTGCCGTCCACGTCGAACAGGATCAGCCGCTGGGACGCGCTCATTGCAGTTCCTCGAACGGATCGTCGGCGGCCAGATCCTCGGTCCAGCCGAACGTGTCCCAGCTGTCCTTCATGTGTTCCGGCAGCGGAGCGGTGACCGTCACCACTTTGCGCGTCACGGGATGTTCAAAGGACAACCGCCTTGCGTGCAGGTGCAGCTTCTTGCTGATGATCCCGCCCAGTTGCGCCCCCCAGCCGTCACCGAGGTTTTCCTGCCCCGACCCGCCATACTTGCCGTCGCCGATGATCGGATGGCCGATCCCCGCCATATGCGCCCGCAGCTGGTGGGTGCGCCCGGTAACAGGCTCCATCGCCACCCACGCGGCACGCCCTGCGACCCGGTAAAGCGTCGCGTAAAGCGTATGCGCCCGTTTTGCTCCCGGCGTGCTGTCGACCTCGTTCAGGTGAATGGCGATCATCTTTTCGCCCTCGCCCTGCTTGCCGTGGCCCGGCGCCTTGACGAGCCCGGTCTTGATCTCGCCCAGGTAGGGCGTCGGCACGCCGGCGACCAGCGCCCAATAGATCTTGCGGGTGTTGCGGTGGCGGAAGGCGGCGGTCAAGCCCTTGGCCGCCTCGCGCGTCCGCGCCAGCAGCAGCACGCCGGAAGTGTCCTTGTCGAGGCGATGCACCAGGCGCGGGTTCTCGTCCTGTCCGAACCGCAGCGCCTCGGACAGGCCGTCCACATGCCGGGTCTGGCCGCTGCCGCCTTGCACCGGCAGGCCGGCAGGCTTGTTCAGCGCCAGCACGTGATCGTCGCGATAGATCACGCAGGACTGGATCATCTTCGCGTCCGCATCCGAAACGCGCGGCTTGTCCGGCAAAGGCTTGTGTTCGGCATCCGGCAGGGGCGGCACGCGCACGACCTGCCCGGCCTCGAGCCGGGTCGAGGCCTTGACGCGCCCGCCATCGACCCGCAATTCGCCCTTGCGGCACATCTTTTCGATCCTGCCCTGCGCCACGTGCGGAAACATCCGGCGCAGCCAGCGATCAAGGCGCTGGTCTCCGTCCTCGGCCCCGACCGTTATCATCTGAACGCCGCTCATGCCCAAATCCCCCGCGCCACGAACAGGCCCGCAGCCAATGCCGCCAGCGACAAGCCAACGGACAATCCAACATAAAGCGCCGCATATCCCACGGCGCCGCGTTCATAAAGCGTCACCGCTTCTAGCGAGAAGGCGGAAAAAGTGGTGAACCCGCCCATCAGCCCTGTCACGACAAGCGGGCTCAGGTGGTGCAACTCGCGATGCGCCGCGGCCACGACGAAAATGCCCATCAGGAATGACCCGACGACATTGACGAGGATGATCGCCACCGGAAAATCCTGCGGGCCAAGGACGCGGAAAACGCCCATGCCCGTCAGATACCGGAGCGTCGCCCCGACCGCGCCGCCAAGCGCCACTTGCAGAACCGAAGAAAACATGGCGCTCCTGTCGCGCGGGCGGGCGGGGATGTCAAGTTGTGCGCAGATTTTCGGACCACAAACCGGGGATTGACCGCGCGGGCTCAGGTGTTTCTCTGGGCGCGCAGCTTAGCGAAATACTCCAGCCGTTTCTTCAACTCGCGCTCGAACCCCCGTTCGACGGGCTGGTAGAGCACCGGGCGCTTCACGCCGTCCGGGAAGTAGTTCTGCCCGGAAAACCCGTCCTCGGCGTCGTGGTCATAGGCATAGCCCGCGCCGTATCCTTGGTCCTTCATCAGCGAGGTCGGCGCGTTCAGGATGTGCTTGGGCGGCGGCTCGCTGCCCGTCTGCTTGGCCAGTTTCATCGCAGCCTTGTATCCGACATAGGCCCCGTTCGATTTCGGCGCCAGCGCCAGATAGACCAGCGCCTGCGCCAGCGCCAGTTCGCCCTCGGGCGAGCCGAGACGTTCGTAGGTTTCCCAGGCGTGCAGGCAGATCGTCTGCGCCTGAGGATCCGCCAACCCGATATCCTCGACCGCCATCCGGGTGATCCGGCGGGCCAGGTAGCGCGGATCCTCGCCCCCCGTCAGCATCCGCGCGAACCAGTAGAGCGCCGCGTCCGGATCTGAGCCGCGCACGGATTTGTGCAGCGCCGAGATCAGGTTGTAGTGCTCGTCGCCGGACTTGTCGTACTTCGCCGCCCGCCGCATCAACCGGTTGGACAGCGCCTCGGTGCCGAGCGGGTCCTCGACCTTCCAGGCCGCCACCTGTTCGACGAGGTTCAGAAGCGCCCGCCCGTCCCCGTCAGCCATCTCCTGCAACGCGTCGCGGGCCGCCGGCATCAGGGGCAGCGCGCGGCCCAACTCCTTTTCGGCGCGCTGGGTCAGCCGCTCCAGATCGGCAAGGCCCAGCCGTTCGAGCACCAGCACTTGCGCCCGGCTGAGGAGTGCGGCGTTCAGTTCAAAGGACGGGTTCTCGGTCGTGGCGCCCACCAGAAGGATGGTGCCGTCCTCCATGTGCGGCAGGAACCCGTCCTGCTGCGCCTTGTTGAAGCGATGGATTTCGTCCACGAACAGCAGCGTGCCCTGCCCGTTCCGGCGACGGATTTTTGCGGCCTCGAACACTTTCTTGAGTTCGGGAACGCCGGTGAAGATCGCGCTGATCTGCACGAAATGCAGATCCGTTTCCTGCGCCAGCAGCCGGGCGATGGTGGTCTTGCCGACGCCGGGCGGCCCCCAGAAGATCAGGCTCGACAGGCTGCCCGACGACAGCATCACGCCCAAGGGCGCATCCGGGCCGAGGACCTGTTCCTGCCCGATCACCTCGCCGAGGGTCTTGGGGCGCAGCCGGTCGGCCAGGGGCCGGGGCGGTTCGGCCGATGGCGTCGTCGCGCCGGTGTCGAACAGGTCCGCCATGGCTCAGATCCGGAACCGCAGCGAAACCCACTGCCCGCGGCGCTGCAGGTCCATCCGGATCCAGCGGCCCGGATTGGTCAACGCCGCGCGCACCTCGGCGGGGCTTTCCACGGCCTTGCCGTTCACTGCACCCAATACGTCACCGGGCTGCAACCCGGCGCGTGCGCCGAAAGGCCCGGCATCCAGAACCACGACGCCCGCAAGCGACAGCGGCAGGCCCATGCGCGAGATCACCGCCGGATTGGCCCGCGCCACGGTCAGCCCCGGCAGAACCGTTCGGTCGTCCAGCACGGTCTCTTCCGCCGGGGGAACGTCCGGCGCTTCGATCATCGCCACTTCAAGCTGCTCGCGCGCGCCGTTTCGCAACCGCGTCATGGTCGTGACGCCGCCGATCCCGGCGACGGACATGCGGAACTTCATCTCGGAGGGCGAGTTTACCTCCTCGCCGTCCACATGGGTGATCACGTCACCCACGCGGAACCCGGCCTTGGCGATCGGGCTTTCCGGATGCAGGTCGGAAATCACCACGCCTTCGGGCAGCGCCAGGCCAAGCGACTCGGCAATGTCGGCGTTCATCGGCTGTCCTGCGATGCCGGCCCACGGGCGCACGAAACTCTCGTTCCCGGCGCGCGCCTGCCGCAGGAACTCGGCCACAAGGTTGGCCGGGATCGCGAAGCCGATCCCGTTCGAGCCGCCCGAGCGGCTGAGGATGGAGGTGTTGATGCCGATCAGATCGCCGTTCACGTCGATCAGCGCGCCGCCGGAGTTGCCCGGGTTGATCGGCGCATCGGTCTGAATGAAATAGCCGCGCGCATTGCCCGTGGCCGTACCCGAACGCGCCAGCCCCGAGATGATACCCGACGACACGGTCTGGCCGACCCCGAAGGGGTTGCCGATGGCCAGCGCCAGTTCTCCGACCTCGACGTGATCGGAATCGCGCAGGTTCAGATGCGGCAGCCCGTCGGCCCCTTCGAGCCGCAGGATGGCGATGTCGCTTTCTTCGTCGCCCAGCACGACCTCGGCCGTGAATTCGCGGCGGTCCGTCGTGACCACCTGGATCTCCGTGGCCATGCCGACCACGTGGTAGTTCGAAACCACGTAGCCGTCCTCGGACAGGATCACGCCCGAACCCAGCGAGTTCTGCACCCGTGGCCGGGGCGTTCCGAAATCGCCGCCGAAGAAATCCCGGAAGAACGGATCCGAGAACAACGGGTTGGACCGGCCCGGCCGGATGATCCTGGCGTAGATGTTGACCACGGCCGGCGCCGCCTGTTTCACCACCGGTGCGAAGCCCAACGAGATCTCGGCCTGCGATTGAGGCACGCGGGTTTCAGCAAGGGCGGGGGCGGCTGCAAGGCCCAGAGTGATCAGCAGGATGCGGAACATGTCTCTTCCTTCGGATTGGCCCCTCATATGCGGGCTGAAAGGGGCGATTGCAAGCGGGGCCGCGCCGCGCCGAAGCCTCGCGGCTTGCCCCCAGTCCTCATGCTGTGGATGATGGTGGGCAGGGTTCGTGAAAACCCGGACCCGAAGAACGATTTGCGGCAAAGGGGGAATGGACATGGTGAAACTGACGAAGGGCGCGTGGATCGTCGTTGCCGACGCCAACAAGGCCCTGCTGCTGCGCAACCTGGTGGAATACCCCGCCCCGAGCTTTGAAGTCATCGCGGAACATGTGCCGACCGTGGGCGCCGAGGACCTGAAACCGTCCGGCCAGTCGGGCCGGCGCGCGGACGGGGGACCGAACCAGAAAACGGCGGTGACCGAACCGCACTGGCAGGAGGATGCGCGCGACCGCTTTGCGGCGGAACTGGCCGGTCTGCTCTATTCCCGCGCTCACAAGGGCGCTTTCGATGATCTGGTTCTCGTGGCCTCGCCAAAGGTGCTGGGCGCGCTGCGCGGCCTGCTGCACCAGGAAGTGACGAACAGGGTCGTTGCCGAAATCCCCAAGGACCTGACCAACCATCCGGTCGCGAAGCTGGAAAAGCTGATCAAGGCCGAGATGGACGCGATGTAGGCCGCACGCGGTCGGAACGCCACCGTCTGCAAAGAAAAACCCCCGCTCGGCAAGGAGCGGGGGTCGATCCGAAACCCTGAAGGGCGCCGGAATTATTCTTCGTCGGCAGCCGCTTCTTCGGCAGCGACGCGGGCCTTGTCGGCGGCGCCCTTGGCGTCGATGTCGCGGTCGACGAATTCGATGATCGCCATCGGCGCCATGTCGCCATAGCGGAAACCGGCCTTCAGGATACGGACATAGCCGCCCTGACGGTCCGCGTAACGGGGGCCCAGAACCTCGAACAGCTTGGCGACGTCCTTGTCCTCTTTCAACTGGGCTGCGGCCTGGCGGCGGGCGTGCAGGTCGCCGCGCTTGCCGAGGGTGATCAGCTTTTCGATGATCGGGCGCAGTTCCTTGGCCTTGGGCAGGGTGGTCTTGATCTGTTCGTGCTCGATGAGCGAGCCGGCCATGTTGGAGAACAGGGCCTTGCGGTGCTCATGGGTACGGTTCAGGCGGCGATAGCCACGTGCATGACGCATTTTTCAGTTCCTTCTTTCGCGTTTTGCTTTGTCCGGCCTCCGATGCGTGTCAGAGGCTCTCCTTGGGGCGGGATTGCCCATATCTTCCGACTTGTACGCCCCGCGCGGGGCGGGATGTCCGTTTTGTACACGCCTTCCCAGAGGCGGTCGGGCGGGGTTTCACCCCGCCGCAACCTCAGAACGCGTCTTCGAATTTCTTCGCCAGATCCTCGATGTTGTCCGGCGGCCAGTCCTCGACATCCATGCCGAGGTGCAGGCCCATGCCCGACAGCACTTCCTTGATCTCGTTCAGCGACTTGCGGCCGAAGTTCGGGGTGCGGAGCATCTCGGCTTCGGTCTTCTGGATCAGGTCGCCGATGTAGACGATGTTGTCGTTCTTCAGGCAGTTCGCCGAACGCACCGACAGTTCCAGCTCGTCCACCTTCTTGAGCAGCAGCGGGTTGAACTCCAGCCCGTCGTCCTCGTCCTGGCGGCCGGCGGCTTCGGGCTCGTCGAAGTTGACGAAGATCGACAGCTGGTCCTGCAGGATGCGCGCGGCGAAGGCCAGCGCGTCCTCGGGGGTGATCGAGCCGTCGGTTTCGATCTTGAGCGTCAGCTTGTCATAGTCCAGAACCTGGCCTTCGCGGGTCGGCTGCACGTCATAGGCGACCTTCTTGACCGGCGAATAGATCGCGTCGATCGGGATCAGGCCGATGGGCGCGTCCTCGGGCTTGTTCTTTTCGGCCGAGACATAGCCCTTGCCGGTGTTGACGGTCAGTTCCATGAACAGGTCGGCGCCGTCGTCCAGGTGGCAGATGACGTGATCGCGGTTCAGGACCTCGATGCCGTTGCTTTCGCTGATGTCGCCGGCGGTGACGACCGCGGGACCCTTGGCGTTGATCGACAGGCGCTTGGGCCCTTCGACTTCCATGCGCAGGGCGACCTGCTTGAGGTTCAGGATGATGTCGGTGACGTCTTCGCGGACACCGGCGACCGAGGAGAACTCGTGCAGCACGTTGTCGATCTGGACGCTGGTGATGGCCGCGCCTTGCAGCGAGCTCATCAGAACGCGGCGCAGCGCGTTGCCGAGCGTCAGGCCAAAGCCGCGCTCCAGCGGTTCGGCGACCAGCGTCGCCTGGCGTGCGGGATCGTTGCCCGGCTTGCCGTCAAGCTGGGTCGGTTTGATCAATTCTGCCCAATTCTTGTGGATCATGTAATCCCTCCATTCCTGTCCGCGCCCCATGACCGGAGAAGGTGCAGACGCCCGAGGTTTCAAAACGGCGAACCGGGACCGCGCGCAAAGACACGGTCCCAGCCTGATTTTTCGGTCGCTTAGACGCGGCGGCGCTTCGGCGGGCGGCAGCCGTTGTGGGCGATCGGGGTCACGTCGCGGATCGACGTGATGTTGAAGCCCACTGCGGCCAGGGCGCGCAGCGCCGATTCACGACCCGAACCGGGGCCCTGAACTTCGACTTCCAGCGTCTTGACGCCATGTTCCTGCGCCTTGCGGCCGGCATCTTCGGCGGCCATCTGGGCGGCGTAGGGGGTCGATTTCCGCGATCCCTTGAAGCCCATCGTGCCGGCGGACGACCACGAAATGGCGTTGCCCTGCACATCCGAGATCAGGATCTTGGTGTTGTTGAAGGTCGAGTTCACATGGGCGACGCCCGATGCGATGTTCTTGCGCTCTTTGCGCTTGGTGCGTGTCTTTTCGCGTGCCATCGGTCAGACCCTCCTTACTTCTTCTTGCCCGCGATCGGCTTTGCGGGGCCTTTGCGGGTGCGAGCGTTGGTGTGGGTGCGCTGACCGCGAACCGGCAGGTTGCGGCGGTGACGCAGACCGCGGTAGCAGCCCAGGTCCATCAGGCGCTTGATGTTCATCTGCACTTCGCGGCGCAGGTCGCCTTCGACGGTGTAGTTGGCGTCGATATGCTCGCGGATGGCCAGAACTTCGGCGTCGCTGAGTTCGTTGACCCGGCGGCTCTGCTCGATGCCGACGGCGTCGCAGATCGCCTTGGCCGAGGTGTTGCCGATACCGGTGATGTAGGTGAGGGCGATGGGTACCCGCTTGGCAGTCGGGATGTTTACGCCGGCAATACGTGCCACGTGTCACTTTCCTTTCGTTGCGGTTCCGTAACTCCAGAACCTTTTTTCACAACGCTTGACCGTGGCAGTGTGGCCAGAGGGTCCAGCATTTGTACGAGGTAGTCCTGGCACACGGGACGAATCCCGCATGCGCGGTTGATTCCCATTGGGGATGTGGGTCGATATGGGCTTTTGGACCTGCCGTCAAGCCCCCACCCTGAATCAGCCCAGAATGGCCTCGATCGAGGCAGTGACTTCCTTGATGTCGGCCAGGCCGTTGACCGGGCGCAGGTCGCCCTTGGCGTAGTAATAGCCGATCAGCGGCGAGGTCTTCTTGTAGTATTCCATCAGGCGCGTGCGCAGGCTTTCCTCGTTGTCGTCGGCGCGCCGCACCATCTCGGTGCCGCCGCACTGGTCGCAGACGCCCGGGGTTTTCGTCGGCTTGGTCTCGTCGTGATAGACCTCGCCGCAATTGCCGCAGGTGAAGCGGCCGGTAATGCGCCTGACCAGCGCCTCGTCATCGACGCGCATCTCGATCACCGTGTGCAGCGACTGGCCCAGCTTGGCCAGCAGCGCCGCCAGCGCGTCGGCCTGGGCCAGCGTGCGGGGAAAGCCGTCGAAGATGAAGCCGGCGCCGGCCTCGGAGGTCAGCCTTTCCTCGATCAGGCCGATGACGATCTCGTCGGTGACGAGATTGCCGGCGTCCATGATCTCGGCGACCTTCTTGCCCATCTCGGTGCCCGAGGTCTTGGCCTCGCGCAGCATGTCGCCGGTGCTCAGCTGGATCATGCCGCGCGTCTCGACCAGGTGCCGCGCCTGTGTGCCCTTGCCCGCGCCCGGGGGTCCAAGAAGAATGATGTTCATCGGCGCGCCGGTCCCTTCCTGCCGCGTTTCTTGCCCTTGCCGCGCAGCTGGGACTTTTCGATCAGCCCCTCGTATTGATGCGCGAGCAGGTGGCTCTGGACCTGCTGGATGGTGTCCATGGTCACCGACACGATGATCAGGACCGAGGTGCCGCCGAAATAGAACGGGATGGCGAACTGGCCGCGCAGGATCTCGGGCAGCAGGCAGACGGCGGCCAGATAGGCCGAGCCCAGCACCAGCACGCGGTTGACCACGTATTCCAGGTACTCGGAGGTCTTCTTGCCCGGGCGGATGCCGGGGACGAAGCCGTTCTGCTTTTTCAGGTTGTCGGCCACGTCATCGGGTTTGAACGACACGTTGAACGTGTAGAAATAGGCGAAGAACACGATCATCGAGGCGAAGAACAGCAGGTAGAGCGGCTGGCCGGGGCCGAAATTGGCCAGGAGCCAGGACATCACCGGGCCGCTGGCCGCCCCCGAGGAGAAGGTCGAGATGGTGACCGGCAGCAGCAGCAGCGAGCTGGCGAAGATCGCCGGGATCACGCCCGCCGGGTTGACCTTGACCGGCAGGTGGCTGGAGCCGCCGTCATAGACCTTCATCCCGACCTGGCGGCGCGGGTACTGGATGTGGATCTTGCGCAGGGCGCGCTCCATGAACACAACGAAGGTGATGACCGCGATCACCATGACGATGACGCCGACGATAACGGCGGGGCTGATCGCGCCCGAACGGCCGGAGGCGAAGAACTGCGCCAGCGCGGCGGGAACCTCGGCGATGATGCCGACGAAGATGATCAGCGAGATGCCGTTGCCGATGCCGCGCGCGGTGATCTGTTCGCCCAGCCACATCAGGAACATGGTGCCGCCGACCAGCGTGATCATGGTCGAGAAGCGGAAATAGAGACCCGGATCGGTGGCCAGATCGCCCGATTCCAGCGACACGGCAAGACCGTAGGCCTGCACGGTGGCCAGCGCCACGGTGCCGAAGCGGGTGTACTGGTTGATCTTCTTGCGGCCCTGTTCGCCCTCTTTCTTGAGCTGTTCGAGCGCGGGAACCATCGAGGTCAGCAGCTGCACGATGATCGAGGCCGAGATGTAGGGCATGATGCCGAGGGCGAAGATGCCCATGCGCCCCAACGCGCCGCCGGTGAACATCGAAACCATGCCGCCGATGCCCTGCCCCGCCTGCTCCATGAACTCGCGCAGCGCCTGACCGTCGATACCCGGCACCGGAATGAAGGTGCCGAGGCGGTAGACGATCAACAGACCCAGCGTGAACAGGATGCGGTTGCGCAGATCGGTGGCTTTGCCAAGGGCGGACCAGCTTGTGTTGGCCGCCATTTGTTCTGCTGCTGATACCATAAATCGGTCTCTCTTATGAAAACGCCGCCCGAAACCGTTTTCCGGCTCGGGCGGCGTCTTGGAAAACTCTGAGGTCTATGTAAGCGGGACTTGGCCCGCTCACAAGCGCTTACTCTGCCGCAGCGGCTTTTGTGACCTTCAGTGAACCGCCCGCTTTCTCGACTGCCTCGACGGCAGCTTTCGAGGCGCCGGTCACTTCCAGGTTCACCTTGGCCGAGATTTCGCCCTTGGCGAGGATGCGCACGCCGTCCAGCTTGCGGCGCACCAGGCCGCTGGCGACCAGCGCGTCCTCGGTGATCGCGGATTTGGCGTCCAGCTTGCCGGCGTCGACGAACTTCTGGATCAGGCCCAGGTTGATGACGGCGAATTCCTTGCGGTTCGGCTTGTTGAAGCCGCGCTTGGGCAGACGCTGGTAGAGCGGCATCTGGCCGCCTTCGTAGCCGTTGATGGCCACGCCCGAGCGGGATTTCTGACCCTTGATACCACGGCCGCCCATCTTGCCCTTGCCCGAGCCGGGGCCCCGGCCAACGCGGGTTTTCTTGGGCGCGGCGCCCGGATTGTCACGCAGTTCGTGAAGTTTCATGTCGCTTCTCCTAAGCCGGATGTGACCCCCGAAGCGTGATGGGCCAAACACGGCGTTTCTTGGTTTTTGATTCTTGTGGCGCTGTCGTCCACCGGGGGCGTATAGACCCAGTCCAAGGATGGTTCAAGGGGTATGCCGCCCGGAGGCGAACGGCAATTGCCCAGGACACCGGCCGATTCCGTGCTAGATTCCCCCACATGGGCTGGAAACTGGACAAGGTCATCGACTGGGTGCTTTCGGAAGGCCGGATGCTGCCCGACCTCGATCACGTCGTCGGCGGGCTGGGA
Source organism: Ruegeria sediminis (assembly GCF_005938215.1). GTDB lineage: Bacteria > Pseudomonadota > Alphaproteobacteria > Rhodobacterales > Rhodobacteraceae > Ruegeria > Ruegeria sediminis. The sequence goes on from NZ_VCPD01000011.1 coordinate 57,874, forward strand.
AAGGCCATGCTGGAGGCCGAGGCGCCGATCTGGCGGATCCGCCTTGCCATCCGCACCGTGCATCCGCTGGTGACCGCGCTGAGCTCGGCCTGGGAACGGGACAGCGGCAAGATCGACAGCGTCGCCGCCAGCCACGGGCTGGACCAGCGCCAGGAATTCATCGGCAGCCCGCTGGCGCGGATCGCGGAAACCGGCAGACCGCTGCGGAAATCGCTGACCGATCTCACCGACGCGGATCACGTCGCCTATCACGAACTGCGCGAACGCGGCGCCACCGACTATTTCGGCCTGCCTCTCAGGTTCGTCGGCGAAGGCGGCGGCGTGCTGGTCTTCGTGTCCGACCGCACGGAGGGGTTCTCCGACCAAGACATCGCCGGGTTCGGAAAGATCGGCGCCGCCATCACCCCGATCGTCGAGGTGCACCGGCTGCGGAACCTGTCGCTGGCGGTGGCCGAAGCCTATCTCGGCCCGCGCACCGGGCGGCGGGTGGTCGGCGGGCAGATCACCCGGGGCGATATCGACCGGATCGAGGCGGCAATCCTGATCAGCGACATCCGCGACTGGACCGGGCTGAACGCGCGGCTGCCGGTCGAAGAGACCGTCGCGCTGGCGAACCGGTATTTCGAGGTCATCGACGCGGCCGTGACCGGGCATGGGGGCGAGATCCTCAAGTTCATCGGCGACGGCGTGCTGGCCATCTTTCCGGCCGAACCCGACATGCGCTCGGCCTGCCGCCGCGCGCTGAGCGCCGCCCGGGCCGCGCTGGCGGCGGTGCCGCAATCCGAGCTTCGATACGGGGTCGGGCTGCATTGCGGCAGCGTGCTATACGGGAACATCGGCTCGGAGGCGCGGCTGGACTTCACCGTGCTCGGCCAGGCCGTGAACATCGCGGCGCGGATCGAGGCGCTGTGCGGCACGACCGGCCAGCCGGCGATCTATTCGCAGGACTTCGCGGAGATGCTGGAGACCGAGCACCTGCGTCTGGGGGCGTTTCCGCTGAAGGGACTGGACGCCCCGGCGCAGCTGTTCGCACCGGTTGCCGCCGAACCGGCCAAACCCCCGACCGAACAAATCTATTGACATCGGGCCGGACAGGCCGCATACGCCCCCGGTGCCATGTCTGCGGCGTGAGCAGACCGCGCGTCGGTTCCCTGGTGAACCCGGACTGCGCTGCACCTCAATCTCGACAAGACTGATACCCAGATCACGCGGGGGTCGGCGTGACGGAGCGCAGGGCCAGAACCGGCGTTGCAGCCCGTCCCGGAAACCAAGCGCGGCGCCGTTCGGGCCGTGCAACGACATCCGTGCGGCTGGCAAGGCCGTCACAAGAACAAGGAAGACGGTCTTTGGACTTCAACATGCTGGGGCTGACGCCCCGTTTCATCGCCAATCTCGAAACGCTCGGAATTTCCGAGCCCACACCGATCCAGAAGCAGGCCATCCCCCACGCCATGAACGGGCGTGACGTCATGGGGCTGGCACAGACCGGCACCGGCAAGACGCTGGCCTTTGGCCTGCCCATCCTGATGGCGCTGATCCGGCAGGAGGGCAGACCCGCCCCCAAATCGGCGCGCGGCCTGGTGCTGGCGCCGACCCGCGAACTGGCCAAGCAGATCTCGGACAACCTGCGCGCCTATTGCGACGGCACCTCGATCCGGGTCGACCTGGTGGTCGGCGGGGTGTCGATGGGGCCGCAGATCAACCGCCTGAACCGCGGCACCGACCTGCTGGTGGCGACGCCGGGCCGGCTGATCGACCTGCTGGAGCGCAAGGCGGTGCGGCTGGACCGGACCGGGTTCCTGGTCCTCGACGAGGCCGACCAGATGCTGGACCTGGGCTTCATCCATGCGCTGCGCAAGATCGCGCCGCTGCTGCCCAAGGATCGGCAGACCATGCTGTTCTCGGCCACCATGCCCAAGCAGATGGCCGAGATCGCCGCGACCTATCTGAACAACCCGGTCCGGGTCGAGACCACGCCTCCGGGCAAGCCGGCGGACAAAATCACCCAGGGCGTGCATTTCGTGGCGCAGGCCGAGAAATCGGCGCTGCTGATCGAAATGCTGGACGGCCATCGCGACGAGCTGGCGCTGGTCTTTGCCCGCACCAAGCACGGGGCCGAGCGGCTGATGAAGGCGCTGGACCGGGCGGGCTTTGCCGCCGGGGCGATCCACGGGAACAAGTCGCAGGGCCAGAGGGACCGGGCGCTGCAGATGTTCCGGGACGGCAAGCTGCGGGTGCTGGTGGCCACCGATGTCGCGGCGCGCGGCATCGACATTCCCGACGTGCGCCACGTCTACAACTACGATCTGCCGAACGTGCCCGACAACTATGTGCACCGGATCGGGCGCACCGCGCGGGCGGGCCGCGACGGCCGCGCCGTGGCGCTGTGCTCTCCGGCGGAAATGTCGGAGCTGCGCGCGATCCAGAAGACCATGGCGCGCGACATCCCGGTGCTGGGCGGCCGTCCCTGGACGGTGGAAGAGCCCAAGGCGCCCAGGAAACAGCAGACCCGGCGGCGCCGCCCGAACCGCGGGCGGCCCCGCGCCAAGGCCGCATGAACGCAGAAAGCGCCCCGAAATCGGGGCGCTTTTTTTCGGCCGGTTCGTTCAGCGGACGCTTGCCGCGTCAGTCGCAGTAGACATGGGCGCGGGCGAGGTCCGCGATGTCGCAGCGCCGGACGCCGATGTCGTTGAGTTCGCGATCGGTGAGACCCTGCAGTTCGGCATAGGTGCGGTTGTATTCGGCCGCGCGTGCGCGCGCCTGTTTCACGTCCTCGACGAAGGCGCGGATGCGGGCGCCGAGGTTGAAACCGGTGTGCGGGATGTTCGATACATGTGCCATTTGTTTTCCTTTCTCGGACCGGGGCGCATTCCCCGGAAATCGTTCTGGTTTTCCTGTCCTGGAACGGCGGAGATAAGGACCGCGGCGGCGGCCGGCAACGGGCGTTTCGGTCTGGCCGCCATGCGTTTTCGTCATGGCGCGTTTCGTGGGCGCAACCGGCGCACAAAAAAAACGCCCCCGGTTTCCCGAGGGCGTTCGTCAGTTCGGATCGTTGAACCGCGCTCAGCCGCGTTCTTCGATGATCTTCACCAGATGCGGGATCTTGTTGACCATGCCGCGGACCGAGGGGGTGTCCTCGAGCTCGCGGGTCTTGTGCATCTTGTTCAGGCCCAGGCCGATCAGGGTTGCGCGCTGCTCGGCGGGGCGGCGGATCGGCGAGCCGATCTGCTTGACGACGATGGTTTTTGCCATGGTGACGTCTCCTTACGCTTCTTCGGCGACTTGCGCCGATGCGGCCGGTGCGTCGTCCCGCTTGGGCAGGATGTCGGCGACCTTCTTGCCGCGGCGTGCCGCGACCGAACGCGGGCTCTGCTCTTTCTGCAGGCCGTTGATGGTGGCGCGGATCATGTTGTAGGGGTTCGAGCTGCCCAGCGACTTGGACACGACGTCCTTGACGCCCAGCATTTCGAACACGGCGCGCATCGGACCACCGGCGATGATACCGGTACCTTCCGGCGCGGTGCGCATGACGACCTTGCCGGCGCCGTGGCGGCCGGTCATGTCGTGGTGCAGGGTGCGGCCTTCGCGAAGCTGCACGCGGATCATCTGGCGCTTGGCCTGCTCGGTGGCCTTGCGGATGGCCTCGGGCACTTCTTTCGCCTTGCCCTTGCCAAAGCCGACGCGGCCCTTCTGGTCGCCGACGACCACCAGAGCGGCGAAGCCGAAGCGCTTGCCACCTTTGACGGTTTTCGACACACGGTTGATCGCGACGAGACGATCTGCGAATTCCGGTGTCGCTTCCTCGCGGTCGCGGCCACGGCCCCGACGCTGTTCACGTTCTGCCATTCGGCATTCCTTTCTCTGTGGCGCCCGGCGCCGTTTGTACAATCGCAGTGAGCCGCATGGCTCCCCGATCATCGAGGCGGGCGGACCCGCCTTCCTGTTGCGTCGCAAGGCGGGGTGAACCCCGCCCTACAGAGTTGCGGCAAGGCGGGGATTCACCCCGCCGCGCCGTCAGATCTTGAGGCCACCTTCACGCGCGGCGTCGGCCAGGGCCTTCACCTTGCCGTGGAACAGGAAGCCGCCACGATCGAAATAGGCCTCTTCGACGCCGGCCTTCTTGGCGCGCTCGGCGATCGCCGCGCCCACCTTGGTGGCCGCTTCGACGTTGTTCTTGCCGACGACGCCCAGATCCTTTTCGAGCGTCGAGGCCGAGGCCAGGGTCACGCCGCGAACGTCGTCGATCAGCTGGACGCTGATGTTCTTGTTCGACCGGTGCACCGACAGGCGCGGACGGCCTGCGTTGACCTTGCGAAGTTTGTTCCGAACGCGCAGGCGGCGCTTCAGAAACAGGGTGCGTTTGCTGCTTGCCATATCTAGCGTCCTTACTTCTTCTTGCCTTCCTTGCGGAAGATGAACTCGCCCTTGTAGCGGATGCCCTTGCCCTTGTAGGGCTCGGGACGGCGCCATTCGCGGATCTTGGCCGCGACTTCGCCGACGAGCTGTTGGTCGGTGCCTTCGACGACGATCTCGGTCTGCTTCGGCGCGGTGATGGTGACACCTTCCGGAGCGACGTAATCGACGTCATGGCTGTAGCCCAGGTTCAGCTTCAGGGTGTTGCCCTGCATCTGCGCCCGGTAGCCCACGCCCTGGATCTCGAGCTCTTTCTTGAAGCCCTCGGTCACGCCGGTCACAAGGTTGGCGACCATGGTGCGGCTCATGCCCCACTGCTGGCGCGCGCGCTTGGACGATCCGCGCGGATCGATCTTGACCACGTTGTCCTCGACCGTGAGGGTCACGTCGTCGGTGGCGGTGAAGCTGCGGGTGCCCTTGGGGCCCTTCACTTCGATGGTCTGGCCGGACACAGTGGCGGAAACGCCGCTGGGCAGCTCGACCGGTTTCTTACCAATACGAGACATTTCCAGACCTCCTTAGAAGACGGTGCAGAGCACTTCGCCGCCAACGTTGTTGGAGCGCGCGTTCTGGTCCGACATCACACCTTTCGGAGTGCTGACAATCGACACGCCCAGACCCTGACGGACCTGCGGAATGTCCTTGACGGCCATGTAGACGCGACGGCCGGGCTTGGAAACCCGCTTGAGCTCGCGAATGACAGGTTCGCCTTCGTAGTATTTCAGGCTGATCTCGATGGCCGGGTGACCGTTTTCGCCGGTCACTTTTTCATAGCCACGGATGTAGCCTTCGTCCGCCAGCACGTCCAGAACCCAGGCGCGCAGCTTCGACGCGGGGGTGATGACGGTGCTCTTGCCGCGCATTTGCGCGTTGCGGATGCGGGTGAGCATATCGCCGATAGGATCGTTCATCTCAATCTCTCCTTACCAGCTCGATTTCACCATGCCGGGGATCTGGCCGGCAGATCCCAGGTCGCGCAGCATGATCCGGCTGACCTTGAGCTTACGGTAGTAAGCGTGCGGACGGCCGGTGAGCTGGCAGCGGTTGTGAAGGCGGGTCGCCGAGCTGTTGCGCGGCAGTTTCGCCAGTTTCAGACGCGCCTTGAAACGCTCTTCCATCGGGCGGCTTTCGTCATTCGCGATCTCTTTCAGCTCGGCGCGCTTCGCGGCGTATTTTGCCACCAGGCGCTCGCGCTTCTTCTCGCGCTCGATCATTGCTTTTTTAGCCATGTCTATTCCTCCCGGCGCTTACGCGTTGAACGGCATGTTGAATTGCTTCAACAGTGCCTTTCCTTCAGCGTCGGTTTTCGCTGTGGTGGCAATTACGATGTCCATGCCCCAGACCTCGTCGACCTTGTCGAAGTCGATCTCGGGGAACACGATGTGCTCTTTCAGGCCCATGGCGAAGTTGCCGCGGCCGTCGAACGAGGGTTTCACACCGCGGAAGTCACGCACGCGCGGCAGCGCGATGGTGATCAGACGGTCCAGGAATTCGTACATCCGGTCGCCGCGCAGGGTCACCTTGGCGCCCAGCGGCATTTCTTCGCGGACGCGGAAGCCTGCGATCGACTTCTTCGCCTTGGTCGAAACGGCCTTTTGACCAGCGATGGCGGTCAGATCCTCGACAGCCGACTTGGCTTTCTTGGAATCCTTCACCGCCTCGGAACCGCAGCCGATGTTCAGAACGATCTTCTCCAGCTTGGGGATCTGCATCTCGTTCTTGTAGCCGAACTCTTCCTTCAGCGCGGCGCGGATGGTGTTGGCGTACTGAGCCTTCAGACGCGGGGTATAGTTTGCAGCATCAAGCATCGATCACGTCCCCCGTGGTCTTGGCGTAACGTACCTTCTTGTCGCCTTCCATGCGGAAGCCGACGCGGGTTGCCTTGCCGTTCTTGTCCAGCAGCGCCAGGTTGCTGAGGTCGATCGGCAGCGCCTTGGGCAGGCGGCCGCCCTGCGAGGTCTGCGACTGGCGGGTGTGGCGGATGGCGATGTTCACGCCGTCGACGACGGCCTTGCCGGCCTGCGGGTCGACGGAGGTGATGGTGCCTTCCTTGCCCTTGTCCTTGCCGGCCAGCACGACGACCTTGTCGCCTTTGCGGAGTTTAGCAGCCATGGTTACAGCACCTCCGGAGCCAGCGAGATGATCTTCATGAAGTTCTTCGCGCGCAGTTCGCGCACGACGGGTCCGAAGATACGGGTGCCGATCGGCTCGCCGGCGTTGTTGAGGATGACGGCGGCGTTGCGATCGAAGCGGATCGCGGTGCCGTCTTCGCGGCGGACTTCCTTGGCGGTGCGCACGACGACGGCCTTGCGGACGTCACCTTTCTTCACGCGGCCGCGCGGGATGGCTTCCTTCACCGAGACGACAATGATGTCGCCGACGGAGGCGTATTTACGCTTGGAACCACCCAGGACCTTGATGCACTGAACTCGGCGGGCGCCGGAGTTGTCAGCGACATCCAGATTGGTCTGCATCTGGATCATGTGGTTTCTCCCGACCTGTGGGGGCTGGTCTTGTTAGATCCCCCAGGGTTTCGACAATAGGAAAGGTTCCGCAGGCTTACGCCTCCAGAACTTCCCAGCGTTTCGTCTTCGATTTCGGCGCGCATTCGATGATGCGTACGGTGTCGCCGACCTTGAAGGCGTTCTTTTCATCGTGAGCCCGGTATTTCTTGGACTTGCGGATGGTCTTCTTCAGAACCGGGTGCGTGAAGCGGCGTTCCACCGACACGGTTACGGTCTGTTCGTTGGCGTCGCTGGTCACGGTGCCTTGCAGAATACGTTTGGGCATCTCTCAGGCTCCTCAGTTCGCAGCTTCAGCGGCTTTTTCGTTCAGCACGGTCTTCACGCGGGCAACCTCGCGGCGCACGCTCTTGATCCGGGCGGAGTTTTCCAGTTGGCCGGTCGCCTGCTGGAAGCGCAGGTTGAACGCCTCCTTCTTCAGGTTGACCAGATCTTCCCGGAGCTGGTCCGGGGTCTTGTTGCGCAGTTCCTGGGCGTTCATCGCCTTTTTCCTTTGCTCAAAACACCAGAAGGCCCCCGTTCAGGGTCACCTTGGACCTGGTGGATGAATGACAGACATGCGAATCCCCCGACTCGGCCGGGGGAACGCAGGATGCCGCTCTATAAGGGAGACGGAATTGGGTGGCAAGGAGAAGTTTGGAAATCTTGCGGACCGGAGGTTTCAATCATCCGCTGCTTGCCCACGTCACCGCTTCAGACCCTGCGTATCGGCGATTCTCGTCAGCACGTCCAGCATTTGCTTGGCCTCTTCCGGCGAAAGCCTGCCATGAACCTTCAGGAGGGCCCCGATGTTTCGTCCGCTGTACCGCCCCACCAATTCTCCGTCTGCGATGATCAGATGAGCGCGGGTCAAACTCAGCGCGGTCCCGTGACAAATCCGGCACTTTTCCTGGAACATGCGGCCCGAGTCCCGCACCGCACGGAAATGGTCCAGCAGGGTTGCCGCCTCATCCGGCGACGCGCCACCGTGCCCCGAGGACAAATACGCGTCGACGGTCCGGCCCGACCGGTTGCCCGCAAGAACGCCATCCGAAACTTTCAATTCGCCCCAGACGAAATCGCCGGCGTGGGGCGCGTGACATCTCGCGCAGGTTTCCTCGTAGACACCATGCGGGTCCGGAACCTGCCCCGCGACGGTTGTAGCCGAACCGAGCATAGCGGCAAGTAACAGCAAGACCCAGACCTGCATGGCACATACCTTGTCAAATCCGACGTCCGTCGCCCTGCCCTTCAAGGCCCGGCCGCGGGCGCGCGGGTTGACCGGGATCTTATCACGATCCGGCGTCTTCCCAATTGACGCCGATCAATCGGCTGCGCCTCGGATTCGGACCTGGAGGTGGTCAATCCCACCGGTAATTGAAACTGACGCTGATCCGTTCCTCTTCGGCCATGTTCATCGGCACCTCGTGGCGCAGCCAGCTTTCCCAGAGCAGCACGTCGCCCACGGCGGGTTTCATGTAGATGAAGGGCTGCATCTCGCGCCGCGCCTCTTTCCGGCGCACCGGGGCGGCCATCATGCGGGCCGAGCGCGGATCTTCCAGTTTCAGCGCGCTGGCGCCCTCGGGCATCGCCACGTAGGTGGTGCCCGAGATCACCGAATGCGGGTGGATGTGGCTGGCATGCATCCCGCCTTCGGGCAGGATGTTGATCCAGAGGTCTTCGAGCTTCAGCGCTTTGCCGTCCAGATCAAACTCCAGATCCTCGGCGAAGGCCGCCACGTGCCGGTCGAGCGCCTTGACCAGATCGGCGAAGATCGGGAACCGCCAGGGCAGATCGGTGAGCGAGGCGTAGCTGGTGTAGCCGGGATAGCCGTTCTTTTCGCACCACGCCTGCCCGGCCTCGTCATCCTCGGCGATGACCAGGCTGGAATTCTCAAGCTCATCCGGGTCGATCTTCGGATCGAACTCGGACAGGGCGGCGCGGTAGAGGCGGGTGACGAAGAGCGATTCAATCTGTGGCATGGCCGGACATAACCCAGCTCCCTCGACATTGCGAGGGGCTTCGCCTTGTTCAACTGATCATTCAGAATTGACCCATCACCAAAACAGGCCGATTATCTCAGGAAGATTTGGAGAAATCGATTATGTCCAATGAGATAGAAGCCAAGATAGCGGAATTGAACTATCAAACAGCGCTTGCAAACAAAGACACAGCCTCCAAAGGCCAAACTGACGGAGTGGTGAAGTATGTTATCGGAGGTGCGATTACAGCAGGAATTGCTGCTTGGGCGAGCTATCAGGCATCGACCTATTCATACAATTCAACATTGCGCGAAATTGAACTGAAGTATGCTAAGGAAAACCGCGAAATTGATCTGGAACTTGCCAAACTTAGCCTGACAATTCTTGCTGGCGAGTATCAGGAAGACGTCGAGAACTCTTTACCCGCAAGAATGTTCGCCCTGAACGCGTTGGAACGCGGCACTGGCGTCAAGATACCTGAAGACGACAAAACGACTTGGGCAAAAACTGGACTAACTCCAGGCGACATAACCGGATTTAGAGACGTTACGTTTGGGAATGTAGACAGTATAGTCGACCAGTCACTGAAAGAGCTGATGCAGGACGTTCTTTCAAAGAACTCGCGTGGCTGCGTTGTCATGAACGGCGAAGAGCACTGCGGCAAACTATACACCGACTCAATAGTTGGGGGTACGGCTTGCCTTACGTCGGATCAAAACTCAAAACTTGTTTGCGGAGAACTTCAACGGCCTAAATAGGAAAATCCCCGCCGGTTTCCCGACGGGGGTCCAATGTTGTCTCGACCGGGGGTTTCCCCTGTCGCTTACCAGTCTTCGCGGACCACGACGCGGGTCTTGATCGGCAGCTTCATCGCGGCCAGGCGCAGGGCCTCGCGGGCGACGTCGTCACCGACACCGTCGATCTCGAACATCACGCGGCCGGGCTTCACCTTGGCTGCCCAGTAGTCCACGGAGCCCTTGCCCTTACCCATACGGACTTCGGTCGGCTTCGAGGTCACCGGAGTGTCCGGGAAGATCCGGATCCAGACGCGGCCCTGACGCTTCATGTGGCGCGTCATGGCGCGGCGCGCAGCTTCGATCTGGCGCGCGGTGACGCGCTCGGGCTGAAGCGCCTTGAGGCCGTAGGTGCCGAAGTTCAGGTCGGAACCGCCTTTTGCCTCGCCGTGGATACGGCCCTTGAACATCTTGCGGAATTTAGTGCGCTTTGGTTGCAGCATCTCATATCCTCCTTAGCGACGACCGCCGCCAGCACCACGGGGTGCAGGGCCGTCCTGGAGTTCCTGTGCCTTGCGGTCACGTGCCTGCGGGTCGTGCTCCATGATCTCGCCTTTGAAGATCCAGACCTTGATCCCGATGATCCCGTAGGGGGTCGACGCCTCGGCATTCGCATAGTCGATGTCGGCGCGCAGGGTGTGCAGCGGCACACGGCCTTCGCGGTACCACTCGGTCCGTGCGATCTCGGCGCCGCCCAGACGGCCGGCGACGTTCACCCGGATGCCCAGGGCGCCCATGCGCATGGCGTTCTGCACGGCCCGCTTCATCGCGCGGCGGAAGGACACGCGGCGCTCGAGCTGCTGGGCGATGGACTCGGCCACCAGCTGGGCGTCGAGTTCCGGCTTGCGCACTTCGACGATGTTCAGGTGCAGTTCGCTGTCGGTCATCTTGGCCAGCTTCTTGCGCAGGGTTTCGATGTCCGCGCCTTTCTTGCCGATGATGACGCCGGGACGTGCGGTGTGGATCGTCACGCGGCACTTCTTGTGCGGACGCTCGATGATCACGCGGGCCACGCCGGCCTGCTTGCACTCTTCCTTGATGAACTCGCGGATCTTGATGTCTTCGAGCAGAAGATCACCGTAATCCTTGGTGTCTGCGTACCAGCGGCTGTCCCAGGTGCGGTTCACCTGAAGGCGCATGCCGATCGGATTGACTTTATGTCCCATTAGGCTTGCTCCTCAACTTGACGCACCTTGATGGTGAGCTCCGAGAACGGCTTCATGATCTTGCCGAAGCGGCCACGGGCACGCGGACGGCCGCGCTTCATGACCAGGTTCTTGCCCACATAGGCCTCGGCGACGACCAGTTCGTCGACGTCCAGGTTGTGGTTGTTCTCGGCGTTGGCGATCGCGGACTGAAGGCATTTCTTCACGTCCTGCGCGATCCGCTTGTTCGAGAAAGTCAGGTCGGTCAGCGCCTTCTCGACTTTCTTGCCGCGGATCATCGCTGCAACCAGGTTCAGTTTCTGCGGGCTGGTGCGAAGCATGCGGGTTTTCGCCATTGCTTCGTTTTCGGCCACGCGGCGGGGGTTCTTTGCCTTGCCCATGACTTACTTCCGCTTCGCTTTCTTGTCCGCGGCGTGACCGTAATAGGTCCGGGTCGGCGAGTATTCACCGAACTTCTGACCGATCATGTCTTCCGAGACGTTGACTGGGATATGCTTCTGGCCGTTGTACACACCAAAGGTCAAGCCCACGAACTGGGGCAGGATGGTGGAACGACGCGACCAGATCTTGATGACTTCGTTGCGGCCCGATTCACGTACGGCTTCGGCCTTCTTGAGGACGTAAGCATCGACGAAAGGACCCTTCCAAACAGAGCGAGACATCTGTTAACGCCCTTTCTTCTTGGCGTGCCGCGAGCGGATGATCAGCTTCTGGGACGCTTTGTTCTTGTTCCGGGTACGCTTACCCTTGGTGTCCTTGCCCCACGGGGTAACCGGCGTACGGCCACCCGAGGTCCGGCCCTCACCACCACCGTGCGGGTGGTCGATCGGGTTCATGGCGACACCGCGAACGGCGGGACGCTTGCCCATGTGACGGGTGCGGCCGGCCTTGCCGAGGTTCTGGTTCGAGTTGTCGGGGTTCGACACGGCACCGACGGTGGCCATGCATTCCTGGCGCACCATGCGCAGCTCGCCCGAGCTCAGACGGATCTGGGCGTAACCGCCGTCGCGGCCCACGAACTGGGCGTAGGTGCCTGCGGCGCGCGCGATCTGACCGCCCTTGCCGGGCTTCATCTCGATGTTGTGCACGATGGTACCGATCGGCATGCCCGAGAACGGCATCGCGTTGCCCGGCTTGATGTCGGCCTTGGCCGAAGCCACGACCTTGTCACCTACAGCCAGACGCTGCGGCGCCAGGATATAGGCCTGCTCGCCATCGGTGTACTTGATCAATGCGATGAACGCGGTCCGGTTCGGATCGTACTCGATCCGCTCGACGGTGGCCGCCACATCGAATTTGTTCCGTTTGAAGTCAACGATCCGGTAGAGACGCTTTGCGCCACCACCACGGCGGCGAGCGGTAATCCGTCCGGTGTTGTTCCGGCCGCCCGACTTGGTCAAACCCTCGGTGAGAGACTTGACCGGACGCCCTTTCCAAAGCTCCGAACGGTCGATCAGCACCAGCCCGCGCTGGCCCGGCGTCGTCGGCTTATACGACTTGAGTGCCATGCTTTCTGTCTTCCGTTTAGCAGTGCGGGGGTTCGCCCCGCTATGTTTGAGGCCCCCGTAGGTGCCCGAGATATAGGGCCCCGAAGGTCCCCGGTTGCAAAAATCATGGGCCCCGGAACGAATCCGGGGCCGCAGGATTGGCAGCGTGTAGCAGGGTTGGGGGTGGGGGGCAATAGGGGAAAGCTACTCTTTTAGACGCCAGCAAATTGCACCGGCAGCATCGTGCTGTACCAAAGAGTATCTATCAGAGGGTGGAGTATTGCTTTTTAGCAACGCAAAGATGTCATTTAGAATAGTCCTGCTACTAGAAATGTAACCATGCGAGAAATCCCCCAAGTCTGGGCTATTCACAATAACTGTATCCATTCCATTCAACACGAATGTTGGTGGCATTATGCCCACACGGTGAAAATCGTGCAACCATTGAGAAACCAACAGGGCTTTGTCTTTGTCACAAACGTAGGATGTCGTTCTTGTGCAGTTATCGACGGCATGTTTGCCCAAATAAACCATAGCCGATGAATCGACGTCAGCAGCAGCCAAGATTGTTTGGTTGATTGCCTTCAAAATATTCTGGCGGCCGTTCGAGAGAACCTCAAAAGCACCCAACAGGCAGCGACAACCCATGCTATGCGCAATGATATTTATGCTTTTTTCTTGAGTATTCTCCACAAATTGCTCAATGAAATCCGCTAAGAAGTACTTACTAACTTCGACCGTTGCTTCGTCAGCGCTGTATCCATGCGGTACGCCCTTGGACGGCCAACTATAAAGGCCTATTCCTAGTCCCAAACCAAGGTCAAACCCAATCTGCGCTGCTCTTAGAACCGCCTCACGGAAATTTGTGTTGTAACCGTGAATGAAAATTGTTGGCTTTTCTTGCACCTTCATCTTAGCGAGGCTTTGACGAATGTGTGCAAAAAAAATTTCTTCATTTAGTGAAATAATATCATCCACCCGCAGACGGTCATCGCTCCTATTAAGAAGTCTTTTCCATAGTGGAGAACCTAGTGAACCAATTTTGTGGCCATTTGGAACAATTACTTCACATATCCCATTGCTTATGCGTTCCGCGCGCTCGCCACAAAAATCGACAACGGCACCTCTTGCAATAAGAGGCTTCCTATTTGTTCCAAAAAAAACATCATATCTGTTCTTTCGGGTCCGTTTATCTTCTTTCTTGATGGCAGGACGGTTAGCCGATTTGCCCAACCTCTCGTGTACAACCCTCGCGTCAAGAAACGACGCGCGAGACTCGAAGATACGGATTCTGTCCTGACCTAGAATACCGAGTTGCTCATTGGAAATTGGGCTTCCGATAAATACGGCCCCGTCGGCTTCGACTGCATCAAGGCGAGTGTTTTCTAGGATAGTGTTTTCGAACCTCGCGCCCTTGAAATTAGATCTATACGCGTCCGCGCCGACTAAATTCGCATCCAAAAAGTTGACCTTCGCAAAGTTCGACTTGGACATATTCGAGTGGGACAAATCAGCGCCCACAAAACATGCCTCATAGAAATTCAAATCAGATAAATCTGCACCAGACAGGTTCGCATTGGTAAGGTCTATTCGTTCAAAGTACCGAGATGTTTTTGGGTCATCCCTAAAGTCAGGTGGAAGAAGTTCGAAAAACCTTATTCCAGATAGGTCCGGTCGAAAGTCAACTCTCTTGCGTCTTTTGTTCCACTTTGCAACACCTTCCTTCAACCACTCGACATGCCATTTGTCCGCCATGACGCCTTCCAAGATGCAATGATCTTTCCCTCGCGGTATGTTTGTTTCTCAACTTTTTTGTGTCAACACTAGGTTGCAGAAAGCACTTTGTCCGCATGCTCGTATAGACGATTGGGTTGAGTTAGTTGCCACACAAAAAAACCCCCGCCTTCCGGCGGGGGTCTTCATCTCTCTCCAAGGACGTTCCGATCAGAGACCGGTGGACACGTCGATGGTGTTGCCCTCTTCCAGGGTCACATAGGCCTTCTTGACGTCCTTCCGCTTGCCCAGCTGGCCGCGGAACCGCTTGACCTTGCCTTTGGTCACGGTGGTGTTGACCGCCTTGACCTTGACGCCAAAGAGCGCCTCGACGGCCTCCTTGATCTGCGGCTTGTTCGAGTCGATCGCCACTTCGAAGACGACCGCGCCGTTTTCGGACGCCATGGTCGATTTCTCGGTGATGATTGGCTTGCGGATCACGTCGTAGTGTTCTGCCTTCGCGCTCATTTCAGTCGAGCCTCCAGTGCTTCGACACCCGCCTTGGTGAGCACCAGCGTGTCACGCTTGAGGATGTCATAGACGTTTGCGCCGATCGACGGCAGGATATCCAGCCCTTCGATGTTGGCGGCGGCGCGGGCGAAGCCCTCGTTCACGGTCGCGCCGTCGATGATCAGCGCGCGCTTCCAGCCCAGGTTCGCGACCTGTTTGGCCAGAGCCGCGGTCTTGCCTTCGGCTTCGGCGGCTTCGATCACGACCAGTTCGCCGGCCTTGGCCTTTGCCGACAGGGCGTGGCGCAGGCCGAGCTTGCGGAACTTCTTGGGCAGGTCGTGGCCGTGCGAACGCGGGGTCGGACCCTTGTAGATGCCGCCCTTGCGGAAGATCGGCGCGTTGCGGTCACCGTGGCGTGCGCCGCCGGTGCCCTTCTGGCGGTAGATCTTCTTGGTCGAGTAGCTGGTTTCCGAGCGGGTCTTCACCTTGTGGGTGCCGGCCTGCGCGTTGTTGCGCTGCCAGCGGACCACACGGTGCAGGATGTCCGCGCGCGGCTCGAGGCCGAAAAGGGCTTCGTCCAGATCGATGTCGCCGGCCTTGGCGCCGTCCAGTTTGATCACGTCGAGTTTCATGCTTCACCACCTTCCGCGGAAACTTCTTCCGCCGGTGCTTCGGTTGCGGCGCCTTTCAGGCCGGCCGGGAACGGCAGACCTTCGGGGGCCTTCTTCTTCACGGCGTCCTTGACGGTGACCCAGCCACCCTTGGAGCCCGGAACGGCACCCTTGATGAAGACCAGGCCGCGCTCGGCGTCGGTCTTGACGACTTCGAGGTTCTGCGTGGTGACGCGGGCGGCGCCCATGTGGCCGGCCATCTTCTTGCCCTTGAACACCTTGCCGGGGTCCTGGCACTGACCGGTCGAACCATGCGCGCGGTGCGAGATCGACACGCCGTGCGAGGCGCGCAGGCCGCCGAAGTTGTGGCGTTTCATGGCGCCGGCAAAGCCTTTACCGATCGAGGTGCCCGAAACGTCGACCTTCTGACCTGCAAGAAAGTGCTCGGCCGAGATTTCGGCGCCCACTTCGATCAGGGCATCTTCGGAGACGCGGAACTCGGCCAGCTTGCGCTTGGGCTCGACCTTGGCGGCGGCGAAATGGCCGCGCATGGCCTTCGAGGTGCGTTTCGCCTTGGCGGCGCCGGCGCCCAGCTGAACGGCGGTGTAGCCGTCCTTGTCGTTGGTGCGCTGCGCGACGACCTGCAGGTTGTCCAGGTGCAGGACGGTCACAGGGATCTGCTTGCCGTCTTCCATGAACAGCCGGGTCATGCCGACTTTCTTTGCGATAATACCAGAGCGCATCTATCTACCCTCCGATCTTACGACTGCAGCTTGATCTCGACATCCACGCCAGCGGCGAGGTCGAGCTTCATCAGCGCGTCCACGGTCTGGGGAGTCGGATCAACGATGTCCAGGAGCCGCTTGTGGGTGCGGATCTCGAACTGGTCACGGGATTTCTTGTCGACGTGAGGGCCACGGAGAACCGTGAACTTCTCGATCTTGTTCGGCAGCGGGATGGGGCCACGCACCTGCGCGCCGGTCCGCTTGGCAGTGTTGACGATCTCCTGCGTGCTGGCGTCCAGCACGCGATAGTCAAATGCCTTGAGCCGTATACGGATGTTTTGGCTTTGCATTTTTATCAGCCTTTCAGGCTTTGGAGTTGATAGGACGACCGGCAGCTCATTCCACCGGCCCTCTTCGAACCCGAAGGGCGGGATGGAATCCCGCCCAAAGGTAAGATCGAATTGACGAACCGGGGCCGCTTACACGGTCCCGGTCGATTCATCAAGCGTTTACTCGATGATTTTCGACACGACGCCGGCGCCGACGGTGCGGCCGCCTTCGCGGATGGCGAAGCGCAGGCCGTCTTCCATGGCGATCGGCGCGATCAGTTCGACGGTGAAGCCGACGTTGTC
>NZ_VCPD01000012.1 GCF_005938215.1 Ruegeria sediminis
CAGCTCAATCCGGGAGAGGCCATCGGGGTGATCGGCAAGAGCGGCTCCGGCAAGACCACGCTGGCCAAATCCATTCTGGGACTGTGGCCCCCTGCGGCAGGTGAGATCCGTCTCGGTGGCGCCAGCCTGGACCAGTATGACCCGGAAGACCTGGGGCGCCACATCGGCTATCTGCCGCAGCAGGTCATCCTGTTCAACGGCACCGTGGCAGAGAACATCGCCCGGCTGTCGCGGAACCCGGATCCGAACAAGGTCATCGCCGCGGCAAAGAAAGCAAATGCCCATGAGCTGATCCTGAGCCTGGAGAAGGGTTATGACACGATCTTGCAGGGCAATGACAGCCAGCTCTCCGGCGGGCAGAAACAGCGGATCGCTTTGGCGCGCGCTCTCTATGGCGATCCGGTCCTGCTGATCCTGGATGAACCCAACTCGGCCCTGGATGCTGATGGCACTGAGGCGCTCAACGCAGCGGTGCGGGAACTCAAGGCTGAAGGCAAGTCGGTGATGATCATGACCCACCGGCCACAGGCGATTTCGGAATGCGACCGGCTGGCGGTGGTGGAGCGCGGCCAGATCGCAAAGATTGGCAGCCGTGATGACGTGCTGAGCGCACTGGTTCAGAATGCCGGGGTGATCAAACGGCAATTTGCCAAGGCGGGTGAGTGATGTCGGATATCGTCGCTGCAAAGCAAGGCCCGGCCTGGCGCATTACGATTCCGGCCATTGTCGGTTTCACCGCCCTGATCATTCTGATTGGCGGACTGGGGATCTGGAGCACCCGGACACAATTGGCCGGCGCCATCGTATCCTCTGGGGTTATCGAGGTTCAGACGAACCGGCAGGTTGTCGAACATCCCGATGGCGGGGTGGTCGGCGAGATCCTGGTCCGCGATGGCGCCAAGGTCGCGGCCGGCGATCTGCTGCTGCGGTTTGATGATACGTTTCTCGCATCCGAAAAGGCCATCGTCGAAGGCCAATTGTTCGAGCTTCTGGCCCGCAAGGCCCGGCTGGAGGCCGAACGGGACGGCGTCAGCGTTCAGGAACTGGAAGACAGGTTTGCCGAACTCCAGAGCCAGGAACCCATTGGCGATGATCTAATGGCCGGGCAGCGGCGGCTGTTTCTGGCCCGTGCGGAAACGTTCGCGAAACAGGCCGAGCAACTGCACGAACAGCGCATTCAGATCGAAAACGAGATTATTGGGACCCAAGCCCAGCTGGTTGCCATGCGCCGGCAGGTCAAGCTGATCGCGAATGAACTTCGGGACCAGCAAAGCCTGCTGAACCGGGGTCTTACCCCGGCCAGCCGGGTTTCCGCCCTGCAACGCGAGGAGGCCGGCCTGGAGGGACAGATCGGCCAGCTGGAAGCCACGGTGGCGCGGCTCAAGGGGCAGATCGCCAGCACCGAGATCGAGGTCTTGCGGTTGACCGCCTCCCGTCGCGAGGAAGCAATCTCCATGCTGCGGGACCTACAGTTCCAGGAGGTCGACCTGGCCGAACGCCGTTTGTCCCTGGCCGAGCGCCTGTCCCGCCTCGACATCCGCGCCCCGGTGGCCGGCACGGTCTACGGCAGCCAGGTCTTCGCCCTGCAATCGGTGATCCAGCCGGGTGAAGCGATGATGTATGTGGTGCCGCAGGATACGCCTTTGCTGGTCGCGGCGCGTGTGGATGCGATCCATGTGGACCAGCTCCATGTCGGTCAACCCGTCACCTTGCGGTTCCCGGCTTTCAACCAGCGCCAGACTCCGGAACTGGAAGGTCACGTCATCAATATCTCGGCCGACGTGTTCACCGATGAAAACACGAGGTTCAGCTTCTACCGCGCCGAGCTTGTTCTCGATGAAGGGCAGAACAAGCGCCTGAACGGGCAGGTCCTCTTGCCAGGCATGCCTGTCGAAGCCCTCATCAAGACAGATGAACGGACGCCACTGTCCTATCTGGTGAAACCGCTGTCGGATTATTTCACGAAGGCGTTCAGGGAGTGAAGTGAATGGCTTTTGCGGAAATTCTCATTCGAGTTTAGAGTTCACCGCGGAATTGCTGTCCAGATCTGAATCTGAACCCCAGTCAGAGGTTTGCGGCCGGGGCAGGGGAGCTGTATCTGGGTCTGCCCAAATCAGAAGTCTTTTCCCGCCTGGCTTGAGCATTTTCCGACCGCGGCGTGTGGGTTGAGGCTGAGTAGGCACTTTGTCCCGCAACATGGAAACCAGCTTTTCGTCTGAGCTGCGGCGCACTGCATTCTTGGAAGGCGCAATTGTCTATCCATCTGTCCGCCGCAGCCAAGCTCTGGATACAATGCTCGCACATACTGCACCAAGCCCAAGCTTGAACCCCCAATCAATAATCATGCCTACCGTGCGCTGCCCCAGTGTTTCGCCGAATGCTCCACACAAAAGGACGCTTCCTCGTCCGGGATATTCCCAGGAGTGCATTGGGCAATGATCCACCAAGACAAGTCCAGTAATGGTAACCGCCGCCGCCACCCCAAAAACGAATGCTGCCAATATGACGAAGTTGCGCAAGATATTCATTTCTTTCCCTAGCTGTAGCGGGTTGCATTGTGAACTGAACCCGGTTTCGACCGGATACCTTGTCTAAGGCAAGTCGACTTCAGTACTTTCCTATTTCCTGGCGCCGGGCGCTGTGGAAACGACAACTCCCAACTTTCTGGCCCTCTCTACAAGGTCACTGTATCGCTTGCCATTCCCACTGGGAAAGTGCCGCGTCCATGCTTCCAGGAATCGCTTTTCCAGATCTTTGTGCCCGGCTTTTCGCAGGATGACCGCGATCCGATAGGCATAGTAGGGTGCCGGCACCTCGCCGGTCTTCAGCCAGAAGTCAAAGCTCTTTTGAACGATTGATACCTGCTGCTCCAAGTTGTTGTCAGCCTTCTTCATGAAGTCCTCGCACTCTCCGTCGGACATTTGAAGATGCGAAAGAGGGTGCTGCTCTTTCGAACGGCGCTCGATTTCTTTTTGGGCACCATCAGAATCGCTGATGAAATCAATCTTTCGACTTTCAATGAGATTGCTGACTTGCTTTCCTGAGAGGGGCTCTGTGGCGTTCATGTGGTCAATCAGGGTCAATAGAATGGAGCTGTCCACATCTATTGCTTGAGCATCGACCGGCGGTTTTTCAGGCGCCTCTTCCCATCCGTTCTCCCTACGAACCTTTACCGGTGGGATTAAACCCGCAACCGACACAATAATCTTAGAGTGGCCAATCTTTGCCTGTTTGAGCTCCGCCGCTGTCGGCATACCAGCGGGCAAGCTGGCCGCTTTCTCTGCAATATCCCGTGGTACGAAACCAATGAAGAATTCCTTGGCATCGACAAAACCGACGACTTTTAGGGCGTTTTTGTCGTATTGATTTATTGGATCAGGAACCAACTTCACACCGAACGAACGACCTCTCGATGAGGCGATTTCAGCCGCCGACAGAAAATCCAGCACTTCTCCCTTTCGATGATGGGTGCCAGCCACCTCAAACCAGCCACTGAAAATCTTCCAGTTTACCCAATCACCAGCCGGATGGTTTTTGCTGAACTGGATGACCCGCATCCGGTCGTCAGGGCTAGGCCTGAAAACACCGCTGCTCTGGGTGCGATGGTGCGATGGGGCAGGGGGTCGAGGCTGCTCCAAGGGTGGCCCACCGGTCTCATTTGATGGCCTTTTGCGCTTGGAAACCAAGATTACGACCAATGCCAGTATGCCCAAAAGAAGAATCAGTTCGGTCAAAATTCCCTCCGTGAAATCGAACTAGGCGCACTTGCACGCCCACAGACAATTGGACTGTCAGCAAGCCGCCAGCGCAACGTTTTGCTATCAAGTCAGCGAATTTTTTTGACCGGTGACATGATATGGTCAGACCCATGAATGACAACTTCGACATCTCTCAGCGACCTGCCCAAAGGGACGTTCAGCGCGCATGTGATGAGGCACTGGAGAATGCGCTCGTTTGTGTCGACGTGGATGGAGCCTACATCAAAACTGTTGAGGATTACGGCTCGGTGAGCACACTGTCAACGGCGGAACGATTTCCGGCCATAGGGCGGCGCAAAACCCGGCCAATTTCAGGTGTGACTGGCGCCTTGGTCCGTCAGGACCAAATCTGGCTTGGCTTTCGACCCGGCACAGCAGCAGGTGCTTCACGGCATCAACGCTGATGGCACCCATTTGCAAGGCCGTCTTCACCGCGGCATGGACGTCCTCCATCTCGAAGCTCTCGATCAACCGCAGGACCTGCACGGACTCGCGCCGAACGGCCTTGAGCAAACGCGCCTCCATCAGCCGTTGAAGAGTATGGAAGGCCTTGGGAAGATCCCAGTTCGCCAGCGGCGCGGCCTGGTCGAACGCCCCGATCTTCTGTTCGATCAGGGGAAGGTAGTGCAGCGGATCGAAGATCATGTCTTCGCGGTCGTAGCTGCGCGGGTGCCGCGCAATGACGTCGCCGCCGCAACCGATCACCACCCGGTCAACGTAGCCGCGGATCCAGACATCACGGTGACCGTAGGCGACCGGCACTGAATAGTCGTTGGTCTTGTAGCGCACGAGTGACAGGGAACTGACACGGCCCGTGGCCTGGTCGCAAGCCTCGAAGGGCCTGGCCGGCAACGCAGCCATCGCGTCCAGATCATGCTGAAGCCGCTCGCCAATCGTCGCGCCATGATCGCGCAGCGTATCGCCCTGGCGCCTCCGGCTTTGTTCTTCCAGCCATAGATTGAAGGCCTCCCAGGTTGGGAAGCTCGGGACCGGCACCATGAAGTTGCGTCTGGCATAACCGACCAGGCCCTCGACCGCACCTTTGTCGTTGCCCTTTCCAGGGCGGCCATACCGATCCCGGATCACGTAGTGAGACAGAACCTCGCTGAAGAGCCGGGCCCGCCTGCGTGCCCCATCCGGCTGGATGCGGGCAACCAGGCAGCGGTCATTGTCGTAGAGCACCGAGAGAGGGACACGGCCGACGAAGGCAAAGGCATGCACATGGCCGTCCATCTGTCACCCGGCAGGCGATTGCGAAGCAAGCTGCCGAGAGGGCATGCCTCGGCTGGCGCCGCAGGATAGGCGCGAACATAACAGGCATCGCTATGCGGCAAATCCAGTGCGAAGAAATGGGCTTTCTGCTCGACCCCGCCGATCACGACGGTCGCTTCGCCACAATCGGCCTGTGCGTGACCCGGCGGATGCTGGAGCGGCACGAACATCTCGCGGCTGCGGCGGGCATGCTCACGGACATAGTCCTTGATGATCGTGTAGCCGCCGGCAAAGCCATGCTCGTCGCGCAGCCGCTCGAAAATCCGTTTCGCCGTGTGGCGCTGCTTGCGCGGCCGCTCCTGATCTTCCAAAAGCCACTGGTCGATGATCATCGTGAACTCGTCCAACTTCGGACGCCGGATCGGGGCCGTTCGCCGAGAGCCCGGCGGCACCGAAAACACGATCATCTTGTCGACGCTGTCGCGCGAGATCCCAATATGACGGGCGATGGCTCGCTTGCTCATGCCGTCGCGGAAATACGCATGGCGAACCTTCCGATAAAGTTCCACGGTGAAAAATGCTCCCGCCCTCCCTGAAACCAGAAAGGGCCAAAACTGGCCGGTTTTTACGCCGCCCGCAGCAGGATCATCCCGCCGCTACCGTGGCAGTCTCTCGCACCGCCGCTTACATGGTCTACATACGGGGCAGTTGTTCAAAACGATAGGCGCTGGCGAAGTGCTCAGCCTAGTCAAACGAGGCCGTGGACCTGCGCAAATGGGTCCCAGTCTTTGTCCATATGCCAGTCGTACTCGCTCCATGTCGCGACCTTTTTGGCTGTCTCGCGGTCGTGCATCAGCGCGATGGCTCCCAGAGCCATATCCATCCCGGCTGAGACACCGGATGATGTAATGAACTTGCCGTCTTCGACCCATCGGGCTTGTTTCACCCAATCTACCTTCGGATATTGACCCGCGATTTTGGTGTAGGCCGCTTTGTTTGTCGTTGCGCGACGCCCATCCAAAACACCAGCACCTGCAAGAAGCAAACTGCCTGTGCATACACTTAAGACATACTCCGCAGAATCTGACGTGGTTCTGATCCAATCCAGGAGAGCCGTGTTGTTCACTTCGCCGCGCGTCCCCATTCCTCCGGGGATGAACATGACATCGAAATGAACTGAATCCTTAATCGTTGTGTCCGGATTGGCACGAACTTGTTGATTGCTTGCGATGGGATCAGACGTCTCTGCGACCAGTTGGAGGTTAAAATCGTCTTTGAGCAGCCCGAACATCTCAAGCGGCCCGAAGAGGTCCAGCAACTCAAACCCAGGAAAGATCAACGCCCCTACACGCCGCATTGCTTGGCCTCTCTCATCAAATCACTTAGACCGCACATTAGCGCTGACCAAATGGTCGCTCCACCTTCAATTTGGTGGCCCCTGTCTCGTCGATTTAATGACCGGACAATCGTACATCTTGCAGCATCGAGCTGTTTGGGCTCGAAGCCGCTGTCGGCCCATACTTGTCAGATGACCGCTCAGCGGACAAAACGGACCTTCACAGGAAGCCTTCTATAAGGAATTTGAGGTTATGCAGGACACAAACGCTCGCGCATTGCGCGACATGTGCTGCCAATGGGGTAGAAGCTTCAGGGAATAATCGATATCGAAGTCGACCAGCGGCGACTCCATGTAATGCCGACAGCCCGGATACGGGACTGAACCGGGCTTTTTGCACGTTATCACGTCGGTGATTTGACCACTGGAGTTGCGGGAAATGTACAGGTCTGTATCACTGGCAACGCTGGTTTCTGGATCTCTGGAGGGTGGAGCATCTGACACCAGTGTTTCCAATCCAAGTATCGAATCGACGGCGTAAAACTCGGGCACATCAGTGACTGTGTATCCTCGAATGCGCGTGGCGAAATGCTCAGCGACAGAGTCCATCGGCCTATAGTCGGTCAACAAAATACCGACATAGGGCCCCTCCTGACGTTTTGGCAAAAGCTCAGGTGGCCAGGGCGTGAATCTCTCACCGTGAATCCGCAGAACCTGACCTTGCCGCGTCGTGCTATCTCGCCATTTGAGTCGCGGGTCGAAATAACCGCGCGGGATGCTCAATCGAACCTTCTCCGCGCCAGGCTGAAACTCAAGGAAAACAGTTAGATTGGTCGACTGGTCCGAAGAGCAAATGAACGGCGATGGCTCGAAAGTAGACGCATCGTAGATTTCAGCGGTTGATCGGGACGTGACAGCTACCACAGGGAGTATGCCGACGATTATCGAGATGGTCCGGAGGATTACATTCCGCATCTACTCAAAGTAGAAAATCCATACTAGAGATTCAAGCACAGCGTTTCACGTTGCCCCGGCAAACCTATGTCTTAGAAGGGCTCGAAGCGGACAAAGGGCTCGGTTATGATCTCGACCATGGATCCAGATATTCGAGCATATGATGAGGCCATTGCTGCGAACGAAGAAACGTTTCCCGATCATGTGGCAAAGCGGCTGATTAACGGGGAAGTCCCACTCAAAGTTTTCCGCGAATATCGTGGTTTGGCAGGGGCCGATCTAGCGAGCAGGGCAGGGGTCCAGTTGGATCAGATTATGGCAATCGAGGCCGGAAATAGTCAGGGCTCACCTGAGATCATGAATAGTTTAGCGACTGCGTTAGGATTGGAGAGCGATGACCTGACCTGATCGGTTTTCCCAGGTCTCGGCCAACGGTCCTGTCATAATGTCAGCGAGTGAATGGCCGTTGCGCCCATGCCATTCTGCCTGAGCGGCGAGGACCCCAGCTTTCTCCCTGATCAAGGTAGGGACATCGGTCTCTGGATCGGCGGTGGTATTCTGGGGGCAGGTGCTTTGTCATCAGCTTTCATGTCATGAAACTATATGGTCGTCGCAACAATAGAAACCCCGAACAACGACCAGGGTTTCTGAACCTTGCCAATGAAACTGATTTTCAGACCGCAGGTGCAGTCGCCGTGCTCGAAATTTCTTCACGCCATGCATCCATTAGTGGCTCAGGATCGGCACCAGCAATGCAGGCATTCAGAATTTCGTGACCGCGATCACCAATTGCGATGTGATGTGGGATCTCAGTTTCATAACGGCTGCTAATTTTGCCGTTGTACTCGGCACCGTCATGAGCGGGCTCATATGTACTGATGATAGCCTGAGCATCCGTCCAATCTGACCAGCTGGCGCCATTGTTGTCATTGTTGCCGACCACACAGTCGATCAACCATTCAACGGCATCGTACTGGGCCATTTCTGTGGCATCAGCAAATGCGAATGGTCCGTCAGCGCTTCGATTTAGAGTCATCTGGTTCTCCTGAAAAGGTCGCATGTGTGCGCCATGTGCGGGCCACAAGCGGGATTGGTTATGCTGCCTACACGGCAGAGAACGACCACCAGAGCACCGGAAAATGCCGGCGAGGAACACCAATGATATCCCTCGCCTCTAAGCCGCCTGTGCGGCACGTTGATGTTGCTTACGAAACTCACGCGAAGCGGGTCTCTATTTGTAAGCCAGGTCCCGATTGGGCCCTGTTTTCTTCTAAGCCGCCTGTGCGGCTGACACCGGCTTTCGACAGCGTCCATTCGAACACTTGCTGAATATACTATGGCCCCAGAAGGGTCAACAAAAAAATCGCTATAAGCAACTGTTTTGTAACATTTTTTTGTAATACAAATGGTATTACAAACCATCCAGTAACCTTCAATAATGCACCCCTTTAACTTCCTATATTGAAGCTTCTTGTATCTTGCTCCCGTGGACCCAACTTTGTCACCATGGCAATTGAAGGCAGGGAAATGCATCTAACGGGCATCAGCAAATCAGATCGGACCAAACTCAGCCTGGCGACCGAGATCACCAAGCGCATTCAAAAAACAGGGCTGTCTCAGCGCGACGTTTCCAAGCAGATCGGCCTGAGCCGCACCAAGATCGTGGCCATGAAACAAGGTCGGGTCGGCGGGATCAGCCTAGAGAAAATGCTGGCTATTCTGGAAGAACTGGGTGAGCGCGTGGCAATCGTGATTGGTGAGGATGCTAGGGAGACATGCATCGAGTACGAAACCGACATGGAACGCTATCTCAGGATCCATGGCGATGGACCGATCCCCAAAAAGTATATTTCTGGTTTCATGGTCAATCTGGCGGCCGGGTTTTCTGTAGAAATTTTGGCAGATCCCAAGGAGTGGGAGAGATACCAGCTGCCGTTTGGCGGCATGTGGGACGATATCGTGCATCGCCCGGAAGATCGTGAGGTCGAAAAAGCTCTGAAATGTATGTTGTATTCGGCCTTGAGGGCAGGGGAGACTGAGCGATCCTGGCGCCAGCATCAGAACACTTTTGACCTGGCTCGCAGTCAACTGCGTCACGAAAAACAACTGGTGCCGCGACTAGATCAGGTTCTCCAGCGTGCTCACCGTGTCGTGTGCGAGATGGCTCGCGATTTCGGGCGGCATCAGCGGAAGCTGGCGGAATTTGAGCGATCCAAGGATCAGGGGAACGACACGGAGTTGGTGATGTTCAGTGATTTCAAATAGTCATAAATTAACGCAATCATGGTTGCAAACAACCGCATTTGGGAACTCAAAAAGAAATACTGCGAAACCCTAAATAATCTCTGGACTGGGAATTGCACCGGTGCTATTTGGAACTCAATCAGGGACCCCGAGCCAATAATAACAACAAACAATCGGGGATAAACCTGGCGCAGGCAAATCGACACTGCCACCCCGTCATAGCGGGGATATATCAGGTGTCCGAAATCAGCTCTTCTCACTGAAGAACTTGTTGGCTTTTTTGTTGACCCGTCGGGGTGCGGCTTTAGGTCAATTTTGCCATAGTTGTTTTCGCATACCTGGTGCGTGGACCAAAGAACAATAGGAGATGATGATGGCCACATATATCATTCAAGACCTGTATGCAGGCATGCTTCAATATATTACGGAGGCTGATAGCCCAGAAGAGGCGATTGAAATTTTCGATTCTGATGTGGGTATAAACTCAAAATCGGTAGATGATTGGATAATCACCGAGGCGACACCGGAAATGGTCGAGGAAGTCGAGGCCTGGGAAGACAAGGGACAGCCAGGCGACGAAGCGCCGGAT
This sequence comes from Ruegeria sediminis, assembly GCF_005938215.1. Taxonomy (GTDB): domain Bacteria; phylum Pseudomonadota; class Alphaproteobacteria; order Rhodobacterales; family Rhodobacteraceae; genus Ruegeria; species Ruegeria sediminis. The sequence goes on from NZ_VCPD01000012.1 coordinate 10,094, forward strand.
TGGATGTGCGGTAAAAGCAACTGTTAGTGGGATTGAGTCAATACATTAATTCTGATGTATCGTTTCAACGGCAATTAGCATTCATGGTCTCCCTCACAAATGAAAGGGAGATCAAGAATGCTGACTATAGCCACGCTGCATTACAAGGGGGGTGTTGGAGGCACCCTGCTGGCGATGAACTTGGCTGGAGAGGCCTGTAGACGAGGCTATAAGGCCCGAGTTCTTGATTATGCACATAATAAATGTGCTCTGGATTGGAAAAACCAACGCGAGTCCGAATGGCCGGAGATTCAACTCCCAGTCGTTAATCCACTGATAGAGATCAGGCGAGCCGAACAAGACGGCATCGATGTGCTAATTTTTGATACCGACCGGAAATCTGCCGCGACTGCCCAGGACGCAGATATTGTGGTCGTACCTGGTCGAGCTACCGGCACCCATGAAACTGGGCCTCTCTTCGAATGTGTTGAGGTTGTGGTAGGCAGTCGTGTGCCAGTCCTGCCGGTGCTCAACAAGGTCGAGAATCCTGATGACGAGAGAGTGCAATTTGCCATGGCGACATTAGACAATTCTCCATTGGCTACACTGCCGGCCATGATTGTCGGCAGGTCCAGGGAAATGGATGAGGCCGAAGATCACTGGAAAGCAGTTCAGGAAATGTATCCTGACAGCCAGGCGGCCGATGAGATCAGGGCTTTGTTCGATACTCTGATTGCCCGAAGCTCCAGGGATTAGATTTCAAGATCAGAAATGTCCGATCCATTCTCAAGGGCAGACACCACCCATCCAGGTTTCCGGCCACGACCAGACCACGTCTGCGAATGATCCATCGGATTCCTGTACTTTGGGGCGGCCTTGGATTTGGCGGGTTTCTGATCACTGACCAGTTCCGAAAGCGCGAAGCCGTACTCAGCGGCGGCGGCCGAGGCCGCCGCCTTGGCGTCAATGAGATCCTGGCGCTGGCGATTTGCGATTGCAGTATCGACGTCGTCACGCAGCTGTTTCAGCTGTACTGAAGTCATTTCGCTGAAGTTCATTTTTTTACGCTCCAATTTTCACTTTGTGTGGTCCGATAGATGAAGTGTTGTGATCTGTAAATGAATGTGAGCGTCCGACGAACGCGACCTTGAGGCGTTTGGGCCCGATGTGTGAGACAGATGACCGGGCAATTTAGTGCCCACTAGAATCTGATGGACACCAAAATATGGGCAGAAAGAAAGGTTCCCGGAACTATCCTCTTGCTTTCAAGCGTCAGGTTGTTGCCGAGGCGCTAAGGGCACCGTCGATAGCTGCGGTCGCGCGGCGGCACGGATTGAACGCGAACATGGTGCATCTGTGGTGCAAAGACGACCGTTTCCGCCCCGCGCCTGATCCGGCTGTGCTGCTGCCGGTCGAGGTCGTCGAGGCCGGGCGGGACGACGGTCATAGCGTTTCCCGCGCCGTGTCGAAGGTGGAGATCCTGACGCGGAACGGACATCGCCTGATTGTGACGGATGCCGAAGATCCCGGTGCCATTGCCAATCTTGTACGGGCCCTGGAAGCAGTATGATACCGGTTCCGTCGAACACGAAGGTCTGGGTTGCCGCCGGGGTCACGGATATGCGCAAAGGGTTCAACAGCCTGTCGGCCTATGCCGAGAAGATACTGGCGGAAGATCCGTATTCTGGTCACCTCTTCGTCTTTCGTGGCCGCCGTGGAGACCTGCTGAAGATCATCTGGTGGGACACCCAGGGCGCCTGCCTGTTCTCGAAGCGTCTGGAAAAGGGCCGGTTCGTCTGGCCTGCGGCCAGGGATGGCAAGGTCAACGTGACGCCGGCGCAATTGTCGATGCTGCTGGAGGGCATAGACTGGCGGATGCCGAAGAAGACATGGCGGCCTCTTACGACAGGATAGGTCAATAAATACTGGTGCTTGATCGTTTTCAGGATTCACACTGAGGTCCCCATCCGGTAGATGATCGGGGATGCTGAAAGACCTCGATATAGCGCCGGAAGACCCCGCTGAACTGCGGGCGGTGAACCGGCTTCTGGCCGATGAGGTCAAGGCTCTGACCCTGAAGGTGGAGCAACTTCAGCACCAGCTTGCGGGCCACAACCGGCACCGTTTTGGCTCGAAGTCGGAGGGCCTCGACCAACTCAACCTGACCTTTCAGGAAGACGAACAGATTGCCGAGGCCGCCAAAGCGCAGGCCAAGCCATCCACCAAATCCGAACCGGACAATACGTCCCGCCAGCATAGCCGCAAACCGCTGCCCGACCATCTGGAACGTAACGATGAGATCCTGTCCCCTGGTGAAGAGTGCCGCCGCTGCGGTGGGGCTTTGAAGACGCTTGGGGAGGATGTGACCGAGGAACTGGAATATGTCCCCGGCAGGTTCGTGGTGAACCGGATCGTCCGTCCGCGCATGGCCTGTTCATGCTGTGTGGCGATTGTACAATCACCGCTGCCGTCTCGCCCGATAGATCGCGGTCGTCCAGGGCCGGGCCTTTTGGCGCATGTGCTGGTCGGCAAGTATTCCGACCATCTCCCCCTGTACCGCCAAGCGCAAATCTTCGCCCGTGAAGGCGTCGACCTGGATCGCTCCACCCTTTCCGATTGGGTCGGGCGTTCGACAGCCCTTCTGGAGCCGCTTGCCGACGCCATTGGCCGGTTGGTCCGGCAGGGCGAGGCCATTTTCGCCGACGACACACCGGTGAAGATGCTGGCGCCAGGTCAGAAGAAGACAAAGACGGCACGGATCTGGACCTACGTCCGCGACGAGCGGCCATGGTCCGGGCAGTCGCCTCCCTGCGCCTGGTATCAGTTCACCGTGGATCGCAAAGGCGCCCATCCTGTCACTCATCTCTCAGGTTACAAAGGCTGGGTCCATGCCGATGGCTATTCCGGATTCAACGGATTGTTCGGCGACGACAAGGCCCGCGAGATGGCCTGCATGGCGCATGTGCGGCGCAAATTCGTGGATGTCTTCGCCTCGCAGGGGGCGGCCATTGCCGCAGAGGCAATCCGACGGATCGCCGAACTCTATGGCGTGGAGAAAGAGGCGCGGGGCAAACCACCTGACGAGCGGGTGGCGCTCCGGCAAGCGAAGGCCAAGCCGATCTTCGATGACCTTGAGGAATGGCTGCACGCCCAGTTACCCCGAATCTCAGGCAAGTCGCCATTGGCACAGGCAATCCGCTATGCCCTCGGTCGGATGCCGAAAGCGCGACCCTATCTAGACAACGGGGTGCTGGAACTCGACAACAATTCAGCCGAGCGGGCGATGAAGCCTGTGGCCATCGGCAGGAAGAACTGGATGTTTGCCGGTTCCGAGGGTGGCGGAAAAGCTACCGCCATCGCATTCACCCTTGTCGAAACCGCCAAACTGAACGGTGTAGATCCGCAAGCCTGGCTGACTTGGGTGCTGGGACGCATTGCCGATCACAAGATCAATCGTCTCGACGAACTGATGCCCTGGAGTTACGCTGCGCAGGCAGCGTAACCGGGGACGCTTCGTCCGCGCCAGAGCGCATTCGCCGGACGGTCACCCAACACCTCCAAAATTGCCGCGCGAAGAAAATGAACCCGTAACATCTGCCATGAGAGATTCCTACCTACTTATTTTTGTGGAAAAGTTAATTCGCGTCATTTAACAGTTCTTCATGGCGCTTATAGACGGCGCCTAGCAGATCTGCCGGGCAGCTAAGAGAAAAGTCCTCCACAGCATTTCGGCAATAGGCCGAAGCTCTTAACAAAAAGTTTAGCTCACTTTTGTCTATAAAGGGTTCTGAGGCGCGCAAGGATTTGGGTCCCTCTTCCGAATAGTCATATGTTGAAAACACTGGTAACACACCCAGAGAAGACGGAATCATAAAATCAATACAGGCTTCTTGTTGTTCCTTTGAGTTACTGGCATCTATCACTACCACAAAACTGTTTATTTTATTTTCCTCATTAGCGCTCCACGCCGCGTAGCAACCAGGGCCTTGAAAAGGTAAACCTGACGCAAATAAACTGCGAATCTCAGGGCGCGCATCTTGAAGATCGATATCTACATCTCTGCCAACATAGATTATCTCCGCTGTTCTTGCCTCGGGGTCTTTGAACTCTGCAAAATGGACTACTAGGTTTGCCTCATGGCCAATACGTTCTTTCGGCGAGAACCAACTATTTGGTCTCCCCACCATTGCAAACTTCGTTTCCGCCTGACCAGAAAGCACTTGTGCAAGGGACGCAGATTGTAGGCCAAGATCCGCAGGCACACTACCAACTGCTTCGAAAGCGATGCCTTCTGGCCAATAGCTAAGAGTTAGTAACTCAGCGTTTTCTCTTATGTAACGGTCGGTGGGGACAGCCAGATCAGAAAAATCTTGCGCCCAAGCGTTGGTAGCAAGCACTACTAGGCCTATGGAACTTACTATTTTTGACATTTTCTCGCCTCCCTGGCCCCCAAAAACACAACCCTAAGCAAGGTTTTCATATCTTAGTCAACTTAAGGATTAAACTGTCAACTACGGAAGAGTGTCTGTTCACGCCGCCACCCATGTTAACTCTGCGCGTCAACTGACCTGGGCGTCGACTCCGTCTCAGAACTTCGAACTTGGGAACGACTGTTTGACTGTGTCCAAATCCACGCTGACGCTGGATTCGCCAAACCAATCTTTGTTTCACAGTCAGCACCGTCAACCCTGTCAGCCTCTGGTATTTACCTTGGTTTTGCTGAGCAACATGTTCGGCAACCAGATTGATCGGTGTACCATTTATGGGCTTTCGTGGCTTCGGGCATGACTACGTGCTTCACCATTTGACCACTCCAATCATATTTCTCCGCGCAAGACCCGACATTCGTCGCGTCGTCGAAAAATTGCAAGATGGGCTCTGACCGGGCATTTCCGATGCTTTGGCAGACGGTGCTGACAGTGCTGACGATAAAGTTTGGGTGGTATTCACTTGGGGCGGGTGACGCTTTTCGGATTCGGCGCTTCCAGAGTGCTTCCACGGCGGGTGTTGTCAGACAGATTCTAACCAGTCTCGTCAAGGGCAGTGACACTGCCCTTTATGCCGCGCCAAGCTGGCGCCACTCGGCGAGAGCGGCGTTGCGGATCAGCTTGAAATTCGCTCGCGTGTAGAGATGACGCTCCTGGTTGAAATGGTTGTAGACAGAGGAATGGACGGCGGCGAATTTTTGTAAACTTCGCATGCGCCGAAAGCGCTGCATGGCTCGTTCTCGTCGCCGGAACGGCAAATGTGAGTTCTCGATCCGGTTGTTGAGCCAGCGACCTGTGAGCTGCAGATCGGCAGCTCCGATTTCCCGCAAAGCGGCCCAGTAGGAGGGAAACCTGTCGGTCACCAGAACTTCCGGCCGACCGTAGCGCCGCATCAATTTTCTGAGGAATTTCAGTGCCGCACGCCCGTTCCGGCGTTTAGTGACAACCGCTTCCAGTACTTCGCCTTCGTGATCAATCGCCCGCCACATGTAATGGCGCTCACAAATGAATGATATTTGTTATCACAGGTGCCAAGCTTTGAACTAAGTCGCTTCTGAAATGCCGTTTTCCCAAGAAAAGCTGGACCAGTTGAAGTCTGGAGTATCCCGAAAGCTGACTTCAGGCTCGATCAACGACTGGGAACGGAATTTTCTGGTCAGCATGCAGGCCAAGTTGGATCGATACGGCCAGCGCACAAAACTGTCTGACAAACAGTATTCAACGCTTATGCGGCTGGTATCGACCGCGTCTGAGAACGAGACCGTGATCCGCATCTTGGCAGGTCCAAAACGACAGCAAGCATGGCCGGCCCGTAGACCAGTACGACGCAAGAGGATCCATAGGCCTCGCCTGAAGAAAAGCCCAAAAGCCTACTTGATGCTGGTGGTGGCTGGTTTCGCGCTCTCTGCTGTCCTCACAACGGAACGCCACTCCGGCAGTTGGCCAGTTTCAAACAGCAGCGGCTCGGAAACCTACCAACAATCGGTTTCGGCCAGCAGTTTTCGTGTCATCGATGGCGATACAGTCAAAATATCTGGTGAGAGCCGAAGTTTCAGGCTGGTCGGGTTCAATACCCCTGAGACCAAATCTGCCCAGTGTTCTGGGGAAAGGGAGCTGGGTAATCAGGCTACGAGGCGTCTGCGCGAAATGCTGTCAGCAGCGTCAGAGATCGAATTCCACAGGGTCAGATGTTCCTGCAAACCTGGGACAGAAGGAACGAAAGCCTGCAATTATGGCAGGTTGTGTGGTCGACTGTACGTTGATGGCCAGGACGTCGGGAGCAGCCTGATCTCTGAAGGGCTCGCGGTCAGATACATATGTGGGGCGACAAGCTGCCCTCTTAGGCCTAGGAATTGGTGTGGATAATCATAATTTGTCGTAGCACGTTTACTACAATTACTATGACGCATTGAAACGATGGAGCAGGACCTTTGTTCTTTCCACCTGAGCCGCTGAGTGTCTACGAGATTGTTGGTGGCAGCTATGCAGCTGACTTTCTGGGCCCCAGAAAGGGTGGCGTAGGTGGCAACGAGGCCGCGTTTAGAGCGTTTCAGCGGGCCTATAAGAATGACACACCGGTCAGCCAACTGATGAAAACTGGAGGTGGACGGCAGCTGTTGCAGGCATACCGAGATCGTTTGGAGCGTCTCAGCATTACGGAGGCTGATCGCGCTTGGTACAGGACTCTGTCCATCAAAGACATGGAGACGCGATGGTCCCAGTTTCTGTTTACGACCAAGCTGGCCCGAACTCTGCCTCAGTCTGTCGACTTTACCTACAAGCTTGCAAAGAGCTCGGCTGCGTGCCGCCAGCTTTGGGATGATGGAGAGCGCGCCTCTGCCTTCCAGATGCTAACTGATTTGCCATGGGCCCATACGGACACGATGCAATGGTATCTGGCGGCATTACGAACCAATGAGCGCGACCTTCCTGAGGCATGGCACTTGCCGGCTCAGATGATGGGAATGATCGCCGCTCTGCAAATGATGATCCTCGAAGGGCGCGAGCGTAGTCCCACCCAGGACGACGCGTGGAGCTTTGCTGAGATGATGGCCGCCAGATATCCTGGCACTGGTCACCTTGCGGCTATCCGCTACTATTTGGAACGGACAAAGGCGGCCACCGAAATCGAAACGAATTTCGATTTTGATGAGAGGGCTTTTTCCCAATATCGAAACCAGGACACCAGGCAGCGTGAAGCCAAGAAGTTTCGAGCAGGCAAGGTCGTCCCTTCGCATCAGACATGTCTGAACATCAATGAAAATATGAGATCGGACATGTCGGAGAAATCAGCCGGGCAACTCTTTATACTCGCGAACGTCGCATGCTTTTTTCAGAAGGCATTTGACCGCTTGCAGAAAAATCGTGAACTCACGCTCGATCCGATGACTCTTTTCGACGACTACCAGGCATTTCGCGAAATGCCCAAAGAGAGGTTGCAGGAAGCCACGAACTTGGCAGCCTCCCACACCCCTGCTATGACACCTTAATCGTCATCCTCGTAGGCATTCTGCCAATCGTCAGGCCGCTCGTCATATCCGCGGTCGCTCCAGTATGTGTCGTGTTCCGGGTTCAGTTGGTTTGCGCGGTTGTCGATCTCGTCTTGGCTGTGTTCGTTTCCGTTAAAGCGTCCCATGTGCTTTCCTTTCGTTGCTTGGGTAGCCTCAACTTATGACTAGGAAGATGCCTCTTCGAGTGGGGAAATGGCGACAACTGAAGATCGATTGCTTAAAACCGTGTAGCCGGAGTCGCCTACGGCTGGGGCGAAATAGTACGTTGCCCTTCGCGGTCAGGGTTTTCCTGAGCCGCAACACCGCATCCGCCGAATTCACGATGGTGCCGTGAAACCTGATCTCGCCTCCACGTCCATCCTCAGCAACCGCAACGGCAATCGTATCCTTGTGGACGTCCAGCCCCACATAAAGCGTTTTGTTCATTCGCATTTCCTTCGTCGAACAAATCCATGTTCGTCGAGAAAATCACGGGCACTGCGCCCGCCGCAAAACGCTCATCTGGTCTAAGGCGCAGTCCCGTCATTCATTCAGGGTGCAGCGAATTCTACCGAAGAGCCCATACTGCCGAATGCTGCAAAACCTACGAATGGCGGCTTCGCAACGGTAGTAAACGACTTTTTTGAATTAGTTGGCATTTCGACAGACTTCAGTCACGCTTAGGTTGAGCAATAAAGGGGCAATAGATGCGAGTTTTGCTAATCAATCCGCCATACCGGGCCGTAACCAGCAAGCTTGGCGTTGGCGAACAAGTACCGCTTGGACTGCTGTCGATTGGCGGGCCGGTTTCCGATGCAGGCCACGAGGCAAAGCTCATTGATGCAGAGGCGCGACATATGAAAATCGGCGCGATTGTCTCAGAAGCCGTGGCCTGGAAGCCAGACGTAATCTTGACAGGTCATTCAGGTTCGACGCCCGCGCACCTTACTGCGATGCGGATGTCGCGTGCGCTGAAAGACGCCCTCGGGCAAGTGCCGATCATCTATGGTGGAGTCCATCCGACTTATCATGCAGAAGACATTCTTCGCGAAGAACCACAGATAGACATATTGGTGCGCGGCGAAGGCGAAGCGACGATTGTCAATTTGTTGAACGCAATCGACACCAAGAAGGACTTGGCAAGCATCGGCGGAATTGCAGTGCGAAAAGACGGCCAGCCACTCCTGACCTCAACGTCACCGCCAATCGCCGATCTGGACGAATTCCGGGTCGGCTGGGAGTTGATCGAAGATTGGAATTTGTATCAGTGCTGGGGCCTTGGTCGGTCCGCACTGGTTCAATTGTCGCGCGGTTGCCCGCATCTCTGCTCATACTGTGGGCAAAGGGGATTCTGGACGAAACAGCGGTACCGGACGCCGGAGCGGTTGGCCGACGAAATCGCATGGCTTCACAAGGAACACGGTGTCAAATTCGTCGATCTGGCGGATGAAAACCCCACCACTTCTAAAAAGAAATTTCTGCGCTTCCTTGAAGCGCTCATCTCACACGACTTGGATGTCAAGCTTTTTGCGACCCTGCGGGCTGACGACATTGTCCGGGACGCAGATATTCTGCACCTCTATAAGAAGGCCGGATTCGAGTGCTTTCTGATGGGAATGGAAACCACTGATGCGAAGACGCAAGCTTTGATCCGCAAAGGCTCGACAGTGGCGAAGGATCGCGAAGCGGTCCGCTTGCTTCGTAGTCATGGGATTATTTCGATGATGGGCCATGTAGTCGGTTTCGAAGAAGAGACAGACAAAGACTATTGGAACGCGCTGCGCCAAATCCTGTTCTACGATCCGGACCTCATCAATGCCATGTATGTAACTCCGCATCGATGGACACCATTTTATGCGGAGATCGCCAAGCGCGGCGTCATACAACCGGACCTGTCAAAGTGGGATTACCGACACCAAGTTCTTTCGACACCACATATCCCGGCTTGGCGTGTGTTTCTCTGGGTCAAAGTAACCGAGATGGCTGTGTCGTTGAGACCTCGGGCATTGATGCGTATCATACTACACGAAGACCGCTCAATCCGGCGAGCGCTTCGTTGGTGTTTCTGGCGGTCTGGTTTGGTCTGGCTCGACGAAATCTTGGATTTTCTGTTTAGGGATTGTCGACTGAAGCATCCAGTCCCGCTCAAGGACTTACGAGGAGATCCAGAGCCCGAAAAAGAATACATACTTTCACGGTCGGGAACGAAATCGGTGCGGAACCAAAACGCGGCTTGACCAGAAACCAAGTATTCCTGACTTCGGCTTTCGCCACCGAACTTTCTCTTCCACAAAAGCGTTCATTCCCATCCGTTTCCTGATCGGCAGCAAATTGCGCTTGCTGCCAGTCCAAGGCTGACTAGGTGAACGGCCCCTGCCTCAGTAATCTGCCATTCACGCTTGGCGCGGTGAAGGTTCCCTGGTCTGGGCCTTGCACGAGTTGATGGTGGGGCCGGCGGCGCGGCACAGGCGGTCGAGGCTGCGGGTTTTGTGAGGAATCGAAATCTACTTTGAGTTGATTTATTTTTAGTATTAGGTGTTACTGCCTTTGACTGAGGAAGCCTTTGGCTTCTGAATGGTGAGAAAATCCTACAAGGATAGGGAAGTAGACAGGCTGTGCTGAAGATACTCAAAGCGATTATTGGAAAACAAACCTCTAATCCGATTGCGCCCCGTGAGCCAAGAAAGCCTTCGGAGGAACAACTCAATCACTACTGGGCCGAAATAGACTTGGCGAAGGCACGGAACCAGACGTATCCGACAGACCCACAAGATATGGTTCCAGTTCCAGAGAGAGCGTTGTTTAGGGATGGTGAATACTTCGGTCATCCCCTGAATTCGTTCGGAGTATCTCTTGAAGAAATAGTACCATTTCTTGACGTCCACCGCGATCAATCGTTGTGGTTTTCGGTCGTAGCAGGTTTGAACTACGACATTTCCCTGACATTCGAAGTTATCGAGTGGATTCTTGCTCAACCTGACTGCGACGCTTTGGTCGCGGTCAAAGCATTTCAATACTTGGCAGGCCCTTATTTTTGCGGAGAACCCTCAGATGATCCGTACGCGGTCAAAGCAAATGCACTGCGCCCCCTAAGCGTCATTGTTGAGCGAGAGCAAGCCGGTATAGATTATGTCGTCGGCCTAGCGTACGACAATCGATCCATGGACGGTGTTACTGGGAAAAGGCTTCTTGAGGAAGCAAGGCGAGCAAAGAGCAAATTAACAGAAGATCAGCAGTCCATTCTTGAAATCCCGGAGAAAACTCTACTTGCAGGAGGCGGTGGAGCGAAGCCGATTGAGAAGTATTCTGTTGATGAAGACGGCATTCTAGCATTGTCCAAAAGTCAGGCAGCGATACTTCATTAGATCTTAGCCTGGTCAGTTGAAGTGTTGCCCAACCCACGTACGCCCCATTCGCGCGGCTTAAACTTTTCTCCCTCATAACTCCTCTTAACAAGCCGGGCAGAGCGGCGGGGGAAACCCTTCGCCCCGGCTCGCAGATTGTTGTGGCCGGACACGGAACAAGGTTTGGGATTTTGTGGCCGAAGTGAGAAAGGTTGATCACCCTTAAGGCGTGGTCGTGGGATTGATCATCTAGCAAAGACCGTTTTGTTCCCGCTAAGCAGTCGTTCACACATCACACAGCCTGCCTCTGTCAGAAGAAACCGGCTTGAGGCGGGTAGGGCGGTTTCGTAGCCTCGCGCCATGACCAAACGATCCCCGTTTCGCTACTTCAAGACCAGCCCCGAGATTATCCGCCTGGCGGAGATGCTGAATGTCCGGTTTCCTCTCGCTTAAACGTCCTACTCCTGCTTCATCTTGGTGAACAAGTCATCCAGCTGCATTCAACGCCTCCGCCAGACCGGGCAAGGGAACCTGAAACTCTTCTGTTCTTTCTTCCGAACCCGAGTACACAAGCGTAAGTCTCGCAGTTTTACCCGTTTCAAGAGCCCGCAGGAGCCTTCGCTTCACCCCCACATTTACCACACAATAATCAGGTTTGCAGTTCTCAATGGAATATCGCCGTGTTACCCGGTGATCGACGGACATCAAGAGCCCGGCAGCCTTGTTTACGGTCAGGTCCGGGCGACCAGGCGCAGACATTCTGGCAGGGATTAAGATATTGAATCCTGCAGCAACAGCTTTCTCGTTTTCAGGCAGAAGGTACCCGCTGATAGAGAGAATCTGTTTCCCGGTCATGTCTTCGACAGGCAGGTTGGCGATGCAATTCGCGTGAGCGTCACTGCACAAGACCGACCACGCGCCATGGTGCGACCGGACCATATGATCGCTGTCTTCAGACCCACGTTTCACGCAAGCCGCCGACAGAGAAACAAGGGCCATCACCCAAATCCATTTCTTTCGCATTCCCGCCTCTTCAATCGTTCTTTGGCAGAACCAGTACCGGTCGCCTGCTGGCAGTTCAACTCCTGCTTCACGGGTACCAACAGCGGTAGCGTAGACGAGGTGGATAGGTTTTGCGCTTGCAGCGGACGGCCGTTTTGTCCGCACACCCGTCATCGAGGCTGAGAATAGGCTAGCAGCATCGCCGCAAGTCCGGTTTGAGCGTAAAGTGACGGATGCTGCGGCCCGTTCAAATGACTGCTTTTGTCAGATCAACCGGAGTAGCTAGGCCTGACTTAGAGCCAATCTACAAACTGCCCATGCGGCCCTGTTCGCGCAATTGCATGACCATTGTGAGAGAGAACAAACGCCCCCGGTCGATCCTCTAACATGTTCATTGATGCAACCTCGGGAAGGATACTGGCGCCTTCATTCGCAAGCCATTCCGCTCCAAGATCATTGACGAGCGTTGCAAACTCCTTGCGGACCTTTGGCGCGACATAATTCAACACTGCGGTATGGAATATCACAAGACGGGCACCTGTCGGAGCTTTTGCCGCTAACGCTTCGGTTTCTTCGAGAAGGTCACCTGCGATGACACGTGGCGGATCGCGTCTAGCAACCGAGATTGCCGCGTCCAGACGGGAAAGCCTTTTGGTTTGTTCCGGCCAGACCAGTGTCTTAAGCCATTGCACGTCCTCGTCACTGCGCACGTCCAGCGGATTGAGATCGAGGCCTGCTCGCCAAGTTATCTCAGGAAGGGAGGGTGGAATGGGGGTTTGGTCGGATGCCTTGCAAGGAAACATTGGGGCGTCAACATCAGCAGCTGGCAACTGAGCGCGGCCGTAATCGTAACCGTAACGGTCAGGGATCAGACATAAACCTGCCGCCGCTCCTACTTCGATGATGGCAAGAGGTTCCTCGATCTGCGCAAGCGCCGGAAGGAGGCAGGCGCAGCGCCCAGGCTCGTTGGTTTGCGTGGAACGAGAGAGGATGATGGGCCTTACCTCATCCCATGCGTCCAAGGCGTGTCGAGCGAAGTCAAAGCCATCATCTGGGAGGCCAACAGCATGGCGTGTTGCCGCGAACAGTAGATTTGGTTGCTGCTTGCCATCGGGCAAATCCAAAAGCCGGTCAAGCAAGTCGCTATTTTTGGCTGCTGACGTCGCGTAGCTTTCGTATGTCGGTGAGACACCATGCGCTTCACGGTCTGCGAAGGCAAGGTAGCGGTCTGCGAGTTCACGGGTGCTCATTTTCATGTAATTGAGCTACGGGAAACACATGCCTTGCGAAAGGCTCTTTTGGCAGTTTGATTGGATGAATTTTCGCTTAGCGGACATTGACCTCAAGTGTCTGATCGACCGCTTCGGTTGCGCTGAGCGGTCATCTGACAAGTATGGGCCGACAGCGGCTTCGAGTCCATTTTGATGGATGCTGCGCGCCGCTCGAATGGTCGCTTCGTCCTATGCTATTTCCATCAAGTCAAGCATCGCGGTTGCAAAAGCTTCAGGTGCTTCCTGCGGTAGATTGTGACCGGTTGCATCAATGATCCGGCGATCATAGAAACCAGTGAAGTTAGGCTGGTCGAAGTCGTCTTCGAATGGGGGATCGACGCCGTCATCCCGCCCTTGAAGTACGATGGTGGGCACGGTGATCTTTGGCTTCTGAGCAAGCTGCGCCTCGATATCGTCATACTGAGGGTCACCTAGAATACCGCCAAAACGATGACGGTAGGAATGCAAAACGATCTCGACAAAATCCTGATTGTCAAAAGATGGGGCAGTCGCCTCCCATGTAGCATCGGCAAATTGCCAGCTCGGTGACCAGAGCGACCAAATGTGACGGCAGATGTCACGCCTATTTTGTGTCAATCCGGCTCGGCCACGCTCTGTATGGAAGTAGTACATATACCAATAGCGGGCTTCTTCTACGGCAGGTGCAGGTTCGCAAGCACGCGCAATATCTTGAATGTTGTAGCCCTGCCCGCAGCTTACCAGGCCCCGCACACGCTCCGGCCAGAGCGCGGAAACGATGCAAGCGGCGCGACCACCCCAATCATACCCTCCCAGAAAGGCGCTCTTAAGCGAGAGTGCGTCCATGAGCGCCAGCAGATCGGCACCTATTGCTCCCTGCTGGCCTGACCGCATCGCATCCGGGAAGCGAAAGCGCGTGGGGCCATAGCCTCGTAGGTATGGCATTAGGCAGCGATACCCACGTTCGGTCAGGCGAGTAGAGACGGCGTCGAATGCACGCACATCATAGGGGAAACCGTGCAACAGGATGACCGGATCACCATCAGCCGGGCCCAATTCTTCATAGTAGATCTCCAAACATCCTGCGCACACTGACTTCAACAATCTTGCTCCGGTTTGAATAGCTGTCCAAACCATAAGGCGAAGATCAGCAAGCGACAATCGGACTCAATGGTGAACGTCAGTCGTCAGAACCGATCTGCTAGCACTAAACATCTCTCTGAAAGCGGGCCTTCAAGCAGCCGCAGCGAATGCCCATGCTTTGTCCGCATTATCTGAGCTGATGCGGCGGGCAGTGAATGTCAGGTGTTGAGGGAGAGACTCAGCAAACCATCTGCCTCCAATTGTATCCTGCTCACGCGGTCCCAATTTAGACACCACAACAATCGAAGACGGGCAGGGCAATGCATGTCACAGGTATCAGTAAATCAGAGCGGATCAAGCAAAATTTGGCGGCTGAGATCACCAAACGGATCTCGGAAACAGGTCTATCCCAGCGTGATGTGTCCAAAAAGATCGGCCTGAGCCGCACGAAGATCGTGACCATGAAACAAGGTCAGGTCGACGGCATTCCACTGGAGAAAATGCTGACGATCCTCGAAAAACTGGATGAGCGCGTGGCCATCGTGCTCGGAGCTGATGCCAGGGAGACCAGGATCGAATACGAGAGGGACGAGGAACGTTACCTCCGGCTGCACGGGCAAGATTCAATACCGCAAAAAAATATAGTAACGGGTTCGTGGTGCATTTGACCGACGGGTTTTCTATAGAAATTTCAGGTGATCCCGAGGAATGGGAGAAGTTTCAGCTGCCGTTTGGTGGCTCCTGGGACGATATCTATCATTCCCCAGAAGATCGTGAGATCCAGAAAGCCCTTAAAACTATGGCGTATTCGGCGCTCAGGGCAGGGGAGACGGAGCGATCCTGGCGCCAGCATCAGAGTACCTTCGATCTGGCTCGCAGTCATCTGCGTCACTACGGCCGGCTAACACCGCGCTTGGACCAGGCGCTCCAGCGTGCTCACCGTGTTGTCAGCGAGATGGCTCGCGAGATCTCGAAACATCAACAAAAATTGGCGGAGCTTGAACGATCCAGGGGTCGGAGGGATGACGAGGAGTTGGTGACTTTTGGAAAGTGAGCCGCTCTTGACAACACATAAGGCAACAGCAATATATGTAATAGTGTGTGGCAGGAATGACTATGGAACTCGCTGAACTCATCGAAGACGAAATCTTCGTCCCTAAAAAAATGGCAAGAAAGTTGCGTACGACGCAATCTGAAATTGCGGCAACCATTGGGTTTTCCCGCGATGCTTTTGCACGAAAAGACCGCTTGAGATCGGTCCGCACACAAACCCGGCTTCGTGAGATGCTGGAAATCCTGAACCGGGTGGAAAAGTTCACTGGCTCCGCGTTGGCTGCTTATGCCTGGATGCGATCAGAGCCGATCATTGGCTTCGGAGGGCAGACGGCCGAACAGTTGATCCAAAAAGGCAGGGCAAATCATGTTCGCCGCTACTTGGATCATGTCGCAGCGGGCGGTTACGCCTAGGCATGCAGCACAAAGGCCCGCTGTTTAGAGCTCACAATCCCGAATGGTCCTGGGCTCCAGAGTCAGGAGAGGGCGCCCGCCAAAATGGCGGCCGCTTCAATAAGATCGGCGTTTCAGCCCTCTATTTGTCCGAAAACCCGCTAACTGCGATCCGTGAGGCCAGCCCAATCGGACGGCCAATGGAGCCGCTGACACTATGTCAGTATGAGGTGGATTGCGGCCCGGTATTTGACGCAACCGACTCCGTCCTCCTTGCAAAACATGGAATCTCGTTTCACCATCTGGAGTGCCCAAGCTGGCTCGATGAAATGCTGAGTGGCGAGACACCTGATTCCCACAGGGTTGCCGATCAATTGATTGCAGAAGGTTTTGCGGGAATTCGCGTTCAGAGCTTTGCAAAGCTGGCGGGGCCCGGAGATATCAATGTCGTTTTCTGGCGGTGGAGTGACATTCCTCCAACCATGATCAAGGTTATCGATAACGACGGGCGTCTGCCGGATCCGCCGGCCATTCGCTGACACCTGAAAGCCTTTTAGCCGATAATTAGCGTTATGTTAAATAAGACAGCATTGCTGACCTGAAAAGGAAGTTCACCTAAGCCGTTCTGTAGCTGACTTTCCGCGTATGGCCACCCGCTGCGCTACTTGGGGTTGCGCGTGCGGCCCATGTCTCGCGCGGTCAGCATGCCGGGTACCTTAAACTTGAAACAGCCGCAGAAATGAGCGTCTGCTCTTTTTGCAAGCTATGAAGGCAAAAACCGTCGTATTCGCCGGGGTCACAAAACCTAGGCACAACTTCTCGAATGCCGCAAAGAAGGGTTGGAAAATTTTGAGTCAATATTTCTGACATATAATCCGTTCAATGTGCAGCGCCAAAACCGAAAGTGGCGTATAGTTTCAATTTGCTCGCAGCATCAATCGGATGCAATAATTACAGTTGATTCAGTAGGTATATCTTTGGCTTGAACTAATCC
The DNA here is from genome assembly GCF_005938215.1 of Ruegeria sediminis. Classification (GTDB taxonomy): domain Bacteria; phylum Pseudomonadota; class Alphaproteobacteria; order Rhodobacterales; family Rhodobacteraceae; genus Ruegeria; species Ruegeria sediminis. The sequence goes on from NZ_VCPD01000012.1 coordinate 26,669, forward strand.
TTTGGTGAGCCGTGTCTTGGCTTTCTCCCAGGAATCATTCTCCGAAACACTTGTTGCGCTTGACCAAAACTTCAAAACGATGCCAGCTGATTTCAATAGTTCGAAGTTTTCCGTGCACTCTTGCTCTAGCTCGCGCCGAAGTCGGTTTGTGAAACCAGTCAAAGCGGCTGTATCTCCAGAGATAATGAAGAAAAACTCATCAGCGGCTTCTCCGTATCGGGCAGCCAAATCACGCTTTCCTCTTACGAAAGACTTCAAGAAGCCTCCAATAAGAGAAATGGCTTCATCTCCAGCATCATGGCCGAGCGTATCGTTGATGCTTTTGAAGCCCACTATGTCGATCATCAGAACGGAGAAAACGCTGCCCTCGCGTGCAGCTGGAACATATTCATCGTCAAATTTTCTTATGAAAAAGTCATAGCTAGATAGGCCGCTTTTAGTATCAGTCTCAAGCTGCTCCACAAGGTCGCGATTTCGAGCTTCCAGCTCGTCAATTCTTTCATTCTTTCCGGCGTTTAGATATGCAAACAAGAGAATAAGAAGAAACGCAACGACAACCAATGAGAGCAAAATCCAGTGCGTCGCGTCTAAAGTGAATACATGTTGCCGGACTAGAGCATTCAGTTCATTGCTAAAAACGGTTGCTGAAACGCCTATTGCTGCGAGTGCAACTGTGGCCAGAGACCCCACTAGCCATGTTATGTGAGAACGACGCACAGCTTCAGTTTCTCAAAGAGCCAGATTTATCCGGGATGGACAATCGTATAACGGCGTCCCAAAACCTGCCGTTCTCTTGCAAGTGGCTGTCTGCAACGGTCACATCTAACATACCCAATGCTCTTTTTGCTATTGCAGTTATGCAGTCAAAAGAAGATACCACAACGTCTGGCTTGTCAGATCGATTTGCTATGTTGTTCAAGGTAAGCGTCTCCGTGGCAATCCCGCCCGTTCTCCATAGAAACTCTGAAAAAAGCTTTGCTGAGGTGTCGTCGCCTTGGTCACCGACAAGAATGTCAGTAACGGCTGACAAGTCGTCCAGGCTTCTCCGCAAGAAAAAGCGCTGATCACGCTGGTAAGAGGCTTGCCATGAGAAGTCATCCTTGCGGATACCGAGGCCGCTTGGGTAGTAAGACCATTCGAGCAACACCATGTGCTCCACCTGCTGTTTCTGCCGAAAATAGCTTCGAGGTAGACTAAGCTCCAAAGCTAAACAAATATTTATCGATCAGGTAAGGAATGGGATTTCGCCATAATACAAGGTTTCTTCCACGATACGCAGATTTTCTGCGGTCGGCCACCGCCATCGGTATCCTTTTCTCGGCAGAGAATTGACGGCGTCTCGACACCGCCATGATATGCCGCCCCTCAGGCCATCACCCACTTTCGCGCGTTTCTCGATTCAGATTCAAGAGTGACAAATTTGGCGACGGCAGAGTATGCTTTGCCGACTAGGACAATCGACACTTGCACACTGACAGTCATCTACTGATCTCATTCATGGAGACAGAAGATGAAACTCTCAGCGCGAACAATTGTCATTTTGAACGATATCAGGCCGGCAAAGTTCGAGGATCTCGAACAAGCCAGGGTCGAACTCGGCCTCACTGTGAAAGATCTCGCTGACCTCATGCAAGTTTCGGATGCCACGATTTACAGGATGAAAAAGGCGCCAGGCAAGCGCTTGACGCCGCTCCAAAGCTTGCTCCTCACGCATCTGCGCGAGAATTACCTGAGGCCCATGTCGCTCGCATAGTAGCGGCCGAATTCGATCATCTCGAACACGTCCGAGCACACGAGCGAGGAAGACCCGAACCGAATCATCGAATGGTGTCAACGGCGGAACGATTTCCGGCCATTTCAGGTTTGAGGCATCCGCTCAAGTTGTCGAGATTACGCATGGGGCGTCCATGGTGCGGCTCGGTGCGGAGATCCGACAGACACCACCACTGATTGGCCGCTGGCGAATTTTCGCACCGATCAAAGAAAAATGGCGGCCCCTAGCTGAGACCTGCATCAACATTTAACTACAAAGGCTTTACCCCCGAAAGGGTGCTTCTTTTGGTATCGAACAAAAACTGCGGGCACGGTCTGGCCAAGATGTGCGCCGGTCGATTTGTTAAAGGGATTCCTTCCGATTCCAGTCCCGGCTGGCAGCTGCCATGATGTTTTCGAAATCGTTTTCGCCACCCTTGTGCTCCAGGTCGTAGATCTTCTCCATTTCTTCTTCCTGGATGATGGCAGCTTCCCGCTCCGCGTCCGAAAGGAGTCCGGCTTCGTGCACGATAGCCATCCGGTTGAGGCTGAAGTTTGGCCGGTACTCGGAAGGCACGGTTTTCTTGAATTCTTGAAGGCCCATTGTGTTGTGAATGGTCTTCATCGTCGAACCAAGGGTGCTCTCCTCGATATCCTTCAGCATGGCATAGTACAGATCACTCGGAATCATCTTGATCTTCCCGAGGTGAACAACGGCGGAAATCAACTCGACCGGATCGTAGCCGGGGAATTCAGGCACCCCTGAGGCATTCAGCATCACCTTGCCTGTCCGACCGCCCAGACGCAGCCCTGAAGACTGAGCAGGGGCTTCCTGCCCTTGGGAATTGACCAATGCTCGGAAAAGGTTTGAAGCCAGCCAGATCCCGCCATACACAACGACGACGCCGGTAAGAAGAGCTCCAAAAAGACTTGTGCCAGTGACTGCGTGGACATTTTTCGCCACGACCACGATTGCGGCCAGGATCCCGAACCCAATGATAATGTGCATATTCGCCTCCCAAAAGATTTAGGAGCGAAATCATAGGTTTATTACCAGAAGTCAATAATAAAAATTATAAAATTTCAAGTAGTTTCCATCGCAGGAAGAGTCGCGTTGGAGTTGTCCCCGACTTGGAGCTGTGCTTTAGTCCGGCCAATAATCATATCAGGGGTAAACTTCATGAATCTTTCGCGCTTTATCAGCATCTCACTCGTTGCGGTTCTGGCCGCATTTGTGACGGCCTGTGTTCCCACGCGAGACGTTTCCGTGAGCCCGGTTCAGGCGTCATCACGCAACCTGGCCACCGCGAAAGCGCATATGGCCGCGGCCTTGAAAGACCCGGAAAGCATGAAGATTCGCAACGTCTCTCACTACAAGACGGCCGAGGGCGACTGGATCGTCTGCGGCGAGATGGACGCAAAAAACAGCTTTGGTGGCTACAATGGTTACTCGCCATTCTATTTCCGGCTCCAGGGTAACACCGTCAAGAAGGCGCATTTTGGCGATGACTCGGACTGGCTGGCCACCACCGCCTGCACACAGTCGGCATCAGGCACGATCAAGGTCGCTGCCTGACCAAGAAGATCGCGTAAAACAAATTTGTAGTAAGCGGACATTCTGTCTGTAGATCACATGAATAGTATTGATTTAACCGTGGTCGGGATATCTCGAATGGTCATGGCAAAAGTCTCTTTGATGCTGGTTTTGACGCTTGCGGTGGCGAGCTGTGCATCGCTGCCAGCAGGAAGCCTGGGATGGCTTTTGTCTGCGCCGGCACAAGAGGTCACTGTCGGAGAGACCCCATATCGGGTTCTGAAGCACGAGATCCCCGATACATATTTTGCAGTTCACCGAGACGCCATGGGATATGTGAACGCAGACCTTCAGTATGTTCTGGGCGGAGTCAAAGCCATTGAGATTGTAAGCGGCTGCCTTGTTGTGGAGCGCCAAGTTCTCGAAAACATCTACATCGAAGCACTGGTCGATTGCCCGGAAAGCTGACAGCGGCGGTCGGCACGATGCCGATGGCCACGTGACCAGATATACGGTCGCCGGTATCCTGGTGTTTGATGTCAAGAGCGCCCTCATGGGACGATCACAGAACCAGTGGCTTGAAAACCAAAGCCGCAACAACCACTTTGTCGGACGCGTGGACTGAAACTTGGAGCTATCTATTGGAAGAAAAAGAATATTTAGCGAAAGGCTATGCACGCCAGATCGTCGAGGAGTGCCGACTTTTTGAGGGCGATTTCTTGAAATTTTTCGAAGATGCCCTGAAGAGGTCAAACGGTAAAGGGAAGAGCCAACGAGATCGAGAGCGGCTGGCTCGTTCCCTACTGCACGCCTTTCAGGATGAGATATTTGGTTTCGGTTCTCAGAAAAACCATCGAAAGCTGAGGTTCCTGGTTGCATATCAGAAGCAGGGCAAATTACCTCGTATCGTTTTACGCAGTCATTTTTTTGATCAAGATGCAAAGGGTACCTGGACGCACTACGAAAGGGCGCATTCTGTTATAACAAACCACGCGCTTCAACGACTGTATTTAAGAGGGGGTGCAAGAACACTTGGGGATGTTAAGGCGCATACCAGAAGAATTGCCGGATGGATTTCCACAATCAATTTGTTCAAACAAGAAAATTCTGTGCCAATCCCGACATCAGATGGTTTGTTTGCAATAAAAACCAGGGGTGCTGAGAGTATCCTCGTAACTTACATTTCAAAGGAAAATCTGTTTGGTAGAGCCCTGGAGAACTGGGAGGATTTACAAAGAGAAGAAAACCTAGTTTCGGATTCTCCGGACATCTTCCCTAAAGATTTCGAAGGCAAGAAACCTTCGGAGCTTGCTCGGGCGACTGAACTACTCCCCATCCGTTGGACAGGATCTGGCGTAAGTTAAGCTACTTTTTGCTCCTGCTGATCGGGTTGGGTTTCATCTTTTCTCAGCCAATAGACCACGGCTGGCGGTCTGCCGCCAAGGGCGGAATGGGGGCGCTTGCGGTTGTAGAACTCGATCCATTTTCCGACGCCCGCCTTTGCCTCCGATCCGGTCTCCCAGGCGTGCAGGTAGACGCACTCGTATTTCAGGCTCCTCCAGAGCCGTTCAACAAATATATTGTCGAGGAACCGGCCTTTGCCGTCCATGGAGATGCGCACACCGGATCGGCGCAATCGGTCCGTCCAGGCAAACGATGTGAATTGGCTGCCCTGATCCGTATTCATGATCTCGGGCGGGCCGAACTTATGGATGGCTTCGTTCAGCGCCTCGACGCAGAACTCGGCTTCCAGCGTGTTCGAGATGCGCCAGGCCAGAACCTTGCGCGTGTGCCAATCCATGATCGCCACCAGATACAGGAACCCGCGCCGCATCGGCAGATAGGTGATGTCTGCGGCCCAGACCTGGCCGGGCCGATCAACGCGCAGCCCCCTGAGCAGGTAGGGATAGGTCTTGTGCCCCTTCGCCGCCTTGCTGGTGTTGGGCTTCTGGTAGATCGGCATCAGGCTCATCAACCGCATCAGCCGGCGGATGCGCTTTTCGTTGACCAGGTGTCCCTCGTTGCGCAAGTGCCATGTCATCTGCCGAACCCCGAAGAACGGTGTCTCAAGGAATTGTTCATCAATTTGGCGCATGAGCGCGAGGTTCAGCGCCGTTTCGCCCTTGGGCCGGTAGTAGAACGAGGACCGCGAGATCGACAGCAGTCGGCACTGCTTGCCGATGGACAAATCCGGATTGACTGTCTCGATCATCTCCCGCCTCACTTTCCGGTCCACGGCTTGAGCTTTCTGGACAAAAAATCGTTGGCTACAGCCAGCTCCCCGATCTTGGCGTGCAACTCCTTGACCTGCTCCTCGTCAATCTCGGGGGCTTTCTTGCCACCACGTTCGAACACGCCGGATGCGCCTTCCAGCAATGCCCGCTTCCAGGTGTGGATCATCGTCGGATGAATCCCGAACCGGCTTGCCAGCTCGGCCACCGTTTGCTCACCCTTCAGCGCCTCAAGCGCCACCTTCGCCTTGAACTCAGGCGAATGCTGCTTCCGTTTCGACATCTCTGATCTCCTTCTCGTCGAAGATCAGCAGACAGCAAATCATAGCTTACGTCAGCGTCCGATTTTCTGGGGGTAGCTCACCTCGCCCGTCTCACTGAAATATGCTTCAACGCCCCCGAAGCCCAAACGCCGCTCACAGATGTAGTGAACAATAGCTGTCAAGGCATCTCGCGCGTCAGGATGCATGTAGGGAGATGGGTTGTCTTCTAGCGCTAGAGCCATCTTGTACTGTTCGACAAGCTCATCCATTTTTTTGCGGTCCTGTTCGAGCATCATGCCACCCCCTCGCCCACAAACTTTGGCGACATCGAGGGGAACACCTGGACAAGCGACAGCATGGCTTCTTTGATATCCGCATAGCCGCGCTTCAGGTTCCTTTCCTCCACGAATGCTCCTGCCTCCTCGCCATCCTCGCGTATAAATGTCAGCCACTGGTGATCACGAAAAACGGTGTTTGGTTGCATAGTTGCGCTGTATCCCACTCCATTCATGATGAACTTGGTCACCTGCCCTTTTCGAACTCTTAGGCCTCCTTCCCACTGTGCCGACCTGAAATACCGGATGCGGGATCCGAGTTTAGAGTCATAGTATTCTTTTTTGTTTGCTCGTCTGTCATGACTGCTTTCTCGCTCTAAAAGGCTCGGTGATCACAGACATAAACACATCCATGTCCCAGCCCTTGATTGCTTCCCAAGCCAAGGCTCTTGGCTCCAACTCCAATGCCTCGGCGAAGAATTCCAGTCGCTCCGCAGGTAGTCTGCTCTTCCCAGCCTCGATTGCTGCGATGAAAGATGGGTTGTTGAGACCCGTCCTTACGGCCAGCTGCTGCTGTGTCAATCCGACATTGCGGCGAGCTTCTTTAACGTATTTGCCGAATTCAGCCCTGGTTTCGTCGTTGGATTCGACGCAGTTCAAAAACTCGCTGATTTCCACTACACCGCCTCCGCAAACTTCAGGTTCTTGAATGCATTCTTCTCGATGTCTGCCTTTGCCCCCTGCCCCAACTCGATTTCCAACTTGGGGCTTGCCTGGTGATAAATGTGCTTTTTCACGGCCCTTGTCAGGCGCCAGCCATCACCTACACGCTTGGCTTCAATGGAAGTCGTGAGCACGCCGCCGCGATATGATGATGGGAAATCGAAACCTGGCGTAAACTTAACCTTCGCGCCGATCATGTTTTTTATGGATACCCCTCGATCTTTGAGCATGTCCTCAAAGTCCCAGATCTTTTCCTGGATTTCCTCAAACGAAAGTGTGTGAGTAGTCGCCCGGCCATACAGATCGCGGAGGTACTGCTTCTCGGTTTCAAAATTGTAACTTTCGTCTCGCGTAGTCAGTTTCAATGTTGCCATTTTTGATTCCAATTTATTGCTCATAACCACTCCGGTTAATAGACATATTGCGCGCCCAAAAATTGATTGCAAGGTCTTTATCAAAATTTCTTGCAAAAACACTTTGCGAGATCAATAAACAGTTTACAAGAACAACAATACCTACAGTCATACAGCAGCCCCAACCCCAGAAATACTAACCTTGCAAAATACCGGGGACCTATTGTTCCAAAACAAACACAACAGCCAAACTTGGCCATGTTTTTTGGTGAAAACACTTACCGTCTCGCCCTGCTTCGCTACTGCATCCGCAATTCCGATTAATTGGCAACTTGCAAATTGCAAAATACCAATTAATAGCGACACTTCTCAGATGGTATATTTTCCATTGACGCCAGATCAATCAAAACATAAAACAAATCGATGGCAACAGTTAGAATCAAAGGTGAATTCAAAAAAAATGATGCCGGTTAGCCGGATTAATTGTCTTTTGGGGACCCTATAAGATGACAACAGAAACCCTTGATCTTTGTGTCGACTATCCACTTTTTGTGAATACCGACACTATTACTTCGTTCGTCCCGTCGGTCGGGCCAGGCTGGGTTCCGCTGGTGCGCGAAATGCTGGATGAGCTCAGAGTGATGACCCAAGATTACCCTACTCAACCACATTTTACTGATATCAAGGAGAAATTTGGGAAGCTGGACGCACACACAGACGTTGGCAACGAAGAGATTTATGACCTTTTTGACAAATATAATGAGATTTCTGAGCACGTCTGTGCGCTGTGCGGCAACTACAGTGATCGGAATACAGAAGGGTATGAGCTCTGTCAGCCAATTTGCAGAAGTTGCATAAATGGCTGATCGTTTGAGAGATCTGACGACAAGAGAGCTGCTCGACGAGATGCGCCGCCGGTTGCGTGAGACGCATCCGGATATGGGTGCATATGTTTTCAAGCAATTGCTGCCTGATGACATGTACCAGCCGCTCAATGAACACCACCAGCGGCTCGTCGAGGTCACCATGGATTGGCTCGAAGCCGAATTCGCACAGCATAGAAGGTCCCTGCATTCTGACCGGCCAGGCAGCGTTGAGGATGCCATTGATTGGATGTCTGAGCGTCTCGAAATTCTGGAGAGCAAACGATGAGGCGGAATCTCATTGACTGGACTGACATCGAAGCAAGCGTCAAACGCCATATGGAATCCCGGCCGGGGTGGATTCCACTCGTGATTGAGGTTTTGGAGACGATCAAGGAACACGCTGATTTCACCGGAGACCAGCCGCCGAATATCGTCGAGATCAAGCAGAAGCTTGGGGGCCTGAGGATCTACACGGACCCGTCCCCGGACCACGTTCTCTCTGTTCTCGAACGCGCCGAGATCAAAGCCGAGAGTACCTGCGAAATCTGTGGCAACGCAGCCCGTGTACAGGATTTTTATGGATATCTTGCGTGCCGGTGCTCCTGGTGCGCGCATGATCTGATTGATGAGCGCAGAGGCGTTCACAGCCCGGAGCCGTACATACTGAACCAGCGGCTACCAGAAGTCGACCGGGATCTGTGTTGCACAGAATGCGGATACTTCGGCCAGAGAGTCCAAGCGTGGAATGAGACCAGGTGCCCCGTCTGCATTATGAACGACTGGCTGCTGAAAATGGCTTCAAATCTGGTCTCAATTCAGTCGCAGATCCTTCAGAAAGCGGAGGATCCGGCGGCCGAGGCGGTCAAATACACTGTCGTTTACGGCCACGATTTCACTTTCCGCCATGAAGTATTCAAGGTCACCGGACACATGCGTGCAGACGATCTGCTGGAGCGCTGTGCTCATGAAGTCCGAGTGGCAATCGAGGGTGATAGCGATGACTGAATGCGATGAGAAAAAGTGGCGGCAACTTCGAACAGAAATTTCGAAACTAGTTGCGCCCGAGGCCGCAAAACAAGTGATGTTTGACTGGCTCGATGACGAGATCGCTGCCGACACAGAACTACCGGAAATTTCACATATGTCCTGGGGCCTGGATGGGCTGCGGATTGGGTTTAATGGCCCCGAAGAGCCAATCGACAGACTCATGCGGCGGCTGCCCTACCCTCCTAAATAGTTAACAAAACAACTCTAATAGGTGATTTGATGACTCGTGGTGAACTCCTGCTGGAAGCTGAAAAAGTACTCAGTTCGCAGCAGCTTGCCGAAGCTTGGGTAGAGCGCCCTGCTCTTGCGCTTGAGTGGCGGACGCCGGCCGAAGTTCTTGAGGCGCCTGACGGTCCAGAGCAGCTCCGTCAACTGCTGAGCCGCATCGAATTCGGGGTATACACATGATGACTGACCACTCCGCAATCGACTATGACAACATCCGCGAATCCGTTGCTCGCAATCTCGGACGCAAAAACCTGGGCTGGATCGAGATCGTCACGCGCTGCTTTGAGAGCATCAAAGAACATTGTGACCAGAAAAATCGGGAGTATCCTCGCGTTTTCCAAATCAAACAAAAATTTGGTGAGCTGCGGATCTATCTGCATGAGCCCGAGCATGATGGCCCAGACTACATTTCACTGCACATCAACGAAGCTTGCCGCGAAGCCAACCGGAGCTGCGAGGTCTGCGGCAACAATTGCAGTCAACAATGGCTGGGCGCCTGGGTCCGTAATTTATGCTGCTTTTGCGCGCATTCAGAAGCCCGGCGACAACAACGGGATCTTAGTAATTATCCATTGAATGCAAATCTCGATTGCAGCCGGAAATGCACGAACTGTGGATACATTGGTCAGCTTGCGCATAGCCCCGGCCGCGGTGACCAGCAGTGTGTGGCTTGCGTGATCGAGAGTTTGTAGCCATGGCACCGATTTCATTCATCGATTTTGAGGCATCTTCTCTGAGCCAAAACAGCTGGCCGATTGAAGTTGGCATTGCAACTATCAATGACGGCCAGATTGAATCCTGGGGATCACTGATCCGGCCGGCAGCATCCTGGGATCTGGAAGATTGGGACCTTGCCGCCGAGCTCAAAACTGGCATCAACAGACATGAACTGTACGACGCCCCTGCCCCGCGAGATGTTGCGGACGAGCTTATTCAGCGCGCAGAAACCAGTGATTTTGTGCTCTACTCTGATGCCCCTGCATTTGATGCGAATTGGCTTCGAGTGCTGATGGATGAACATCCTAGCGACCAGAGAGTCCAAGCCTTGGATTTCGATACCCTGATCAACACCAGGATGTCTCAGGACATGAAGGCTTGGGAACGGGTGTACAACTATCTCGACAGTCACCCTGCCCCGCATCGCGCCGAAGCCGATGCCAGGCGCCTGGCGTCAGCGTTTCTTGAGGGTGCGTGAGAAATGAACCCGGTTTTCTTAGCTTTCACGACCAGCGATCTGAGCCAGTACGTAGGATGGCCAATCGAAATCGGATTTGCGAGCAACCAAGCTGATGGTTCCACAAAATCCTGGTCGACTCTGATCCGGCCGTCCGACAACTGGGACGTGAAAAAATGGAGTACATATGCTCAACGAGGCCACGGGATCGAATTTGATGATCTCCTGAAGGCCCCTGCCCCGGCAGACGCGGCAGTCCGCATTGTCAACATTGTTGATGCCCAACGATGTACACTCGTTGTACTCGATAAACAAAACGATCATCGCCTCCTGAACATGCTGCTCGCCGAGCTGCCAGATGCGCGGAAGATCATGGTCATCAGTTTCGACGAGCTCCTTGGAGCCCGCAATCTGACCGCACCTCGGCTTGAGCGCGTGAACAGATACTACCAGCGCACCCAGAATGTGCTACGCGCGGAAGCTTCAGCGGCGGCAATGGCCTACGCATACAAACAAGCGGATATCACATGACAACAGGAGAAAATGAGCGTCCAAATGTTTTCACTTGTGAGATCTCTGGAACAGGAAAAGTGCGAGATGGCCGAGCAATCATGAAAGTTGTTATGCCGTCAGGTGAGACGATTGAATTCGAGACCAATGCCGAGTTCAATCTCGATGGTTTTTTCACAGATGCCATCGCTGCTATCGAGAAAGCACGTAAGAAAATGAGAGAGCTGACAGCCGCGGACTACTACGTTTCCGACATGGAGGAGATGTTTGTTGCGATCCGAAGTGCAAATGTCCGCGGGAAACTGTGGCCGGTTGAAATTGCGTTGTTGGGGATCAAAGACGGAGACGAGTATGTATGGTCTTCACCGATCTATCCTGCCCTGTCCTGGCCCCGCCAAATTATTGATCTATCAGAAATCGATCTACGAGATTCTCCGCCGGCAACAGATGTTGCCAGGGAGACCCTTGAACGCATCTCGCGAGCGTCAGGAAAATGGTGCCATGCTGAAGACCCACAGCATACGAAAAAGCTGCTGGATCGGCTCCTGGATGAAGCAAACTTGGGATTCACCTCGGATGAAGCGGTGATTCCAGTTGATGTCGAATGGGGCCGGGATGGCGCAGCGGCTGGGGGTCGTGTGAGGGAGTATCTAGTGACCCACCCTGCCCTTTTGGATCCTGTGGAGCAGGTCCAGCGGTTGTCGAGGGCATGGGCTGCGGGGTATTCGTAAGGAGCAACTAGCTCGAAAACTCGCTTCCAACCAAATCAGCAAGTTTCCAAAGAAACCAGAAGATCACCGCAGCCAAAACCAAAATCAGAACAGGTAAATACATATCCAAAAGTAAGTTCAAAATTTTGTTTAGGCCCACCCAGCTACTGATCTCAATGTAGTTTTCTCGGCAGATATCTTTGGCTCCAAAACCTTCAGCGGCTTTCTCGCAACCCTCGGGTGCAATTAGCCAAAAAAGGTCTCGCTCAGGCCAGACTCCGTCTGCAAGAAATACGTAGACTTGGTTTCCCACAACTAGCGCGGCAAAGATTGCTGCGAGCGACCACAAGTACTTACCCAGACCAAACAAAAATTGACCAAATGATTCCATAGGAGAACTCTACTATTCGTTGTCGTTCTGACAATGCTTGATCTTGGTGGCTTTCGTTGTTGAAGCCCAAATTTCGCCAGAATCTGAGTGCAGCTAACGAGTGAATCGAGTTTACTAAGGACAAACACTTTGAAAAACACCATTGCATCCGCCGCCGCACTTCTTCTGACAACCGCAGCCGCCAGCGCAGAGATTTGCTTTCTTCAGATCGATGGCCAGATTGAGATGCAGGGCCCCTGTGTTTTCGATCCAATGGGAGGCGGCGACTTTTTCGCGGCAGATATCGATGACCGCCTGGCATTCGTTTACTTTTATCTAGAAGATTCAGGTATCGGTATCGCAGCGTGGAGTGACCGTGAAAGCAAAGCGAATAGCATGCTTGGTACGCTGTACCGTGATGGCGCGTGCTGGCAGAATCCTGATGTCACGCTGTGCGCTTGGGACTCCTGATCGCCCGATGCCCATCTTCATTTTTGTTGTGACGACACTTGTTGTTGGTGCTGTCGAAATCATCCTCTTCCATTGGATGATGGGCCGAGATGCCGGCGGGTTGGTTCTGTGGGTAATGGGCGGGATAGCAATGTTTGCTGGCCAGTTTGCGATGATGAAATACGTGAAGCGGGGCGAATAGCGCCCTGCCCAACATAGCCATTCCCTCCTTTTCCTGGCGGTACTTCTCCGCCCGGATGCTAGGCCGCTTCTCTTCGATCCTGCGCTTATGCTCGCGAGCCGGCTTGTCGATCAAATACCAACAAGCCATCCTGTTAATGAAGAGTCAGGCAGAACCATTCAAGAAGCGGTCAAAGCTGGGTCTCTACTTGTCGCAAGGGAAAATGCTGTCATCAACGGCCACGATCCAGGCGACCGGCGAGGTGCGTGACGGTCGAGTTGCGATGAAACTTTTGCCACCATTGGAACATCAGGAGATCGAGATCGAGACAAATGCGGATTTCGATCCCGAAGATCTTTTCGAGGCCGCGCTGTTTACGAGCGAGCAGGCCCGGAAACGACTTGGCCTCTGGAGGATTTGGAGCGTGAGGCGGGCAGTATGCAGGTACGTGTCAAATCACGCGGCGACGCGCCAGAATTTGCCCCACTGAAAACGCCAGGTGCGATTCTGGTACTAACCGCCCTACCCCGTTCTTGGAATTCCTGGGACGGTTGTTTGTGGGCAATTCAGCGGTATCAGGAGATCAGGATGAAACGACCTATCGATGCCTAGGATGATCCCAAATGCGTGGATGCAGTGATAGATCTGGCTCGCTCACAGGAGGATTAGTCATAGCCCATTCCGAGGGTCCCGCGCGCACAAAGAAGCTGCTGGATACATTAATCACTGAAAGCAACCTCGGATCCATCTCCGACGCAGATGTGATCCCAGTCGATGGCGTATGGGGTCGCAACGGCGAGGCAGCGTCTCAGCGTGTGCGGGATTATCTTGAGACCATTGAGCCGATCAAGGATCCGCTTTCAGAGGTCTATAAGCTCGCCAGGGCGTAGGATGCAAGGTATCCAGCGTAACCCCCTACCCTCCCCCAGAGTTAACAGCTGTTAACTGGCTTTTCGCCTTGTGCCAATCTAGAGAGCACACACAACCTATTGATTTTCCTCTTGACATGAATCACCTGCCATGTGCCTAAATGATGGCAAGTTGCGCAAACGCACGAATTCGAGCAGGAAAATAAAAACTATGTTGCAGACAACGCCAATCGACGCGGCTACGCAGTCTCAATTTACCCGACAGATTTCTGATCGTCTACAACTTGCGCTGACTGCGCATCTTGAACATGCATACTCGCCTGACCACGTTAAGAGCCTGCGACTATTCTCTGCAACCGAAACCGCTGAACTTATTGGTGTGACCCCAGCTTTTCTACGCAAGGGCCACGCCGACGGATCTCTCGCGGAGCCTGCCGTCAACAAAAGCGGTCGTCGCTTTTACAGTGGCGACGAAATCTGGGAAATGCGTCAAATCCTGGAGGCGGGATCGCGCAAGCCGGGCAAATATCGACCCGGCCGTCGGGATGACGACCACCTTCAGGTAATTCAGTTCATGAATTTCAAAGGTGGGTCGGCAAAATCTACAAGCGCAATCCATCTTTGCCACTATCTTGCACTGCAAGGCTACCGCGTGCTTGCCATAGATTTGGATCCACAGAGTTCATTGACCGGATTTTGCGGGCTGAACCCAGAACTCGAATTCGACGGGCAGAGTGTCTACGACGCAATGCGATACGAAGACGCTCTGCCGATGCAAGAGTGTATTCAAAAAACCTATTTCCCAGGCTTAGACTTGGCCCCTGCCCGCCTGATCCTCTCCGAATTCGAGGTCGACACGGCTGTGTACTCTCAAGAGGGTGTTCCATTCTACACTCGCCTGTCGAACGCTATCGAACAGGTTGAGGTTGACTACGACGTTGTCGTGATCGATAGCCCGCCGAGTCTCGGCTACCTCACGATGGCCGGCCTGTTTTCAGCCACGTCGATCATCGTGCCCTTGACACCGAGCATGCTGGATGTCGCAAGCACCCAGCAGTTTCTGCAAATGATGGCGGACTATATTGAGGCATTCGAGAAGCAGGGCATCGAGATCGAATTTGAGGACTTCTCGTTCTTGATTACACGTGATGACCCGAGCGATGTCCCCTCTCAACAAATCACAGGGCTGATGCGTGCGCTTTTCCAAAAACAGGTGCTATCCGCAACAACGCTTCGAAGCACTGCTGTTGCGGATGCGGCGATGCTGAAGTGTTCGATCTTCGAAATCAATCGTTCGGACATCACAAGAACTACCTATGACCGCGCCCGAGCGTCCATGGATGCATTTGGCGCCGAGGTTGCAGGGATGATTCAAAAAAACTGGGGGCGGTGAAAATGGCAGACATAAGAAACAAGATTGGAATGGCCGCAGCAATTGAAGCCGGCGTCTCTGGACAGAGCGTCTCGCCGCCGGCAAGCCATGCGAAACAATCGAGGATTTCTGACCGGAACAGGAACGCTATTGCCGCTCAAGGCATTCAGGAAATCGACCCAAACCTCATTCTTCCTTGGGGGCCACAAGACCGTCTGGGAGTCGAGTTAACAACTGTTAACAATGGAGGCCAGGGCCAGGCTTTTGATGAAACTGTTGTTGAGCTAGCTGCCAGCATCAAAGCCGCCGGTGGCCAACAAGTCCCTGTCCTGCTGCGCCCCTCCCAGGATGTCCCTGGACACTACGAAGTGATTTATGGTCGCCGACGCATTCTTGCGTGTCGCTACCTGAATCAGAATGTCAAAGCCCTAATACGCAAGATGGACGACCATGAAGCGCTACAAGCGAAGGGGCTGGAGAATGCCTCACGTATCAATCTCAGCTTCTACGAGCGTGCGAGGTTCGCCAAAGAGATTCTCAAACAGGGTTATAGCAAGGCCGAGACTTATACAGCACTGTCCATCTCCAAGAATGCGCTGAGCCAGTTCGAGAGGGTTACAAATACTATTCCAGATGACCTAGGGGACAGAATCGGGCCAGCCCCAGAGTCAGGACGCCCAAAATGGACTGCATTGGCGGTGGCCATTCAAGAGGGAGTGCTTACGGTAAAGCAAGCTCATACACGTCTTGGCGAATTGAAACCGGACGTTTCGTCCGATAAGAAACTGAGCCACCTTCTGTCCAGTCTTCGCACTGAACCGGACGTCATGGAGCCAGTTAAGGGTGTGACGATCAAAACTACGGCAGGGGGCTTGTCCATGAAAGTGAGTAGCAAAGACGACCCTGAATTTGCGAACTGGCTGAAGTCAAATATCAGCCAGGTGATCCAAGAATCTCGCGAGCGCTTCGAAAAAGAGAGCGCCGCAGATGAGGCGGGTGGCAGTTAACAGCTGTTAACTCACGAAGAGGCAACGAAGCAAAGGAGGAAGGCAGAAAAGAAAACCCTCGAAACCGGAGGCTCCGAGGGCTGCACCACGTCACCGTGGAATTAGTCTGAACACCTAATTTTTAGCAGCCCACGAATCACTTCACAACAAAAAAACGTCTTCGGGCGAACGGGTATTCTATGTCTGCTGACAAAAACCATGAGGACAGTATCCAATTTCGCTCCATCAGGAGCAGCCAGGTCATCGACCGGGCAGGGGAGCAGTGCACCCAAATGGTTGCAGCTCCGCGCCCTTGAGGAAGCGCGAGAGCCGCTTGGACTGAGGGCGACCAGCATCTCAATCCTGCGGGCTATGCTTTCATTCATGTCAGCTGATCGAATCAGTGAAATCGCGGACGATCATCACATCGTCTACGCCAGCAACGCCGCAATAGCCGGGCGCGCTCACGTCAGCATTCAGACAGTTGAGCGCCACATTGCGAGACTGGTAGATCTCAAGATCATACAGCGCATCACAGCAGCCAATGGTAAGCGCTGGGTGCGGCGCAATGGGGCAGGGCAGGTGATCCTTGTGAGCGGACTGTCTCTGCTGCCATTGGCTGCCAGGCATGCTGAGTTCACAGCACTGGCGGGTGAATATCGCCGCATGCAGGAAGCACTCCAGGTGCTGCGGGATCAATGCACATTGGCGCTGACCCGCCTTCAGGGGACCATCGCAGACGGCATCCACGATCTACTGGATCGCGCCCGCCGCATCCTGCGCCGCCGGCCTCAGCAGGATGTGCTTCAGGATCTGCTGGACGAGATCAACGAGCTTGTTTCTGTGGAAAACTCCCAATCAGAAACCATCAAGCCCATCAAATTGAGGGGCGGCAACAGTGGAACTGAGGGGCACAAAGAGCACTCATTGAATCCTGATAGTAAGAAAGAAAATTCTTCTCAGATTCAGATTTCCTCTGATCAGATGGAGTACGCATTCCCACGGTTGTGCTCAGAACTGAAGTTTGCGCGAGATCAGGCACATTGTGGTCGACTGATGGACACCATAGCAGACCAGCTCCGGCTTGGAGAGACCTGGAGTGCAATGAAAGCTACGCACGGCCCAGCAACCTGTTTCATGACTCTGGGGTACATTCTACAGCGGGCAGAGGGCATTCAGAGTCATCGGGCGTACTTGGCATCACTGATAAGCAAAATCGAACGAGGAGAAATGGAGCCAACGGCGCTGCTGAGACCACAGAAACTAGGGCAGGGCGTATGAGGCGCCTTACAGTTCCTTCACGCGGCGTTTCGGAGGCGGATCCATGCTCGCATCGAGTCTGGACCAATCAATCTGCTCGATGATCCTCTGAACGAACTCAGGATACACTTTGCGTGGCTCGCCACCCTGTTTGACTGCCCACCGGCTAAATCAAAGCCCGCGACCCGCGATGGACGCCCCGATAATACAGGAGATGACAACTTCGATACCCATACCAGGATAATACGCCACCAGCGGGAAGTGAGCAAACTGGATCCAGGACAACCCCAGATCCAAGAAATCAGCGTGCAAGCGACACTTGTCCGCGAATGATCCTTCAGAACGTCAACAAGCTGTTTGGATTCAAGAGGGTAGGGGAGGGCACCCCCTAAATTACCCCGATGAGGGAATCTGGGGGGTGCCCCTGGGGTGGCCTGACGGGTCACAACGAAAAACAGACAGAGAGAGCACCTGCACCCGCTATTTTTCAACGTTGAATAGCGTTGTGTGCAGTCAGATAAGATTTAAAACCGTTAATCAAAGTTAACCACAGTTGATTGCAGTTTTCTGATGTTAAAAAAGCCATAACTAACGTTATTTACCAAGCTGGTCGAGGTGCTCCTGAACGAGCTTCTCCATGTAAGCGGTCACAAAACCACCTCCGGCCACTTTGATGTGATCTTCAAGACGCTTCTTGAGATTGACCTCCAGACGGAAATTGAACTGCTCGCGCTTGGTTTTGGTGGATCCAGCCGGCCGGCCAGGCTTGCGCTTCTCGACCGATTCATCAGGCTGCGGGGCAGGGGCCTCAGCTGGCGATTTGGGGGGCTCACGATCCTTAAAGCCCGCCAACCCCCCACTCGCATTTGCCTGCTGCGCAATCGCTCTCGCAGCCGCTGCGCGATCCTGGACATCTGACGTGACCGGGACATCAAAATCATCTCCCAGCCCGGCTTTGCGCTTACCAGCCATTACGCGACCTCCTGAGATTGAGTTTTCAGGATAGCCAGAACTTCATCTGCAAATTCGCCGGCATTCATCGTGGCCTTTTCGACACCCGATACCTGGGAATGATCCAGATCGGGTAGGTCGCCACCCATCGCGAACACCTCACGGAATGCAGCGCGCTCAACAATTGATGTCCGTAGGGTAGGGATACCGGCCTTAGCCATTAACTCCCTGACATGCGACAGCGAACGGGTCTGGATCGCTGCGGATGTGCGGGTGAAAACTACAGTATGGGGGACTTCTCGCCTCAGAGCACGGGCCTGCTGCCTGATCAACTTGATGATCTTGGCTCCGCCCTGCGAGTCCATGGTCGAGCCTTGTGTTGGAACGAGCACGAGATCACTGATACCGATTGCCTGAACGACGCTCATGTTGGCTGTTCCCTCAAGATCGACGATCACGAATTGCGTCTGCTCCTGAGCATCCAATATCTTATCGATGATACAGTCTGCGGTCACATCGCTGACGATCTGAATGCCATCCGGCAGATCGTCCAACTGACCCCATTTCGTGATCCACCGCTCTGGATCCGCATCAATCAGTGTGACCGTACCGCCGCGGCGGGCGATCTCGGTTGCCAGAAGCAGCGCGCAGGTGGTTTTGCCGCTGCCGCCTTTTGGATTTGCCATCGAAATAATTGCCATCTTCAATCTCCATAATCTGTGGATACTCAGAAAATAGAGAGACGGAGTTTCTATCGATTTAAAATTGATTAACCTTATTCAAGGTTGAGCGAAGTTATTTGCAGTTTTTTGCTATTTGATAGTTGCGTCCCCTCAATCAAAAAACCGGGGTAGGGCCCCGGCTCCGATCTGCATATTGTCCAGTGAATCAGCCCTGAACCCGATCCATGACTTGTCTGATTACAGGGGCAGACTGTGCTGGAATGGATACGACCGTGCCGCACTGATCGCAGACACCAGCAAGTATGCCTGGCACGGTCCCGGATCCATCATCGAGTGACACATCCTGGCGTTCGAGCGTGGTCGAGACGATCTGCTCACAGTCCGGGCAGATGGCCCGTGATTTATCACCTACACTGAAAACCTGTTTCATCGGTCCACTCCTGATCACACAGAGATAAGCAGAGCCAGGCCCTGAAATCAACTTAGCCTTTGACTCGGCTCAGGAGATCTTCTGCGTAAGCGCGTTTGGCGCTCTCGGCCTCCAGCTGGGCCGTCAGGCGGGTGACCTGTTCTTTCAATGCAGCGTTGCCGTGCTCCAGATCACCGATAGAGCCCTGAATTGCTTTCATCTCCTCCGTCAATTGATCTCGGCCGAAAGTGGCGCGTTTGATGTCTGCGCGCAGTACAGCATTGTCCTCAGCGTATCACCGCGACACATAAACCCCAGAAGCTGCTGCCGGTTGTCGAAACCCGTGGATGTCCCAAAACTGCCGTTTCACTGCTCGCTATTGTTCTGGTGTTCAAATAGTATGGAGTTGGTTTGCAGAGCGTATGAAATTGAAGAAAAAAACAGACAGTTGGAAACGATTGTGGGCATCGAGCCAGAGTTGTTTAACTGAAGCAGACTCCAAATAGACGTGTTAAATGTGCAGTTTGGGTCCAGATCCTGATTGGTCATGATGACATCCACCATGATAGCCATGGTCACCGCGCCGATTATCGGTCAGTGAAGGGTGTTCAGGCAGGCTCCACCCCGATTGGACAAGCATGGAGATGTGATTTCGATGAACACGTGATTTGGTCTGTCACTGACAGGTATCGAGTGTACCAAGGAGGCTGGCGCGGCGGATCTGTATCGAACCAGAATTCTGTTTACTGTTGAACACTGCGTACAAACCGAAGCGCCTACCCAGGCAAACTCAGTTAAAGTCTGCGCAAAAACAAGCGTGTGCAAAAACGGAGTTGCCGGCACACCTTTTCGGATCCATTTCCCTGCCCAAAATCAGCTTGTCTGAAGTTGTCCAATTGCCGAAGTCATGAGGCTAGGATCAAGCTGATCGCCCAAAGTTAAAAATCTCCTAGGCCGTGCCTTGACAATGTTTGTAACCTGATATTTTTTAACGGGAAAGATGACATGTCCAGTACCCTTTAAGTAGAGATGGCGCGTTGCTTCATTTTGATTTGAGCTGTATGCAGTTTGCCGGGATCTGGTAGGATGGGAAAGTTAGCACAAATATTAGCTATTCTCTCTATAGTGGTAGTGATTTTTTCTACTACGCGGTCGGGTATCTGTGTGCGTTCCATGAGATATTTTTCCAACGAGGAATACATCTCTGAAGCAGTGTTGGATGCTTCTCGCCGCGATGATTCTGATATTAATCTAGCATCCTTAAAGGATGCTTTGAACTACTATAAACAACATCCAGAATGCTGTGAATTACTGCCCAGTAACGACAGTAGTCTAGAACGCGGATTAATATCGTCACTCCTGGGATTTAGAGAGAAGGGTGTAGTTGTCACTTTGCCGATACGTGGCGGTAGTGAGAAAACCACGTATACCAGCTATGTCATTCTAAGTAGGTGTATGGATCGGCGCAGCGTTTACGGAATGGAAGACTAAAAAGGATAAATTAAATGGCCTTACCAACGCCTAGCGAAATTATGTTGCAATATCTATACGGCACGGCAGCTAAACCAGAAGACCTTCTGAATCCCAATCTCGTTAGAGATGAGGCCGCGCGATCAACAATGGAGCTCGATGCTGTTGAATTTATGTCCGCGGGGGCCGGTCGATTTGCAAATCTCTCGCAAGCGCAGGTGGTTCAGAACTTCTTTCAAGCTTTTAGTATTGGTATCAACGATGGAACAAAACGTGAGTACACACTCGCTCGAATGCAAGAAATAGTTGGGGGGGATGTCGCCGCAGGTGGCGGAGAAAAATTCGGTTTCCAGCAATATAACTATGTTGACGAAACAAGTGATTATGTTGAGAGAGTTTTTTATTATAATTCGTCCTCCTTCAAAATACCGAGCGAAATAATATTTGTGATTGATGAAAGCGGAAACAGATATATCAAGAATGCCAAAATTCTCCCCTTTGATGACAATTTTGATTTTAATTCTGACGACGTTGTCGCTTACGTCACAAACGCGTACAGCCAACTAAGAACGGACCCGTCTGGAATTGGCCGTCGAGTTGATTTGAAAATGGTCGGAAAAGAAAATATTTCATATGAGGGGTCTGTTGTTGGCTCTGATGGGGAAACCATTTACACAAGGCAAGATTACATATCTGACCTTAACCAGAATAACAGTAACTATACCAGTGTGCTTTCTTTAATTGGAGCTGGAATAAACAACCACATCGATGACTTGTACCAGTCTGGCGTGACTGCTTTTGTTCAAGATGGCAAAGCTCTTGTATTCGCAAGTGCAGATGGCTCTGAAGTTGTGGTCGACGACGAGATCAATTCGTACCACAGAGAAGTAGCGTCGTCGAATGGTATTATATTTGTCGGTTCAGAGGAAGCAGATACAGCCAAGTCCCTAACTTATCGTACTGAGTTTCGGGGATTTGGCGGTAATGACCATTTTAAGGCGCCTGAATCGGCTGATTCAGATGACATTCTACGTGGCGACGGAGGCAACGACACGTTGGAAGGGGGTCTGGGCGATGATTGGATCGAAGGCGGTGAAGGCGCCGACATCCTTCGCGGCGGCGCTGGCGACGATACGATTGTTTTTGACTCGGAAGACACTGAAATTGACGGAGGCGACGGACGCGACGTTGCTGTCTTTGAAGGGGAAGGTTCAGCAAATTTGGATTTGGACGCCTCGAAAGTTGAAGTAGCAATTGGTGGTGATTCTGCCGATGAATTCTTCATGGTTTCAGGGCATATGGCCGCTGGCGGTGAAGGAAGCGATACGTTTTACACCAACGATACGACCGATACGGGACCCGCCATTGTGTGGGGCGGCGAAGGCGAGGATCACTTCTACACGGAAGACGGAAGGATCCTGGCTGTGCAGGTCGAAGGATTGACTGCGGAGAATTTTGCCGATTTCAATCTCGACCTTCTGGGCATGGGGTCGGATTTTGACTGGAGTGCTTTCGATCTTATTGTCTTGAATCCGGACGCGTCCGACAAGTTCTATAATGCTGGGCGCAACATTGCTGTGCGTTCGGGAGTGTATACATTGCAGGAGTACGAGTTTGATGTAGACGACATAAACGAAGAGGATATTCCTGAAATACCAATCAAAGACTTTGGCAGTCAAAGCCTATTGATGGATTTTACAAGAGCCGAGGGTTGGACCGGACCAATTGGATCTATCACCGACAGTTCGGTCAGCGTTAAAGCAGCTGGTCAATTTGAGGTCTCGTTTCTTGGTTCGAAAATTACACATGTCCAAAGCAGCGTTTCCTTCGGTAGCTACACTGGATATTATCTTTATGACGAGAACGGAAATCTCCAGGGTGCAGACGGTGCAGACCTATCGTCGGCAGTTTTGAATGACGGTTACACATTGAAAGTAACCGCAGACTTAAGTCCTATCGATGCCGAGATATATTTTTGGATGTATTTTGACGATTATCAGAGCATCGACCAACACCCAGGCTTTTCTGATGCCAATCAGATGGGATGGTTTGTGGCAGGTGGTGAATTCGATGACACGGGATTGGTTTTGGATGGAACGATTAGTGTCACCATGCCTAACAAAGAAGCCGCAAATGCCATCACTGGCCACTCAGACCTAGCTTTCAAACCCGGCGATGGCGCCAAGAAACTATCCGGATTTCAGCCAAGCACAATGGTCATCACTGTTGCCGGAACGGCGGTGAACCCCAACACTCAGCAGGCCGGAATTACCATTTCTCAGCAAGTCAGTGACGTGGTTATTGAGTACGGGGCAGGAGACTCTGTCACGCTGATCGATACTTCTCTTGCAGATTGGCTGGATGCTAGCAGTACGCAACACTTAGGAACGTCCGCTGACGACGTCCTGGTAGGATCCGCTGGGAATGAGCTAATGGCGGGAGCTGATGGAAATGATGATCTCCAGGGCCAAGATGGCGATGACATTTTGAGTGGCGGCCACGGCAATGACTCAATCAGCGCCGGAAGCGGCGACGACACAATCATCTACCAGTCTGGGAATGACGTCATTCAAGGACAGCACAACCGGGGGCACGACACGCTGGATTTGAGCAAGTACAGTTCCGATCAGGTGAGCTTTTCCAATTCCGGTGCGGATGTCCTGATTGACACGCCGGACGGCCAGATAAAGCTAAGATACCAACACTACTACGCTATCGGCGATGACCGGACCAATATCGAAACGGTCCTGTTTTCGGATGGTTCCCTGGACGAGATCGGTATCAGGGATCGGGCATTGGCCGATCAGTCCAGCGATGGTGATGACACCGTTACAGGCACTCAGTTCGACGATGTGATTTCGAGCGGCCTCGGCAATGACTCTATCTTCGCCGGAAGCGGTGACGACACGATCATCTACCAGTCTGGAAATGACGTCATTCAAGGGCATCACCACAACCGCGGAAATGACACGCTGGACTTGAGCAAGTACAGTTCCGATCTGGTGAGCTTCTCACATTCTGGAAGTCACGTGTTCGTCAATACACCCGATGGCCAGATTAAATTGACGTATCAGAATTACTACGATTTCGGGGCAGACAGAACGAATATTGAAACCATTCTGTTTTCCGATGGTTCACTGGATGAGATTGGCATACGGGGCAGATCAATAAACGACTCGTCGACCAATGGAGATGATGTCGTCGTCGGCACCAACTTCGATGACCATCTCGATGGAGGCGCAGGCAACGATACCCTGACCGGCGCAGGAGGTGCGGACGAGTTCCGGTTCAAGGATAACTTCGGCATCGACACGATCACAGATTTCAGTGACGGAACCGACCTGATCCGCGTGGATATCGCCGGGCTTGGCTTCGAGGATCTGGTCCTCTCGGACAATGGTGGCGATTCCGAGGTTGATATCGGCACCCATGGCAAGATCATCCTGAGCGGTGTGGCTGCCTCCGTCCTAACACAGGAAGACTTCACCTTCGCCTGAGGAGCAAGTGGTCCAACTTAGTAGTACGGAAATTTTCTTCGGAGTGACGTTTCGAATGGGGATCGGTTACTCTCTCTCTAGGTCCAAGGGTAAGGAATACCAGACTTTATCGGATCAAAAAATCGGCTTTAAGTTGTTTTCATCTTTTCTAGGCCCGTTAAAATAGTATTGCGGAGATGATACTTGCTTGGTTCTCGAAGAGTTCTGTTTGTAGCTAGCGTGATCTTTTGCCGGGTGAGGTCTGCTCTGTCTGCAAGTGCGAAAAAGGGCGATTGGTCAGTGCACCGGTCAGCGGACAGATGGGGTTTGTTAAACAATTCTCCTGCGGTTAGCTTTCCTTGGTGTTGCTCAAAGTAACAGTTCGTGCCTCACCATGTTGGAACTCAGAAAAGCACTATTTGTCCTTTGCGGTCTAGCGGTCGCTTGCCTGCGACAAGAGCTGTACGCTGATGAAAGAGCCGCTGATACGGGTGCCGCAGCCAAATCAATCGCCGACATCTACGATGCGTCTACTTTCGAGCCATCACCGTTCATTTGCTCTTCGGACCAGTCGACCAATCTAACTGTTTTCCTTGAGTTTCAGCCTGGCGCGGAGAAAGTTCGATTGAGCATCCCGCGCGGTTATTTCGACCCGCGACTCAAATTGCGAGACAACACTACGCGAAGGGGTCAGGTTCTGCGAATTCACGGTGAGAGTTTCACGCCTTGGCCACCTGAGCTTTTGCCAAAACGTCAGGAGGGGCCTTATGTCGGTATGCTATTGACCGACTACATCCCGATTGACGATCTCGCCGTGCATCATGCCTCCCTCGTTCGTGGGTATACAGCCACCAATGTGCCCGAGTTTTATGCAGTCGAGTCTATACTTGGACTGGAAACGCTGGTGTCTGATGCGCCGCCTTATATAGATCCAGAAACCAGCGCCTACAGCGATACTGACCTGCATATTTCCCGCAACGCCAGAGGTCAAATCACCGACGTGATAACGTGCAAAAAGCCCGGTTCCGTCCCGTATCCGGGCTGTCAGCATTACATGGACTCGCCGCTGGTCGACTTTAAGATCAGATATTCCCTAAACCTTCTACCCCATTGGCAGGATATGTCGCGTAATGCGCGAGCGTTCGTGTCTTGCATAACCTCAAGCCCTTCATAGAAGAAAGTTGATCATGGCCCAGACATTATCCGCAGAAATGTACGATGTACCAAAAAAGCACGTCGGTGCGAATGCTCGAATGCTCTGTAGCAGTCATACCTGCAAATACCACTATTGCTTGAAACAGAATCTCAACCTCAGATACGAAATCTGGATTGACGACAAATCCAGACCCGCGGATTGGATCGCCATCGATCAATACGTTCGTCGTGAGTTTGGCACTGGGAGAAAGCTGCAAAGTGCATAATTCGCTAGAGGTAAAAAGAAAATTTGAACTACAAGGTCATTCTAAATGTGAGATCTGTGCTGCGGGATAACCAAATGAAATACTCAATAATTGCAGTTCCAATTATCGGCTTGATTTCTATCGTGAATAATGGGTTGGCTTTAGCTAACTGCCGCAATCTAAGCGAATCCGAAATGATTGATGCGGCCATTGACTTTACTCTTCAAAACCAGGTGGGAAACGCCTTTAAACTCACGGAGGAGGGCGAAAGATTGCATCTTTCATTAAAAAGGTTTGAAGATAAAGCAGCGTACCTTGCTATCAACTCAGATTGTTGTACAAATTTTACAAGAGAAGCAAAAGGAGAGTACATTGATCCTCACTTAGCCGAGCGAAAGAACTATGCCGCCACGATTCGCGTTAAATCTCGGTGGCTATTCGACGACAGAAACTCAATGAAAACCCCACTACTCGGTTTTTATGAGAGCATCAGGTTGGTGCATTTCGACAATTGTGGAAAAATCATTAATCTAGACTAAGGGGTCAATGGCAATGAGTGTATCTGTAAACGAATTAGTTAGTGTATTTTTGTACGGAGAAAATACGCCACCAGAAAATTTAAATGACACGGGGTTGATAGAAAGATCTGACGACTCGAATTACGACATTGACATTGCTGACCATATGCAAAACGAAGGGCGCTTTGCTTTGCCGACTCGTTTTGCTCTAATTGAAGAGTTTTTTAGTGGTGAATATCTTCCAGAAGATTTTTTTGAGTTTGAACCAGATGCTGGCCAAGAGTACACCAAGTCAGACACTGTTGTAACGTTTACAAAATCTCAAGCAAATTACTACTTTAATGGGGGCGCAAGCTTTTTCGGTCTCAGTATTGATCATAAGGACTATGGTGGTGCCTCTGATGAAGAGATGATCGAATACGCAAAACGCGCGTTCGTTTTCGGAAATATGCAATACAAGATCTCAGATGAGGCCACTTTTAAGATTGAAAAAATAAGCAATGGTGATGGAACCTTTAGCTACAAAAAGTCAATTGAGAGTTTTGGAATTGAACCAATAAACAATGACTTTGATTTTGTAGGGGGAGATTGGGTGACTGAAGCCACACAAGCCATCTCCAGAAGAGCAATAGATCCGTCTGGGATAAACGAAACGGTAAATCTTGTTTTCACCAACGAGTCTGGAAACTACCAACTTTCGGACTATACATTTTCTGATTATCAAAGCGACCTGAGTGAAGAAGGGAACCAAACTTTTTATCCTTTTGAGTCCCTGTTGAGCGCCGAGGCGGGTGACCGGCGTAATAGATTGGCAGAAGGTGTTCAAGAACTTTTTGACAATTTGTATGCGGACGGTGTTACAGATACACGTATTGATGGCAGGTTTGTTGTATTTGGGTCTCAAAACTCTGATGATTTAAGGGTTGGTTTTGCGAATTATGAGCAAGACAATACTAACCACGAATTTGATCTAACGGACACAGAACAAACCGGGAGCTTTTTCTCGGACCTTCTCCCTTACAGTTTCGAGTTTCCGCAGATGATTGAATCCGGTCTGCATTACATCCTGGCAGATGGAGATGACACTCTGGATGCAGGTAGTCATGGATACTTGGGACCTGACGGTACATATGGAGGGTTCTTTGATGGTGGTGAAGACATAGATACTCTGTCCTACGTTAACTCATCAACTGGCGTTCGCATTAGTGTCAATTCGGCAGCTTCTCAAGAGGCATCGGCAGTTTTTAGTGTAACGGATGTGAACGACCCTGATGCCTGGCAAGATCTATTCACCAATTTCGAGGTCATTAAACTGAACAACCTGGCGAACGTAATTGAATTCGCGCCTGAGTTCTATGATTTGGAAGTCGACGGCAACTATACAATCCAGGCCGATGACGCCCTCGAAGAAGGACATCTTCTAGACGGCTCAACCCTTGATGAAGGTTTCACGATCACGCTTGAACAGAGCGATTGTTCCGCGGGCTCGATAACGTCTCATGGATCCAGCTTGACGTTAGCCAATTTCGACAACGTTACCGGTTCTGAACACGCCGATACAATTACTGGAGGCAGCGGTCGCAATGATGTTCGGGGTGGTGATGATGTTGACATAATCGATGGTGGTGATGGCCACGACGAAATCCACGGCGGTCTTGGGGACGATGTCATCGAAGGTGGTGCCGGTGCGGATTGGATTTATGACCGGGGCGCCGACGACGATATCCGGGAGGGAGAAACCCTCGATCAATATGTAAACCGCGTGCTGGCCTACGATGGCGAAGGTAACGACGAAATCCGCGCAGGTGATGGCTCGGATATCCTGGTCTATTCCGGCGGTACGGACACCTACTATGGTGGCAAGGGCAACGATATCTATATGGCGACCGAGCGCGCTGAGACCAGCAGTGCGGAGAGTGACAGTCTGACGGTTGTTCTTGGTGACGATGGCGCCGATTTTGGTCACGATCTGATCAGGGGGGACGGCCACTGGATCGACAAGGTTCGGTTCGAAGGGATCAACCGCGCCGACGTGACGGTCAACTACAACTACGAAGAGTTTTTCATCGGAAGCGAAGTGTTCGACTTCGATCCACTCTTCTCCGGCTGGTTTTTCGATCCCGCCCCGGAGACGTTGGATCACTTCATGACCGTTGGCACGATTGAAATCGTCGTCAGCGAAACCTCCAGCCTGACTATTGAAAACGTGATCGGGTTCCAGACCAAAGGGGCCAATGGCGGCAGTATCACGATTGCACCGTCAATCGTCATACCGTTTGCCCTGGAATTTGAAGACGGATTTCTGGACTGGCCGAGTTCAGTCTCTGACCCCAGCAACGGCAACCGGACCTTTGCAAACAGCGCCCTTGGCGACAATGCCTTTGCGGCCCTTGGCGCGTTGGAAGCCGAACGTTCCGTTCCCACCGAGACCATCGAAGGTGACCCGCTCGCCAGCAACGAGCTTTTCGGATCCATTGAAGCTGAAATCCTCATAGGTGGTGACGTCGACGACAGCCTGTTCGGTGGAGGTGCCAATGACACCCTGATTGGTGGCAAAGGCGCCGATTACCTGAATGGCGGATCCGGCATTGACACGGCGTCCTATGCAGATGCGACGTCTGGCATTCAAATGACCCTTGGGGGCCACCTGATCACCCCTTCCGGGGATGCGGCAGGTGATGAATTTGTATCCATCGAGAACCTGACAGGGTCTGATTTCGATGACTTCCTGGGCGGAAGCGATCAGGCCAATGTCCTGCGCGGTGGCCTCGGCAATGATGTTCTTTCGGGCGGCAAAGGTGACAACGAGCTCTATGGTGGTGCGGGCAATGACGAGCTTTTTTCGTCTTTCGGCAACAATATCATGGATGGCGGTGCTGGTGACGACACCCTGGAGGCCTGGGTCGGCTACGACATGCTCGATGGAGGTGAGGGCAACGATCTTCTGATCAACAAGGGCTATACCTGGCAGGAGTATGTCCAGGGTCAGGGTTGGACCACGACGTATGAGGCGGGCAACGGTATCTATGACGGCGGAACAGGTATTGACACGCTGGAAACGCAATCCAGCATGGATACAACTGTTGATCTTGCTGCTGGTTACGTTTCTTGGAAGGAGTCCGGGGACAGGATCAAACTGGTCTCGATTGAAAACGCAAACACGGGTCGCGGCGATGACACTATCTACGGAAACGATGGCGACAATGTGCTGAATGCTGGCAGGGGCGATGACGAAATTTTTGGCGGCGGCGGAAACGACACCCTGATCGGTGGGGATGGTGACGACCGCCTGTTTGGCGGGACTGGCATAGACACTGCCAAAATCAACGGTATCAGTACAACGGCATCATATGACGTGGTCGAAGGGGGCGTGCGTGTCACCATCGACACCTTGCACCCCGACTATGCCTGGCCGATGGATGACGGGACATTCATTATCTATGACGATGTCGAATTCATCGAGTTCAATGACGTCACTCTGACCTATGCCGATATTGCAGGTCCGCTCCAGACCGAGTTTGAAGTGATCGATGACTATCACCGCTTGGACGAAGGCGGGTCAACTGTCGTGGACTTCACAGCAAATGACCTAAAGTTTAACGGCGATCCGATCTCGGTTGTG
The DNA here is from genome assembly GCF_005938215.1 of Ruegeria sediminis. Taxonomy (GTDB): domain Bacteria; phylum Pseudomonadota; class Alphaproteobacteria; order Rhodobacterales; family Rhodobacteraceae; genus Ruegeria; species Ruegeria sediminis. The sequence continues at coordinate 56,352 of NZ_VCPD01000012.1, forward strand.
ACCGTAGCTGGCACTGCCATGTCCGCAGGCACCATGATCCGGCTGGCGTCGGGGGCCACCCTCACGATGCTGGCAGATGGCACCCTGGAGTTCGACCAGGGAGGCGCCTATGCATGGCTGGAGTCCGGACAGACGGCAACGGAGACAGTAACATACACCGCGACGGACTCCTCGGGCGTCGAAAAAACCGGATCGGTTACCCTGGTTGTCGATGGTGTTGCCAGCAATCCTGATGCGGTTCATCTGGATCGCAACGCAATTGTCACCAGCCCGGATCCGGAGAAGGCTGCCAAAACCAACATTGCCAACTTCAACATCGCCGCATCGGTGGTCGTGATCGACGAGGTTTATGTGGACCCGAACAATCCACCTGCGGGCGTCACCATCGAAGAAATCGGTGGCGATACATTTGTCATGTTCGGATCAGACGATGCCATCGTTCTGGAAGACATTTCTTACGACGCCTGGAAACACGCCGCCGCAAGCCTGACGCTTGCGGCAACCGAACATGATGACGTTTTGGTTGGCGATTCAGGGAACAACACTTTGGCTGGGCAGGCGGGTGAGGACTATATCCTCGGCGGCGCAGGCAACGACAACCTGAGCGGCAATGATGGAGATGATGAAATCCTTGGCGGGACCGGGCAGGACACCCTCCATGGCGGAAACGGCGACGATGTCCTGAGAGGCGGAGACGGCGATGATGATCTCAGGGGCGGTTATGGCCAGGATACGTACGACGGCGGAGACGGAGTCGATTTCATATCGATAGACGGTGATTACGACACTTCATTCGGCTCTCTGGGGGCCCATGTGGACCTTAGAGCCGGCGTCCTCGAATGGAAGAACAACCAGAATGGCCTGGAACGTCTCATCAGCATTGAAAACGTGCGCGGTACAATTGGCTCAGATACCATAATCGGAAATGATGGGGACAATTACCTCGACGCCAGTTCAGGAGACGATCAGCTGGTCATGGGCGGTGGCGGAAACGACACATTGATGGCCTATGGGGACAATTCTGAGATCCATGGCGAAACCGGAAACGACAGGCTGACAGGAGGCAACGGCAGTCAGATCCTGGTCGGCGGAGTTGGTGATGATGGTCTGATCGGCCGCGGCGACGACGATACGTACCTGATCAACCTGGGTGATGGAAATGATTGGATCCACGAGGGCTACGGTAACAGCTTCGGGGACCGCGTCGTTTTCGGGGCAGGTATCACGTCGGAGATGATCGCTCTTTCCGTGTCGGACAATGACGGTGATGGCCACAACAACATCGTCCTTTCGATACAGGGTACGACGCAAACCGTTACAATCGAAGACTGCTTCTATACAAACGCCAGCTACAATCAGGCTGTGGAATACCTGGAGTTTGCCGATGGAACAGTGATTGACCTGGGCGAGCTCTATTCCAGTACGCGGTACCAGGGCACTTCAGGAAATGACAGCTATTCCGGAACCGGCCTGGGTGAGTTCATGTATGGTCTGGAGGGCGACGACTACATGTTTGGCGAAGCTGGTAACGACACGCTCCATGGTGGCGACGGCAATGACGAACTCCGCGGCGGATGGGGCGACGACAAGCACTATGGCGATGCCGGTGATGATCTCATCGTGGCCTGGGACGGCGATGATCTTGCCAGCGGCGGCACCGGAAATGATAGCCTGTATGGCAACAATGGGAATGACCAGCTGTACGGCGATGACGGAAATGACACCATTGATGGCGGGAACGGTGACGACAATCACTATGGCGGGGCTGGTGACGATCTCGTTCTCGGCAATGCCGGCACTGATTTCTTCGATGGAGGAGAAGGTGTTGACACCATCGACTTCAGCTATTCGAGCAACAACTTCAATATGGACCTGTCGCAAGAAATCGTAGTGTTCTCGGGTGGGGTCACCGAGCAGGTTCTGAACTTCGAGAACATCATTGGCGGCGCGGGCAACAATGTACTGACCGGTTCAGATGGCTCAAACACCATTGACGGTCGCAACGGCGATGATAGCCACTATGGCGGTGCCGGCAACGACTACATCTTTGGCAATGTCGGCGCCGACTTTTTCGACGGGGGCGCCGATATCGACACCATCGACTTCAGCTATTCGAGTGACAATTTCAGCATCAACCTGTCACAGTCGAAGGCTGTTTTTTCCAGCGGTTTCACGGAACAGGTCCTGAACTTCGAGAACATCGTCGGTGGGTCCGGCAACAATACCCTGACCGGGTCCGCAGATGACAATGTGATCGATGGGGGCGCTGGCAACGATACCCTGACCGGCGCAGGAGGTGCGGACGAGTTCCTGTTCAAGGATAACTTCGGCACCGACACAATCACAGATTTCACCGACGGAACCGACCTGATCCGCGTGGATATCGCCGGTCTGGGGTTCGAGGATCTGGTCCTCTCTGACAATGGTGGCGATGCCGAGGTTGATATCGGCACGCATGGCAAGATCATCCTGAGCGGTGTGGCTGCCTCCGTTCTGACACAGGAAGACTTCACCTTCGCCTGAGAAATGACGTGGCCCTGCATTTCTTGTGGGGCCACATTCTGCCACTTGCCCAATCCCCAGGAAACACATGACCTTCCTGCCTTTCCGGTGGCAATCAGACCCGCCGGAAGGGGTTCCGCTCGCAGGCTGACCTGTATGCGCCACACCAAGAAACAGAGCTCTCCTTGAACCTGAATCAAGCACCCAACGCCCGCCCACTGCATGAACTCCGAACAGCCCGCAATGGCGGAATGCGGTTTCTGGGGCTGACCTTTCTGTTCAGCATCTTCGTCAACCTGTTGATGCTGACAGGACCGCTCTTCATGCTCCAGGTCTATGACCGGGTGCTGGGCTCCCGCTCGGTGGAAACCCTGACGGCGCTGTTCCTACTGGTTGCGCTGCTCTATACCCTGATGGCGATGCTTGATTTTGCTCGCGGCCGGATCGTGGCCCGTTTCGGGGCGCGGTTCCAGTCGGCGCTGGATGAGCGTGTGTTCGGTGCCACGCTTCGGCGGTCGATCCATCCTCAGATTCGCGCTGCCCCGGCCACCGCTCTCCGGGATCTGGAAGCCATCCAAATCCTCTGTTCCTCACCGGTTCTGCTGGCGCTGATGGACATGCCCTGGACACCGCTGTTCCTGGCGGCAATTTTCATCTTTCATCCGCTGCTGGGTTGGCTGGCGGTGGCGGGCGGCGGGGTCCTGATTGTTCTTGCCGTGCTGAACCAGGTGTTGACTCATCGAAGAGTGGCGGACGCCCAGGCCGCCTCGGCGCGGGCCGGAGCTTTCTCGGAACACGCCCGGCAGGCGTCGGAAATTGTCCGGGCGCAAGGTATGCAGAGGGATGTCACCGCCCGCTGGATGACACAACGCTCGGACGCGCTTGGCCAGACCATTGCCGCCAGCGACTGGACCGGCAGTTTCACGGCGCTGACAAAATCCCTGCGCCTGTTCCTGCAATCGGCCATGCTGGCTTTGGGGGCTTGGCTGGTGTTGCAAAACGAGATGACGGCCGGTGCGATGATCGCCGGATCCATCCTGCTGGGTCGGGCGTTAGCCCCCATCGAGCAATCCATCGGTCAGTGGTCGCTGGTCGAAAAGGCGCGAACCGCCTGGGGATCGCTGAACCGATTTCTGGATGCCACGCCGCCTGAGGCAGAACGCACCCGGCTGCCGGTGCCGGCTGCGGAACTGAAAGTGCAGGGGCTGTCCGTTGTGCCACCTGGTGGCGCAACTCCGACGCTTCGCAATGTCTCGTTTCAGCTCAATCCGGGAGAGGCCATCGGGGTGATCGGCAAGAGCGGCTCCGGCAAGACCACGCTGGCCAAATCCATTCTGGGACTGTGGCCCCCTGCGGCAGGTGAGATCCGTCTCGGTGGCGCC
>NZ_VCPD01000013.1 GCF_005938215.1 Ruegeria sediminis
AAACTGGCCAAGATCCTTCCCGCACTGCAGCAACCGCGAAAAGCCTGACAGGAAAGGCGCACGCGCCCAACTCAAGCGACGGAATTCTGCGCCCGCGAACGGGTGTTTTTCCACGGAATCGGCGGAGAGCCGACATTCGCTGCGGCAAAGGTGAACGGCCGGTTCGAGCCGTACCCAACTGTGACGTCTCCCTTTGAATGGTGGATTCCGGAACTTAGCTGCGGACAAGAACCGGTTCAGCCATTCAGATTGGCGTTTTTGGTACGCAGGAATGAGAACCGTGAGGCAATCGGAAGCTGCCGAAGGCTCTCCGCGCCCTCGCTCACACTTTCGCGCGGTGTCCGCACCCGGACAATTTCCTGAGAAGCCCCTGCGTCGAGGCGTCTTTGCCTTGCGCGGGTGCGCCCCGAACCATCGGCAACAGCGCATTGGCCAGTTCCTTGCCCAGTTCCACGCCCCATTGGTCGAAGGAATTGATTCCCCAGATCACGCCTTCGACAAAGACGCGGTGCTCGTAGAGGGCGATGATCTGGCCGAGCGTGAAGGGCGTCAGTTTTGGGTAGGCGAGGGTCACCGAGGGGCGGTTGCCTTCGAAAGTGCGGTGCGCGGCTTGAACTTGCCGCTCGTCGCCCTCGAAACCAAGGCCTGCAGCGATCTCGTTGGCCGTTTCGAAGGATCGCCCAATCATCAGTGCCTCGGATTGGGCGAGGCAATTGGCTTTCAGCAGGTCGTGGTGTTCCATGAGATCGGGCTCGTGGCTTTCGGCGGCGATCAGGAATTCCGCCGGAACGACCTCGGTTCCCTGATGGAGAAGCTGGTAGAAGGCGTGCTGTCCATTGGTGCCGGGCTCACCCCACACGACCGGGCCGGAGGGGCGGGGCAAGTCTTGGCCGTCGATCGTCACGCCCTTGCCGTTGCTTTCCATGTCGAGCTGCTGAAGATAAGCAGGAAGCCGCGCCAGCCGCTGGTCATACGGCAGCACCGCGCGGGTGGGATAGTTGCAGATGTTGCGATGCCAGATACCCACCAATCCGAGCAGGACGGGAAGATTCTGGTTCAGCGGCGCGTCCTGAAAATGCCGGTCCATGGCGTGGCTGCCCGACAGGAATTCGCGGAAGCCCTCGGGCCCGACAGCCAGCATGATCGGCAGGCCGACCGGACCCCAGAGCGAATAGCGCCCGCCGACCCAATCAGCAAAGCCGAACACCCGGTCGGGGGCAATGCCCATGTCGGCGGTCTTGTCCAATGCGGTCGATACCGCGGCCAGGTGCGAAACGGCCCCTTCGCCCAAGGCGGCGCGCAGCCACTTCAAAACGGTATTCGCATTGGTCATGGTTTCGATCGTGGTGAAAGTCTTGGAGGCCACCACAACCAACGTCCGGCGCGGATCGAGATCGCGAAGCGTGTCCGCGGCGTCGGCGCCATCGACATTGGAAATGAAGTGGCAGCGCGGCCCGTCATGAAAGGGGGCGAGCGCCCGAACCGCCATCGCCGGACCCAGATCGGAGCCGCCGATGCCGATGTTGATCACGTTGGTAAAGCTTTGTCCGGTAGCAGAGGTGATCCAGCCCGACCGGATGTCTTCGGCGAAACGTTCCATGCGACGTAGCGTTTCGGCGATCGGCGGCCGCACGTCTTTGCCATCGACCATCAGTGGATCCGATGCCGGGGCGCGAAGCGCCGAGTGCAAGACGGCACGGTCTTCTGTGACGTTTATCTTTTCGCCTCGGAACATGGCGTCGCGCTTATTTGCGACGCCGGTGGTTTCCGCCAGCCGGATCAAGAGAGACAAGGCATCGCCGTCGATGTTGGTCTTCGAGATGTCGAGAAGCATTCCATCGGTTTCCGCCGAGAACGTGCCGAAACGCTCAGGGTCGTCAAACAGGGAAAGGATCCGGCGATCACCCGCCGCGGCAAGGTTCCGTTCCAGCTTGTTCCAGATGTCGCTCATTGTGTTTTTCCCAGTTCGGACGCCGCTCGGGCCAGTGCTTCGATTCCCGACCAGTCCTTGGCTGCAACGAGGTTCTTCGGGGCGACCCAACTGCCGCCAGCGCAAAGGACGTTGGGCAGGCGCAGGTAGGCCGTCGCGTTGCCAGGACTGATCCCCCCGGTCGGGCAGAAGGTAATTTGGGGAAGTGGTGCAGCGAGCGCGTTCAGAGCTGGTGCACCGCCCGAGGCTTCGGCTGGAAAGAATTTGAGCATGTCATATCCGCGCGATAGGAGGCGCATCGCCTCGCTCGCCGTCGCGGCCCCCGGCAAGAGCGGCAGATCCTCTTTCTCGCAGGCGGCCAGCAATTCATCCGTGGCGCCGGGGGATACGCCGAACGTCGCCCCGGCCTCTTTCGCCGCACGCACATCTTTCGGTGTGACCAGCGTGCCGGCCCCAACGTAGCCACCAGCGACCTCGGCCATGGTACGGATCGCCGGCAGCGCAGCCGGTGTGCGCAGGGTCACTTCCAGCGCCGGCAGCCCGCCGGCGACAAGGGCCTCGGCCAGGGGGCGGGCGGCATCGACGTCGTCGATCACCAGGACCGGAACGATGGGGGCAAACGCGCAGACTTCCCGGGTCAGCCGGCTTGCGTCGGAAGGAGTAAGGGCCATGGGATCAGCTTCCGAAGATCGTGGCGCCGGCGGTTGCAGGGCCTACCGAGTTCCGGAAGGTGGCAAACAGCTCGCGGCCGGTGCCGGCTTGGTTAGCGGAAAGATCCGCAATAGCGACGGGGCGCTCTTCGACGCCGGACGTCAGGATTTCCAGCGTTCCGGCCACGGCGTCGACCCGGATCAGATCTCCGTCCTTCAGTCTGGCGATTGGCCCGCCGTCCACCGCTTCGGGACAGACATGAATGGCCGCGGGAACCTTGCCCGAAGCGCCGGACATGCGCCCATCGGTCACCAGAGCCACTTTCTGTCCACGTGCCTGAAGGATCGACAAGAGCGGTGTCAGGCTGTGCAGTTCCGGCATGCCGTTGGCCTTTGGCCCCTGGAACCGGACGACAACCACCACGTCACCGGTCAACTCGCCCGCCTTGAAGGCTGCCTTAACGTCGTTCTGGTCAGCGAAGACACGAGCCGGCGCTTCGACCACGTGGTGCTCGGGCGCGACTGCCGAGACCTTGATCACCGCCGTGCCCAGCGATCCGGTCAGCCGCTTGAGCCCGCCGGTCGGCTGGAACGGGTCATTTGCAGGGCGCAGGATCTTGTCGTTCAGGCTGTGGCCTGATCCCGCGCGCCATGTCAGGACGCCGTCCGAATATTGCGGGTCCATGGTGTAGTTTTCCAGGCCCGTTCCCGCGACCGTTTTCGTGTCGGGATGCAGAAGACCGGCCTTCAGCAATTCGCCGATCATGTAACCGAGCCCGCCGGCAGCGTGGAAATGGTTCACATCTGCCAACCCGTTGGGATAGACCCGCGCCATCAGCGGCGTGACCTCGCTGAGGTCCGAGAAGTCCTGCCAGTCAAGCAGGATGCCGCCCGCCCGGGCCATGGCGACCAGATGGATCAGCAGGTTCGTCGAGCCGCCGGTGGCATTCAGGCCGATGATGCCGTTGACGAAGGCGCGCTCGTCGAGAATGTCGCAGACCGGCGTGTAGTCGTTGCCGAGCGCGCTCAGCGACAGGGCGCGGCGGGCCCCCTCGCAGGTCAGGGCGTCGCGCAATTCGGTGTTGGGCGGCACGAAACTGGCCCCCGGCAGGTGCAGCCCCATGAACTCCATCAGCATCTGGTTCGTGTTGGCCGTGCCATAGAAGGTGCAGGTTCCGGGCCCGTGATAGGCGGCCATCTCGGCGGCCATCAGCGCATCCCGGCCGACTTCGCCGGCGGCGAACTGGCGTCGGACTTTGGCTTTCTCTTCGTTGGACAGACCGCTTTCCATTGGTCCTGCGGGCAGGAACACCGCCGGCAAATGCCCGAAGGCCTGTGCCGCGATGACGAGGCCGGGAACGATCTTGTCGCAGACGCCGAGAAACACCGCCGCGTCGAAGGTGTTGTGGCTGAGCGCCACCGAGGCGGCGAGCGCGATCACGTCGCGCGAAAACAGGGACAGCTCCATACCTGCCTCGCCCTGGGTCACGCCATCGCACATCGCCGGAACCCCGCCAGCGACCTGTGCCGTCCCGCTTGCATCACGCGCTGCCTGCCGGATCAGTTCAGGGTAGCGTTCGTAAGGCTGATGCGCCGACAACATGTCGTTGTAGGTGGTGACAATTCCCAGATTGCCCGCCGACCCTCCCGCCAAGGCGTCCTTGTCTGTCCCGCTGGCCGCGTAGGCATGCGCCTGACCGCTGCAGGAAAGATGCGCCCGGGCCGGTCCTTTGGAATGGGCCGCTGCCATGCGGTCGAGATAGGGGTTTCGGGTTGCTTCGCTGCGCGCGATGATCCGGTCTGTCACGCGTCGGACGGTATCGATCGGGGTCGTCATTATTCCCCTCCATTTGTGTAGTGAACAGTCAGGTTGCGGCGCCCCAGAACGATCCGAACTGGCGCTTGCATGGCGGAGCCTTCGCTTTCGGCGTGGCGCAGCGCTGCGAGCTTTTCTGGCCCCATGATCAGCAGGTGCAGATGCGTCGCGCCTGTCAGGGCGGATGCCGTCAGCGAGACGCGCGGTTCTTCCGCGCCCGAAGCGCGCATCGGGATCAGAACGTCCGGGCCCGCGACGTCCAGCGCCTTGGCGAGGTTGTCGCCGCCGGGAAAAAGGCTCGCCACGTGCATGTCTGCACCCATGCCAAGAACGCAGACATCGATTGGAGAAACCTTCCGAACACCGGCCGAAAACTGTTCCAGAACGCTTTCCGGCGTTGCTCCGGCGGCGTATAGCGGCACGATCGTTGCCTCCGCTGCCGCGTTTCGGACGAACTGTTCCTTCAGCAGGCGCGTGTTTGACCGCGGTTCGGTTTCGGGAACGAAGCGTTCGTCGGACAGCAGCACCGAAACGCGGTTCCATTCGAGCGCAGTATTTGAAAGTTCTGACAGAAATCGGGCCGGCGTCGTTCCGCCGGGCACGGCCAGCGTGGCCTTTTCCTGACGCGCCAACGTGTCCGACAGCTGCCTCGCCACGACGGCGGCGAGTTCCTCGGCTTGCTGAGCTGGGTCTGAATATTCGATGAATTCATGCATGGTTACGCCTCGATTTCCCGCCAGCGGCGCCCGTCGCGGTGCATCAGCATCAGTGCGTCCTCCGGGCCCGAACTGCCGGCGTCGTAGGGCGCGGGATGTTGCCGGGCGTCCTCCCAATTGGCGATGATCTGATCGGCCCAGGCCCAGGCGGCTTCGACTTCGTCGCCGCGCATGAACAGGGTCTGGTCGCCGCGGATCACGTCCATGATCAACCGTTCATAGGCGTCTTGCGCCTCGGCATGGGGCCCAAGCGCGTCGGCAAAGGTCATGTCGAGCGTAACCTCGGCCAGCCGCAAACCGCCCGGCCCCGGCTCTTTGATCGTCGTGCGCAGGGTGATGCCTTCGTCCGGCTGCAGGCGGATGATAAGGGCATTGCCGCGCAAGCCCTCGGTCTTGGGGAACATCATGTGCGGCGGGTCGCGGAACATGACGACGATCTCCGATGTGCGCGCCCGCAGCTTCTTGCCGGTGCGCAGATAGAACGGCGTGCCGGCCCACCGCCAGTTGCCGATGTTCACTTTAATCGCGACGAAACTCTCGGTGCGACTGTCGGGATCGCCGGCATGATCGCGATAGCCGTCCGCCGCACCCTTGCCGCGGTACTGCCCGCGGACGATATCGGCCGGCTCCACCGGTTCCAACGCCTCGATTACCTTGACCTTCTCGTCCCGCACGGCGTTTGGATGCAGCCGGGAAGGCGGTTCCATCGCAGTCAGGCACAATAGCTGCATCAGGTGGTTCTGCACCATGTCGCGCATGGCGCCCGAGCGGTCATAGTATCCGCCGCGGCCTTCGACGCCGAGGCTTTCCGCCACCGTGATCTGGACATGATCGACATGCGTGGAGTTCCACAGTGGTTCCCACAGCGAGTTGGCAAAGCGCAGCGCCATCAGGTTCTGCACGGTCTCCTTGCCGAGGTAGTGGTCGATCCGGTAGATCTGGTGTTCCGCGAAACCGTTGAGCAGGTCGGCGTTCAGGGCCTTGGCCGATGCCAGATCATGGCCGAAGGGTTTTTCCACCACGATCCGGCTGTCGGGCGTTGCGATTCCGTGTTCGTTCAGGTTGTCGGCGATGGCCCCGAACAAAGTCGGCGAAACCGAAAGGTAGAAGGCGCGGATCACATCCGGGCGCATGAGTTCGGCAAGTTCGGGCCAGCCTTTCGTGCCGGTGACATCGACCCTGACATAGTCGAGCTTTTCGAGGAAGCGGTTCACCAGCCCCTTCTGCCCGGACGCCTGGGGCGCAAATTCGAGCAGGCTTCCTCCAACCAGGTCGCGGAAGGCGGCGCGGTCCAGGTCCGACCGTGCCGCCCCTACGATCCGAGCGTGTTCCGGCATCTGTCCTACCGCGAAGCGGTGAAACAGGCCGGGCAGGATTTTCCGGCGGGCGAGGTCTCCGGTCGCGCCGAAGATGACAAGATCGAAGGGATCCACCGGGATGACGCGCGAGACCATTTGCTCAGCTCGCCAGTTTGAGATGATCGGAGGCGTTCAGCAGCGCGCCGATGCGGCGGCCGGTGTCGATCATGCGGTTGGAAAAGCCCCATTCGTTGTCGTACCAGCTGACCACGCGAACCAGGCCGCCTTCGGTGACGGAGGTCTGCGCCGCCGCGAAGCAGGACGAATGCGGATCGTGGTTGAAGTCGATCGACACCAGCGGATCCTCTTCGTAGGACAGGACGCCCGCAAGCTCGCCCCTGGCGGCCTCGGCGATCGCGGCGTTGATCTCGTCGCGCGTCGCCGGGCGTTCCGGCATGAAGCTGAGATCCACCAGCGACACGTTGGGCGTGGGCACCCGCACGGCCGATCCTTCCAGCCTGCCCTTGAGCTGCGGCAGCACTTCCGAGATGGCGCGCGCGGCGCCGGTCGAGGTGGGCACCATCGACATCGACGCCGCCCGGGCGCGATAGAGGTCGCGGTGGTTGGTGTCGTGGCTGGGCTGATCGCCGGTGAAGGCGTGGATCGTGGTCATGTAGCCGGTCTTGATGCCGAAGGCGCGGTCCAGAACCATCGCCACCGGGGCAAGGCAGTTGGTGGTGCAGGAGGCGTTGGAGACGATCACGTCCCCGGCGGTCAGGTCCATGTGGTTGACGCCGTAGACCACGGTCCGGTCCACATCGGTGCCGGGGGCCGAGATCAGCACGCGCTTGGAGCCGTTCTTCAGATGCAGCGCCGCCTGCTCGCGCGTGGTGAAGAGGCCGGTGCATTCATAGGCGACATCGACATCGCCCCAAGGCAGATCCTCGGGATTGCGGATCGCGGTGAGGCGGATCCTGCGGTTGCCGACGATCAGCATATCCCCATCCACTTGCACCGGTTCACGCAGGCGGCCGTGAACGCTGTCGTATTTCAGCAGATGGGCGATGTTCTTCGGCGGCGCCAGATCGTTGATCGCGACGACCGCGATGTCTTCCGTGCCCTGTTCGATCAGGGCGCGCAGCACCCCCCGGCCAATCCGCCCAAAGCCGTTGATGGCAATCTTGATCGTCATGTCTTGTCCTCCGAGTGTTTCCGTTTCCGCGGCGAAGTGTTTGCGCTAACAGTTCGCGGTAAAAAAATTGCCGTCCCTATCCGTCAATTCACAACTCTCCGGCCCATGGGGGATTGGCGCCGACCCGCGACACGGTGATGGCCGCGACCTTTGCGCCGTGTGTCATGGCCTCTTCCAAAGTTGCCGGCGACAAGGTGGCCAGTTCGGACTTGGTCAGCTTGCCGAGTTCGGACAGTTTTGCCATGACGCCTGCATTGAACGTGTCGCCGGCGCCAACGGTGTCGGCGATTTCGGTCCGGTGCGCAGGCACATGAACTTCCGCACCGTTCGCCAGGAATCCGGTCGCGCCCTCGCCGCCACGGGTCAGAATGACGACGGATGGTCCCTTGTGCAGCAGGATCTCGACCTTTTCGCGCAGGGACAGGGGTTCAGGCTGAATCCAGTTCAGATCTTCGTCCGAAACCTTGATGATGTCCGCCAGTGCCACCATGCGGTCCAGCCGGTTGCGATAGCGCCCGATGTCCCGAATGAATCGGGGGCGGATGTTCGGATCCAGAACGACCGCACGGCCGGGACCCTCGCGTTCAAGAAGGGCGGAATAGGCGTTTGCGCCGGGTTCGCAGGCAAGGCTGATCCCCCCGAAGTAGAGGGCGGACACCTCCGCGGACAGGGCTGGCATCACATCTGCTGACAGCATGCGACCGGCCGTGTTTTCATCGAAAAAACAATAGGTCGCATGACCGTTCATGAGGCGTACGAACGCCAGGGTGGTCGGACGGTCCGAGGTGACGATGTGCGATGTGTCCACATGGCTGGCTTTCAACGCATCTGCAAGCTGTCGCCCGAACATGTCTGTCGACAAGCCAGTCAACATGCCGGTTTGTACACCGAGGCGCCCCAGCGCGATCGCCGTATTGAATACGGCGCCGCCGGAATGGGGAACGAACCCGTCGCGTCCCGTCCCGGTCGGTGCGGGGATCATGTCGATCAGGGCTTCTCCGCAACACAAGATCATAGGTTCAGCCTTTCAGAAAAGCGTTGCGGTCCACGAGGAACCGTTCGGACAGCGGCAGGCTTGCCGCGCCAAGCGCGCGGGCATCGCCGCCAATGCTCCCCGCGCGGACCTGCGGCGCCTGGACGCCGGGCAAGGCAATGGCGTCGATCCGCTGTTGGACGCGTTCCACCAGATCGGCCCGCACCCGAGCCGGCATCCACCCGTCCACGACGACGCATTCGAAATCGATCAGGCAGGCCGAGGACAGCGCGGCGCAGGCAAGGCCGTTGGCCGCTTCCTCCGTCCAAGAATTTAGCGTTTCCTCGGCAACGGACCAACTTTCCGGGTCGTCCCAGAGCGAGTTGCTTTCGCCGCCATGAACGAGCACGGTTTTCTCCAGCGCCGCCAGCGAGGCCACGTCCACAAGTTGCTTGGTCGTAGTGCCCGTGATCCTGATCGGCACGGACCCGAGCGCCGCTGCGTTCCCGGTGCGGCCGGTATAAAGCATGTTGTCCAGAACCAGCCCACCGCCGACGAAGAAGCCGATGAAGAAGAAGAGAAAATCCCGTGGCTTGGTCTGGTCTCCGAAAACGAGTTCCGCACCGCAGGCCGCGGAGGCGTCATTGCTGAGATAGACCGGAAAGTCGAAACGCTCTCGGATTGTTGCAGCAATGTCAAAGTCTCGCCAGCCGGCCATTTCGGAAGGGGCAACACTCAGCGCCTCGGCCCAATCCCAAAGTTGAAACGGCATGGCAATGCCCAACCCCGCAACGCGATTTCGGTGTTCTGGCGGCAGGCGGTCGAGAATTTGACCGATGGCCTTGTGCGCGAACTCCACGACCCTGTCGGGAGCAGGGTAGGCGTGTTTCTCTTGGACCCTGTCCACAACCTGTCCAAGGAAATCCGTCAGGACAAGATCCAGGCTGCGCCGGCCGACCTTGAGGCCAAGGAAGAAGGCGCCCTCCCGGTTCAACCGCATGGGCACCGAGGGTTGCCCTACCTTGCCACGAACGGGCTCGCCTTTTTCAAGTAGCCCATCCGCTTCCAGAGAGCGCATGATCACGGAAACAGTCTGGGCAGACAGGCCGGTCATTCGGGCGATGTCCGCCTTGGCCAGGGCGCCCGACTGACGGATCAGAGACAGGACAAGGCGTTCGTTGTAGGCACGCATCCCGCTTTGATTTGACCCACGCGCGGTCACGGAGGTGACGCGGGTCAGGTCTTCTTCGTACTGCGTTGTTGCGTGTTGCATGGATTCTTCGTCAGTGGCGTGTTTTGCGGGGAATGTGGTTCAATCCGGTCATCGAGTCAATAAATAAATCACTGTGATTTATTAAAAGGCCTTTTCGCGCAGTTCAGCCATGTGCCTTGGTGGACCAAGGGCAGGCAGCCTTGCCAAGCTTGATTTTTCGCAAGCCTTGTTCATATTGAAAAGAAAAAAATTTGCGCGCGGCAAGTTTAGTGATTGCGGGATGAAATGACTCAGAAGATACGAAACATGGAAGAGTTCGCGGCCATCAGCGGCATCTCTCGCCCGACCCTGTCGAAATTCTTCAACGACCCCGAAAGTGTCAGGCGTTCGACCCGGGAGCGGATCGAGAAGGCGCTCGAGAAGTACGATTACCGGCCAAACGTCTTCGCCATGAACCAGAACCGGAGCAAGACCAAGAACGTCGGGATCGTCGTGCCCTACTTGGCGGATCCGTTTTTTTCCGAGATCGGGCGCGCAGTCGAACTTGCCTGCCTGGATGCGGGCTACAGTCCGATTTTGCACAGTTCGCATGGCAGCCCACAACTGGAGAACGATAACCTGGATTCCTTGAGATCGCTCAAGCCGGCAGGCGTTCTCCTTGCACCGTTCGGCCGGGCGTCAGACAGGAAATTCATCCAGGAATTCGCGCGCGAAGTGCCATTAGTGCTGTTCGACGCCAACATCGAAGGCGCGGGAGAAGCGTTCATCGGAACGGACAATTTCCAGAGCATAGGATTGGTCGTTGAATATCTGTGCCGAAGCGGAGAACCGCCCTGCTTCTTCGAGATGAAAACGCCCTCGAACCCGAATGCGAACAAGCGCCGTCAAGCCTACCTGGAGGCGATGGCACGGCAGGGGCACCCTGCGCATATCTTCCAGGCCGAAGGAGACGGGTGGGACTTCGAGGAGATCGGAAGTGTCGAAGGGGGGCGAATGCTGGCCGACAGGGTCTTTCCAACAAACACGGTTTTGTGCAGCAACGATCGCCTTGCCATCGGCATGCTGTCAGCGGCTTACCGTCAAGGGATCCGCGTGGGCCGGGGGCCGGACTGCACACTCCGTGTGGCCGGTCATGACGACCATCCGTTCTCGCGCTTTACCTGTCCATCCCTGACGACGATTGCGCAGGATTACTCCGCGATTGCGGATCACGCGGCCAGTGCCCTGTTTGCAATTTTGGAATCGGAGCGGCGGCCCGCGGCGCGTGAAGAGACCCTATTCGAGGGCAAGCTCGTGATGCGGGAGTCCGCCTAACCGCTTGTTATTTGGACCAGTAACCACTAAAATTGACGCGCGTAAAAAAAGAATTGACTGCGCGTCGCGAAACATCCTATTCTCTTCTGCATCATCCATACAGGGAGGACTCGGATGTCTCTGAAGAACTCACTTCTCACCGCGACGGCTCTGGCGGCGGTCACCGCAGGCGGCGCTTTCGCCGAAACCACCGTCACAATTGCCACCGTGAACAATGGCGACATGATCCGCATGCAGGGTCTGACCGATGAATTCACGGCGGCCAACCCCGACATCAAACTGGAATGGGTGACACTGGAAGAAAACGTGCTGCGTCAGCGCGTGACCCAGGACATCGCCGCCAAGGGCGGCCAGTTCGACGTCATGACCATCGGCACCTACGAGGTTCCGATCTGGGGTAGCCAAGGCTGGCTCGTGTCGCTGAACGACATGCCTGAAGAATGGGATGCCGATGACCTGTTGCCCGCCATCCGCGGCGGCCTGACCGTGGACGGCGAACTCTATGCCGCGCCGTTCTACGGCGAAAGCTCGATGGTTATGTATCGCACCGACCTGATGGAGAAGGCCGGTCTGGAAATGCCCGCAGCCCCGACCTGGGACTTCATCAAGCAGGCGGCCGCCGCGATGACCGACAAGGACAACGAGATCTACGGCATCTGCCTGCGCGGCAAGGCGGGTTGGGGCGAGAACATGGCCTTCCTGACCGCCATGTCGAATTCTTTCGGCGCACGCTGGTTTGACGAGAACTGGCAGCCGGAACTCAATGGCGAAGAATGGACGGCCACCGTCAATTATTACATGGACCTGATGAACAACTACGGTCCTCCGGGCGCCTCGACCAATGGCTTCAACGAAAACCTGTCGCTGTTCCAGCAGGGCAAATGCGGCATGTGGATCGATGCCACCGTTGCCGCGTCCTTTGTGACCAACCCCAACGACTCGACCGTCGCCGACAAGGTCGGCTTCGCACTGGCGCCGGACAACGGCCTGGGCAAACGCGGCAACTGGCTCTGGGCGTGGTCCTTGGCGATTCCGGCAGGGTCTGATGCCACTGACGCGGCCAAGAAATTCGTCGCCTGGGCAACTTCGAAAGACTACACCGCCCTGGTCGCCTCGAAAGAGGGATGGGCCAATGTTCCGCCCGGCACCCGGACATCGCTCTACGAGAATCCGGAATACCAGAGCGCCGCGCCCTTCGCGGAAATGACCCTGGGCTCGATCAACGCCGCTGACCCGACCAACCCGTCGGTCAAGCCGGTCCCCTACACGGGCGTCCAGTTCGTGGCTATTCCCGAGTTCGCGGGCATCGCAACTCAGGTCGGCCAGGAAATCTCCGCCGCACTTGCGGGCCAGCAATCGGTCGCCGAGGCGCTCGAAAAGGCGCAGGCGCTTGCCGCTGACGAAATGGAAGCTGCCGGCTACTGACCGGCTTCCGCCCAGCCCCGGGGGAACCTTCCTTCTCCCCTGTCTCCCCCGGGGTCCAATTCTCTCTCTATGTCGCTAACCCGCTTCAGGTAGCCTGAGGGCGACCAACAGAGGAGGTGTGCCCCATGGCAACCCAACATTCCAGATCTGCGGCGCGCCTGATGATGGCACCGGCGGTGGTCCTGCTTCTCGGATGGATGCTCGTCCCGCTGATCATGACCCTCTACTTCTCATTCAAGAAATACCTTCCCCTGCGGGGCGGCGACCTGGGTTGGGTCGGGTTCGACAACTATGTCCGCTTCGTGACCTCCAGCGCCTTCTGGCCTTCGGTTCTGGCTACCTTGGCCATTGTCGGCGGCGTGCTGGTCATCACGGTCGTTTTCGGTGTCCTGCTGGCAATCCTGCTCAATCAGCCCATGTGGGGCCAGGGGATCGTTCGCATCCTCGTCATTGCGCCGTTCTTCGTCATGCCCACCGTGTCGGCACTGGTGTGGAAGAACATGTTCATGGATCCCGTGAACGGGCTTTTCGCGCATCTATGGAAATTCTTCGGCGCACAGCCGGTCGAATGGCTGAGCCAGGCGTCGCTGCAGTCGATCGTCATGATCGTGTCCTGGCAATGGCTGCCCTTTGCCACGTTGATCTTGCTGACGGCCATCCAGTCTCTCGACAGCGAACAGCTCGAGGCCGCGGAAATGGATGGCGCTTCACCGCTCAAGCGTTTCGCCTATATCACTTTGCCGCATCTCAGCCGCGCCATCACGGTCGTGGTTCTGATCCAGACGATTTTCCTTCTGGCGATCTTCGCCGAGATCTTCGTGACCACCCAAGGCTCCTTCGGCACCCGCACCCTGACCTATCTGATTTATCAGCGCGTGCTGGAAAGCCAGAATGTCGGGCTCGGCTCGGCGGGCGGTGTCTATGCAATCATTCTCGCAAACATTGTCGCCATCTTCCTGATGCGCATCGTCGGCAAGAACCTGGACGCGTGAGGAGGATTTCATGGCGCGCGCAGTTACGCAGCAACGCAAGATCATCAACACCGTCCTCGCCTGGGGTGTCGGACTTCTGATTTTCTTCCCGATCCTCTGGACCATTCTGACCAGCTTCAAGACCGAAGCACAGGCCATCTCGGATCCGCCGGTTTTCCTGTTCTTCGACTGGACACTGGAGAACTATGCCGTGGTTCAGGAACGTTCCGACTACATGCGGTACCTGTGGAATTCGGTCATCATCGCCGGCGGGTCCACGGTGCTGGGGATCATCGTCGCGGTCCCGGCCGCCTGGTCGATGGCCTTCGTGCCCTCGACCCGCACCAAGGATATCCTCCTTTGGATGCTCTCCACCAAGATGCTCCCGGCGGTTGGTGTTCTGTATCCGATCTACCTGATCTTTATCAAACTGGGGCTTCTCGATAGCCGGACCGGCCTCGTCATCGTGCTGATGCTGATGAACCTGCCGATCATCGTCTGGATGCTCTACACGTACTTCCGCGAGATCCCGGGCGAAATCCTCGAGGCCGCGCGCATGGACGGGGCAACGCTGAAGGAGGAAATCCTTTACGTGCTGACCCCCATGGCCGTGCCCGGCATCGCCTCGACGCTGCTTCTGAACTTCATTCTGGCTTGGAACGAGGCTTTCTGGACCCTCAACCTTACCGCGGCCAAGGCCGCCCCCCTGACGGCCTTCATCGCCAGCTATTCCAGCCCCGAAGGGCTTTTCTACGCCAAGCTCAGCGCGGCTTCGACCATGGCGATCGCGCCGATCCTGATCCTCGGCTGGTTCAGCCAGAAACAACTCGTCAGCGGCCTGACCTTCGGCGCCGTCAAATAAGGAGATACACACATGGGACGTATCACACTGGACAAGGTCTCCAAAAGGTTCGGCGACGTAGAAGTCATCCCCCCGCTGGACCTGACGATCGAAGATGGCGAGTTCACGGTCTTCGTCGGCCCCTCGGGATGCGGGAAATCCACCCTTCTGCGCCTGATTGCGGGGCTGGAGGACACCACAAGCGGGCAAATCCGTATTGACAGTCAGGACGCCACCCACGTGCCCCCCGCCAAGCGCGGTCTGGCGATGGTGTTCCAGTCCTATGCGCTGTATCCACACATGTCGGTGCGCAAGAACATCGCCTTTCCGATGAAGATGGCGGGGGTTTCCGAAGACGAGCAAAAGCGCCGGATCGAGGCCGCGGCCAATGCTTTGAACCTGACCGACTATCTTGACCGGCGTCCGGGCCAACTCTCGGGAGGACAGCGCCAGCGCGTGGCGATTGGCCGGGCGATCGTTCGTGAGCCCTCCGCCTTTCTCTTCGACGAACCATTGTCCAACCTGGACGCCGCGTTGCGGGTCGGGATGCGGCTGGAGATCAGCGAACTGCACGAGCGGCTGAAAACCACCATGATCTATGTGACCCACGATCAGGTCGAGGCAATGACCATGGCCGACAAGATCGTAGTGCTGCAGGCCGGCGTGATCGAACAGGTCGGGTCACCGCTGGAACTGTACCACGAGCCCCGGAACAAGTTCGTCGCCGGGTTCATCGGATCGCCCAAGATGAACTTCATCGAGGGCGCCGAGGCCGGCAAGCACGGAGCCCACACGATCGGCATCCGCCCCGAGCATATCGCGGTTTCAGCCGATGAGGGTCCGTGGTCCGGCGTGGTCAGCGTTTCGGAACACCTGGGATCGGACACGTTCTTCCATGTTCACGATACTGGTCTCGCGGAGACCATCACGGTTCGCGCGGACGGTGAAGTCGGTTTCCGCCATGGCGACCGCATCCGCCTGACGCCGCGGGCGGAACTGATCCACAAGTTCGACGAAAACGGCCTGAGGATCGCATGACACGTCTCGCCGGGAAATCGGCGCTCATCACGGGCGCGGCCCGGGGCATCGGGCGCGCCTTTGCCGAGGCGTATGTCCGCGAAGGCGCGCGCGTGGCAATCGCCGATATCGAAATCGATCGGGCCCGCGAAGCTGCTGTGAATCTGGGCGAGGCGGCAATCGCCGTCGAGATCGACGTTTCCGATCAGGCCAGCATCGACCGCGCCGTCCAGGAAACGATCAAGGCCTTCGGGCAGATAGACATCCTGATCAACAATGCGGCGGTTTTCACGGCGGCACCGATCGTCGAGATCAGCCGTGCAGACTATGACCGCGCCTTCGGCATCAACGTCGCGGGCACGTTGTTCACTCTGCAATCCGTGGCGCGGCACATGATCGAGCGCGGACAGGGGGGCAAGATCATCAACATGGCAAGCCAGGCCGGCCGGCGTGGTGAGCCCCTTGTCGGCGTTTATTGCGCGTCCAAGGCTGCGGTCATCAGCCTGACCCAATCCGCGGGGCTCAATCTGATCAGGCACGGCATCAACGTCAACGCCATTGCACCCGGCGTGGTCGATGGCGAGCACTGGGACGATGTGGATGCATTCTTCGCCAAATACGAAGGCAAGGCGCCGGGCCAGAAGAAGGAAGAGGTCGGTCAGGCGGTTCCCTTCGGCCGCATGGGCGTGGCGGAGGATCTGACTGGCATGGCGGTCTTTCTTGCAAGCGACGAGGCGAATTACGTCGTTGCTCAATGTTACAACGTGGACGGTGGCCAATGGATGAGCTGATCCCCCTTTCCAACTCCACGCTCGGTCAGCTTGCCATCGAGCATCCCCGCTATGACCGCAAGGCGCTCACGCCTGGCATCGTTCATATCGGCGTCGGAAACTTCCACCGTGCGCACCAGGCTTGGTACCTGCATCGCCTGATGCAGGCGGGGCGGGCCCGCGATTGGGCGATCGTAGGCGCGGGCGTCCGTCCTTATGACACCGCAATGCGTGAAAAGCTGTTGGCGCAGGATTGTCTGACCACCTTGATCGAGCTTGATCCCGAGGGCACCTCGGCCGAGGTGATCGGATCCATGATTGACTATCTGCCCGTCGAGGCCGGCAATGGCCCCCTGATCCGCGCGATGGCGGACCCGGCCATCCGCATCGTCGCTCTGACGGTCACCGAGAGCGGGTACTACGTTGATCCGGTGAGCAAGGGTTTTGATGCCAACCATCCTGACATCCAGCACGACGCTGCGCATCCCGACGTGCCGCGCACAGTTTTCGGCGCGATGGTCGCCGCCTATCGAATGCGTCGCGCGGCAGGCCACGACCCGTTCACTGGCCTGAGCTGCGACAATCTGCAAGGAAACGGCGCAATCCTGCGCCAGACCGTTGTTTCGCTGGCACGGCTGTCGGATCCCGACTTGTCCGATTGGATCGAAGCCAATGCGAGCTTTCCGAATTCCATGGTCGATTGCATCGCCCCGGCGACAGGCCCCAAGGAACTGGCCCTGAGCCGGGATTTCGGGGTCGTCGATGCGGCTCCGGTGACTCATGAGGCGTTCCGGCAATGGGTGATCGAAGACAACTTTTGCGCCGGGCGGCCAGACTGGGATCTTGTCGGTGCGACATTCTCGGATGACGTTCACGCCTACGAGACGATGAAGATCCGCATCCTCAACGCCGGCCATCAGGTTCTTGCCAATGCCGGCGAAATCCTCGGGCTCAAAACCATCGCCGAGTGCATGGCCCATCCGCTGGTATCTGCGATGTTCCGCAAGGTGCAGGCTACGGAGATCGCTCAGACCGTTGCCGCGGTTCCGGGCACCACGCCTCTATCTTACGTCGACCTCATCGAGAGGCGGTTCGCCAATCCGAAAATCGTGGACACGACGCGGCGTGTCGCCTTCGATGGCTCCGCCCGCCACACCGGATTTGTATTGCCGATCGTTCGCGATCAACTTGCGGCAGGCCGGTCGGTTGAAGGTCTGGCTCTGGTCGAGGCCCTTTGGGCGCGCATGTGCGAAGGAACACGTGAAGACGGGTCTGCAATCGAGCCGAATGACCCTTTCTGGACCGATCTGACCGCAGTTGCGCGTGACGCACGTGAACGTCCCAGCGCCTGGCTGGAGCAGAGCCGGTTCTACGGCGAATTGCAGCAGGCACAACCATTCGCTACGGCCTTTGAGCGGTGGTTGCGCCTGATCTGGGAGGAAGGTTGCGACACGGCCATGAAAGACTACTTGGCAGTCGAGTCCGACTCAGCTGCTGGAACCGGTTGACGCGGGCGTCACCTCTTTTCCTGAACCATACCGTGATGTCGCCCATGGCTCTGGTGCGAGCGATCCCTCGAACGCAGGAAATGCTGCGCGATACACCAGTGGCAGAAATGCGAAAGTTGCAGCGCAGCGACGACGTGGCCAATGAACGTCGGCTCTGGGCCTATTCCGTTGAAAAACTCGTGCTTGATCGAGGGGCATCGGGCTGATTCAATTCCCGCATTGGGCGGGAGGATTTGCGATGATGGGACCGAGGCAGGAGGCGCAACCAGCGCTGTTCTACGAGT
>NZ_VCPD01000014.1 GCF_005938215.1 Ruegeria sediminis
GCGCGGAACTCGCCGAAATACTTGGTGATCGCTGCGGTCAGCGTGGTCTTGCCGTGGTCAACGTGGCCGATCGTGCCGATGTTGACGTGCGGTTTCGTACGCTCAAACTTTTCCTTTGCCATTCCTCAGGCGCCCTTTGTGGTTTGGGGGACCCTTGGTCCCGGTTTCCTCTGCGCGCGCGGGATATTTGGTTCAAAAGGGAAAATCAAGCACATCCTGCGGAAAAGGGCTAACCTTGTGCCGGATTTTGCGTCACGACCGTGTTTTCGGCGGGTACGGCGTCGGGCCGCTTGTCGAACCAGCCGTTGTTCCGGTGTTCCTTGGCAAACCATTCCTCGACCCGGTCCGCCACCTTCAGGGCCAAACCGCTCATCTGCTCTTCCTTGGTCCGGGCATGGCCCGATCCCATCAGGGCGCTTTCGCTGGTGGTGTCTTCGAGAACCTGGATCTGCTCGCCCTTGGCGAGGAAGGTCTTCTGCCCGACATCATAGACGTTCACGAGAACGATGGCCGTGCTCTTGGGGTTATAGACGACCGGCACGCCCGGCGGCGCCAGCATGTAGCCCTCGACGCTGATGCCGACATCGTATTCCTGCGACCCCTCGTAACGGCCCAGGCGCAGGTCGACCGCCTTTTCGATCGCCGCGGTCCATTCCTGCGGCGTCGCATCGCGTGAAACGGGGCCCTGCACGGCCTTGTCCGCGAAGGCGTAGTTCACGCGCAGCTTGAACTCGCCCAGGTTTTCGGGGGCTTCGTTTTCCAGCGTCTGCGCGCAGGCGCCCAGCAGCGCCAGTCCGAAGGTCAGGGTCAGGATGCGGATCATTGTCTCGTCTCGATAGGCCGGTTTTCTGAGCATGTAGCGCACGGGCATGGCCCGTGCCAAGCCGTATCGGCAGATTTCCACCGCCCCCGGGCCCGGGGGCTCAGGAGAACTTGTAGTCGCGCGGGAAGCCATAGGGCGGTTTTTTCCCGACGCTCGCCCGCTTGGACAGCCATTGGCCAAGGTCCGGTTCGTGCCGCGTCTTGTCGCCGCCCATGGACCATTTCAGCCCGTCTTCCCAGTTGAAGGTGGTCAGGTCCGACAGGCCGCCATCCAGCTCAAGCGTTCCCTGCCGGCCGCGCGCCATGTTGTATTTCTGCAGGCGCACGCCCTTGCCGCGGGTCATCTCGGGCAGTTCGGAAACCGGGAAGACCAGGAACTTGCCGTTCTGCGACACGACGGCGACATGATCGCCGTCCACCGGCTTGCAGATCAGCGCGCGTTCGTCGTCCTTGACGTTCAGCACCTGCTTGCCGCTCCGGGTCTGGGCCACGACGTCTTCCTCGGGCACAATGAAGCCGTTGCCGGCATCCGACGCGACCAAGAGCTTGCGGCCGGGCTTGTGGATCAGGATGTCTACGATCCGCGCTTCGTTCGGCAGGTCCACCATCAGCCGCAACGGCTCGCCCATGCCGCGCCCGCCGGGCAGATTGGCGGCGCTGAGCGTATAGAACCGCCCGTTCGAGGCGAAGACCAGCAGCCGGTCGGTGGTTTCGGCATGGAAGATGAAGCGCGGGCCGTCGCCGTCCTTGAACTTGAGCTCGCGGGTCAGGTCGATATGGCCGGTCATGGCGCGGATCCAGCCCATCTGCGAGCAGACCACGGTGATCGGCTCGCGGTCGATCATCGCCTCGAGCGGCACCTCCTCGACCTCGCCCGCCTCGGCGAAACGGGTGCGCCGGGCACCGCCCTCGTAATCCTTGCCGAAGGTCTTCTTGGTCTCTTTCAACTGCTCGGCGATCCGGGACCATTGCAGCCCTTCGTCGGCCAACAGATCCTCGAGATTTGCGCGTTCTTCCATCAGCTCGTCGCGCTCGCGGACCAGCTCCATCTCTTCCAGACGCCGCAGGCTGCGCAGGCGCATGTTGAGGATCGCGTCGACCTGCACCTCGGACAGTTCGCCCTCGCCGGGGCCAGGCGGCACGTAATCCGCTTCGGACATTGCGCGGGGATGATCGATGCCCCAGTTCTCGCGCATCAGCGCCGCCTTGGGATCCTCGTCATAGCGAATGATGTCGATCACGCGGTCGAGGTTGAGGAAGGCGACGATGAAGCCTTCCAACACCTCCAGCCGGTGATCGATCTTGCCCAGGCGATGCCGCGAGCGGCGCAGCAGCACCTCTTGCCGGTGATCGAGGAAGGCGCGCAGCACCTCCTTCATCGAACAGACCTTGGGGGTGACGCCGTCGATCAGCACGTTCATGTTCAGGCTGAACCGCACTTCGAGGTCCGAGTTGCGGTAGAGCATCCCCATCAGCACCTCGGGGTCCACGTTCTTGGACCGCGGCTCGAGGATCAGTCGGATGTCGTCGGCGCTTTCGTCGCGCACGTCGGCGAGGATCGGCACCTTCTTGGTCTGGATCAGCTCGGCCAGCTTTTCGATCAGCTTGGATTTCTGGACCTGGTAGGGGATCTCGGTGACGATGATCTGCCACTGGCCGCGGCCCAGATCCTCGACCTCGTACTTGCAGCGCAGACGGAAGCTGCCGCGCCCGGTGCGATAGGCCTGGGCGATGCTCTCGGGCGGCTCGACGATGACGCCGCCGGTCGGGAAGTCCGGTCCCGGCACATAGTTCAGCAGCGTGTCGTCGCGGGCGTCCGGCGTGCGGATCAGATGCAGGCAGGCGTCGCAAAGCTCGGCGATGTTGTGCGGCGGGATGTTGGTCGCCATGCCCACCGCGATGCCGCTGGCGCCGTTGGCCAGCAGGTTCGGGAACTGCGCCGGCAGCACCACCGGCTCGGTCAGGGTGCCGTCATAGTTGTCGCGGAAATCGACGGCGTCCTCGTTCAGCCCCTCGAGCAGCGCCTCGGCCACGATGGTCATCCGCGCTTCGGTGTAGCGCGAGGCGGCCGGGTTGTCGCCGTCGATGTTGCCGAAGTTGCCCTGCCCGTCCACCAGCGGGTAGCGCACGTTGAAGTCCTGCGCCAGCCGCGCCATCGCGTCGTAGATCGCGGCGTCGCCGTGCGGGTGGTAGTTGCCCATCACGTCGCCCGAGATCTTGGCCGACTTGCGGAACCCGCCCGTGGAACTGAGTCGCAATTCGCGCATCGCGTAGAGAATCCGCCGGTGCACCGGCTTCAGCCCGTCGCGCGCATCCGGCAGCGCGCGGTGCATGATCGTGCTCAGCGCATAGGTCAGATAACGCTCGCCGATCGCCCGGCGCAGCGGTTCCGCCACCTCTCCCCCGTTGCCGGGGGTCACCATGTTGGGGTCATCCACGATATCGTTCATAGATGCTGTGATACGCCGCCAGAGCGCGCTGGTAAAGCAATCCAAGCGTATTTTGCTGGGGACAAGTCGGCCTTTTGCAACAGCGGGGAAACACGGCGCAAGGTTCCCCCGGCTTTCGACTCGGGGGGCGGATTATGGTAACATCCACCCGATAGACCTTTTGTAGTTACTTGTTTTGAACGATTACCGGGGGGTGCGCCATGAAGCGCCTTATCCTATTGTCTTTCGCCTTTCTCGCCTTGGCGTTCTACGAAATGAGTGGCGGCGCCGATTTCGAACCGCGCGGCGTGCGCCCACCCGAACCCGAACGCGTCGCCAGGGCGCCGCGGCCCGAGCCGAAATCGCTGGTGTTCCCGGTTTCCGCCGAAAACCTGGTCGTCAAGGCGGCGCTCGGCCCCAGCAAGACGGTCAAGGCCGGCGACGGCCCCCTGCCCGGCGGCGAAGGCGCCGAAGTCACGCGCGCCGCCTTCTCGCAATCCGCCGGCGGGCTGAACACGGGCTTCGCGCTGGTCCGCGAACCGGCGGCGACGATCACGCTCGCCTCGATCGAAAAAGGCGTGCTCGCCCTGCGGCAGGAGACGGTCGAGCCCGAAGCGCCCGAACTACCGGCCGTGCCGGAGCCCGTCCGCGACATCCGCGAGGTGCGGGGCACGCGCGTGAACATGCGGGACGGGCCGGGCACGATCTATCCGGTGATCGCCAAGCTGACCATCGGCCACGAGGTCGAGGTGCTGGACGATCCCGGCATCGGCTGGCTGCGCCTGCGCGTGTTGCCAGAGCAACAGGTCGGATGGATTGCGTCCTCGCTCATCAGTAAAAAGGCCGACTGACGCCGGACGGTGATTGCCCTGCCCCGAGCCTCGCAATAGCTTGGCGCGGGGGATCATCTTCGGGAACGACATGCAGAAATCCATTCTCATTACTGGCTGCTCTTCGGGTATCGGACTGGACGCGGCGCATGGCATGCGCGCGCGCGGATGGCGGGTCTTCGCCTCGTGCCGGCAACAGCGTGATTGCGACCGCCTGCGGGCGCAGGGCTTTGACAGCCCGCGCATCGACTATACCGATGCCGACAGCATCCGGTCGGGTCTGGCGCAGGTTCTGGACGCCACCGGCGGCACGCTGGACGCGCTGTTCAACAACGGCGCCCACGGCCTGCCCGGCGCGGTCGAGGATGTGCCGACCGAGGGGCTGCGCCACATCTTCGAGACCAACGTGTTCGGCTGGCACGAGCTGACCCGCCAGGTGATCCCGGTGATGCGCGCGCAGGGGCACGGGCGAATCGTGCAGAATTCCTCGGTGCTGGGTCTTGTCGCCTTTCCGTGGCGCGGCGCCTATGTCGCGACCAAATATGCGGTCGAGGGCCTGTCCGACACCCTGCGGCTGGAGTTGCGGGGCACCGGTATCCGCGTCATCCTGATCGAACCGGGCCCGATCACCTCGAAACTGCGGGAAAAGGCGATCCCGATCTTCGAGCGTTTCATCGACTGGGAGAACTCGGCGCTGCGTGAGAAATACGAGAACACCCTGCTCAAGCGCCTCTACGAAGGGTCCGGACCGGACCGATTCGAGCTGCCCGCCTCGGCGGTGACGGAAAAGCTGGCCCACGCGGTCGAGGCCCGGCGTCCCCGGTCGCGCTATTACGTCACAACCCCCACCTATATCGCCGGCTACCTGCGCCGCATCCTGCCGACCGGCGCCATCGACCGCATCCTTTCCGGGGTCTGAGGCGAAATTTCCGGTTCGCTTTTCGGCCCGGTACCGCTAGATCAGCACGATCGGAACGCGAAACGTGCAGGGAGGCATCATGGACCTTTTATTCGTGGTCTTGCTTTTGGCCATGGCGGCGGTCGTCGCCGTGCTGATCATCGGGATCGGCGGTTTTGCCAAGGGCGGCGCCTTCAACGCCAAATACTCCAACAAGATGATGCGCCTGCGCATCCTGTTCCAGTTCATCGCCGTGGTGCTGATCGTGCTCTACGTGTTCCTGCGCGGACAGGGAGTGCAATAGATGGTCGTTCTGAACAAGATCTACACCCGCACCGGCGACAGCGGCAAAACCGCGCTCGGCAATGGCGAGCGGGTTGCGAAATATTCGGGCCGCGTGTCCGCCTATGGCACCGTGGACGAGCTGAATTCCTTCGTCGGCGTCGCCCGGCTCGAAGCCGAGGGCGAGACGGATGCCGCCCTGGCGCGGATCCAGAACGACCTGTTCGATCTGGGCGCCGATCTGTGCCGGCCCGACATGGACAAGGACGCCGAGGCCGAATACCCGCCACTGCGCATGATCCAGTCACAGGTGGACCGGCTGGAATCCGAAATCGACGGAATGAACGCCTCGCTCGAGCCGCTGCGCAGCTTCATCCTGCCGGGCGGGTCGCGGCTGGCGGCGCAACTGCATGTCTGCCGCACCGTTTCCCGCAGGGCCGAGCGCCACGCGGTCGAACTGTCCAACATGGAACCGGTGAACGAGGCGGCGGTCAAATACCTGAACCGCCTCAGCGACTGGTTCTTCGTCGCCGCCCGCAGCGCCAACAACGGCGGCCGGGACGACGTTCTCTGGGTGCCGGGCGCCAACCGCTGAGCCGATGGCCCCGACTTTGCGTAGCTATGTCGCGGTTTCCGGCTGAAAAATCTTGAAACGCGACGTCTCGGGGCCATGACGTGACGATTTTGCCCTGTTGCGAGGGGCCGCGACCCGTTATCAAACGCGGCGAGAGCATTGGTGGAGTCGCGTCGCGGCTTGCCGTTTTTGTAAGGAGCATACGCAAAAATGAAGGTACTTGTGCCTGTCAAGCGCGTGATTGACTACAACGTGAAGGTTCGCGTGAAGGCGGACGGGAGCGGAGTTGATCTCGCCAATGTCAAGATGTCGATGAACCCGTTCGACGAGATT
>NZ_VCPD01000015.1:0-2500 GCF_005938215.1 Ruegeria sediminis
TTTGGTTGCGGGAGCAGGATTTGAACCTGCGACCTTCAGGTTATGAGCCTGACGAGCTACCTGGCTGCTCCATCCCGCGTCATTTGGTTTTGGTCTTTTGCCTGTTCGGCTGTTTGGGACCATTTGGGCCTGGTGCCTGATCGGCTTTTTGAGGCCTGATGTTGTTTTGTATCGTTTGAGAGATGGGGGATTTTTCTAGGTTTGGCGGTGACCTACTCTCCCGGGGCTTGAGCCCAAGTACCATTGGCGCGGCGGCACTTAACTTCCGGGTTCGGGAAGGGACCGGGTGTTTTGCTCGCGCTATGACCACCAAACCGAGGAAAATCCCCTACATCGCCTTTTTGCGGAGCAAAAGGCGACGAGTGGCAGGCAGCGTCTTTTGCGTGCAGAAGACGCGTTGCCACTCGGTTGTGTTTTCAACCAACACCGTGCGATCCGCGAGGCGGATCGTCACGGTCGCTGTCCATGATCAAGATCGAGTATGCTTTTGATTTGTCTTTCCATTACTGGATCAAATCAAGCCTGTCGGGCGATTAGTACCGGTCAACTGAACGCATTGCTGCGCTTACATCTCCGGCCTATTGACGTGGTGGTCTACCACGGCCCTCAGGGAGACCTTGTTTTGAGGGGGGCTTCCCGCTTAGATGCCTTCAGCGGTTATCCTGTCCGATCATAGCTACCCTGCACTGCGGCTGGCGCCACAACAGGTCCACCAGTGGATCGTTCACCCCGGTCCTCTCGTACTAGGGGCAACTCCTCTCAAGTCTCCTACACCCACGGCAGATAGGGACCGAACTGTCTCACGACGTTCTAAACCCAGCTCACGTACCTCTTTAAATGGCGAACAGCCATACCCTTGGGACCTGCTCCAGCCCCAGGATGAGATGAGCCGACATCGAGGTGCCAAACACTGCCGTCGATATGGACTCTTGGGCAGTATCAGCCTGTTATCCCCGGCGTACCTTTTATCCGTTGAGCGATGGCCCTTCCACTCGGGACCACCGGATCACTATGGCCGACTTTCGTCTCTGCTCGACTTGTCAGTCTCGCAGTCAGGCTGGCTTCTGCCATTGCACTCAACGAGCGATTTCCGACCGCTCTGAGCCAACCTTCGCGCGCCTCCGTTACGCTTTAGGAGGCGACCGCCCCAGTCAAACTACCCGCCACGCAGGGTCCCGGATCCGGATGACGGACCGCGGTTAGACATCAAGAGTGCGAAGGGTGGTATCTCAAGGGAGGCTCCACGGGAACTGGCGTTCCCGCTTCGAAGCCTACCACCTATCCTGCACATCACAATCCTGATGCCAGTGCGAAGCTGTAGTAAAGGTGCACGGGGTCTTTCCGTCTAACCGCGGGAAGCCTGCATCTTGACAGGCAATTCAATTTCGCTGAGTCGATGTTGGAGACAGCGGGGAAGTCGTTACGCCATTCGTGCAGGTCGGAACTTACCCGACAAGGAATTTCGCTACCTTAGGACCGTTATAGTTACGGCCGCCGTTTACCTGGGCTTCAATTCGGAGCTCTCACCCCTCCTTTTAACCTTCAGGCACCGGGCAGGCGTCAGACCCTATACGTCGTCTTGCGACTTCGCAGAGCCCTGTGTTTTTAATAAACAGTCGCCACCCCCTGGTTTGTGCCCCCAGCCCCTAGTTGCCTAGGAACCGGGCCTCCTTCTCGCGAACTTACGGAGGTATTTTGCCGAGTTCCTTCAACATCGTTCTCTCAAGCGCCTTGGTATGCTCTACCAGTCCACCTGTGTCGGTTTAGGGTACGGTCTGATGGAGGGCTATTTCCTGGAACCACTCAGCGGCCCACCCAATCCGATAAGGGTGAACAACATCCGTGATCCGTCACATCCTCCTGGCACAGGAATATTAACCTGTTTCCCATCGCCTACGCCTTTCGGCCTCGGCTTAGGGGCCGGCTTACCCTGCTCAGATTAGCTTTAAGCAGGAACCCTTGGACTTTCGGCGAGAGTGTCTCTCACACTCTTTGTCGCTACTCATGTCATCATTCTCGCTAGTGATCTCTCCACCGGATCCCTCACAGGCCGGCTTCATCGAAAAACCTCGATCCGTCATTACATCCGCTGATGTTTCACAGGTGGATGCAAATACGGATGAGGTCTATGTCACACTACGCTCTGCTACCATGCCTTGCGGCATCCTAAGCTTCGGCTCATGGCTTGAGCCCCGTTACATCTTCGCCGCAGGACAACTTGTTTAGACCAGTGAGCTGTTACGCTATCTTTAAAGGATGGCTGCTTCTAAGCCAACCTCCTGGTTGTTTTGGTCGTCCCACCTGCTTTCCCACTTAGCCATGAATTGGGGGCCTTAGCTGTAGGTCAGGGTTGTTTCCCTCTCCACTACGGACGTTAGCATCCGCAGTGTGTCTGCCATCTAGTACTCCCGGGTATTCGGAGTTTGGTTAGGATCAGTAAGCCTGTGGGGCCCCATTACCCATCCAGTGCTCTACCCCCCGGGGTATTCGGATGACGCTC
>NZ_VCPD01000016.1 GCF_005938215.1 Ruegeria sediminis
TCCGGCACGGCCTGGAACAGGTCTGCGACGAGGCCGAAATCGGCGACCTGGAAGATCGGCGCCTCTTCGTCCTTGTTGATGGCGACGATGACCTTGCTGTCCTTCATGCCGGCCAGGTGCTGGATCGCGCCCGAGATGCCCACGGCGATGTAGAGATCCGGCGCCACAACCTTGCCGGTCTGGCCCACCTGCCAGTCGTTCGGCGCATAGCCGGAATCGACCGCGGCGCGCGAGGCGCCGACGGCGGCGCCCAGCTTGTCGGCCAGGCCCTCGATCAGCTTGAAATCCGCTTCCGAGCCGACGCCGCGGCCGCCCGACACGACCACGCCGGCCGAGGTCAGTTCCGGACGGTCGCTGGCCGCGACCTTGTCCTCGAGCCACGAGGACAGGCCCGGGTTCTCGCCGACCGCGATGGTCTCGACCGGCGCCGAGCCGCCCTCGGCGGCGGCGTCGAAGGTCGAGGTGCGGATCGTCACCACCTTCTTGGCGTCCTTCGACTTGACCGTCTGCACCGCGTTGCCGGCATAGATCGGGCGCTCGAAGGTCGAGGCGTCGACAACGCCCGAGACGTCCGAGATCACCATCACGTCCAGAAGTGCGGCCACCCGCGGCATCACGTTCTTGGCGTCGGTGGTGGCCGGGGCAACGATATGTTCATAATCGCCCGCCAGGCTCGCGATCAGCGCGGCGGTCGATTCCGCCAGCCGGTGGCCCAGCGATGCGTCCTCGGCGACCAGCACCTTGGAGACGCCGTCGATCTTGGCGGCGGCCTCGCCGGCCGCGGCGGCGGACCCGCCGGCGGCCAGGACGGTCACGTCGCCCAGTTGCTTCGCGGCGGTCACCGCCTTGGCGGTGGCGTCAAGGCTCAGCTCGCCATTGTTGACTTCGGCCAAAAGGAGAACAGCCATCACACAGCCCCCGCTTCTTTCAGTTTCGCAACCAGCTCGTCCACCGAGCCGACGATGATGCCCGCCGCGCGCGCCGGCGGCTCTTCGGTCTTGACGATCTCAAGCCGCGGGCTGACGTCGACGCCGTAATCGGCGGCGGTCTTCTCGTCCAGCGGCTTCTTCTTCGCCTTCATGATGTTGGGCAGCGAGGCATAGCGCGGCTCGTTCAGGCGCAGGTCCACGGTCACGATCGACGGCATCTTCACGCTGATGGTCTGCAACCCGCCATCCACCTCGCGGGTGATGCGGGCCGCGTCGCCCTCGATCTCCAGCTCCGAGGCGAAGGTGCCCTGGGACCAGCCCAGGAGCGCCGACAGCATCTGGCCGGTGGCGTTCATGTCGTTGTCGATCGCCTGCTTGCCGCACAGCACCAGGCCCGGCTGCTCTTCCTCGACCACCTTGGCCAGGATCTTGGCAACCGCCAGCGGCTCGATGTCGGTGTGCACGTCATCGGCGGCCACCACCAGGATGGCGCGGTCCGCGCCCATCGCCAGCGCCGTGCGCAGCGTCTCCTGCGCCTGCTTCACGCCGATCGAGACCGCCACGACCTCGTCGGCCTGGCCCTTCTCCTTCAGCCGGATCGCCTCTTCCACCGCAATCTCGTCGAACGGGTTCATCGACATCTTGACATTGGCGAGATCAACTCCGCTCCCGTCCGCCTTCACGCGAACCTTCACGTTGTAGTCAATCACGCGCTTGACAGGCACAAGTACCTTCAT
>NZ_VCPD01000017.1 GCF_005938215.1 Ruegeria sediminis
GCCGATTCCGTGGAAAAACACCCGTTCGCGGGCGCAGAATTCCGTCGCTTGAGTTGGGCGCGTGCGCCTTTCCTGTCAGGCTTTTCGCGGTTGCTGCAGTGCGGGAAGGATCTTGGCCAGTTTGCGGAGGTTCTGGGCGGTGGCAGCGAGGAGGAATTCGTCATTTGCCCCGCATGGGCCACGTAATCGGAGCCTGTTCAGGCCAAGGATCCGTTTCAGATGGGCGAAGAGCATCTCCACCTTCTTCCTCAGCTTCATCGAGATCACGTACTGCTTGGTCTTGGCGATATCCCGAGCAACCTGTCGGGCGTCCTCATGTTCCTCGCGGGTGATCTTGCGCGCGTCGGCGTTTGGGCAGCATCTCGCCCTGGATGGGCAGGCCTGGCAGACCTCTTTCAGGGCGCGATACCGGGCTGTTCCCTTGCCGGTTGGTCCCCGATTGGGGTCAGAGTAGTTCCGGCGGAACTGCTTCAACTCGTGGCCTTCTGGGCAAATGTATTGATCGTTCGCGGCATCCCATTCGAAGTCCGCGCGGGTCCAGGTGCCATCCGTGCGACCCGACTTGTCGAAGACGGGAATGTGAGGGGCGATCTTGCGGTCGACCAACCAGCCCAGCATCGGCCCTGTGCCGTAGGCGGTGTCGGCGATCAGGCGCTCCGGATGCAGCTCGAACTTGTCCTTCACCCGCTCGAGCATGGTCTTGGTCGATCCGACCTCGGCCTGCCGAATGGATCTCGTGGCTTCTACATCCACGATAACGCCGTGATCCGTATCGATCAGGTAGTTGTCGGAATAGCTGAAGAACGCCGGGCCTTTGCGGGCAGCGGTCCACTGGCTGGCCGGGTCGGAATGCGAGGTGAACTTGGGCTGAACCTCGCTGGCGGCGCCAAAGGCGGCCTCGTCCAAGGTATCGAGATACTCGCGCACGGCCCGAGGCGCATCGGCGGGATCGATTTGTCCCGCATCCCAGTCCTCTTTCGCCGTGGAGTTCTGCTTGTTGGCATCCGCTTCGATCAGGCTGGCGTCGATCGCCATGCGCTGGCCGCTGACCAAGCCCTCTTCAATACAGCGTGCGACGGTCATCTCGAACAGGTGGCGCAGCAATTCGCTGTCGCGAAAACGACCATGACGGTTCTTTGAAAACGTCGAATGATCCGGAACCCGGTCGCTGAGATCGAGGCGGCAAAACCAACGATACGCCAAGTTCAGATGCACCTCTTCGCAGAGCCGTCGCTCGGACCGGATGCCGAAGCAATAGCCGACCAGGAGCATCCGGATCAGCAACTCGGGATCGACGGATGGACGGCCCGTGTGGCTGTAGAAATCCGCCAGATAGGCGCGGACGTCAGTTAGATCGACGAAGCGGTCGATGGACCGAAGAAGGTGATCCTGAGGAACGTGATCTTCCAGCGAGAACTCGTAGAACAGCGCTGGTTGCGCCTCCTGCCTCGGTCCCATCATCGCAAATCCTCCCGCCCAATGCGGGAATTGAATCAGCCCGATGCCCCTCGATCAAGCACGAGTTTTTCAACGGAATA
>NZ_VCPD01000018.1 GCF_005938215.1 Ruegeria sediminis
AATGGCAAAGGAAAAGTTTGAGCGTACGAAACCGCACGTCAACATCGGCACGATCGGCCACGTTGACCACGGCAAGACCACGCTGACCGCAGCGATCACCAAGTATTTCGGCGAGTTCCGCGCGTATGACCAGATCGACGGCGCGCCGGAGGAGAAGGCCCGCGGCATCACCATCTCGACCGCCCACGTGGAATACGAGACCGAAGCGCGCCACTACGCGCATGTCGACTGCCCCGGTCACGCCGACTACGTCAAGAACATGATCACCGGTGCCGCCCAGATGGACGGCGCGATCCTGGTGGTGAACGCGGCCGACGGCCCGATGCCGCAGACCCGCGAGCACATCCTGCTGGCGCGCCAGGTCGGCGTTCCGGCGCTGGTGGTGTTCCTGAACAAGGTCGACCAGGTCGACGACGAGGAACTGCTCGAGCTGGTCGAGATGGAAGTGCGCGAGCTGCTGTCGTCCTACGACTTCCCCGGCGACGACATTCCGATCATCGCGGGCTCGGCGCTGGCGGCGATGGAAGGCAACAACCCGGAGATCGGCGAGAACAAGATCCGCGAGCTGATGGCGGCCGTGGACGAGTACATCCCGACGCCCGAGCGCGCCGTGGACCAGCCGTTCCTGATGCCGATCGAGGACGTGTTCTCGATCTCGGGCCGCGGCACCGTGGTGACCGGCCGCGTCGAGCGCGGCGTGATCAACGTGGGCGACTCGATCGAGATCGTCGGCATCAAGGACACGCAGACCACCACCTGCACCGGCGTCGAGATGTTCCGCAAGCTGCTGGACCGCGGCGAGGCCGGCGACAACATCGGCGCGCTGCTGCGCGGCATCGACCGTGAAGCGGTCGAGCGCGGCCAGGTACTCTGCAAGCCGGGCTCGGTGACCCCGCACACCAAGTTCGAAGCCGAAGCCTACATCCTGACCAAGGAAGAGGGCGGCCGTCACACCCCGTTCTTCGCGAACTACCGTCCGCAGTTCTACTTCCGGACCACCGACGTGACCGGCACCGTGACGCTGCAGCCGGGCACCGAGATGGTGATGCCGGGCGACAACGTCGGCTTCACCGTCGAACTGATCGCGCCGATCGCCATGGAAGACGGCCTGCGCTTCGCCATCCGCGAAGGCGGCCGCACCGTCGGCGCCGGCGTCGTGTCGAAAATCATCGAGTAA
>NZ_VCPD01000002.1 GCF_005938215.1 Ruegeria sediminis
CCAGCACCTGGCCGGCATGAAGGACAGCAAGGTCATCGTCGCCATCAACAAGGACGAAGAGGCGCCGATCTTCCAGGTCGCCGATTTCGGCCTCGTCGCAGACCTGTTCCAGGCCGTGCCGGAGTTGCAGGACAGGCTGTAGGCAGGGGCGACAAGTACGGCGCTGCAGTTGCGGCTGCACTTGAACGCTAATTGGGGTTGCGCTGGAATTCTGACGGCGTGACCCCGAACTTTGCCTTGAACAGGCGCGAGAACTGGGCCTGGTCGGCAAAACTGAACCGGTAGGCGACTTCGGAGATCGGAAGATCACGCGACGACTGCAACCGGTCGCGCGCCGCGATCAGGCGTTGGTCCCGGATCTGCTGACTGACGGTGCCGTTCACATCCTTGAACAGGTCGTGAAGGTAGCGCTTGGAAATACCGCAGGCTTCGGCAATCAGGTCGGGGGAAAGGTCGGGGTTCTTCAGGTTCGCGCGAATGAACCGTTCCACACGCGTCAGATGCGCGGCCCGCACCGAGGTAAAGCCACTGTCGCCGGCGTCCGACGCATCGTTCAGAGCCAAGCCTAAAAGCTCCAGCAGTTGCCGGCCAATCGTCTCACATGAAGCTCGGGACAAGCTGTCGATTTCCGTCTGGGCGTGGTTGACCATTGTGGCGAAGAGGCCGGCGGTTCCATTCGTCGCGTCAATGACGCGGGCGCAGAACCTGTCGGGTTGGCGCACGCGTTCCGCAAGCGCCTTTCGGTTGACCTTGAGAACGAAGAGGTCGTTGGGGTTCTCATAGAAAAAGCGGTAGGGCTCGTCGCCCCGTTCGATGATGAAACCGCCCGGATCACACCGCACATCGCGTCCGAGCTGCCGGAATTCCACCGAACTCGTGCGCGGCAGTGTAACCAGGTACTCCTCTTCACGTGCTTCGCGGATATGGGACCGGCGTCGTTCGTAATTCATCGGGTCCGACGTGAGCCGCGACATGCCGACGTGGCCCAGAGATTTCCGGGTGAGACGGCCATTGAAATGGATCGGGTCGCGGAACTGAAGTTCCAGCGGGAAATAGGACTCGGTTATCACGGCGTTCCAGTGGCTGGAACGATGCTGCGGCTCGGTCGAGGCCGTCGAGAATCGAAGCTCGGCGGTCATGTTTTAGGTCCTCCCTGCAGCGAGATTACCCGTAATTACCCTTGTCACCAAAGGAATTCAGCGGTGCTGCGCTGATCGTCAAACCTTCCTGCGCTGAGCGAAAAAAGTTACTGCGTCCCGGGTCAATCACTTGTGCACGGATCGTCAAGACCGTCTGGAACCCTTCCGCAATGCTGAAAACAGAGATCGACGTGCAGGAGGAGCACGCCAGATCGGGAGGAATTAGCGACACCCGCTGGCGGGCCCTTTGCACCCAAGCAGAGGACCACAAACCCATGGCAGCAAGACAAGTCGACCCGATCACGCTTTCGGTAGTAAGGGGCGTTCTGGAAACAACGCAGCGCGAAATGACGCTTGCGTTGGAAAAGACCGCGCGCAGTTCCGTCTTCAACCTGGCGCACGACTATTCGACGGCGCTTTTCAACCACACGCCCGAGATGATCCTGCAGGGACAGGACATCCCCATCCATCTCGGCTCGCTCATCCCGGCGATGAAGGCTGTGGACAAGTTCTTTGACGGCGACATCCACGAAGGCGATCTGATCCTGCAAAACGATCCCGATTATGCGGGCAGCCACATCATCGACACCTGCATGTATTACCCGGTGTTCTACAAGGGCGAACTGGTGTTCTGGACCGTCTGCAAGGGCCACCTGACCGACATCGGCGGCCCGGTGCCCGCTGGTTACAACCCCGAGGCCAAGGAGATCTTTGCCGAGGGACTGCGTATTCCGCCGGTCAAGATCTGGGACAAGGGCGTTCCGCGCGACGACGTTCTGAACCTTCTTCTGACCAACATGCGCGCCCGGCGCGACCAGGAAGGCGATTTCAACGCGCTGATCGGCGCATGTCAGGTTGGCGCCCGCAACCTGACGGCGCTGATGGACAAATACGGCAAGGAGACGGTGCAGGACTGCATCGAGGAACTGCTTTCGATGGCAAACCGGCACATGAACAGCCTGATCGCCAAGGTGCCTGATGGAACCTATTCCGGAACCGCCGTTCTTGAGGACGCGGGCCACGGGTTCGGGGATTTCGACATCACTGCCACGGTCACCATCAACGGCGCGAGCTGTCATATCGAGATCGAGAGCCCGCCGCAGATCCCCTATTTCATCAATTCCTACGAAGGGAACAGTTACTCCGGCGTCTATCTCGGGCTGATGATGTTCGCCCAGTTGCCGCCGCCCTACAACGAGGGGCTTTACCGGAACGTCACCGTGGACATGGGTCCGAAAGGCACGCTCTGCAACGCCAAACCTCCGGCGCCGCACATGAACTGCACCACCACGCCGATGGAAACGCTGACCGACGCGGTTCGCCTGGCCTTCGAACAGGCCGCGCCCGAGAAGGTCTCGGCCAGTTGGGGCCACGCCAACGGCTGCAACATCGCCGGGTGGGACACGCGCCATGACGAGGAATACGTGACCATGGTGCTGGCCTCGATCATCTCGGGCGCCGGAGCCACGGCAAGTCAGGACGGCTGGCACGCCTGCGGCCCCGAATGCTGCTTTGGAGCGCTGACCTCGGGTGACATCGAAATGCTTGAACATTCCTACCCGATCATCATCCACGAATACGGGCTGATGACGGACTCGGGCGGCGCGGGCAAGTTCCGTGGCGGCTCGGGCACGCGTTGGGAGGTCGAACCGCTCGACCGAGACATGACCCTTGTTACCTTCGGCGAAGGCCGCCGCATCCCCGCCATGGGCGCGGCTGGCGCGAAATCGGCCATGGTCGAGAAAAAGGTCGGCCGGCTTGAGGTCACCCGCAATGGCGCAACCCAGATCATCACGGACAACGTAATCGAGACGATCCGGCCCGGAGAACGCGCCGCCAACATCAACCCTGGCGGCGGTGGTTACGGCAACCCGTTCGAGCGCGACGTGCAGAAGGTGGTAGCCGACATCCGCAACGGTCTCGTCTCCATCGAAGGCGCACGGCTCGACTACGGCGTCGTCATCGCCGATCCCGAAACGCTCGCCGTGGACGAAGACGCCACGGCCAAGGCTCGCGCGGCGGCCTGAAGCCCCTGACAGAAAGGAATAATCTCATGCGTAGCAAATATCGTCTGGGCATCGACGCCGGCGGCACGTTCACCGATTTCATCCTCGCCGATGCCAAGGGCTCGGTGCAGATATTCAAGGTGCTTTCGACACCGACCGAACCCACCAAGGCCATCCGCAACGGACTGGCGCTCATCACCGAGGAAACCGGGCTGACCGCGGAAGAGATCGTCTCGAACTCAGATCTCTGCATCAACGGCACCACCGTCGGCCTCAACGCGCTGATCACCCATACCGGCGCCAAGACCGGCCTGATCGCCACGTTGGGCCACCAGGACAGCATCGAGATCCGCCTGGGCCACAAGGAAGACGGCTATCGCTATGACCCCGACTACCCGCCCGCGACGATGCTGGTGCCGCGTCATCTGCGCAAAGGCATTCAAGAGCGGGTGATCTCGGACGGAACGGTAAAGACACCGCTCAACGAGGACGACGTTCGCGAAGCGTGCCGCTACTTCATCGCGGAAGGGGTGGAATCGGTCGCCATCAGCTTCGTCTGGTCGGTTCTGCATCCCGAGCATGAGAACCGCGCGGCGGAAATCGTGCGCGAGATGATGCCCGATGTCCGCCTGACCATCGGAAGTCAGCTCTATCCGCAGGTCCGCGAATACACACGCACTTCGACGGCCATCGTCAACGCCTATCTGGCGCCGATCCTGCAACGCTATGTCGAGGCGATCGACGCCTATTTCCGCGAACTGGGTTCAAAGCACCCTGTGCGGTATTTCCAGTCGAACGGCGGTTTGGCGCTTGGCAAAGTCGTTACCGATCAATCCGTATACGCAATCAATTCCGGTCCGGCTTCTGCGCCGCAGGCGGCGCTCGACGTGGGCAAGCCCTGGGGTGAGCAGAACATAATCACCTGCGACATGGGTGGTACCTCGTTCGACATCACTCTGACCAAGGATGGCAAGGCCAACGTCAACAAGAACATCGACTTCCTGCGTTATCGCATCGGTATCCCCATGATCCAGGTCGAGACCCTAGGCGCCGGTGGCGGTTCCATCGGATGGATCGACGACATGGGACTCATGCAGATGGGTCCGCAATCGGCAGGTTCAGAGCCTGGGCCGGCCTGCTACGGCCAGGGGGGCGAGCGTCCGACCACGACCGACGCCAATCTTGTGCTGGGCTATCTCAACGCCGACGGGCTTGTCGGCGGGCGGTTGCCGCTGGATCTGCAGAAGGCGCGCAACGCCATCAAGACGCATCTCGCCGACCCTTTGGGGATCAGTGTCGAGCGTGCCGCCTACGGCATGTTCACAATCGTCAACAACAACATGGTCAACGCGATCCGGCGGGTTTCCGTCGAGCGGGGCTATGACCCTCGCGATTTCGTGCTGATGGGCGCGGGCGGCGCTACGGGCGCTCATATCACCGCGCTGGCGCGCGAGATGGGCATCTCCATAGTGTTGATCAACAAGCTCGCCTCGGGGCTCTGCGCTTATGGGCAGATCATTTCGGACGTGAAGTACAACTACATGGCTCCGGCCCCGCTTCGCCTGCAGGGCGCGCAGGCAGCGAGTACACTCGACGAACTCTTCAACGGTCTCGAGGCGCGTGGACGCGAAGACCTGGCTGGCGACGGCTTCCATGAGGCCGACATCTCGATCAGTCGCACGCTCGACATGCGCTATGTCGGCCAGGTCCACGAATGCACGGTGGAGGTCGGCCCGTTCAAGGTTACCGAAACCTCGCTTGAGGACATCAAAGCTGCGTTCCATGCCCGCCACAGGGAACTCTATACCTATGACGAGCCGCACAACGCGGTCGAAGTGGTCAACGTCGAAAGCGCGATCACCGGACATGTGGCAAAACCCGAGCGCATGCACCTTGCACCGGGGCAGGGCGCGGCAACGGCGCTGAAAGGACACCGCGACATGGTGTTCAATTCCGATGGCATCGCCCAGAACACGCCGGTCTATGACGGCTCGGCGTTGGGTGCAGGCGACACGTTGCATGGACCGGCGGTGATCGAAGAGGTGACCACGACCATCGTGGTCGAACCGGGCTGGACCGTCAGCCTGCACGAGACCGGCACCTATGTCCTGACCGCCGAACAGCCCGCGGTTAAGGCGAAGCCGGCCAAAGACCTCGTCGAGGCGTGAGCGATGAGTGTCACGGTTCATAACGGTCCCTCCCTTTCTGCGACCGGGGTGACGGTGGCCTTCGGCGGCTTCAAGGCGCTGACGGATGTCTCCCTCTCCGTCACCCCGGGTGCGGTTCACGGGCTGATCGGCCCGAACGGCGCGGGCAAGACCACGATGGTCAACGTGCTGACCGGATTTCAGGCGCCTACGACCGGAACCGTGACTCTCGGAAAGCGCGATGTCGGCAACCTCCCGGCGCATGCCCTGCGCCGGCAAGGCGTCG
This sequence comes from Ruegeria sediminis, assembly GCF_005938215.1. GTDB lineage: Bacteria > Pseudomonadota > Alphaproteobacteria > Rhodobacterales > Rhodobacteraceae > Ruegeria > Ruegeria sediminis. The sequence continues at coordinate 5,579 of NZ_VCPD01000002.1, forward strand.
CCCGCACGTTTCAGGCCGGGCGGCTCTTTGCCGGGCTCGACGTGCTCGACAATCTCGCGGTGACCGGTGTGGGGCTCGGGCACTCCCGTCACGCCGCCGAGGTCGAAGCCTTGCGCGTCCTCGATTGGATCGGCGTTTCACATCTGGCGGAAAAACCAGCGGCCGGACTGCCCTATACGGATGAACGCCGGGTCGGCATCGCCCGCGCCCTGATGTTCGCGCCGGCCTTCCTGTTGCTGGATGAACCAGCCGCCGGCATGTCCGAGACCGAGGCGGCCGAACTCGCCGCGCTCATCCGGCGCATGGCGGAGGAACTGGGAACCGGCGTGCTGCTGATCGAACACAATGTCGAACTGGTCCTTTCGGTCACCAGCCATGTCTACGTACTCGACGCGGGCCAACTGATCGAAGAGGGCAACCGCGCCGCAATCACCGGAAGCCAGCGCGTGCGCGACGCCTATTTCGGCGCAGATCAGGAGGCCGCGTGATGTCCAAGCTTGGTGTATTCGACATATCCGTGCGCTACGGCAAGGTGCCCGCGATCTCTGACCTGACCTTTCACCTGGAAGAAGGTGAGCGGGTGTTCATCTCGGGGCCGAACGGTGCGGGAAAGTCGTCCTTCCTCAACGCGATCTGCGGGAAAGTGCCCACCTCGCATGGACGGATCGAGATGGATGGCGACCTGCTGACGGGCCGCAGCCCGGAAGCCATCGCGCGTCTCGGCTTGTCGATGGTTCCCGAAGGCCGCGAAATCTTCGGCAGTCTGACGGTGGAAGAGAACCTTCGGGTGGGCACGGGTATTCGCCAGGATGCCCAAGCGATCGAAACGGACATCGAGGAAATCTTCGCAGCCTTCCCGATCCTGGGAGAGCGCCGCCGCGCCGCGGCCGGCGCTCTCTCTGGCGGTCAGCAGCAGATGCTGGCGATAGGGCGGGCATTGATGACAAATCCCAAACTCATGATGGTCGATGAGCCGTCGCTGGGACTTGCCCCCAAGATCGTCGATCAGGTCTATGACACCCTCGCGGCGCTTCAGGAAGAGCGCGGCCTGACGCTGCTGATCGTCGAACAGAGCTCGTTGCGCGCGGCGCGCGTCGGCGGCCGCATGGTTCTGATGCGGGGCGGCCGGATCGTCGGCGAAGGCAATGCCGCCGACATGGCCGACCGGGATGCGCTTGCCCAGGCCTATTTCGGCAATTCCCACCCGGAACCGGAGGCCGTGGCATGACCAATTTCGCACAACTCTTCTTCGACGCGGCCTCGCTTGGCGGGCTCTACGCCATGGCCGCGCTGGGTATCGCGCTGATTTTCGGGGTGATGAACCTGGTGAACTTCGCGCATGGCGAATACATCGCGTTCTGCGTCTTTGCCCTGATCGTTCCGTCGACCGACGCGGTGGCCGTGATGCTGCTCGGACGTGCTCCGGCCCTGATCCTCGTTCCTCTGATCCTTGCTCTAGGCGCTGCCATCGCAATCGCCTCGGAACACGCTGTGTTCCGACATCTGCGCCGTGCCGATCCGGTGGCGATGATGATCTCGTCCTTTGCACTCGGCTTCGTCATCCGCAATGCGCTACTGGCGGCCTATGGCGGCCGTCCCAAGGCGATCAGCCTCTGGCCCGACCTCAACACACCGGTCCGCATCGCCGGCGCCGAAGTGCCGCTGCTGCAGCTCATCGTCATCCTGACCACGCTATTGGTGGTCGCAGGGCTGGCAGCCTTGCTGAAAAAGACCCGGCTGGGGCTCGAGATGCGGGCGGCTGCCGAGAACTTCACCATGGCTCGACTGCTTGGCGTTAAGGCAAACGTGGTCATCACCGGGGCCTTCGCGCTTTCCGGTGCGCTGGCCGCTGCCGTGGCTCTGATCATGGCTACCCAGACGGGCGTGGCTGACGTGCGGATGGGCGGGCAGGTCATGCTGGTGGCGTTCATAGCCACGGTCATCGGTGGGCTCGGCTCACTGCCGGGTGCGGTCGCCGCTGGTTTCCTGATCGGCGCCGCCTCGGTGCTGCTGCAGGCCTTCCTGCCGCTCGACGCGCGCCCATTCCGCGACGCCTTTCTCTACACGCTGGTGATCGTCTGCCTGCTGGTGCGTCCGCAGGGTCTGTTCGTTGCCGCCTCTGCCAAGCCGAGGGTCTGACATGTCTTCCCAACACGCTCAACACCGCCTTGCCGCTTATTCCACCCCGCTGATCCTGTCCGCGATCCTTCTTGCCTTCGTCGCCTTCGTGGTCATTCTTGGCGACAAGGCGCTGGCCCGGACGGCCGCGGAAACGCTTGTCCGCGTGACGCTTGTGGTCGGGCTCTGGATCTTCGTCGGCAATTCGGGGGTCATCAGCTTTGGTCATGCCGGCTACATGGCGATCGGCGCCTATTGCTCGGCCTGGCTGACGCTCAAGCCGCAGAGCAAGGCGTTGTTCTTGCCCGACCTTCCGCCCTGGTTGATGGATGCGCAGTGGCCAGTGTTACCCGCCGCGATTGCTTCGGGACTGCTTGCCGCCCTTGTCGCGCTTCTTTCGGGCGCGGCCATCCTGCGGCTTTCGGGCATCGCCGCGTCGATCGCGACCTTCGCCTTTCTCGCCATCGTCAATACGGTCTATTCCAATTGGGAAGGCGTGACCGGCGCGACCTCGTCGGTCGTCGGCCTCACGCGCTATGTCGATCACTGGGTCGCCCTTGCATGGGCTGTCGCCGCCATCGTTGCCGCCAATCTCTACGCCAATTCCGCGTCGGGCCTCGCCCTGCGGGCCACTCGTGAAGACGAGGTCGCCGCCAAGGCCTCGGGCATCGACATGTATCGGCACCGGCTTTGGTCGCTGGTCATTTCGGCATTCTTCACCGGCATATCCGGCGCGCTACTGGGGCATTCCATCGGCGTCCTGAACCCCGACAGCTTCTACCTCGGCATCACCTTCATCTCGCTGGCGATGCTCGTCGTAGGCGGAATCGGCAGCCTGTCCGGCGCGGTCATCGGGGTTCTGCTGCTGTCGCTTCTGATCGAGCTTCTTGTGCGCGCCGAACGGGGCATCACCATCGGCGCCACCCAGTTCGCGCTTCCTTCAGGCAGTCAGGAGATCCTGATCGGCGTCGCCATGATCTTTGTCCTGATCCTGCGTCCGGCCGGCCTGACCGGCGGACGAGAATTCAAGCTGCGGCTGACCTTGCCGCGAATTCCGCTCTCGCAAGAGCCAACTTCAACCAACTGAGGAGAGACCAATCATGAAACCCCTGGCATTTGCTTCGGCACTGGCCGTCCTGGCGCTGCCTGCCGCGGCCGAGGACATCACCGTCGGTTTTGCGATAGCGCAGTCCGGCTGGATGGAGGCGTATGACACGCCCGCAGCGACCGCCGCAAAAATCCGCATCGAAGAGATCAATGCGAACGGCGGGCTGCTCGGCCGAAAGATCCGGTGGGTCGAGGCCGACACAAAAACCGACCGCCAGCAATCGGCGCGCGCCGGACTTCAGGTCATCGACGAAGGCGCCGACATGATGGTCGTGAGCTGCGACTACGACTTCGGAGCCCCCGCCGCGCTGTCGGCCGAAGCCGAGGGGATGGTTTCATTCTTCCTCTGTGCCGAAGACGTCAAGGCCGGCATTCAGGGCGTCGGGCCGAATTCCTTCTCGGGCTCAGTGCTCGCGGCGGTTCAGGGCGCCACAATGGCCGAATGGAGCCACGCCAAGCGCGATGCCAAGACCGGCTATGTGCTGCTGGATACGACGATCGAGTACAACAAGGGCATTTGCACCGGATTCGATTGGATGTTCCCGCAGCTCGAAGGGACGGAAATCGTCGGGCGCGACACCTTCAAGAACGACGACGCCTCCATTGCCAGCCAGATCACCAGGATCAAGGCGCTGCCGGAAGAGCCAGACGTGATCATGCTGTGCTCCTACATCCCCGGCGCCGCTTCCGCGGTCCGCCAGATCCGCGCCGCCGGCATCAATTCGCTGATCCTCAACGGCTCGGCCGTGGACGGATCTTACTGGCTGGACGCGACGCCGGATCTGTCTGGCTTCGTGGTACCCGTTCAGGGATCGATCTATGGCGACGACCCGCGCCCCGAGGTTGAGGCCTTCAACGCGGCCTACGAAAAGGCTACCGGATCGCGGCCGGCAAGTTCCTACGCTTACCCGGGGTATGTTCTGATGGACCTCTGGTCCAAGGCTGTCGAGCGCGCGGGCACTCTCGACGGGAACGCGGTGACGACCGAGCTTGAAAAAATGAAGGGAGAGCAAACCGCATTCGGTCCGCGCAGCTTCACCAACGAACTCCACCATCAGAATTCCGCAGAGATGCAGATCATCGAAATTCAGAATGGCAAACCGGCCGTGGTGGAAAACTGGACCATCAGCAACCCGGTCCCGCTGGACGTGCTTCTGAACTGACGCGCCGAGCAAGGCAAAACTGGGCGCCTCCGGAGTTCGCGGGGGCGCTCAGGGGGTGTGGAACATATGGCTAGGGTCGATAGTCCAACTGCTCTGCCGGTGGTCTCGGAACATCGGGCCATTCTTTCACGCCAGATTTCGAAGATTGGCAATACAGCGCTTCCGGCGCACGCAAAGTTTGAAAGACTTCGCCGTCGTCCATTCCTTTGTCTACAACCATTTCAACCAGGAGCGTCACCTTTACGCCCTGGCGGTTCTCGGGCTGATCCGATACTCCGCTCATTTCGACTGGCGTCAGAGTAGTTCCGCCTAGGTTTCTGCGGTTCCTTGAAAACGGTGACTGGTCAAAATCCGTCCGATTTCTCCGTTTGCGTTTGTCTACCGGCACCTCCACGCTCAATGTGCTTGCCAAAACCGTCTGGCTGTTCTGGCCCGGTGTGGGCGTGAAGCGTCGGTTTGCCTTGCACCGGTCGCGGCGGTGAGTGTCAAATGCAAGAATGAGACACAACCGGTGCGTTCGACAATGAATGAGCATAACGCAAAAAAGGCGCCCGAATGGTTACAGGGTGACGCGCCAGTTCTTGTGACCGGAGCGGGAGGGTTCATCGGTCGCGCGGTCGTGCGAAGTCTGTTGAATGCCGGCGCCAACACGCGCGCGCTCGTGCGAAGTCCCGGTGCCGGCGCAATTTCGCGTCTTGGCGCAGAGGTTACGCGCGGAACCATCGCCAGTCCGGGACGGGCGCTGCGCGGCGTCGATACGGTGTTTCACCTTGCATACGATCTACGCGCCTCAGGATCGGAAAACCTGGCAGAGTTCCGCAAGTTTCTGAATGCAATCGCTCACGCCGGTGTCAGCAATCTTGTTCACATGAGTTCAGTCGTCGTCCACGATGGTTGGCCTGTAGGTGATCTTGTCGAGGATGCGCCGATCACCCCGCCGGACAACGGTTCCAGCTATCGAGGTGCGAAAATCGCCATGGAGGCGTTGATTTCTGACGCTGTCAAAAAGGGGCAATTGTCATCGGCAACCCTGCTGCGCCCGACGCTGGTATATGGGCCGGGCAGCCGAATCTGGAGCGAAGCCGTTGTCGAACGTCTCAGGTCCGGGCCGATACTCGTCCCGGATATGCCCCGAGATCACCCTGCCGGACGCCCTTTCGGCTTATGCCATCTCGTTCACGTGGACGACCTGGCCAGGGCGGCTGTAGTCGCAGGAGCTGCGGCAAAACCAGGGCTTCGCGCCTATCTGATTTCGGATCCGTCACCAACGACTTGGCCGGAGTATTATTGCGCCCAGGCCCGCGCGCTCGGCGTTGGAACCATCGAAAAGCGGCCCTTCGCAGAGCTTGAGGACCGTCTTATGCCGCTAACCGTGGGATCGGTTGATCATGGGCCAAGCCTTGCGGCGCGCGTAAGCAGTAAACTACGTACGATTGTGGGAAACGACACCATTGACGTGGTCGGGCGGCGGCTCCGCAGAATTCTTCAAAGCAATGTGGCTGAGCAGTACCCGGACCGCTTCTTGTTCGATCTTTATACCGCAACCGGTGAAATCGACGTTTCGCGAGCCGAGGCAGAGCTAGGATTTGTTCGGGGCGCTGACGTTCAGGGGCGGTTGGACGAGGTTGCTGCTTTCTACAGTTAGCGACAAGAAACGCCCGAGTTAGAATTTCGCGGCCAGTTTTCGATACGTCTCAACGAATTGCCGATGAACCCAATCCGGATTGAACCTGTCCTCGCGGCTTCTTTCCAGGGCCGCAGCACCCATTCTCTCCAACGCTGCCTCATCCGCAAGAACTGAATGGAGCGCCGTGCAAATAGCGGGCACATCACCTATGGGAACAACACGTCCGACACTGTCATCGACCAGTTCAACCACCCCTGAACAGGCTGTCGCCACGACCGGGGTTCCCGTCTGAAAGGCTTCGGGAATGACAAAAGGCAGCGACTCGTAGCGTGAGGTCAGGGCAAAAACGTCTGCCGCGCGAATATGCAGGTGTACCCGCTCTGTCCGACCCGCAAAGGTCAGATGGTTGAGAACGCCCTTTTCGGTCGCAAGCGCCTTGTATTCCTTTTCGAGATGTCCGTCGCCAACAAGCAGGAAACGGTAGCCCGGATGGCTGTCCTTCATACGTGCGACACAGTCGATAAGTATGTCGATACCCTTCTGGTGCGATTGCCGAGCCACGGTCACGATGAGCTTTTCACCATCGCCCAGATACCTCCGCCGCACGGCTGCAATCTCTTCAGCCGAATCCAGGGGCGCCGGTTTGACGCCAAGGCCCAGAACCTGAACCCGTGTTTCGGGGATTCCTCCTATTTCTATCAAGTCGCGTGCCGACGCATGGCTTGGCGTGATGACCAGATCGCAGTGTCTTGCGACGCGAGAAAATGTCTTCACGCGCTCTGGTTCGGAGCCATGATAAGTCACGGCGACAGGAATCCGCAGACCCGCACGCGCCATCATCGAGACCAGTGCCGGCGCCGATTCATGCGCATGAATCAAGTCTACCCGATTTAGCCTGAGCCAGCGGCGCAATGTGAAAACTGAATGCGCAAGGTTTTTCAGACGTGCGGGGATGCCGCCCCCCTCGCTGGCCACGTAGCGTATTGGTAGTTCCAGAAAATCGGGGTCGTCATTGGGTCCGTACCAGGTGCCCGCGTTACCGGACAGTGTGACGTCGTGACCAAGTTCGCGCAGAGTTTGCGCAAGCGACAACATGTGCCTTGGAATTCCCCCAAGGTTGAATTGAGTGCCGATCTGGAGAACCGACAAAGGAGCTTGATCGCCATTTTGCGCCTGTTCGGTCGTCATGGGTGTGTCTCCGGTCGGGTCCGCAGTGGGCACGAGCGAGAGCCGTGCATTCCCATCACTTTCACAAGTCGAATAGCATCGCAAGGCGCAGGGGACAGCGCCTATGAGCGCGAGCAAGGCAGTACCCAATCGGTCGCTGACCGCCGGAATGTTTCTGAATGGAAACAACGCTTCGGCGAGTTTGCCAAGACAATCGCCCACCGGCATGGTTGGGAGGCTACCGGGCGAGGCGGTTGACAGATGGTACACGATCTACAATCTGGTCCTGGATCTCTGGAAAAGGCGCCTACCCATTGGAAACGAAACGCGTTTCTGATGACGACAAGATCGCCAACGATTACTGCCCAAAAGGACGGCATAAATGAATAACGGGGCGACTGACATTGTTATCGGTTCGGGCCCCTCAGCGTTGGCGACGGTTGAGGGAATTTTGGAGAAGGGCCGGAAAGTTACGGTCGTGGATGCCGGCGAAAAACTCGAGGCGAACCGCGCCGCGCTGCGCGATGCCCTGGGTGCAACAAAACCTGATGGCTGGGACGATGATACGCTTGCGGAACTCCGTTCGCGTCAGCACGATATTACCGACAGCGTCGCGCGTTTCGGGTCTCGGTTTGCGCTGCGCTCGCGCGACGACGTGGTCTTTCCCGCGAACCCGAACGTGGTTTTGCAGTCCTCGCGTGCTTTTGGCGGCCTTAGCAACGTGTGGGGGGCGGCAGTCCTGCCCTGGGCTCCAGGTGATTTGGCAGGATGGCCAATCGCCCCCGCCGATCTTCAACCGCATTACACTGCGATCGGTTCAATAGTTTCCATTGCCGGCAGCGCTGCCTCTTTCGATGACATACTTGCCACCGGAGACCTGCCCCTTGCGCGTCGCCTGCCTGCCACGCGACAGGCCGAAGCATTGTTGCGCCGTCTGAAACCGACAACCACGCAGGGCGGAGCCCAATTCTGGCCTGGTCCGGCCCGGCAGGCCGCCGGCCCCGATTGCCTCGCCTGCGGGCTTTGCCTCTACGGTTGCCCATACGGCCAGATCTTCAACAGTTCAGAAAAGATGGCTGCTCACCTAAGGGAAGGTCGGATTGAATACCAGCAGGCCGAGGTCGTTCGGATTCGCGAGAGCGGCGAAGGTGTAACGCTTGACATTGCGGACGGACGTCCGCCGATTACAGGTGCACGTGTGTTTGTCGCAACGGGAGTGTTGGAGACCGCGCGGCTCATGTTCGAGAGCGACCGGGAACTGGCCGAGCGCGGCATGGTCCTCCGCGACAGTCGGCACTTCTTTACACCACATCTGACGACCTGGGGTGCCGGAAACATCAGTGCCGCGCCCCATCATACTCTGGCGCTTGCTTTCGTCGAGTTGCGTGACCAGGCGATTTCGCCCTGGACTGTACACTCACAGCTCTATGGCTGGAACAACTTCTACGCGCGTGAAATGTTCGAAAAATACGGGAGAAACCTCGGGCTTCTGCAGCCGCTGTTCGAGCGCGTTGCGCGCCGATTGATCGTCGTCCAGAGTTTCCTGCACTCGGACCACTGCGCCAAGATTCACCTACAGCCCGCACGGGGCGATCCACAACACCGACTGAGCGCGGAGGTCGTAGAGGCCGACGGTTTTGAAGACAGGGTAGGGCGGGTTAGGCGCGCGATGGCGCGATATCTGCGGCGGGCAGGGTTGATAGCAATAACGCGAGCAGGGCAAATCGGTCTGCCTGGATCGAGTTTTCATATTGGCGCGACGCTCCCCATGACGAAAAGTCCGCGACGGGGAAACACCGACGCCCTAGGGCGACCGCACGGCGCTATCAGGATTCATGTCGTCGATGCCTCCGTTATGCCAGCAATTCCAGCGAGTACAATCACCCTTTCGGTCATGGCCAACGCGCACCGGATTGCCACCACGGCATAGCTTGCAAGTCGTTGCCTCATGCCTCGCGACGGATCATTCGCAGCGCCTTGGTAATTGATCCGGGCATGGCGACCGGCATCAAAGCAAAGAACGTCAAGCCGCCGACCAGAATTGAACTGAGAAACAGGAACGTGACGCCCATCGTCACGCCGATCAACCGCTGCCAGACAAGAACGACCAGTGCCATTCCGACCGAGATCAGCAGGGGTGCAACCAGTTTAGCCAGATAGCGCTTCCACCCGATCGCTTCAGTCGCCAGTGCAACATTGGATCGTATCGGGAAAGCGACAACGGCTCGTACCGTGGCGGCGACCGACACGGCAAGTAGACCGAATGGCGCAGCCAGCCCAACTAGAACGATACCTACGGCGACCTCAATCCCGGCGGCAATCAAAAATCGTGAGATCTTACCGTAGGCCAAAAGGTAGGCTTCGTGGATGGCGACAAGCGCATTGACCGCTCCCATGAGGCATAGCCACGGAAGGATTTTGCCAGCACCGTCCCAATCCGGCCCGACCGAAAGCAGAACGCCCGGGATTGCAACCACTGCAAGCCCGGCAAATGCCGTGAAAGCAATCAGCGCGGCTATCTGCGATACGTCCAGTAGGAAACGGGCCGTGTCGCCCGTGTGGCGGCGAAGTTCTGCGAAGCTTGACTGTGCGACGCCTTTCAACGGAAACGAAACAAAAGTTGTCAACAGTTCCACCAAGCGAAACGCAAACGAATACAGACCTACCGCGACAGGGCCTGCTGTCAGACCTAATGCGATCGTCGGAGTTTGGGCGATCACCAGCGACGAAATCCTCAGTATGATTGTATTCGGACCCAGCCCGCGAACGAGCAAGAGATCGGCCCGCGTTGGAAATCGCTTGGGCAACCAGCCAGCGGCGACTACCGAAATCACCGCGCTGACGCTGAGCTGAACGAGCCGCTGCGCGATCAGGCTCCAGGCCCCAAAGCCACCGACCGCCATCGCAATGCACACGGCACCGCCTGCCACGACTGCCAAGGCATCGCGAATGGCGACCGTACGGAAATCGAGGTTGCGTCTAAGAATGGCGCTCGACACCCCACCAGCGCCCAGAAACAGAATCGACGGGCTGGCGACAACTAGCAAACTGGCGACCTCCGGTTGGCCGTAGAGGGCGGCGATCGCCGGCGAAAACAGGATCAGAAGCGCGACAATGCCTAGCGAGAGCATCATTAGGACGGCGAATGTGCCTTCAAGCCGCCCATCTTCAATCGTGTCACGCGCGATGATCGCTTCGGTAACCGTATCGCGCACCAAGACTTCACCGATGAAAACGAAGGCGAAGGCCATCATTACGATGCCAAATGCCTCGGCCCCAATGATCCTGGCCACCAGAACAAAGACGAAGATCCCGGTCAGATTTTCGACCAGGCTGGATCCAGTGATCCAAGCCACATTTCGCGAAAAATGTCCGTTCACGCGCGGCGCTCCGCACGCGGGTTAAATCTCGATCTGACGTCCCCGGCGGTGACAGGAGTCATCGCGATCCGCTCCAACTGTAATTCGGTGCTTGGTCAATTACCCAGAAATACCAGCCACTAGGGCGCTGTCAAAGGAAACTGGGCTGAGGCGGGGAGGGGGTGTTGTGGCGTCGGCCACGATCAAACGAACTCGGTTTCGATAATTCAAGACTAGCCCGGAAATCAATTGCTTTGCGGTAATGCCTTGCGTCCGCATTCCGCGATCGAGGCATCAATACGACACATCGCCAGGAATTTGGGCGCTGTCTGACCGCAAGATCAAGTCTCAAGCTGACCGGCACTGCTGCCATAGCTGAGTGGTGTGGTCTCCGTGCGGAATTGGGAAACGAAAGCGCTTTACTTATAAGATTGATGCGCCGATCCTGTTCTGATCGCAACTGATGGTGGTCCCAGTTCAAATAGGTGCGCTGCTCACGGAGCGAAGAGTGTTCCCAGCCAGGACACAGGTGCCACAGCGGAAATACCGGCTGAAGGACTTCACATAGGAAACGCAAATACCGAAGACGAGTTCTCATCCTTTGACCAGCACCCTCGAAAGGGGCGCGTTGTGGTATCAAAGGGCGCTGCGAGACCGCCCCGCCAGTCTTGACCTGATCCCTTCTGATAAGTCCGATCGATTGTCTCGGGCATGGATTTCACGCCAGTTTCAATCGTCGAACGCTACCTCATATCCCCAAATTTTCTGCAGATGGCTCAGTGTCGCTTCGCGGCTCCGCGCATCGAGCGAAACGCCGTTGCGCTCGGCGTGGTGCAGTTTGAGACAACGGTCCCCCAGAAGATCCACGTCGACGATCTGGATATCGGGATCGAATTCCGAGACGTCGAGGCTCCGCGCCAGTGTATCGCGCAATTCGTGATAGCCGCGCTCGTCGTGGATCGCTCCGACCGTGTAGAATGGGTCGCCCTCGTCATCGGCAAGCGTGAACATGCGATACCGGCGCATGATGTGCGGGCTGAGGAACTGCTGGACGAAGCTTTCGTCGCGATAGTTGGCCCAGGCGTCCTTCAACACTTCGCGCCATTCGCGGCTGCCGGCGATGTCGGGAAACCACTCTCGGTCCTCCTCCGTCGGTTCGGTGCAGATGCGCTTGATGTCCTGCATCATAGCGAAACCGAGCGCGTAGGGATTGATCCCTACGGCGTTCGGAGCATCGAAGCCTGGCTGCGTCACCACATTGGTGTGGTTGTGCAATATCTCTAGCATGGCGCCATCCGTCAGCAGACCTGCGCCGTGGAGAGCGTTGGTGATGTGGTAGTGAACGAAACATGCACACCCTTCGTTCATCACCTTGGTCTGACGTTGGGGATAGAAATACTGCGCGATATTGCGAACGATGCGAAGCACTTCGCGTTGCCAGTGCTTCAGGACCGGGCTGTGACGTTCGACGAAATAAAGCAGGTTCTCCTCCGGCAGCCCCATTTCGCGCTTGCGCTTGCGGGCCTCCTCGTCGGCTTTCGCTGACGGCTCCGGGTGGTCGAAGGCATCCCACAGGTAATGCACCGCCCGTTCCTCTTCGATCCGCCGCTCGCGTTGCCGGGCCCGTTCATCCGCAAGCGATGTATGGGGTGGCCGGCGATGGCGGAACACGCTCGACGGCATCAGCGCATGTGCGGCATCAAGCAGCTGCTCGACCTCGCGCTCGCCGTGATGTTCTTCGCACTGGGCGATGAAGCTGCGGGCGTAGTCGAGGTAGTCGAGAATACCCTGAGCGTCGCTCCACTGGCGGAACAGGTGATTGTTCTTGAAGAAATGATTGTGGCCGAATGCGGCGTGAGCGATCACCAGCACCTGCAGCGCCATCGTGTTGTCTTCAAGGCAGTAGCTGATGCACGGGTCGGAATTGATCACGATCTCATAGGCGAGGCCGTGCGCGCCCTTTCGGTAAAGCTGTTCTTCGTGGACGAAACGCTTGCCGAAAGACCAGTGCCGGTACATGAGCGGCATCCCGATCGAAGAATAAGCGTCCAGCATCTGCTGATAGGAAATGATTTCGATCTGGTTGGGATAGACGTCGAGTTTGAGATCGTCGATCGCGACCCGCTCGATCGCGTCATAGCTGCGTTGAATCTTTTCAAAGTCCCATTCCGCTCCTTCAAAGAGCGGTACCCCGGCTGCAGCGCGATCAGCCATTGGTGACCCCATCCGACTTGCGCGCGAACAGCTCGTGCAGAACCGGATAAATGTCGGCGGGGCGCGCGATCCTCTTCATGGCGAAGTTGGGCCAGGCTGCAGCCACCTGCCGATATGCACGCCACAATTCCATGCCGCTATCCTCGCTGTTCATCAGGGACGCCTCGTTCTCATCGACGATTTCCGTATAGGCGAAGTACTGGCAGCGCTTCATCAGGTCCTCGATCAGGAGTTCAGCGCACAGGTCTGAATCGCCACGATAATTCTCGCCGTCCGAAGCTTGTGCCGCATAGATGTTCCAAAGCGAGGGCGGATAGCGGGCTTCGATTATCTTCTTCATCTTTTCAAGCGCGCTGCTCACGACCGTGCCGCCGGTCTGACGCGAGTGGAAAAACGTCTCTTCATCGACCTCGTTCGCGACCTGCGTGTGGCGGATGAAGACAAGCTCGAGTTTGTCGTAGCGCTGTTTGAGAAATAGGTGCAGGAGCACGAAGAACTGCTTGGCAAGGTCCTTTTCGCGTTCGCCCATCGAGGCCGAAACATCCATCAGGCAGAACATCACCGCATTCGCGGCTGGTTCGGGGCGCGTCTCGAAATACTTGTAGCGCACGTCCAGCGGATCGATGAAAGGGACGTGCCGGCGGCGGCGCTGAATCTCGTCGAGCTTGTCGCGCAGCGCCTGCAACTCCGCCTCCTGCGCCTCGTCAGGCTTAGTCAACGCCTCCAGTTCTTCCACCTGTTGCATGAGCGACTGGGTTTCGGCAGTTGTCGGGCGTCGCATCGCGATGCGACGACCGAAAGCGTTGCGCATCGTGCGCGCGACGCTGAGATTGGCGGGCGTTCCGGAAGCGGTGTAGCCCCTGCGCTGCGGCTTGGCGGCCGTAATCTCTTTCAGGCTGCGCTTGACCATGTCGGGAAGTTCGAGATCCTCGAAGAAAAGGGAAAGAAACTCGTCGCGTGAAAGAACGAACAGGAACTCGTCCTCGCCTTCGCCCTCGGACGCACCTTCGCGACCGTATTGCCCGCTCTGGCCCGACCTCGGCTTTTGGATTTTGTCGCCGGTCCGGAATTTCTTGTTGCCGGTCGCGACTGTACGCCGGTAACCACCTTGACTGGCATGCCTGAAATGCGGCTCTCCAATTCCTTCGGATGGCACCGAAATCTTTTCCTGCTGGTCGACATCCGCGATTTTGCGGCGGCGCACGCTTTCGTCCACCGCCTTTTTGACCGCGGTGCGGACACGGCGTATGAACCGTCTCCGATTCCCGAGGCTCTTGTCCTTTGGGTTCAGCCTTCGGTCGATCAAATGAGCCATTTGCGTATGGACTCCCTGCCTCACCCGGCCTTGTTGACGCGCATGTACCACTCAACCAGGCGCCTGACCTGTCGGCGCGTATAACCGCGACCGATCATCCGCTCGATAAACTCGTTGTGCTTGGCTTCGGTTTCCTTGTCGCGCTTGGCGCCGAAGCTGATGACCGGCAAGAGGTCTTGAATCTGGCCAAACATACGCTTTTCGATGACCCTTCTCAGCTTTTCATATTTGCGCCAATCCGGGTTGCGACCGCGATTGTTGGCCCGTGCGCGGAGCACGAACTTGACCACCTCGTTGCGGAAGTCCTTGGGGTTGGAGATTCCGGCCGGCTTCTCGATCTTCTCGAGTTCCTGTTCGAGGACGTCGCGATTGAGAATCTGACCGGTATCTGGGTCCTTGAAGTCCTGATCCTCAATCCAGGCATCCGCGAAGGCGATGTAACGATCGAAAAGGTTCTGGCCGTAGTCCGAGTAGGATTCCAGATAGGCTTTCTGGATCTCGTTGCCGATGAACTCCGCATAGCGCGGCGCCAGATCGTCTTTCATGAACGAAAGGTAACGGTTTTCGACGTCATCGGGGAACTGCTCGCGCTTCACCGACTGTTCGAGAACGTAAAGCAGATGCACCGGATCGGCGCCGACTTCTTCGGTATCGTGGTTGAAGGTTTCCGACAGCACCTTGAAGGCGAAGCGGGTGGAGATGCCGGTCATCCCCTCATCGACGCCGGCGGCATCGCGGTATTCCTGCACCGACCGCGCCTTGGGATCGGTATCCTTCAGCGTTTCACCATCATACACGCGGAGCTTGGAGTAAATCGGCGAATTCTCGTGTTCCTTCAGCCGCGTCAGAACGCTGAACCGCCCCAGAATGGACAACGTTTCCGGTGCACAAGGGGCTTCACCAAGGCTGCTTTCATTCAGCAGTTTCTCGTAGATCCGGATTTCGTCAGTGGCCCGCAGGCAATAGGGCACCTTGACCAGGCTGATCCGGTCGAGGAACGCTTCGTTGTTCTTGTTGTTCTTGAATTGCCGCCATTCGGCTTCGTTCGAATGTGCGACGATGACGCCTTGAAACGGGAACGCGCCGATGTTCTCGGTACCGGCATAAGAGCCTTCCTGCGTCGCGGTCAGCAAGGGATGCAGCACCTTGATCGGCGCCTTGAACATTTCCACGAACTCCATCAGCCCCTGCGTGGTGCGGTTCAGAGCACCGGAATAGGCATAGGCATCAGGGTCGTTCTGGCTGAACTCCTCCAGTTTGCGGATGTCGAGCTTGCCGACCAGCGAAGAGATGTCCTGATTGTTCTCGTCGCCCGGTTCAGTCTTGGCGACGCAGATCTGGCGCAGCTTGGAAGGATAGAGCTTGACGACCGAGAACTTGGAAATGTCGCCGTCGAACTCCTTGAGCCGTTTGACCGCCCAGGGCGAGATCAGCCCGTTCAGCAGTCGTTTCGGGATATGGTATTTCTTCTCCAGCAGATCTCCCATCCGCTCGCGGTCAAACAGTCCCAGCGGGGATTCGAAGACAGGGCTGATCTCGTCGCCCGCCTTCAGGACATAGACAGGTTGCCGCTCCATGAGGTTCTTGAGGATCTCGGCAAGCGTCGACTTGCCGCCGCCGACCGGGCCTAGAAGGTAAAGGATCTGCTTCCGCTCTTCGAGCCCCTGGCTCGCGTGTCGGAAGAAACCAACAATGCGTTCGATGGTTTCCTCGACGCCAAAAATGTCCTGGAAAGGTTTGTAACGCTTTATCGTTCGGTTGAGAAATATCCGGCTTAGTCTCGGGTCCTGGCTCGTATCGACAAGCTCGGGCTCTCCAATCGCAGCGACCATCCTCTCGGCGGCGGTCGCCCTCATCGTGGTATCTTCACGGCACCCCAGCAAGTAGTCCTGCAACGACATCTCGACAAGCTTGGTGCGCCCATACTCTTCAGCAAACTGCTCGAAAATCTCCATTTATGACCCCTTTAGGTTTCAGAAGCCCCCTTCATTCCGAATTCTTCAGTCCATTATAGTGTACGAATAAATTTGGCTTTTATTTGACTCGTTTCCAGTCACGTTTTGTTTCCCATTTTGCAACTTGTGGAGCGAAACACGCCTGCGACGGGCATTGGAATAGCCGGTAGTGTCCATGTGGCGGTTCTGAAACTGAGAGCCCAAGACAAAGAGACGCCGTCGGCACAACACTACCACACGGCCCGGTTGCAAGCTTCGGACGATTGGCGTCTGTCAACTTTTGGTGTGAATGGTCGAAGGCGATCGATAACGCGAAGGTCAGGTCGTGATATCCCTCAAGGGCGCGCGATACCGTGGCAAACTTTCGCACCGCCGCATACAGGAAAATTCGGAGTTGCCGACAGTTCCTCCGAAGTTACAAAGCTCAAGTCGCGATCAATCGTGTACGCCGAAGGAATTCCGCTTCGTCCCGGGTATCCGGGCTGAAGCCGTGTTTCTCGAGCAACCGCATCGTTATCTCCGAAGCCTCGTTTTGATGCCAGACAGGCGATTTCTTGAGAAATGGAAACTTCATTTCCGCCAAATTGAAGTCCGCGAAAGCATAAGAAACGCCCAGGCAACGTGTTGCGGCCAAGAGGAGCGCCAGCAAGGTATTCCGGTTTGTCGGCTCCTGCAGTGTCCGGTGCTTCAACGCCAGGAATTTGGGGTTTCCAAGGACAATCAGGTTTTCCGCTATTTCTCGCAATCGTGGCGTCGAAAGCGGCTCAAGCAATTTGTCCATATTCACAACAGGGTAGGTCGACGAAGCAGAGAAACCTTGCGCGAGCGCCCATTGAGAAAGGCCAATCTCGCCCCTCAAAATCGTGAGTTCCTTGCTGTTGACCAATGGATATCTCGACCAGAAACGCCGAAAAGCTGGCGTGCGCAATGCCGAGGCGGAAAAGGACAGCGCAAAGGATGGAAAGTGAAATCCGGCACCAGCAGATCCGTATTTCCAAGTTTCAGCCACGAGTTCCCTAGGAACGGTTCTTGATGCGCCGAAATTGGAAGCGGCACCTGTGATCTCCGTCCCCTCATTCTCGACCGCCTCAAACCAGTTTGAAGCAGCCGGAACAGGAAACCAAACGGAGTCATTGAACAGTGACAGGCGCGAAAGCCCCTCCAGCCGTGCCCCCAGATAGAGGACTCCTTCCCGGTATGCGCCGAAATCGTAACCTTGATTTGGCCGTTCAATCACCACCGAAGCGCGATCGGATATCCTGGTTCTTTCTTCAGGGGACAAAGCAAGATTGGAAACGACAACCGGAGATGCACCGGCGTTTTCCAGGTATTCAAGCGCGGCCAGATGTGATGGCCAAACCCCATCGAAGGGTGCCATGACATAGATCGCGACGTGGTCCCGCATGCCGATCGACCCTGTCGAAACGCGCACCTTCAATCGTTGGGTGAGATCATAGAGGTAGGGCGAATAAACCCGAGACGTCGTGCGATGCAGGAATTTTCCCAACTGCCGGGCAGGTCGAACCAGTTCGCGGCGCAGCTTCGAGGGTTTACTATCTTGCAATCTTTACCGCCTTCCGAGATTTGCTGAGGCGGTCCCGAACCAGTTCTTCGATGCGCCTCCTTACTCGTTGCGGCTTGCTTTCACGCCAAGGCGTTTCATTCCGCAATGTCCAGTAGAGTTCGCGCAATGGGTGGTTGCAGTTGGTGTTCCACGGTTTCCGGCGATCGGTAAAGTGAAGGATTCCCGGTGCCGTCACCGCTTCCCGGGCTTCAACCGGGCCGTAGGCCGGTTCCAGATCATTGGGCGTGTAGAGGCGTGTGTTCGCGTTCCAGCGAAGATGAAGGCGGTGAACCTGGCCGGCAAACATCAGGTTCAAGATGTCCTGATCCTGAAGCTCCAGCTTTGCCAACCTTTCCGAGACAACGCTTTGTGCGCGGGATCCAAATTCTACTGGATCGATGGCTTCAAGATTGAACAACAAAACGCCGGCATTGAAGTAGAATGTTCCTTCCGTCAGTTCGAGTCGTTGCGCTTGCGTTCCACCACCTTCGTCTGGGGCGGCGGCGATCGCCGCGCCCTTCATGTCGACCGCCCACAAATGGGCCAAGTCGTCGGTGACGATCGTATCGCAATCCAAATAAATCACCCGCGAGGCAACGCCTCTTAGGGTTTCAGGGATGAAAAGCCTCAGATAGGTTGCAAGCGATACGTGGTCACGGTTGTCGGGAAGCGAAACGAAACGCTCACTGTCGACTTCATGCCACCTGATGGATAGTGCCGGAGACAGCTTCTCGAGCGCCGCTTGTTCATCGGCACCGAGGTCTCCGGCGTGCAGGACATGCACCTTGATTTTACTCGGGATCTTTGAAGCCTTGGCAGCCGAAACCAGAGTCACGGCCGCGTGCGGTACGAAGTTCCTGTCAAAGGCAAGGCAGATGTCGATTTCCGCGCCCGGATCGGCTGGTTTCTCACGCGAATACTGCTGGTCGATTCCGTCAAGAATGTCCTTCTTTGAAAGCTCGATCATCGTGTTCGTCACAGCCGCAAAATCACCATGTGCAGTCAGCCGAATTTGGCCGGGGGACCTAGCTTTTCAGGATCTCTGAAAGATGGGTTCCATAGTAGCTCTTGCTCAGACGCGACGCCAGTTCCTTCAGCCGGTCCGCGCTGATCCAGCGCTTGTGGTAGGCGATTTCCTCAGGGCAGCCGACCTGTTGGCCTTGGCGGTCCGACAGGGTCCGCACGAAGTTCCCCGCGTCAAGCAGACTGGCATGAGTGCCGGTGTCGAGCCAGGCGTAGCCCCGGCCCATCTGCTGCACGTCCAGCTCTTCTTCGGCAAGGTAGCTGCGCAGGACATCGACGATCTCCAACTCGCCGCGCGGGGATGGTTTGACTCGCCGAGCTCTATCCGATGCGGTTGCATCCAGGAAATACAAGCCCGTCACTGCGTAATTCGACGGGGGAACTTCGGGTTTTTCGACGATTTCGGTGACGCGTCCGTTTGCGTCGTAGCCGACGACGCCGTAACGTGCGGGATCGGATACCCGATAGCCAAAAA
Source organism: Ruegeria sediminis (assembly GCF_005938215.1). Classification (GTDB taxonomy): domain Bacteria; phylum Pseudomonadota; class Alphaproteobacteria; order Rhodobacterales; family Rhodobacteraceae; genus Ruegeria; species Ruegeria sediminis. The sequence continues at coordinate 24,666 of NZ_VCPD01000002.1, forward strand.
CCGTGCCGCCGCGTTCGCGTCGGTCGGCTGCCGCCAGTATCTCGGGCAAGCCATGCCCGAAAAACAGGTTGTCCCCCAAAATCAATGCGCTCGGTGAGCCGTCGAGGAACTCTTCGGCTAGCAGGTAGGCTTGCGCAAGACCTTCGGGCCGGGGTTGTTCGATGTAGGTGAAGGACAGACCCCAGTCGCTGCCGTCGCCGAGCGTACGCTTGAACTGGTCCTGATCGTGGGGCGTCGTGATGATCGCGATTTCGCGTATCCCCGCAAGCATCAGGACGCTGATCGGATAGTAGATCATCGGCTTGTCATAAATCGGAAGCAGTTGCTTGGAGACACCAATGGTCACGGGGTACAGGCGCGTCCCGGATCCGCCGGCAAGAATGATGCCTTTGCGATTGGTCATGATTTCAGGACTCCCAGATCCACCAGTATGTCGCTCAGGCCCCTGCGCCAATTCGGCCTCTGGATACCGAAAACGCTTTCAAGCTTGCTGTTGTCAAGCCGCGAGTTCAAGGGGCGTCTGGCCGGCGTGGGGTAGTCGCTGCTGGGGATGTCAACGACCTCGCATGCAATGCCGCTTTGTCGAAATATCTCGCGCGCAAAATCGGCCCAACTGACATCCGGCCCGCCGGAAAAGTGGTAGGTTCCGGTCTTTTTCGGGTTCTCGGCAAGCTGTTTCGCGACCTCAAGACAGGTATCTGCAATGTTTGCGGCGCAGGTCGGCCCGCCGATCTGATCGGCCACAATGGTCAAGCGGTCGCGTTCGGCCCCGAGACGGAGCATGGTCTTCACGAAATTGCCGCCATGTGACGAGACCACCCAAGATGTCCGCAGAATGACATGGGGGCCGTCGGCAGCCCGGACATTCACTTCGCCGGCCAGTTTGCTGCGCCCATAGGCCCCCAGCGGCGCCGTGGAGCGGTTTTCGGGGTAGGGAGTATTCCCTTGGCCGTCAAAGACGTAGTCCGTCGAGATATGCAGGAAGGGCAGGCCGCGCTGAGCTGCGGCGCGGGCCAATGCACCCGGTGTCGTTCCGTTGACGGCCGCGGCCAGTTCTTCCTGATCCTCGGCCCTGTCAACCGCCGTGTAGGCCGCCGCGTTGATGACCGCGTCCGCATCGGTGTTCCGAATCCATTCCACGCAAGTCGCGGGATCCGCGAAATCCGCTTGGTCGCGCCCGACGACTTCAAGCGTCACCGCCTCGGCGCGCCGTTGCAGTTCCCGGCTGACCTGCCCGGTCTTTCCGAAAAGCAGAACCTTCACACTTTTTCCCCCAGGCGCACGCCAACACCCTTGCGCTGCTGCAGCGGTCGCCACCAAGCTTCATTGTTCAGATACCATTCCACGGTTTTCCGAAGTCCGTCCTCCAGCGAAACGGCCGGTGTCCATCCCAGTTCCTGACGTATGCGGCTTGCGTCGATGGCGTAGCGGGCATCGTGACCCGGACGATCCGCGACGAAACTGATCTGATCGGCATAGCTGCCTTCGGGTTTCGGGCGAAGCTCGTCGAGAATGGTGCAGAGCGATCGGACAAGTTCGAGGTTGGAGCGTTCATTCCCGCCCCCGATGTTGTAGGAGCGTCCTAGTTCACCCTTTTGCAGAACCAGCAACAGCGCATCGGCATGATCTTCCACATAAAGCCAGTCGCGAATGTTGGATCCATCGCCGTAGATTGGCAGAGGTTTGCCGGCGAGTGCATTCAGGATGGTAACGGGGATCAGCTTTTCCGGAAAATGGAAGGGGCCGTAATTGTTCGAGCAGTTGCTCAGAACGACAGGCAAGCCGTAGGTCTCGTGCCAGGCGCGCACCAAGTGGTCGCTTGCTGCCTTGGACGCGGAATATGGCGATCTTGGATCGTAAGGCGTGTCCTCGGTAAACAGCTTCGCGGGGTCATTCGGGAGTGAGCCGAAAACCTCATCAGTCGACACGTGGTGGAACCGGAACAAGCCCGGCCTGCCGCGGTCGATCCAGTACCGCCGTGCCGCTTCAAGCAAGTTGTAGGTGCCGGTGATGTTGGTTTGGATGAAATCTTCGGGTCCGTCGATCGAACGGTCCACGTGGCTTTCGGCCGCCAGGTGCATGATGGCGTCCGGCGCGTGTTCCGAAAAGATCCGATCCAGCCCGGCCCGGTCCCGGATGTCAGTCTGATCGAAGGCATAATTCGGGTCGTCAGCCACGCTCGCCACGTTGTCGAGGCAGGCGGCATAGGTCAGCGCGTCCAGATTGACGATCTGGTGCCCGCGGGCGATCGCCAGACGGACGACGGCGGATCCTATGAACCCGGCCCCGCCGGTTACCAGAATCTTCACTGGACCGCTCCTTCGAACACGAACGGGTTTTGCAGATCTCTGAGCAGGGGCGCGGCCGCATCCTTGCCGGAAAGAACGGGGACCGAGTCCCCCAGTTTCCAGTCGATGCCGATGTCGGGGTCATCGTAGCGCACCGCGCCGTCACAGTCCGGAGCGTAGTAGTCGGAGCACTTGTAGACAATCTCGGTGCCGTCCTCGCGCGTAACGAAGCCGTGCAAAAAGCCCACGGGTACAAACAGCTGCTTTCCGTTCTCGAAGCTCAATTCCTCGCCGACCCATTTCCCGTAGGTCGGGCTGCCCCTGCGGATGTCCACGACCACGTCGAAAAGTCGCCCCCTTCCGCAACGCACCAGCTTGGCCTGGGCATGGGGCGGTGACTGGAAATGAAGCCCACGCACCGTTCCAGCCTTGGCCGAAAAAGAGTGATTGTCCTGAACGAACAAAGTGTCCAAGCCGTGCTCGGCCATCTTCCGCGCGCTCCAGCTTTCGCTGAAGAAGCCCCTGTCATCACCAAAACGGGCCGGGGTAATCACAAGAACATCCGGAATGGCAGTGCGTTCGACAATCACTGAAAACCTCGCAAAAATGGCTGTTTGTGACCTAGCAGTCGAGCGAATTGATGTGAAGAGGGCAATTGGAGGCTCTGATCGGCGGAGGATTGCCTCGAATTGGAGCGGCCGAACGTCGGTTCTTGGGAACTGGGCATGAGTGGCAAATGGATTGAAATGCGACGAAAAACTCTCGGCAAGAACCTCAGACTGCCAAGGTCGGAACCTACATCATCCGGTAGTTCAAGTTACCCATGACCCACAGTGTTCCCCCGACCATGATGAACAGGAGAACGAAAGCGAAGATGAGCGCGCCGTTTCTCTCCCGGTCACCTGATCCCAACCGGATCCCGAGAAAGAACCGAAGATGCACCATGATCTGGGTGACAGCTGCGACGCCCACGAGCCACAGGGTCATATCGCGGGGCAGCAGCCGCGTTGCGACAAGGCCAAACGGCAGCACCGTCAGAACTACGGCGAGTGCAAAGCCGATCAGAATTGGGCGGAGTCCCTGCATCAGAACAACTCCGGCAGGTAGACGACAGAAAAGATCCCGATCCACACGATGTCCAGAAAGTGCCAGAACAGCGTTAGCCGCGAAAGTCTGGAAAGCACGCGCGAATTCGGCCCCTTCAGCAGCAATTGCATCATCATGGTGCCGATCCAGATCAGGCCGGCGGACACGTGCAGGCCGTGAGTGCTGAGCAAGGTGAAGAATGCCGACAAGTAGCCGCTGCGATTCGGCCCCGCTCCGCTGGCGACGAAACCGCTGAGTTCCCTGACTTCCAGCACGAGAAACCCGGCCCCAAGGGCGAACGTCAATGCCAGCCAAACCAGGGCCGGCCCGATGCGCTCCTCCATTGCCGCGTGATGCGCCAGCGCGACGGTAAGGCTGCTGGTCAACAGCAGGGCGGTTTGCATCGAGAGGTTGGTCATGCTGAACAGGTCCGTGCCGCCCGGCCCGCCGGCCAGGTTGGTCGACATGACGACGAAGGTCGCGAAGATCAGGCCAAAGAGAATGGCGTCGCTCATGAGATAGAGCCAGAAGCCGAAGCTCACCTCACTGTCGGAATGGCGTACTGCGGTGGTCATGAGATCCCGGTGCCTCGTCCGGGGAACGCTTCGCTTTCGGTGTCATCCGCGAAAGAACGCGCAATCAGGGTCGTGGCGACCAGGGCCAACCCAACTGCCGCCAGCCACCAGATGAACCAGATCACTCCGAATCCGACGCAGAATCCGGCAAACCCGATGACCGGGCCTACGGCAGTATTGCGTGGCACGTGGATTGAGGCGGTCAACGGCGCCGTCGGAATGGGTTTACCTGTCAATTTTGCCTCATGAAAGGAATCGCGGACCGAAACGATCGGCAGTTCTGTATAATTCCATGCTGGGGGCGGAGACGATGTCGACCATTCCAGCGTTCGCCCGTCCCAAGGGTCGTCCGCCTCGGCGGCAAGACGCACCCGGTCGCGGACGCTGACCCACAGCTGGATGCCCAGTGAAACGATCCCCAGAAGGATGAGACATGCGCCAAGAAACGCGATGATCAGCCAGGGTTGCCAGTCCGGGTTCGCATAGCTTTCCATCCTGCGCGGCATACCCATCAGGCCGATGACGTAAAGCGGCATGAATGCCAGGATGAAGCCGGTAAACCAGAACCAGAAGGCGCGGGCGCCCCAGTTGCGGTCCAGCCGGAATCCGAAGGCCTTCGGAAACCAGTACATGTAGCCGGCCACGTAGCCGAACAGCGCGCCGGGGATGATCATGTTGTGGAAATGCGCCACGAGGAAAGTGGTGTTGTGCGTCGCGTAATTGATCGGTGGGATCGCCAGCAGAACGCCCGACATGCCTCCGACCACGAAGAGGCACATGAATCCGAGCGTGAAAAGCATGGGCGGTTCGAACCGGATGCGGCCGCGATACATCGTGAAGAGCCAGTCGAACACCTTTACGCCCGTGGGCACGGCGATCACCATGGTTGCGATTCCGAAAATCGCGTTCACGTTCGCGCCGGCGCCCATGGTGAAGAAATGGTGCAGCCAGACCGTAAAGGACAGGACGGCGATCACCATGGTGGCGTAGACCAGCGAAGGGTATCCGAACAGGCGCTTTGACGAGAAGGTCGCCACCACCTCGGAAAAGATCCCGAACGCCGGGAGGATGAGGATGTAGACTTCGGGATGTCCCCAGATCCAAAACAGATTCATGAAGTTCATGACATTGCCGCCGCCGTCATTCGTGAAGAAATGGGTTCCCACGGTTCGATCCAACGCCAGCATCGCGGTGACGACGGTCAGTGCCGGAAAGGCAAAGACGATCAGGATGCTGGAACACAGCGCCGTCCAGGTGAACATCGGCATATGCATCAACGTCATCCCGGTTGTGCGTTTGCGCAGGATCGTCACGACGAAGTTGATGCCTGTCAGCGTCGAACCTACACCGCTGACCAGAACGGCCCAGATCCAGTAGTCGACGCCGACCCCGGGTGTGAACTGGACGCCGGAGTAGGGCGGGTACCCGGTCCAGCCGGCCGTCGAGAACTTGCCGATGACCAGCGAGACAAGGACAAGGCCGGCACCGGCCGCTGTCAGCCAGAAGCTGATCGAGTTCATCACCGGGAATGCCACGTCGCGTGCGCCGATCTGAAGCGGGACGGCAAAGTTCATCAGGCCCGTGACGAAAGGCATGGCCATGAAGAAGATCATGATCGTGCCGTGACTGCTGAAGATCTGTTCGAAATGCTCGGGCGGCAGGTATCCGCCTCCGTCCATCGCCAGCGCCTGCTGCAGACGCATCATGATGGCGTCGACGAAGCCGCGGATCAGCATGATCAGCGCCAGCACGATGTACATGATGCCGATGCGTTTGTGATCGACCGAGGTAATCCATCCCGACCAAAGCTCGCGCCACTTGCCGAGCCAGGTCACGATCGCCAGAAATCCAAGTCCGCCCGCCACGGTCACCATGGCGCCGCCCATGGCGACCCAACTATAAAGCGGAAGGGCATCCGGGCCGAGGCGCCCAAGCAGGGGCGAAATGTCTTCGGTCAATTTCCGGCTCCTTCTGCGGTGGTATCCGCTGCATGGGGCATGTCCGCGCTGCCGGCGAGGAGCCCGGCGAAGAAACCCTGCGGAGCCGAGGCAAAATAGGTGACGGGAGCAGCGATGCTGGGCTGACTGATTTCCGCAAAAGAGCGGTCATCGAGGGCCTGGTCACTGGCGCGCACCCGCTCTATCCACCCGTCGAAATCGGCTTCGGTCATCGCAAGAACGTCGAATGTCTGCTGGGGAAACCCGGTTCCGCTGAACTGCATGTTCCGGCCTTGCATCTTGCCCGGCTCATTCGCCTGCAGGTTCAATTGCGTCTCCATTCCCGCCATGGCATAGATCTGACCGCCGAGGTCGGGGATGATGAAGGAATTCATTGCGACTTGCGACGTTACCCTGAACGAAACCGGACGGTCCGCGGGAATGGCAAGCTCATTTACAGTGGCTATGCCGTGGTCCGGATAGATGAACAGCCATTTCCAATTGAGAGCGACGGCCTGCACCAGCAACGGTTCTCCGCCTGGAAGCGGCTTGTATGGATCGAGCGCGTGGGTCTTGTCCCAGACCATTGTAGCGAGAAGCCCGACCATGATCGCCGGGATTCCCCAAACGGTGATTTCCACGACCCGCGACCGATCCCAGTCCGGGCTATACGCCGCCCGGTCGTTCGTCGCCCGGTAGCGCCAGGCAAATGCCAGAGCCATCAGAATGACAGGCACGACGACAAGCAGCATCAGGCCGGACGCCTTCAGTAAAAGCAGTTTCTCGGCTTCGGCAATAGGTCCTGTCACACCTCGCCCCTTCGTCGCGCTGGCCGTCCGGGTGCGGCCAATATCCTCACATTATACAGAGAATCCGGAAACCGTCTTGGGTGTTGTTGGTCGAATCCCTTAGGGTCAGCTGATATGGAAAACAAAGACGCCCAAAAGCGCGATCAATGATGCGACGAGCAGCAGCAACAGCGTTTCGGATGGCGTCGCCTCCTGGTCGATCATTTCCGATCGGAGGATCATCCCCCGCAGATGCCGCATCCTCACGTAAGCCAGCAGGATGACCACAGCGCCGGCGCCCAGCAACAGCACTTCGGACCAGATCGCGACATTCTTGGTCACAAGCCGCTCGATACCAATGCCGAACCCCATGATCGCGATCGCGGTCCGAACCCAGGCAAGGAAGGTCCGCTCGTTCGACGCATGATCGGTAAAATTCAAGACCATCAGCCCGCTCCTACTTCATCAGACCCCGGATGCCGCCGGAAATCAGCACGTTGACCTCGTAGAGAATTTTCGGTGCCGCGAGCCCACCGGGACTTGCAAGGTAGTTCGGCGTCCAGACCGGATCGAACTTCTGCTTGAAGCTGCGCAGCCCTTCGAAATGGTAGAACTGCTCGCCGTGATCGTAGACGAAGCCGCCAACACGGTTCCAGAACGAGGCCAACTGCCGGTTCTCGATCCCCGAAAACGGTGCCGCGCCAAGGGAGAACCAGCGAAACCCTGTCTGCGCGCCCCAAAGCATCAACTCCGCGAAGAGCGCGTCCATCACGAAACTCGGCGCGTCGGGATCATACCGCATAAGATCGAGCGACAGTTCATGCTTGTTGCCGCCCTGAAACAGGTTAGCAAAGGCCACGATCCGCCCCTCGGGATCGCGCAGGACGGCATGGTCGAAATTGGAAACGTAGCCTTCGTCAAAGCCGCCAAGCGCAAAGCTTTTTTCTTCGCCCTGTTTGGTGGCAAGCCATTTGTCCGAGATCGCCTTCAACTCGGGCAGGTATTCCTTCAGTTCCTGTTTGGGAATGATCTCAAAGACATACCCTTCGCGCGACGCCCGGTTGCGCGCCTGCCTGAAGCCCTTTTTGGCCGATCCGTCCAGCGTGAATCCGGTAAGATCGACCCTCGCAACCTCGCCGATCTTCAGTATCGACAGCCCGAGATCGAGGAAGGTTGGAAGATAGCGCGGCGACACGGCATAGAAAGCGCAGCGCTTGCTTTCGCGGTCGGCTTTCTCGCGCAATTGCCAGATGAGGTCGCGGCCCGCTTCCTCGTCGCCAACCGGTTCTCCTTTGGTGATCAGGGATTTTCCGGTGTCGGCGTAGGCGAGAAAGGCCGAACCGTCCTCTGCGATCAGAAACGACTTGTCGCCTATCAGGGCCATGTTCGCCTCGGTGTCCTCACTCTCGGCGACCAGTTTTCGCACGACGTCCGGAATCGGCTCGGGGCCCGAGCGCGTACCCCGGTTAAGCACGATCGAGTCGAGCGATATTCCGGCAAGCAGGATGGCCACGACCAGGCTTGCCCTCAGAAACCGCGATGCGTCGGCGTGCAAGGCAAAATCCCACCATAGCTCATCCCGGTATTCCACGTGGCTGTAGGCAACGAATCCGACCCAGGTAATGGCCAGCACCAACGCCGCCAGGCTGAGGATCCATGTTCCGTTCAGCCGGAAGACCGAGGCGCCCTCGACGCGATAGAAGGCCGAGCGAAACAGGGCCAAAAGTCCGATTGCCGCCAGGAGGCCAAGCGACTCTTCCCAGTCGAGCCCCTTGGTCAGCGACACCACGAAACCGACCGTCATGAGCAGGATCGCGATCAACCATGCCCGATAGAGCTTTCGGAACAGCCCTCGGGAAATCACGATCAATAGCAGCCCGACTACGCTGCCGATCATGTGCGATGCTTCGATGACCGACAGTGGTAGAACGTCAAGCAGAACGCCGAGCCGGTCGGAATCCACCGGGATGTTGCCTGAGAAAAGAAGCACGCTGCCCGCGAGCAGCGAAATGGACGCGGCGGCGAACGGCACGACGGGTCGGGCAATTCGAAAGACCCAGGATGCCGATTGCGTGACCGTGCGGTGTTCCGCTATCGCCCAGACCACCGCAAGGCAGACGATCGCGACGACGAAAGGAAGGATCGTGTAGACGACTCGGTAGAGCAGCAGCGCCGCAAGAACGTCGGGCCGCCCCGCAGCGCCAAGCCCGGCAATCATTGCAGCCTCGAAAACTCCAAGTCCTCCCGGTGAATGGCTGAGAATGCCGAGGGCGATGGCGCCAACGTAGATCACGAAGAAAAACGTGGGGCTTTGGACCAGATCGGATGGCATGAGGACATAGAGTGTCAGCGCCGATCCGCACAGATCGATGACACCGGCCATCATCAGACCACCGCCAAGCTTGACGCCCGGCAGATCGAACCCGAAATCCGCAACCGAAACCCGCCGCGTCCCGCGCGACAACCACAAGAACAACCCGGCAAGCGCGACCGCGAGCGCGACCCCGATGACCGTTTCGGTCGTCGGGTTCAGTGGCACCACGGTCGACAATCCCTGCGGGTGCAGTGTCAGCAATATGGACAGGATCAGTGTGAGGCCCAGCCACAAGCCGACCCAGGATATCGCGATGATCCCGGCCACGTGGTTGAGTTCAAGGCCCAGAGAGGAGTAGATCCGGTATCTGACCGCCGTTCCAGTCAGATAGGAGAAGCCTAGAAGGTTCGATATCGCGTATCCGCTGGACCCCGCAAATCCCGCCACCCAGTCCGGGATTCGTTTCCTGGCAACGCTTCTGACCGCAAGGATGTCGTATGACGCCAGACCGACATAGCTTGCCGCTGTCCAAAAAGCCGCAAGGCCCAAGGTCGACCAGGAACTGGCGGCAATGTCGGCCTTGACATCGCTCCAGCGGACCTCGGAGGCGAGCCGGGTCAGCACGTAGCCGGCCAGGCACAAGACAACCAAGGGCAAGGCAAGCCGGACAACCGGATGTTCCAGAACCTTCACCAGTCGCGCCGAAAGGGAACTGGCGTCATGGGTGTCCATCGGGATACCTCTCGGGCTTGCGGCTAGCCGGGGGCGGCAATTCGGGTGGCTAGATCAATAGCTTGAAGGTCGTTCTTTATCATTGCGCGACCGCAGCCGCAGTCGTCAATGGTTGTTTTCCCCACGCAACGGCGGCCGTTCCTTTGTCCAGCCGCAGTGGATTGAGCGGCGAATCCGGTTTGTTGACGGTGCAGTTCCGCACGCGCTGAGGAACCGCCGGGCACATGTGACACCTCTGGGTTCGAGTTCAGAAAACATCTGGACAAACATTCTGCCAGTCCTGAAAGTTCGGAGCAGAACTGAGATGATTTTGACAGAACCATCTTCATGCTTCGCACCGATTAGGGTTCTCTGGATCTGGTGCCAAACTTGTTGAGGGAGACAAGGATGCAGAACTCTGAGGGATTCTGGAGCTCGGTCACCAATTCATACTACTTTTGGGATGCGGTCACCCTTGTTTGCGGAATGATCTGTGTGTTCGGTTTCCTGGCCTTCATCGTCTGGCTGTTGGGACTGCCGGGACGAATTGCGGTGGCACGCAACCACCCCGAGGCAGAAGCCGTCTATGCGATGGGCTGGGCGGGATTTCTGGCTGTCATCCCGTGGATTCAGGCATTCATCTGGGCGTTCAAACCTTCGGACGTCGTGGACATCCGCAGGTTCCCTGATGAAGAGCGCGAGGCCATCAAGCGCGACTTGGCGCGTCTCAAGGCCTATGCCTATGGCGAAGTAGAGGATCCCGACAACGAAGACCCCCCGATGCCGCAATCCAATCCCCGGACCGGCAGAGAGGACTGACAGATGGCCGGTGTCGTCGCGATCACCCTTGTCTACCTGGGGTTCGTCTGGATCGTGTTCTTCAAGTTGAGATGGCTGCGGTTCACCCCGACATGGGGTTTGATCTCGGTCTTCTTCCTGCTGCACCTGCTGATCGTGCCTCTGGTCGGGATGAGAATGCAATCGCCCTTCACAAGCGATGTCCGCGTCGTGCGGCATACCGTTCAACTGGTGCCACGACTGCCTGAACAGACGCTGGTCACCGACGTTCGCGTCAAGGAGAACATGCCGGTCAAGAAGGGCGACGTTCTTTTCGTGTTCGACAAGAGTATCTTCCAGGCGCAGGTCCGCTCTGCCCAGGCGGCTGTCGTTGCCGCGCAGCAGAACGCGAAGATCCTGGAGGCCGACATTGCAATCGCCAAGGACTCGGTCGCCCGCGCGCAGTCCGATCTGGATTTTGCAACCGTACAGCAGGATCGATTTGCAACGCTTGCCGATCAAAGGGCCGGCTCGCAGGAATCCGCGGATCGCTGGACGACACGTGTACTTTCGGCACAGGCGTCATTGGCCAAGGCGCAAGAGGAACAGAAACGCGCCGAGCTTGCTTATGCGTCGCAGATCGACGGCATCAATACCTCGGTCATCCAGGCCGAGGCCCAGTTGGAGCAGGCGCAATATTACCTGGACAACACAGAACTCAAGGCGCCGCAGGATGGGGTGATTGTCAACCTACAGGTGCAAGAGGGTATGGTCGCCGGGACCTTTCGCGTCGGGGCGATCGCGTCTCTGATCGTCGATGAAAACCCTTATCTGCTGGCTGCATACCGGCAGGAAAACCTGATGAACGTCCGCGAAGGCCAACCGGTCGTCATTTCGCTGAACAACTATCCGGGCAAGCATTTCACAGGCAGGGTGGCCGAGATCTGGTGGGCAAGCCGCCGGGGTCAGTACCTTCCTTCCGGCGACCTGCCGGTATTCCCGGACATTCCGCTGCACACCGAGGTTCGCCTGCCCGTCAAGATCGTTATGGACGACCCCGACGTTCGACTTCCGATCGGTGGAGGCGGAGCCACTCTGATACTCACCAGCGACAGCCCGTTCACCTGGCTGGGGCAAATCTCGCTCCGGACATATGCCTGGAGCCGCTGGATCTATCCGCTGCCAATTTGAAGAAATATTGAGGGGCAAAAAAAATGACAGGCGCAGTATCGCCGCTCAAAATCATCGCGGTGGGCGTAGGCTTGCTGGCTGTCGCCGGGTGTGAAACTCCGGTGCCGCCGTCAGATGGCGTTATCCTCGAGGACGCGTTGCCGGAGGGAACCGTGATCCCGGCGGCATGGTCTACATCCGGAGCACCAAGCTCGGCCGTCAAGGGCGATTGGGTTGCGTCCTTCCGAGATCCGAACCTCACGAACCTGGTTAATGAGGCGCTGCGCAACAACCGCGATATGGCCGCCGCGGTGGCGCGGGTGGAGGCGGCAATGCAGACGGTGGTGATTGCCGGTTCGCCTTTGCTGCCCCAGATCGGGCTCGAAGCCGGCGCGCAAGCCTCGCGCCTGACGGACAGGGACGGTCGGCTTGACCTGAATCGCACCAGCCAGGTGCTCGGCGGCGCGCTCGCTGCGTCCTGGGAAATCGACGTATGGGGGCGGCTGCGCAGCGACAAGGCGGCCAGCGCGGCCCTTGCCGGCAGCATCGCCGACGACGCCCGTTTCCTGCAGCAGTCCATTGCGGCGACAGTCGCAAGGAGCTGGGTCGCGAATATCGAGATCGCACAATTGGCGGCGGTCAGCCGCGAGGCGACGGAAGTCTACGAGAACCTGCTGATCATCTCGGACGAAAGGGCGGCCGCAGGCGCCGTCTCGGATTTCGACGTCGTTCAGGCCAGGGCGCGCGTTGCCGCCGCAAAGGCGGCCACCAGCCAGATCACCACCGATCAGAACACGGCCATCGGCAGCCTCGAGGTACTGCTTGGACGATACCCCGGTCTCAGGCTCAAGCCGGCGGCAAGCTTTCCTCGGATGCCCGGATCGCTGCCAGCCTCGGGGTTGCCGCTGTCTCTGCTTGACCGCCGTCCCGACGTTTCGGCGGCCCGGAACAAGGTCAAGGCGGCGTTTTACAACGTCAAGGTGGCGGAACTGACCAGGTTGCCCGGCATCTCGCTGAATGCGGCGGGCGGGGCGCTGCTGGAACCGAATCTCTCGTTGCTGGGGACCAATCCCGATTTCCTGCGGATTGGCGTGAACCTACTTCAACCGATTTTCGCCGGTGGCGCGATAGACGCCGACGTCGCGAGAATGACATCCAGACAGGCTGCCGCCGTGGCGGAATACGGCCAGACGGTCCTTGAAGCTTTCAAGGAGGTGGAAACTGCGCTGGCCAACGAAAAGGCACTTCGCGCCGAACTGGCAAATTGGCAGGAGTCCCTAAAAGATTCCGACGAAGCACTGGAACTTGCAAACGACCGCTATGTCCAAGGGACGATCGACATGACCGGGCTTCTTGTCCTGCAGCAGTTCCAGCTTGAGCGCCAGGTCAACGTCATCCAGGCCCAAGCGGCGCTGCTCAACAACCGGATTCTGCTTTACATGGCATTGGGCGAGCCGATTTAGAGCGGAACAGACGGGTTGTATCCATCATCTTGGTTAACCGCCTTTAGCCGAACGCGCCGCGGAAACACCTTGATCAACCGCGCTCGTGCTGGCGCGCCGGATGACGTCGAAGCCGATATCGACGATGGGTTCGCCAACTTTCTTTCCTTCCAATCGGTCCAGAAGCATTCCGATGGCGCGGCGGCCCATCTCGTAACGGTCGATCCTGACGGTGCTGATGGCTGGGACGGCAGCGGCGGCCATTTCGAGGTCGTTGAATCCTATGATTCCCATCTGCTCCGGCACCGCTATCCCGCGCGCCTGGCATTCGAACAAGGCCCCCAGCGCCAGGTCGTCGTTGCCGCAGGCCACCGCGTCGATGTCCGTCGCCGTGTCCAAAAGCTGCGAGAACAGGGCACGGCCGCGGGCGACGCCTGACGGTTCGGGTGTCAAAAGCTCGATCGGCTTGGCGCCGGGCAAGGCCGCCAACGCCTCGCGATAGCCGTCCCGCCGCCGCATCATGCGAGGGTCTTTCCGGGCCCCCAGAAAGGCGATCCGGCGGTAACCGCAGTCGATCAGGTGCGTGACTGCGGCGCGTGCGGCGTCCTTGTGCGAACAGCCGATCCCCATGTCGATTGCCGGCCCGTGTTCCATGATCTGGACAATCGGAAACTCAGCGTCCGCAAGGAAGCTTCGCGTCGTTTCAGACTGATCCAGACCGGCCAGCAGCATCGCCGCGGGACGCTGCCAGGCAAAGAGCGCGACGAGCCTGTCCTCCTCCTGCTCGGAATAGCGAGTGTTACCGATCTGGATATGGAAGCGTGTCGGGGCGACCTTGTCGTAGATGCCGCGAATGACATCGGCATAAACGCTGTTGGTCAGGCTTGGCAAAAGAACTGCGATCACGTTGCTCTGGCCCGAAGCGAGGATCTGCGCCTGCACGTTCGGCACGTAGTTCAACTCTCGAATCGCTTCCTCGATTCGGTTGCGCAACTCCTCGGATACCTGGTTCGGGTCACGGATCGCCCGGGACACCGTGATGGCCCCGACACCCGCGAGCCGTGCTACGTCGGCGATAGTCGGACGACCGCTTGCCCTTCGTGTTTTCATGTTTTTCCTCTTTGCGCCGCCGAACTGCCCTTGTTCCGCCAATTCCCGCCCGGTGGGCCGATTGACAGGTTGGTAGCGTTGTCATATACGATGGTAACGTTACCATGATTTCAGGATCGGTCAATGCGCCGATCAAAAATGGAGGAGAATCCACATGAAATGGTTGAAAGCTGGCTTGGCCGCCGGGGCGCTGACGGCTGTCTTGTCCCCGGGCGCTACGGCGCAGGAATTCAGCTTCAAATTCCAGTCGAGCGATCCCGCCGGGAACCCGAACTTCGAGCTTCAGCAGGGCTGGACCGAGGCGGTTGCAGAAAAGTCCGGTGGCCGAATCGCCATCGAACTTCTGCCGGTCGAATCGATCGTCGCCCACAACGAGACTCAGGACGCGATCGCGGCAGGCATCCTCGACGGGCACATCACCGACACCTCGTACTTCTCGGGCAAGGACCCGGCGTTCGGCCTGATCGCAAACCCGGTCGGCGCATGGTCGGACCCGCAGGAAATGTTCGACTTCATGACCACCGGCGGCGGCAAGGAACTGATGAACGAACTGGTCGAACCCTACGGCCTGCATTTCATCGGCGCTACGACGCCCGGGCTCGAAGCCTTCCTGTCGAAAGTGCCGCTTGAAGGCGTTGACGACCTTCAGGGCTTGAAGATGCGCGCGCCCGAAGGGCTGGTGCAGCAGGTCTTCGCTGCGGCCGGCGCCGCCCCCGTGAACCTGCCGGGTTCCGAGGTGTTCACCTCGCTCGACAAGGGCGTGATCGACGCAGCCGACTACACCGTGTTCTCGACCAACCACCAGCAGGGCATGCATGACGTGGCGCCGCATCCGGTCTATCCGGGCTTCCACTCGATGCCGCTGGTCGAAATCTCGATGAACAAGGGCAAGTGGGACGCGCTGCCTGACGACCTCAAGGCGGTAATGGAAGAAACGGTCGCCGAGTTCGCGCAGACGCAGGTCGCGGCCTTGGCGGAACGCGACATGAAAGCCGTCGAAGAAGCCCAGGCAAGCGGTACGATCACCGTCCACGACTGGCCCGCGGAGGAACGCGCCAAGTTCCGGGAAATCGCGACCGGTGAATGGGCGAAGGTGGCCGAACGTTCGGACAACGCGCAAAAGGTCTATGACGCGCTGACCACCTACCTCAAGGAAAACGGCCT
Organism: Ruegeria sediminis; assembly: GCF_005938215.1. Taxonomy (GTDB): domain Bacteria; phylum Pseudomonadota; class Alphaproteobacteria; order Rhodobacterales; family Rhodobacteraceae; genus Ruegeria; species Ruegeria sediminis. The sequence goes on from NZ_VCPD01000002.1 coordinate 40,028, forward strand.
GATGAACTGAGGCGTGGCCTCGTGACCGGGGCGGCGCGCCGCCCCGGCGAAACCACCTATTCCAAGGACACGACATGGACGGTGCAGATAATCACGTATCGCCCGAGGCGCCGGACGCGGGGCCGATCCCCGAAGCCGGTTTGCTGGGCCGCGTCATAGACCGGCTGGGCATTGTTTTGGCCATCGGCATCGTCGCGGCGATGCTCATCCTCATTCAGGAAGTGGTGCTGCGCTACGTATTCAACGCGCCCACCATCTGGGCGCATGAAACGACCGTGTTCCTTTGCGCCATCGCCTTCATCTATGGCGGGCTCTACTGCGCCTCGCACGACAAGCATATTCGCGTCGTGCTGATCTACGATTGGCTGCCCGATCGCGTCCGGCGGGTCTTTGACATCGTGATCTCGCTGATCTGCGCGGCGTCGTCGGCGATGTTCGCCTGGGCGGCCTGGCTGATGGTCGAGCGTGCGGTGTTCCGCCCCGATGGCAGTGTCCGCCTGGAACGTTCAGGCAGCGCGTGGGACCCGGTTTATCCCGCGCTTCTCAAACTCTTTCTTCTGGCCGTGTTGACCGTCATGGCGGTTCAGTTCCTGATCCTCGCCTGGGGCTACGCGAAAGGGCGCAAGTGATGGAACTTTTCGGTTCGCTTCAGGGTCTCGGGATCGAGGCCGGTACTTTCGTGATGTTCGTCCTGCTGCTGCTGTTGCTGCTGACGGGTATTCCGCTGGCATTCGTGACGCTGCTTGTCGCGCTCATCTTCGCGCTCGGCTGGTTTGGTCCGATGTCGGTGCCGCTTATCACCAGTCGCGTCTATTCCTTTGTTTCATCCTTCGTCTTCGTTTCGGTGCCGATGTTCGTGCTGATGGCGGCGATCCTGGACCGTTCGGGCATCGCCCGCGACCTGTTCGACGCCATGCGGTTGATGGGCGGCAGGCTGAGAGGCGGCGTGGCGATCCAGACGATCGCCGTGGCGGTGATCCTTGCTGCGATGTCGGGCATCATCGGCGGTGAGGTGGTGCTGCTGGGCCTCGTGGCGTTGCCACAGATGCTGCGCCTGGGCTACGACCGGAAACTGGCCATCGGCGTCGTCTGTGCGGGCGGCGCGCTGGGTACCATGGTGCCGCCCTCGATCGTTCTGATCATCTACGGGCTGACGGCCAACGTGTCGGTCGGTGACCTGTTCACTTCGGCCTTCGTACCCGGCCTCATGCTGGCGGGATTCTACGTCACCTATGTGCTGGTGCGTGCCTATCTCAATCCCTCGCTCGCGCCTGTGGTCGAAGGCCCGCCAACCCCGACGGCGGAAAAGCTGCGCCTGCTCAAGGGCCTGTTCCTGCCGATCTGCGTGGTGATCTTGGTGCTGGGCTCGATCTATGGCGGCATTGCCAGTGTGACCGAGGCTTCGGCCGTCGGCGTGCTTGGCGTGACCTTGTCGACCATGATCCGCGGAGAGTTCACGATCGAACTGATGAAGGGCGCGGCGCTGCAGACGCTCCGGACCGTCGGCATGATCGTCTGGATCGGGATAGGGGCCTCGGCGCTGGTCGGCGTCTTCAACCTGATGGGGGGGATCAAGTTCGTGTCCGACCTTATCACCGGTATCTCGGACAACCCCACGATCATCCTGATCTTCATGATGCTGATCCTGTTCGTGCTGGGCATGTTCCTGGACTGGGTCGGGATCGCGCTGCTGACCATGCCGATCTTCGTGCCTATCATCGTCAAGCTTGGCTATGACCCGGTCTGGTTCGGCGTTCTTTTCGCCATGAACATGCAGGTCTCGTTCCTGTCGCCGCCTTTCGGTCCTGCGGCCTTTTACCTGAAAAGCGTCGCGCCTCCCGATATCAGCCTGGGTGAGATCTTCCGCTCGCTGCTGCCGTTCATCTGCCTGCAGATTCTTGCGGTGGCGGTTCTGATCGCCTTCCCGGGCATCACCGGACGCTGAGGAACAAGCAATGCGGATCGAACGGATCGAAACGCTGCGGCTGAAGGAATTCCCCAACCTCGTCTGGGTCGAGGTCGTCGCCGATGACGGCACGCGCGGCTTGGGCGAGACGTTCTTCGGCGCCAGCGCGGTCGAGGCCTATGTCCACGACTGGTGCGCGCCAAGACTGTTGGGCCGCGATCCACTGGCGATCCCGGCGAGGCGAACAGAACTGAAGGACTACATCGGCTGGCGCGGGGCAGGGGTTGAGACACGGGCGCTTTCGGCCATCGACATCGCGCTGTGGGACCTGTTCGCCAAGACAAACGAACGGCCCGTTGCGGACATGCTGGGAGGGCGCGCGCGCGATGCGGTGCGCACCTACAACACCTGCGCCGGCTACCGCTATGTGCGCAGCGCCGTGGGCCAGCGCGTGTCGAATTGGCAGGCGGGCGAAACCGAGGGACCATACGAAGATCTGGACGCCTTCCTGTACAGGGCGGACGAACTTGCCCAATCGCTGCTGGATCAGGGCATCACGGCGATGAAGATCTGGCCTTTCGACCCGGCGGCGGAACGCAGCGGCGGCTGGGACATCACGGCGGAAGAGCTGAAGACTGCGCTGGAGCCCTTCGAGAAGATCCGCAACTCGGTGGGCGACCAGATGGACATCATGGTCGAGTTCCACTCGCTTTGGTCGCCGCCGATGGCGCGGCGCCTGGCCCATGAGTTGCGCGACTACGGCACCTATTGGCACGAGGATCCGTTCCGGCTGGAAAACCTGTCGGACCTAAAGGAATACGCCCGACATACCGAGGCGATGATCTGCTGCTCGGAAACGCTGCCTTCGATCCACGCGTTCCGCGAATATTTCGAAACCGGGGTGGCCGGGGTTGCGATGCTTGACCTGTCGTGGTGCGGCGGTCTGAGCGAGGCGCGCAAGATCGCGGGTATGGCCGAAGCTTACGGAGTGCCGGTCGCGCCGCATGACTGTACGGGGCCGGTGGTTTTCGCTGCGTCCTGCCAGTTCTCGCTCCATGCGCCCAACACGCTCATCCAGGAATCCGTGCGCGCCTTCTACACCGGCTGGTATCGCGAACTCGTCAGCGGGCTGCCCGTCGTCAAGGACGGCATGATTACCGTTCCCGACTTGCCGGGCCACGGAGTATCTCTCTTGCCCGGCCTGCATGAGCGTCCCGACGCGATACGCCGGGTCACGAAAGAATAGGACGGAGGTTCGAGATGACCGAAAACCGCGACCGCAAACTGCGCTCCCGCGCCTGGTTCGACAATCCGGACGATCCGGCGATGACCGCGCTCTATCTTGAGCGGTACCTGAACTACGGCCTGACGCGCGAAGAGCTGCAATCGGGCAAACCGATCATCGGCATCGCCCAGACCGGGAGCGACCTGTCACCGTGCAATCGTCCGCTGGTCGAACTTGCCAAGCGGACGCGCGAGGGCATCCGCGAGGCTGGTGGCATCGCCATTGAATTCCCGGTTCACCCGATTCAGGAGACGGGCAAGCGCCCAACCGCTGCTTTGGATCGCAACCTCGCCTATCTCGGGCTGGTGGAGGTTCTCTACGGCTATCCGATCGACGGCGTGGTGCTGACAACCGGTTGCGACAAGACCACCCCGGCCTGTCTTATGGCCGCCGCTACAGTGGACATTCCCGCCATCGTCCTGACCGGCGGCCCGATGCTGAACGGTTGGCACAAGGGTGAACGCGCGGGGTCAGGCACGATCATCTGGAAGGCCCGCGAGATGCTGGCGGCGGGCGAGATCGACTATGAAGGGTTCATGGAGATGGCTGCGGCTTCGGCCCCCTCGGCCGGGTTCTGCAACACTATGGGAACGGCCACGACGATGAACTCGCTGGCCGAGGCGCTTGGCATGTCCCTGCCGGGTTGCGCCGCGATCCCTGCACCATACCGCGAACGCGCCCAGATCGCCTATGAAACCGGAAAACGCATCGTGGACATGGTCCGCGAGGATCTGAAACCCTCGGACATCCTGACCCGCGATGCGTTCGAGAACGCGGTCGTCGTAAGCTCCGCCATCGGCGGGTCCACGAACGCGCCCATCCATATCGCGGCGATCGCCCGCCATATCGGCGTCGATTTCGACCTCACGGAATGGGAGCGGATCGGCGGCGACGTCCCGCTGATCGTCAACCTGCAACCCGCCGGCGACTACCTGGCCGAGGATTATCACCGCGCGGGCGGGGTTCCGGCTGTCGTCGGTACGCTGATCCAGGAAGGGCTGATACGCGAAGGCGCATTGACCGTGACCGGCCGCACCATCGGCGAGAATTGCCGGGGCGTTCTGCCAACCGATATGGACGTGATCCGACCCTTTGCCGAGCCTTTGAAACCGGCGGCCGGATTCCGCGTCGTCACCGGCAACCTCTTCGATGCGGCGGTGATGAAAACCTCGACCATCTCCCCGGATTTCCGGCGGCGCTATCTGTCCGACCCCGACGATCCGATGGCTTTCGAGGGCCGCGCGGTGGTGTTCGACGGGCCCGAGGACTATCACGACCGTATTGACGACCCTGGCCTGAAAATCGACGCCGATTGCATCCTCTTCATGCGCGGCACCGGGCCGATCGGCTATCCGGGCGCCGCCGAGGTGGTGAACATGCGCGCGCCCGATTACCTGTTGAAGCAGGGGGTTCAGGAACTGCCCTGCATCGGAGACGGGCGACAGTCGGGAACGTCGGGATCACCTTCGATCCTCAATGCCTCGCCCGAGGCGGCGGCGGGCGGCGGGCTTGCTGTGCTCAGAACCGGCGACCGGGTGCGCGTCGATCTCGCCAAGGGCCGGGTCGATGTGATCCTGCCCGAAGCGGAATGGAATGGGCGCCGCGCGGAACTGCAGGCCGCGGGCGGCTATGCTTACCCCGAGTCGCAGACACCCTGGCAAGAACTGCAGCGCAGCTGCGTCGATCAGCTGGCCCAGGGGATGGTTCTGAAACCGGCGGTCAGATTCCAGCGTATCGCGGCCAAGGGGCTGCCGCGCAACAATCACTGAGGCGGGAAAACCTCGCAACTCGAATACGAGGAAACGGAATGACGGCTGACATCCTCTGCCTTGGCGAACCGCTCGTCGAATTCAACGAGGCCGAACCGGGTCTTTGGTGCGAGGGCTTTGGCGGCGACGTGTCGAACGTCGCCGTTGCGGCACGTCGGCAGGGCGCGTCCAGCGCGATCGTGACACGGCTCGGCAACGACGGATTCGGCGATGCGCTGATGGAGTTGTGGCGTCGCGAAGATGTCGACGCCTCGTTGGTCGAGCGTGATCCGGTGGCGCAGACCGGCCTGTATTTTGTCCGACATGGACCCGAAGGCCACAGCTTTGAATACCGTCGCGCCGGTTCCGCCGCTGCGCGCATGACGCCCGCGCAGTTGCCGCTCGACGCGATCCGGAACGCCCGCATCCTGCATCTGTCCGGCATCACCCAGGCGATAAGCGCTGATGCCCGCGCGACCGGATTTGCCGCCATCGACGCGGCGCGCGAAGCCGGAGTCCGCGTCTCGTACGACCCCAATCTCAGGCTGTCGCTCTGGCCGCTCGAGGAAGCGCGTGAAACCATCCACCGGGCGATGGAGCGGGTGGACATCGCGCTGCCGGGGCTCGAGGACGCGCGGCTTCTGACCGGACTCGACGATCCGAAAGAAATCGTGGAATTCTACCGTGGCCTCGGCGCAAGCACGGTTGCCCTGACGCTCGGCGCCGACGGGGCCCTCGTCGCGCATGGGGACCACATCGAAACGATTCCGTCACGTCCCGCGCGCCTTGTAGACGCAACAGGTGCGGGCGACTGTTTCGATGGGGCGTTCCTTGCACGGTTGCTTCAGACCGAAGATCCGTGGGAGGCCGCGCGATACGCGGTCGTCGCCGCAGCCCTTTCGGTCGAATCACGCGGCGCCGTTGCGCCCATTCCGACCTCGGATCGGGTGCTGGCCGCGCTTTCGAATTAGCCGCCCGGCAAGGATCATTTTGCGCTGATTTCCAGAGGCGGCGTCCTGGTGGAAACCGGTGCAAACTGAACTGACCGCAACCTTCGATTGCAAAAACAGCCATTTAGTGCCTACACTGGCCCGTATTGGAAGCCCGGGGTTCGTCTCTTGGCGACTCCGGCTTCGGCAATTGAGATCACGGTTGGTTCGCTGCTCGTTCCAAATCCGCGAGCGGCGACGAAGAAGGAGGACCAAGTGTTCAAACGTATTATGGCGCCTGTTGACCTTGCTCATCTGGACAAGCTCGAACGAGCGTTGAATGTGGTTGCCGACGAAGCGAAGCGGCACGGCGCGAGCGTTGCCTATGTTTCTGTCACGGCAGCCACGCCGGGGCCGCTGGGACACAATCCCGAAGAGTTTCGCGCCAGGTTGGAAGAATTCGCGGCGGAACAGGCGCGGAAACACGACATCAAGGCCGACGCGCATATGATCGTCAGCCACGATCCGACCACTGATATCGACGATGCGCTCATGCAGGCGGTGTCGGACACGAAAGCCGATCTTGTGGTCATGGCATCCCACAAACCCGGCTTGGCGGAGTATTTCTGGCCCTCGAATGGTGGCAAGATTTCCGCGCACTCATCCGCATCTGTCTTTGTCGTACGCGACAACTAAGGACGCTATCGTTCAGGTCTGAATTCGAAAGGAGGCTAGCATGTCCGACGAATCTGCAAATCAGGGCATCCCGGATCCCGAAGGTCACTCCGAGGTCATCGAGACGGACTATGAAATCGGTCAGGACAACGTCGAAGGTACGTTTGGGCCATTCGGCTTTGATGTCCACAACCCCGTCTTCCTCATCTCGGGTCTGACCATTGTCGCGTTCGTTTTCTATGCGCTGGCGCTGCCGGAACAGGCCGGCGCCTTCTTTGGGTGGTTGCGCCCGGCCTTGACCTCGACCTTCGACTGGTTCTTCCTGCTTGCGGCCAATTTCTTTGTGCTCTTTTGCCTTTTCCTGATCGTCAGCCCCTGGGGCAGCATCAAGATCGGCGGCGCTGAGGCCGTGCCGGACTACGGTTATCCCGGCTGGTTCGCGATGTTGTTCGCGGCGGGCATGGGGATCGGCCTGATGTTCTTCGGCGTGCTCGAGCCGGTCTATCACATGGCGATTTCCGAGCCTCTGGGCGTTCCTTCCCCGATTGCCGAAGACGGTTCCATCATCGAGGCGAATGTCGACGCCGCGCGCCGGGCCGGACTGGCCGCGACGATTTACCATTGGGGACTGCACCCATGGGCGATCTACGCGGTCGTGGCCCTTGCCCTTGCGCTGTTCACCTACAACAAGGGTTTGCCGCTGACGATCCGGTCGGCCTTTTACCCGATCCTGGGCGAGCGCGTGTGGGGTTGGTGGGGTCATGTCATCGACATACTTGCGGTTTTCGCCACGCTGTTCGGGCTCGCAACTTCGCTCGGGTTCGGTGCGCAGCAGGCGAATGCGGGCCTCGAGCATGTATTCGGGATCCCCAACAACGTCACCGTCCAGATCGTTCTGATCACGGTCATTACCGCGGTTGCCTTGGGGTCGGTTCTGCGCGGTCTGGATGGAGGTGTCAAACTCCTCTCCGAAATCAACATGATCGTCGCGGCGCTGCTTTTGTTCTTTGTGTTCTTCGCGGCAGGGCCGGGCGGGATTATGTCCTACTTCGTCGAAGGGCTGAGCACCTATGCGAGGGACATCTTCTCGCTGTCCAACCCGATCGCCCGCGAAGATCTGGGCTACATGCAGGGATGGACCGCGTTCTACTGGGCTTGGTGGATATCCTGGTCACCGTTCGTCGGAATGTTCATTGCGCGTGTCAGCCGCGGCAGATCGGTACGGGAGTTCGTCGTCTGTGTCCTGATCATCCCATCGCTCGTCTGTGTGCTGTGGATGGCCGTGTTTGGCGGCGCCGCGATCGAGCAGGTGCTTTCGGACCCGGCCGCCAGCGCGGTCAAGGCGCAGGTGATCGACAGCTACAACCCGCCGATGTCCCTGTTCGCTATGCTCGAAGGACTGCCGCTTGCCTCGATAACCTCGGTGATCGCAATCGTGCTCGTGATCGTATTCTTCGTAACCTCATCCGACTCCGGATCGCTGGTCATCGACACGATCACAGCGGGCGGCAAGATCGACGCGCCGGTTCCGCAGCGTGTTTTCTGGTGCACCTTCGAAGGCGCCGTCGCCATTGTCCTTCTGATCGGTGGCGGACTTGGCGCCCTGCAGGCCATGGTCATCTCGACCGGCTTGCCTTTCACGATCGTGTTGCTGCTTCTGTGCTGGGCGATCGTCAAGGGTTTGATGGCTGAGAAGAACCCCGGCTGACGGGCAGGGACAAATCATGAAAGCAGAGCAGGGCGCCGCAAAGGCGCCCTGTCTCGTTTCGTCACCGCAGGAACGTCCGTCGAGCCGCGGTCAGCTCCGGCCTTTCCACGGTACCAGCCAGGCTTCGGCCTTGCGCATCAGGATGTCGATGCCGTAGCCGATGATGCCGATCAGGATGATCCCCATGATCACGATGTCGGTCAGCTGGAACTTGGACGCCGCGATGATCATCATGCCCGCGCCCTTTTGCGCGGCCACGAGTTCGGCGGCGACAACGGTGCCCCAGCACACGCCCATTGCGACGCGCGCGCCGGTGAAGATCTCGGGCAGCGAGTTCGGCACGATCACGTAGCGCATGATCTGCCAGCGCGATGCGCCCAGCGAATAGGCGGCGTGGATCTTGGTGATGTTGACCCCGGAAACGCCCGCGCGGGCTGCGATCGTCATGATCCAGAGCGCGGCGAGGAACAGCAGGATGATCTTGCCGGTTTCCCAGATCCCGAACCAGATGATGACCAGCGGAATGAGCGCCAGCGGAGGCACCGGGCGCATGAACTCGACGATCGGGTCGAACCAGCCCCTGAACCAACCCGAAAGCCCCATGGCATAGCCAAGCGGGATGCCGATCAGCGACCCGGCCACGAAACCGGCCAGCACGCGCAGCAGCGAGAACCCCAGATGCTCCAACAGCGTGAAGTTCTGGTAGCCGTCGCTGGCGATTTCCCAGAACCGGTTCCAGACCGCTTCAGGCGCCGGAAGCCAGATCGGCTCCATCTGCAGGCCCTTGTTGGGTGTGAAATTGAGGGATCCCTTGGCCGTCAGGTTGACCTCACCGTCGGCAACGCGAACCGTATCGCCCGGCATGACCGGTTGGCCGTCGATTGCGACGATCTTCAGATCCTCGCCTTCGTCGTTTTGCAACACTCGGATCAGACCGCTGCGCCACGCTGCCATCGTGTCGGCGTCATCCTTGGCAAATCCGTTGTTCGTACCGGATTCCGGCGCGTCCGGCTTTTCATCGATGGAATGAACGCGCACGGTCACCGTGGCATCCGCCTTGTCGCCATTCGCGTCTTCGGCGGTGTAGGTAAAGCTGGTGTCGCCGATGAACGGCCCCGGCATGTGGAACGGCGTGATCTTGGAGCCGGTGAAGGCACCCCAGATAAGGAATATCGTCACCACCGAGACGACCGAGGCGATCCGGTTTGGGGTGACGGCGCTTTCGTCGCCGAAGGTCACCGTCTTGAGCGAGGTGAAATCGGCGTGCTGCATCATCCTGTCCACTACGAAATGGACAATCATGAAGGCGGCAACGAAAATCGCGACGTAGAGGAGCAACAGAATGATGCCGGTCATGCCGCGCCCTCCACACGTCCCATGATCTCTTCTTCCATTTCCCAGATCATCGACAGGATTTCCTCGCGCGTTTCCGCATAGCCTTCGGATTTCTTGACGGCCCGCAGATCGCCGCCGACGCCGCGTTCGGCAAAGGGCAGGCGGTATTCCTTGTGGATGCGCCCGGGGCGGGGCGCCATCACGATCAGACGCTCGCCAAGCAACAGCGCCTCTTCCACGGAATGAGTGATCAGGATGATGGTCTTGCCCGTCTCTTTCCAGAGGTCCAGCACCAGCCCCTGCATCTTTTCGCGTGTCAGCGCGTCCAGAGCGCCCAAGGGCTCGTCCATCAGGATCACGTCGGGGTCGTTGGCGAGGCAGCGCGCCAGCGCGACACGCTGCTGCATGCCGCCTGACAATTCATAGATTGCCTTGTCCTTGAAATCCCGCAGCCCGACGACGTCGAGCAGGTGATTCACGTGTTGGCCGTAGTCGGCCTCGCTCTGCCCCTTCATGCGCGGGCCGAAACTGACATTGTCTCGCACGTTCATCCATTCGAACAGCGCGCCCTGTTGGAACACCATGCCGCGTTCGGCATCAGGGCCGGTCACCCGGTGGCCGTTCAGCAGAACCTTGCCCTCGGTCGGTGCAAGAAAGCCGGCAACGATGTTCAGAAGCGTGGTCTTGCCGCAACCCGACGGACCAAGAACGCTCAACAGTTCGCCCTGATCCAGATGCAGGGAGACGTTTTTGAGGGCTTGGACGTGAACACCGTTCGGCAGTTCGAACCGCATGGAGATATTGTCGATAGTCAGGCCGGTTTGATCCTGCCCCATTTTTGACTCCCTTGTTGGATCATCCGGGCAGGAATTCCCGCCCGGATTCATGACTTGCCGTTTGCAGCTGCGACTACATGTTTGAGGCGGCGGTCAAGGGGCCGGTATTGACCGCATCTTCATAGCTTTCGCGTGCGGCGGAAATGGAGCCTGCTTCCACAAAGACGTTCGCGACGCCCTGCATGAATTTCTGCGCGTTGCCGCCCAGCCATTTTTCCGAAAGCTGGTCTCCGACGCCCGGGAAGACAAAAGTGGCCATGGTTTCCGCGGTGGCGTCTTCATCCATGCCGGCATCCTTGGCGATGACCGGGATCATGGCTTCGGCGTCACCACCGCCGGCATTCCAGGTCGAATTCGCATCCGCCGTCACCTTGAGGAACTTGGCAAGCAGATCGCCATGCTCCGCGACGAAAGCAGCGGGCGCCGAGGTCACGTCGAAAACGAGAATCCCGAGTTCGGTCTTTTCGTCACCGGTCAGCAGCACGTTGCCATGCTCCAGCATCCGGCGCAGCGCGCCGCCCCAGCCGCAAACCATGTCGAGGTTGCCTTGGGCAAAGGCCGCCGCGCCATCCGGCGGCGCCATGTCGACGATTTCCATGGTCGAGATATCGACGCCGAAATGTTCCATCTGCTTGAGGAAGCCGTAATGGGCCGCTGTCCCGATCGGAACGCCGACCTTCTTGCCCTCCAGTTCCTTGGCGCTGTCCTTGTCGATTTCCAGGGCTTCGGCCACGACGCAGTTGTCGTTGTCGGCATAGGAAACGGCGACATCCACGACCTGCAAATCCTGTCCGGCCGAGGTCGCGACGACGAAGGGCGGTACGCCCTGGCTGACCGAAATCTGCACGTCGCCCGAGGCCATCGCAGCACTCATCGCGGTACCGGTTTCGAACGAACGCCAGTTGATCTTGACGCCCATTTCCTCTTCGTAGATGCCCTGCACCTTGGCGTATTGGAATGGCATCGGCCATTCCAGGAAATAGGCAACGGTGATTTCGTCCAAGGCCGCCGCTTGCGATGCGGTCAATGCGGAAATGCTTGTCGCTGCCGCCGCCAGAACGGTCTTGAAGGTCCTTGATTTCATGATTTTTCTCCCTGTTGATTGATTTTGCCTGAGCTTTGCGCTTTCTTTCGGCACTTCGATGTCATTGGACATCACCATCTCACACGATTTTTTTCGAAAAGTTCAAGAATTTTGTGATTTCGAAAATCTTGCATTGTTGTTTCTAATTTTTCAATCCTAGGCTTATGGCCACGTGCGGATTGGAGAGGCGATGAAACGAACAAATCTGAGCTTGCGCTGGCTGGAGGTCTTTCAGCTTGTCGCCAAATCCGGGTCCGTCCGCAAGGTTGCCTCGGATACCGGGCTGTCCGTCAGCACGGTGTCTCATCACCTGCGCAGCCTCGAGGAAAACCTGGGCGTCAGCCTTCTGGACCATTCCCGCCGCCCGATGGTCGTGACGCCGGCAGGGGCGATCTTTCTGCGCTATGTCACCGAAGGGCTGCATCTGATCCGGCGCGGGGAAACCGAACTGACCTCGGGCAATTTGGAAGAGGTGCGCGAATTGCGCCTCGGCATCGTCGATGACTTCGACAGCGAGGTCGCGCCGGAACTGGCGCAGTTCCTGGCTCAGGCGATGCCGAAATGCACGTTCAAGCATCACACCCGCCCCAGTCATGAAATCATCCAGTTGCTGCTTGAGCACAAGCTGGATGTCGGCGTGGCGACGCGTCCGGTGAACGATGTGCCGGAGTTGCAAGAATACCCGCTGCTTCGCGATCCCCTGGTGCTGGCGGTCCCGGCCTCCAGCACAGTGACGCCCGAGGACTTTCTGGCCGGTGGGTCGGGTCTGCCGTTCCTGCGCTATTCCCGCAACCAGATCATCGGCAACCTGATCGAGGCGCATCTGCGGCGGATCAAGGCTGTCCTGCCCAACAGGTTCGAGTTGGAAAGCAACCAGTCCATATTCGGCATGATCGCCGAAGGCAGCGGCTGGGCGGTCACCACTCCGGGCAGCTATGTCCGGGCCAAGCGGTTTCACGACCGCGTGGCTTTACGGCAGTTCCCGGGCAAGGGTTTTGTCCGCACCCTGTCCCTGTTCACGACCGAGGTCTATCCGCAGAGCATGGCCGAAATCATCGCGGGCACCATGCGCCGCCTGATCACCCGCCACTTTGTGGAGCCGGTGACGCGTGAATTCGCGTGGTTGTCCACCGATTTCCGCCCTTTGTCGAAAGCGGAACAAAAGGACTAGCCGTCGATACCAACCGACCAGCGACAAAGCTTCGCGCAGCATATTTGCGAGTTCGTCACAAATTGGTTCCGAATTATTCGTAACAACGAGACGCCATTTGACCGACGCTCCGGAAAGGCGCTGAGTGCGCGTGACCCTGAGGGAGGCGGGATTTGAAATCGCGAACCAGAGTTGTTGTGATCGGCGGCGGCATTGCCGGCTGTTCGACCTTGTATCACCTGACGCAGGAGGGGTGGTCGGATGTGGTTCTGGTCGAGCGCAACGAGTTGACCAGCGGCACCACCTGGCACTCGGCGGCGCAGGTTACCAACTTCGGCATGAACCAGACGATGGTGGGGCTCAAGACCCACTCGATCAGGCTCTACAAGGAACTGGCTGGGGATCCCGACTATCCGATCAACTATCATCATGCGGACGGCGGTATCCGGCTGGCCAATACCGAGGCGCAGATGCAGGGCTACCGCCATTTCGCCTCGATGGCCCGCGGCATGGACGTGCATTTCGAGGTCATCGATGCCGAGGAATGCGCCCGCCGCCACCCGCTGATTTCGACCGAGAACCTGATCGGAGGCCTGTGGGATCCGCTGGACGGCGACATTGATCCTGCGCAGCTGTGCCAGGCCCTGGCGCGCCGCGCCCGCAAGGCCGGGGCCGAAATCTATCGCAATACGCCCGTGATCGGCCTGACCCAGCACAAGGACGACACTTGGACCGTGCACACCGAAAAGGGCGACATCGACTGTGACATCGTGGTCAACGCCTGCGGATACCGTGTCAACGAGGTGGGCGCGATGATGGGGGTTCACCACCCGGTCGCCTCGATGGAGCACCAGTATTTCCTGACCGAGGAAATCGCGGCGATCAAGGAAGCCGGGCACCGGATGCCGCTGATCCGCTGTCCGATCTCGGACTACTATTGCCGGCAGGAAAAGAACGGTCTTCTGGTCGGGTTCTACGAAAAAGGCTGCAAGACCTGGGGCATGGACGGCATCGACCCGAATTTCGTCAACGCGCTGTGCCCGGACGATCTGGAGCGCGTCACCGACGTTCTGGAAGGGGCCTTCGCGCGGATGCCGGCGCTAATGGAGGTGGGGATTCACACCGTCGTCAACGGGCCGATCACCTACACCATCGACGGGGCGCCGCTGGTCGGCCAAATTCCCGGCAAGCGCAACGCCTTCTGCATCATCGGCCTGCGCGCGGGCCTCGGGGAAGGCGGCGGGCATGGCTGGCTGCTGGCACAGCAGATTGTGCATGGCGAGGCGTGCTTTGACACCTGGTGCCTCGACCCGCGCCGCTTTGCCGGCCACGCCAATGTCGAATTGACTGCCCTGAAAGCTATTGAGGATTACCAGAACGAATTCCGCTTCCATTTCCCGCACGAGCACCGCCCGGCTGGCCGTCCGGCCAAGACCACGCCGTTGACCCCAATCCTTGCGGCGGAAGGCGCCGAGTTCACCGTGGTCAACGGCTGGGAGCGCGTCGATTACATCAAGCCCTCGGCCGACTTCCATCCGACCCTCGGCTTCCACTTCGACGAGGTCTTCGACGTGGTCGCAGCCGAGGTGAGGAACCTGCAGGAAAACGTGGGCCTGTGCGAGGTCAACGGCTTCAACCGGTTCGAGATCGCTGGCACCGATGCGCATGATTTTCTCGACCGCTTGTTCTGCGGCACCGTCACCCGCAAGCCTGGCCGGGTCGGGCTAGGCTACCTTCTGAACCATCACGGCATGGTCAAGGCCGAGGCCACGGTCGCCAACCTGCCCGCATCCGACCGCGGCCCGGCGCGGATCTGGTACGGCTCGGCGGCGGCGTCCGAGTATCACGACATGGACTGGCTGATGCAGCATCTGCGCGACGGCGAGGACGTGCGGATCCGCTCGCTGACCAACGACCAGACCATCCTGGTTCTTGCCGGACCCAAGGCGCGCGAGGTGTTGTCGGCCTGTTCGCGCGGTGACTGGTCGAAGGAAGCCTTCCCGTGGTTGAGCGTGCGCGAATGCTTCGTCGGCTTCGCTCCGGCCACCGTGATGGGGGTGAGTTTTTCGGGCGAACTGGCCTACGAGATCCACGTGCCCAACGCCTCGCTCTACGCGGCCTACCTGGCCTTGCGCAAGGCGGGCGAGCCACACGGGTTGAAACTCTTCGGCGCCCGCGCCGTAGAATCTATGCGGCTGGAAAAGGGGTTCCTCCACTGGAAGGCTGACCTGATCACCGAGTTCGACCCGTATGAGACCGGTCTCGAGCGGTTCGTGAAACTGGACAAGGGCTCGTTCATCGGGCGGGATGCTCTGAACGAGAGACGTAGGAAAGGTCCCAGCCGAAAACTCTCCACTCTCGTCGTAGATTGCACCCACGCCCCGGCCCATCGCGGAGCTTCGGTCATGCAGGGGGCAAGCGTCGTGGGTACCGTGACTTCGGGCGATTGGGGGCACCGGGTCGGCCGGAACCTCGCCTATGCCTACCTGAAGCCCGAACTGGCCGAAGTTGGAACCGAAATGACAATCGACGTGCTGGGCGAGCTGATCCAAGCTCACGTGATCCCGCACAGCCCTTATGATCCGGATCTGACAAGGGTCCGAAGCTGACGAAATCCACGGCCCACATCGGGTCAAGCAAACTGGAAACAAGAAGATGCACCTTTCCCGCTTTCCCCGCCTGCACCTCGCCCACCTGCCCACGCCGCTGGAGCACATGCCCCGTCTGTCGAAGGAGTTGGGAACAGATATCTGGATCAAGCGTGACGACTGCACCGGCATGAGCACGGGCGGCAACAAAACCCGCAAGCTCGAATTCCTGATGGCCGAGGCCGAAGCGCAGGGGGCCGACGTGGTGATGACCCAAGGCGCGACCCAGTCGAACCACGCCCGCCAGACCGCCGCCTTTGCGGCAAAGCTGGGAATGGATTGCCATATCCTGCTGGAGGACAGGACCGGCTACAACAACGCCAACTACAACACCAACGGCAACGTGCTTCTCGACCATTTGCACGGCGCGACGACCGAGAAGTTTCCCGGCGGCCACGACATGGTTGCGGAAATGGAGCGGGCGGCCGAAATGCTGCGGGCCGAAGGGCGCAAGGTCTACGTAATCCCCGGAGGCGGCTCCAATCCGACTGGTGCGCTTGGCTACGTGAATTGCGCGATGGAACTGCTGGGCCAGGTGAACGACCGGGGGCTGAAGGTTGACCGCATCGTTCATGCGACGGGCTCGTCGGGAACGCAGGCGGGGCTGGTGACGGGCCTTTGCGCCATGAACGCCAATATCCCGCTTCTTGGGATCGGCACCCGGGCGCCGCAGCCCAAGCAGGAGCAGATGGTTTATGATCTGGCGGTAAAAACCGCAGAGAAACTTGGATGCCCTGGCGTGGTCCGGCGCGAGGACGTGGCCGCCAATACCGATTACGTGGGCGAAGGCTATGGCCTGCCCACCGAAGCGGGGATCGAGGCCATTCGCATTTTCGCCGAACTCGAGGGCATCCTGCTCGATCCGGTCTATTCGGCCAAGGGGGCATCGGGGTTGATCGATCTCGCTCGCAAAGGCGAATTCAAGGACCAACGCGTCGTGTTTCTGCACACCGGCGGCGCAGTCGGGCTGTTCGGCTACGACTTTGCCTTCGATCACGCCGATCGCTGGGTGAACGTCTGAGTCATGGCGTCCGAACCTGCCCATCACGGACCTTCGAAACAGGCGGCGGCTGCGGAATTGGCTGTGCGGCCACTGCGGCGCATCGGCATTCTGGGCGGGATGGGGCCCGAAGCCACGATCCTGTTGCAGCGCAAGCTGATCGTGGCGGTCGATGCCGCCGACGATGCCGATCACATCCCGCTGATCATCGACATGAACACTCAGGTGCCTTCGCGGATCGCGCATCTGATCACCGGCGACGGTGCGGATCCCGGCCCGACGCTTGCCGACATGGCGCGGAGGCTGGAAAACGCGGGTGCCGAGGCGCTCGCGATGCCTTGCAACACGGCTCATCACTACGCGGCGGCCATCGCGGATGCGGTGTCCATCCCGTTTCTCGACATGGTCGAACTGTCCGCAGATCTGGCAGCGCGTACCTTGGGCGCTGGAGGATCCGTGGGAATGCTGGCTTCGCCCGCAGTCCGAAAGGTCGGACTGTTCGAGAAGGCGCTTGAACGGCGGGGGCTAAGCACGTTGTGGCCCGCGAACGATCACGCCCTGCTGGAGGCCATTCGCACGATCAAGGCCAAGGGCACCCACCCGGATGCGAAGGCGGCACTTCGCCACGCGTCGGACGAACTGGCATCAGGAGGGGCATCGTTCCAACTGATCGCCTGTTCCGAGTTCTCGCTTATCGCTGACTGTGTTTGCCCCAACGCCCGAGCGACGGACACTCTGGACGTACTCGTTGCCGCGATCAGGGATTTTTCCTTCTCCGCCAACTGCAAGGAAACTGAAGAATGACCGTGACCTATCTCAAAAGGGCGGAGCCGAGGCCCGAAGCCGAAAGCGCCGATCTGCGCGACGCGGTTGCCATCATGCTGGCGAAGATCGAGCAGGAGGGCGCGGAGGCGGCACGGCGCTATTGTCAGCAGTTCGACAAATGGGACGGAGAAATCGTATTGCCCGACGCCGCGCGGGCCCAGGCCGTGGCGCGGGTTCCGCAAGACCTCAAGGATACGATACGGTTCGCGCACGACAATATCCGCCGCTTTGCCGAGGCGCAGAAGGCCACGTTGACGGATTGCGCAGTGGAATTGCTGCCCGGCCATTGGGCCGGGCAAAGGCAGATACCTGTATCCGCCGCCGGCTGCTACGTCCCGGGTGGGCGCTACAGCCACGTCGCAAGCGCGCTGATGACAATCACTACGGCCAAGGTCGCGGGCGTCGGTCACATTACCGCAGCGTCCCCTCCACGACCCGGCTCGGGAATGCCGGATGCCATTGTCTATGCGATGGACCTGAGCGGCGCAGACACGATCCTGAACCTCGGCGGAGTGCAAGCGATCGCCAGCATGGCATTCGGACTGTTTGAAACCGTTCCCGCCGACATTCTGGTCGGTCCGGGCAACAGTTTCGTGGCCGAGGCCAAACGACAACTCTTCGGCCGCGTCGGCATCGACATGTTCGCGGGGCCGACGGATTCACTGGTCATCGCGGACGGCACGGCCGATCCCGAGATTGTCGCCTGGGACCTGGTGGGGCAGGCTGAACACGGACAGGACAGCCCGGTGTGGCTTGTGACCTCCGACAGGGCGCTGGCCGAAACGGTGATGACGCGCGCGCCGCAACTGATCGAGACCTTGCCCCAGGCAAATGCAATGGCCGCGAAAGTCTCGTGGGCGGAAAGGGCCGAGGTCATTCTTTGTGATACGCGCGAGGAAATGGCTCAGGTCTCAGACCGGTATGCGCCCGAGCATTTGCACGTTCAGGCCGCCGATCTGGATTGGTGGCTGGAACGACTTTCGGTCTATGGCTCGCTATTTCTGGGCGAGGAAACGACGGTCCCGTTCGGCGACAAAACGTCGGGGCCGAACCACGTTCTGCCGACCAGCGGCGCGGCGAGGTACACGGGTGGACTGTCGGTCCAGAAATTCACCAAGACAGTCACCTGGCAGCGCACGGACAAGACGGCCATGCGCGAACTGGCCAAGGCGACGTCGAAAATCAGCCGGCTTGAGGGCATGTCCGGCCACGCCCGCTCGGCGGAAGTCAGGCTGGAAAAGCACTTCGGTCATTGCGATAGCACCGCCGACTGAGCGGGCAAAGCTTCCGATCGGCGTCATCGGGGCGGGATCGACGGCTGCCCATCCGACAACCCCCTCACAAAACATCCAACGAAGTCTTCACGCGATCCATCACCACAGCCGTTTTGAAACGGCTGATGTTGGATTCGTCGAAGAAATGCGCCTGGGTGAATTCCTCGTATTCCTTGATGTCCCGCACCGTGAGGATCAGAACGAAATCCGATTCACCGGTTGTGTAGTAGCACTGCTGCACACAAGGGGCGTTGCGCATTTTGCGCTTGAAAGCATCCAGATGCGCGCGGCTTTCGCGCTCGAGTATGACCTCGACGATGATCGTCAGTTCGCGGCCAAGCTTGCCGGGTGAAAGGACAGCAATCTCGCGTTCGATGACTCCTGAATCACGCAGCTTTTTCAAACGCTTTTGCACGGCGGGCGGGGACAGCCCCACATCCTGACTGATCGCGTCGGCAGTAAGGCGTGCATCGCGCTGAACCAGTCGGAGAATTTCGAGATCCTTGTCGTCCATATTACGAAAATCGTAAAAATGGACCTGTTCGGCAATGGATTTCATACCGGGTCTGGTGAAAATTTATGCAAGAACCTTGGCGGCCCGGCGTAGAGTGACCCTCGACCTGTCGAGAGAGGCGAGATGGACGGATTGCGTGATCGGCTGACCGAGATGCGGAGGGATTTCCACCGCCATCCCGAACTCGGCTTTCAGGAAGGCTGGACCAAGGCACAAGTCGCCCGGCACCTGCGCGCTTTAGGTGTCGAAGTGCACGAAGGTGTTGGGGTCGTGGGGATCCTGCGGGCAGGTCAAGGCAATCGCGCTATAGGTCTTCGTGCCGACATGGACGCCTTGCCGATCCTCGAGACTTCGACCCATGGCTATGCCTCCGAAAACCCGGGCGTCATGCATGCCTGCGGCCATGACGGGCACATGACGATGTTGCTGGGCGCGGCCGAGCGGCTGGCCGCAGAAGGGGGATACGACGGCACTGTCGTTTTTCTGTTTCAACCCAACGAAGAACACGGCCTGGGCGCGCAGGCGATGATCGGCGAGGGCGTGTTGGACCGGTTTCCGGTGGACGAGATCTATGCCATTCACAACCTGCCCGACGCCCCGTTGGGTCAGGTCTCAAGCCGCACGGGCGTGATCTGCAGCAGCGAAACTCTTTTCGAAATCACGATCCGCGGGCAGGGCGGTCATGCCGCGATGCCGCAAGCCGGTGTCGATGCAATCACCGTAGGCGCGGAACTGGTGCTGGCTCTGCAGACCATCGTTGCGCGGAAACTGGCGCCGGCGGCAGGGGCGGTGGTGTCGGTGACCGAGTTTCTGACGGACGGCCAGCGCAACGTCCTGCCGGGACGCGCCGTTCTCAAGGGAGACATTCGGACCATGCGCCCCGAGGACCGAACCGCAATCGAGAGGCTCGTTCGCCAGATTGCTGCGGGGGTCGCTGCGGCCCATGGGATCCAGGTCGAGACGGCATTCAACACCGAATTCGTCGAGACCAACAACGCCGAAACGCCTACCGAAGCGGTCTATCGCGCCGCCGAGGCTGTGGGTTGCGACGTTGTCCGCAACCGCCCTCCGATGAGCTTTTCCGAAGATTTCGCCCATTTCGCGGCCGCCGTCCCGGGCTGTTTCCTGCTGCTCGGAAACGGCGAAGACGGCCCCAATGGCCAGCCGCTTCATGCGGCAGACTATGATTTCAACGACGCTTTGCTGCCGATCGGCGCAGAGTTCTGGGTGCAACTGGTCCGAGACCGGTTGCCGCCACGAAAGGACTGACACCGATGACTCTGGACGTTTTTTCTGCTGCACGACTGCAACACGCCGCAGGAAACCGAAAAACAGGCGATGCCGCGTTCCGGGTTCTTCCGGAACAGGGATTTGCCGAAGCTTGCAAAGAGATCACCGCCTGGGAAGGCTATGCCCCGACTCCTCTGGTTTCGCTGGATGGGCTGGCTGCACGGATCGGTGTTGCACGGATCGACTACAAACACGAAGGGCCGCGTTTCGGGCTCGGAAGTTTCAAGGCGCTGGGTGGCTCATATGCGGCGATGCGGGTGTTGCAACGCGAACTGACCAAACGGCTTGGCCATGCGGTCTCACTCGCGGACATCCGCAACGGCACCCATCGGGACATTTGCCGGCAGATTACCCTGGTCTCGGCCACTGATGGCAACCATGGCCGCTCGCTGGCCTGGGGGTGCCAGAGGTTCGGAGCGCCATGCCGCATCTACATTCATGCCGAGGTCAGCGAAGGCCGCGCCAAGGCCATGCGCGACATGGGCGCAGAGGTGATCCGGATCGACGGCGACTACGACGACTCGGTCCGGCTGGCCAAAGACGAAGCCGAGACCAATGGCTGGTTCGTCGTCTCGGATACATCATGGCCGGGATATACCGAACCGCCGAGGGACGTTATGGCGGGCTATGGCGTCATGACCCGTGAGATCTGTGAAACGCTGGATCAAGCGCCGACGCATGTCTTTCTGCAGGGAGGGGTCGGGGGGCTCGCCGCCTCGGTCGCTGCCGGCCTGCGTCAGGTCTACGGCTCGCAAGCGCCGCGGGTGGTCATTTCCGAGCCCGAGCTTGCGGCCTGTCTGTTCGAAAGCGCCCGCGCTGGCAGGGCGACGACTGTACACATTGAAGAAGAAACCATCATGGCCGGCCTGTCCTGTGGCGAGCCCTCGGAAATGGCCTGGGACATACTGAGCGAAGAGGCGTCAGATTTCCTCACCATCCCCGATGCCATTGTCGCGCCTGCAGTTCGGCTGCTCGCCAAGGCCGAAACCGGCGATGCCGTGGTTGAGGCCGGCGAAAGCGCCGTGGCGGGGCTGGCCGCCCTGATCGCCGCCCGGCAAGACGCAGACTTGTCCAAGAAATTGGGGCTGGACGCTCGATCGCGGATCCTGCTGATCGGCTCCGAAGGTGTGACCGACCCGGCCATCTACGCCGAGATCATGAAGGGCGCCGATCATGTCTGAGGCACCCGAGCGCGGTTTTCCCGAGGCCGAATTCGCCTCGCGCACGGAAAGGGCGCAGAAACGCATGGCCGATCAGGGTTTGGCCGGGCTGTTGCTGCTGACCGAGCCCGAAGTACGCTATTTCAGCGGCTTTCACACGCTGTTCTGGCAAAGCCCCACGCGTCCGTGGTTTCTGTTCGTTCCGGCCGAGGGAAAACCCATCGCGGTCATCCCCGAGATCGGAGCCGCCCTGATGCGGAAGACCTGGATCGAAGACATTCGGACCTGGAGCGCCCCTGCGCCCGAAGACGACGGTCTTAGCCTTTTGACCGAGATTCTGGCGCCGATCGCCAGGGGCGGCGGCGCAATCGGCGTTTTAAAGGGCCACGAAACCTCGCTACGTATGCCCCTGGGCCACTACGAGCGTTTGTTGGCCGGTCTGCCCGGTTTGAAAGTCGCGGACGCCACCGGACTTGTGCGCGCCTTGCGGATGGTCAAGTCCGAAGCCGAGATCGCCAAGCTCGCCCATATCTGCGCTATCGGTTCGCGGACCTTTGCCGAGGTTCCGCAACTGGCCTACGAGGGACAACCTCTCGAAGATCTGTTCCGCGCCTTCCGCCGCGAAGCTCTTGCCAAGGGTGCGGATGACATCCCCTACCTGGTCGGGGGCGCCGATCAGGGCGGGTATCACGACGTCATTTCACCGCCCTCGCGCCGCCCCTTGACGGCGGGCGACATCGTCATGTTGGACACAGGCGCAACCTGGGATGGGTATTTCTGCGATTTCGATCGCAACTTCGCCGTGGGCCGCGCCGACGACCCGTCCCGCCGTGCCTACGACACTTTGTGGCGGGCCACCGAGGCAGGGATTGCCGCCGTACGTCCGGGAATGACCTGTCGCAATCATTTCCAAGTCATGCGGCGCGTAATTGCTGAGATGGATGATCAAGGCGGCGATGTCGGCCGGCTGGGTCACGGGCTGGGAATGCAGCTGACCGAATGGCCGTCCATTGCGGATTTCGACGAGACCGTCATCGAGGAAAACATGGTTCTGACCTTGGAGCCTTCGCTTGGATACGGAAACGGCCGTATCATGGTGCACGAAGAAAACATCGTGGTGCGCGCCGACGGGGTCCATCTGTTGTCGAAACGCGCCGCCCGTGAATTGCCGGTGATCTGAGGAGAAACCGATGAAACTGGCTTTTGACACAGATGCTGGGATCGGAACCCGCGCAACTCTTGGGGTGATCGTGCTGGAAACGGACGAGACCCTTGAGCCGGAATTCGCGCGGATGATGGATATCGACGGAGTTGCGCTCTATCACAGCCGCATTCCAATGGTTCCCGAAATCCGCGCCGATACCCTTGCGCGGATGGAGGCGGACCTGCCTGCATCGGCCGGGCTGTTGCCGCATTCTCTTGATTTCGACGTAGTCGGCTATGGCTGTACCTCGGCCGCGACGGTGATCGGATCGCAAAACGTCGCCCAGGCGATCCGAACGGTTTTTCCCGGGACGCAGGTCACCGATCCGCTGGCCGCGATCATTGCCGCTGGCCGTAGCTTTGGTGCGGCCCAGCTCGGCTTCATCACGCCTTATCTGCCCAATGTGTCGCTTAGGATGCGCCAACGGCTCGAGGCCGCGGGATTCGAGATCGCAGCATTCGGATCATTCGAGCAGGGCGACGACCGCGTGGTCGCCCGGATTACGGAACCCGCGATCAGCGCAGCAGCCGAGCAAGTCGCCGCCCTTGCGGATTGCGACGCGATCGTCATTTCCTGCACCAACCTGAGATGCATGCGCATCATTCCCGAAACAGAGGCCAGGATCGGCGTCCCCATAATCTCGAGCAACCAGGCCCTCGCCTGGCACATGCTGCGCCTCGCCGGCATCGACGAGCCTCTGCCGCAATTCGGGCGATTGTTCCTGCATCAATTGCAGTCGGGCCAAGCAACCGTAGCCTAGGCCGGTTGTCGCAATACGATCTTGGTCAAGTAGTTGAGAAGATTGGCTCCGGCGGTAGTGGGCGGAGCCAATTCGCAAGGAATAGATTTCCAACAATAGGCAAACAATTCATCGGACGCCAATTCGTGCGAATGTCCATGTCCGGCCAGCGTTGAGCGTCGAGGGTCAAATGGTGTTCCCAATCCACGCGCGCCTCGCCATTTAGATATTCTAGGGGTCTCGGGGTAGATGAGACAGAGAGCCGTCGGAAAATCGTTCCGCGGTGATCCGACCAGCTTTTCATGGCCGACGACGACCGGTTTGGCGTTCGCGGAACATCGCGCTGGCCGGGTTCAACGACCTGCAGATCCTGCGCGGGCTGCCGCTGGAGCTTGCGACGACCGATGCCCACCGTTTCGAGATCGGCGAGGCGGCCGCCGAAATCGTCCTGACAAGGCAGCGGCAGCGCGGTGAAGCCGAGCCCGTCCGCAAGCTGTTGCATCCGACCGTGTCGAAGGGGAATTCGCTGGCGCCGAAGACGTGAGCGCCGGTAGGGGTTCACAAGGCCGATGCCAGTATCGACGCCAACCGATCCGGTGCCAACCTGTGCGGGTTCGACTGCATCGAGCTTGACTTCTGCGCGGCTTCACAGATGGCGGGAATGTCACTCGGGTCATCCATCCAGTCCGAAAGCCGAGGCAGCCCCATCCCGGTCAGCCAGTCGCCCAGCCCCGCGAAAGCCCGTTCCGGCGGCAGGCCCGTCGCTCTGGCGATGGCCTCTTCGATGATCCGGTACTTGGTCATGTCCTGTTTCGCCCGAATGGCGGCTTCGGCATTGGCTTGCAGGACCGGTCCCAGCAATCGGGCGCAGATCAATCCGTGCGGCGCCGTCGTTCTGCCGCCGATCACTCCGGCAAAGCCGTGAACGGCGCCCAAACCGGCATTTGCCAGCGCAATGCCGCCGGTCAGGCTGACGTAGGCAAGCTGATCGCGGGCCGCCTGATTTTCGCCTTGGGCCAGTTTCTCGAGCGCCGCAAATCCATTGTCCATAACGCTGGTGCAGAGGGCGTCGGTCAGCGGCGTCGCGCGGGCGGACAGAAAGGGTTCGATCACCTGTGTCAGCGCATCCATGCCCGAGGCCAGCGTCACCGACCAAGGCGCGCCATCCGTCAGGGCCGGATCGACGACCGCCAGCCGCGGAAACATGCGCGCATCGCGCAAGCTTACCTTCTTTTGCGCCTGCGGAATGCCGATCACCGCGTTCTTCGTGACTTCCGTGCCGGTCCCGGCCGTGGTCGGAATGGCGGTAAAGGGCAGGGGGGCGGTGTCCAGCGGTTTCGCGGGCCCGCTCCCTTCGAGATGTTCGGCGATGTCGCCCTGTCCCGGGATCAGTGCGGCCGCCGCCTTGCCGAGATCGATCACCGATCCACCGCCCACGGCCACAACCTGTTCCACGCCCCGTTCCCGCCCCGCCGCGATAGCGGCCCGCACCTGATCGAGCGTCGGTTCGCCCCGCGTCCGGTGTTCGGAAACGTCTTTTCCCGACTGCGACAGATCGACGGCGAACCGATCCGCCCATTCGACGCTTGTCCCTCGAACCAGCAGCACTCGGCGCCCCCAGGGTTGGATCATTTCGACGGCCGAGGCGGCCTTGCCGCGGCCGAAGACGATCATGCCTGCGGTCTGGAAAGTGAACGGGTTCAGGTCAGGCGGCGTCATGTCCGGTGATAGCCTTCCAGGCGGGCCACCTCGTCACGAGAGCCAAGGATGACGGGAACCCGTTGATGATGGCTTTCCGGCATCAGGTCGAGCAGGCGCCGCTCGCCCGTCGAGGCGAGGCCGCCCGCCTGCTCGACGATCAGGGCCATCGGATTCGCCTCGTAAAGCAAGCGCAGCTTGCCGCCGAGCCCACGGTTTGCTGCATCGGAGGGGTAGAGAAACACGCCGCCGCGCATCAGGATGCGGTGAACGTCGGCCACCATCGATGCCGTCCAGCGCATGTTGAAGGCGCGGCCGCGCGGCCCGGATCCGCCGGCAAGGCACTCATCCACGTATCGGCGCACCGGCGCGTCCCAGTGATGATAGCGCGAGGCGTTTATCGCGAATTCCGAGGTTGTTGCGGGTATGTCCAGGCCGGGATGCGTCAAACGGAAATCGCCGGTGCCGTGTTCGCAGGAAAACCCGTTCACGCCGTCGCCCATGGTCAGCACCAGCATGGTCGCGGGTCCGTAGATAGCGTAGCCGGCGCAGATCTGTCGGGAACCCTGTTTCAGCACGTCGCGGTCGCCGTCGTTTTCCACCTCGCAGACCGAAAAGATCGACCCGACAGAGAGGTTCACGTCGATGTTCGAGGACCCGTCCAGCGGATCGTAGTATAGCAGGTAGTCGCCGGCCTCCGGCTCTTTGAGCCAGGTGATTTCGTCGACTTCTTCGCTGACAAGCGCGGCCAGCCGCGGTGAATTGGCGCAGATCCGGGCGAACTCCCGGTCCGCGACCACGTCGAGCGTCTTCTGCTCCTCGCCCTGGATATTGGACCCTCCGGCCAGGCCGAGCGTCCCCTCGAAAGCCGCGTTGCGAATGTGGTTGCCGACGACGCGGCAGGCGGCCGCGATGTCTTCGACGAGGAAGATCAGATTGGGGTTGAGCTGGCGCTCTCCGGACTGCTGCGTGAGGAAACGGCGTAGCGTGGGCATGGACATCAGCGCCACTCCTCAGAACGACATCGTCGCGTTTACGGCGCGCTTCCACGCCGCGTATTTCTCTGCGCGGGTTTCGGCGGACATCGAGGACTCGAAACGGTGTTCCAGCGCCCATGTCGCCGCGAACTCTTCTTGCCCCGGGTAGAGCCCGGCGCGCTGCCCGGCCAGCCAGGCCGCGCCCATCGCCGTGGTTTCCAGCACTTTCGGCCTGTCGACGGATGCGCCGAGAATATCGGACAGAAACTGCATGGCGAAATCCGATGCGCTCATGCCGCCATCCACGCGAAGGGTTGCCTCGCCCGGGTTGCCCATGTCGGCCTGCATTGCTTCCAGAAGGTCGCGGGTCTGGTAGCCGACGCTTTCCAGCGCTGCGCGGGCGAACTCGGCCGGGCCCGAGCCGCGGGTCAGGCCGAAGACAGCGCCGCGGCATTCCGCGTTCCAATACGGCGCGCCGAGGCCCACGAAGGCGGGCACCATGATCAGGGATTGGTTGGGGTCGGCGGCCGCAGCCAGGGGCTGGGTTTCGCTGGCCTCGCGGATGATCCTGAGACCGTCCCTCAACCACTGAACCACGGCGCCGGCGATGAAGATAGAACCCTCCAGCGCGTAGGTCGGCTTGCCGTCCAGCTGATAGGCGATGGTGGTAAGCAGGCGGTTTTCCGACGCAACCGGCTTTTGCCCGGTATTGAGCAGCGCAAAACAGCCGGTGCCATAGGTGGCCTTCAACATGCCGGGGCCGAAACAGGCTTGACCGACTGTGGCGGCCTGCTGATCGCCCGCAACGCCAAGGATCGGGACCGGACGGCCGAACAGATCGGGCCGGGTGGCGCCGAAATCGGCCGAGCAGTCCTTGACCTCGGGCAGCATGTCCAGCGGGATGTCGAACAGATCGGCGATGGTGCGGCTCCACCGGCCCTTGTGAATGTCGTAGAGCATGGTGCGGGCGGCGTTGGTGGCGTCGGTGACATGCACCGCGCCCCCGGTCAGCTTCCAGACGAGGAAGCTGTCTACGGTGCCGAACAGCAACTCGCCGCGGCGCGCTTTCTCACGCGCGCCATCGACGTGATCGAGGATCCACTTCAGCTTTGTGGCCGAGAAATAGGGATCGACCAACAACCCGGTGCGCGCGGTAATCATTCGGTCGTGACCGGCCTGGCGCAGCTCGGCGCAGAAACCGGCGGTGCGGCGGTCCTGCCAGACGATGCCGTTGTAGATCGGTTGCCCGGTGGCGCGGTCCCAGACTATGGTCGTTTCGCGTTGGTTGGTGATGCCGATGGCGGCAATGTCCTCGGGGCCCAGCCCCGCCTTTTCGATCGCCGCGCGACAGGTGCCGGCAGTGGTCGACCACAGGTCGGACGGGTCATGCTCGACCCAGCCGGAATTCGGGAAATGCTGCGGAAACTCTTCCTGTGCCGTGGCCACGATCCGCATGTCGCCGTCGAACAGAATGGCGCGGCTGGAAGTGGTGCCCTGATCTATGGCGAGGATATGGGGCATGGCGCTGCCTCCTGATGACGCGGTGCGGGTCGGGTTGGTAAGAACTAAAAGAAAGATTGACCGAGGCCCCGAAGGGCCCCGGCCGGAGAGTAAGGCTTACTGCCAGGACTTGATCAGCTCATCGTAGGCGATCGTCTTGGGCTCTTCGTCCTCGTTCTCGAGCTTGGCGTAGGGTGCGCCTTCCTGGCTCAGCCAGTGCTCAGGGTCCATTTCCTCGTTCATCTTCGGACCGATGTCGCCCTGGATGCCGGCACGTTCCAGGCGCTCCAACACCTTTTCCTGGTCGGCGCAGAGCGCATCGAGCGCTTCCTGCGGGGTTTTGGCGCCCGACATCGCATCGCCGATGTTCTGCCACCAAAGCTGGGCCAGCTTCGGGTAGTCCGGAACGTTGGTGCCGGTGGGCGACCACTGAACGCGGGCGGGCGAGCGGTAGAACTCGACCAGTCCGCCCAGCTTGTCGGCGCGCTCTGTGAAGCTGTCGTGCTGGATGGTGCTTTCGCGGATGAAGGTCAGGCCGACATGGCTTTTCTTCACGTCCACGGTCTTGGAGGTGATGAACTGGGCGTAAAGCCAGGCAGCCTTGGCCCGGTCGACCGGGGTCGATTGCATCAGCGTCCAGGAACCGGCGTCCTGATAGCCGACCTTCTGGCCTTCCTTCCAGTAGACACCGTGCGGCGAGGGCGCCATGCGCCATTTCGGCGTGCCATCCTCGTTCATCACCGGCAGGCCGGGCTCGACCGTGGCGGCGGTGAAGGCGGTATACCAGAACATCTGCTGAGCGATGTTGCCCTGGGCCGGGATCGGGCCGGCTTCGGAGAAGGTCATGCCCGCGGCCGCCGGCGGCGAGTATTTCTCCAGCCATTCGATCGCCTTGGTCACCGCATAGACGGCGGCCGGAGAGTTGGTGGCGCCGCCGCGCGCGACGCAGGAGCCGACGGGCTGGCTGTTTTCGTTGACGCGGATGCCCCATTCGTCGACCGGCAGGCCGTTGGGCTCGCCCACGTCGCCCATGCCGGCCATCGACATCCAGGCGTCGGTGTAGCGCCAGCCGAGCGAGGGATCCTTCTTGCCGTAGTCCATGTTGCCGAAGACTTCGCCCTCGACTCCCAGGTGGCTGAGGTCGCGGCCGGTGAAGAACTCGGCGATGTCCTCGTAGGCCGACCAGTTGACCGGAACGCCGAGATCGTAGCCGAACTTCTCTTTGAAGTCGGCCTTGTTCTTCTCGTCATTGAACCAGTCGTAGCGGAACCAGTACAGGTTGGCGAACTGCTGGTCGGGCAGCTGGTAGACCTTGCCGTCCGGACCGGTCGTGAAGCTGAGCCCGATGAAGTCTTCCAGATCGAGGTTCGGGTTGGTCACGTCGGCGCCGTCGCCGGCCATCCAGTCGGTCAGGTTGCGGGCCTGCTGATAGCGCCAGTGGGTGCCGATCAGGTCTGAGTCGTTGATGTAGGCATCGTAAATGTTCTCGCCCGATTGCATCTGGGTCTGGAGCTTTTCAACCACGTCGCCTTCACCGATCAGGTCATGCGTGACCTTGATGCCGGTGATCGCGGTAAAGGCCGGGGCCAACACCTGGCTTTCGTATTCGTGGGTGGTGATGGTTTCCGAAACCACCTTGATCTCCATGCCGGCGAAGGGTGCCGCGGCATCGACGAACCACTGCATTTCGGCTTCCTGGTCGGCGCGGCTCAGCGTCGACAGATCGCCGATTTCACCGTCCAGGAACTCTTTTGCTTCGTCCATGCCCGCAAATGCGGCACTTCCCAGCACGCTTAGCGCGAGCGCCAGCGATGTGGTTGTTCTCAGCTTCAAGTTCATGAGGATCCTCCCTTTTTGTTAGAACTTGGTTTGCTTTGTGTGGCGGCGCCCGAACGGTTTTCAGACCTGGGCGGGCGATGCCGGTTTCGCCTTTTTTTACACCCAGCGGAAGACCGCTGCGGCGTAGATCAGGCATAGGATCAGCGCATAAGGTTGGTTGGCGCCCACCAGTCCAAGCCAGGCCAGGTTTATGAAGGCCGAGCCGAGAAGGGTGATGAAAAGACGGTCCCCGCGGGTGGTCTCGATCCGGAGAATGCCGATGCGCGGCGTTTCCGGGAACTTGATCGCCAGGATCGTGAAGACGATCAGGGTGCAGGCGATGATGCCGAAGAAGGCCGCCGTCGGCCAGGTCCATGCCATCCAGTCCATTGGAATTCCTCCCTGGTCCAGGTTCAAACGCGGCCCAGGGCAAAGCCCTTGGCGATGTAGTTGCGGACGAAATAAATCACGAGAGCTCCCGGAACGATCGTCAACACGCCGGCGGCCGCAAGCACGCCCCAGTCGATCCCCGCGGCGCCCTGGGTGCGGGTCATGATCGCGGCAATGGGCTTGGCGTCCACCGTCGTCAGGGTGCGGGAAAGCAGCAGCTCGACCCAGGAGAACATGAAGCAGAAGAAGGCTGCGACACCGATGCCCGATGCGATGAGCGGCATGAAGATCTTCACGAAGAACCGACCGAAGCTGTAGCCGTCGATATAGGCCGTTTCGTCGATCTCTTTCGGCACACCGCGCATGAACCCTTCGAGGATCCAGACCGCCAGCGGCACGTTGAAAAGGCAATGCGCCAGCGCCACGGCGATATGGGTGTCAAAGAGCCCGATCGAGCTGTAGAGCTGGAAGAAGGGCAGCGCAAAGACCGCGGCCGGCGCCATCCGGTTGGTCAGCAGCCAGAAGAACAGGTGCTTGTCGCCCATGAAGTGATAGCGGCTGAAGGCGTAGGCTGCCGGCAGCGCCACGGTCAGCGATATCACCGTGTTCATCACCACATAGATCAACGAGTTGACATAGCCCATGTACCAGGCCGGGTCGGTGAGGATCGTGGCGTAGTTGGCGAATGTCAGATCCCGTGGCCAGAGCGTGAAATCGTTCAGGATTTCGGTGTTTGTCTTCAGGCTCATGTTCAGCAGCCAGTAGATCGGCAGCAGAAGGAACAGAAGGTAGAGCGTCATCACCACCGCGCGGCTGTTGACCCTTGGCAGGGCAATTCCGCGAGAGGCGGATTTGTTTGCGGTCGTATCGGCCATGTCTCAGCCCTCCCGTTTGTCGAGGTTGGTCATCACGGTGTAGAACACCCAGCAGATGAGCAGGATCACGAGAAAGTACATGATCGAGAAGGCGGCGGCGGGTCCGAGGTCGAACTGCCCCAGCGCCATCTTCACGAGGTCGATCGACAAAAGCGTCGTTGAGTTGCCGGGGCCGCCGCCGGTCACGACGAACGGCTCGGTGTAGATCATGAAGCTGTCCATGAAACGCAGGAGGATGGCGATCATCAGGACCCCCATCATCTTGGGCAACTCGATGAAGCGGAACACTTTCCAGCGCGACGCCTGGTCGATCTTGGCCGCCTGGTAGTAGGCGTCGGGGATCGATTTCAGCCCGGCATAGGCCAGCAGCGCCACCAGCGACGTCCAGTGCCAGACGTCCATGACGATGATCGTTATCCACGCGGCCAGCGAGTCCTGAGTGTAGTTGTACGGGATGCCCAATGCGTCGAGCACATACCCCAGCAGGCCGATGTCGACCCGGCCGAAGATCTGCCAGATCGTGCCGACCACGTTCCACGGGATCAACAGCGGCAGAGACATCAGCACGAGGCAGAAGGACGCCCAGAAACCCGATTTCGGCATGTTCAGCGCCACGAAGACGCCCAGCGGGACCTCGATCGCAAGGATGATGGCCGAGAACAGCAACTGGCGGCCAAGCGCATCCCACATCCGCTCGGATGCAAGCATTTCCTCGAACCACTCGAGGCCGGCCCAGAAGAACTCGTTGTTGCCGAACGTGTCCTGCACCGAATAGTTGACCACGGTCATCAGCGGCACCACCGCCGAAAAGGCCACGAGAAGAAGAACCGGAAGGACCAGGAACCATGCCTTTTGGTTGACTGTCTTGTCCATCACGCGGCCTCCCCTGCGACGCGCCAGTCGTTGGCGTAGACGTTGACGTATTCGGCGTCGAAGGTGACGCGGTTCATGTCGGCGCTGACGTGGTCGTCCTCGCCGGCGATGATGTTGATGTCATGGCCAAAGAACTCGGCGCGGATGATCTTGTGGCGGCCGACATCCTCGACGCGGCGCACCTTGACCGGCAGGCCCTCGGATTGCGACAGGCGGGCGAATTCCGGGCGCACGCCGATCTCGACCTTGCCTTCAAGGCCGGCATAGCCGCGTTTCAGGGTGATTTCCGCGTCCGCGATGAGCGCTTTGTTGCCGTCGATCCGCGCCGGGATCACGTTCATTCCCGGCGAGCCGATGAAATAGCCCACAAAGGTATGCTCGGGCGTCTCGAACAGCTCTTCCGGCGTGCCGATCTGCACAACTCGGCCGTCATACATCACCACGACCTTGTCAGCGAAGGTCAGCGCCTCGGTCTGGTCGTGGGTGACGTATATCATGGTGTGACCGAAATCGTTGTGCAGCTTCTTCAGCTGGGTGCGCAGTTCCCATTTCATGTGCGGGTCGATCACCGTAAGCGGCTCGTCGAATAGAAGCGCGTTGACGTCCTTGCGCACCATGCCGCGGCCGAGGCTGATCTTCTGCTTGGCATCGGCGGTCAGTCCGCGCGCCTTGCGGTCGAGCATGTGATCCATGCCGATCATGCGGCTGATTTCCTGAACGCGCTCTGCGACATAGGCTTCGTCCCGGCCACGGTTGCGCAGCGGAAAGGCGAGGTTGTCGCGCACCGTCATGGTGTCGTAGACAACCGGGAACTGGAACACCTGAGCGATGTTGCGTTCGGCCGTGGGGGCATCGGTTACGTCCCGGTCATTGAACAGGATGCGGCCCTGGCTGGGCCGCAGCAGCCCCGAGATGATGTTGAGCAAGGTCGACTTGCCGCAGCCGGACGCGCCGAGCAGCGCATAGGCGGCACCGTCCTGCCAGTCGTGGTTCAGTTCCTTCAGCGCATAGTCGTCTTCCGACTTCGGATTCGGAAAATAGGAATGCGCGAGGTTGTCGAGCGTGATCTTGGCCATTTCCTCTCCTCCTCAGGCGGCCAGCGCATAGGCGGCAGGCGCGACCAGCTTGCCGTCTTCGCCGAAGATGTAGACGTGGCGCGGGTCGAGCCAGACGTCGAGCCGCGCGCCGAGTTCCAGTTCGTGCACGCCGTGGATCAGACCGACCCAGCGTTCGTCATGGTGATCGAGATGCACGAAGGTTTCAGACCCGGTGAGCTCGGTCACCGACAGCTTGGCGACGAATTGCATGGCATCGGGCGAATGCTGGCGGATCTCCAGGTGGTTCGGTCGGAATCCGGCGGTGTAGCGCCCATCCGGCAGCGCGGCGAGCTGGCCGGTGGCCTTGGCGCTCTGGCCGTCGCCGAACATCAGCTGGCCGCCGGATTTGGTGACGCTCAGGAAATTCATCGGAGGGTCCGAGAACACCCGCGCGGTCGTGGCGTCGACCGGCTGGCGGTAGACTTGCGGCGTGGGTCCGAACTGAGTGACCTTGCCCTGCCACAGCGTGGCCGTGTTGCCGCCCAGCAGCAGCGCCTCTTCCGGCTCGGTGGTGGCGTAGACGAAGATCGAGCCGGAGGCCTCGAAGATCTTCGGGATCTCGATCCGCAGTTCCTCGCGCAGTTTGTAGTCTAGGTTTGCCAGGGGTTCATCAAGCAGCACCAGGCCCGCGTTCTTGACCAGGGCGCGGGCGAGGGCGCAGCGTTGCTGCTGCCCGCCGGACAGTTCCAGAGGCTTGCGGTCGAGCATCGGCGCCAGCTTCATCAACTCGGCGGTCTCGTGCACCCGCCGGTCGATCTCCTTGCGGTCCACGCCCATGAGTTTCAAGGGCGAGGCGATGTTGTCATAGACCGTCATCGACGGGTAGTTGATGAACTGCTGGTAAACCATCGCGATCTGGCGGTCCTGCACGCGCACGCCGGTCACGTCGCGACCTTCCCAGAAGATCTGGCCGGTATTGGGCGCGTCCAGCCCTGCCATCAGACGCATCAGCGAGGTCTTGCCCGACAGCGTCGGTCCGAGCAGCACATTCATCGTGCCGTTCTCGAGCGTCAGGTCGGTGGGGTGGATATGGGGCTGCCCATCGACCGATTTCGATACGCCTTTGAGTTCGAGCGTCATCGGGGTCTCCTCCTTATTCCGCCGCGGCGGAAGCGGATCGGCGGTGAGCCGCCATCCACTTGTCCAGTTGTTCGATTTGCTCCACGCTCAGCCTAAGGCCGAGCTTGTTGCGGCGCCAGACCACGTCTTCAGCCGTTCGGGCATATTCATGGGCCATCAGCCAGGCGACTTCCGTTTCGGTCAGCGTGGCGCCGAAGTCCCGGCCCAGGTCCTCGGCCGTCTGCGCCTGGCCAAGGATGGCGGCGGCCTCGGTGCCGTAGGCCCGCACCAGACGCCGCGCCCAGAAGTCGTCCAGAAATCCGAAACGGGATTCCAGGTCCGCGACCAGCCGGTCGAACCCGTCGACCGGGAAGTCGCCTCCGGGCAGCGGGACGCCCGCCGTCCAGGGACCCTTGGCAAGGTCCAGGTGCCGGCCGATCTTTTCGAGCGCGCTTTCGGCGAGCCGCCGGTAGGTGGTGATCTTGCCGCCAAAGACATTGAGAACCGGCGCGCCGCCTTCCACATGGAGCTTGAGCGTATAGTCCCGCGTCGCCGCCGTCGCGCTGGACGCGCCGTCGTCATAGAGTGGGCGGACGCCGGAATAGGTCCACACGACATCATCTTCGACCAGCTTTTCCTTGAAATACCGGTTGGCGAAATTGATGAGGTAGCGTCGCTCTTCGGAGGTGCATTCCGGTGCGCGTGACGGGCTGTCGTGATCGGCGTCGGTGGTGCCGATCAGCGTGTAGTCGGTCTCGTAGGGAATGGCGAAGATGATCCGGCCGTCGGTTCCCTGAAAGAAGTAGCATTTGCCGTGATCGTAGAGTTTGCGGGTGACGATATGCGACCCGCGCACAAGCCGGACCCCTTCGCTCGAATTGATCCGCATCGTGTTCTGGATGATTTCACCGACCCAGGGGCCGCCGGCATTGACCAGAATCCGCGCGAAATGGACCTCGGCCCGGTCGTTTTCGGCATTCAGCGTTTCGATGCGCCATAGATCGCCCTCGCGGGCGGCGGAAACGACCTTTGTCCGGGTCATGATCCTTGCGCCGCGCGCTTCGGCGTCGCGTGCGTTCAGCACCACGAGGCGTGCATCCTCGACCCAGCAATCGGAATACTCATAGGCTTTCCCGAAACGGTCCTGCAGCGGCGCCCCTTCCGCCGAGCCCCTGAGCTCTAGGGTCGCGGTGCCCGGCAGGATCTTCCGCCCTCCGAGATGGTCGTACATGAACAGCCCCAGCCGGATCAGCCAGGCCGGGCGGCGGCCTTGCATCCAGGGCATGAAAAGCCCCAGGAGTTTCGAGGTAGGGGTTTCCGCCTCGAAGCGCATGTCCTTGTGATAGGGCAGCACGAAGCGCATCGGCCAGCTGATATGCGGCATGGCGCGGAGCAGAACCTCGCGTTCGATCAACGCCTCGCGCACCAGCCGGAACTCGAAATATTCCAGATACCGCAGCCCGCCGTGAAACAGCTTGGTCGAAGACGAGGATGTGGCGGAGGCGAGGTCGTTCATCTCGGCCAGCGTCACCGACAGGCCGCGACCGGCGGCATCGCGGGCGATTCCGCAGCCATTTATGCCGCCGCCTATGATGAACAGGTCAGTTGTTTCGGTGTCGCCGCGACGTGCCACGCGATTCCCCCTATTCGCGAAACGTGTAGCGTTTGTGACAAGTACGCGTGCGGTTCGCAACAGTTTTGTTTTCGTTTTCGTTCGTTTGGGTGCAAGCTTTTGAAAGTTTCCGAAAAAAATCTATCACTTGAACAACCGTTGACATCGACGCGGTTTGATTTTCATGCCAGTTTCGGCCGTTTTGCGTGCTTTTGGCCTTGGTGCGGCGCGAATTTTTCGCTACCGTCCCGCGTCAACGAGCATACGAAAGGAAACGAAAGCAATGTCGCAGACCTTTCGGCATCCGGAAATTCTCGAAATCGCCCGCCGCGAAGGCAAGGTAACCGTCGAGGGGCTGGCCGAACACTTCGGGGTGACCTTGCAGACGATACGGCGCGACCTGTCCGACCTGGCCGAGGCAGGCAGGCTGGAGCGGGTGCATGGCGGCGCGGTGCTTCCGTCGGGTACGACCAACATCGGCTACGAAGAACGTCGCACCCTGTTCATGGCGGCCAAGCAGCGGATCGCCAAGCTCTGCGCGGCGGACATTCCCGAAGGCGCGTCGGTCTTCCTGAACATCGGCACCAGTACCGAGGCCGTCGCCCACGAACTCCTGCATCATCGAAACCTGCTGGTGGTCACCAACAACATGAACGTGGCCAACATCCTCGTCGCCAATTCCGGCTGCCAGATCATCGTCGCCGGCGGCCAACTGCGCCGAACCGACGGCGGGCTGGTCGGCAAGCTGACCAGCGAGGCGATCGCCCAGTTCAAGTTCGACGTGGCGGTGATCGGTTGTTCGGCGCTGGACGAGGACGGCGACATGCTGGATTTCGACATCCAGGAGGTCGCCGTCAGCCAGACGATCGTGGCGCAGTCCCGCAAGGTGTTCCTTGTGGCCGACCACTCCAAGTTCAAGCGTTCGGCCCCGGCGCGGATCGGTTCGCTTTCGGATATCGACGCGCTCTATACCGACCGGCCGCTGCCCGGCGACCTGACATCGCGCTGCCGCGACTGGGGCGTAGGCGTCGTCGTTGCCGATTAGGTCGGTAGGGTCGGTGTAAAAAGCGATGTAAGCGCAGCGAAACAGGGCGCACCAAACTGACCTACTTCGCGCCGCCTCGATTAGATTTTCTACACTTCGGGGCGCAGCTTGCGCACCGTCTGTGACGCGCGGAGTGCATGCCACGTCCCCGGAAACGGAATAGGCACCTGAGTGGGGTGCCTTTTCCTCGCGCAATCAATGCCTTGCGGGAAGATTGGCTCCGGCGGTAGGGATCGAACCTACGACCAATTGATTAACAGTCAACTGCTCTACCGCTGAGCTACGCCGGAACGGTTCGCGCCGTATAGCAATCCGGGAATCCGGCGTCCAGAGGGCTGTTGGAACTTTTTTGGCGTTCCTTTTCCACTGGAGCTTCGGGGCGTCCTCAGAATCGGTAGGTCGCGCCGAAGATCGGGCCGGACTGGTCGAATTCGTAGGCGGATCCGTTGATGTTGTGATTGACTTCGATGTAGCGATAGCCGCCGCGCAACAGCCAGTTGTCGTTTAGCGCATAATCTGCCGTCAGAAGGACCTGCCAGGTGTCGCTGCCGCTTTCGAATCCGCCATAATCCGCAAATGCGGTGCCGGACCATCTGTCATTGAACTGCATCCTCGCGCGTACGGCGATGAGGGGATCCACCCAGTCGTCACCGACGCTGGTGGTGCCGCCCGGCATGGTGCCGGGTTGCAATGTGAAATCCGTATCGGTCTTGTACCAGCGGAAGCCTGCACCGAGATCGACTGCGGTCTTCGGGTCCTGATATACGCGATAGGCGGCGTACCCGTTGAAGATCTGCGTCTTTACGGCCGTATCCAGACTGCTGAAAGCCGGGCCGGGCGTCGCGTTGCCGAACGAGACGTCCGTCACCATGTAATCGGCGATGAAACTCCACCGGCCGTTCGATGCGGAGAAGGCGCCCATGAAGGCGAAATCGAGATTGTCGAGCGCATCGCTGAAAGACAGGGTGGCGTCGATTTGCTGCGTCGGTGAAGTAATCGAGGTGTTGGTCTCGGTCATGAACAGGTAGATGCTTGCCTCATAGTCCCAAGAACCATCCTGCGCATTGGCTTCGATGGGCGCGACAGAAACCAATCCCAGGCAAAGTGCCAGTGTAGTTGTGACTTTCATCCAATCCTCCTGACCAAGGGCCTATCATTGACCATCTGGCGCTATTGCGTTGGGATCCTTTGCTGACGTGGCACCGATCCGATATTGGTGCACTTTAGCCAAAACTGTACGCTGGGTAATCCGAATTTTTTCAATCCGATTTCGATTGATCACGGGGCTTTCTATTTGACATCGGCGTGCATGGCGTTGATTGAAGAGCAAAAAGGGCGCAGGCGGAAAGAAACATGGCGAAAAGCAACTTGTTGATGGTTGGCGCGGGGCTTTCCGGTGCGGTGATCGGGCGGGAACTGGCCGATCGGGGCCATGAGGTCACGGTTGTCGACAGCCGCGCGCATACAGGCGGCAATTGCCATACCGAACGTGATGCCGAGACCGGCGTTATGGTCCATGTCTATGGGCCGCATATCTTCCACACCGACGACGAAGAAGTCTGGAACTACGTCAACGCTTACGAAACGTTTCTGCCGTACAAGAACCGGGTCAAGACGACGTCGAACGGGCAGGTCTACTCACTGCCCGTCAACCTGCACACGATCAACCAGTTCTTCGGCAAGACGATGCGCCCGGACGAGGCGCGCGCCTTCATTGTCGAGCAGCAGGCGGACACGTCGATCGAAGACCCGCAGACCTTTGAAGAGCAGGCGTTGCGATTTGTCGGCAAGGACCTCTATGAGGCGTTCTTCAAGGGGTACACGATCAAGCAGTGGGGGTGCCACCCGTCCGAACTGCCGGCGTCGATCCTCAAGAGGTTGCCGGTCAGGTTCAACTACGACGACAACTATTTCTTTCACAAGTTTCAGGGGATGCCGGAAAACGGCTACACTGCGATGATCGACCGCATTCTCGATCATCCGGCAATCACGGTGAAGCTTGGGACGAGCTTTGCCAGCGACATGGCCCGTGAATACGACCACGTATTTTATTCCGGGCCGCTGGACGGATATTTCAACTATTCGATCGGGCGGTTGGGCTATCGGACCCTGGATTTTGAGCGTTTCAGCTACGCGGGCGACTATCAAGGTTGCGCGGTTATGAACTATGCCGACGAGGATGTGCCCTATACCCGCATCACCGAACACAAGCATTTCGCGCCCTGGGAAAGCCACGACAAATCGGTATGCTACCGGGAATTTTCCCGTTTTGCCGAGGCAGACGACATTCCTTATTACCCGATCCGGCAGGTCAGGGAGAAGGCGTTGTTGGGCAAGTATGTCGAGCTTGCCGAACAGACACGCGGCGTGACGTTCGTCGGCCGCCTCGGCACGTACCGCTACCTCGACATGGATGTGACAATCCGCGAAGCGCTGGACGCGGCACGTGGCTTTCTGGCTTGCAGAGCGGATAACCGCCCGGTTCCAGCCTTCTTTCAGAAGCCCTTGTAATCCTGCCGCACGATTGTCTCGGTCACGAACCGCCCAGATTTCGGCTTGGCTGCATACCGATCTGAAGCCGGGAGCCTCGCCTGCAAAGCCTGGATCGGTGATCTGACCGAGGGTTGACACCTGTGCATCCCTATATCCGGGGGGAAACTTCGCCTGCTTTCGCCATATTTGCGACCTGGCACGGGCTGAAGGCGCGTCAGCCTTGACAAGTCGCGTATCGGAATGAAACCCTTTGACGATCGGGAGAGCTTTGAATTTCAAATGTTTGCGCCCATTGTCTCCGGCCGGATTGTCCCTTATCGGCACAGTCCCGGAGGCGCGAGGGCCGCGCGGCTTTCCCGTCCAAAAAATAACACGTGGGAGTTCTTAGATGAAAAACAGCAGCAAGCTTAGCCTCGGCGCCTTTGTCACGACGGCGTTCATGGCTCCGGCCGCGTATGCGGAGGAATTCATCACCATCGGCACCGGCGGTGTGACCGGCGTCTACTATCCGACCGGCGGCGCCATTTGCCGCCTAGTGAATAAGGGCCGCAAGGAACATGGCGTTCGCTGCTCGGTCGAGTCGACCGGGGGATCCGTTTACAACATCAACACCATCCGCGAAGGCGAACTGGAGTTCGGCGTCGCGCAATCGGACTGGCAGTTCCACGCCTACAATGGCTCGTCGCAGTTCGAGGACGCGGGCAAGTTCGAGGGTCTGCGCGCCGTATTCTCGATCCACCCCGAGCCGTTCACCGTGGTCGCCCGCGCCGACTCGGGCATCACGACCTTTGATGACCTGAAGGGCAAGCGCGTGAACATCGGCAACCCGGGTTCGGGCCAGCGTGGCACCATGGAAGTCGTCATGGCGGCCAAGGAATGGGGAATGCAGGACTTTGCGCTCGCCACCGAACTCAAGGCCGCCGAGCAGTCGGCTGCGCTTTGCGACAACCAGATCGACGCCATGATCTATACGGTTGGACACCCCTCCGGCTCGATCCAGGAGGCCACGACCGCCTGCGACTCGGTACTGGTCAGCGTCGATGGCCCCGGCATCGACCGGCTGGTGGATGAAAACACGTTCTATCGCAAGGCGACCATTGTGGGTGGAACCTATCGCGGCAACCCCGATGACGTGAACACCTTCGGTGTGGGCGCGACCCTCGTGACCTCGGCAGATGTTTCCGAAGATGCGGTCTACACGCTGGTGTCTTCGGTCTTCGAGAACTTCGAGGATTTCAAGGGGCTGCACCCTGCCTTCGCGAACCTGAAGCCGGAAGAAATGATCAAGGATGGTCTGTCGGCGCCGCTGCACCCGGGTGCCGAGAAGTACTACAAGGAAAAGGGCTGGTTGAACTGATCCAACCCTGAAAACACGGGGCGCCTGCGGGCGCCTCGTCTCGCCCTGAACACAGGGGCAACAAGCCGCCGGCATGAAAAGGCAGCGGGAAGGGGAGACTGGTTGATGGCTAACGAGGCGCACGGCAAACGTCCGCTATCCGAAGAAGAACTGCAGGAACTTGTCGCGTCCTCGGATGCTGGTGCGCGTGATCCCGCGGGAAATGTCGGGCTGTTTCTGGCGATAGTCGCGGTCATCTGGTCGCTGTTTCAGGTGGCGCTTGCCTCGCCGCTGTCGAACGTCCTTCTGCCCGGCAGCGTCATCAACAACTCGCGTCAGATTCACTTGGCCTTCGCAATCTTCCTTGCCTATGCCGCTTACCCGGCGCTGAAGTCCAGCCCGCGCGGGTATATCCCGATCCAGGATTGGATCATGGGTGTCGTCGGTGCCGGTATCTCGCTTTACGGGTACATATTCTACCAGAAGATCGTCGATGCGGGCGGGCTGGCCGATCACACCGACAAATGGTTCGCCCTCGCCGGCCTGCTGTTGCTGTTCGAGGCGGCGCGGCGTGCGCTTGGGCCCGCCATGGCCATCATCGCCTCGATCTTTCTGGTCTATGTCTTCTTCGGTTCGTCCGAATGGGTTCCCGAGGTCATTCGCTGGAAAGGCGCCAGCCTCCAGAAGGCCATGAGCCACATGTGGATCACGTCCGAAGGCGTTTTCGGGATCGCCTTGGGGGTCTCGACCAAGTTCGTGTTCCTCTTCGTCCTGTTCGGCGCGCTGCTCGACAAGGCCGGGGCGGGGAATTACTTCATCAAGATGGCCTTCGGCGCGCTTGGCCACCTGCGCGGCGGCCCGGCCAAGGCCGCGGTTGTGGGCTCGGCGGCTACCGGACTCATC
Source organism: Ruegeria sediminis (assembly GCF_005938215.1). Taxonomy (GTDB): domain Bacteria; phylum Pseudomonadota; class Alphaproteobacteria; order Rhodobacterales; family Rhodobacteraceae; genus Ruegeria; species Ruegeria sediminis. Next base: position 81,014 of record NZ_VCPD01000002.1, read on the forward strand.
TCGGGGTCATCGATCGCCAACGTGGTCACGACCGGAACCTTCACCATCCCGCTGATGAAACGCGTTGGCTTCACCTCGGAAAAGGCCGGCGCGGTCGAGGTGGCCTCGTCTGTCAACGGCCAGATCATGCCGCCGGTCATGGGCGCAGCCGCATTCCTGATGGTGGAATATGTCGGCATCTCCTATGTCGAAGTCATTACCCATGCCTTCCTGCCCGCGCTCATCTCGTACATCGCGCTGGTTTACATCGTGCATCTTGAGGCAGTGAAACTGAACATGCCGACGCTGGGCGACAAGGTCGTGTCGCTTGGCCGTACCGTCGCCGGGATGGCCTTGTTCTTTGCGGGCTTCGCGCTGCTCTGCTATGGAGTGCAGTACCCGGTCCGCTGGGTGGTTGCCTTGGTGCCCGAAGGGTCCGGCTGGATTCTTGCGGCTTTGGTCTTCCTTTCTTACGTCGCCTTGCTTTGGTTTGCGGCGCAAGTGCCGGATCTCGAGGCCGATGACCCCAACGCCGAAACGGTCGAACTGCCCGAAGTTGCCGAGATCTACAAGTCGGGCCTCTACTACCTGTTGCCGATCATCGTGCTGGTCTACTTCCTCATGATCGAACAGAAATCGCCGGGCTTGTCGGCCTTTTGGGCGACGGCTTTGCTTTTCGTGATCCTTCTGACCCAGAAGCCGCTCAAGTCGATGATGCGGGCGCAGAGCGACATGGCTGCGACATTCGTCGATGGCGTCCATGACCTCTGGCAGGGTCTGATTGACGGCGCTCGCAACATGATCGGCATTGCGCTGGCGACGGCCACCGCAGGCGTCATCGTGGGCACCGTGACGCTGACCGGGGTAGGGCAGGTGATGGCGGACCTGGTCGAGTTCCTGTCGGGCGGCAATCTGATCCTGATGCTGGTGATGGTCGGTCTGCTTAGTCTCGTGCTGGGCATGGGGCTGCCGACAACCGCGAACTACATCGTGGTCAGTTCGCTGATGGCGGGCGTAGTGGTGGAACTGGGCGCCAATTCCGGCCTGATCGTGCCGTTGATCGCGGTGCACCTTTTTGTCTTCTACTTCGGCATCATGGCCGACGTGACGCCGCCTGTGGGCCTGGCCTCGTTCGCAGCTGCAGCAGTGTCCGGAGGTGATGCGATCCGCACCGGATTCGTGGCATTCTTCTACAGCCTTAGAACCGTGGCGCTGCCCTTCGTGTTCATCTTCAACACCGACCTTCTGCTGATCGACGTGACATGGATTCAGGGCATATTGGTCTTCATCGTGGCAACCATCGGCATCCTGGTCTTCACTGCAGGAACGATGGGCTGGTTCGTGACGCGGTCCCGCATCTGGGAAAGCGTGGCGTTGATCGTAATCGCATTCGCCCTGTTCCGGCCCGGGTTCTTCATGGATCAGATCCAGGATCCCTACAGGGAAATCCCGCCGGGCGAAGTGGTTCAGGAGGTCGGAATCGCCGAGCCGGGCAGCGAGTGGCGCCTTGTGGTGGCCGGTCCGGATTTCGACACCGGTGCGATCCGCGAAACCCACGTCACGCTCACGATCGCCGAGGGCGACGATGGAGCGGCACGGCTGGAATCGCGCGGACTGCTCGTGCTTGAGGAAGACGGCATGCTGAAGGTCGAAGAACCCTTCCCCGGCACGCCCTTCTTCGAGAAGCTCGGAGACTATGATTTCTACGGCGATGAGCCGGTACACATCGTTTCGGCGCTGGAACGGGCCGAAGGCCTGCCGAAAGAGTTGATGTTCATTCCGGCCCTGCTCCTGCTGGGGCTGATCGCCTTCCTGCAACGCGGCCGGGCCGCCAGACAAGGAGTACCCGCATGACCAAGTCCGTACTCTGCGCCGTCGACATCAGCAACGGCGACAGCGATATTCCGGTTCTGCGGCGGGCGGCGCAGTTGGCCGACCTCGACGGGGCGCAACTCGACGTGGTGACTGTGCTGCCGGATTTCGGGGAAACGTGGGTATCGGGCTTCTTCGACACCGGTTTTCACGAAAAGGCGGTCAAGGACGCGCATGATCACCTGGTGGGACTGTGTGCTTCGGCCTTGGGAGAGGAACGCAATGCCTCCGTCCGTCACGTCGTGGCCACCGGAACCGCCTATCAGGAAATCCTGAAGACAGCCGAAACGGCGGGCAGCGATCTGATCGTCATCGGCGCGCACAAACCGGATCTCAAGGATTACCTGCTGGGTCCGAATGCCTCGCGCGTCGTTCGCCATTCCGCGGTTTCGGTCTACGTGGTTCGCTGATTCGGCGTCGCCGGTTCATTCATACCCGGTCATTTCCAGGTATCCGATGCCACTGTGGCTACCTGTTACCCTTACGGGCCCTTCCCAGTAGGAGAACGAGGTGCCCATCCATGCATTCGGATTGAGCGCGGAGATCTCGATGTCGAGGTCTTCATCGGGCAGCCCAAGCCGCCATCGCACCGGGATGTTGCGCCCGGCTGTCCGGGCCGTTTCCAGTGGTTCAGCCACAAGCGCGCCGTCGTCGATGGCCCGCGCCTTTCCATCCGGTTCGATCCACGTGGCCGAAGTGTAGTCGCCGCGCGCGCCGCGCAGCCGAAAGGCCATCAGCCTGTCGCCGCTGTCAAAACGCAGCGAGAACCAGTCCCACCCGGTCTGGTCTTCCGACAGAGGTTGCGAAGACCATTCCCGATCCATCCAAGCCTTGCCCGTAACCTGAACGTCACCATCGGGCAGTTGAAGGGTTCCGGTGACGGCGTAAGCGGGTTGCGAGTAGTAGTAGCTGGCTTGCCCGTCCGCCGATTTGACCGAATAGCCGCCATCGCCATGAAAGACCAACGGACCCTGGGCATTCAATTTCAGGTCATAGCCGAAATCGGCGCCTCTTGCGGACAGGGTCAAGGAGTCCATGTCGGGGCCGTCCATCCGCCATTCGTCGATCCAGGCCGCGAAGGGGTTGGCCGTCACGCCCGCCTGGCCGATTCCACCGCGCGCAATCCGCTCGGCAAAGCGGTGGCTGTCCGAGGTCGTCACGGCAGCATGTCCCATCCAGAGTTGCGGGCTTTGCCAGCCGTCCGAGTCAAGGGGCTTGAGGGCGGAGCGAAACAGGGTCCACTGAATGCCGTACTCCGCGCCGTCATCGCCCATGAGATTTGCCGTGACATACCACCATTCGATGCGGAACGTCGGATGAGCGCCATGATCTGCGGGGAACTGGAACTGATAACCGCGTTGCGGAACTTTAAAGCCTTCGGCGTCCGTTCCCAAGCCGGCAAACCCCTGCGCGAGCGCGGCGCAGGGCAAGAACAGAAGAAATGCCAGAAGCCTAACGTTCATTGGCAAACACCCTTAACAGATCCGACGGCGGCAAACGGCGCAACCGCATTGCAGGAAGCGCCGCCGCGGCGGCAGCCGCGAGCAGCGTCAACCCCAACAGGCGCAACCAGTCGAGCGGGAATAGATGCATCGGCAGCCGCCAACCGAATGCCTCGACATTGATGATGGAAAGCAGAACCCAGGCCAGGATCAGGCCCAGAGGCAAGGCAAAAATAGCTGTCAGGGCAGCCAGCAGCACACTGCGCAGCAGTTCCAACCGCGCCAGTCGCGTCCGCGTCAGCCCCAGTGCCCAGACCGGCGCAATCTGCGGCAGCCGTTGGGTCCAAAGCGTCAGCAGGCTGGTCAGAATTGCAAAACCAGAGACGCCGAGCGTCAGGATGTTCAGGGCGGATGTGACAACGAATGTCTTCTCGAATACCGCCAGGGATTGCGCCTTGATCGCGGCCTGATGGATCACCGCTTGAGGTGGCATGTCGAACTGCTCGCGCAGCGCTTGCGCCAGTTCCGTGGCTTTTTCCGGGACGACCCGGATACCGAAACGCCGGTTCGGGGCCTCGGGAAAATGGGTGTCGAACTGCTGCATTGAGACAAGAGCCTGACCTGTGGGGTTGCCGTAGTCCGAATAGACGCCGGCAATCTCCAGCGTCCAGTCGGGCGCGATGGTCAACCGGTCGCCGGTCCAGAGGCTGCCACGCCGCGCCAACTGCTCGTTTACCAGAACCGCGTTCCCCGCCGCGACGCGGACCCAGACATCGGGCGCGGCGTCGATCAATGGCCAATTCTGGCGGTATGTTCGGTCGTCAATGATCCCGTAAAGAAAAAGTGGGCCGGTCTCATGCCAAAGCTCGGTGCGCCGGATCGGCAATACCGACTCCGAGCGAGGCCGAAGCCAATCGGCAATCTCGGCTCCTTGCTGGTCGTCCCTGGCCGTCACGTACAACTCGGAGGTCAGGCGCTGATCAAGCCAGCCGATAAAAGTCAGGCGAAAGCTCGCGACCATTGTTCCGACGCCGATATTGGTCGCAAGCGCAAGAAGCAGCGCCATCAGCGCCAGCGAAAGCCCGGGCAACTGGGCGCGCATGTCCGCCCAGACCCACTGCGCAACCGGTCCACTTGCCCGCCTCTCGAATCGCGCAAGCAGAAAGGCGAGCGATGCGGGCAAAAGCAATGCGGCACCGACCAATATTCCGCTCAGCATCGCGAAACCGGCGAACAGGCCCTCTCCCAACAACGGCGTCGCGGCCCCCGCTGCGATCAGGCCAAATCCGCACAGAGCAGTCAGCCGCGCCGAACCGGGGCGGCCCCGCCAAGCCTGCAAGCCCGGCGCGGCCAACAGTGGCATTCGTGACAGGTGCCACAGCGTCTGGCTGCTGGCCAAAAGAGTTCCGCCTGCGGCCATCGCCAGTCCGGAGGCGATCCAGGCCGGGCGCAATACCAATTGCCCTTCGACGGGCGCACCGTAGAGCCCGCGCAGAGTGGCGGCCACGTCGGGCAAAAGCGCGCCTGCCAGGAAATAGCCCAGAACCAGTCCCATCGCACCGCCCAGCAATGCAATTAACGTCAGTTCCAAAAGAACGAGCCGGACCAGAAGGTTCAATGGAAGCCCCAGGGCCCGCAATGTTCTGAACATGCCGCGCCGCTGCGCCATGGCCAGTCCAACCGTGCCGTGAACGATGAAAAGCCCGACGGCGAAGGACAGCAGTCCGAAAGCCATCAGGTTGAGGTGAAAGCTGTCGGTTAGTTGTGCAGTATCCATCGCCTCGGAAGGTGCAACGCGCTCGAGTTCCGGCGCGAGTGCGTCCAGGGACGGCAGACCCATCGGTTGGACCGGCAAGACGACCAGACGGGAAATCTGACCGGGCTTTCCCAACATCTTCTCGGCCACGCCGATATCGGTCAGGATCAGGTCGGGTGGGACCGCGTCGCTCTCGATGACCGGCGGTAGATCGGGGCGGCCTGCCAAAAAAGCCGACAACTCCGGCCGTACGAAAAGCCGGCCCGGGGCGGTTAGCAACTCTGCCAGATCAGGCTGGGTTGCGCCATCTCTGGCCTCGGAAAAGGCAGGCAGGGCAGGGTAGGCCAGCACGTCTACCCCCATGACGCGTAGCGTTCGGTCCTCGGTTCTGTAAGGACCTTCAAGGACTGCCGCGACCTGCCAGCCGGCGCGCCGCAGCGTGACGTAAAGGTCGACGGGAATGAAGCCCCCTGGCATGTGCAATTCGTCGTTCTGACCGGCGGCCAGTTGTGCGCTAGCTCGGGCATAACTGGCGCGCGCCTCGGCGTTGATCGCCTGCACCGCCGACCAAAGGGCAGTAGCCAGCGCAATCCCGATCAACAACGTCCCGAGTTGGATCTTGTGCAGGCGCCAATGCGACGCCAGCGCCTGGATGGCCGGGCCGATCATGTAATCCGTCCGCTGGCCAGATGGGCGCGCCGGTCCAGCCGGTTGGCGATATCGAGAGAATGTGTGACCAGCAGCAAGGCCGCGCCGGTATCTCGCACAAGATCCAGCATCAGGTCCAGAACCGCCGCGCTTGCTGTTTCATCAAGGTTTCCGGTTGGCTCATCCGCAAGCAGGAGTTTCGGCCGCGCTGCCATTGCGCGCCCGATCGCAACCCGCTGTTGCTGGCCGCCGGACAGGTATTCGGGATAACGATCCAGCAAGTCCGCAAGGCCAAGCCGTCGGGTCAGATCAGACAACCATCCCTTGTCCAGCCGTTCGCCGAGGCGTGCATGAAAGGACAGGTTCTGCGCGACGGTCAGTGACGGGATCAGGTTGAACTGCTGAAAGACCATCGCGACCCGATCCCGCCGCAATGCCGCCCGGCCAGGGTCATTCAGCGACGACAAGGCTTGTCCATCGACCGTGATCTCACCGCTTTCAAACGTGTCGAGCGCGCCCACCAGGTTAAGAAGCGTGCTTTTGCCGCTGCCGCTTTCCCCGGTCAGGGCCAGTGTCTGACCATGATCGAGTGCAAGAGACACGTCCTGCAGGACCGGCCTGCCACCGGGGTAGGTCTTTCGGACATGGTCGACTGTCAGGAGCATTCGGGTCTCCGCAATTGGTCAGTCACAATGTGCAACCGGAAAGAGCACTGTCCAGACCCGAGGCCGGTTTGGAACCATTCGCCGCAGCGCATCGTTTTGGGCCGCGATCCGGGCCGGGGGTTGTTCCCCGTTTCACTTCCGTACATTCTGCACCCGATGGATTTCGCCAATAACGTGAGGCTTTACGCATGACACTGTCGCAACAGGTTCTATGGGGCAGTGTCTATCTTGGGCTCTGCTTTCTGGTCGAGATCATCATGCTGACCTGGTGCACCCTGGTTTTGCGCAACCTGTCACAGAAGTGGGTGCACAAGGGACAGGTCATTCGGACCGCCGGTCCGGTCAGCCTCGCGTTGTTCTTTATCGTCATTACACACACGATTCAGGTCTGGATCTGGGCCGTGGTCTGGGTGGTGGGGGCAGTCCTGCCGGACTGGAACTCGGCTCTCTATTTCTCGCTGGTGACCTTCACCACCTTGGGCTACGGCGACATCGTTCTGGGTGACGAATTGCGGATCTTCGGGGCCTTTGCTTCGGTCACGGGGCTGCTGGCATTCGGGTTGTCCACGGCATACCTCGTCGCCTTGATGACCCGGGTCTTCGAAAACCGTTTACTCTCCTAGAGTATGGGCGAGAAGAGCCGCGCGATCGGGGCGCCAAAGCGTATGCGTGACGGTTGCTCGCGCAGAAGGCGCGTCAGCTCGGTGCTGGAAGCGAAATCGTCGCTCAGCATGGAGGCGATGGCTTCTGCCGCACGATCGTCGAAGAACAGCGCCATAGCTTCGAAGTTGAGGCGGAAGGAACGGTTGTCCAGGTTGGTTGTCCCGACTGCCGCAAGTGTATCGTCGACCACGAAAACCTTCTGATGCATGAATCCGGCGTCATAGCGGAACACACGTGCGCCGCATTTGCGAATTTCGTCGAAATAAGAGAACGCCGCCAGCCAGGGGATCTTGTGGTCGATGACCTCGGGCACGAGGATGCGAACGTCCACTCCACGCAACGCGGCGTTTTGCAGGGCCGACGTGATGTCGAGATCCGGCACGAAGTAGGGCGTTGCGATCCAGATTCTTTCCTTGGCCTCGGAAATCGCTGCAAAGAACATCATGGCGCCGGTTTCGGTCTGGTCACCGGGACCCGTGGCGACGATCAGCGCGTTCATGTCCTGTTCGGACACTTCACCCGTCCATTCGAGCAGGGCGATCAGGTCGTCACCGCATGCCCAGTGCCAGTCTTCGGTAAAGATCAGCTGCAACTGTTGGACGATTGGACCGTGCAGCCGCAGATGCGTGTCACGCCAAGGGCCAAAGGTCGGGTCCTGCCCCAGATACTCGACCCCGACATTGTGGCCGCCGATGAAACCGGTGTGGCCGTCCACGATCACAGTCTTGCGGTGGTTGCGGTAGTTGAGTTGAAACCGGTAGTTCGGGCCCCGCTTCTTTTTCGGATCCGCAACCTCGACCCCGGCCTGCCGCATGGTTTCCAGATAGGCTTTTGGCAGGCTGTAGCTGCCGACCGCATCGGTCAGAAAACGGACCCGAACCCCGCGCTTCACCGCGTCGATCAGTTTCTCCTGCAGTTCCAAGCCCAACTCATCGTCGCGAACGATGTAAAATTGGATGAGGACATAGGTTTTTGCCGCGTCGATCGCATCGAAGATCGCCCTGAACGTCGCTTCGCCGTCGATCAAAAGGTCCGCGCCATTGCCGCGGCATACCGGAAGGTGCGCGATCTTCTCGAAGGGGCGCGGATTGATCCGCATGGTCTGTGCGTCCGCCTTGGCGATTTCCGCAAAGGTTTTGATCCCTTCGACGACCTGCTCGCTTTCGCGCCGCGCGATGCGGTAGCCACGAAAGCGGTGGTGGCCGAGAAACAGATACAAGGGCACCGCAAGATGAGGTGCCGACAACAGGAATACTGCCCAACCAACCGCACCCTGCGGTGTTCTCGCCGTCTGTGCCGCGCGCAGGGAAAACAGGATCGCCAGCGAGTAGAAGGCGACGACGACGAGGGATAGAATGATGGTCCACATGCGCGGTTCTGGCTGACGAAGCGGTTACTGCTTTCCAGTGTAGACGCGTGACCAGTCCTTCGCCATATCCACGATCAGCCAGCCCATGTCCGGGCCTTTGTCCAACCCGTCGACAAGGCGGCCGACATGGCTGTCGCGGTCATATGCCCACTCTCGTTGGGCGTCGGTGTGGTGAACGATAAGGCCCAGCCGCGGCCCGTCGCCTGCAGTCGACCATTCAAGCATTGCGAAGTCACCATCCGAATTGCCGCCGGCGATGATCGGGCGCTTGCCGATTGTGCGGTCGATGTTGACGGGTTTGCCGGCTTTGTCGTCGACAAAGGCGATGCCGGGGGCCTTCACGATCGTGGGAACTCCTTCAACCTCGGTGTAGTCGCTGTTGCCATACGTGCCCAGGATCTGCTCGGGCGGAATGCCGTAGGCCCGCTCGGCAAAGACCCTCATGAAGTGGATGCCGCCGCCTGAGACGATGTAGGTTTTGAACTGCTCGTCGCGCAGGTAGCGAAGCAGTTCGACCATCGGTTGATAGGTCATCTTGTCGTAGGGCAGGCCGGTATCGGGGTGGCGCGCGGTTTCCAGCCAGGCCGCGACGGCGGTCTGAAAGTCATCGACGCTTGATCCTGAATGAGAGGCGTTCACGACTTCGATCAACGCCTCCTCGCCGCCTTGCACCACGGTTTGAAGATCGCCCTCGGCGGCCGCCTTGAGCGTATCGCTGGACAGGACCGACGGATCTTCCTTTGCCAGATCGGCCAAGCGGTCCAGTGCAAATATCAACTGAAAATAGACCGGCTGTTCGGCCCACAGCGTCCCGTCATTGTCGAAAACGGCGATGCGTTCGGAGGGAGTGACATAGTCGGACGAGGCGGGGTCGGTGACGGTCTCGACAAATGTCACGATCCGGTTCTTGGCCTCGGTGTCGTTCCAGGATGGCAGGGGGTCGGCCAATGCAGGGGCCGCGGCCAATAGAGTGCAGGAAACTAAAATATGACGCATGGTACAAAATCCTTGATAAATGGCAGGGCCCCTTCCGTGGAGCCCCGCCTGTTTCGAGCAAGTTCGTCCCGATCGGGAGGTGTGCCTACGGGTTACCCTGTGGCGACGAGAGCTGTTCCATAACCTTGTCCAGCGAGAAACTCGCCGCTTCCTGACGCGGCGGGTATTCTTGGAAAGTTGCCAGGAAGTTCCCGACGTATTGCTGCGCCGGCACCAGCATGTAGGCCCTGTCGAGCATCCAGTCATAGTAGGTATTCGATGTCCGGTAGCCACGTTCGTAGGGATCGCGCCGCAGGTTGAAGATCAGAGGTACCCGCAGTGGCGTCAGCGGCTCCATCCAGGCTCGGAAAGTGCCCCAGGCCTTCTGCTCGAGGAAGGTGATCTTCCAGTCGCCGAAGCGGAGCGCCGCAAGGTCGCCATCATCCGTGAAGTAGAAGATTTCCTTGCGCGGGCTTTCGGCCGCCTCGCCGGTCAGCAGCGGCAGGATGTTGTAGCCGTCGAGATGCACGCGGTAGTCGCGGCCTCCGCCGACCTCGGCCACGGTCACGCCTTCCAGAAGGTCCTCCTTGATCGTTTCGTTCCCGGCTGCAGCCAGGAATGTCGGCAGCCAGTCCATGTGATGCACGATCTCGTTGGATACAGCGCCCTCGGCGATCTTTCCGGGCCAGCGCACCATGGCCGGTACGCGCCATGCGCCCTCCCATTGGGTGTTTTTCTCGCCCCAGAACGGGGTCATCGCGGCATCGGGCCATGTGTTCATGTGCGGCCCGTTGTCGGTCGAGTAGAACACGATGGTCTTGTCGGCGATGCCAAGCTCGTCAAGCAGATCGAGGAACTGGCCAATATGCATATCATGCTCGACCATGCCGGCCTGATATTCATCCAGATGCCTGCCGGCGATCTCATTGGCCTTCTGGCGCATTTCGTCGCGCACATGGGTCCGGAAGTGCATCCGGGTGCCCGACCACCAGACGAACCAGGGCGTTCCGGTCTCTTCCTGGCGCTTGATGAAATCGATGGCGGCCGCGACGGTCTCGTCATCCACGGTTTCCATCCGCTTTTTGGTCAGCGGGCCGGTATCTTCGATCTGTCCATCGGCCGAAGACTTGATGACGCCGCGCGGACCGAAAGCATCGCGAAACGTATTGCCGTCTGGCAGCACGAGGTCTCCGGGATAGTCTTCGTTCTCGGGCTCTTCTTCTGCGTTGAGGTGGTACAGGTTGCCGAAAAACTCGTCGAATCCGTGATTTGTCGGCAGATGTTCATCCCGGTCACCCAAGTGGTTCTTGCCGAACTGGCCCGTGGCATAGCCTTCGGCCTTGAGCAGGCCCGCGATGGTCGGATCTTCGACCTGCATGCCTTCTTTGGCGCCCGGCAGGCCGACCTTGGACAAGCCGGTGCGGAAGACCGACTGGCCCATGATGAAAGATGATCGCCCAGCGGTGCAGGACTGTTCGCCGTAATAGTCGGTGAACATCATTCCTTCGTCGGCGATCCGGTCAATGTTCGGCGTCTGGTATCCCATCATGCCCATCGTATAGGCCGAGATGTTGGACTGCCCCACATCGTCACCCCAAATGACGAGAATGTTGGGCTTTTCGTCCTGAGCCAGCGCGGGCAACGCGACGAGAGCCGCGAAGGACGCCGTGGCGATGCCGCGCAATGCGGATAGCCACCTATGTGTCTGTGGTTGTGAAAAGATCATATCTTACTCCCTGTGCCCTTCCACCTTGCAGGTGTATGGGCATTCAGTTCGACATTGGATGGCAGTACCTTTCGTGTCGGCACCACCTGCAATTTCCTGATTCCATGTGTTAAATGGCATTATTTGGAATCAGACATCGACAGCCTAAGACAATTTTACATTCAAGAATATTAGTTTTGGTCGATATCTGGTTGCGGAGAGGTTCTTCGCTTGAATACAGCCTCAAGTTGCCGTGACGCGGCCGCGCCCTCAGTTTCTGTTCCCGTTGTCCTCGCCAAGGCTCCCGTCCAGGGACATCAGAATCGCAACGGGCCTCAGCGCGGGGACGTGGCTGAAGATGATGAGGATGCAGACCGTCAAGGGCACGCTGAGGAACGCGCCGATGATGCCCCAGACCGTAGTCCAGAAGGTCAGGGCGAGGATGACCAGAAAAGTGGACATGTTCAGGGACCGCCCAAGCATCGCCGGGTCAAGGAAATTGCCAATGAAGAACTGCAGTGTTCCGCAGCCGAACACGATCACCAGAAACGGCACGATGGAGTCGAACTGCACGAGCGAGATCAGGGCAGGAAAGATCACCGCGATGATGGACCCGATAGAGGGGATGAAATTCAGCGCAAACGTCAGAACCCCCCACGTCTCGGCATATTCCAGACCGAGCACGCGGAATACGCCATAGCTGATCAGCGCCGTCAGGGCGCTGATGAAGCTTTTTACGCCGATGTACCGCTGCAGGCTGACCGATATCGCGTCCATCACCGTGGACAGGTCAGCACCGATTTCCGGACTTGGTGCAGCCAGACGTATCTTGTTGCGAAAGGCCAAACGCTCGGCCATCAGGAAGGCGACGTAAAGGCTGATGAGCAGGAACTGGTTTAGCAGCGAGGTCGCACTGCCCAGCGCCGCGCGGGCCACCATCGACAGGTCGATGCTGATCAGGTTGTCACGGATGAACTTGGTCACGTCGTTGCCGACCAGCCCCGTGATCTTTAGGACCGCGTTGTCGAATTGATCCTCGAAGGTGTTGATCTCGCGCACGAATTGCGTGGCCTGACTGCCAAGCACGTACATGATCATGAACAAGCCTGCCAGCACCACGATCACCCCGGCCAGGTTGGCGATCCAGACCGGAGCGTGCGTCACGGCGACGAACCGGTCGCTGACGGCGATGATCAGGACGTTGACCAGCAGGGCAATGGTAAGAGGGATCAGAAAGCTCGATCCGGCGTAGAGCGCAAGAACCGCCAACGTGCCGACGATCATGGTGTCGCGAGCCATGGGCAGGCTCAGTCGTGCGCGAGTTTCCCTTTGTTCGGAGTTCATGTTCATACAGCGGCTCGCGATCTGGCTCGGATGGCGTTCTCATCTTGGCCTGAAACATGGGACATGCGGTCAATCCTGCACAGGCCGAACGGTTTGTGCAATGGCGCCAGACGGTTAACTCGCGAAGAAATCCGCGGATAAGAGGCAGAGCGGGGTTCTGCCTGCGCCAAAGGCCGTCTAGGGTGACGGGATGAGCGGCGCTTCGAATCTTACGATCGGACTTCCATTTCAGGCCCTGCGGCTGGCACTGAGTCGTTTCGCCGCCAAGAACGGGCTGGTGATGAGCAGCCATGTGGCCATGTCGCTGATGCTGGCGCTGTTTCCGTTCATGCTGTTCACCGTGGGCCTCGCCGGAACCTTGTCTCAGGATTATGTCACGGAAGAATTGATCGAACTGATGTTCGGTGCGTGGCCCGAGGAAGTAGCAGATCCCATCGTGGCCGAACTGCGCGCGGTTCTGCAGGGTGCAGGGTCCGGGGTTATTACGGTAGGCGGTCTTCTCGCCGTCTATTTTGCGTCCAACGGCGTGGATGCGGTACGGGTTGCGATGACGCGGGCCTATCACGATGTCGACACCCGTCCGTTCTGGAGGGCGCGGCTTTTGTGCATCGCCCTGGTGATCGGCGGCGGCGCGGCCATCCTGGCCATTGCTGCCGTCGAGGTCGTGCTGCCGATCTACACCCGACTTGTGTCCGAAAAAACCGCGGTCAACGCCTCGGAATGGCTTTCAGTGGAAAGGATCCGCTGGACATTCACGGTGGCCATACCCGTGATCATGGTCATCGGCGCCCATCTCATCCTGCCGCCGGTTCGGCATCGGTTGGCGCAGGTCTTGCCCGGTGTCGCGCTGACACTGTTTTTGTGGGCCGCAGGCGGTTGGGCGTTTTCGGTCTACATTAGTTCTTTCGCGACCTACAGCACGACCTATGCAGGGTTGGCCGGGGCCATGGCGGCACTGATCTACCTGTATCTCAGCGCCGCCATGCTCATACTCGGGGCCGAATACAACGGGGCGTTGATGGATTTGCGCGACAAACGGTCTGGCGCAGGGACAGTCTGATGCCGGGTTTCAACGCAAAACGTCTTTCAATGGTTCACATGGTCCGCGTTCTTTTCACTTGCCTTCTGTGTGCCTTGTCCGCCCCCGGTGCCGTGTCGGCGCAGACGCCTGCCTACGTGGGATCGGAGCAGTGCGCCGACTGCCACGAAGCCGAGGCGCTGGCCTGGGCCGGATCGCACCATGCGAAAGCCTGGACACTTCCTGACTCAACGACCGTCCGGGCCGATTTTGAGGGCACCGAGTTCGAACATGACGGCATGACCGTCAGGTTTCGCGATCAAGGCGACGGCTATGTTGCGGAGGTAACTGAAAAGAACGGCGAGACAACCGAGTACGAACTGCACAGCGTGGTCGGGATCGAACCATTGCAGCAATACCTGATCGAGACCGAACCCGGCAGGCTTCAGAGCTTCGATGTCGTGTGGGACACCGAAAAGGGCGAATGGTTTTATCTCTATCCGGATCAGGACCTGCCGCCCGACGATGGCCTGCACTGGACCGGCCCCTACAAGAACTGGAACGGCCGGTGCGCGGAATGCCATGCCACCGGATACGAAAAAAACTTCGGGGCGAGGACGGGGCGCTACGCCTCGACCCAGTCCGAGATCGGGGTCGGGTGCGAGGCATGTCATGGCCCCGGATCGGCGCATCTGGATTGGGCGACCGGCAAGGCATTGGCCGACGGTTTGGATGAATTCGGATTCTCCATGACCTGGGGCAGCGGGGAGACCGAGGCGGAAATCCAGCAATGCGCCAGTTGCCATTCCCGCCGCGAAGCCCTTGGCGACGGCAACCCTTTGCCCGGCACGCCGTTCCACGATGCCTACAACCTCGCGGTTCTGCGTCCCGGGCAGTATCATCCCGACGGCCAGATCCTGGACGAGGTCTATGTCTACGGGTCTTTCCTGCAATCCAAGATGTATGCCAAAGGCGTCGGCTGCATGGATTGCCACGAACCTCATGGGGCCACCCTGAAGGCCGAGGGGAACGCGATATGCACGCAGTGCCATTCCCCCGTCGGCAATCCGTCATTCCCGACGCTCGCCAAAAAGGATTATGACGACGCTGAGCATCACCATCACGTCGACGGGGGCGAAGGCGCGCAGTGCAAAAGCTGCCACATGATCGAACGGGTCTACATGGGCGTCGACGGTCGGAGGGATCACAGCTTTCGCATTCCAAGACCCGATCTGGGTGCGAGGATTGGCGCGCCGGATGCCTGCACGGATTGTCATGAGGACAAGGGGCAAGAATGGGCGGCTGAGCGGATTGCGGAGTGGTTTCCTTCCAGCACCCATCGCCAGCCGCATTACGGCGAGGCTTTCGCCCAAGCGATCAACGCTCCAACTGACAGCGGCCCCGGCCTGACGGCGCTGGCAATGGACGAGACGCAGGCGGGGATCGTTCGCGCGACGGCGCTCTATCTTTTGCAACCCCATGCGACACCGGATCTCGCCGACGATACCGCAGAGTTGCTCTCGGACTCTGATCCAATGATCCGCGCCAATGCCGCGCCATTGCAACGGGCGGCGGCGCTTGAAGATCGGACGGCGCGGCTGATGCCGTTGTTGCAGGACCCGATGCAATCGGTTCGGATCGCCGCGGCGAGGGAGTTTCTGACCATCCCAACACAAAACCTTGGACCCAGCCAGAGGGCATTGGCCGGACAGGGCATGCAGGAATGGCAGCGATCCCTTTCGCATCGCCTCGACTTTCCCGAGACGCACATGGTCCTTGGGGGCATGGCCCTGACGCTGCGCAACGCGGAGGCGGCCGAACGGGCGTTTCGCGAGGTCGTGTCGATGGATCCACAAAGGGCGGAAGCCTGGCCGATGCTTGTGCAACTTGCGCAGATCAACGGGGGGCCGGCCGCTGCACGTAGCGTTTTGCGCGAGGCGCTCGACATTTTGCCGGATGACCCGACATTGCAGCGCCTTGCGGTGGAACTGCGACCCTGACACGGCACGGGACAGCCGTTTTCCCGCCATCTTGGCATCACATTCTGCGGCTATCGGTCGGGCAGGGGCAATTCTTGCCCGTGGTTGATTGCAGGTGCGTGATGTACGAGAAACCGGCCAAGTCCCGGCGTTTCCAGTCGGTGGAAGGGATCCTGCGAAACAGGCCGACCGAAGAGGCGTGCCGCCGGATCGCAGAAATCAAGTGCCGCGATATCAGCCGCAGCGAGACGCATGATTTGATGGGACAGGCGATGGCGTCTTTCCGCGAGCAGAGACTGCCGGATCAGAGACCGAAGGGATGATCACACTGATCCGAGCGGCACAGATGCATTCAGCCCCGGAACCCCGTTGCAACCACGAATTTTTCGGAACTGTCCGACCGGGATGAAGGCGGCTTGATGTTGGCGACCTTCTCGAACTTCTGCTTCAGCAGCTTCTGCAGATCCCCCTCGGCCCCGCCCGCGAGAACCTTGGCGACGAAGGTGCCGCCAGGCTCCAGAACGTCAAAGGCGAAGTAGGCAGCGGTTTCGCAAAGCGCGATGATTCTCAGGTGGTCGGTCTGCTTGTGCCCGGACGAGGCGGCCGCCATGTCCGACATCACCACGTCGGCCTTGCCGCCCAACCAGCCCTTGACCATCTCGTCAGCATCATCGGACATGAAGTCGAGCTGATGTATCTCGGCGCCTGCGATCGGCTCGACCTCTTGCAGATCGATGCCAAGCACCGTTCCGACCTTCTTGCCGGCCTTCTCGCCCAGGGCATTCACCCGCTTGACCGCGACCTGGCACCAGCCCCCTGGAGCGCAGCCAAGATCGACCACACGGGCGCCGGGCACGAGAAAGCGGAACTTGTCATCCAGTTCCATGATCTTGAAGGCGGCGCGTCCGCGATAGCCTTCGGCCTGCGCCCTTTTGACATACGGGTCGTTCAACTGCCGTTGCAGCCAGCGCGTCGAGCTGAGCTTGCGCCCGCGCGCCGTCTTGACCGAAACCTTCAGGTCGCGCTGCCCACGGCCCGACGTGTTCTTTCCACTCGGAGTCTTTGCCATCAGAATGGTCCGTCTTCCAATACGCCGTCCGCGCTCATCTGGGCATAGAGCAGCCCCTCGCGCAGACCCCGGTCCGCCACGGACAGCCGGTCGGTTGGCCAGCAGCGCAAAAGCGCCTGCAGGATGGCCGAACCGGACATGATCAGCGCCTGCCGATCCTCACCGATGCGAGGGTCGCGGCGGCGGCCCTGGGGCCCGAGTTCTAGATACCCTCGTATGACCTTGTCAATCTGGTCCGAGGTCATCCGCAACCCATCAACCTTGGTCCGGTCATATCTTTTCAGGCCAAGGTGCGAGGCGGCGACGGTCGTTACTGTCCCGCTGGTTCCGACGATCTGAAAACCGGCTCGGGCCTGCTCGTCCTTGTAGGGGGCGAAATCGGCCAGGTTCTCTTCGAAAAACCAGCTCATCAAGGCAAAGCGCGCCGCGTCATCCTCGACGTCGTGGAATTGGTCGCGCAGCGTGGCGACGCCCAGCGGCACGCTGATCCAGTCCACCACCTTGGCGGCGGGAAAGGGGCTTTCGGGCGGGTGAAATCCGGCGTGAAGCCGCATGATCGCCGCCGGGCGATCGCGTCGCGGAACCGACGAGAGGTCGATCCAGACCAATTCCGTCGATCCGCCGCCGATATCCACCACCAGAAGCTGTTCCGTCTTGATCGAAACCAGCGGCGCGCAGGAAATCACGGCCAGCCGCGCCTCTTCCTCGGGTTGGATGATTTCAAGCGTCAGGCCTGTTTCCCGTTTCACCTGACGGATGAAGTCGTGTGCGTTCTTGGCGCGCCGGCACGCTTCGGTGGCGACAAGCCGCATCCGCGTGACCTTGTTCCGCTTGAGCTTTTGCTGGCAGATACGAAGCGCCTGGACAGTGCGCGACATCGAAGACCGCGACAGCCGCCCGGTCCGCTCCAATCCCGCGCCAAGCTGCACGGACTTGGAAAAGCTGTCCACCACATGGAAACCGCTGCCCTTGGGCTGGGCGATCAGCATGCGACAGCTATTTGTGCCCAAATCCAGCGCAGCGTAAAGCGCATCCGGATCGGGCCTTCGAGGCGCGGGGCTTTCGACCGCTTTCGGGAACGCGCCCGCACCAGTGGGACGCTTGGGCGCCATGTTCACGCCCTCCGATTTCGAGTTAACCCGACCATAGGTCGCGCCGATCATCGGCGCAAGCGGCTCATTATCGTCATGAGAAATTTGATGACGGAACTGAGGGGGATATGGGGTAGATGCATGGTGGGCCCCATCGCGGCGGAAAAGTCGCTGCAAATACGGCAGGTGTCGAAATCCGACCGACCCGCGCCGATATTGCCGTTTAGAACCGGCGCATCTGGTTAGGAGGAATCAAGAGCGATGCCCGACGTCACCATCGTTTACTGGCGCGACATCCCTGCTCAGGTCATCGTCGGCAAGGGTCGCCGCGGGGCCAAAAGGCAGCTGGAAGAGCGGTTTGAACAAGCCATCGACCGCGCCGCGATGAAGGTGGGGGCGCAGGATACCGACGCCTACCTGGCCGAATGGCGCAAGGCCGAACCCTTCGTAATGGAAGGTGAGCCGGAAGAAATCGCCGAAGCCGAGGCGCGCCGACTGGAAACTGAATACGATCGGGAACGCATCAAGGCCCTGATCGCCAATGACGGTTGGGCTTGAGCCCTGCATCCACCTGCATCTAAATGGGAGGCCTCTATGGCTTTGCTGAACTTCAAGAAACGCGAGTCGGCCGAGAAGGCACCGGTAAACCCGACCGTCGAGGCGTTCCTCAAGGATTACTCGATCGAGGTGATGCCGCGCACCGCCGAAAAGGTCGAGGATTTCCGCGATCTGCTGCCGCAAGGCACCCGTGTCTACATCGCCCATATCGAAGGCACGCCCATCGAGGACATGGTCAAGACCGCCAAGCGGATCGCGGCCGAGGGCTATCCGGTCATGCCGCATTTCCCGGCACGGATCATCAAGGATGCGGCCACGCTGGAAAACTGGATCTCGATGTATCAAGGTGAGGCGGGCGTCGAACAGGCGCTGCTTCTGGCCGGTGGCGTCGCCAAACCGCATGGGCAATTCGACAGTTCGATGCAGCTGATGGAAACCGGTCTTTTCGACAAGGCGGGCTTCAAGCGCCTGCATGTCGCCGGCCACCCCGAAGGCAACAAGGACATCGACCCGGACGGTTCGTTCAAGAACGTCGATGCCGCGCTGCAGTGGAAGCAGAAGTTCAAGGAGCGCACCGACGCCGAGATGGCCCTGGCCACCCAGTTCGCCTTTGACGCCAAGCCGATCATCGCATGGGCGGACGGCCTGAAGGCCGCCGGAATCGACCTGCCGATCCACATCGGCATCGCAGGTCCGGCCAAGCTGCAGACGCTGATCAAGTTCGCCATCGCCTGCGGCGTCGGCCCTTCACTGAAGGTTCTGCAGAAGCGCGCCATGGACGTTTCCAAGCTGCTGCTCCCCTACGAGCCGAACGACGTGGTTACGGAACTGGCGGCGCACAAGGCGGCGAACCCGGACTTCAACATCACCAACGTGCATTTCTTCCCGCTTGGCGGTATCAAGACCAACGCCACATGGGCAATCGAAAACGGCGGCGCTTCGGCGAAGCCCGTAAACTCCTAAGGATCGGACATGACCCGTACAGTCGTAGAATCAAAAACAAAAACCGCCGTCCTGGGCTTTGACGAACCGTTCTGCGTGATCGGTGAGCGGATCAACCCCACGGGCCGCAAGAAACTGGCCGCCGAACTCGAAGCGGGCGATTTCTCGACCGTCGAGAAAGACGCGCTGGCGCAGGTCGCTGCAGGTGCAACCGTTCTCGATATCAACGCGGGGGTCGTCTACAACTCGAACCCCAACCCGAACGAGACCGAACCGCCGCTGATGACCAAGATCGTCGAGCTGGTGCAGGGCCTCGTCGATGTGCCGCTCTGCATCGACTCGTCGGTTCCGGGCGCGCTGGAAGCCGGTCTCGCCGCCGCCCACGGTCGTCCTCTGCTGAACTCGGTCACAGGCGAGGAAGAGCGGCTGGAACTAGTTCTGCCTCTGGTCAAGAAGTACAACGTTCCGGTCGTCGCGATCTCGAACGACGACACCGGCATCTCGGAAGATCCGGACGTTCGCTTTGAAGTGGCCAAGAAGATCGTGCAGCGCGCTGCCGATTTCGGCATTCCCGCGCATGACATCGTGGTCGATCCGCTTGTCATGCCAATCGGCGCCATGGCGACAGCCGGTCAGCAGGTGTTCGCGCTGGTCCGCCGCCTGCGCGAAGAGCTGGGCGTGAACACCACTTGCGGCGCATCGAACATCTCGTTCGGCCTGCCGAACCGTCACGGCATCAACAATGCCTTCCTGCCGATGGCCATGGGCGCCGGCATGACCTCGGCGATCATGAACCCGGTGGCCCTGCCGGTGACGCAAAAGGCGATTGCCGAGAAAAAGGAACAGGTGGCCGCCGCCGGAATCATACTGCCTGAAGGCATGGATGACGAGACTTTCGTGACCCTGTTCGGCCTGGGCTCGACCATGCCGCGCGCTGGCAAGGAGATGGAGGCCATCCGCGCCGCCAACCTGCTGACCAACAACGATCCGCACGGTGGCGAGTGGATCAGGTTCAACAAGCCGCCCGCCGAGGCAGGCGCCGAGGCCGAAGGCCGTGGTCGCCGCGGCAACAGCCGTCGCCGCCGCGCCTGATCCAGCGCGAAGTCCAGATCGAAAGGGCCGGGCGGATTGCCTGGCCCTTTTTTCATGCCTTGGGTCGCTCCGCCTTGTTGTCATGAGCCTTCATTCAGGGAAAAGTGGACGGAACGCGCGTAGAAGCGACAGGAGGTTAGAACACATGACCCGTCCCCCAAGGCTGGCCGATGCGGATCTGTCGAAGCGGCTCGGCAAGGCGGAATACCTGGAAAGGTTGGCCGTGCTGCAGACACAGCTTTCCCGCGTCCAGCAGGCATTTCTGTTCCACGGCATCAAGGGCGTGATCGTATTCGAAGGTTGGGACGCCGCGGGCAAGGGCGGAACCATCCGGCGGATCAGCCAGGCGCTGGATCCCCGAAGTTTCAAGGTCTGGCCCATAGGTGCGCCGCGGAATTACTACCTCAACCGCCACTATCTGCTGCGTTTCTGGGAGAGACTGCCGCCCGAAGGCGCGATCTCGGCGTTCGACCGCAGTTGGTATGGCCGTGTTCTGGTCGAACGGGTCGAAAACCTGACGCCCGAGCGGCGCTGGCGCGAAGCCTACCGCGAGATCAACGATTTCGAGCGAATGCTTGTTGATGATGGTGCCCGCATCGTGAAGCTGTTCTTTCACATCTCGCCGGAAGAACAGATGGCCCGGTTCGAGGAGCGGCTGCGCAACCCGATGAAGCGATGGAAGCTGACCTACGAAGATTTCCGGAACCGCGAGAAATGGGAACAGGCGGAGATCGCCACGGACGAAATGCTGGCCCGGACGTCGACCAAGGTTGCGCCGTGGAACGTTATTCCGTCGAACAACAAAAAATACGGTAGAATCGCTGCAATGAAGGCCGTCGTCAAAGCGTTCTCGCGCGACGTCGATCTGGATCCGCAGCACCTGGATCACCGGACTTTGGACGAGGCCAGCAGGCATCTGGATGTCGACCAGAACCTCATCGAAAGCCTGCGCGCACGCACCGAATGAAAACGCGCCGGCCTTCCGGTCGCCCGGCGGAATCACCTTGAACCAGGCTTGCATGTGGTGGTATTCCGAAGCTCGCGGCGGGTATGATGTAATGGTAGCCTGTCAGCTTCCCAAGCTGAACGCGCGGGTTCGATTCCCGCTACCCGCTCCAGATTTTCAGAATATTTTCAATCGATTTCCGCGCGAGTTTAACGCTGTTTCGATCGTGCGGCAGATCGCTTAATCCGGACGCCGTGCCTGAAACAGGTTGATCGTCGCCGGCATGTGGACACCATCGCCGCTGACGAAGGGTTGTATGGCTTTGGCGACCGCATCCTGGATGGCCTGGGCGTCCTCTTCGGTGCCTTCGAAATGGGCAAGCACACGGGCGGCCGGACCAAGCCGGGTACAGAGGAACGCCGTGTCCTCGCACCCGCCGACAGGAGCCAGGCGCAATTCGACGGCTTCTCCGGTGATGTTAACCAAACCCGCCTCGGCCATCAGGCCGGTGACGCGGTCGATATCGTGAAAGGCCAGGGGGCCGGGCGCGTTGCGGTCGACCTTGGGAGGATTGCCCAATCGCGAACTCGCAGCGACATGTGGAATTCGAAACCAAGGGTTTCCGGAAAGTTCACCCCATGCGGCAAAGGTCATGCACCCACCCGGTTTCATTGCCCGCGCCATGTTGGCGAATGCCGCGACATTGTCGCTGAAGAACATGACCCCGAAGCGGGAAATCATGGCGTCCCGTTCCTGCGGCGCAAACGGCTCGATTTGGGCGTCCGCGAGGCGGAATTCCACGTTCGCCGCCTTTTCCGACGCTGCCCGCACCCGGGCGCGGTCGAGGAACTGGGCCGAAATATCGACGCCCAGTATGTGCCCGGACGGCCCGACGCGCCGCGCCGCCGCAAGCGAACTGGCCCCGGTGCCGCAGCCGATGTCGAGCACGCGCATTCCCGCGGACAGGGCCGCGCGATCAAGGACCAGGTCAAGCACCGGAGCAAAGACCGTGTCGATCTGGTCCTCGAAAGTCAGCCACTTGACGCCCGAAGCTGACTTTCCCCAGTACTCCGCCTGCTCCTCGTTGCCGGTCTGCATGTCTTGCGCCCCCTTTTCGGGGACTATGCCCTCCGGCGTCGGCGACGACCAGAAGTTTCGTCGTCGCCGCCCGTGTTGAATGACGGTGCGGGCAGGGTGACCACCTTGGCCAGTTCCGGGAACGGGTCGGTCTTGTGCGGGATCGCGTTCGCGGCCACGAAATGCTCCTGGAACTTGGGTTCGATCGCGGTTTCGACCTTTGTGATCTCGCGCACGACGCGTTCGATCTCGGCCCTTGAAGCGACGTTGCAGAGCGCGATCCGCGCGCCGGTGCCGGCAGCGTTGCCTGCGCTCGAAACCTTGTCCAGCGGCGCATCGGGGATCATTCCCAGCACCATGGCGTGTTTGGTCGAGATATGCGCGCCGAATGCGCCGGCCAGAACGACACGGTCCACCTTGTCCACGTTCATTTCGTCCATCAGCAGCCGCGCCCCGGCATAAAGCGCCGATTTGGCAAGCTGGATAGCGCGGATGTCGCCTTGCGTGACCGTGATGCGCGGTCCGCCATCGGCGGAGGAATCGTGAATCAGATAGGCGTGTGTGCGCCCTTCGGGAATGCACCGTTGGGTGCCGGTCTTTTCCGCCGAACCGATCAGCCCGCTTTCATCCAGCAGCCCTGCCATGCGCATTTCGGCCACGGCCTCGATGATGCCCGAACCGCAGATACCTGTGATGCCGGTAGTGGCGATGTCGGCGTCAAAGCCTTCCTCGTCCGACCATTTGTCCGAGCCGATCACACGGAAACGGGGTTCCTTCGTCACCGGATCGATCTCGATCCGTTCGATGGCGCCCGGGGCGGCGCGCTGGCCCGAACTGATCTGTGCGCCTTCGAAGGCCGGACCGGTAGGCGAGGAACAGGCCAGAACGCGTGTGGTGTTGCCCAGCAGAATTTCGGCGTTGGTTCCGACATCGACGATCAGCACTAGGTCCTTGGACTTGCCGGGTTCTTCCGACAGTGCCACGGCGGCGCAATCTGCGCCCACATGGCCCGCGATGCAGGGCAGGATATAGACCTGCGCCCGCGCGTTGATCGTGGTCAGGTCCATTTCCCGAGCCGCAAGCGACATGCTTTCCGAGGTGGCCAAGGCGAAGGGCGCCTGACCCAGTTCCACCGGGTCCAGACCCAGAAGCAGATGGTGCATCACCGGGTTGCAGACAAAAACTGTCTCGACGATCAGGCCCGCGTCGATGCCCGCCTCGTCCGCGATTGCCGTAGCCAGATCGTTGATCGCCTCGCGGACGGCCTTGGTCATCTCCTTGTCGCCGCCGGGGTTCATCATCGCGTATGACACGCGGCTCATCAGGTCTTCGCCGAAACGGATCTGCGGGTTCATGAGGCCCGAGGACGCCTTGACCTCACCGGTTTCCAGGTCGGTCAGGTGCGCGGCGATGGTGGTCGATCCGAGGTCGATCGCAAGGCCGTAGAGTCCGCCTTCGTGCAGGCCAGGCCAGATCTCGACGATCCGCGACACGTCGTCATTGTGTCCTTTGTGGAGCGCGACCGTGACTTCCCATTTGCCCTTGCGCAGCGTCGGCTGAAGCTTGGATAGCAGCGACAGGTCCGCCGAAACGGACTGAATGTCCCATTGCTGGCGCAGCGCCCGTTCCAGCCGTTCCAGATCGCCGGTGGGCGAGTGCATGTCCGGTTCCTCGACCACCACGAAGTATAGCCGCGTCGCCGGGTCCATGACGATTGCCCGCGCCGTGGCAGCCTTGCGGACCACTTGGCGGTGTACCTGGGACTCAGGCGGAACATCGATCACCACGTCGCCCTGCACGGTGGCTTGGCAGCCGAGTCGCCGTCCGGTTTTCAGACCGCGCTTGTCGTCGTAACGCTGCTCGACCGCGTTCCATTCGCTGAGCGCGCCGTCCCTGACCGTGACCCCATGCTTGGGAAACTCGCCATAGCTCGGGGTGATCTGGCATTTCGAGCAGATGCCGCGCCCGCCGCAAACCGAATCAAGATCGACGCCCAACTGACGCGCGGCGGTCAGTATCGGGGTGCCGACCGGAAAATGGCCGCGTTTGCCGGACGGGGTAAAGACGACAAGAGGGTCGTTGGTCATGGGGGTCTGCCTTTGGTGTTCACGCGTATGCGGCGCAACATATGAATTTGACGCCAAAGGGAAAGGGCGTTGAACGGCAGGTTTTGGCCAGGTTGCGTCGTTTTTCGGCCGTTCAGGCGTTGGCAGCCCGGAAACCGAAGGCTCAGACAATACAGAACCGGTAGCGCGAAGTGGCGGCAGGGGCTTTCCCTCGGCCAAGAACCGTGCCATAGGGTCACCGCCAAACGGGGCTTTGCATGGGGATGACGGATGCAGATTCGTGAGGCACTTACCTTTGATGACGTTCTACTGGTTCCGGCGGCCTCTTCGGTCCTGCCGTCAACGGCGGATACCTCGACGCGCGTGACGCGCGAGATCAAGATGAACATCCCTCTGCTCAGCTCGGCCATGGACACGGTGACCGAGTCGCAAATGGCGATCACCATGGCCCAGGCGGGCGGTATAGGCGTCATTCACAAGAACCTGTCGGTCGAAGAACAGGCTCGTGAGGTTCGCCGCGTCAAACGGTTCGAATCGGGCATCGTGTACAACCCCGTCACCCTGCGCCCGGATCAGACGCTGGCCGATGCCAAGGCCCTTGTGCAACGCTACAATTTCACCGGCTTTCCGATTGTCGCAGAAGGCGGCCGCGTGGTCGGTATCCTCACCAACCGCGACATGCGCTTCGCCACGTCGGACGAAACACCGATCCGGGTGATGATGACCTCGGACAACCTGGCCATGCTGCAGGAACCCGCGGACCTGGAAGAGGCCAAAAGCCTGATGAAGGCCCGCCGGATCGAGAAGCTGTTGGTGGTGGACGCCAAGGGCAAGCTGACCGGTCTGTTGACGCTCAAGGATACCGAACAGGCGGTGCTGAACCCCACGGCCTGCAAGGACCGGTTGGGGCGGCTTCGGGTGGCGGCGGCGACCTCGGTTGGCGATTCCGGCTTTGAACGGTCGCAGGCGCTGGTGGAGTCGGGCGTCGACATCATCGTCGTGGATACCGCGCATGGCCATTCGGCCGGCGTAATCGAGGCGGTGAAGCGCGCCAAGACCCTGTCGAACGAAGTGCAGATCATCGCAGGGAACGTGGCGACGGCCGAGGCGACCAAGGCGCTGATCGATGCGGGCGCGGATGCGGTCAAGGTCGGAATCGGACCGGGGTCGATCTGCACCACGCGGATGGTGGCCGGCGTGGGCGTTCCGCAACTGACTGCCATCATGGATTGCGCTGCCGCGGCAGGCGACGTTCCGGTGATCGCAGATGGCGGCATCAAGTTTTCGGGCGATTTCGCCAAGGCCATCGCCGCCGGAGCGTCCTGCGCCATGGTGGGCTCGATGATCGCCGGCACCGACGAATCCCCGGGCGAGGTAATCCTGTACCAGGGCCGCTCGTTCAAATCCTATCGCGGCATGGGCAGCTTGGGGGCAATGGCGCGCGGATCGGCCGATCGCTATTTCCAGAAGGATGCGGCCAGCGACAAGCTTGTGCCCGAGGGTGTCGAAGGACAGGTGCCATACAAGGGGTCGGCGACTGCCGTGATCCATCAGTTGGTGGGCGGGCTTCGGGCGGCCATGGGCTATACCGGCTGCGCCACGGTGACCGAGATGCGCGCGAACTGCCGGTTCGTCAAGATCACGGGGGCCGGCCTCAAGGAAAGTCACGTGCATGATGTCCAGATCACGCGCGAAAGCCCGAACTACCGCGTCATGTGATCGAATCGCGATAGGCCGGATAACGCCATGACCCCTTCCGCTCGCGTACAGGCCGCCATCGAGATCCTGGACGACATCCTCGCAGGGGCGCCCGCCGAAAAGGCCCTGACAGGTTGGGCGCGGCGCAGCCGGTTCGCCGGGTCCAAGGATCGGGCCGCGATCCGGGATCATGTCTTCGACGCGCTGCGTTGCAAAAGATCCTTTGCCGCTTTGGGCGGTGCCGAAACCGGGCGCGGGTTGATGCTGGGGTCGTTCCGTGCAGAGGGGCGTGATCCTGGCTCCGTTTTTACCGGCGAACGTCACGCGCCGGATCCGGTCAGGGAAGGTGAAACCGGCCATGCGCCGCGCAGCGAGCCTGAACGCTTGGACATCCCCGATTGGCTTTGGCCTTCCTTCTCCAGCAGTTTGGGGTCCGAGAGCGAGCCTGTGGCGAAGGCATTGCAATGCCGCGCGCCGATTCACTTGCGGGTCAATCTGCGCAAGGCGACGGTACCTGATGCAATCGCAGCCTTGGCGCGGGACGGGATCGAGGTCGCACGGCACCTTGCTTGCGACACTGCGCTTGAGGTGACGTCCGGTGCGCGTGGGATTTCGCAGAACTCCGCCTATCTTGACGGGATGGTGGAACTGCAGGATGCGGCAAGTCAGGCTGTCGTCGCCGCATTGAATCTTGCACCCGGAATGCGCGTGCTGGACTATTGCGCAGGCGGCGGTGGCAAGACACTGGCGCTGGCCGCCAACGAGGGAGTCGAAGTCTTTTCCCACGACGCCGCGCCGGGAAGGATGCAGGATCTGCCCGTGCGCGCGAACCGCGCCGGTGTGAAGGTGACAACCATCGAAACGACCGGGATTGCCCGACTGGCACCTTTCGATCTGGTGCTGGTGGACGCGCCCTGCTCGGGAAGCGGATCCTGGCGGCGATCCCCGGCCGGGAAATGGGCGCTGACGGCGGAACGATTACAGGAACTGACGCACATTCAAGGCGATATCCTGGCGCAAGCGGCGTCTGTGGTGTCGGCCTCCGGCGTGCTTGCCTATGCAACCTGTTCCGTGTTGGATGAAGAGAATGGGCTGGTTGTAGAGACATTCCTGCAAGATCATCCGGATTGGGTGGAGATCCATCGCCAATCCTGGCTGGTTTCACAAGGAACCGACGGGTTCTTCACCTCTCACTTGACGCGAAACCGGGCGCGATAATAACAACGCAAGGTAGAGCTGGCGCGTTAAGCCGCGGTTAACCCTTGCCGCGCGACGGTTCTACGAACACGTACCGTTCCGAGTTGCGTCATGCCAGTTTCCACCGTTCCGTCGACGCTCGCCTTCGGGCGGTATGCACCTCCGGTCGCACGCTACCTTGTCCTGTTATTGCTGGCGGTTTCGGCGCTGTGGGTCGCGGCTTTCGGAGGACTTCACGCGCCATTTGCGAATGCGGTTGCCGTGACGGGGGCGTCGCTTTCACTGGTTCTCGCGGCAGTATTTCTGATGCGACTGCACCTTTCACTGAAGGCGGCGAGGCGACGGGCGGTCGTCGCGTCCATTATCGAGTTGGAAACATCGCCTTGCTTCGTGACCAACTCCGAAGGCGTCGTGCAATCGATCAACGAGGCCGCAAAACGGTTTTATCCCCAGGCTCCACGGGCAAGCCTGGATCGGGTTCTCAGGGCAACCTTGGCCAATCCCAATGCCGTTCTCTTTCGGCTTCAGTCGCGAGCCAGATCCGAAGGGCGTGCGGATGAAGTGCTTGCGACCAGACATGGCAGGGTGCGAATGACCGTACGCTGTCTGGGTGACGACCATTATGTCTGGAGGTTCGGTGCCCGTTGCTGCTGTTCGGGATGGGGTGACGACGATGTGCTCCCCTCATTGCCAATCCTGACGGTCGGAAGGGGCGGAACCGTTCTTTCGATGAACAAGGCGGCACGTGAGATGATCGGGTCCGAGGTTTCGTCGCTCCACCGCCTGTTTGTTGACCAACCCGTCAAGTTTGATGTCGTCAGCCGGATTCAAACCAATGGAGGCGTCGTTTCGGTCGTGGCCGCGGAACTTTCCAAGGCGGACGCGTCCCAAGACATGTTGCTGATTCCCCTTCGGTCGGAAACGGAAGTCCGCGGAAGCACCTCTTTCGCGGAATTGCCTGTACCGCTGATGCGGTTGTCCCCGACCGGCCTTATTCTCGAAGCCAACCGGCTGGCCACTCAACTTTTGGGTGGGCGGCTGTCCGAAGACACGACGATCGAGCAGGTCATGCAGGGGCTCGGTCGACCGATCAAGGACTGGTTGCGCGAAACCGTCGATCTGGTAGCGGCTCCCAGATCCGAATTTCTCCGCCTGAACCGCAACGACACGGAGATGTTCGTTCAGGTCACGCTGAATCGCGTCACGCGGGACGGTGAGGTCGGCCTGATCGCGGTGCTGAATGACGCGACCGAACTTAAAACCCTTGAGGCGCAGTTCGTGCAAAGCCAGAAAATGCAGGCAGTGGGTCAGCTGGCGGGGGGCGTCGCTCATGACTTCAATAACCTTTTGACCGCGATTTCAGGATATTGCGACCTATTGTTGCTGCGCCACGATCAGAGCGATCCGGACTATGGCGACCTCGTGCAGATCAACCAGAACGCAAACCGGGCCGCCGCGCTCGTCAGTCAATTGCTGGCGTTTTCGCGCAAGCAAACCTTGCGGCCCGAAACGCTGGATCTGCGGGACACGCTCTCGGATCTGATTCACCTGCTCAATCGCTTGGTCGGAGAAAAGATCACCCTTACGCTCAGCCACGATCCCGTGCTGAAACCGGTGCGCGCGGACAAACGGCAGTTGGAGCAAGTGTTGATGAACCTTGTCGTCAACGCCCGCGACGCGATGCCGGAGGGCGGAGAGGTTCGCATCGAAACCGAAGTGGTGTCTCTGACCCAGCCGTTGGTGCGCGATCGGGCAATTCTTCCGGCCGGTGAATATGTCTTGGTAAAGGTGATCGATTCAGGCGTGGGGATCGCACCCGACAAGCTGCAGAAGGTGTTTGAACCCTTCTATACGACCAAGCGGACAGGCGAGGGAACCGGGCTTGGCCTTTCGACCGTATACGGAATCGTCAAGCAGACGGGTGGGTATATTTTTGTCGACAGCGTCGAAGGGAGCGGGTCAGAGTTTTCGATTTTTCTGCCGGTCTACTCTCGAATCGATGAACCCGAACCTCTGGAACAAGCGCCGGCGGCAAGACAGTCTCCCAAACACGGCGAAGGTGTCGTACTGCTGGTCGAAGACGAAGCGCCGGTTCGCGCATTCGCGTCGCGAGCATTGCGCTTGCGCGGTTATACAGTCCTGGAGGCCCATTCCGGCGAAGAAGCCTTGCGACTGCTAGAAGACAAGAGCCTGTCCGTCGACGTATTTGTGACCGATGTGGTCATGCCGGGCCTTGACGGGCCAAGCTGGGTGCGGCGGGCATTGGTCGAGCGGCCACAAGTAAGGGTGATCTTCATGTCCGGCAATGCCGAAGGCGCCTTTGGCGATTCCGGCCCCGAAATAGCCGGTTCCGTATTCTTGGCAAAACCGTTCTCGCTGAACCAGTTGACTGAAACGGTGTATCAGCAATTGAGCTAGCCGGGCAAAGAATGGTCACTAAAAGTGCGCCCTAAGTCACGAAAAATATATATTTATGTTCGAGTTTCGCCTACTTCTCTAGGCCCCAATGGAAAACTTGGCGGTTCAATTTGGCCGCGCTTTGGTTCTCGTGAGAGACGATTTTTGGACCCGACGCATCCTGCGTTCTCACGACGCCAAATCCACGTAAACGACTCCTTAACTCAATTCCGCAAATCTCATCTGCAGAAGTTTTGGTTGAAATGTTCTCATTTTGGTCCCATAAGGAACAAGAGGCGAACAAAGCAGCGATTGCCGCCCGGCCACGGGTGTGACAAAAAGAAAGCGAACAGGACAATGGCGGATCTTCTGACGATGAGCAGCAAGCAGAACCCGGACAAGCAAAAGGCGCTGGACAGCGCGTTGGCCCAGATCGAACGCCAGTTCGGCAAGGGCTCGATCATGAAGCTGGGCGGTGAAAACCCCATCCAAGAGATCGAGGCCAGTTCCACCGGCTCTCTGGGGTTGGATATCGCGTTGGGAATAGGCGGGCTGCCGATGGGGCGGATCGTCGAGATTTACGGGCCGGAAAGTTCGGGTAAGACAACGCTGACGCTGCATTGCATCGCCGAGCAACAAAAACGCGGCGGCGTCTGCGCTTTTGTCGATGCCGAACACGCCTTGGACCCGCAATATGCCCGAAAGCTGGGTGTCGACCTGGACGAACTGCTGATCTCGCAGCCCGATACCGGGGAACAAGCCCTCGAGATCACCGACACGCTGGTCCGCTCGGGTGCCGTGAACATGGTGGTGGTCGATTCGGTGGCGGCCTTGACCCCGAAATCGGAACTGGAAGGCGACATGGGCGATAGCAGCGTCGGTGTGCAAGCCCGTCTGATGAGTCAGGCGATGCGCAAGCTGACTGCCTCGATCAGCCGCTCGAAATGCATGGTGATCTTCATCAACCAGATCCGCATGAAGATCGGCGTGATGTTCGGCAGCCCCGAAACCACCACCGGTGGCAACGCGCTGAAGTTCTACAGCTCGGTGCGCCTGGACATTCGCCGCATCGGCGCGATCAAGGACCGGGATGAGGTCGTTGGAAACCAGACCCGCGTGAAGGTTGTCAAGAACAAGGTGGCGCCGCCTTTCAAGCAGGTGGAATTCGACATCATGTATGGCGAAGGCATCTCGAAGATGGGCGAGTTGCTGGATCTGGGCGTCAAGGCCGGCGTGGTCGAAAAATCCGGATCCTGGTTCAGCTATGGCGACGAAAGGATCGGGCAGGGGCGGGAAAACGCCAAGCAATACCTGCGCGAGAACGACCGCGTCGCGCTTGAGATCGAAGACAAGATCCGCGCAGCGCATGGGCTCGAATTCGACATGGCGTCTTCCGCGGAGGAAGACGATATCCTCGAAGCCTGACATCAACGAACCGGGGGATATCTTCCCGTCTATCCGGAACAACGAGAACATTGCAAACAAGGCGGTCTCGATAGCCGCCTTGTTTCGTTCCATTGGTCAGTGTCCTGTGGACTATCTCAGGGGACGCGGATAAACCTTCGCAGAACAAGTCGATTGCGCGCCGAGAGAGCCAAATGCCCACGCTGAACGAGATCCGCTCAACCTTTTTGAACTACTTTGCCAAACAGGGCCATGAAGTCGTCGCATCCAGCCCGCTGGTTCCCCGCAACGACCCGACCCTGATGTTCACCAACTCGGGCATGGTTCAGTTCAAGAACCTGTTCACCGGCGTCGAAACCCGCGACTACCGGCGGGCCACGACCGCGCAGAAATGCGTCCGGGCAGGCGGCAAACACAACGATCTGGACAATGTCGGCTACACGGCGCGGCACCACACGTTTTTCGAGATGCTCGGCAACTTTTCCTTCGGCGACTATTTCAAGAACGAGGCGATCCCATTTGCCTGGGAATTGATCACTAGGGATTTCGGCATCGACAAGACGCGCTTGATGACCACGGTCTATCACACCGATGACGAGGCTTTCGAGATTTGGAAGAAAGTCGGCGTTCCAGAGGACCGGATCATCCGCATCAAGACCAGTGACAATTTCTGGCAGATGGGTCCGACTGGCCCCTGTGGCCCTTGTACGGAAATCTTCTACGATCACGGCGACCATATCTGGGGCGGTCCTCCGGGTAGCCCGGACGAGGACGGAGACCGGTTCATCGAAATCTGGAACATCGTTTTCATGCAAAACGAACAGTTCGAGGACGGCTCGATGGTCGAACTCGACATGCAGTCGATCGACACCGGCATGGGTTTGGAGCGGATCGGCGCATTGCTACAGGGAAGCCATGACAACTATGACACCGACTTGTTCAAGTCGCTGATCGAGGCGTCGGCGGATGCAACCAATGTGGATCCTTACGGGGACCAGAACGTTCACCACAGGGTGATTGCGGACCACCTGCGTTCGACCTCTTTCCTGATCGCGGACGGCGTCATGCCGTCGAATGACGGGCGCGGGTATGTCCTGCGGCGGATCATGCGCCGTGCCATGCGGCATGCCCACCTGCTGGGGGCCAAGGATCCGGTCATGCACCGGTTGGTTCCCGCGCTGGTGCAACAGATGGGCGCGCAATATCCCGAACTCGGTCGCGCTCAGGCCTTGATCGAGGAAACGCTGCTGCTGGAAGAAACCCGGTTCAAGCAGACACTCGATAGGGGTCTGAAACTGCTCGACGATGAATTGGCTGCGTTGCCGGACGAGGCGCCATTGCCCGGCGATGCGGCGTTCAAGCTATATGACACCTATGGGTTCCCGCTGGATTTGACTCAGGACGCCCTGCGCGAAAAGGGCAGGGCCGTCGATACCGACGGCTTCGATGTTGCCATGGCCGAACAAAAGGCGAAGGCGCGCGCGGCTTGGGCCGGATCCGGCGAAGCAGCGGATCTGGCCGTGTGGTTCGATGTCGTCGACGCGGCGGGCGCTACGGATTTTCTGGGTTACGATACAGAAAAAGCCGAAGGGCAAGTGGCCGCTCTGGTGGTCGACGGAGTGATCGTCGACAAGATCGCCGAGGGCAACAGCGGCTGGATCGTAGTCAACCAGACGCCGTTTTACGGCGAGGCCGGTGGTCAGGTCGGGGATACCGGTGTCATTCGCCGGCTGGAGAACCGCGATCAGGTCGCGATCGTCGAGGACACCAAGAAATTCGCAGAGGGCAAGGTCTATGCCCACAAGGTCACGGTCGAGCGCGGGACCTTCGCCAAGGGCGAGCCGGTCGAGTTGGAGGTCGATCACGCCCGGCGGACGGCCATTCGCGCCAACCATTCGGCAACCCACCTGCTGCACGAGGCTTTGCGGGAGACGCTGGGCGCACACGTGGCCCAAAGGGGATCACTGAATGCCGACGATCGTCTGCGCTTCGACTTCAGTCATTCCAAGGCGCTCACCGAAGATGAATTGGATCGGGTTGCTTCGGAAGTGAACCGGTTCATTCGGCAGAACTCCAGGGTGGAAACCCGGATCATGACGCCGGACGATGCCCGCGCGCTTGGCGCACAGGCGCTGTTCGGGGAGAAATACGGGGACGAGGTGCGGGTCGTGTCGATGGGCCGCGCCGAAACCGGTAAGGGTCATGACGGAATGACCTATTCCATCGAGCTGTGCGGCGGCACCCATGTCAAACAGACCGGCGATATTGGCACGTTTGTCCTGCTGGGTGACAGCGCCTCTGCCGCCGGTGTCCGGCGGATCGAGGCGCTCACTGGTGGGGCGGCTTTCGAACATCTGTCTCAGGAAGCCACGCGCATGTCCGAGGTGACGGCCATTCTCAAGGCCCAGCCATCAGACGTGGTCGAGCGGGTTCGTGCACTGATGGATGAGCGCAAGGCGCTGCAGAACGAAGTCGCGCAGCTGCGCCGCGAACTGGCGATGGCAGGCGGAGCCGGGCAGGGCGGCGGCGATGCGCGCGAGGTGAACGGCATCCGTTTCCTGGCCCAATCCCTGACCGGAGTATCGGGCAAGGACCTTCCGGCCCTGATCGATGAACACAAGGAACGGATCGGATCGGGTGCAGTGCTGTTGATTGCCGATGCCGGCGGCAAGGCCGCCGTGGCG
Source organism: Ruegeria sediminis (assembly GCF_005938215.1). Lineage (GTDB taxonomy): Bacteria > Pseudomonadota > Alphaproteobacteria > Rhodobacterales > Rhodobacteraceae > Ruegeria > Ruegeria sediminis. The sequence goes on from NZ_VCPD01000002.1 coordinate 114,650, forward strand.
GCCGGCGTCACCAACGACCTGACGGACAAGGTGTCGGCCGTGGACCTCGTGAAGGCGGCGGTCGCCGAACTTGGCGGTAAGGGCGGGGGTGGCCGCCCCGACATGGCGCAGGGCGGCGGCAAGGATGCGGCCAACGCCGCAGCGGCGATCAAGGCCGCGGAACAAGTACTGGGAGGTTGAGATGGGCGCACTCTGGATCGCGCACGTGACGGTAAACGACGCGGCGGCTTACGGTAAATATGCCGAACTGGCGGGACCGGCGATTGCAAAGCATGGCGGAGAATTCATCGCCCGCGGCGGGCGCTTCGTTCAGCTTGAAGGCAAGGAGCGTCCGCGCAACGTGGTCGCCCGCTTTCCGTCGGTCGAAGCTGCCGTCGACTGTTACAACTCGCCCGAGTATCAGGAAGCTCTGAGCCATGCTCAAGGCGCGTCCGAACGTGAATTGCTGGTGGTGGAAACGACCGAGTAATTCCAGCTTTTTTTGCCCGGGGCGAATCATTTGCAATTTAACAAAAACCCGTTTCGCGACGGGTTTTTGTGTTTTTGGTGTTTCTGGCATCCCAGTGGTCAAGCGACCAACAGTTCCGTCGAAAAATCCTATTTATTTTCATGCTATTACTTTCGCCAGGGGCAGGTAATTTCTGAGAAACCGCCCTTGAATTCGGCCATTTCGGCCAGATTCTGACCGTGAAAGCGTCACAATAATCGACGGATTTTCGCCGCTTTCGACCTCCAATCTGCGAAACGATTGCGATGCATCCATGAATTTCGGACCCTTCTGGGAAACAGAAGCGGATCGACGGGAGGCAACAATCGTCAAGATTGTAGTGGATCGAGGGACAGGCATGACAAAACTTGGAATCGCGCAGGATTTGCTCGCGCGAACTGCAGCCGTAAGGATGATGCTGGCCGCTGTTGTCGCATGCGGAACAATTGCTACGGCCGGCCCGTTGCAGGCTTCCGAAACGCCGTTCATTAAGGCCGTCGCTGCGACGCCTCCGCCCACCGGCGCCAAGTCGCTTTGCGTGAACTATTCCTGGGCGTGCGCAAGCTCCCGTTCCAACAGTCTCCCGCGCGAGCAGGAGTTGCGGATCGTGAATGCGGTCAACAAGCGGGTCAACCGGTCGACACGCGCCGTGACGGACGAAAGCCAATACCGGAAAAAGGACAAATGGGCGCTGCCGACTCGGCGTGGTGGCGACTGCGAGGACTTTGCCCTGCTGAAGAAGAGAGAACTGATGCAGATGGGGCTCGACCCCAGCAAACTGCTGTTGGCGACCGTTCTGGATACCGATCGCAACTCGCACGCGGTCTTGGTGTACCGCTCCAGCTATGGCGATCTGGTTCTGGACAACCTGACCAACAAGATCAAACCCTGGAAGGCGACGCGGTATCTTTTCCTGAGAATGCAGAACCCTAATCGACCCGGAAGCTGGGTCGGGGTATCCAACAGCTGACAAGAACAGCGCGCCACTGAGGCGCGCTGTCGTTTATTTCACTGGCCTCTGGTTGGGAACCCGGAGGCCAGTTCACGTTCATGACCTATTCCGCGGGTTCAGCCGCCGCCGCCGCCGCTTGCGCCGCCGGCTCCGCCGTTGCTGCCGCCACCGCCTGTGCCGGAACCGGTGCCGCCGCCACCACCGGCACTGCCGTCGGCGCCACCGTCGCCACCTCCAGAGCCGTTGCTGCCGCCCGGACCGCCATTGGTGCCGCCACCGGCACCCGATCCTGTGCCTCCGGCACCGCCGCCGCTGCCTGCGGTCCCACCATCGCCGCCGCCGGTTCCACCGTCTGCGCCGCCTGCGCCGCTGTTGCCGCCGCCGCCGTCTCCGCCGCCGGCACTGCTACCACCGTCGCCGCCATTGCTGCCACCACCGGTGCCACCACCAGCGCCGCTGCCGCCGCCGCCGCCATTGCTGCCGCCGCCTGTGCCACCACCAGCGCCGCTGCCGCCGCCGCCGCCGTTGCTGCCACCACCGGTGCCACCACCAGCGCCGCTACCGCCGCCGCCGCCGTTGCTGCCGCCACCGGTGCCGCCACCAGCGCCGCTACCGCCGCCACCGCCGGTGCTGCCACCACCTGTACCGCCACCAGCACCGCTGCCACCGGTGCCGCCACCAGTGTTGCCGCCACCGGTATTGCCACCACCGGTATTGCCGCCGGGTCCGGTGCCGCTACCCGGTGCGGGTGCCGCGCCCGATCCAGCCGGCGCTCCTCCTGCGCTACCCGAGCCGCTGCCGGGCCCGCCCGAAGATCCTCCGTTGGAGGCCAGTACGTTGCCAAGGCTGCCGTCGCCGTTTTCGGACGTCGAATCCTGAATCGTGGCAGTCGGGAAGTCGGTCAGAACCGTGGCGAGTGCAGGGCATGCCTGAAGCGTGCGAGCAAGGATGTCCTCAAAGTCGGGCCTTAGCTGGATATAACGAATCATCCGGTCTTCAACGACGCGGCACGCACACAGGGTTTCGGTTGATACGGATTGGCGCGCCGTCTTCACGGTACATTTCTCGGCCGCCGCGTTTCCGCCTGACGCTATGAAGGTCATCGAAGTCGATGCCAACACCAGCGAGATGAAACGTTTCTTCGCACTCATAACTAGTACTCCAACAAAAAAATCGTGACACAACACTTACATGACAAGGGTACCCAACCGCCGCATTTTCGTCAATTTGCCAACCATATTTTGCCGCAAAATTTGGTGGTCGAGCGAAACTGGAGCGGCCTAAACCGCTATCGGATAAGTAGAAATGTTCGGCAAAACAGACAAATAGGCCCGCCGTATTGGCGGGCCATCAGGGCAGGTTCGTGCATCCAATAGATGCAAAAAAGCCATATTGTTGCCATTGTTTCCGGGGCGCACGTCTGCGCGCCCTGCGGTGGGGGATTAGCCGGCCTTGGCCATACGCTTGCGCTCGTGCGGGTCGAGGAAGCGTTTGCGCAGACGGATGGCGTTCGGCGTCACTTCGACGAGTTCGTCGTCGTCGATATAGGCGATCGCCTCTTCCAGCGAGAACTGGATATGTGGCGTCAGCCTGACCGCGTCATCAGAACCGGACGCGCGGATGTTCGTCAGCTTCTTGCCCTTCAGCGGGTTCACTTCCAGATCGTTGTCGCGCGAATGCTCGCCAATGATCATGCCTTGATAGACATCGGTCTGCGGCCCCAGGAACATGCGTCCGCGCTCTTCCAGGTTCCACAGCGCGTAGGCCACGGCCTGTCCGTTTTCCATGGAAATCAGAACGCCGGCACGGCGACCAGGGATAGGTCCCTTGTGTGGCGACCAGCCGTGGAAGACCCGGTTCAGAACGCCCGTACCGCGGGTGTCCGTCAGGAATTCGCCGTGATAGCCGATCAGGCCGCGCGACGGCACATGAGCGATGATCCGGGTCTTTCCCGCACCGGAAGGGCGCATCTCCACCAGTTCGCCCTTGCGCGCGCCGGTAACTTTTTCGATCACCGCGCCCGAATACTCGTCGTCGACGTCGATCGTGACTTCCTCGATCGGCTCAAGGCGCTGGCCGTTTTCCTCGCGGAACAGAACCTGGGGGCGCGAAATCGACAATTCGAACCCTTCGCGCCGCATGTTTTCGATCAGCACGCCCATCTGCAATTCGCCGCGTCCGGCGACCTCGAAAGCTTCGCCGCCGGGTGTGTCGGTGACGCGGATGGCCACGTTCGATTCGGCCTCTTTCATCAGACGGTCGCGGATCACGCGCGATTGCACTTTCTTGCCGTCGCGGCCAGCCAGAGGCGAATCGTTGATGCCGAAAGTTACGGTGATCGTCGGCGGATCGATCGGCTGAGCGGGCAGGGCGTCGGTCACTTGCGGCGCCACCAGTGAATCGGCGACGGTCGCCTTGCTCATCCCTGCGATCGTGACGATGTCGCCTGCTTCGGCGACATCGATCGGTTGCTGGCTGAGGCCGCGGAACGCCAGGATCTTGGTGGCCCGGAAGTTCTCGATCAACTTGCCATCGCGGCTGAGAGCCTTCAGCGCGTCGCCTGCCTTGAGTCGTCCGCTTTCCACGCGGCCGGTCAGGATGCGGCCGATGAAGGGGTCACTGCCCAGGGTCGTCGCAAGCATTCGGAATGGCTCGTCCTGGCGTTCGATCTGTTTCGGAGCCGGCACATGACTCACCACCAGATCGAACAGAGCCGAGAGATCCTTCCGCGGTCCGTCAAGCTCCAGATCGGCCCAGCCGGAACGGCCCGAAGCATACATCGAGGGAAAATCCAGCTGATCGTCATTTGCGCCGAGGTTGGCGAAAAGGTCGAAGCACTCGTCCAGCGCCCGGTCGGGTTCGGCGTCCGGCTTGTCGACCTTGTTCAGCACGACGATCGGGCGCAGGCCCAGCGCCAGTGCCTTGGATGTCACGAATTTGGTCTGTGGCATCGGACCTTCGGCCGCGTCCACCAGCAGGACAACGCCGTCGACCATGCTGAGGATGCGTTCGACTTCGCCTCCGAAGTCGGCGTGGCCGGGCGTGTCGACGATATTGATGCGCGTGCCTTTCCATTCGACCGAGGTCGCCTTGGCCAGAATGGTGATGCCCCGTTCGCGTTCCAGATCATTGCTGTCCATGGCGCGTTCCGCCACGGTCTGGTTTTCCCGGAACGCGCCGGATTGTTTCAGCAGCTCATCCACCAGGGTCGTCTTGCCGTGGTCCACGTGAGCAATGATTGCGATATTACGCAGGTCCATATGAGGTCAGCCTTTGAACGGGAAGTTGCGGCGCGAATAGCGCGGCACGGGGAAATATGCCAGCCCTTTCGCGCTGTCAGTGCGCTGCGGTCCCGGAAAAGAGATGTATGACCAGTATTCCGCTTATGATGAGGCCAAGACCCGCCACGGCAGGCCAGTCGAGCCTCTGGCCGAATACGACAAGGCCGATCAGCGCAATGAGGACGATCCCCATGCCGGACCAGATGGCGTAGACGATCCCGACGGGCATCACCTTGAGCGTCAGTGCCATCAGGTAGAACGCCAGACCGTAGCCAACGACAACCAGGACCGATGGCCAAAGGCGGGTGAATTGCTGGCTGGCCTGCAAGGCGGTAGTGCCGACGGTTTCGGCAAAAACGGCGAGCAGAAGGATCACGTAGGCATTGGGCATGGGTCAGAGTCCTGGCTTTGAGATCAAGGAACCGGGATTTCACGCCGAGCTAGACCACGGAATCCGGTAATTCAGCAAGAAAAAAGAAATCGTAACCTGCCTGTCATCGTAGCTTCAGAATGCAGTGCAAAGTTGCAACAGGTCAGGGAAACCCGACTATTCTGGACAAGCGGAGGCATGGTAAGTTGCGGTCACTTTTAGATGTTTTCTGTTTGTACGAGTTTGAGCGATGACACCTTTTGCAAAGACTGTCATTCTGATTTCTGCTTTGGTCGTGGTGCTAGGGTGGCTTGCTGACGGGGGGTCCGTTGAAAATGATGCAGCCATGTCTGGTGAGGGGTTACATGTGATTTCGGTTTGAGCATCAGCCAAAGTGGACAAAAGGGGCCTTCGGGCCCCTTTTGCATTTCAGTCGATTGTGCGATTTCGCGCGTTCTGCGTACGCCGCCGCCGGACCGGCCGAACGTGCTCCAACAACGCGGACAAAACTAGTGCTTCTCGATCGCCTTGGTCTTGGCTCGGTGATCCGACAGTTTCTTGACCAGGAACTGCCTGGCCTTTCTTTCCGCCATGCGAACGCGCACTTCGGTCAGATAGGCTTCTTCAAGAGATTGCGAAGCCGCGGCCAGCACATTGCCGACCTCGACAAACAGACGCTCCTGCCCGGTCTCGTCCATGACCTTCATCGTATCCTCGGCCAGTTTCGCGGCCAGAGTTTCGATTGTTCCGGCCATCAGCGAGTGTTCTCCGTCAGGCGGCGTTTTACGTAATCGGTGACGTTGTCGATCAGCGTGTCCATGTGCTGATCCTGGAAGAAGTGATCGGCGCCCTCGACTTCGGTATGCGTGACGGTGATCCCCTTCTGCTCGTGCAGCTTGCTGACCAGCGCCCGGGTGTCCGTGGGCGGTGCGACGCGGTCGGCCGTGCCGTTGATGACCAGACCGGACGAAGGGCAGGGCGCAAGGAACGAGAAGTCGTACATGTTTGCGGGCGGCGAAACGCTGATGAAGCCGGTGATCTCGGGGCGGCGCATCAGCAACTGCATGCCGATCCATGCGCCGAAGGAAAAGCCCGCGACCCAGCAATGCTTGGAATTATTGTTCATCGACTGCAGATAATCCAACGCCGACGCAGCGTCGCTCAACTCGCCCACGCCCTGATCGTATTCGCCCTGGCTGCGTCCGACGCCGCGAAAATTGAAGCGCAGCACGGTGAAGCCCATGTTGTAAAAGGCGTAATGCAGGTTGTAGACGACCTTGTTGTTCATGGTCCCGCCGAACTGCGGGTGCGGATGCAGCACGATTGCGATCGGTGCGTCTTTTTCCTTTTGCGGGTGGTAACGGCCTTCCAGGCGGCCTTCTGGTCCGGGAAAAATCACCTCGGGCATGTGTGCTTTTGTCCTGTCTCTTTTTTCGAGGCGCCGGGATATTCTTGACGGTATCCATCGGGCACCTTAGAACGGTTCTAATTGTGACTGCGTGGCTTGTCGATGCTGTCAGTCGGAGATACGCACTGACTGCGGGAACGTCAATGATTTCGCACATATGAGGCTTTGGGGAATCTAAGATGAAGCTGTCGACCAAAGGGCGTTACGCCATGGTGGCCCTCGCCGATATCGCGCTTCAACCGGCTGATGATCTGGTCACCCTTGGCGAGATTTCGGAGCGCCAGGATATTTCGCTGCCTTATCTGGAACAATTGTTCGTCAAACTTCGCCGGGCCGAGCTTGTGTCTTCGGTGCGCGGGCCGGGTGGCGGATACCGTCTGGCGCGACCGGCTTCCGAGATTCGTGTGGTAGACGTGCTGGCGGCCGTTGATGAGACGGTGGATGCGATGCACAAGGGAGCCGGTGCCTCAGGCGCGTCATCGGGCAGTCGCGCCCAGTCTCTGACCAATCGTCTGTGGGAAAGTCTCAGCGCGCATGTCTATGTCTTTCTCCACCAGACCCGCTTGTCGGATGTGATCCGGAACGATCTTGCGCCCTGTCCGGCGGTCCCGAGCCTTTTTGCGGTGGTCGATGAATGAGGTGGAACGTGCGGCATCAGGCATGTCGCCGCAAATTCGCTTGTGAAAAAAGATGCATCCATGAAACGTATTTACCTTGATCACAATGCCACCGCGCCGCTGCGTCCCGAAGCCCGGGATGCGATGATTGCGGCCATGGAGGTTTGCGGAAACCCGTCCTCAGTACATGCCGAAGGGCGGTCCGCAAAAGCCGTGATTGAGAAAGCTCGCGCCCAGATCGCAACCGCTTTTGGGGCAGATGGCGCGGACATCGTGTTCACCTCCGGTTCCACCGAAGGTGCGGCCTTGGCCCTGTCCGGGCGGGGCCTGCATGGCGCGGCGGTTGAACATGATGCCGTAAGAGCTTGGATTGTTGAGGATTTGACGACTGACTTGGGCGGTTCTGTTCTGGTTCCGGATCCGGCCAACGCGACCTTGCAATTGGCCAACTCGGAGACCGGGATCGTTCAGAAACTGCCTGAGGGCCTTGCGGTCACGGATGCGACCCAAGCCTTCGGAAAACTTCCGATCGCGTTCAACTGGCTGGGCGCCCAGATGGCTTTGGTATCAGCGCATAAACTGGGCGGACCCAAGGGAGTCGGAGCGGTGATAATGAAGCGGGGTACGGACCTTGAGGCCCAGATCAAGGGTGGCGGCCAGGAAATGGGGCGTCGTTCAGGCACAGAAAACGTCATTGGAATTGCGGGATTTGCCGCTGCCGCCGAAGCCGCGTCCAGGGATCTTGCCGCTGGGGTCTGGCAGCGCGTTGCGGAAATTAGAAATATTCTAGAAAAGGCTCTTGAGGCTGGTTCTAAATCTACTATTTTTGTCGGAAAAGATCGGGATCGACTCCCGAACACGCTGTGCTTTGCGACGCCCGGTTGGAAGGGGGAGACGCAAGTGATGCAGATGGATCTGGCCGGTTTTGCCATCAGCGCCGGGTCCGCCTGTTCCAGCGGCAAGGTTCGGGCAAGCGCGGTGCTGAGCGCGACGGGATATGACGAGGCAACGGCAGCCAGCGCGATCCGCGTGTCGCTGGGCCCTCGTACAACGGAAGAAGATGTGCTGCGCTTTGCCGAGGCGTGGCTGGAAAAAGAAAAGAAGCATCGCGCGCGGGCCGCGTGATCTGACGGAGGGTGAGTCATGGCCGCATTGGACCAGACCCAGGTTAAGGAAGGTGTCGATCAGGAAACCGTTGACGCGGTTCGCGAGGTCGGCACCTACAAATACGGCTGGGAAACCGAGATCGAGATGGAATACGCCCCCAAGGGCGTGAACCCGGATATCGTCCGGCTGATCTCGCAGAAAAACGAAGAACCCGGGTGGATGACCGATTGGCGTCTGGCCGCGTTCGAACGTTGGACCCAGATGAAAGAGCCCAAATGGGCGATGGTTCATTACCCCGCGATCGATTTCCAGAACCAGTATTACTATGCGCGTCCCAAGTCGATGGAGACGAAGCCCAAGTCGCTGGACGAGGTCGACCCCAAACTGCTGGCGACTTACGAAAAGCTTGGCATACCGCTGAAAGAACAGATGATTCTTGCGGGAGTCGAAGGCGCCGAGAACGCCCCTGCCGAAGGCCGCAAGGTGGCCGTGGACGCCGTATTCGACTCCGTCTCGGTGGGCACGACCTTTCAGGATGAGCTGAAGAAACACGGTGTCATCTTCTGCTCCATCTCCGAAGCGATCAGGGAACACCCGGAATTGGTGAAGAAGTACCTGGGGTCGGTGGTTCCGGTCTCGGACAACTTCTACGCGACGCTGAACTCTGCCGTCTTTTCGGATGGGTCCTTCGTCTATGTGCCGCCAGGCGTGCGCTGTCCGATGGAACTGTCGACCTATTTCCGCATCAATGCCGAAAACACCGGCCAGTTCGAGCGCACCCTGATCATCGCGGACAAGGGATCGTACGTGTCCTATCTTGAAGGATGCACCGCGCCGCAGCGCGACACGGCTCAACTCCATGCCGCCGTGGTCGAGATCATCGTCGAGGAAGACGCCGAGGTTAAGTACTCGACTGTCCAGAACTGGTTCCCGGGCGACGAAAACGGCAAGGGCGGGATCTACAACTTCGTCACCAAGCGCGCCGATTGTCGTGGAGACCGCTCAAAGGTCATGTGGACGCAGGTGGAAACCGGCTCGGCCGTAACCTGGAAGTACCCGTCCTGCATTCTGCGCGGCGACGACAGCCAGGGCGAGTTCTACTCGATCGCCATCACGAACAACTACCAGCAGGCCGATACCGGCACCAAGATGGTTCATCTGGGCAAGAACACCAAGTCGCGGATCGTGTCCAAGGGGATCAGCGCCGGCAAGGCGCAGAACACCTATCGCGGTCTCGTCTCGATGCACCCCAAGGCAAAGAACTCGCGGAACTATACGCAATGCGACAGCTTGCTGATCGGCGACAAATGCGGGGCGCACACGGTTCCCTATATCGAAGTGCGCAACAACTCGTCGCGCTGCGAGCATGAGGCGACGACGTCCAAGGTGGACGACGACCAGCTTTTCTACTGCCGCCAGCGCGGCATGGACGAGGAAGAGGCTGTCGCGCTTGTCGTCAACGGGTTCTGCAAGGACGTGCTGCAGGCGCTGCCGATGGAATTTGCCATGGAAGCGCAACAGCTTGTCGCAATTTCCTTGGAGGGATCCGTAGGTTAAGCCGAAACAAAGCCCCGGATTGTCCGGGGTCGCGTCGAGTTTCCGCGGCATTCAATGGTCGAGGGTATTCGCCGACATGGTGGCTTCTCTGGGCGGCAGGTAGGAGAAAGAGGCATTGAGCATGATCATCACCACGACACCCAGCATGGAGGGGCGCAAGATAGTCGAGTGCCGGGGCATCGTCGTAGGCGAAGCGATCAGGTTGGACGATGGCGTCGCTCTGGCGCAGTCGGATGCCACAAAAAATATTCCGGCGTGGATGTACGCCGAAGCAGACACACCGGCCGCGGACATGCGCGCCTGAAACGAGAGACGAGGAAATCATGCTTGAAATCAAGAACTTGCACGTGAAACTTGAAGAGGAAGACAAGGAGATCCTCAAAGGGGTCGACCTGTCTGTCGAGGCAGGCAAAGTGCATGCCATCATGGGGCCGAATGGCTCGGGCAAGTCGACGCTCAGCTACGTTCTGTCCGGACGCGACGGATATGAAGTGACCGAAGGATCGGCCACACTGGGCGGCAAGGATCTGCTGGAACTGGAACCTGAAGAGCGCGCCGCCGCCGGCCTTTTCCTGGCCTTCCAGTATCCGGTCGAAATCCCCGGCGTCGGCAACATGACATTCATGCGGACGGCGGTGAACGCGCAGCGAAAGGCGCGCGGCGAAGAGGAACTGTCGGCCGCCGAGTTCCTGAAACTTGTGCGCGCCAAGGCCAAGACCCTGCAGATCGACGCCGACATGCTCAAACGCCCGGTCAACGTCGGATTCTCAGGTGGCGAGAAGAAGCGCAACGAAATCCTCCAGATGGCCATGCTGGAGCCGAAGATGTGCATTCTGGATGAAACCGACTCGGGTCTTGACGTGGATGCGATGAAACTGGTGTCCGACGGCGTCAACGCGCTGCGGGACCAAGGGCGCGGGTTCCTTGTCATTACTCACTATCAGCGCCTGCTCGACCACATCAAACCTGATGTCGTGCACATCATGGCGGATGGGCGGATCGTAAAGTCCGGCGGTCCCGAACTGGCGCTGGAAGTCGAACACAACGGCTATGCCGATATTCTTGCCGAGGTGAACTGATGGCCCTGCCGGAAGTGAAGCAAAGCGCAACCGAAGCCCGGCTGGCCTCGCTGAGCCTGCCGACCGCCGGCTGCACCAGAGACGCGCGCGAGGCTGCGTTGGCCCGCTTGCGGGAAATGGGCTTGCCCAACCGGCGGGACGAGTATTGGAAGTACACCCGTCCCGACACGTTAGTACAACCCGAAGCCCCCAAAGCCGCGCTTTTCACCGCCGACGAGCCCATGATGTTCGACGGGATAGATCGGCTGAAGATCGTGTTCATCGACGGTGTGTTCAGCCCCGAGGCGTCGGACGACCTGAGTCTCGAAGGCGTCCAGATCGAGCGGCTCGAGGATATCTGCTGCAAGGATATCCATTGGGCCAAGGAGTTGTACGGCGTTCTTGAAGCGGGCGGGCAGCAGCCCGTCGCGCGCCCTCTGGCGGCTCTCAACACGGCCTTCGCCTCGGATGGCGTGGCGATACATGTCACCGGAAAGCCGTCCAAACCCATCAGCTTGATCTACAATCACGATTCCGAGTCGTCCGACGCGTTCCTTCACCATGTGATCCGGGTTGAGAACGAGGCGGAAGTGACGATCCTGGAAAACGGCCCTGCCGCGTCGCGCTTCAACAAGTGCATGGAAATCGATATCGCCGATGGCGGGATCCTGCATCACGTCCGGGCGCAGGGCCGCGATCATGAACGGCGCGCGGCGACGCACATGTTCGCCCGCCTGGGCGCCGAGTCGGTGTACAAATCCTTCACTCTGACGGTGAATGGCGTTTTGACGCGGAACGAACAAGTGGTCGAGTTGACCGGCGACGATGCCGTCGCGCATGTTGCGGGCGCCTGCGTCGGCGATGGCGATTTCCACCATGACGACACCGTTTTCATCACCCATGACGCAGTGAATTGCGAAAGCCGTCAGGTCTTCAAGAAGGTGCTTCGCAACGGCGCCACCGGCGTTTTCCAGGGCAAGATCCTCGTCAAGGAAGGTGCCCAGAAAACCGACGGCTATCAGATCAGCCAGTCGCTTTTGCTGGATGAAGACAGTCAGTTCCTGGCCAAGCCCGAGCTGGAAATCTATGCCGACGACGTCGCCTGTTCGCATGGTTCGACCTCGGGTGCGATTGATGAGACGGCGCTGTTCTACCTGTGTTCGCGGGGTGTCCCCAAAAAGGACGCGACGAACATGCTGACCCTCGCCTTTCTCGCCGAGGCGGTCGACGAGATCGAGAACAAGGCGTTGGCCGAGGACATCGTCTCGCGTCTCGAAGGCTGGCTGAAGCGTCGCAGCTGATGCCGGTCGCCGCCGATATCGTCGCCACCTACCGGGGGCCGGGGCGCGTCATTCGGCGGTTGCTCGGCATGGGGCAGCGCGAAGACCGGGCGCTGGCCATTCTGATGGCCGGCTGCACGCTTGTCTTCGTTGCACAGATGCCGAGGCTGGCGCGCGAGGCGCATTTGACGGGTCAGGAATTGAACATGTTGCTCGGCGGCGCCCTCTTGGCCTGGATCATCATCGCCCCGCTGATCTTCTACTTTCTGGCCGCCGTCAGCCATGTCTTCGCTCGTGCCGTCGGGGGCAGGGGTGACTGGTACGGCGCCCGTCTGGCGCTGTTCTGGTCGCTGCTGGCCTCAAGCCCGATCTTGCTGCTGCACGGGATGGTGGCTGGTTTCATTGGGCCGGGTCCGGCAATGCAGGGCGTCGGTCTGCTCTGGCTGATCGTCTTCGGGTGGTTCTGGTTTTCCGGGCTGAGCCAAGCGGAAAGGTCTTTGACATGAACCCGGCCTTTTGGCGCGATCTGGCCGTGACCACGATCAAGGACCCCGCACAAGCCGCCCGGCGGCTGATGGCGCTGGGGCTGGGGCGCGAGGTGCTTTGGCTGGGGTTGGCCCTGGCCGTCGTCCTGAACACCCTGCTGCAGGCCGCTTCCAATCTGCTTCTGCCGGTCATCGGTGTGGAAACGCAGGGCATCGTTCCGTCTCTGATCGCCTATTCCGCGATCGTAGGTGGCGGGCTGATCGTGACGATCCTGGCGTTCTACCATGTCGGACGTGCCTTGGGAGGGACCGGTTCCTTCAACGATGTCATGATCCTGATGGTCTGGATGCAGTTTCTGAAAGTCGCAGTACAGGCCGCGGGCCTCATCCTGGTGCTGACGATTCCGATACTTTCGGCGTTGCTGGCATTTGCCGCTTTCCTGATAGGCATCTACATCAGTGTCCACTTCATCGATCAGGCCCACCGACTGAATTCCCTGTCGCGGGCAGCCGGCGTTCTCATCGCCTCGGTTCTGGCGATTGCCGTCGTATCGTTCATTCTCCTGTCCCTCGTCGGAGGGCCGATCCCGGGATCCGTTTCTCATGTATGATGTCCAGAAAATCCGCGCCGATTTCCCGATCCTGTCCCGCCAGGTGAACGGCAAACCGCTGACCTATCTCGACAACGGGGCCTCGGCTCAGAAGCCGCAGGTGGTAATCGACGCGGTGACCCGCGCCTATGCCGAGGAATACTCCAACGTTCACCGTGGGTTGCATTATCTTTCTAATCTTGCGACCGAAAAATACGAGGCCGTGCGCGGCACGATCGCGCGCTTCCTGAATGCGGGCAGCGAGGATGAAATCGTGCTGAACTCGGGCACCACCGAGGGGATCAACCTGGTCGCCTATGGTTGGGCCATGCCGCGCATGGAAGCCGGCGACGAGATCGTTCTGAGCGTGATGGAACACCATGCCAACATCGTACCCTGGCATTTTTTGCGCGAACGTCAGGGTGTGGTGTTGAAATGGGTCGAGACCGATGCCGATGGCGGACTTGATCCGCAGGCCGTGATCGATGCGATCGGCCCGAAAACCAAGCTGGTCGCCGTCACGCAATGTTCCAACGTTCTGGGCACCGTCGTCGATGTAAAGGCGATCACGCAGGGCGCGCATTCCAAGGGTGTGCCCGTGCTGGTGGACGGCAGCCAGGGTGCGGTGCACATGCCGGTCGACGTGCGGGACATCGGCTGCGATTTCTATGCGATCACCGGGCACAAGCTGTATGGGCCGTCCGGATCCGGTGCGATCTACATCAGGTCCGAACGCATGGCCGAAATGCGCCCTTTCATCGGTGGTGGCGACATGATCAAGGAGGTCACGAAGGACCACGTGATCTACAACGATCCGCCCATGAAGTTCGAAGCTGGGACGCCCGGCATCGTTCAGACCATCGGCCTGGGGGTGGCGCTGGATTACATGATGGGCCTTGGTATGCAGAACATCGCGGCGCATGAGGCGGGATTGCGTGACTATGCGCTGGAGCGGCTGACTGGGCTGAACTGGATCCAGGTGCAGGGCACGCGGCCGGACAAGGCGGCGATCTTCAGTTTCACCATCGATGGCGCCGGGCATGCGCATGACGTGTCGACGATTCTGGACAAGAAAGGTGTTGCGGTGCGGGCCGGGCACCATTGCGCCGGACCGTTGATGGACCATCTCGGCGTCACCGCTACCTGCCGCGCAAGCTTTGGCCTCTACAATACCAAGGACGAGGTGGACACGCTGATCGAGGCGCTGGAATTGGCGCATGAACTATTCGCCTGAGGGACGTTTCCAGGCGGAATTTCGGTGCGCTCAATCCCGCGTGTTGCGGTGCGAAATCCGGATATTTGCTGTTGCACCCCGCAGGGAAGAAGGATAGCTAACGGCGCAGGCACCTGTAGCTCAGCTGGATAGAGCGCTGCCCTCCGAAGGCAGAGGCCAGAGGTTCGAATCCTCTCAGGTGCGCCACCGGACACGTCCGAAGGCCATATTTTCAAGGAAAACAAGACCCTACCGCTCCGTTGTGTAACACATTATGTAACACATGGAGACACAAGACATGGCAGTCATGGTGAAGCTGAAGCACGTGGACAGCCTGAAAGACGGCACCTTCAGATTCCGTAGGAGATACCCCAAGGCAGTCGCTGAGGCGCTTGGGAAGGAGTTCATGCAGGAGCGCATGAAGGCCCGCGATGAGGCTACATTGGTTCGCGAGCAAGCGGCTTTGATGGTCGAGTATGACAGACGGGTCTCAGAGGTCGAAGCGCGGCTTCTGGCGCTCTCTGGCGAAAGCCCAAGGGAACGCTGGGACAGATACCTTCGCCATGCGCAGCATATGACCGAAGCTGTTGTTGGTCCTGATGACGAAGCAGACAAGCGGGCGTTGTTGGCCGAGGAACTGCATAGGGTCGGGCGAGACCCTCTGCTTATCCGCGCTGTCGCCGCGCCAACCTCAGCACCCCCTGAAGTCACCCTTCTGGATGCCAAGAACGATTACCTGCGTTTGAACGTGGGGAGCGACCGGCAGGGGAACCAGTTGGTGGACCGTGTGGTGCGCCGTGTTGGGAAGTTCTGGGGGCCTCTGGACAGCATCATGTTGCGTGACCTGACGCGGGAAAAGGCTCGGGGTCTTCTAGATGCGATGCTTGCCGATACCAAGGACGACGGGAAGCCATTGTCTCCTTCAACGGTGAAGCGGGAACTTCGGTGCCTCTCTGCAATGATCAACGTAGGGTTGGAAGAACACGGCCTAACGGGGGACGTGGTCAATCCGTTCAAGGGTCTTCGGATGCCCAAGGACATTGAAGCCCGTCCCTCAGAGGCAAGACTGCCTCTCCCTGATGCTGTCGTGTCGGGCATGCGGAAGCGCCTCAAGGACAACGCTAGGACACCCGCTCAGAGGCACCTCTGGGGACTGCTCGTGGGCACTGGTTGCCGCCTTGCCGAAGTCACGGGTCTGGAAGTCCGCGACGTGGTGCTAGACCACGAAGTCCCGCATCTGGACATTCGCCCGAATGGGGTCAGGTCATTGAAGACGAAGGCATCGGTTCGGAAGGTGCCCTTGGTCGGGAAGGCTTTGGAAGCCGCTACGGAAGCTGTCAGGGAGCGTAAAGGTGCAGCCGCTGGTGAACCTCTGTTTCCCGCTTATGCGAAACCTCGGGGCGCTGACAGTGCATCTCAGGCGCTGATGAAGCACATGCGCCTTCTGACGGAGAACAAGAAGCACACTGTCCATTCTTGCCGCCACTTGATGAAGGACAAGCTGCGGATTGCCGGGGTTCAACAGGTCGTGCAAGGGATGATCTTGGGCCATGCCTTGGGCGGTGTAGGGGAAGACTACGGGGGGCCTGACGGGCGGCTTGCGGTGTGCCGTGATGCTTTGCTGAGGGTGGTGGAGTAGCCGCAGCCTTCTCCCCCTCGGTCGCGCTCGGGTCATCCCTCAGTGCCCGCAGACGTTCCACCTTGCGGAGGTCGTCGAGGGTGGCCGCTCGGGTTTCCGGCTTAGGGGTGGGCTTGTCCTTGAGGTCCAGTACCTCTCGGATGCTGTCGGCTTGCTCGAAGTGTAACCCACGGGTGACACTCACCTCGAAAACCTTGATGTATTCGTAGGCGCGTTTTCGGGTGAAGTCGCAGTTGTCTTCGATCCACTTGCGAAGGCCGCCCTCAGGCTTGCCCTCACGTACCGCGATCAGCATCTCACCGATCTCCGCAGCGATTTCCTTGGCGGTGCGCCCGAGGCGCTGCATCACCTCCATGGCCTTGAGGACCAGTTCTTCCTCGCTCATCTCCCCGGTCGCGACCTTCTCCTCATCTTCGATGTAGCCGCCGTCTTTGCGGATGGCCGGGAGAACTTCGTGGGTTACCCACCGCTGGAACTCTTTCGCTTCCGGCTTCCGGCTGACCATGACGAGCTTGTAGAGGCCAGCCTCGGAGACCATCTTATTGGGCCGACCCCCTTTGGTGCCCGGAAAGCGGAAGTTCTGAACATCAGTATTGTTGATGTTCATGAGGGCCATCGTGATGTTGGTCAGACCGAGGGGTTCGCAAGCGTCCTTCGCGGTGAACCAAGGTTGGCCGTCAATCTCGACGCAGCGGAGGTCGAAGCCACGGAAGTTGAAGGTGGACACAGCGGTATCGCCCGCCGGGGCGGTGTCGAAAAAAAAATCCCCTCACCACCATGAAGGCAGCAAGGGGATGGCTTCAGGGTCTACGTCAAATCACCGGGCTTCAGCCACCTGTCAGGCTGCGGCACCTGTTGCACTCTCTCGGCAGCCTTGGCGCGTTCATAGGCTGCTTGTTGGGCGCGGTATTCGGCATGTCGCTTCATGCCTTGGGCCGCTGCTTCGGCGCATGAAGGTGCCCCTCGGGTGAACTTGACGGTTCCCGTTGATTGGTTGCACTTGGGGTTGAACAAGTCGGCCATGGTCATCGACCCTTACTGGCTGAAGGTGATGATGCGCTGCTTTACGGCTACATTGAACGGGACTTCCTGCCCGCCAGCCAAGACCACAAGCAACCCTCCGCCGGGTTTCGGCTTCCAGCCATACCCTGCTTCTTCAAGAGCGTCTTTCACCTCATCGGTCATGTAACGATCAGCCTGTTCAAGGAAGGCGTCCTTCACGGCGTCGATCTCAGTCGTGCTGTTGCTCATGACCAAGGCGCGGGCACCTTCAAGCAACTTCTGGTAAACCTGCGGGTTGTCCTGAACGAAGGCCGCAAAGGCGTCTTCATCGGCGATCCCAGCGGCTTCCAGACGTGCGGCAGCGGCGTCATAGAAGCCCTGATGGGCTGCGTTGATCTGTTCGCGCATCTGTTCTGGCTCAATGCCTGCCTGTGAAGCCATGCGGGCCAAGGTGTTCTCGGAGACCTCGCCTCGCTGCAGCACTTCGTCCATGGCCTTGATAGCGTCACCGGGCTGAACGCTCTGCGTGATTGCCGTCATGGCTGCTTCGCCGTCGTTTCCGATGTGGAACTCTGCTTCCTTGGCAGCTTCCGCTTCAGCTTCGGCGCGCTTGGCTTCAGCCTCTCGGGCCGTGTCCATGGTTGCACCTGAGCGGGCCTTGTCGGTGTCCGAGAAGGAGCCATCGGGGTTGCGCTGGAGGTAACCAAGCATGGCCGCAACGGCTACGCTGGCAGGGATGCCTTCAGGGAGCATCACCTGGTCGGTTGCTCTGACTGAGCGACCCACAATGATTCCGCCGCCTTCGGTCGTGGCGGTGGCGAGGACCGAACCACGATATTCGCTGTCGGGCTTGCTGACGTATTCGCGCCCGCTCTGGTCGATGAAGGAGGCGGTGCCGTCACCATGCGACCTAACCTCCATGTGGGCGCTTTGCTCGATGCGAGGCTCGATCTTGGTCTCGGTGTTCGCGAGGTTGCTGCTGTTCTGTTGCGGCGCGCCTTCGACAGTGATCCATTCAGACATGATGGTGTCCTTTCTGTTGAGTTCGGGATTTGGGTTGGAGAGTGGCGGCGTCAGGTGCGGTTGCCGCCGAAGTCTTCATGCTTGACGACGTGTTCGAGACCAGCGGCCATGAGGGCAGCCAGAACCTCGGCCCGAGAGATTTCCTTGCCGGTGGTCTCTAGGTGCCGCTTCTGGAGCAACTCAAGGATTGCCAACTGGTCAATTCTGATGCGAGTGGTGACCCACGTCGGACGGTCGTCCCAAGGGTACTTGCGGGCGTTCGATGTGGCGGTTTCCTCGGCAAGCATGAAGTCCATGGCCTTGATCAGGTGGAAAACCTTCTTGCGTAGCTGACGGTTCCAGCGAAGCCGGTTCTTCTCGCCAACGGCGGTTGCCTTCGTCTTCGCTGGTCGGGTGTAGAGGGTCTTGGTCATTGGGAAATCCTTTTGGTCGGGATGAGGGGCGGCTATCCGGCGATGAAGTTCTCGGGCAGGGCCTCCAAGTCCTTCATTGCCGTCGGAGACTCCAAGCTGCGGCCACACAAGGCAGCGCAGGCTCGGGTTAGAGCGTTCCGGGTGCGGAAGTACCCGACAGCCCTCCAAGGTCTCTCTGCGCTGCCTCCAGTGCGCTTTTGGAGAACCCATTGGAGGTCGTCTTTGCAGGTGATGACACGGACGTTGGGATGTGGACGCGAGATGACCTTCGGATAGGCGTCCGAGGTCTCGCTGGTCCGGGTGACTATGATCATGATGTTTCCCTCGGGCAGAACTGAAAGCGCCCCCGAGGGTGAACCTTGAGGGCGGCTAGAGTGGGTTTTTGGGGGTAGGGCGGACTGCTTTCGGGTGGCTGTGACAACCTACGAAAAAGAGAGGAGACCCCCATCGCGGGGCTCACAATCGGGCAACCCGCCCGGCAACCCGAAGGTCACCTGAGCGGGAACCAGAAAGAACATGTCGAAGTCATAGCCATCCGATGCCCCAGAGAGATGACCCGTCGTCGCCTAGCGTCACCTATGCGGCACCATACCAAGACCGCATACAGTGCGCCGCTCAGGGTCACTCTCTTAGGGCTATGGGGTGGGTTAATTGGGACAAGCTGTGAAAGCCACGGATAGCCCCCTCAAAGCCATGCGACCAAGGGAAACCACAGGGTCGCCAATAGGGGCACCTCAAAGGGAATAACTCTATCTTGGCTGTCGCCAAGGAGACGAAGAACCTTCTGTCACCCTCAGCCCTCTCTCAGTGATCATCATGAACACTCTGAGCATTGCGCCTAGGGTGCACCTTAAGGTGTACCTCTAAGGTTAACCTTTAAGGGGAATCTCTCAGGGCCTAGGGCTATGGGGTGGGTTAATCGGTGGAGAAATGGCTTTTTGTTAGCAATGCCAACTATTTACATGGCCTTCTTGAACAAAAATGGAATCAGGCGGTTTGCCAACTTCCTTGATCATTGCCAGGAAGGCAGGTGTGGGAAGGTTGAGGCCCTCAGGGGCAGCGCACGGGACGCTTAGAGGGCTCCCCGGTGGTAACCCCTATGGAGAGCTTTAGGCGAATCGTGCGCTGCCTCTCAGAGTCTCTCCGGGCCTTCTACATCCCCCAGCGGGCCAAGGATGCCTCTGCCTTCGCCGGGTCTTCGGCAATGCGGATGACAGCATTCCGGTTGAGACCAGTGGCCTTGGCAATGGCGGAATGACCCTGACCAGCGTCAAGCAACGCCTTCACTTGCTCAAACAAGTCCCTGTCGAAGCTGGGCTTTCGGCCTTTGAACTTCTCGGGGGAGGTTGCCTTGTGGAAGTCGATACCTGCCCTCTGTGCTTCCTTCGTGGCCTGTGCCTGTGCTTCGGCCTGTGCCGCCATGAACCCGATCATGGCATCCCTGATGGCCTGCTGCATGGGGTCTTGAGTTGCTCCGTCGAAGGTCAAACCGTTGATCACGGTCTTGATGATGACCCCCTTCTTCATGAAGTGCCGGATGGTCTCGGTCACGTCGGCGTAGTTGCGCCCCAGACGGTCAACCCAGCGGACAACCAGAGTGTCACCTTCGCGGAGCATGTCGAACAGGCGCTTGCCGTTCTCTCTTTCGGACAACTTGGTGTTGACCCCTGAGGTGCCGTGATCGGTAATGACGTCTTCGTCCTTGATCTGGAAGCCTGCCTTCCGCGCTTGTGCAAGCTGGTGTTCGCTGGTCTGCTCGGAAGTGGACACGCGGGCATAGAGGACGGTCTTGGTCATGGGGTCACCTGTTCAAAAGAGTTCTGTTCGTATGGGTGACCTGTTCGAAAGCAGAAGTCAACCCTTAGAACACTTCTCAAGCAACCCCATGGGCTGTGCGTTGAGGTATACCGTAAAGAACACATAGACTTTGTTGATAACATGTGCGATCTGCAACTCATTGAGTTGAGATAGAAAAATGAACACAAACATCGCACACTGCAAGCACTGCTATTCGCCACTCCCAGAAACAACCACTGCCATGATGTGTAGCAATTGCTTAGACTACGACATCGCAACCTCAATGGCGCTGTCTATTCTCGATGGAAACCAAGTTGAGGAAAAACAGGTTCGCGCAGCAATTGCAGCTGAACTAGTAAGGGAATACCTGAGAAGAACCCGTTTGGATTGATCTAAACGGTGTTTGTAGCGTGCTTTGGTGAGGGTTTCTGGAACAATCGTATACCCATTGTTTTCGCTGCATATGTGGGAAGTTCCCGCAGGTGGATACATCTGGCGGGGATTGCGGAGGGTGCCGCCCTGGGTGACCCTGAGGGGTACCCCACGGGGGGATTTCGCGGGCCGCTATATTGATCTCTGGGTGACAGATTTTTGCGGTGAAATATTTTGCATTGGTCTTCTGGTTCCTCTGGTTTGCGGACGTGCGGACAGATACAAACCCTTTCGGCAGTTACTAAAAACGGTGAAATCGGCATGGACATCAGCACTGATTTGGTCGTCAAGTTGATAGCGTTGATCACGACGCTTGTCGGCCTTTACAAGGTAGCCAATATCAAAATAGCCGAGCCATTATTGGTTCAGATCACTGCAGCGCTTTCTATTTTGTTGGTCCCTGCGGTAATGCTTGGACTGCTCTTAATGATGCAGACTTTCCAAGATATGGTAGGCAGGTCAAATCGTGCAGACATTGATGTAAATGCCTCCGATGCGGAGATCATGTACCAGATCAGCAAAAAGTTTTGGAACCAAAGTCTTCGTCAAAAGGTTCTGCACCTAACGATAGATAAGGCTTTAGATACGGGCCGCTATGACGTCGTTGTTAAGGCTGCTGGAGAACTAAACCCGCCAGACCAAAGCGATGAAGTGCTATTGCGGGCAGCAGAGCAACTCTCGAAAGACTCCTCAAAGTAGCTAAGGCTGAAAGCTCGCAAAAATTGACATTGCGGGCGGTATCTGTAACACAGGATGCACACCCGTGTAACACACAGGGCGAAAGGGCTCCTTGTAACGCCTTGAAAATAAAGCCACCTGCAGGGTTCGGTTTTGCTGGCGCTGCATCTCAGGTGCGCCAGTTTCACCAAGAATTGCGAATGCTGAACCACGTTCCTCTTGCCGTGCGACGGTTTAGGAAGCCTGCGTGCAATTCGGATTTGGATCACCAACTCGCTACTTCAAAAAAAGAAAACCCCCGACGCATTCGGCGCGGGGGTGAGGCGAGTTCGAGCGGCTGTTTGTCAGCCGCCCCAGCTGCGGACTTCGCCGCAATCCATATGTACGAAATTAGATCTGGAGTAGCGTCCGACGCCGCCGGCGCGGCAAGCCATCGCGGCTTTGGCCATCTGTGTGACCGACCGGGAGGAAAGACGGAGGTCCGCGGCCTGGCCTTTCATGTGCAGAGAATTCTTGGCAACGCCCCGCGACCGCGAGCGCAGCATGGCGTTGGTTTGCGGGCTACGGTAGCCAGATAGAAGCATGTAGGGTTCGTTCACGTCGAGCAGATTGTGAGCGGCAGCCATGATGTCGACGGTGCGCAGGTCCATGGATTTGACCTGATCGGTCCGCCAGTCCCGCATGAAGTGATTGATTTCGCTCACCGCGTCCTTGATGTAGTCGCCATCCACCCAATAGATCATGTCGAGACGTTCACCGGTGCGACCGGAATACATGCGGATGCGGCGAATATCACCACCCCCGCGAAGGAAACCTGCTGCATTGGAATAGGTCGGTGCTGCTGTGACCACGGTTGCGGCGAATGCACCAAGCAAGGCGCGTCGGGTCAAACCCGAAGAGCTGATCTCTGTCATGTACTGCTCGTCCCGTACTTTTTCTGCCTGCGCCCGATGTTACGTGCGCCGTGTTAACTTGTTAGTTCCATCCCCAGATGCCGAATGTATGGCACAGACGGATTCCCGAGCCAACAAGTCTTTGGGAATCATGTTTGAAAGGGGGAATTTTCGGCGAGATTTTGCGCACCTGCAATTCGCCGACGCATTGTTGCCTTATTTTCTTAATGTGGCTGTGACCACTGCCACAGCCGATGCAATCGCGCACCATGCACCGGCAGATGCCGGGAAATAGTACATTTGTGAATGGACATTTACCGGTCGTTTCTTCGAAAATTGGACGACTCCCGAGGGTACGGGATGAATTTGAATGACCAAGGTGCATCTGATGAGGAAACTCTTTCGGCAAAGTTCCGCCTGCATAATCGCGTTCTGCTTGTCCTTCTCGGGGACGAGCGTTTCGGCCGCGAATGAAACGGCGCAGGTGACGGCGTTCAAGCAGGCTGTGGCCGAATCCATCTCGACCAATTCGGGAATCGCCGAGTTTTACCGAAGCAATGGATACCAGCCCGTCTGGACGGGCAACGGGCCCGAGTTCGCTGCACGGCGCGCCGCGCTGTTCGATGCGGTGTCGCGCGCCGACGTGCATGGCCTACCTGCAGGAAAGTACCGGGCAGATGCGCTGCTTCAGCAGATGCGTGATGCCAATTCGGTTCGGGACCTTGGCTTGGTCGAAGCGGAATTGAGCCGTGTTTTCGTGATCTTCGCCCGCGATCTTCAATCGGGTCTTCTGGATCCTTCGCGTGTCGACACCGGAATAGCCCGCGAGATCCCGCGCCTTTCGCCGGCGGATCAGCTTTCAGGACTCGTGGCGTCGGACGCGACCGCGTTTTTCCGGTCGATTGCCCCGCAGTCCCGGCAATATCTTGCTCTGCTGAAACACAAGATCGCGCTTGAAGCTCTTATGGAGCAAGGCGGTTGGGGGCTGGATGTACCCGTTGCCAAGATGGAGCCCGGCGATTCCGGGCCGAATGTTGTCGCGCTGCGCAATCGGCTGGTGGCGATGGGATATCTCAGGCCCACCGCCAGCCCGCGATACGACGATGCATTGCGTGAGGCGGTGCAGAAGTTCCAGGCCGCGCATGGTCTCGAAACCGATGGAATCGCCGGCCAGGGAACGCTCACAGAATTGAACAGACCGGTCTCGGAAAGGTTGCAGGCGGTCATTGTCGCGCTGGAACGCGAGCGTTGGATGCCGCGCGAGCGGGGCGAACGGCACGTACTTGTCAACCAGACGGATTTTTCCGCGTCCATCGTGGACCAAGGGCATGTCTCGTTCCAGACCCGGGCCGTGATCGGCAAGAATACGAGCGATCGCCGCAGTCCAGAGTTCTCGGATCAGATGGAGCACATGGTGATCAACCCAAGCTGGTACGTTCCCCGCTCGATCGTGACAAAGGAATACCTTCCGAAGCTGCGCGCGAACCCACATGCCGTAAGCCATATCGAGATTACCGACAGGCAGGGGCGGCGGGTAAACCGCGGCGCGGTGAATTTCAGCCAGTTCTCGTCGCGCAGCTTCCCGTTCTCGATGCGGCAGCCGCCGGGCAAGAGCAATGCGTTGGGGTTGGTGAAATTCATGTTCCCCAACAAGCACAACGTCTACATGCATGACACGCCGCAGAAGGACTTGTTCTCACGCGAGGTGCGGGATTTTTCGCACGGTTGCATCCGTCTGGCCGATCCGTTCGGCTTTGCCTATGCCATTCTTGCGCGGCAGGAGGAGAACCCGAAAGACTACTTCCATCGTGTGCTCGATACCGGCCGCGAAACCACCGTGCGCCTGAAAAAACCGATTCCGGTGCATCTGATCTATCGCACGGCGTTCATTGGACCCAAGGGCGAGGTTGAATATCGCCGGGACATCTATGGCCGAGATCAGAAAATCTGGGAGGAACTGAACAAGGCGGGGGTGGTCCTGCCGTCGGTTCAGGGGTAAGCACGGGGGGCCAGATCCTCTGACAGGGAACCCCTTGCATGCAGTTCACCGTCCAACAGATCGCAAATGCCCTTGGCGCCGAGGCCGAGGGCAATACCGACCTGACCATCCTGCGCGCGGCCGAGCCAGGCGACGCGGGACGCACGGATCTGGCGATGGCGATGTCCCCAAAATACGCCGAAGCTCTTGGTTCCGGCTCGGCGCGAGTGGCGATGCTGTGGCCCGGCGCGGATTGGCGGACAATGGGTCTCGAAGCCGCAATTTTTGCGCCCCGTCCACGTATGGCTATGGCCGGCGTCACCAGGCTGCTTGACCGGGGGCAGGGCGTTCAACCTGGGATACACCCGTCTGCGGTGATTGATCCCACCGCCGAGATAGGCGCCGATGTTTCGATCGGGCCTCTGGCGGTAATTGGCGCTCGTGCTCGAATCGGCAAGGGATCGATGATTGGGTCGCATTGTGTCGTCGGTATGGATGCCTCGCTGGGTGAGGGCGCGCTGCTGCGCGAGATGGTCAGCATCGGCGCACGCGCGTTGATCGGAGACCGGTTCATCGCCCAGCCCGGTGCGCGGATCGGAGGCGACGGATTCAGTTTCGTCACCCCCGAGGTGTCCGGCGTCGAAAACGTGCGCAAGACCATGGGCGATCAGGGTGAGGCCAAGGCGCAGAGTTGGCTGCGTATTCACTCCTTGGGCGCGGTCGAGATCGGCGACGACGTAGAGGTCGGCTCCAACAGCACCATCGACAACGGGACGATCCGCAACACCCGGATCGGAGACGGCACCAAGCTGGATAACCTGGTTCACGTGGGCCACAACACGCGCGTCGGAAATGATTGTTTGCTCTGCGGCCAGACGGGCATCTCGGGATCGGTGGATATTGGCAACAACGTGGTGCTGGGCGGACAGACCGGCGTTGTCGACAACATCTTCATCGGTGACCGGGTCATCTCGGGCGGCGGAACCAAGATCTTGTCCAACGTGCCTGCGGGACGTGTGATCATGGGATACCCGGGCGTGAAGATGGAAACGCACACGGAAATTTACAAGGCGCAACGCCGTTTGCCGCGTCTGGCGCGCGACGTCGAGGCACTCAAAAAGGCGGTTTCCAATCAGGCTCCGAGCGAGTAAATCACCCACAAAGCGAAAAGCAGGGGATAGACATGAGCATCAGCGATCGCGTCATCGCAATCATCGCAGAGCAGGCCGTGCTGGAGCCATCGGATGTGACGCCCGAGAGCACGCTTGAGGAACTGGGAATCGACAGCCTGGGTCTTGTCGAAAGCATCTTCGCGATCGAGGAAGAGTTCGACATTTCTATCCCCTTCAACGCCAATGAACCCACAGCCGGCGATTTCGACATCTCGAATGTTGCGGCGATCATCGCAGGCATTGAAAAGCTGGTGGCGGAAAAGGTCTGACGACGATCATGAAGCGCGTCGTTATTACCGGGGCCGGTACCATCAATTCGCTCGGACATTCGGTTCCCGAAACGTTGGAGGCCATGCGCGAAGGCCGTTGTGGCATAGGCGAACTGGACTTTCGCGATGTCGAACGCCTCTCGATCCGGATCGGCGGTCAGGTGCGCGGGTTCGAGGCCGAAGGCCGTTTCAACCGCCAGCAGATGACGCTTTACGACCGGTTCACGCAATTCACTCTTACGGCCGCCAAAGAAGCAATCGATCAGTCCGGAATTGAATTTCACGGCGACCTTGCCGCAAGATCGGGTGTTGTTCTGGGGACCGCAGGTGGCGGGGTTTCGACCTGGGACGACAACTATCGGTCCGTCTACGAAGACGGAAAAAACCGCATCCATCCCTTCGTCGTACCGAAGCTGATGAATAATGCGGCGGCAAGCCACGTGTCGATGGAATACAACCTCAAGGGGCCCAGTTTCACCGTGTCCACGGCCTGCGCCTCGTCCAATCACGCGATGGCGCTTGCTTTCCAGATGGTGCGTAGCGGCGCGGCCCCGGCGATGGTGACGGGCGGCAGCGAATCCATGCTCTGTTTCGGCGGCGTCAAAGCCTGGGAAGGGTTGCGGGTCATGTCCAAGGACGCCTGCCGCCCCTTCAGCGCCAACCGGAACGGCATGGTGCAGGGCGAAGGCGCCGGTGTTTTTGTGTTCGAAGACTATGACCGCGCCCGTGCACGTGGGGCAGAGATCCTGTGCGAGGTCGTGGGGTTCGCCATGTCCTCGGACGCGGCCGACATCGTCATGCCCAGCAAGCAAGGCGCGGCGCGGGCCATGGCCGGAGCTTTGGCGGATGCGCGGATCAACGCAAGCGAGGTCGGCTACATCAACGCCCACGGCACCGGGACGGCGGCCAACGACAAGACCGAGTGCGCCGCAGTGGCGGATGTGTTCGGGCGGCACGCTGACCACCTGATGATATCCTCGACCAAATCGATGCACGGCCATCTGATCGGGGGCACCGGAGCCGTGGAACTGCTGGCCTGCATCATGGCTGTGCGTGACGGCATCGTCGCTCCGACCATAGGGTACGAGGAACCCGACCCGGAGTGCGCCCTCGACGTCGTGCCGAACGAAGCGCGCGAGGCAATGGTGGATGTCGCCCTGAGCAATGCCTTCGCCTTTGGCGGCCTCAACGCGGTCCTGGCCTTGCGCCGGATCTGATCATTCCGTTCAACAAAAAAACCGCCGGGTTTCAACGCCCGGCGGTCTTTTGCTTGGTGCCAAACTCAGTTGGTGGCGACGTCAACTACGTCATAACCGGCGGTAAAGCCGCTGAGCGACAGATCCAGGTTGATGACCTGATCGGGCGCTGTTGCCGGAACCAGCGACAAGGTCGCCTTGGCGCCCTTTTTCATCGCATCTATATCCGCTTGCGTAAGCCCGATCTGCGCGACGCAACCGATCGGGGCGCAGAAGGTGTAGTTGTAGCGTTTGCCCGGCGCGTCATCGACTGAGATGGTCAACTGCGCGGGCAGCAGGGTTTCCAGAGGTACAATGACGGTGGCGGCGGCGACGGCGCGCTGGCCTTCGGCCTCGGGCAGTCGGAACATGGAGATCTCGGCGATGGCGTTGCCTTCGGAGCCTTCCAAGATCTGCAACAGCGAGCACGGATCGGTTTCCGTATTCGTCTTGATGCAGGCGAGATCCCAGTCGCCGAACTTTTCCTTCGAATACCGCTGACCGGCCTGCGGTTCTCCGTTCACTGGTTGACCAAGGTCGAGAGCCCCGGCGGAAGACTGGCTTTCCGTCTGCTCTTCGGTGCTGGTCGTGGTGTCCTGCGCGGCGGCCAAACCGGACCATACGGTCAGGGCCACGGCGCTCAGGGGGATAAGCTTCTTGAACATGATGCCTCATTCTTTCTGGGTCAGCTTTTTGCCCCGTCTAGCATGGTTGGCATGAGGTGTCAGAAAATATTGTTGTACCTGCGCCGAGCGTGCTCGGATTTCCGCCAAGACATGGCCGGAAGGGTCTGCAGACAAAGGAAAAAGGGAGCTGTTGTGACAGCTCCCTTTCTCAAACATGTCTCCCCGTCGGACTGGCCGACTTAGTTATTGGGGAGACGTTACGAGAGGGGCGGCCACGGGTCAACAGTTATCCCAAGATTTTTTCCGCCAAATCACCGGTGTCATAGCAACTTACGTCTCGTTGCCGGAGCCTGGGCTTGCACAAACATCGCGCCCGTGGGTTCGGCCAGTCGAAAGAAGGGAAATATGTCCACCCGCTCCCCGCCGCGAAAGAAGGACAAAGGGGCTATCGCAGTCAAAGGTTAACTTAGTATGCTTTGACGATGTCGGTGAATTTCGAGGTTCAAATCCTATGAACGAAACGGTTTTTCTGGGTGGGGCGGGCAGGGAATACGCGACCCCGCAAGGTTTGTCATTGAAATACGCCAATAGGCACGGCCTGATCGCCGGAGCCACAGGCACCGGCAAGACCGTTACCTTGCAGATCCTTGCCGAGGGGTTCTCGGATGCCGGCGTTCCCGTGTTTCTTGCCGATGTAAAGGGCGACCTCTCGGGCCTTGCCAAACCCGGATCGACCGAACACAAGCTGCACGACGCCTTTGCCGAACGGGCCGCGCGCATCGGATTTGTCGACTTTGCCTACCGCGCCTGTCCGGTGACCTTCTGGGACCTGTTCGGCGAACAGGGCCATCCGGTTCGTACGACGGTCACCGAGATGGGGCCGCTGCTGCTGTCCCGCCTGCTGGAACTCAGCGAAGCGCAGGAAGGGATATTGAACATCGCCTTCCGGCTGGCGGATGAACAGGGAATGCCGCTGCTTGATCTCAAGGATCTGCAGGCGTTGTTGGTCTGGATCGGAGAAAACAGGGGCGAGTTGTCGTTGCGGTACGGCAATATCTCGACTGCCTCGGTCGGGGCGATCCAGCGTCGATTGCTGGTATTGGACAACCAGGGCGGCACCCGGTTGTTCGGAGAGCCGGCGCTGGCGCTGTCCGATCTGATGCGGACTGACGACAACGGGCGGGGGATGGTGAACATCCTGGCTTCGGACAAGCTGATGGCGGCGCCTCGCCTCTATGCCACTTTCCTGCTTTGGCTCTTGAGCGAGTTGTTCGAGGAACTGCCCGAGGTCGGTGACCCGGACAAGCCAAAACTCGTCTTCTTTTTCGACGAGGCGCACCTGTTGTTCGAGGACGCCCCCAAGGTTCTGGTAGACAAGGTCGAGCAGGTCGCCCGGCTGATCCGGTCAAAGGGCGTTGGCGTCTATTTCATCACGCAGAACCCGGCGGACATTCCCGAAGACATTCTCGGCCAGCTTGGCAACCGGGTTCAGCATGCCTTGCGGGCCTTTACCGCGAAAGACCGCAAAAATCTGCGGCTGGCGGCGGAAACTTATCGCGACAACCCCGCATTCGACACGGAAACCGCAATTCGAGAGGTCGGGGTCGGCGAGGCGGTAACCTCCATGCTGCAGAAGAAAGGTGTTCCCGGCATGGTCGAGCGCACCCTGATCCGGCCCCCGGGCTCGCAGCTGGGCCCCGTTTCCCCGGCGGAGCGCAACGAGGTTCTGTCGAAGTCGGACATGGCAGGAAAGTATGACGAGGTCATCGACCGGAGATCGGCGTACGAAATACTGGCCGGCCGAGCCGCGGAAGCGGCACGTGACGCCGAGCGAGCCGAAGCCGACGACGTGATGGACAAGCAGTCGCCCGTCGAAAGGGAATACGCGTCGGCCCGCCGTTATTCGGGCAATCGCGTGGGCCGGTCGACCGCTCGGCCAAGCCGAGGGAAGGATACGTTCGCATCGGCCTTGACCGAGGCGGTCATCAAGGAAATGAAGGGCACGACCGGGCGGCGCATCGTTCGCGGAATACTGGGCGGTCTGTTCCGCGCCCGCTAGGCTTTTGCCTGGGTCATCCGCCGAGGCGGCGTCGGCCTTCGTTTCGGCAAACCTCGTCGCCTTCCTTGACCGACATGTTGTTCGGCCGGTCTATGGCCCGGTCCCACAGCACACGGCTATGCGTGTAAAGCTGGCAGGTTACGACGCCTTTCGAGGTCTGCACCTGTACCGGTTCGGTTTCCAGGCTTTCGGGAGTCGGGGCGCAACCCGAGACGAGGACGAGAAGGGCGAAGATCGGAACGGATGACTGAAGAAGATTCATTTGCCGAGGGCTCGTTGCTGTTACTGGTACCTGGATTGCTAGTCACGCCTCGGCACGAAGTGATTGCACCGAACGTGTGCCACACAACCAATTCGCCCCCAATAGAGGTAAATCCCCGCAGAATCAAGAAACCGCGCCCGGTTCCGGGCGCGGTCTGGAGAACGGAATAACCGCTGTATCAGCGTTCTGGGATCAGGCCCCTTGGGCTGAACCTGAGCACAAGGAGCAGGACGACACCCATCGTCAACAACCGCATATGCGCCGCGCTGTCGATCAGATGCGCCCTCAGGGCGCTGCCGTCCGGCATTCCGGCGGTGATGACCTGCATCAGCCACAAGCCGATCGGTTCGACCTGAACCCAGAGGAACCAGATCAGCATGGCCCCAAGCACCGCTCCAAAGTTGTTGCCCGAACCGCCGACGATCACCATCACCCAGATCAGGAAGGTGAAGCGCAGCGGTTGGTATGTGCCGGGTGTCAGCTGTCCGTCCAGCGTGGTCATCATCGCGCCGGCGATTCCGCAGATGGCCGAGCCGAGAACGAAGATTTGCAGGTGCCGGCGGGTCACGTCCTTGCCCATAGCTTCCGCCGCGACCTCGTTGTCACGAATTGCGCGCATCATGCGGCCCCAAGGACTCTTGAGTGCCATCTGCGCCATCCACAGCAGAACCAGCAGCACGACCAGGAACAAAACGGAATAGCCGAGCTTGACGTAAAGCGTCGATGCCGTGACCGGATCCAGGCCCAGACTTGCCGCGCTTTCTACGAAGCCCGGATCGTTCTGTAGGTCGATTTCATACGGAACCGGTCGGGGCAGGCCAATCACGTTCTTTACGCCACGCGCCAGCCAGTCCTCGTTCTTGAGCACCGCGATGATGATCTCGGCGATGCCCAGCGTCGCGATGGCCAGGTAGTCCGACCGAAGGCCAAGCGCCGTCTTGCCGATCAGCCATGCGGCTCCGGCGGCGAGCAGACCGCCTGCGGGCCAGGCAAGCAGAACCGGCAGGCTCAGGCCCCCGATATTACCGGCAGCGGCGGGATTGATCGCTTCGACGGCCGCGACATTCGGATCCATGACCGCGCGAAAGACGAAGAAGCCAAGCACCAGGACCGCGATCAGCGAAATCGTCCGGGCGCGACCCTTGGACATCTTCTGCGCGATCATCACCGCAGCTGTGACGGTCGCGGCGCCAAGTAGCAGGGCCAACACGATGCCGAAACCGCCGGCGCTCCAAGCGCCGGGGGTCGGGGTGGTCGAGATTAGCACGACCGCCAACCCGCCGAGCGCTACAAAGCCCATGACGCCGACATTGAACAGGCCCGCAAATCCCCATTGCAGGTTCACTCCGATGGCCATGATGGCAGAAATCAGTCCCATGTTCAGGATCAGAACTGCCGAGTTCCAGCTTTGCATGAACCCGGTCAGAAGGATCAGACCACCGACAAGGACGAAGAGAAGAGTGTTTTTCACGGGCTCGCTCATACTGCTTTCCCCTTGAATAGCCCGGTGGGCTTGAACAACAGCACGATCAGCAGGATCACGAAGCTGACGGCGAATTTGTAGTCCGTCGACAAAAGCTGAACGAGGCCGGATGGCTCAAGCGTTTCCGGCGCCAGATAGGTCAGTACCTTTTTCCAGGCATAGGTGATCGTCACCTCGGAAAACGCGATGATGAAGCCGCCCGCGATGGCGCCCAGCGGATTGCCAAGGCCGCCGACAATCGCCGAAGCGAAGATCGGCAGCAGCAACTGGAAATAGACGAAAGGCTTGAAGCTCTTGTCGAGCCCGTAGAGCACGCCCGCAGTTGTCGCCAGCGCCGCCACGATCAGCCACGTGTACATCACCACCCGCTCGGGGTTGATGCCCGACAGAAGCGCCAGATCCTCGTTGTCGGAATAGGCGCGCATCGATTTGCCGGTGCGGGTCTTGTTTAGGAACCAGAACAGCAGGGCCACGGCGATGACGGCGACGACGACGGTGATCCCCTGTGTCGTCTTGATGGCAAGACCTTCTTCGAGGCCCGTCATCTCCTTGAAGTCGCGCGCCGAGATCAGAAACCTTTCCCCATCGGCGAAATTCTGGTCGTCAGGTCCGATGACGAAACGGACGAGGCCGTTGGTGATGAACATCACCCCCATGGAAACGATCACCAGGATGACCGGCTTGGCCTTCTGTTCACGGTAAAAGCGATAGACTAGCCGGTCGGTGATCAGCACCAGCAACATGCAGCCCAAAATGGCGATCGGCAGGGCCAGCAATGCGGTTGGCAAAGGACCGAGGCCAACGCCGATGCTTTGCAGCCACCACGTTGCGAGAACGGCGATCATCGCACCGAACGCCATGGTGTCGCCATGCGCAAAGTTCGAGAACCGCAGAATGCCGTAGATCAGCGTCACACCCAGCGCGCCGAGGGCCAACTGGCTGCCATAGGCGATGGCTGGGACAAGAACGAAATTCGAAAGTGCCACGAAGGCATTGAGGAAGTCCATGTCTCAGCCTCCCAGGAAAGATTTGCGCACTTCGGGATCGGCCAAAAGCTCTTTGCCGGTACCGGTATAGGCGTTCTGCCCCTGAACAAGGACATAGCCTTTGTCGGCGATGGCAAGCGCCTGGCGGGCGTTCTGTTCGACCATGAGGATCGGCAGACCGGTGCGGGCCACTTCGATGATCCGGTCGAACAATTCGTCCATCACGATGGGCGAAACGCCTGCGGTCGGTTCGTCAAGCATCAGCACCTTGGGCTTGGTCATCAGCGCACGGCCCACGGCGACTTGCTGCCGCTGACCGCCGGAAAGCTCTCCGGCGGGCTGGTTGCGCTTTTCCTTCAGGATCGGAAACAGATCGTAGACCTGCTCCATCGTGTCGGAAAAGTCGTCGGTGCGGATGAAAGCGCCCATTTCCAGGTTCTCCTCGACGGTCATCGAGGTGAAGATGTTCGAAGTTTGCGGCACAAACCCCATGCCTTTGACGACGCGATCCTGCGGGCTGAGATTGGTGATGTCCTCGCCATCCAGCCGTACCGAACCCGAACGCACGTCCAGCATGCCGAAGACGGCTTTCATGGCGGTTGACTTGCCGGCGCCGTTGGGTCCGACGATGACTGCGATTTCGCCCTTGTCCACGGCAATGGTGCAGTCGTGCAGGATGTCAGGACCCTTGCCATAGCCGCCTGTCATCGAGTCGCCGATCAGGAAGGGGCCGCCGCCAACGTATTGGGTCTTCCCGCTTTTGCGGTGCGCCGGGGTCATGGTGCCCATGCCGGCCTTGTTGGTGATCGTGGCGTCCTTGTTGCCGTGATCGTCATGATAGGGACTGTCGCTCATGACCCGGCCTCCAGCTTGTCCTTGTTCTTCAGCCCCGTGCCCAGATAGGCTTCGATCACGTGCTCGTTGGCCTTGATCTCGTCCAGGGTGCCTTCGGCCAAGACCTTGCCTTCGGCCATGCAGATCACCGGGTCGCAGATCTTGCCGATGAAATCCATGTCGTGCTCGATGACGACGAAGGTATAGCCGCGCTCCTTGTTGAGACGCAGAATGGTGTCGGCAATCGTCATCAGCAGCGTCCGGTTCACGCCGGCGCCGACCTCGTCGAGGAAGACGATTTTGGCGTCCACCATCATCGTGCGGCCAAGCTCAAGCAGCTTTTTCTGGCCGCCCGAAACCTGACCGGCCTTGTGGTCGGCGAGGTGTTCGATGGTCAGGAACTCCAGCACCTCGTCGGCCTTTGCCCGCAGCGCGCGTTCCTCGTCGGCGATCCGCTTGCGCCCGAACCAAGTGTTCCACAGCGATTCACCCGACTGGCTGCCGGGAACCATCATCAGGTTCTCGCGGCAGGTCATCGACGAGAATTCATGCGCGATCTGGAAGGTGCGCAGAAGTCCCTTGTGAAACAGCTCATGCGGCGGCAGGCCGGTGATGTCCTCGCCATCCATGGTCACCTTGCCGCTGGTCGGCGGCAGGACACCCGCGATGACGTTGAAAAGAGTGGTCTTTCCCGCTCCGTTCGGACCGATCAGCCCGGTAATGGAGCCTTTGGCGATTTCCAGCGATGCTCCATCCACCGCATGGAATCCGCCGAAGTGCTTATGCACGTCCTCGACGACGATCATGTTTTCCCCTAGCCGCATTGTCTTGCTGCGGCCCTGTTGTTTGTTGCCTCATCCCCTGAAGAGGTGCGGCCTTTTGTCATTGAAACAGCCCGGACACAAGGCCCGGGCTGTTCAGGTTCACGTCGTGGATTGGATCAACGATATTTCGCGGTGGTGATCTTGCCGCCGTCGATCACGATCTGGCGGTAGTTGCCGGCGCTTTCGCCCGGCCCGATCAGTTCCACTGCGGTCGCGCCGACATAGTCGACGTCGCCGCCGTCCTTCAGGATCTGCAGCGCCTTCGCCAGTTCGCCGGGATAGATCTTTTCACCCGGTTCGTTGGCGACTTCCATCACCTTTTCCTTGTAGTCGGCCGGGTTCTTGGAACCGGCGGCTTGCATCGCCAGCATGATCAGCGCGGCCGCGTCGTAGGATTCCGGGGTGAAAGGCGAGGTTGCGTCGAACGCGCCCGCAACAATCTCCTCATACTTGGCGACGCCGGGGCTGTCGGTGCCGGGGTGCTGACCGGTCGAGCCGTCGATCTCGTCGCCAAAGTTCTCTTCCAGTTTGGAGCCGATCATGCCGTCCGGGAAGTGGAACGTGTCGAACGCGCCCGAGTCGATTGCCGCGCGAACGATGCCCGATCCGCCCTGATCGACGTAGCCGGCCACGACCAGGCGGTCGCCGCCTGCCGCAGCCAGTGCGCCTACTTCGGCCGAATAGTCGGCCTTGCCGTCCTCATGCGCGGCCGAGATGGTCACTTCGCCGCCAGCGGCTTCGAATGCCTGCTGGAAGCTGTCGGCCAGGCCCTTGCCGTAGTCGTTGTTGGTGTAGGTCAGCGCGACGCTCTTGATGCCTTCCTCGAGCAGCACTTGCGTCATGATCTCGCCTTGGCGCGCATCCGAAGGAGCGGTGCGGAAGAACAAGCCGTTGTCTTCGGCATCCGACAGGGCCGGCGAAGTGGCCGAGGGCGAAATCATCACCACGCCGTTGGGCACGGCGACGTTCGACAGGATCGCACCGGTGACGCCTGAGCAGTCGGCGCCCATGATGCCGTCCACCTTGTCCGACGTGACCAGACGTTCTGCAGCGGCGGTCGCGGCGCCCGCGTCAACGCAGGTCGAGTCCGCGCGGACCGAGGTCACGGTCGCGCCGTCCAGAAGCAGACCGCTGTCGGTAACTTCCTTCATCGCCAGTTCCGCACCGTCGGCCATGGACGGGGTCAGCGATTCGATGGGGCCGGTGAAGCCGAGGATCACGCCGATCTTGACGTCTTCGGCCATGGCGGCGCCGGCCATCAGAGCCGTCGCTGCAGTAGCTGTGAGCAGCTTTTTCATATGGATACTCCCTAGTTGGAACGAAATCGTTCTGATTGAGACCCTAGGCAAGCTCTTGGGAAAAGAAAAGTCCTAACGCAAACGTGCGTTTGCGCCGCATAACCGATTTGTTTTGTTGGGAATTGAACCTATTTCCGGCACTATGACGGGCAAGCGGAGCGAGGTGCAATGCGACTTTTCCAGGTGATTCTTTTCTGCTGCTTCTGCGGGGCGGCCGCCGCGGCCGAGTCGCTGGATACCAGTCTTGGACCTGTGCAGATCGACAAGGTTGCGGACGGGCTGGATACACCTTGGGCCATTGGCCTATTGCCCGATGGAAGCTTTCTGGTGACCGAGCGTTCCGGCAACCTCATTCATGTGAAAGACGGTCGGAAGAACCGGGTGGCGGGTGTTCCCAAGGTCTACGCCCGAGGACAGGGCGGATTGCTGGATGTCACCATCCCGCTCGATTTCGCAAGCACCCGCGAAGTGTTTCTGACCCTCGCCAAACGGCAACGGGGCGGTGCCGGAACCGCAGTGGCGATCGGCCGGCTCAGCGAGAACGGGACCCGTCTGACAGATTTGCGCACGATCTTCGAAACGGCACCCGGCGGTTCCGGCGGCCGCCACTTCGGCAGCCGCGTGGTCGAGGCGCCTGACGGGACTCTGTTCGTGACGGTCGGCGAGCGGGGCGACCGGCCTTCGGCGCAGGATCGTAGCAACCACAACGGGTCGATTGTCAGGATCAACCGGGATGGATCCGTGCCCGCGGACAATCCCTTTGCCGGCCAAGCCGGCGTTCGACCCGAGATCTGGTCCTTCGGGCATCGGAACCCGCAGGGAGCCGCGCTGGACCGGAACGGCCAATTGTGGGTCTCGGAACACGGTGCAAAAGGCGGGGACGAGGTGAATCGCATCCGCAAGGGCGCCAACTATGGCTGGCCGGTGATCTCTTACGGCGTCCATTATTCCGGTGCGAGAATCGGCGAGGGAACGTCGAAGCCTGGCATGGAACAGCCCGAATTCTACTGGGATCCCTCAATCGCCCCCTCGGGTCTGATGATCTACTCGGGCAAACTGTGGCCCAAGTGGAAGGGGAACTTCTTCGTCGGATCGCTGAAATTCGACTACATCTCACGTCTGACTGGTACTCAGCTGCAAGAGGCAGAACAGATCAAGGGTCCGGAAACCAAACGCGTCCGGGACATCGTCGAGGCGCCCGACGGATCCATCTGGTTTATTTCGGTCGGGCAGGGGGCCGTCTACAGGATGCGCCCGTGAACCATCGTCAGATCGACAGGCGCGCTCCTTGCGTTCCGCGCTCGCGGTAGGGGGTGGTGTTGTAATGCGCCCGGTAGCATTTCGAGAAATGCGACGGGCTGGCAAAGCCGCAGGCCAGCGCCACGTTGATGACGCTCATGTCCGTCTGCATCAGCAGGTTGCGCGCCTTCTGCAGCCGTAGTTCCATGTAGTACCGTTTTGGCGACCGGTTCAGATAGCGGCGGAACAATCTTTCAAGCTGCCGGGTGGACATTCCCACATCCTTGGCGAGGATCGCTGGTGAGATCGGTTCCTCGATGTTCTTTTCCATCATCTGGATGACCTGGCTCAGCTTGGGGTGACGCACGCCGATGCGGGTCGGGGTGGACAGGCGTTGCGTGTCCTGGTCGGTCCGGATCGAGGAATAGATCATCTGATCGGCCACGGCATTTGCCAGTTCTTCGCCGAAATCGTCCGCGATGATCTTCAGCATGAGGTCGATCGAAGAGGTACCGCCCGCCGTTGTCATCCGGTTGCCGTCGATCAGGAAAACCGATTTCGTCAGTTCGACATTTTCGAACTCTTCGATGAAGCTGTCGGCGTTTTCCCAGTGGATCGTCGCCCGCTTGCCATCCAGCAGCCCGGCTTTCGCCAGCACATGCGCGCCCGTGCAAAGCCCGCCGATGCGGATGCCCTTGCGCGCTTCGCGGCGCAGCCAGTTCAGCATCTTCTTGGTAGCCGCTTTTTGCACATCCACGCCGCCGCAGACCAGCACGACATCCTCGCGCGACAGATCCGCCAGGTCGTCGTCGAGGTTGAAGGACGTGCCTGCCGAGCAATAGGCCAGATCACCGCCTTCACCGACCAGTTGCCAGTCGTACAGCTTCTTGTCCGCCATCCGGTTCGCGATGCGGAGGCTGTCCAGTGCCGAGGCGAAGGACAGCATCGAAAACTTGTCCAGCAAGACAAAGATGAAACGGCGCGGTTTGGCCGCCGTGTTTTCCACTTCGACAACTTGGCGTTGCTCTCTCATGATGGATTGTCCTTGGTTCGGCGTTTCCCGTGCCCGGGAGCGGCTGCAAATATGGCAGACAACATGCTCAGAGCTTGTTTGCGGCGTCAAGAGGCGCAAATCGGATATGGTCACTTACTCTGGCATTTTGTATAGAGACCCCCTGAAATACCTCAGCGGAGATTTGAGCTATGACCGAGTGGCAAAAAACGAACTGGCGCAGCAAGCCGCGGGTTCAGATGCCCGACTATACCGATCCGGCCGCATTGGCCCAGGTCGAGGCGCAGCTTTCCAAGTATCCGCCGCTGGTTTTTGCCGGTGAAGCACGGCGTCTGAAACGCCATCTTGGGGCCGCCGGGCGTGGCGAGGCTTTTCTGCTGCAAGGTGGCGATTGTGCCGAAAGCTTCGATCAGTTCAGCGCCGACGCGATCCGCGACACGTTCAAGGTGATGCTGCAGATGGCGATGGTGCTGACCTATGGCGCCAAGGTGCCGGTGATCAAGGTGGGCCGCATGGCCGGCCAATTCGCCAAGCCGCGCAGCGCGCCGACCGAGGTGGTCGAAGGCGTCGAACTGCCGAGCTACCGCGGAGACATCATCAACGAGCTGGCCTTCACGCCCGAGTCCCGGTTGCCCGACCCCAAGAAGATGCTTCAGGCCTACACCCAGGCGGCCGCGACACTGAACCTGCTTCGCGCCTTTTCGACCGGTGGCTTTGCGGACATGAGCCGGGTGCATTCGTGGACGCTGGGCTTCACCGACGAACAGGACGTGCAGAAGTACTCCGAGATCGCCGACCGTATTCAGGACACGATCGACTTCATGGGCGCGGCCGGCATCACCGCCGACACGACGCACGAGTTCTCGACGGTCGAGTTCTACACAAGCCACGAAGGTCTGTTGCTTGAATACGAAGAGGCGCTGACCCGCCTTGATTCCACCTCTGGCAACTGGCTTGCAGGCTCGGGTCACATGCTGTGGATCGGCGACCGCACTCGTCAACCCGACGGCGCGCATGTGGAATTCTGCCGCGGCGTTCTGAATCCCATCGGTCTGAAATGCGGCCCCACGACCACCGCCGAGGATCTCAAGATCCTGATGTCCAAGCTGAACCCCGAAAACGAAGAAGGGCGCCTGACCCTGATCGCGCGTTTCGGGGCCGGCAAGGCGGGCGAGCATCTGCCCCGTCTGATCAAAGCGGTCAAGGAAGAGGGCGCTACCGTCACCTGGGTCTGCGATCCGATGCACGGCAATACCATCAAGTCGGCCACCGGTTACAAGACCCGGCCGTTCGATGCAGTGCTGCGCGAAGTGCGTGACTTCTTCAGCGTGCACCAGGCCGAGGGCACCGTCCCCGGCGGTGTGCATTTCGAAATGACCGGGCTAGACGTGACCGAATGCACTGGCGGTGTCCGTGCTGTGACCGAAGAGGATCTTTCGGACCGCTACCATACCGCGTGCGATCCGCGTCTGAACGCCAGCCAGTCGCTGGAACTGGCGTTTCTGGTTGCCGAAGAACTCACGAACCTGCGCCGAGAACGCGACAAGCGGGCGGCAGGCTGAGGCACACAAGACGACAGCAATGCGGCGGGCTTTTGAGCCCGCCGTTTTTTTTTGACCGCAGATTAGCAAGAAGTCGGGGCCGAGCCTGAATTGGCGAATTCGCGTGGCGATCTAATACTGTTTTTCAGGTCACCCGATCAATCGTCGCGCGAAATCACCAGACGAAGATGAGTGGCGGGTCGCTCGAACGTTCCCTGCTCCTCGGCGAAGCCCGTCACTGGCTGTTGCTGATCGGCCCTTTTCTGCTGGATGCTGGCCAGATCCCTGATCCGGCACTGGTCGAGGGCAAATTTGCAAGGTGTCTTGTCAGGCATGCCGTCCGCCACCAGAACCCCAAGAATTCGGCTGACATCCCCCAGATCGCTTTTCAAAGGCAAAAGGATCATGCGCGCTTCCAGCCGCGCCCGGCCCAGTGGTTGCTTCGAAGTCACCTCTACCTCGCCGATCGCCGGGGCGTCGAAAAGCCGTTCCAGCATGGTCTCGACCTCTTTTCGCGCGCTGGCAGTGAAGAATGCGGTCAACGGCATTCCGCGGACTTCCATACCCGCCAATTGGCACAGGTGGTTTCCCGCCAACCGAAAACGTGCAATGCCGGGCGCGATCCGTTCCAGGATGAACGTGTATTCCAGGATGTTCTCAAGGCCGCGCGGGTCGATATCGGCTCTTTTCGGAACCCCGTCACCGGTCAGAAGTGCGGTCCAATAGGCTTCGGCCTGACGAATTGGGGACAGGCTGCGTCCACTGCGGAACCTTTCCATCGCGACGATCTTCCCCTTCCTAGAACCGGGGCAATTCCCAAAGAAGTTTCTCATCTTCATTGCCCTTGTTCCGACTGGCCGTTGAATGTCCTGGCCTTGCTGCCGTCGGGTGTGGCGACACGGTAGATGCTTCAACTTTCAGCCTGACACGGGTTAATTCAATTTTGGAGCAAATATTTAACGATTGGTTAACCGAAGCGGATTCAGAGCAAAGACTTGCCCTGCGGGGGCGGATGGCATTAGGTGCTGCAACCGTGGCCGAAGGTGTGGGCGGCGGGGAAAGGGCAGGAATGATCAGATCCATGACAGGTTTCGCCTCGGGCAAGGGCGAATTCGGAGCCCACAGCTGGAGCTGGGAACTGCGCAGCGTGAACGGCAAGGGGCTGGATCTGCGCCTGCGCGTGCCCGATTGGCTGGAAGGGCTGGAATCCGCGCTGAGAGGCGAATTGTCCAAGGCGTTGAACCGCGGCAATGTCACTTTGTCGTTGCGCCTGACCCGAAGCGAGGACGCCGCGGCGTTGTCGCTGAACAAGGACGCGCTTGCCGCCGCGCTGGATGCGCTGGCCGAAGCCGAGAGGCTGGCGGAGGATCGCGGAGTTGCGCTCGCGCCGTCGCGCGCGGCCGATCTTTTGGGGTTGCGCGGCATGCTTGACGCCGGAGCCGAAGCCGACGACGCCGCACCTCTGGTCGAACGGCTGAAAGCCGAATTCGGGCCTCTGGTGCGCGCATTTCTGGACATGCGCGAAACGGAAGGCGAGGCGCTTTCCACGGTTCTTCGCGCTCAACTCGAACTGGTCGACGCGCTGACCCGTCAGGCTGCGGAACTGGCCGAGAGCCGCAAGGCGCAGATGGCGGACAATCTTCGGAGCAATCTGGCGCGTGTCCTCGACAATCTCGAAGGCGCCGATCCCGACCGGGTGGCGCAGGAACTTGCCCTGATCGCGGTCAAGGCGGACATCACGGAAGAAATCGACCGGCTCGCAGCCCATGTGGCGGCGGCGCGCAAACTGATTGACCAAGGCGGCCCGGTCGGGCGCAAGCTGGACTTTCTAATGCAGGAGTTCAATCGCGAGGCCAACACGCTGTGTTCGAAAGCGCAGAATGCCGAGTTGACGGCAATTGGTCTCGAACTCAAGGCGGTGATCGACCAGATGCGCGAACAGGTTCAGAACGTCGAATAATAACGGGAACGAAACGACATGGCTGATCGCCGAGGTCTTCTGATCATTCTTTCCTCGCCTTCGGGTGCGGGAAAATCCACTCTGGCGCGACGTTTGATGGCATGGGACGACGAGCTGAGCTTTTCGGTCTCGGCCACGACCCGCGCGCCCCGGTCGGGTGAAGTGGATGGCCGCGAGTATTTCTTTCTGAGCGAAGACCAGTTCAAGCAAAAGGTAGCCAACGGCGAAATGCTTGAGCACGCCCATGTCTTCGGCAACTTTTACGGCTCGCCCGCAGGGCCGGTGAAGGACACCATCGAAAGCGGCCGCGACGTTCTGTTCGACGTGGACTGGCAGGGTGAAATCCAGATCCGCAATTCGGATCTTGGCAAACACGCCTTGTCGATCTTCATTCTGCCGCCTTCGATCCGCGAATTGCGCCGCCGGTTGGAAAACCGCGCCCAGGACAGCGACGACGTCATTTCAAGGCGGATGCTGAAAAGCTGGGATGAGATCAGCCATTGGGGCTATTACGACTATGTCCTTATCAACGACGATCTGGACGAAACAGAAGAGAAACTGAAGACCATCGTGAGTGCCGAGCGGATGCGGAGAATCCAGCAGCCGGCCCTGCAGGCGCATGTCCGCAAGTTGCAAACCGAATTCGAGGAATTGTCATGACCATCTACGCCTTGGGTCCCCATGAACCGCAACTTCACGCAGACACCTGGGTCGCGCCCGATGCCAACCTGATCGGCAAGGTCATCATGGAAGAAGGCGCGTCCGTATGGTTCGGCGCCATCATCCGCGCCGATCACGAAGAAATAAGGATCGGTGCGGGCAGCAATATACAGGAAAACTGCGTCATGCATATTGATGCAGGCTATCCGCTGACCGTCGGACGGAACTGCACGATCGGGCACAAGGTGATGCTGCACGGCTGCACCATCGGCGACAACACCCTCATCGGCATGGGCGCGATCGTTCTGAACGGGGCAAAGATCGGCAGGAACTGCCTGATCGGCGCCGGCGCACTGATTACCGAGAACAAGGAGATCCCGGACAACTCCCTGGTGATGGGTTCGCCGGGCAAGGTCGTGCGTCTTCTGGATGATGCCGCAGTGGAAAGGATCAAGTTCAGCGCGCAACATTATCAAGAGAACATGCGCAAGTACCGCGATACCCTGTCCGAATTGTGACGGATGGCCAGGGGCCTGTCAGGCGCACAAGCTTCACACTTCCAGCAGGGTCGGCAGGAAACACATTGGTAATTTCGAGACCAGCAAATGCCCGAAACGCCGTTGACCGCAGGTGATGTTTCCAACCTTATCGCCGCCCTGCCGCTTCCGGCGGTCCTGATCGACCGGTCCGAACGGATCATTGCGGCAAATGACGAGGCCAGGTCGCTGCTGGGCCAGAACATGCTCGAGCGCCATTTCGCGACCGTTCTGCGGCAACCGCAGGTCATCGAAGCCATCGAGCAGAGCTTGCACAAGAAGGGTGCGGAAAAGACCCGCCACCTCTCCAATGACGGCGCTCAGAACACGACATTCGAGGTTCAATGCCGCTACGTCGGAAACAACGGTGACGGTCAGGAAGGGGCGGTTCTGGTGAGTTTCATGGATGTGACGCACCTGGAACAGGCCGGACAGATGCGGCGGGATTTCGTCGCCAACGTCAGCCACGAATTGCGAACGCCGCTCACCGCGCTGATGGGTTTCATCGAGACCCTCCGTGGCCCGGCGCGCGAGGATGCCGCCGCCCGCGAGCGATTCCTTCAGATCATGGCGGACGAGGCGGACCGGATGAACCGTCTGGTCGGAGATTTGCTGTCGCTGAATCGTGTGGAGAACGAGGAACGGATCCGTCCCAAGGAACAGATCGACCTGACCGGGCAACTGCATTCGACGCTGAATTCACTGCGGCCTCTGGCTGATGACGCCGGTGTGGAACTGACACTGGACGCACAGGACGAGCCGGTTTTGGTCACCGGCGATACCGACCAACTGCGCCAGGTTTTTACCAATCTGGTAGAGAATGCGATCAAGTACGGCGGCAGCGGCGGATTGGTGAAAGTCGTGCTGACCCTGTTTGATCGTGACCCCGCGGTGCGGGAGCCGTCGGCAAGGGTTCAGATCATCGACAACGGGCCTGGCATCGACGCCGTTCACCTGCCGCGCCTGACCGAGCGTTTCTACCGCGCCGACAACCACCGCTCGCGCCAGTTGGGCGGTACCGGGCTGGGTCTGGCAATCGTCAAGCACATCGTCAACCGGCACCGGGGCCGGCTGCGGGTGGAAAGCGAATTGGGCAAGGGCGCCTGTTTCACCGTCATCCTTCCCCGCTGAAGGCCTTTCGGCTGCGCATTTGGCATTACCGATTTGCATAGTAGCTATGCGTCAGGATTCCGCAG
Organism: Ruegeria sediminis; assembly: GCF_005938215.1. Classification (GTDB taxonomy): domain Bacteria; phylum Pseudomonadota; class Alphaproteobacteria; order Rhodobacterales; family Rhodobacteraceae; genus Ruegeria; species Ruegeria sediminis. The sequence continues at coordinate 158,102 of NZ_VCPD01000002.1, forward strand.
TTTTTCGATCGTTGTCATGAAGTTGTTACACGGGTGTCACAAAAGACTTACGCACCGAACTTAGGAGTGCGGCCAAGATCATCATGGGGTGATCGCTAAACGTCCTTATCAGGGAGACTGAAATGTCCTTCGTGAAACTGTCGGTTCCGGCAATCGCCATCGCAGCCGCATCGGCAACCGCTGCCGCCGCTCGTGACAATGTCCAGGTTGCCGGTTCTTCGACCGTGCTGCCCTATGCTTCGATCGTGGCGGAAGCCTTTGGCGAAAACTTCGATTTCCCGACCCCTGTCGTTGAATCAGGCGGCTCGTCCGCTGGTCTCAAGCGTTTCTGCGAAGGCGTCGGTGAAAACACCATCGACATCGCCAACTCGTCGCGACAGATCAAGGACTCGGAAATCGAGGCCTGCGCCGAAAACGGCGTCACTGACATCATCGAAGTCCGTGTTGGCTACGACGGCATCGTCTTCGCCTCGGACATCAACGGAAACGCGTACGAATTCACCCCGAGCGACTGGTTCCTGGCTCTGTCAGACAAGGTTCTGGTTGATGGTCAACTGGTCGACAACCCGAACAATACCTGGGCCGACGTGAACCCCGATTTCCCCGCCATCGACATTCAGGCGTTCGTTCCTGGTACCAAGCACGGCACACGTGAAGTGTTCGAGGACAAGGTTATCCTGGCCGGTTGCGAGGAGACAGGCGCCTTCGAGGCCTTCAAGGCGGTGAACGGCGACGACAAGAAAGCGGCCGAGAAGGCCTGTATTTCCCTGCGCACGGACGGAAAGTCAGTCGATATCGATGGCGACTACACCGAGACTTTGGCCCGCATCGAATCGAACAAGGACGGCATCGGCGTCTTTGGTCTGGCCTTCTACGAAAACAACACCGACAAGCTGCAAGTTGCTACCATGTCGGGTGTCGTCCCTTCGACCGAAACGATCGCGTCTGGCGAATATCCTGTGTCGCGTCCGCTTTTCTTCTACGTGAAGAAGGCGCATATCGGCGTGATCCCCGGCCTGAAAGAGTATGCCGAGTTTTTCGTCGCTGACGAAGTTGCCGGCCCCGACGGACCGCTGGCCGAATACGGCCTGGTTGCCGATCCTGAACTGAGTGAGACGCAGCAGGTAGTTGCCGACGAAGCCACCATGGACAGCAACTCCTGATAATCCCGTACTGATCGAAAAACGGCCGGGGCGGGAGTACCGCCCCGGCATCGCTGCTCAAAGAACGGACGCATGTTCTAATGCCCACTTATTGGTTGGTTCTGTCGCTGCTGGTCCTTGCCGCCGTCGGATATGTCCTGGGGCGCAATCGCGCCTTGCAAACGGCCGGTGGCGACACCAGGGCGTTGCACTCGCTGCCGAATTACTACGGGCTGAATGTTGCCCTGACCTCTCTGGTTCCCGCACTGGGAGTTCTGATCGTCTGGATGCTGGTGCAGCCGGTGTTCGTTGACAGCCGGGTTTCAACGTTGATCCCGGATTCTGCCGTCCCTGAAGACGCAACGCTCGATCTCGTCATGTCCGACGTGCGCCGCGTTGCGGATGGCTTGGACGAAGCTGTCGAACAAGGTGCGCTGACGCCTTCCGAGGCCCGGCAACTCGATGCCGAAGCCACCGACATTCGCGCCCGCCTTGGCGAGGTCGGAGTCGCCCTCGGCTCCGACGTGCGTCCCGAAGTGCTTCGTGCGGCTCAGCGCTATCGTCAGCTGACCTCGGTCGGCAAGACTGCGATGTCCATCGTAGTTGCCGTTTTGGCTTTGGGCGGGTTGGCTTGGTCCTATTCTCAGACACACAAGGATTTTCGAGCACGCAATGTCGTCGAAAAGGGGGTGTTGGCACTGCTTGTCGTCGCCGCCTCGCTGGCGATCCTGACTACGATCGGCATCGTGTTCTCGATGTTCTTCGAGACAATAAATTTCTTCGGATTGCACAGCTGGAAGGACTTCTTTTTTGGAAGCACCTGGGCACCCAACTTTCGCGGGGACTCGGAACTGTCGATCCTGCCGCTACTCTGGGGAACGCTATATATCTCCTTCGTCGCGTTGCTGGTATCGGTGCCGATCGGCCTTTTCGCAGCAATTTACCTTTCGGAATATGCAAACGGGGCTACGCGCAGCTTCGCCAAACCGTTGCTCGAGATCCTCGCCGGCATCCCGACGATCGTCTACGGGCTTTTCGCTCTGCTGACCGTGGGACCGATGCTGGCGGATGTTTTTGCCAAGGGCGGCCTTCTGGGCGTGGAGTGGATGACAGGTGCGACCTCGGTAGTGACCGCGGGCGTGGTCATGGGGATCATGCTGATCCCCTTCGTGTCGTCGTTGTCGGACGACATCATCAACGCGGTGCCGCAATCCATGCGCGACGGGTCGCTGGGATTGGGGGCAACCCAGTCGGAAACAGTGCGGCAGGTGGTTCTGCCGGCAGCTCTTCCTGGCATCGTCGGGGCGATCCTGCTGGCCGCCTCGCGCGCCATCGGTGAGACTATGATCGTCGTGATGGGCGCAGGCGCGATCGCGAAATTTTCGCTCAACCCGCTCGAGTCGATGACCACCATCACCACACGCATAGTCAGCCAGTTGACGGGCGACACCGACTTTGCCAGCCCCGAGACGCTTGTGGCCTTTGCCCTGGGCTTGACTTTGTTTGTCCTGACCCTCGGCTTGAACGTCCTGGCGCTCTACATCGTGCGCAAGTACCGGGAGCAGTACGAATGACCGACATAAGCCACCAGTCCGCGCCCCAAAGCAGGCATGCGGGATCTCTTCTGCAAAAGGACTCCCGGACCGTGCGGCGCAACCGTGCCGAGGCGCGCTTCAAGATCTACGGCATCTTCGCGATCGCCGTCGGTATGCTGATGCTGGCCGTCCTGGTTTACAACATCGTCACCAGAGGCGTCGGCGCCTATAGCCAGACCTTCATCACGTTGGATGTCGAACTCTTGGAGAGCAAGCTCGACAAGAACGGCAACCGAAACCTCGAAGAAATCAAGAAGGTCACCACTTTCGGCTATGCGCCTCTGATCAAAAACGCCTTTGAGAAGAAAGTTGAAGAGCTTGGCATCAAGACGCCGCTCAAGCCCAAGGACCAGGCCGCCATTCTGTCCAAGAGCGCCGAGGCGCAATTGCGGGATTTCGTGATCGCAAATCCGGACAAGATCGGAGAAACGATCGAGTTTCGGTTTCTCGCCAACTCACGGGTGGACGGCTACATGAAGGGACGCGTGACCAGAGAGTCCATCGCGAACGACAAGTCGATTTCGGTCGAGCAACTCGACCTTGTGGATCAACTTCACAAGGCCGGCGTACTGAATAAGACCTTCAACATTGATTTCATCACCGGTGCGGATGCATCTGATCAGCGGCCCGAGGCCGCCGGAATGGGCGTGTCTATGATCGGCTCGTTGTTCATGATGTTGGTCGTGCTGGCGCTGGCATTGCCAATTGGCGTCGCCGCCTCGATCTATCTCGAGGAATTTGCGCCGCGGAACTGGCTCACCGACATCATCGAGGTGAACATTTCGAACCTGGCCGCAGTGCCGTCCATCGTGTTCGGTATTCTCGGCCTGGCCGTGTTCATCAACTACATGCACCTGCCGATGTCCGCTCCGCTGGTCGGCGGCCTGGTGCTGACGCTGATGACATTGCCGACCATCATCATCTCGACCCGCGCCTCGCTGAAGTCGGTGCCGCCGAGCATTCGTGATGCCGCGCTGGGGGTAGGGGCATCAAAAATGCAGGCGGTGTTCCATCACGTCCTGCCGCTGGCGGCGCCCGGCATACTTACCGGAACGATTATCGGATTGGCTCAGGCACTGGGCGAAACTGCGCCGCTCCTGCTCATCGGCATGGTCGGTTTCATTGCATCGAACGCGCCCGACAGTATTGCCAGCGGTCTGCTGTCCCCGAACTCGGCCATGCCTGCGCAAATCTACGAATGGGCGAAACGCGCCGATCCGGCATTCTATGAACGCGCATGGGGAGGCATCATCATACTGCTGGTCTTCCTCGTGACCATGAATACTGTGGCAGTGATCCTGCGCCGCCGCTTTGAACGCCGCTGGTAAATGGGGGCAATGAAATGAACGATATGTCTCGACTGGAGAAAGCCGTGGACACGCGCCAAACCAAGATCGCCGCAAAAAATGTTCAGGTCTATTACGGGGACGCGCACGCCATCAAGGACGTGAGCGTCGAGATCGAGGACAACACCGTCACCGCCTTCATCGGCCCGTCCGGCTGTGGCAAATCCACGTTCCTGCGATGCCTGAACCGGATGAACGATACTATCGACATCTGCCGCGTCGAGGGCGACATACTGCTGGACGGCGAAGACATCTATGACAAGCGGGTGGACCCGGTTCAACTGCGCGCCAAGGTGGGCATGGTGTTCCAGAAACCGAACCCGTTCCCCAAGTCCATCTACGACAACGTGGCCTACGGTCCGCGCATCCACGGTCTGGCCAGGAACAAGGCCGAACTGGATGAGATCGTCGAGAACTCGCTGCGCAGGGGAGCGATCTGGGACGAGGTCAAGGACCGCTTGGATGCGCCTGGGACCAGCCTGTCCGGCGGCCAGCAGCAGCGTCTGTGCATCGCGCGCGCGGTCGCGACGGAGCCCGAGGTGCTGTTGATGGACGAACCCTGCTCGGCGCTGGACCCGATCGCCACTGCTCAGGTCGAAGAGTTGATCGACGACCTTCGCAAGCGTTACTCGGTGGTCATCGTCACGCACTCGATGCAGCAGGCAGCGCGCGTCAGCCAGAAGACCGCATTCTTCCATCTGGGAAATCTGGTCGAGTTTGGGGAGACCGGACAGATCTTCACCAACCCGAAAGATCCCCGCACGGAAAGCTATATCACCGGCCGGATCGGTTGAGGACAGGTACATGACAATGTCGGAAAAGCACATCACATCGGTTTACGATCGGGATCTGGAAGCAGTACAGGCCCACATCATGAAGATGGGCGGGCTGGTCGAAGCCGCGATCACGAGCGCGGCGCGGGCCCTTGAAGCACGTGACGAAGAGCTGGCGCAGCAGGTTCGCAAGGGCGATGCCGCTATCGACGCGCTGGAGGAATTGATCAACGAGGAAGCCGCCAGGCTGATCGCGTTGCGTTCACCTACAGCCGGCGATCTTCGGCTTGTCCTGTCAGTGCTGAAGGTTGCCGCCAATCTTGAACGCATCGGCGACCAGGCTAAAAACATTGCCAAAAGAACGGCGGTTTTGGTTGACGTTCAGGATGTCAACGGCAGCACTTCGGCCCTGCGGAGAATGGCGCGCGAGGTCGAATTGATGCTGCACGACGCGCTGGACGCCTATATCCAGCGCGATTCCGAACTTGCCAGCGATGTGATCGACCGCGACAAGGACGTCGACCAGATGTACAACGGTCTGTTCCGGGAACTGCTGACCTACATGGCCGAGGATCCGCGCAGCATCTCGGCCTGCATGCACTTACATTTCATCGCCAAGAACATCGAGCGCATGGGCGACCACGTGACGGGCATAGCCGAACAAGTGATATATCTGGTCACGGGAAAGCGGCCGACCGATGCCCGCCCCAAGGCCGATACCACGTCGCAAATCATCTAGGAGGCGCCCGCATGAGTTCGGATCAGCCTACGGTTCTTGTCGTCGAGGACGAACCAGCGCAGCGCGAGGTTCTGGCCTACAATCTCGAGGCCGAAGGTTTCCGGGTGTCCAGAGCCGCAAACGGCGACGAGGCGCTGCTGCTGGTGGACGAAGAGTCGCCCGACATCATCGTACTTGACTGGATGATGCCCAACCTCAGCGGCATCGAGGTTTGCCGCCGCCTTAAATCCAAGCCCGAGACACGGTCGATCCCGATCATCATGCTGTCGGCGCGGACCGAAGAGGTGGACAAGGTTCGCGGGCTCGAGACCGGCGCCGACGACTATGTGGTCAAGCCATACTCGGTCGTGGAGTTGATGGCGCGGGTAAGGACACAGTTGCGGCGGGTGCGACCTGCGACCGTAGGATTGCGCCTGGAATACGAAGACATCGTGCTGGATTCGGAAACCCACAAGGTCAGCCGGGGCGACAAACCGCTCAAGCTGGGACCGACCGAGTTCCGCCTTTTGAGCACCTTCATGGAAAAACCGGGGCGCGTCTGGAGCAGGGAGCAACTTCTGGACCGGGTCTGGGGACGCGACATCTATGTCGACACGCGGACCGTGGACGTCCATATCGGCCGCCTGCGCAAGGCTTTGACCGAACATGGCGGCGAAGACCCTGTGCGCACGGTGCGCGGCGCGGGATACGCACTGGGTTAACGGGGCAGGGCGTCTTCGGGCTGCGCCTGCGACGCCAGCCAATGGCGGAACTCGCGCAGAGAAGGGTCGTTCGACTTCGACTTGGGCCAGACGAGGTAATAGGCGCCGACCGTTTCCACCGCATCCGGATAGGCCGCCATCAGCTTGCCCGTCGCCAGATCCTGCTCGACCAGGTAGTTGGGCAACAACGCCACACCCAACCCGTGGATCGCGGCCTGGCTGATCGTCGAGAACTGATCGTGGACGGTTCCGGGCAGTGGGTCGGACCGCTCTACGCCCATCTGTTTGAACCAATCCTGCCAGGCGCGCGGGCGTGTCTGGATATGCAGCAGCGGCAGCCGCAGCAGATCCTTCGGCGATTTCGGCGCCCCGTTCGGCAAAAGCGAAGGCGCACAGACCGGTAGGACCCGCTCCAGTTTCAGCAGAAGGCGATCCGTTCCGGGCCAGTCCGGCTCACCGAAATGCAGTGCTGCATCAAATGGTTCGGTGGCAAAGCTGAACGGGCGCAGGCGGGTGGACATGTTGATGGTGATGTCCGGGTGCAGACGAGCGAATTCCGGCAGCCGCGGCATCAGCCAACGCATCCCGAAGGTCGGCAGAATGGCCAGGTTTAGCGTTCCTCCGACAGGCGCCACATGCAGCCGCAACGAGGCTTGCGCGATGCGATTCAGGGCCTCGCGGATTTCCCGGACATAGTCCTGCGCGATCGGTGTCAGCGACAATCGTTTGCGATCGCGCTGGATCAATTCGACGCCCAGTTGCGACTCGAGCGACTGCAACTGGCGGCTGACGGCGCTTTGCGTCAGCGCCAACTCCTCGGCAACGGCAGATGCCGAGCCGAGACGGTCCAACGCTTCGAGGGCACGCAAGGACGAGATCGAGGGAAGATATCGGCGCGGAGTATCCATATATGCGTTCTACTCATGAAACCTTGCGAAAGTCTCGCTGTTTTTTGCGTTTCTTGCGGGGTAGGGTGCCTCAAAGTCTGAATCGAGGAGATGCGCCATGAATGCGCCCGTAAGCAAACCGACCCTGCGCGCCAAGGATGCGCCCGATCTTGGCAAATTCGATTGGGAGGATCCTTTCCGCCTGTCCGACCAGCTGACCGAAGACGAACGGATGATCGCGGCCAGCGCCCGCGCTTATGCCCAGGAAAAGCTGCAGCCGCGCGTGACCGAAGCATTCCAGAACGAAGAGACCGACCCTGAAATTTTCCGCGAAATGGGTGAGATGGGGCTGCTGGGCACCACCACTCCCGAACAGTATGGCGGCATCGGTGCGGGCTATGTTGCCTACGGCTTGGTCGCGCGCGAAGTGGAGCGGGTGGATTCCGGCTATCGCTCTATGATGTCGGTGCAAAGCTCGCTGGTGATGTACCCGATCTATGCCTACGGCAGCGAGGAACAGCGGCAGAAATACCTGCCCAAGCTTGCCAGCGGCGAGTGGATCGGCTGTTTCGGCCTGACCGAGCCTGACGCGGGCAGCGACCCGGCCGGCATGAAAACCCGTGCCGTAAAGACCGAAGGCGGTTATCGCCTGACCGGTAGCAAGATGTGGATTTCGAACGCGCCCATCGCCGACGTGTTCGTGGTTTGGGCCAAGTCCGAAGCGCATGACGGCAAAATCCGCGGCTTCGTTCTGGAAAAAGGCATGAAGGGCCTGAGCGCACCCAAGATCCAGAACAAGCTGAGCCTGCGGGCCTCGATTACCGGCGAGATCGTGCTGGACGGCGTCGAAGTCGGCGAGGATGCGCTGCTGCCGCATGTTCAGGGCCTCAAAGGTCCGTTCGGCTGTCTCAACCGTGCCCGCTACGGGATCAGTTGGGGTGCGATGGGGGCTGCCGAATGCTGCTGGCACGCCGCGCGGCAGTACGGGCTCGACCGTCAGCAGTTCAACCGCCCGCTGGCCCAGACCCAACTGTTCCAGCGCAAGCTTGCGGACATGCAGACCGAAATCGCACTGGGCCTTCAGGCCAGCCTGCGCGTCGGCCGCCTGATGGACGAGGCCAACGCGGCGCCCGAAATGATATCGATCGTCAAGCGGAACAACTGCGGCAAGGCGCTGGACATCGCGCGCATGGCGCGGGACATGCATGGCGGCAACGGGATCTCGTTGGAGTTTCAGGTCATTCGCCACATGGTGAACCTCGAGACGGTCAATACTTACGAAGGTACCCATGACGTTCACGCTCTGATCCTTGGCCGGGCGCAGACCGGGCTGCAGGCCTTTTACTGATCGAAAAACCAGCAGTGTTCTTCAGGCGCGCCCAAAACGGGCGCGCTTTTTTCGTTCGGGAAGGCTTCACATTTCTGCCAGAACCTTTATATGCAAAAACACGAATATGAATCTGTGTAGCAACATGCAGGGGCAGGGGACGGCAATGGTCGGACTGGTGAGAATGACAGGAAGGACTGAGCGCCTGCGCGAGTTTTTTCCGATTCTCGAATGGGCGCGCGACTATGACCGCGGCAACCTGACAGGGGACCTGACGGCGGCGGCGATCGTGACGATCATGCTGATCCCCCAATCGCTTGCCTATGCTTTGCTGGCAGGACTGCCCGCCGAAGTCGGGCTATACGCTTCGATCCTGCCGCTGGTCGCCTATACGGTTTTCGGCACCAGCAGGGCTTTGGCGGTGGGTCCGGTGGCAGTTGTGTCGCTGATGACGGCTACGGCGCTTGCACCGCTTGGGCTTTCCAGCGTGACTGAATATGTCGCCGCGGCCGGGGTCCTGGCGCTTCTTTCAGGTATGTTTCTTGTGGCCATGGGCGCCCTGAAGATGGGCGCGCTTTCAAGCCTGCTGTCGCATCCAGTCATCGCAGGTTTCATCTCGGCGTCGGGCCTTCTGATCGCGGCAAGCCAGTTGAAACACATCCTCGGAATCCCGGTATCGGGCCACACGTTCCCTGAGATCCTTGTAGAGATCTTTGTCCAATTCGGCCGGACGAACGTCGCTACCTTGGCAATCGGCGCAGCGACGTTGGCGTTCCTGTTCTGGGCCCGAAAGGGACTGGCAAGGGCCCTTGTCCGCAAGTGCAACGTTACCCAGCATTTCGCCTCAACGGCTGCGCGGATTGGTCCGGTGTTTGCCGTGATCGGAACGACCTTTTTGACCTGGGCCTTGAACCTGCCGGAACTCGGCGTGGCCATCGTCGGCGAGGTTCCGACCGGTTTTCCGCCCCTTGGCCTGCCCGGCATCGACACCAGCCTGATATCGCAGCTTGTCGCTCCTGCGATCCTGATCTCCATCATCGGATACGTGGAAAGCGTTTCGGTGGCCCAAACCCTGGCGGCAAAGAAAAAGCAGCGTATAGGGCCGAACCAGGAACTCATTGCCTTGGGTGCGTCCAACATCTCATCCGCGCTTTCTGGCGGATACCCCGTTACCGGGGGATTTGCCCGGTCCGTGGTGAACTTCGACGCAGGCGCCGAAACGCCAGCCGCTGGCGCCTTCACAGCGGTCGGGCTTCTTTTTGCCGCGTTGGCGCTGACGCCGCTTTTGTTCTTTTTGCCCAAGGCCACACTGGCGGCGACAATCATCGTCGCTGTGTTGTCCCTGGTTGATCTGACGATCCTGAAACACGCGTGGGATTATTCCAAAGCGGATTTCGCGGCGGTCTTCGCCACGATGGCCCTGACTTTGACCATGGGCGTCGAAATCGGCGTCGCCAGCGGCGTCGCCGTGTCGCTTGTCCTGTTCGTCTGGAAGACCGCGCGTCCGCACGTGGCCGAGGTGGGGCAGGTGCCGGGAAGCCATCACTTCCGGAACATCCACCGCCACCAGGTGCTGACCGATCCCGCCATCCTCACTCTGCGGATCGACGAAAGCCTTTACTTCGCTAATGCACGCCGCATGGAGGATTTGATCCTGGCGCGCGTGCATCGTAACCGCGACGAGATCCGCCACGTGGTCCTGATGTGTTCGGCCGTCAACGAGATCGACCTGAGCGCCTTGGACTCGCTCGAAGCGATCAATCAGCGTTTGCGGGATCTGGACGTTACGCTGCACCTGTCCGAGGTGAAGGGACCAGTAATGGACCGCCTCAAACGCAGTCACTTTCTGGATCATCTTTCAGGACGAGTTTTCCTGTCACAGCATGAAGCGTTCCACGGGTTGAAGGGGGCTGATACAGTGGCTGCGTGAATCGATCACACGTAAAACGCATAATCGGTATTATGGTAAAATGATTGGTGGCCGCTGAGGTGACGCCACGTTTCCAATTTTCCTGACGACGTTTCTGTTGGTTGGCGGGCCTACCGTGCATACGCTTTTGCCCTGGAATGGAAAACCGATGCTTCTAACGGCATGAGTGAAAATGGCGTAACGGCAATGCGTTGCGGCTGGTTCTTTGTCGGAGACACGATGCACAAGGATTACGCATGGAATTGACGGAAAAGATCGTTGTCGTGACCGGTGCCGCCGGTGGTATCGGCAAAGGTTTGGCGGAACGGTTCGCCCAGGAAGGTGCAAAGACCGTGATCTGCGCGGACATCGACCTGGCTGGCGCACAACGTGTTGCCGAAGGGATCGGTGGCGTGGCACTCCACTGCAATGTCGGACGCGAAGCCGATATCCGGTCGCTTGTCGAAGCGGTCGAAGACCGGATTGGCCCGATCGACCTGTTCTGCTCCAACGCCGGGATTCTGACACTTGGCGGCGTTGACGTGCCCGATGAGCAATGGCAGCGCACTTGGGAGATCAACGTGATGTCGCATGTCTGGGCTGCGCGTCATGTCGTACCCCGCATGATCGCTCGCGGGGGCGGCTATTTGCTGAACACCGCTTCGGCGGCCGGTCTGCTCAACCAGCCGGGCGCAGCCCCATATGGCGTGACGAAACACGCCGCCGTCGGGCTGGCCGAATGGCTGGCGCTGACATATGCCGACAAGGGAATCGGCGTATCGGTTCTATGCCCGCAGGCAGTTCGGTCGGCAATGATCCAAGGGCATGAGGACTCGGTTGCCGCAATCGACGGAATATTGGAACCCGAACAAGCAGCCGACGCCTGCATCGAGGCTATCCGCGAGAACCGGTTTCTGGTCCTGCCGCATCCTCAAGTGCAGGATTACATCCGCCTGAAGGCGTCGGACTACGATCGCTGGATCGGCGGAATGAGCAAATTAAACAGTAAGTTCGGCGGTTAAGTTGAGGTCTTACGGCGCCGCATGAGACCCTCTTGCGCGACCGACGCCACCAGCATGCCATCCTCGGTGTAGATCGCGCCGCGATTGAAGCTGCGGCCATGCCCGGTCCAGGGCGCGTCCATCGTGTAGAGGTGCCAGTTCTCGAACCGGATCGGGGCATGAAACCACATGGCGTGATCCAGGCTTGCCCCGTTCACTTCGCGCTTGAACCAGCTCAGCCCGTGGGGCCGCAAACCGCTGCTCAGCAGGGCCATGTCCGAGGCATAGGCCAGCAAAAGATGCTGTGTCTTCGGATCGGCCCCGGCGGCTGCTTTCATGCGGAACCACAAATGATTGCGGTCGTCGCCTGGCGATGGATCGAATAGGTCCAGCGGATCGACCTCGCGCACCTCGATGGGTCGTTCGCGCAGAAACTCCGTACGAAACTTCTCGGGAACGCGGTCCAGATACCTTTGGCGCAGCTCGTCCCGCGTCGGATGGGCATCCGGCCCTTCGACACCGGGCATGGGGTGCTGGTGATCCCATCCGTCGTCCTGAACATGGAACGATGCCGACAAGTTCAGGATCTGTTTCCCGTGCTGGATCGCAACGACACGGCGTGTGGTGAAGGAACCTCCATCACGTGCTCTATCGACTTGATAAACAACCGGAATGCTCGGATCACCGGGGCGGATGAAATAGGCGTGCAACGAATGACACAACCGATCTTCGACCGTCCGATAGGCCGCAGCCAATGCCTGCGCGACCACCTGCCCGCCATAGATGCGCGTCGGCGTTTCGCCGCCCGACCCTGTGCCGCGGAACAGGTCCACCTCCAGCCGTTCGATGTCGAGAAGGTCGAGGAGTGTCTTTTCCGCTTCGTTCATGCCATTTCCCTTGTTCGGCCCGCCATTAGAACAGGCCGAAACCTTCGTCAATCTGCAAGAGCCCCATGGATCAGCGCCTTGAGCTCCGACCGCGATGGATAGGAACTGGAAGGTGACAGCTGGGTGAAAAACACCACCGTCAGATCATGCCTCCGGTCCAGCCAGAAGAAGGTCGAAGCCATTCCACCCCAACTGAAATCCCCCACCGAACCCGGAACGCGCGCCCTGCCCGGTTCCAGCACCACCGCGCCGCCCAAGCCAAAGCCCATACCTTCCATAGGCTGTTCGGCAAAGCTTTGCGGACCCATCGACGCGATGTCGCCCGGCAGATGGTTGCGCATCATGAAATCCAGCGTCTTCGGACTCAGCAGTCTGTGCCCATTGGCCTCGCCGCCCCAGCGCAGCATCTCGGCAAAGCGGCGATAATTGTCGATGGTGCCGACAAGCCCGCCGCCGCCCGAATACATGCTCGCACCTTCAAACGGAGAGCTGCCGGCCTGGTCCACTAGGCGCAATGTCTCTCCGCCGCTCTTCGCCGCGTTCAGAGCCATGGCGTCGCCCGCAAGCGGCGTGTAGAGCGACGCGAACCGGTCCCCTGCCCCATCCGGTACGGAAAACGCTGTCTCCGCCATGCCCAGGGGCTCGAAAATTTCTTCGGCAAGGAAACGGTCGAGCGTCTTGCCCGACACCACTTCGACGACTCTTCCCAGCACGTCTATTCCCACCGAATACTCCCAGCGCGAACCCGGCTGGAATGCCAAAGGTAGGTCTGCGACCTTGTTCACCATGTCGGCCAGCACGCCCTGGTTGGGCTTGAACATCAGGTCCTGCTCGTCCATCGCCCGCGCCAGTACGCCCGGGTTGAACGGGTAGCTCAGGCCGCTTGTATGGGTCAGCAGCTGGTGCAAAGTCGGGGAAACGGAAGGTTCCACCTGATCGATCCGTTCCGCTCCATTCACCAGTGCCTGCATGTCGCTGAAAGCAGGAAGGAAATTGGCCACAGGCGCATCCAGGTGAAAATCCCCGCGCTCGGCCAGCATCATCACGGCAACCGAAGTGATCGGCTTGGTCATGGAATAGATGCGCGCAAGGGTATCACGCTCGAACGGCAGGTCATTCTCAAGGCTACGCCATCCACAGGCGTGGAAATAGACCTCGTCACCGCCGCGCGTCACCAGCACCGAACTGCCGGGATACTTCCGCTCGTCGACATAGCGTTGCATCCAGACACCGATGCGATTCAGCCGAGTCCGGTCAAACCCATGCGTGTTGGCGGTTTTCATCGTCACTCCCTTTCTCAGCGCCCGGTTGCCCGAGTGTCCTCCGACCGGTGCGGCGAGGGAAGTACGTAGGAATACATATCACCCGATCATCCGCTTCATGGCGTCCCGGGTTTCGTCGTTGAACCAGCCGCCTTCCGGCGCGTTGCCGCCGGCGGCCATGCTTTCCTCGATCAGGGAAATCACCGCTTGCCTGATCTGCCGTTTGACCGATGCGTAGGTCCGCGGCGGGATCTGCGCCAGCGCCCGAGCCTCCTGGACTGCGCGGGACAGCACGTCGGCGTCGATCACGTCGATCACGCCAACACGCTGCGCACTGTCCGCATCCATTGGCTGCCCCGTCAGCAGCAGCCTTCTGAGTGTGTTCGGATCCAGCGTCGCGCGGGCGATTTCCATTGGACCTACAGGAAAATCCACGCCGACCCGCACTTCGGCCAGCCCCAGCTTGGCCTCCGGCGCGGCAACCCGGAAATCCGAGGCGAGCACAAAGAACAACCCGCCCGCAATGGCGGCGCCGTTCACGGCGCAAACCGTCGGTTTCGGGCAGGCAAACAGGGTCAGAAAGCCGACATTCAGCCCTTCGACTATGGCTTGTTGTTGCGCCACATCGAAATTCTGGGCTTCCTTCAGATCAAGTCCTGCCGAGAAAACCTTGAAGGCGCTCGATAAAACGATTGTGCGGGTATCCGGATCCCGGCTCAGCTCGTCCATTTCGGCGGCGAAGCTCATAAGAAACTCGGCACTCAGGGCATTCACCGGTGCGCGATTCAATTGCAGTTCGACGATGCCGTCTCCGTGATGCTTGCGTGTCAAAAGCTCAGCCATTTGCACCCTCTCCGGTTTGTCGCTGCAAAAACATTAGCCAGATGTGCAGGCCCCGGTCGACAGGCGATCGGGGATGATGTCGCGGTTACCTTGGGTCGCGACGGTTAGCAAAGTGGACGGCCCTCTTTCCCTGGCCTGACGGCCCAGCTAGGCCGTTATGGCGCAAGCCCGAGAAACCGGGCCGCTTCCCCAAGCGGCTTGGCATAGTCCCGCTCCAGTTGCTCGGGCTTCACATGAAAGCTCGGCCCCCCGACGTTAAGACCGAAAACCCGCCCCTCGTCCAGGGAATGCACCGGTGCCGCAATCGCATTCACGTCTTCGCGCCACAGACCATATCCGGTGCAAAACCCGCGCTCTTCATGATCCGCCTGCGCCTTTTGGATCGTTTTGCGCAACTGGGCTTCCTGCGCTCCGAGATCTTCCACCGCACACGCAATCGCGGCCTCGCGCGCGTTTGGCGTCATTCCGACTAGGATCGCCCGGCCCATGGCGGAAGAAAACAGCGGCAGGCGTGATCCGACATGCATCGTCAGCGCCACGGTTTCGCGCGAGCGATGCACGGCGACATAGACCACTTCGGCGCGGTGCGCTTCGCCCAAAGCCGCTGTAATGTAGGAATTTGGCCCGTTTCGCAGCGCCCGCAGCACTTCGGACGCCCTGTCGCGAATATCCATGCCTGCCAACACGCCGAAACCCAGTTGCAGCACACCGGCGCCAAGCCTGTAGGCGCCCCCTTGCCGGTCCTGCACCAGATAGCCCAGATGGCACAAGGTATGGGTCAGACGCGAAACGGTCGGTTTCGGCAGGCCCGTTCTTTCCGAAAAATCAAGGTTCGACAGGCTGGTCTCTCCGGGGCGGAAACAGCGCAGGATGTCCAATCCGCGCGCCAGCGCGGTAACGAAGTTCCGATCCTTTTCCTCGTCCGGCGTCGCGCCCAGATCCAGTTCCGACATGCCACACCTATCGACCGAGCGCCGCAAGCCCGTGCTGCGCGAACATCGGCACGTATTGACCGAGTTTCTTTGCCCGCTCGGGGTTCGACGCGTTCCCGTCCAGCGCGCGCTTGTAGACGCCCTGAATGATCGCCGCCATCCGGAAGAAATTGAAGGCAAGATAGAACCCGAAATCGTCAATCCCCGCCAGCCCGCGCCTTTCGCAATAGCGCGCGATGAACTCCTGATCCGACTGCAATCCCAGGCTCGCCCGGTCGATGCCCGCCAACCCGCGCCCTTCCTTTCCCGGAGGCATCTGCCACTGCATGATCACCGCAGCAAGGTCGGCATAGGGATGACCGATGGTCGAAAGCTCCCAGTCCAACACGCCCAGACAGGCCGTGCCGTTCTTTTCGAACATCATGTTGTCGATGCGGTAGTCGCCGTGCACAAGTGTCCGCTGCCCGTCATCGGCAGGCAGGTCCCGGTTCAGCGCGTCGATCAGATCGTCCATATCCGCAATCGCCCCGGTCTCCGAGGCCCGGTACTGCTTGGTCCAACGGCCGATCTGGCGTTCAAAGTAGTTTCCCGGCGGCCCGAAATCCGACAGCCCGACCTTGTCCACATCGACCATATGCAACTCGGCAAGTACCCGGTTCATCTCGTCGAAGACCGCCGCGCGGGTTTCGTTGGCTTCCCCATCCATCGTGGGTTCGAAAAAGTTTCGGCCGTCCAGATGCTCCATCACGTAGAAGGTCGAGCCGATCACGCTATCGTCCTCGCACAGCAGGTACATCCTGGCGACCGGAACCTTGGTATTCGCCAACGCCCTTTGAACCCGGAACTCACGATCTACGGCGTGGGCTGATTTCAACAGCACTCCTGGCGGTTTGCGCCGCAGGACATAATTCCGTTCCGGCGTCTTCAGCAGGAAGGTCGGGTTGGACTGGCCCACGGTGAACTTGGTGGCCTGCAACGGGCCCTGGTACCCCTCAAGATGCTTCCGCAGATAGGCATCGACGGCGTCCAGATCGAGGGATTGGGTGTCTTGGCTCATGACGGATCCTCAGCTGTAGGTCAGCAATGCAGCATGTTCGGGCGGCGCGAAATGCGGCGTGGCGTTGAATTCGTGAAGGAAAAAGGCGCGGGGCGTGAATATGAAACGCGTCATCGAGGTGTTCTTGACCTGCAGGTTCAGCGCGATCATCTGTTCCGGCGGCGCATCAAGACTTGCGGCGACCAACTGCCCGATAGCGCCACCTGAACTGATGACGAGAACGCGTTTGGCTTCGGTCCCGGTGGCAAAAACCTTGGCCGCCTCGACCCGAGACTTGAACGCAGCCCAGGTTTCACGCGCGCCGACGACTCCGCCCGCCTGCCAGTCCCGCAGCGTGTCGCGCAAGGTTCGAAAGTGGGTCTTGCGGTCATTCTGTACCGGGCCGGGAATGGTGCCGCCGAACCGGACACGCAGCAGGTCGTGGAAATCATACTCGTTCCAGCCCGGATGTTCATCGGGTTCTTCCTTAAACCCCATCGACTGCAAGGTTTGTTTTTGCCGCGCCAGGGTACCTGTGACCAGGCGGTCCGGAACCCATCCCATCCGGCGCAAAGTTTCGCCCGCAATCACGGACTGCCGGTGGCCCAACTCACTCAACTGGTCGTAATTCTCGGCCCCGAACGAGGCCTGAGCGTGACGAACGACCAGCAACTCCGCCATGGTTTACCCCATGAACTCGGCGGTCAGTCTGGCGCCCGCGGCCCGGTACTCCCGGTCGATTCGATCCACAAGCTCGGCCGCATGAACGATCTTGGTCACACCGCCGATACCCTGCCCCGAGCCCCAGATTTCCTTCCACGCCTTCGGCTTGGAAGATCCCTGGCCGAAATTCATCGTGGACGCGTCCGCCGACGGCAGGTTGTCCGGATCCATTCCTGCCCGCACCACGGACTTCTTCAGATAGTTGCCGTGCACGCCGGTAAAGAGCGAGGAATAGACGATATCCTCGGCACCGCTCTCGACGATCATGCGTTTGTATTCCTCTTGCGCATTCGCCTCGTGGGTGGCGATGAAGGGAGACCCGACATAACCGAAATCCGCGCCCATGGCCCGCGCCGCCAGCAGCGACTCGCCGCAGGCGATGGCGCCCGAAAGGGCAATCGGCCCGTTGAACCACTGCCGGATTTCGCGAACCAGCGCCATCGGAGACTGTTGACCGGCGTGCCCGCCTGCGCCTGCAGCTACGGCGATCAGCCCGTCGGCGCCTTTTTCGATCGCCTTCCGCGCAAAAGTGTTGTTGATGATGTCATGCAGCACGACACCGCCGCAACTGTGCGCCGCTTCGTTGACCTCGACCCGCGCGCCCAGCGATGTGATCCAGACAGGTACCTTCCAGCGCGCGCAGATCTCGAGATCCCGTTCAAGCCGCGCGTTCGAGCGATGGACGATTTGGTTAACGGCGAACGGCGCGGCGGGATTGTCGGGATTTTGCTGGTTGTGGCGGTCCAGCTCCTCGGTAATCCGCTTCAGCCAGACTTCGAGCAGCGGCGGTTCTCCATCCGCCTCGCGCGCGTTCAGCGCCGGGAAGGCTCCGATGATCCCGGCCTTGCACTGGGCGATCACCAGTTCAGGTACCGAGATGATGAACAGGGGCGAGCCGATCATCGGCAGGCGCAGCCCGCGCAGTTGTTCAGGAAGGTGGCTGTCGTCTCGTTTCCAGGCCATGTCTTTCATGTCCATCCCTTGCTTGCATTTTGAGTGAAAAATTCGGTCCAACACATTCTACTGAAGCGCTTTTTCAAAGATGTTCTGCCCGGCCATGACATTGATGCCGCCCGAAACCGGAATAACCGCGCCGGTGACATAGGAACCGCCCCTGCCGCACAGGAACAACATGCAGCCCGCGATATCCTCGTCCCGGCCCACACGTTTCAGCGGCACGTCCGACCCGACCTTTTCGCGCATTTCCCGGTCCGCCGTGGCGAAGGCCGTCATGCGCGACACGAAGGGCCCCGGGGCCAGCGCGTTGACGGTGATCGCATGGGGCGACAACTCCTTAGCCATGATCTTGGTCAGGTGGATGACCGCTGCCTTGGACGCGGAATAGCTGTAGGCGCCGTCGCCCATCGGGATCTCTCCCATCACCGAGCCCACATTCACAACCCGCGCCGGGTCTTCCACCGTTCCGGACTTCATCAGCATCGGCAGCAGTTTCTGGGTCAGGTCGAACACACCGGCCACGTTGACCGACATAACCTTGTCCCAGGCCTCATGTGGAAACTGCCCCATCGGAGCGCCCCAGGTGACGCCTGCATTGTTCATCAGGATATCAAGGGTTTCCGTGCGCTTCTTGACTTCGGCGACCAGCGCATCCACACCGCCCTTGCTGCCGACGTCGCCCGCAAACCCTTCCGCCGTACCGGGCGCGTCCAAAGCGTTCAGTTCGATCGCGACAGCCTCGCAGGCGTCGCCCTTGCGCGAGGCGATCAGCACGCGGGCGCCCGCACGCACAAGTGCTTCGGCGGCCATCCGACCGATGCCGGTGGCGCCGCCCGTAATCAGCGCGGTCTTGCCGTGAAGAGAAAACAGAGCTTCCGGTGTCATGTGTTTATCCTTAGAACCCGCGCGCTTGCGCGACGATGTTTGCGTGGTACCCATAGTCGCCCAACCATTCGGCCGCGACCCTTGCGCGTTTCATGTAGAACCCCATGTCGAAGGCGTCCGTCATGCCGATGCCGCCGTGCATCTGAACGCCTTCCTGCACGGCGCGCTGTGCCGTGTCGGTGGCACGCGCCTTGGCGAGCGACACGGCCAGCGAAGCATTGCCCGGATCGTCATCAAGCATCCGGCCAGCGTGCATGATGGCCGAGGCCGTCACTTCGCATTCGCACCAAAGATGCGCCGCCCGGTGCTGCAGCGCCTGGAAGGCCCCGATCGGAACGCCGAATTGCTTGCGCTCCTTGAGGTATTCCACGGTCATGCCGAAGGCCCCGGCGGCGAGGCCGGCCATCTCGGCGGCCAATGCAGCCTGCCCTGCCTCCAGCGCGGGTTTCAGGACGGTCATGGCGTCGTCCACCTGCCCCAGGACATCTTCCCCGGTGGCAACCACCTCGTCGAACCGGATATCCGCCGTATCCCGGCTGTCTATCGTCGCTCGGCGTTCTCGGCTCACTCCCTCCCTGCCCGACGGAATGTCGAACAGCGTCAACCCGTTGCCGGTACGCGCCAGAACCAGCAGGCGGTCGGCATTGCCGCCATCGACCACGAACCGCTTTTCGCCGTTCAGCCGGAAGCCGTTGCCATCGGCCCGAGCCTCCATCCGGGTATTGGCGGGGTCAAACTTGGCCCCTTCGTCCACGGCCAGGGCATAAGTTGCCTGGCCTGCCGCTATTCGGCCAAGCGCCTCGGTCGCGCGCCTGTCCGATACCTGGCGCAGCGCCGTCGCGGCGATTACTGCCGTCGATATGAAAGGGGACGAAGCCAAAGTCTTGCCCATCTCGCCAGCCAGAACACAGGCCGCAGCATGGCCCATGTCCGAACCGCCTGCAGCTTCGGGCACCAGAATCCCGGCCCAACCCATTTCGACCATGGCCTTCCAAAGCCCCGGGTCCGCCGTTTCCCCCGAATCCCGCATGTTCCGCAGACGCGAGACGGGGGCTGCGCCATCCAGGAAACCGCGCGCGGCCTCCGCAAGAAGGGCTTCTTCGTCTGTCCTTACTAGCTTCGCCATGTCGTCAACCCGGCAGCCCAAGCACGCGCTTGGAAATGATTGAAAGCATCACTTCGGAGGTGCCGCCTTCGATGGAATTCGCCTTGGTTCTCAGCCAGTTCGGCGCCCGGTCGTCGTCCCAGCCCAAGGCATCGGATCCACCCGCTGCCATCACCAGTTCCAGCCGCCGCTTGTTCAACTCGGTCCCCATGTATTTCAGCATGGCCGAGGCATCGCCTGCCCCCTGCCCGGCCTCGGCCTGATCCTTGTAGCGTTCCAGCGTCAGGCCGACCGCAAGGCCATCGATCTCGGCGCGCATCGCATCGGCGCGCAGAACCGGATCGGTCAGCCCCGTCTCGCTGTCGGCCAGAACCGCGCCAAGCGGCCTGCCCGCGCCCATCGTGCCGCCAGCAGCCGAAATCATCTCGCGTTCGTGGGTCAACAGGTACTTGGCCACGTCCCACCCCCGGTTGACTTCGCCCACGACCAGATCTTTCGGCACCTTCACATGGTCGAAAAACGTCTCGCAAAATGGTGAAACGCCCGAAATCAGCTTGATAGGCCGGGTCGAAACGCCATCGCTCTGCATGTCGATCAGAACAAAGGAAATACCCTTGTGCTTCGGTGCGTCACGGTCTGTCCGCACCAGCGCAAATATCCAGTCGGCCTTGTCGGCATAGGATGTCCAGATCTTCTGTCCGTTGACCAGCCAGTGATCGCCCTTGTCCTCGCATCGTGTTTGCAGGCTGGCGAGGTCGGACCCCGCGCCGGGTTCGGAATAGCCTTGGCACCAGCGGACTTCACCGCGGGCGATCGGTGGCAGATAGTGCTTTTTCTGCTCATGCGTGCCGAAATGCAGCAACGCCGGGCCCAGCATCCAGATGCCAAAGCTTTGCAAAGGGTAGCGCGCGTTCAGGCGGCGCATCTCGTCGTGAAATATCTTTTCCTGCTCGCGGTTGAGCCCGGCCCCGCCGTATTCGACCGGCCAGGTCGGCACCGTGTAGCCTTTGGTGACGCAGCGTTCCAACCAGGTCCGCTGGGCGTCGGATGCGAATTTCCAGTTCTTTCCGCCCCAGCAGATGCTAGCCTCGTCATTACGGCCGTCCCGCATTTCGTCGGGGCAATTATCCTCAAGCCAGGCGCGCAATTCGCCCCGAAAAGCTTCTGGTTCCGTTGCTTCCATGCCCATGTCTCCTCCCGCACAGAAAGCCGTTTCGCATAGCAAAATTGCATTTCGAAAGCTGGTTGACAACAGCCTGAGCCGACAGAAGACTTCACGTCAGTTTGCAGATTCCGCGCGGCCGAGAGAGGGGAGAATGTCCATGAAAGCAATGCTCAGCACAGCGCCCGGCGGGCCGGAAACACTGGAATTGACCGAACTCCCCGATCCCGTGCCGAAGAAGGGCGAATTGCTGGTGCGGGTGCGTGCGGCCGGGGTGAACTTTCCCGACACGCTGATGATCCGGGACCTATACCAGATGAAACCGCCCCGCCCCTTCGCTCCTGGCGGCGAGATCGCGGGCGAGGTTCTGGCCATCGGCGAAGGGGTCGAGGGGTTCAAGACAGGCGACCGGGTGCTCGCCCTGACCGGTCACGGCGGGTTCGCCACGCATCTGACAATCAGGGCCGCTTCTGCCGTGAAGATGCCCGATACGATGCCTTACGAGGATGCCGCCTGCTTCATCTTTACATACGGAACTTCCCACCACGCGCTCAAGGACCGGGCCGCGCTGCAGGCTGGTGAAAGCTTGTTGATCCTGGGTGCCGCCGGGGGCGTCGGCGCCGCTGCAATCGAGCTTGGCAAGGCGGCCGGCGCGCAGGTTATCGCGGCGGTGTCGTCGCAGGAAAAGGCCGAGTTCTGCCGCGAGATCGGAGCGGACGAAACGCTCGTCTATCCGCTCCGGATGGACAAGGACGCGCAAAAGGCGCTGTCGGCGGATATCAAGAAGTTGGCCGGCGGCGAAGGGGCGGACGTTGTCTACGACGCGGTGGGCGGAGACTATGCCGAGCCGGCGTTGCGGGCGACGGCCTGGCAAGGGCGGTATCTTGTCGTCGGGTTCCCGGCTGGCATCCCGAAAATCCCGCTCAATCTGACCTTGCTCAAAGGATGTCAGATCGTCGGTGTCTTTTGGGGCGCGTCGGTGTTCCGGGATCCCAAGGGCCATGCAGAGAATATGGCCGACCTGTTCCGTCTATACGGCGAGGGCAGGATCAAGCCCCGGATCAGTGCGCGTTATCCGCTGGAACAGGCTGCCGAGGCGCTGGACCTCATGCAAGCGCGCAAGGTCATGGGCAAGGTCGTGATCACGATGGACTGAGGCACGGCCCGAGTGCGCGAAGCCTCGGAAATCCGGAACCCCGCTTGACCGTGTTGACGGCGGCATTCCAAGCAAAGATCGAGGAACACTTCATGTCGGCATTGGACAACGCTCTGGCGGCTGCACAGGAAAACCTTGGCGTCGAGGTCGGCGTGTCGGACTGGATTACCGTCAGCCAGCACATGATCGACGAGTTCGCCCGGGTGACGTTGGACGACCAATGGATCCACGTCGACCCAAGCCGCGCGGCTGCCGAAACCCCGTTCGGCGGATCCATTGCCCATGGGTTCCTGACGCTGTCGCTGGCAAGCCGCATGTTCTACGACTGTTTCGATCCGCTGCCTGGTCAGGCGATGGGGATCAACTATGGCTTCGACAAGCTGCGGTTTCTGGCGCCCGTGCGCTCCGGCGCCCGCATCCGTGGACGCTTCGTCCTGAGCAAGGTGCGCAAACGGTCCGAGACCGAGTTGTTGCGGGTTCACGATCTGACCGTCGAGATCGAGAACCAGAATACCCCCGCCCTGGTCACAAGTTGGCTGGGGTTGACCATTTTTGATCTCTAGCCCGATTTTTTCCCCGATAAATGCCGGTAATGGTCATATTCCCGCCGTTAGGTCACCTGTATGTTGCATGCGACCGACAGGCCTGTGGACAGTCAATCCCATTCATGGCTATGAGAGAGTCTATGGGGAAATTACACGCATGAGTAAAATCTTGGTCCTCAATGGCCCGAACCTCAACCTGCTGGGCACGCGCCAGCCCGAGGTTTACGGGAACACGACATTGAAGATGATCGAAGAGGCCTGCACCCGGCACGGGGAGAAACGCGGGCTGAAGGTGACCTGCGGTCAGTCGAACCACGAAGGCGCTCTCATCGACGCGATTCATGCTGCCCGCAAAGAACAGGACGGGATCGTTCTGAATGCCGGGGCATACACCCATACATCGGTTGCCATCATGGACGCGATTTCCTCGGCCCAGGTGCCAGTGGTCGAGGTTCACCTGTCGAACATTCACGCCCGGGAAACCTTTCGGCACAAGTCGTTCATAGCTCCGGTCGCGATCGGGCAAATCTGCGGCTTCGGGGCACGGGGTTACACCCTCGCGCTCGATGCATTGGCCGCATATCTGCAAGGGGAAACGCTCGGATGAAGCTACGGGAATACCTGCATTTTCTGAGTTATACCAAGACGCTGGAAGAATTCTGGGACGCACATTGCCGCCAGATGGCTGAGTACGGGTTCGTGCGGCTTCTGTACGGATGCACGCAGTACCGGACCGAGACATCGCTTGGCGACCCCGCGGATTTCGTCATTCTTTCCAACCACTGCAAGGAATACCTGGACGGTTTCCTGCACTCGGGGCTCTACTTCCACGCGCCGATGTTGAAATGGGCGTTGAACCACGAAGGCGCGGCCAGCTGGCGCCTCATTGCCGAGATGATGAACAGCAACGTGATGTCCCCGCAAGAGCGGCGGGTCTACGAGTTCAACCAATCAATGGGCGTCGTCAGTGGCTATACGATCAGCTTCAACTCGGTCTCGATGCGGTCCAAGGGGGCGATTTCGCTCTGCGCTGAAAACGGACGGCCCCAGGACGAGGTTGACGCGCTGTGGGACAAGCATGGCCAGGACATTCTGCTGATGAACAACATGGCTCATCTCAAGATCCTGACCCTGCCCTACAACGCTCCGAACCGGGCGCTGACCAGACGCCAGCGCGAGGCGCTGCAATGGGTCGGGGATGGAAAGACCACGCAGGACATTGCCCTACTCATGGGCCTCACGACGGCGACCGTCGAAAAGCACCTGCGGCTCGCCCGCGAGGCGCTATCGGTCGAAACCACGGCGCAGGCTGTCCTGAAGGCATCTCTGCACAACCAGATGTTCGTGATGGAGGCTTAGGGTAACGCGATTGTGATGCTAAATCGCGCCAAATTACCTTGGGTAAGGAAATCATGACTTCCCTTTACCGGGTGCGAAATAGCACAATGAAACTGTTCCGTGAGTGGTGGCTTTAGCCAAGGAACATTTCGATCGGACCTTCGCGATTTCGGGGCTCTCCGGTCACTCCGACAAAAGGCGTTTATTCCTCGCGCGCTTGAGTCGGAAATTTTGAGGGGCCCCTACCATCCCCATCATTGTGGGGCCCCTCATTTAATTTCCCAAAACCGCTATGAACCTGACGTTTCGCTACAGCGCGTGGTCGCACGTTCTCCGGTGACCGAGAACGAACAAAGCCGGCTGCACTGTGTGCAACCGGCTTGCAATTGGTCGCGTCCGGACTCTCAGGGCCGGACGAAGGCGTGTCAGCCTTGGGCCGCTTTGGCGACTTCGGCAGCGAAGTCTTCCTTTTCGCGTGCGATGCCTTCGCCGACTTCCAGACGAATGAACCCGGTGATCGTGGCGCCGGCCTCTTTCGCGGCAGCTTCGACGGTCAGATCGGGATTCACAACGAACTGCTGGTTCAGCAGGGTCGACTCGGCCACGAATTTCTTCATGCGCCCCTCGATCATCTTTTCGATCACCGCTTCCGGCTTGCCGGATTCGCGGGCGATGTCCATCTGAACCTGCTTTTCCTTCTCGATCATGGCCGGATCCATGTCCGCCTCGGAAAGGGCAGCCGGGTTCACGGCCGCGATGTGCATTGCGACCTGCTTGCCAATGGTCTCATCGCCACCTTTCAGACCGACCAGAACGCCGATCTTGCCCATGCCAGGGGTCACGGCGTTGTGGACGTAGGAAACGACGGTGTCGCCTTCGATCTTGGCCATGCGGCGCAGGGTCATGTTCTCGCCGATGGTGGCGATCTTGTCGGTCAGGGTGTCGGCAACGGTCTTGCCGCCCAGGTCGGCGTCCTTCAGAGCCTCGACATCAGCCGCGTTCAGGGCAGCAGTGGCAATACGCGAAACCATCTCCTGGAATTCGGAGTTCTTGGCGACAAAATCGGTTTCAGCGTTGACTTCGACGGCGACGCCCTTGCCACCTTCGACGACGACGGCAACCAGGCCTTCGGCGGCGGTGCGGCCCGATTTCTTGGCGGCCTTGGCCAGACCCTTGGTACGCAGCCAGTCAACGGCGGCGTCCATGTCGCCATCGGTTTCGGTCAGCGCCTTCTTGGCGTCCATCATGCCGGCGCCGGTTGCGTCGCGCAGTTCTTTAACGAGTGCTGCTGTGATTGCCATTTTCGGCTCTCCTCAATTCAAACGGATTTGGGGCAGGTCATACCCTGCCCCATATGTCATTTCAGTGACGGGCAGCTTAGGCTTCGGCCGTTTCTTCGGCGTCTGCGGCAACGGCTTCTTCGACCGGAGTTTCTTCCAACTCACCCAGATCGACGCCAGCGGCGCCCAGCTGCGCCGACATGCCGTCCAAGGCAGCGCGCGAAGCCAGATCGCAGTAAAGTGCGATGGCGCGGGCCGCGTCGTCGTTGCCGGGGATGATGTAGTCGATGCCATCGGGCGAGCAGTTGGTGTCAACTACGGCCACGACCGGAATGCCCAGCTTGTTGGCTTCGGCAATGGCCAGCGCTTCTTTCTTGACGTCGATGACGAACAGCAGATCCGGAACGCCGCCCATCTCGCGGATGCCGCCCAGCGAAGCCTGCAGCTTCTCCTGGTCTCGTTCCATGCCCAGACGCTCTTTCTTGGTCAGGCCCTCGGCGCCGGATTCCATTGTCTCGTCGATCTGCTTGAGACGGCTGATCGACTGGGAAACGGTTTTCCAGTTGGTCAGCGTGCCGCCCAGCCAGCGGTGGTTCATGTAGTACTGCGCCGACTTTTCGGCAGCTTCGGCGATCGGGCCGGCAGCCTGACGCTTGGTGCCGACGAACAGGATGCGGCCGCCTTTTGCAACGGTTTCGCGAATGACCTGCAGAGCCTGGTCCAGCATCGGGACGGTCTGCGTCAGGTCGAGGATGTGGATGCCGTTGCGCGCGCCGTAGATGAACGGAGCCATGCGCGGGTTCCAGCGTTGAGTCTGGTGGCCGAAGTGAACGCCAGCTTCCAGCAGCTGACGCATGGTGAACTCGGGAAGAGCCATGCTTAGTTTTTCCTTTCCGGTTTACGCCTTGGCGGGGGTGATAGAGAAGCGGATGCTCCAACCGGCGGTCTTTATGGGGATGTCTCCCCCAAAAAGGCCAAAACCCCGCCTGCGGGTTTGAATAGCGCGCGTATAAGGCAGCTTTTCCCCGGTTGCAAGGGTGGAAAACCGTCTGCGTCATGGTATCGACGCTTTCCCGTGGCACCAAAAGGCGGACTGCCGGGAACAAGGTGGGATACATGGACAGTACTGCAACACGCCAGGCCGTCGGGGCCGTGGCACTTGGCGTCGGCCTGATGCTGACCGCTACGATGGGCCGTTCCGAGTTGCCGACGTATAAACTGGCCGGCGGCTACGTCTTTGCACCCTACGGTCAACTTCATTTCGCCTACCAGTCCTTTGATGATGGGCAGGAAAAGACTGGCAACATCGTCGACATCACCAACTCCAACAGCCGGTTGGGCTTTTTCATTGAGCCCGGCTCGGATTTGGCCGCGTTGTCTTTTCAGTTCGAATCCGGCCTGGGGTTTCGTCCGTCCAGCAAGACAAGCCAGACATTCACGCCCAAGTTCTGGGACTGGAGCCGGACCGATCTTCGCAAGGTCCAGTTCATACATGACAGCCATCTCGGCACATTCAGGATCGGGCAAGGCAGCATGCCGACGGACGGCGTTGCGGAGTCCAATCTCGGCGGCACGGTTGTCGTGGCGAAATCCACGATACCCGAAGCCAACGGAGCCTATTTCCTGCGCGCGTCGGACGGAACGCTCACCGGCGTCACGATTGGCGACACGTTCGACAACTTCGACGGATCGCGCCGTCTCAGGTTGCGGTACGACACACCCGCGATCGCCGGGTTCTCCTTGTCCGCAGGCATCGGAAAGGAGGTCCTGAAATCCGGGGACGACGATCGGTACTACGGCTTCGCGCTACGCTTTGACCGGAGTTTCGACAGATTCAAGGTCATTGGCGCGATCGGTTCGGGCTATGCCGATGGAAGGCCCGGAACTTCGCGCATGACGGTCGGTTCCATATCCGCCCTGGATCAACGCAGCGGCCTTTATCTGTCGGTGGCCGCGGGCCAGTCATCCGAGGAAACACAGCCAGGTTACATCTACGTCAAAGGCGGGTGGAACACGGACCTGTTCGACTTTGGTCCGACCAACTTCGTGATCGAGAGTTTTCTGGGTCGGGACTATGCCGCGCGCGCATCGACCTCGCGCATGTGGGGTGCAGGCATCATCCAGAACTTCGAGCAGCGGAATCTCGAGGTCTACGGAGGATACCGCTCATTTTCCTACGACGATCCCACGCCCGTCAGCTATCAGGACGCAGGCGCGGTCCAGATCGGCGCGCGGGTCAGGTTCTGAGCAAAGTTCAGAACGCGTATTTCACGGCAAACTGCACCCGGTCCGCGTCAAAGGAATTGCCCGAAGCATCCTTGCGGCGCCCGTTGAAATACTCGGCCATCAGCGTTGTGTTCTTGTAGACGGTGTAAAACGCCGACAGATGGACGGTCTGCAGATCCTTGGTATTGGTTCCTACGGCCCGGTCCAGGTCCACCCAGCCACCCGTGATGGCAAGCTTCAGCTTGTCGTTGACCTGATGCGAAACGGTCACGGCGCCGGCGTTGTATTCGACCGTGTCGCCGCCAAGAAACACCGCAGGTCCCGAAAGACCGGCGTTGAGAATGTCCGCGGTACCGTCACCGATGGAAACCCCGGCCTTGATCGTGCCGCCCTGCCACGGACGGAAAAGACCTGCGAATGTCATGCCCCAGCCTTCGACGTCGTTGCCGGAAATGGTCGCGTCGCGCCAAAGGCCGGAAACACGGACCATTCCAAAGTCAAAGCCGTAGCGCACAGCCGCTGTGAAGGCGACGTCGTCCGAATTGGCTACATCCTCTTCCGCCGAAGCCGAGACGGTCCATCTTGCGCTCGGGTTGAAGGTGTAACGCACTTGCGGCTTCCGCGCGAAGGGATAGCCGCCGGGCCCCTGGAAATCCACGGTGTCGGCAAGGGTTTCGACCGACATGTAGTTGGTCCAGTTCTGGCCGACGATGAAGCCGTTCCATTCCACGAACGCGTGGCGCAATCTCAGGGCTTCGTTGCTGCCGTAGAAGTCGCCCTCGAATCGGGCAAAGATGTCCTGGCCGTGGACGTCGAAACCGATCCGCGTTTCTCGAACGTTTGCTCGGTCGAAAGTGCCCGTCGCCGGTCCGTTGGGAAGCCCGATGTTGCGGATCTGAGCGGTCGTATTTCCAAGCTCGTAGTCAAAGTCCCGGATCAAATCCAGTTTGACATAGCCATAAGGCGTGACGGTCACACCGGATCCGATATCGAATGCCAAGGGCGACCGGTCATCTTCGGCAAATGCGGGCGACAGGCCGATCGTCGTCGCCACGCAGCCGCAACAAATGGTTTTCAAGACGGTTTGCATATCGAACCCCGCAAAAGCACTCGTTCTTGGTGGCAAGATACCGCATCTGGTCGGGACACAGACTGCGCCAAATCAAATGAAACGCACCTGTTGTGCAAAGGACGCAGATCGCCTGCGTCAGTCTTGATCGGCTTCCACGGCGCGATAATGACCGTTCCGAACCTGATCCTCGCAAAACCTGGCAAGTTCCTTGCGGTCGGCAAAGCCCGCCACCGGCACGGCCGGATGATAGATCAGTTCGACCGAACCCTGCGGCCATGCCGCCAGCGTCTTGAGCAGATGCGGACCAAAGTCCATGTCTCCCCACCAGCCATAGAAGCGGTCGGGCTGTCCCTTGGGGGCGTGAAACACGACAGTGACCGGCTGCACATACATGAAGGACCTGAGTTTCGGGGCGAAAAACGCTGCGAACAGTGTGGTTTTGAACGGCAGCACGCGCAGCCCGTCGGTCGAGGTTCCTTCCGGGAAGAACAGCAGCTTGTGCCCTGCCCTGAGCCGTTCTTCGAACAACTTTGTCTGCTCTCGCGCTTTTCTCGGATTGCGCTCGATGAACACCGTTCCGGCCGCGCGGGCCAGCCAGCCGATGGCCGGCCATTGCGCGACCTCATCCTTGGACACGAAATAGACGCGCTTGCGCGCATTGAGCGCGAAGATGTCCAGCCATGACGTATGGTTCGCCACGACTGCGCCGCGTTCGCGCATCAGGTCGCCGGTGGTCCGAAGCTTGATGCCAAGAATGCGGAACGCATTCCGGCCCACGAACTGCGGCAGAAAGGCCGTGACCGGCCGGTGCATCCCGCAGATCGGCTTTTCGATCAGGCGGATCGCAACCAGAACCAGCAGACCGACAAAAAGCATCGCGGCAAGCGGCACGCCGCGCAGGATCACCAGAAGCCAGCCCAATGCGCCGATTTCCACCGGGTCCGGCGCGTCCTCGCTATGCCATGACGGGTTCATCGGTCGGGTGACGCTCCGGCGTAGATGCGCCTCTGGCGCTCGTTCATTCGGGCGGTGTCGAGGATCAGACACACGTCGGTGGTGTTGAAGCCGTGATCGATGAAGGCCCCGTCTCCGACGAACCCCCCTAGTCGCAGATAGGCCTTGATGAGGGCCGGAACCGCAAGCATCGCCTTGCGCCGGTCAAGCTCGGTTGCCGGAACAAGATTCATGTCCACGTAGGAAGCCGGTTGTGCCCGGACCCTCAGTTCCGCTGGCGCAAGGTGGTTGTGGTGCAACATCGACAAGGGTTGCGCCAACGCCTGAACATCCGTTCCGTGAAAGCTGGCGACGCCGAACAGCACGTCGATCTCGTGCTCGGCCACATATCCCGCCAACCCGTGCCAGAGGTGGTACATGGCCGTGCCGCCCCGATAGGCGGGATGAACGCAGGACCGGCCCAGTTCAAGAAGTTTGCGACCGCTGGCCTTGAGAACGCTCAGATCATATTCATCTTCCGAATAGAACTGGCCGACTTCTTCGGCGCGGTCCCCAGGCAGCAAACGATAGACGCCGATGACCTCGGCGGTATCGTTGTCGATGGCCAGCATGTGGTCGAAGAACGGGTCGAAACGGTCCTGTTCAAGCCCAGCCTCGTGATCCACCATTTCGCCGCCGCCGCCCAGTTCGCGCACGAACACGTCATAGCGCAACCGCTGGGCCGCCCGCAGTTCATCCTCGGTCTGGGCAATCTTGACGGTGAAGGAGGGCCCGCGATCCGGCATTCACGATCCAGTAGTCAGGAGAAGTTCAGGACGCTGCGTCTGATACAGCACATTTCGGGAAAATGACAACCTGCGCCACGTGTACCGCGGCGGCGTTAACCTTTCGTAAACCAGTTTCACGGATCAAAGACGGGCATCAGGGCTATGCGCGTCCCGTCGATCACCACCTTCCCCTGCTCGCGGAAGTTGACGGTGATCTTGCCGCCGATATTGGACTGTACCTGTCCGACCCCCCAATCGGGGAAATCCGGGTGGCGGACGTACATGCCCGGTGCAAGTATGGCATTCAGATCTGTCATTTCCGGCTCGTATCAGGGCAACTGGCGGATGCAACAGGAGGTATCCATGGGCGATAGCAGCGTCAACCTTGCCGCCTTGATCGGCTCGCGGATTTGCCACGATCTGATCAGCCCCATCGGCGCCATCACCAACGGGCTGGAGTTGCTGGACATGGTCGGGGCGGTGCAAGGCCCCGAGATGGAACTGATCTCGGGCAGCGTCGGAAATGCGGGTGCGCGTATCCGGTTCTTTCGAATCGCCTTTGGGTCATCCGGCGAGGCCAGATTGGGACGCACGGAAATCGCCAAGATCCTCGACGACCTCGGCCGCGCCAGCCGGATCAAGGCGCATTGGGCGCCGCAGGAGCCGAAGCCGCGTACCGAGGTCAAACTTGCGTTCCTTGCGCTGTTATGCTGCGAAACGGCGATGCCCCTGGGCGGCACTGTCGAAGTCGCTTGCGATGGCGGGCAATGGACCGTGGCCGGAATGGCCGACAAGATGAACATAGAATCAGATCTCTGGCATGGCCTGAACGCCCGGACCACCCGTGCGCGTATCACGCCGGCGCTCGTCCAGTTCGCCCTGCTGCCTGCAATCGCCGCCGAGGCGGGGCGGCGCGTCCGCGCCGAAACCTCGTCGACGCGCGTGGTGATCCGGTTCTGACCTGGCGGCAGGCCGGCCGGATCAGGCGCGGGTCGTACCGTCGCCCCGCACCAGGTACTTGAAACTGGTAAGCTGCGCCGCGCCCACCGGACCGCGCGCATGCATCTTGCCGGTCGCGATGCCGATCTCCGCTCCCATGCCGAACTCTCCCCCATCCGCGAATTGGGTCGAGGCGTTGAGCATAAGGATGGCGCTGTCCAGCCGCTCGAAAAAGCGCGCCGCTGCGGCTGGGTCCTCGGTCATGATGCAGTCGGTATGGCTGGAGCCATAAGTGCGGATATGCTCGATCGCCTCGTCGATGCCGGCGACCGGGCGCGCGGCGATGATGCTGTCGAGATATTCCCTGCCCCAGTCCTGAGATGTGGCGGGAACCGTGCCGTCGATGGCCAGACCACCCTCGGCGTGAACCTCGACGCCTGCGGCCAGCAGCGCGGCCACCATCTCGCTGCCCAGCGTGCCCACCACGTCCTGGTGGACAAGCAGGCACTCGGCGGCACCGCATATGCCGGTCCGCCGCGTCTTGGCGTTTAGAACAACCTCGATCGTCTTGGCCGGATCGGCGGCCTTGTCGACATAGATGTGCACGATCCCTTCGAGATGCGCGAAAACCGGCACCCGCGCTTCGCGCTGCACCAGTCCGACAAGACCCTTGCCGCCGCGCGGCACGATCACGTCCACGTAGTCGGTCATGGTCAGCAACTCCTGCACCGCGGCCCGGTCACGGGTCGGCACCAGTTGGATCGCGTGTTCCGGCAGGTTTGCGGCCTTCAACCCTTCGACCAGGCAGGCATGAATCGCGCCAGAGGAATGAAAGCTCTCCGAGCCGCCTCGAAGGATCACGGCGTTGCCGGATTTCAGGCACAATGCACCCGCATCGGCAGTCACGTTCGGGCGGCTTTCGTAGATCACGCCGATCACCCCCAGCGGCGTGCGCACCCGCCGGATGTTCAGGCCCGAAGGCATGTCCCATTCGGCAAGAACTTCGCCAACCGGATCGGCCTGCTCGGCCACCGTGCGCAGGCCATCAACCATGCTGAGAATCCGGTTCTCGTCCAGCATCAGCCGGTCCATCATGGCCGGGCTCAGCCCCTTGTCGCGACCAAAATCCAAATCCTTGGCATTGGCCGCGACGATCTTTGCACGATTGGCCCAGACCGCATCCGCCGCCGCGATCAACGCCGCGTGTTTGCGTTCGGCGCTGGCAAAGGCCAATTCTCTCGAAGCCTCTTTGGCGCGGGCGCCCAGTTCGGCCATCAGGGCTGGAATGTTGTCGAGATCCTTCATCGTGGACGCCTTTCCGGTCATTCGAATTTCCGAACTTCTAGCAAAAAGATGTGTCAGAGGGCCATATCGTCACGGTGTATCAGAGCTGCGCGGCCGGGATAACCCAATGTCGGTTCTATTTCCGAGGATTTGCGCCCCTTGATCACCTCCGCCTCCTGCGCGGTGTACCGACTCAGCCCCTGCCCCAGCCTGTGCGACTTGCGGTCGAGGATCGCAACCGGATCGCCGCGCCCGAAATCGCCGGTCACCTCGACGATCCCTGCCGGCAGAAGGCTCTTGCCGTTCGCAAGCGCCCTTGCCGCTCCGTCGTCTACGACGATCGCGCCGCGCGGCTTCATCGCCGCGATCCAGCGTTTGCGGGCCGCCTGCGGGTCAAGCTTGGCCGTGAACCAAGTGCAGTTCGCGCCATTCTCCAGCGTTTTCAGAGGATTGAGAGGCGATCCTTCGGTGATCGCCATGTCGCATCCGGCCGCGGTCGCCATCTTGGCCGCCATCAGCTTGGTCTTCATGCCCCCCTTTGACAGACCCGACCCGGCGTCGCCGGCCATGGCCTCGATCTCGGGGGTGATCTGTTCGACGAAGTCGAAACGACGCGCATCGGCATCGTGATTCGGGTTGGCTGAATAGAACCCGTCCACATCCGAAAGCAGGATCAACTGATCGGCGCCGACGGTCACAGCGATCTGCGCCGCAAGCCGATCATTGTCGCCATACCGGATTTCATCCGTCGCGACTGTGTCGTTTTCATTGACAATCGGAACGACGTCCAGGCTCAGCAGAGTTTCCAGCGTCGCGCGGGAATTCAGGTAACGCCGGCGGTCTTCGCTGTCTTCCAGCGTGACCAGAACCTGCGCGGTGGTGATCTGGTGCGGCGCCAGAACTTCCTCATAGGCGCGGGCAAGGCGGATCTGGCCGACCGCTGCGGCCGCCTGCGACTGTTCCAACGGCAGCGCGGTTGACGGCAGGTTCAGCACCCCACGCCCCAACGCGATCGAGCCTGAAGAGACCAAAATGACGGAAGTGCCCTGTTTTTTCAGCCAGGCGACGTCCTGCGCCAGCGACAGCAGCCACTCCGATCGCAATAACCCTGTCTGCCGATCCACCAAAAGCGCCGATCCGATCTTGACGACCAGCCTGCGCGCCGAAGTCAGGGTTGCCAAGGCTGGGCCTCCTCGACCGGCTTGTGGCGCAGGCGATCCTGGTCGATCTTGGCGCGCAGGGCGCGCAGGACCTCGGTCACTCCCTGATGCGAGGCGCCGGACATGGTCATCACGGGCCCGCCGACTGCATCCTCCAACTCGCTCTTGGCAAGTTCCATTTCCTCGTCATCCAGCGCGTCGATCTTGTTCAGAACCGTGATCCGCGGTTTGCCGGCCAGATCGCCGCCATAGGCTTCGAGTTCGTGGATGATGGTCCGGTAATCCTCGGCCACCGTTTCCGACGTCCCATCGACAAGGTGCAGAAGAACGGCGCAACGCTCGACATGGCCCAGGAAACGGTCGCCGATACCGCGACCTTCATGGGCGCCTTCGATCAGGCCGGGGATGTCGGCCACGACGAATTCCACATTGTCCACCCCGACGACGCCAAGGTTCGGATGCAGGGTGGTAAAGGGGTAGTCCGCGATCTTCGGCCGGGCATTTGATGTCGCCGCCAGAAAGGTGGACTTGCCGGCATTGGGCATGCCCAGCAGCCCCACATCCGCGATCAGCTTGAGGCGCAGCCAGATGGTGCGCTCGACGCTGGCCTGCCCGGGATTCGCCCGGCGCGGAGCCTGGTTGGTGGCGGATTTGAAGTGCAGGTTGCCGAAGCCGCCGTTGCCGCCTCGCGCCAGCAGCACCCGTTCGCCCACCTGGGTCAGATCCGCTATGACGGTTTCTTCGTCCTCGTCGAGAATTTCGGTCCCCACCGGAACCCGAAGCACGATGTCGTCGCCATCCTTGCCGGTGCGCTGACGGCCTTGGCCCGGTTGCCCGTTCTTGGCAAAGAAATGCTGCTGATAGCGGAAATCGATCAGGGTGTTCAGCCCGTCAACCGCCTCGGCCCAGACCGAGCCGCCTTTGCCCCCGTCGCCCCCGTCGGGTCCGCCGAATTCAATGAACTTTTCGCGCCGAAAGCTGACGCAACCGCCGCCCCCGGCCCCGGACCGGATGTGGACCTTTGCAAGATCGAGAAATTTCATGGGGTCCCCTTATGCAAAGGCCACTTCGGCCACAAGTCAGAGTTTTCGGCTGTATGTCCAGGTTGCTACATTAGCGTCGCGAGCAACGGAATAGGTTTCGGCATCGCCGAGATACTGAAATCCGCAATGGGTCAATACCCGGGCCGAGGCCGGGTTGTCCTGAAACACGCTGGCGAACATGGTGGTGTTGTCCTGCGGATTGGCCTGAACCAGGGCTTCGACCGCCATCGAGGCGATGCCGGTGTTCCAATAGATCGGCGCGACCCAATACCCGACTTCGGACTGGTTGCGGTCCAGCCTTTTCAGCGAAATCACCCCGATCAGTTCCGGCCCGCCATCCCTGGTGGCATCCATGACCCAAACATCCTCGTCCCGGTCCTCGGCCATGGACCGGATCACGAATGCCTCGGTCGAACCGGGCGGCAACGGGTGCGGAATCGCCGTGGTCATCCTGGCAACACGCTCGTCGCTGGCGTAGTGCTCGATCAACCCCATATCCGACCGGCGCACCGGCCGCAGGTCGAACCGCTCGGTTTCGATGACCGGCTGATTTGTTATTGTTTCCAACTTCATATGTGCGCTCCTCCTCCGAACAACACAAACAACACGGACGCGACCGTAAGACATGCCAACGTCCACATCAGATATTTTTCGACAACCTTTCCCGCAACCGCGTGGGCAATTCTATCTCCGGCAAATGTCCAGACCGGGTGCAGCAGCAATTGACAGAACAACAAACAGAGAGCGATCGTCAGTGTAGCATCAAATGGTGGCGTTCCAGTAGCCACAAACCCGGTAAAACCCGCCACGATCATCGCCCAGGCCTTCGGATTCAGGGGGTGAACCACCAAACCGGCCCAGAACCCCGGCGCATCGCCTTCGAACCCTTCCGCCGAAAGACGCAAGTTGGCGATTTTCCAGGCCAGCCAGCAGATGTAGGCCGCCGAAACATATTTGAGAACTTCGAAAAACCCAGGCACCAGTTCCGCCAGTTGCATCAATCCAAAGCCCACCGGCCAGATGATCAACTGCTTGCCCAACACCACGCCCGCCACAAAGGGCAAAGCCGCCCGGAACCCATAGCGCGCACCCGTTCCCAACAGGACCATGTTGGCCGGTCCCGGCGTGCCGACCTGCGAAGCGGCAAAGATCAGGAAACTGGTCGTGGCAACGGTCATTCCAACGGCGTTTCAAAACTTGGTGAAAAGCGAAAGGGGACCGGCATTTTCTGCCGGTCCCCTTGGAATTTTTCCAAACCTTTTCGGGTCTCGGCTTACTCTGCGGCCTCCGCCGCTGGCAGAACCGAAATGAAGGTGCGGCCCTTGAGGCCCTTGTGGAAGGTCACGGCGCCGTCGACGGTAGCAAAGATGGTATGATCCTTGCCAATGCCAACGCCTTCGCCCGGCCAGAACTTGGTGCCGCGCTGACGCACGATGATGTTGCCTGCAACAGCGGCCTGGCCGCCGTACAGTTTCACGCCAAGGCGACGACCCGCGGAGTCGCGGCCGTTACGGGAGGAACCGCCAGCTTTCTTATGTGCCATTCTCTCTCTCCTTAGCCTTTGGCCAGCTCTTTGGCCTGCTCAACCCATTCGGGTTTCACTTTGATCGTCTCGATAGCAGCAATCTGCTCGTCCGACAAGGCAGCCAGAGCGGCGAAGCTCACGATGCCTGCATCGGCCAGTTTCTTGACTGCGGCGGGACCGACACCGGTGATCTGGGTCAGATCGTCGGCGGCGGCGGCCGGTGTTGCGGCCTTCGCTTCGGCCTTCTTGGCGGGCTTGGCCGCCGGAGCAGCTACGCCGGCCGGTGCCGAACCGGTTGCGACCTTGACGCCCGACTTGTCCGCACCCGAGGTGAGGATGTCGGTGATCTTGACCAGGGTCAGTTTCTGACGGTGGCCCTTGGTGCGCTTCGAGCTGTGCTTGCGACGGCGCTTGACGAAGTGGATGACCTTGTCACCCTTGACCTGTTCGATCACTTCGGCCTGAACGGCAGCGCCAGCGACGAACGGCGCGCCGACGACCGGAGCGTCACCGCCCAGCATCAGAACGTCGTTGAATTGAACTTTTTCACCTGCGTCGGCAGCCAGTTTCTCGACGCGGAGCATATCGCCCGCCTGAACCTTGTACTGCTTGCCGCCAGTCTTGAGGACCGCAAACATGCGTCATTCCTTTTCATTGCCGCGTTCTGTGGTCCCCGTCCTGCGGGCGTTGCCGGCTTGATGCCACCTCGAACAGCGCGCCCTTTCAGGGCGGATTTGAGACCCTTCAGGAAAACCTTGCGGGCCGAACAATAACGATACCCGGCGCGGAATATCCGGCCGGGATGCGCGCTTATCCAAGCATTCCGTCGGAATGTCAACAGATATCGGCGATCACAGGTCCGATGCCGTCATGGCGCCGCCGACCGCAAACCCGAGTTCGAAGGAGATGCGGTCATACATCCGGTCGAACCCCTCGAACAAGGCCGTGTTCAGGGCCTTTCCCGCTTCGGTTCTGGAAAAGGCGATGTTTTCCCGCAACTGCGCCTCGCTCAGCGGCTGGTAGGCCATCAGAAGAAAACCATACAGCCAGTCCTCGGTTTCCTTCCGTGTCTCGTCCTTGCGCGTCAGAAGCGTCGACAGCAAGGCCGCGTCGTCGCTGAAAACATCCTGCCCATCAGCGACGCCCCGAAGAAAGTTGAAATCTGCGCTCAACGTGCCGTTCAGGTTCTGCTCCACCAGGTCGTTGATCTGCACATACTCGTCGACCAGCAGAAACAGGGCCGAATTGCGATCCACCGCCGCGTAGTTGGCCTTGGCCATCTCTTCGACCGCATCGTCGGAAAAGGCCCGGCGAGCCGAGTTCTCCAGCGCGATGATCATCTGCCCCAGATCGCTTTCAAAGAACAGCGCCGCCTGTTCGATCTGGCCCGGCGTCAGCCCCACGTCCAGCGCGTTTCGGAGATCGGCCTTCATCGCCTCGGTTGCGTAGATGATTTCGACCTGGCTTTCGAAAAACGAACCGCCACTTCCGCCCAGCATGTCCTGGTCGAGATCGCGCGCATAGCTCAACCCCTCTTCACGAAGTATGCCCACCACCTCGTCAATGCGCATGGCGCTTGCAAGCCGGTCCACTGCCTCGTCCGCGGCCAGGGGCGCCGACCAGACAAGCGAGACCCCGACAAGAAAGGCGCCGAGCCGCATCAGATATCCTGGGCCGGATGCAGTTCGGCCATCCGCGCCGCCAGAACCTCAAAACGCCCGGCCATGATCTCGTACTGGACCGCGTTCAACAGTTCATAGACCTCCTGCATCAATGGCTGCTCCAACGCCTCGGCATAAGCCGTGACGTCCGCGTCCGAGAAGTCCTTGTAGGTGTAGGCGGCCCCGGCCAGCGCGGACATCTGCAGCGCGTTTCGCATCGAGCCTTCGTTGTGCCGCATCATTTCGCGCAATTCGTCCGCGCTCATCTCAAGGTCGATCACCCCTGCCCCGCTTGCGGCCAGCAGGAAGCGGATCTGGATCTCCTGAAGGGCCTTCAGAGCGATGCCGCTGGCGTCGATCGCGCGGTTCATCCGCTTAAGGCTTTCCACCCGCGGTGACCCGTCCCTGACCAGGCCCGCAACGATTTCCTGCCCCTCCAACTGCTTGGCGTCGTCGTCCTCGACCATGTGTGAAGCGTTTTCCGCCTCCACCAGCCTCTGCCCCAGGTCCGAGGCATAGAAGTCCACCGCGTGTTCAAGCGCCTCGTCGCTCAGTGTCTGTTCGAGGATGGACACGGCCAGCTCATGCATCTCTTCGGTGTCGAAGACTTCGTCGGTCAGGCGCGTCCAGTCGGATCCGAAATCGCCGGGATCGATCCCCAGCATCCCGGGCGCCGAGGATGACGCAAGCGCGATGCTGTCGAGCGCGACATCGAACCCGGTGGTTTTCAGAAAGGCTTCGATCCGGCTCCGTTCGGCAGCCGAAATCGGTGCCGTCGCGACCGCCAGGGCCAACACCGGAGCAAGGATCAGAACAAGGAAGCGGAGAGAAACGTGCATCATGACATCCAGCCTAGGTGATTTCCGGCGGCAGGCAACGGAAAATCCGGGAATGGCGAATTTCCGGAAATTTCTGCTTGCACCGCCCGGCGTTCACCACTAAATCCCCCCCTCACAGACCCCCGCGGAGAGGTGCCGGAGTGGTCGAACGGGGCGGTCTCGAAAACCGTTGTGGGCGCAAGTCCACCCAGGGTTCGAATCCCTGTCTCTCCGCCATTATCGCTCTGAAAAGCAATGATATCTATCGTATTTCAGGGCGTGGTACGATTTCCGTTATTGGCGATGCTTTGGGTCAAAGGTGTCATACTATGACCCCTTTTGGGCCTTCCACCGATGCCGGCTATGTCCCTTTGGGGTGTCGGCAATGACCCCCGTGCCCCTGATCATTGCGCGCTCGCGCAGACAACCGTACTTGCGTTATCTGGCGTCGCCTCCGAGTTTCGGTTCATCTTCGGGTCTTCCACACCCGCCGGTCGATCACCGCCTTCACCAAGGTCGCCAGGACCAGCGCGCAGAGGCCAAGTTTGGACACCACTTCCATCGTGCCTTCGATCAACATGGCGTGGACGATGCTGCTGACGGCGGCGATTGTCACAAGGGTCGTGTGGCCGAGACGCCATGTGCGAGGACGCAGCCGCATCCGTTTGCGCAAAGCGGCCATCAGCGCGGCGGCAAAAACCGCCCACATCGAGATCACACCCCATGCCGAAAACGGTGTCGGCGATGCGAACAGAAGGGCGTCGACAACGTCCGGTGGGCTGGTGACCCAAAGGCCGGCGACATGGGCGACGATCGCGGCGACAAGAAACCCGCCGGTCCAGCGATGCACACGCCGGCTGCGCGCAAGCGACAGGCCCGGCAGGTAGTTGCCCGCAAGCAGTGGCTGCACCAGCAGCAGCGCCATTGCGACGACCCCCGCCAACCCGGCGGCGATATAGACGGGTTGGCGCCAGGCGAGCAGCGGGCTGTTCAGTGCGGCGGCGAGCGGCACGACGACGGCAATCGCCAGGGCGGACCAGATCAGGGCTGCGCGGAGCAGCGTCATCCCGCGGCGGCCCACCCGGTTCAGACGGGCTGAAGCACGAAATGCGCGCTGAGGCTGGTGTCCTTGGCGCTTGGCATGACGGGACGCAGAAAAACGGGTTCGAACTCACCACTGTCATAGGCGAGGTGGCCGTGCGGCTGGCCGAAGGCAGGCACGATCTGAGGCATTTCGAGACGGAATTCGCCATTCGCGTCGGTGAGCGTGGCGCCGTGGCTGTGCGGATCGCGTTCATGCCCTTCGGTGGTGTGGGCCCAGATCTGGATGCGCTGCCCGGCCAGCGGGGCGCCATCGCCGGCGCGGCGCACCGTGCCGGTCATCCAGAAGCCGCCAACGCCGATCCGGTTCACGATGGGTGCGCCGGGAAGATAGTTGTTGGCCCCACCGCGCATCGTGGGCGTCGGTGCCAGGCCCTGAGCCTGGGCGGGGACAATGGGCACAGACACGACGGCGGCCATGGCGGCGCATCCGTTGACGATGAGCGAGCGGCGGGTCAATAGAACGGTAGGCATGTGGAGTTCTCCTACGGAACTTGCTGTCGCTGGGCCGATCCGGCCAGCCCAGCAGCGACAGAGCCTGAATGTAGCACGATTCGAAATTTTCCGAGTGCGGCGCGGCCCTGAGCGGGGCAAACCGCGCTCAAGGTTTCGTGAGCGCGGGGGCGCAAGCGGGCCGTTCTAATCCGCCGCGAAGCAGTAGAAATAGCCGTTTCCACCGGTCGAGCGCAGGTTGTCCGCACTGCATCCGCGCGATTGGTGTGCCGCATTCCATGAGGTGTTTCCGCCGCCATGCCGGTCATGGTGGCCCACAGTCGCCGCACCCTCGCCGTTCGAGGTCCAGTTCGAGCAGGTCTTGTCGCCTTCCTGCCAGGGGAAATAGGCGGTGCCGTCCTCCTGTGTCCCTGTCAGGATGTCGTGCTCGTTGCGCTCGTCATAGCGCCCCATGATCCGGTTGCCGTTTTCGTCCAGCGCGGTGCGCAGGAAGATGTTGGGGTTGATGTGAAGCTGATCGAGGTCGACGGCGATGAGTTCGCCAATGGCGTTGTACCACGGGCCCGTGCCGATCCTTTCCCGCGCCGAGATGCCGCGCTTGCCCTCTTCCTGCGTAGACAGGTAGGCGCGCCATTCGCGATCGCCTGCGCCGGCGGCTTCGGCGAGGCTCTGGCAATGGGCGTCCGCGCCCTCGAGCCCTCCAAGATTTCCGCCGTCGCCCAGCCCGACCGAGGTTACGAAGAACCCCATCGGCGGCTCTTGTGCATCCGCCGGAAGCGATTGTGAGGCCAGAATTGTCAGGGCAAATAGCGTGGTCAATCGGGTCATGACATCCTCCCTTTGCGACTGCCCGCAGTTTGCGGAGTTGCAGGGTTGGACGAAAGACCGCGATCAGGACTTCACGGTCAAGTGATAGGGAACGTGGCCGCCCAGTTGGGCTGACTGTCCTTTTCACGGAAGAACGGATCACCACCCCCAAAAGCTTAATCGAAAGGCCCGTTGTCGGTGGGTATTTTTCGCCGCTTATTGTGATGCGTTGGACCCCAGAGCGGACTTCCACGGCGTCGGCATCTACCGCAGCCTGGCCGTCAGATCGGCCATTCGTTCGTCGTGACGCGTGTTTTCGTGATCACTGGAATGGTCAGGGTCGATGGTGAATGTGTTTCTGATGGCTCCGGCGACGAGATTTGGAGCGTCGCAGTTTTTTCTTAGAATCCACCGGCGGGCAGCATCGCCAATAGTGAAATCGACACCTGTGAACGCAATTTCGATCCTGTAGCCTGTCCGATCGGTTCGGTCGCCGTCACCCCATAATTCTCTCATTGGCGCTCTCTTGTTTTAAGCAAGCGCTTAATCGAGGCTGAATAAGCCATTCGCCAATGGTGAAACAGGGTCAGAACGCTCAGGTCGGTGCACCGCGACAACTGCCGTTGCCGCCATTGAGAAATCTGAAACGAGGAAAATGCGATGCGCACTCTTGCTCTGACAACGCTTGTCGCCCTGGCCAATCCCGCATTTGCGGAAGACCTGGGCATGGACACGATGCTCGGCACCACGATGGAAGAAGTGACCACCAGCCTGACAAATATGGGCTACGAGGTTCGCAACGCCGAAATGGAAGACGGCAAGATCGAGGTCTATTTCGTCAAGGACAAGACCAGGGGCGAAGTCTATGTGGACCCCAAGACCGGCAAGGTCACGAAGCTCGAGATGAAGTGAGCGGACGATGTCGGTAGCAGAAAATCAGACCAGCGGGCGCGACGGCGCCCGCGACACCCTCGTGTGGGACCCGCTTGTCCGGCTGATCCACTGGTCCCTTGCCCTCACGATCCTTGTGAACGGCGCAATCACCGACGACGAAAGCAAACTGCACGAATGGGTTGGTTATGCCGCGCTGGGGCTTGTTGCCATTCGCCTTCTTTGGGGGGGCATCGGATCGAGGAACGCACGGTTCTCGGCCTTCCCGCCCAGCCCTATGCGGGCAGTCAGCCATGTGCGGAGGGTTTTGCGCGGTGACCACACCGTCCAACTGTCGCACAACCCGTTGGGTGCGCTCATGGTCTACAACCTCTGGCTCACCGTGATCGCTCTTGGCGTAACCGGTTACATGATGACGACGCTCCGGTTCCTTGGCATTGGCTGGGTGGCGGAAGCCCACGAATTGGCGTTCTACTGGCTGCTCCTGTCAGTCGGGTTGCATGTTGCGGGCGTGGGATTTGATGCTTGGCGTTCAGGTATCAATCTGGTGCGTGCAATGGTAAATGGACGCAAGCGTATTCCTCTGGGAACCAAGGTGGAGTGAATCGTCGAGAGCAGACGGCCAAAGCAAAGGAACGACGCGCGACGGTGCTTGCCGGCATCATCATTCTGCAAGCTCTGTGCGCGCTGTTCGTCATCGGTGACGTTATCGTCGACCTCGGCGGCGGCGGGCAAATGGCCGAGGTGATGGAGGGTTTCTTTGAAGACTGGAACCTGACTCCCGCGGAGCGAGACGTCGCAATCATGATCCTCAAGGGCATCGAAAACGAGGCCATCGCAAATGTCAGGAACACCGCGCCCGGCACCGTGCGCGCGCAAGCCACCAGCATCTATACCAAGTCAGGCACACACGGCCGCGCCCAGTTTGTCAGCTTGTGCATGGAAGAGCTGATGTCAGCCGACTTGTTCGCGGATGAGGCCAACAACGGCCATGATTCCGCACTTGCATAGACACCGGTCGGCAATGTGCGAACAATGTAGATTCGCCTCATATGGAATCCAAGCGGAGTTATCGTAGTACTTTTCGGGGGTTGCAGACACTTTGCGCCGCGGCAGACTGGTCCTTCAATGTTTGCCCAAAAAAACTGGTTCGCGGCGAGGTGCGAAGGTCTTACGATGTCTTGTCGAGTACGGCCCTGACCTGCCGTTGAACATGTCAACTGTTGCCGCAATGCGGCTTCACCAAACCGGCCATGCGCCGCATGTTCACGATCAGCGACCAGATGGAGGTCGGCGCGACGTACTGTCCAGTCTTTCGCAGCAAATTCATACTTCCGGGATTGCTGTCGCGGCATCTGGAAAACACGGCGAACGACGGTCGTTCACTGGTTCAAGACTTGATACCCAGCCCCGAAAGGTCTTCGGTACGAATTGCAGTGATTGCTCGCTGTGCCAATCTGCGAGGTCGCAGAACCGTCCCGTATTGCTTTCTGTATGCCTTGCGCAGCCCGGATGCGGTTGAAAAACCACAGCGCAGGGCGATTTCCTCGATTCCAACTCCGGAATGTGTTGCCAGTTCACGGGCACGGGCCAGACGCAATGTTTGGTAGTAACGCCCAGGAGGGACACCAAGTTCCTTCACGAACAAGCGC
Source organism: Ruegeria sediminis (assembly GCF_005938215.1). Taxonomy (GTDB): domain Bacteria; phylum Pseudomonadota; class Alphaproteobacteria; order Rhodobacterales; family Rhodobacteraceae; genus Ruegeria; species Ruegeria sediminis. The sequence goes on from NZ_VCPD01000002.1 coordinate 201,986, forward strand.
GACAGGTTTCGCTCTGACAGATTGGACCGGCGCGCGAGTTCCGACAAGGGCAGCGGGGTTTCAATCGCGTCCGCCATCAAGGTCAGCACTTTCCGCAACTGCCCGGACCCGCGACCGCCAAGCGTTGGAAAATTTCTTGCGGGGTCCGCCTGCGGTGGCGTGTCATGCAGGAACATTGTCGATACATCAAGCGCAACTGCGGGGCCGAAGTTTTCGTCAATGAACAACAGGATCAAGTCCAGCGCTGTCGCGGCACTGCCGCAGGTCCAGAAGCGCCCGTCGCGTACAAAACGCTCGTTGGTGGTGTGCGTATTCAAAAAGGTCTCGGCGAACTCGGAATGCAATTGCCAATGAATGGTGGCCCGCCGCCCGTCCAGCAAGCCGCAGGATGCCAATAGCCAAGCCCCGGTGTCGGCCCCGATCACCACTCCAGACCGCCGTGCGATCCGCAAGCTGTTTCGTATTGAACCCTTTGCGACCTCTTCGCGGAATTGATCGCCGCCGATCACCAGCACCAGGTCGCTCTTCTGCGCATAGCGCTGCAACGTATCCGGTTCGACCCGAATTCCGCTGGAACTCGCCACTGCCGCGTCGTCGTGGGTGAGGATCGACCAGGTGATATCCGCGTCCAAGCTGTCACGGACCACCCGCAGCGGTTCCAGCAGGCAGGCGAGCACGATGTTCGAAAAAGCTTCGGAAAGCAGGATGGAGACACTTAGAGATGGCATTTGGCAATTTCGGCGTGCATTTTGTCCAAATTGGCGCGCGGTGGAGGTAAAGGCAACTCTAACGTCGCAAGTCAGCGCAACCGGTTTGCGTATGGCGACAGGAGATTCACTCGATGACGACCCGCCCACTTGAGCACATCCGTGTTCTCGATTTCGGCCAATACCTCGCCGGTCCGCTTGTGGGCATGATGCTGGCGGATCTGGGTGCAGATGTGATCCGAATTGATCCCCCAAGCGGCCCTCGGCTGAAGGAACCCGCCACCGATATGCTGTCGCGCGGCAAATCCGCGCTGACACTGGATCTGAAATCCGACGACGGATTGGCCATCGCACGGGATCTTGTTGCCCGCGCCGACGTGGTGATCGAGAACTTCCGTCCCGGTGTCATGTCCCGTCTTGGTCTCGGGCCTGAAGAATTGCGCCGCATCAACCCGCAGATCATCTCGCTGTCGCTTCCGGGCTTTGCCTCGACTGATCCGGCGCTGGCCGATCTGCCTGCGTGGGAGGCGGTTATCGCCGCCCGCACCGGCCAGTTCACCGACATGGGGTTGAACCGGCGGCTGATGGGCATCAATCCCTCGTTCACGCCCCTTACCCTGGCCTCGGCCTACGGTGCGGCGTTTGGAGCGATGGCTGTCCAGTTCGCTCTGTATGCCCGTCCAAGAAATGGCGGCGATCATATCGAGGTCCCGTTGGCCTCGGCGCTATTGGAGGGACTGGTCTACAATTGTGAACAAATCGAAGACTACCCCCAACGCTTCAAATCTCCGCGCGAGGTCGAACTGGATCGCCGTTCCGCTGAAGGTTTGCCAATGGATTTGCGCTACGAAGAACTGTCCGAGTTCCTCGACCCCTTCTATCGCACCTATACCTGCGCCGACGGCCGCGGCTTCTACGTGGTGGCGTGCAGTATTGTGAACCACCCTCGTAGGGTCTTGGAAACGCTGGGTCTCAAGGATCTTGCGGACGGCTTGCCCGATTTCGACGCATATCTCGATCAGGTGGATTGGCCGGACACATGGGCGCTGCGAAACTACCCTGTGGGCGAGAAGGATCGTGCCCGAATATCCGACGCAATGAAGGCGGCCTTTCTCACGAAACCCTCGCATGATTGGGAGATGCTGTTCGGCGCGGCCAAGGCCCCGGCTACCGCTCAGCGTTCCAGCCGGGAGTGGATGCACGACCCCCATGCGTTGGCCTCCGGCTTGGTCCTTGAGGTCGATGACCCGCGTCACGGTCGAATGAAGCAGATGGGAAATGTCGCTTGGCTGGCAGGAGACGACATGGCGTTGGTGAAGCGCCCTGGTCCCGTGGAGGACGGCGCGCGGGAACAACTCGCCAAGATACTGGCCGAGGCGCCCCGGACCGCGCCGGCGGTTGCCGGCTCCGCGGGCTGGCTCGACGGGCTCAAGGTGCTCGACCTGACCAACGTGATCGCGGGCCCCACCATCGGTTCGACCCTTGCCCGCTACGGTGCTGAAGTGACAATGGTGCAACCGGTCTCGCCCTCGGTCGATCCGTGGAATGCCGTGGTCTTTGGTCTGCATGCCCATCGCGGCAAGGAAAGCGTGCTGCTGAACCTGCGTAAACCGACCGGGCAGGATGCGCTTCGAAAGCTGATCGCCCGATCGGACGTCATCACCATGAACGGCACGGATGCCCAACGCGACGCGCTGGGTCTGTCACCGGAGCAGCTGGCCACGATCAATCCACGCCTGATCCTGGTGCAATTGGATGCGTTCGGCGGGCCATCGCGTGGACCGAAATCCGACCATCTTGGCTACGACGATCTGGCCCAGGCCGCGACCGGGGTAATGGTGCGCTTTGGTGGTGGAATGGAAACCCCGGAAGAACACGCTCATTTTGGCACAATCGACGTGCTGACCGGTTATTGCGCTTGTGTGGCGCTTGGCGCGGCCTTGCTGCGGCTGGAACGTACCGGCGAGGGAGGCATCGCCCGTGCGGCGTTGGCGGCGGCCGGCAACCTGATCCAGGCGCAACTGATGTACGATTTCGACGGCAGGGCGCCGTTCGACGAACCCTCGGGACGCGAGGCGCTTGGCTGGGGACCGTTCTACCACTGCTACCGTGCCGCGGATGGCTGGATGTTCTTTGCCGCTCCCACCAACCGGCAGGAGGCGCTGTGCGAAGTGCCCGATCTGGCGGATTTGGCGGACTTGCCCGAGGACGCTTTGGCCACCGCACTTAGCGGTCGTTTCGGCACCCGACCCACCGCGCACTGGGCCACTGCCTTTTCAGGGACGTCAAGCACGGTGATGCCGCTCGGCTCACTGCACGCCACGCGGGATGCGGCGCTGCAATTGGAAAGCGTGGGAGAGATTGACCTCGACCAAGGGACCTTCAGCGTGGTGCGCCACGACCTGCACCCCATGGGGCGCTGGTGCGATCTGGTTGCGCCAAATGCGGTCCGCCCCGCAAAGGCTCGAGTTCGAATCCCAGGTCCGATGCCGAAATACGGCGCACATACCCGCAAGGTACTGGAACAACTCGGGTACAGTACCGAACGTATCCATGAGATGATCGTCAACGGCGCCGCCGGAGAAAGCTGGTCGGAAAAATACCTGCCGGAATAGGCTGGATCGAGCTCGTCGCCGTGCAACCAGGAGACTCAGACAAAATGACGAATTCGGAGAGCGCCGGTCCGGCTACCACCCCGCGCACTCGCGCCAAGGCACGGCACATCCTGGACAATTACTACATCGGCCCAGCACGGGACCGAAACGTGCTGGAGGTCTGGGGCTATACCGAGCGTTTCACCTATTCCCCGGGCGACCGGGTCGCGCTGCAGGTCTCGACCACCGCCGCCACCTGGGACCTGGAAATCGGTCGTGATGGTGCGACTTACCACCCGGTTTTGCAGGAGACCGATCTGCCGGGTGTGCATCAGGAAACACCGCCGGATTGCTCGGTTCGCGGCTGCGATTGGGCCGCAACCTATGAATTCACCATACCGAAAGACTGGAATGAAGGCGGCTATCTGGTCACGCTGCGGGCGGAACGCGATGGTGACGTGGTCGAGGAACACCATCTGTTCTTGCTGCGCCGCGAGGCGGATCGCCCGGCCGCGCCTTATGTCCTGGTCTGCGCCACCGGAACCTGGCTGGCCTACAATTGTTGGGGCGGGTCGAACCACTACGAAGGGATCACCGGCCCCGAACGCAACGCCTTCTCGCCCGTGGTTTCTACTCAGCGCCCTTGGACGCGGGGTTTCTGCAAGCTGCCCGAAGGCGCTCCACGGGCCGTTCCCGACGTGACCCACGTTCCGGGCGGCATGGTGCGTTACCCTTACATGGAATGGGCCTATGCCTATGGCTATTCCAAGAAATACGCCTCTGCCGGCTGGGCCAGCTATGAACGTCATTTCGCCCGCTGGGCCGAAGCGCAAGGGTACGAGTTTGACTTCGCCACACAGCACGACCTCGAGGCCGATCCGGACCTGTTGAGCCGCCATGCCTGCGCGGTGTTCGTTGGCCATGACGAGTATTGGAGTGCCAACATGCGCAGGGCGGTGGACAGGTTCACTGAAAACGGCGGACGGGTGGCGCGTTTTGCCGGAAACTTCCTCTGGCAGACCCGAATCGAGAACGCGGGGCGCACCCAGGTCTGCTACAAGTACATCGCGACGCAGGATCCACTGGTGGGCACGGACCAAGAGCACCTCGTCACCGCTGCATGGGAGGTCGCCCCTGTGAACTGGCCGGGAGCTCAGACCTTTGGGGCCAATGGGCTGAAAGGGATGTATGCAGGATTGGGCCGCTGCACCGGTCAGGGCAGCAACGGTTTCACCGTCTACCGCCCGCAGCATTGGGCATTCGAAGGAACACAGCTCGGGTACGGCGACCAACTGGGCGCGTCTTCGCGCATCTTCGGATACGAAGTGGACGGAGTCGATTGCAGAATGGAGGACGGGTTGCCATTCGCCACAGGCGCGGACGGGGCCGACCCGGCACTGGAGATCCTGGCGATGGGGCTGGCGACCAATGTGGAGCCCGACCACGGCACCTGGGGCGAGACGGTCTACATCGGGTCCGCCGACGCGGCCTTCAAGGCGTTGTCCTTGTTCGGTGAGATCACCCCGGAGACCCTGGACCGCTCCACGCGCGGCAACGGTGTGATCGTATCCTGGAAACGCGGCAAGGGCGAGGTATTCACTGCAGGCACATGCGAATGGGTCATGGGACTTGCCCGCCATGACTGGCAGGTGGAACGCATCACGAGCAATGTATTGGATCGCTTTGGTGCGGAATGGTGAACTGACGATTGGCAAACCGAAAAGCTCGTGAAAAAATCTGCCATTCGCTTAACTTGAAACTCTGTAGCTGTCGGCAACAGTGAGTGAAGGACAACAGCCGTCGATTGTCAGGGAGCGAGCACTTCGGCGCTAACAACGCATTTTCACCGTTGAAGCAAAATACGGCGAATGGCCGCTTGCCGCCCCAGTTTAGGAGACGTCGAACTGGCGAAAACGGCCCAAAGCTGTCATTCACCACATCCATCGCCGCTGTAGTGCAACTTCGCCAAACCGGCCATTCGTGCGCCACCCAGGAACTTCATAATTCAACGGAGCCAACTTTCTCGGAACGCCGGAAGTGCATTTGTCTGGCGAGTGTAGATTGGCATGCCTAAGTTCTTCACTGTGAGTAACGGGACGGGGGATTGGCCGTGCAGAAAGGTGCAACTCGGGAATTTCTGCTGGCCGACCTTGTTCGCGGGCATGAGCGTGAGCAAGCGACACGCAGTATTCTTGAGGTCATTGACCGGAGCCGCGAGGACGAGGGGCCTGTAGAGGACGATTATCAGGTCGAAACGGGCGGCAAGTTGAGCCTCAAGGGGCTGCGTGACCCAAGGGATGTGTTCCGGCTGGTTGGTGGCGCTGCAGCATAGGACGTCGGGCTTCGGCAGGATTGGCCAGGAGGTTGTTCATGACTTGCAGCTGTCAAGGGGCGCTGCGGTCGCTGCGAGCGGATTCGTGAATTCGTCGACGTTGCCGGCCCTGACCGTTCACAGACTAGGTCGATGGTCAATGTCTGCTCTCGGCAACCCTGCGCCGGCCGTCTTTAAGTGTCTCGGAAGGCCGCTCTCCAAAGGCTTTTCTGTAATCAGCGGCGAACTGACCAACATGCATGAAACCGTATTTCGACATTGCGTCGCCAATGAGGGTCTCGTCCGGGGGAGATTTTCGGAGATCGCTCCGCACAGAAGCGAGACGTCGCATTTTCATGAAAGCGGCAGGTCCGACGCCAAATCGATCATGGAACAACGCCTCAAGCGTCCGCCGCGATACACCGGCGAGTTCGCATAGCTCCAACACCGGCAGTTGTCTATGCGGTGACGCTTCGATCAGCGAGAGGCACCTGGCAAGGCCACGTTCCCCCTTGCGGGGAGATCTTTCGTTCAGGTGCACCCCGCCTTGCGCGAGCCAGGCCAAGACGAGACTGTCCGTCGTGTCGCGGACTGCATCCTGCGATACCGACGCAGGGCGGATGCGGGTTTCGGCAAGAACGCTTCGTGCGGCGTGAATCACCTGCGGTGCAGGACGGAACACTTCCGGACGGCGCTTCAAGGCAGGAAGCTGCACTTGAGCGCGCTCGGCGAGTTCCACAACGTATTGTTCGGTCACCGACAGGCAGAAATTGAGAAAGTCAGGTCCAGAAAAACATGCAATTTCAGCCCCTTCAGGAAAGATCAGAACGTCATCAGAGGTTACCGTCCTGCCTCTCCACCACAGGTTTCGGATGCTTGAGCCGAGTACCACCAAGGTGTGCCGGCCAGCCGGGGGGGCTCCTGCCTGATCGAGTGACGCACGAATTCGCGCGGAGCCGAATTCGACTTCGCCAAAACCGACCTGTACGACTTCTGCAGCCGCCAGGCCGTTGTTCACACCGGACAATGGCTTGAAGTCGAGGTCCCAATGTCTCGTGGTGTCGCAGAACAAGTCCACGTCATTGAAACATGCCTGAAGCAAAATTTGATTTTCGCGTGCCATCACAGAACAGTAGCGGCAGTTCAGCAAAAAGCAAAAATTTGCGGAATCTCGATCACTGTTCTGACGCGCCATTGTGCATCTTCTAAGCACCTTTTTCGTGGCCCTATGCGGCCGGCACGTCAACGAAGGACGCATCGAATGACCAAAGACATTCAGAACGACCCGAAACAGCCGAACCACATCGAGGACGGTGCGCCGCAGGACCCGACGCGCCGCACAGTGCTGAAAGGCATCGCGACAGGCGCTGCAGCAACCGGCGCCGCAGGGTTGGCAGCCGGGAGCGCCGAGGCTCACGAAGGCAGCGGGCCACTCGGGGCGGAGCTTAAGAACCCGTATGGCGGCCGCCCGGCCGGGGGCATCAGCCTGCCCGAATACTTCCGACCGACCAAATACATGACGGGCTCCAACGCCAACTATTTCCCGCTCTCCGAGGAGCTTGGTCCTGACGAGATGCGCATCTCCTTCTGCGGCTCAACCCCCTATCCGCCGCGGGAGGATCAGGCCGGGACGTGCATCATGGTCGAGCTTGGCAACGGCAAGCGCTTCTTTTTCGATTTCGGCTCGGGTTGCGTGCGCAATATCGTGGGAATGCAGGTGCCGGGGCAATTGATCAACGACATCTTCATCTCGCATCTTCACGTCGACCACTATGCCGACATTCCCTACATCTATCCGTTCCGGGCGTGGTCGGGCGGGTACACGCCACTGCGCATCCATGGGCCTTCGGGGCGCACCCCGGAACTTGGCACCCAAGCAATGGTCGACGGTATGAAGCAGATGCTGAGGTGGCATCTGGAAGCCTTCGACGTATTTCCCATCGGAGACGGGTACGAGATTGAGGTCAACGAGTTCGACTTCCGTCAAGAGGGGGGCGTCGTCTATGACGAGGATGGTGTCACGGTACGTTCGTGGCCGCGAAGCCACGCCAAGGACGGCGCTGTGGGATACCGCCTCGATTGGAACGGCCTCAGCTTTGTCTGGACGGGTGATGGTCGCCCTGACGAGTTGTCGCGGAAATATGGCGAAGGCGCTGACGTGTTCGTGACCGAAATGTCCGGTCAAGATATCGGCCAACTAATGACCTACAAATACGGTATCCCGCAAGAGCTCTTCAACTACACCATCGATACGCACCACACCTCTCACTACGCGGTCGGCAAGCTTTTCGCGGATGCGCGTCCAAGGCTTGGCATGGTCACCCACTACACGCAGGACGAGGATATCGATGCGGAGATGCTGGCAGGTATCCGCGCGCATTACGACGGCCTGTTCCAGTGGGGCATCGACGTTGCTGTCGTGAATGTCACCAAGGAGGCAATCTGGTATCGCAAGGCGGTGATTCCTGGTAAATCGGGAACGGTGCCGCCGTTCCGCGAGTTGCAAGCCGAAGTGGATGCCGGTCGGCTCGAACTGCCCGAAGAGATTACGCTGCCAAATCCACGCCTGACCCGCGCCGATCAGCAGGATCAGAAGTACCGCGACATGGAGATCGATCCGAAGGAATACTACCCCGAGGATGTCTTCCGCGCTCCCGACGGTGAATGGCCGAAGGACCTAACGATCAAGGTGTCCGACGTGCTCGGTCCCCGCGACAAGTAAGGAACAGGTGCCTGCATGATCGAATTCGGCTCAACCTCTGCCGTTCCCGTCACCATCCTTACCGGCTTCCTCGGAGCCGGTAAGACAACCCTTCTGAACCGGATCCTTACCGGAAACCACGGCCTGCGCGTCGCAGTTCTGGTCAATGATTTCGGGTCCATCAATGTCGATGCCGATCTCGTAGTGGGCGTCGAGGACGACGTCATGAGCCTCGCCAATGGCTGCGTCTGCTGCTCGATCCGGGATGACCTGATCGAGACGGTCGAGGCGGTGCTCGCCCGTCCGGAGCGGCCGGAATACATCCTGCTGGAAGCCAGCGGCGTTTCCGACCCGTCTTCCATCGCCATGACTTTTACCGACCAAAGGTTCCGCGACATGATCCGCCTCGACAGCATCATGTGCCTCGTCGACGCTGAACAAGTCTTTGCGGCGCCAGAACAAATGGAACTGAAACTGCGCCAGATCGCCTTCTCGGACATGGTAGTCCTAAACAAGGTGGATCTCGTAAACCGGGAAACGGTGCAGAAGGTCCACGAATGGCTGGGCTCTCGCTTCCGCCGCTACCGGTTGGTGGAAGCAGTCGACGCTGACGTACCGCTCGACATACTTCTCTCGGTCGGCAGGTTTTCCGCCGAGCAACTGGATGCGGACGTGCCTGACCACGTTCATGACTCCGGTTGCGGGTGTCCAGAACACTCGCATCACCATGACCACGCGGCTCAATTCTCGACCACGATGTTCCGCTCGGACCTTCCGGTCACCTTGTCGGGCCTGCGAGAAGCAATCAAGGAACTGCCAGGCGAGGTGTACCGCATAAAAGGGTTCGTCTTCAGCGAGGAGGCCCCCGAACACCGGATCGTCGTGCAGGTTGTCGGCAAGCGCATCGACATTGCGCGAGACAAAAAGTGGGGAAGCCGCAAGCCGGAAACACGCCTCGTCGCAATCGGAGCGCCCGGAGCCGTTTCGGAAGACACCTTGAGAAGAGTGTTTCTCGAAGTGGCGTAAAGGACGCTTTGTTTTCCGCCTTCGCCTTGCCAACAACCTTCAAGGAAGACTGGAGCGGTCTTTTTAATTGATCGCGGCGAAGGTCCGAAAAAATCGCCCACGCCAAGAACACTGCGGCTACCAGCAAAGACAAGACTGGGCTCACTCCAGACCTTTGGACCATTACAGCATCAGCTTGGAACAAAAGGCTCCCAACCCACTCTCCTGGCCCACTCGCGCCGTTCACCTGCGCCAGCCCTCTCTGCAGCGCGGCGCACAAGATTCGACATTCGCCGCGGGCGCGCATCTGAAACGTGATGCGTCGTCGGCACCGCGGGGTTTTATGGGCATCAAGGGGAAAAAGGACTGCGAGCAATCGAATTTATTGTTTTGTTCCAGATTGACGAGAGGAACAGATTGCTCGCAGATGATGGTGTCGAACGTGTTCAATTCGCGTCCGGCCAAAGGGACGTATTCATGCTCCGAACCGCGAGTGTCAAATGCCCGAAGTCATAGATTTTTCACTGTGGTTTACACTTGCCGCCACGATCATGCTCTTCGTGGGCAGCGCCTTGATCGGTGTCTGGTTTTCCAGGTCTCGCGAAGCCGCGGGCGGAACGAGCGTCACGACGCTGCATTCCGCGATCCTGGGAATGCTCGCCTTGCTGGTTGGCTTCACCTTCGCCATGGCTCTGAGCCGGCATGAAGCGCGTCGCCTTGCGCTTCTCGAAGAGGCCAACGCAATAGGAACCGCCGCGCTGCGGGCGCGCATGATACCGGTGCCCTATGCCGGTGAAAGCGTCGCACTCATTGCCGAGTACATTGATCTCCGGCAGAGGATCGCCGAAGTTGGTCCGACGCACGTCGATCTCAAGGCGCTTGTGAACCGGTCCAACGAAATCCAGGAAACCCTGTGGCAGCGCGCCATGAAGGCAGCGGCGCTTGATCCGGCGATGGTTCCGACCGGCCTGTACATAGACGCGCTGAATACCACGATCGATCTTCAGACCACCCGGCTCGCCGCCAGCCGCGCTCATATCCCTGAAGTGGTTTACCTGACGATCTATTTCGTCGCCTGTTGCGCGATGGGCTTTTCCGGATACGTTGCCGCGCTGGAAACCTCCCGGCTGGGAAGCTCAACCTTGTTGATGGCCTTTCTTGTGACAGCCGTCATCATGCTGATCCATGATCTCGACCGGCCGAACCAGGGGTTCATTCGCCTGAACCAGCAGCCGATGCTGGACACGGCGCGATCGATTGCGGACTGGCAAAGGGGTTGAGTTCCCAACCGGCCTGCGACTTCCGGGGGCATTCCGGCGACGGACGAACCGGAACTCTGGCGCGTCCGATACGGCGATCCTTCGTGCCTAGGAAACCGCAGAGCGTTTGCTGATCTTCTCACATATGTCCTTGGCGACCTTTTCGCCGAGGCCTCGGTGATTTCCGAATTTCCGTCTCATCTCGTCTCAATCGCTCCGCCCCGGGCACACTGCAAGACCGGGCGATCGAAGGTTGGGATCAGAGAAACCTGCCAAAAAAAGCCCGAAAATGGACGCAGGTCCCGATACACCGAACTCACAGTGTGCCTGGCCGCCGCCCTGATCACGCTCTTCTTCATTCCGTCCTGGGACTGGCGGCCTTCGCTGTGGTCGGCTGCCATGCGGCGCTTGCATTCGGAGCGCCATTGTTGGACGCCGCCAGCATGGGTATGGTAACCGCTACCGGCGGTGGCATCATTTGCGATATGCTGACGATCACGCAGCCGATGATCCTGCCCCGATGCAGCAAACCGCGGCGAGATTGCTTCCCCCGGAAAAGCTGACGCCGGCGATCAGACCCGTTGTCTTTCGACGATGCATCTTTCATTTCCGGTGTCGGAGAAGTGTTCGTGACAGGCGTCAACGAAATGCTGCACCAGGCGGCGAGGGCGCGATTTGTCGTAGCCGACGGCAAGGGGCAGAGGCGGCAGCGGATCGGAAATCGGCAAACCCGCCAACTCGGCGCCGCAATAGCTTGTCGACGTCAGCGGCTGCATGTTGAGAACCGCGCATCCATGGCCTGCGCTGACAAGACTGCGCACCATCTCGGTCGAGTTTGCGTAGGCAACGATCGAGATATCCTTGGTGTGCGCTTCAAGAAGGCCCTGGTAATAAGTTGCCGCAACAGGACGGTTGAGTACAACAAGAGGCTCTTTTGCAACCTGCGCCATGCTCACACTGCCTTGCGTGGCCAAAGGATGCGACGCGGGCAACAGGCAGTAGGCAGGGGCCTCGACCAGAACGTCGAAATCGACGGTGGGCCGCACATCCTCACCGACGAAGAGAATGACGTCGTATGTTCCGTTCACCAAGCCATCCTGTGCGCTGTTGTTGTCGCATTCTTCGAGATGCAGCACCACTTTGTTGCCCTCGGGAACGAAGGAGGAAAGGATGGACGGCAAGAAAGCGGGGGCAACGGGCGCGTAATACCCGATGCGCAACGTGCCGCTCAGGGCTTCCTTCAGATCTGCACCCTCGGAAAGAACCGATTGGTAGTCTTCAAGCAAGCGCTCGAACTTTTGCGCCACCAAGCGCCCGCTTGCATTGGCCTGTATCCCGCGTGACCGCTGTCTTGTGATCAGTGTCAAATCGAACGCGGCCTCAACCTGGTCAATCGCAGCGGACACGGCGGAAGCGGCGATGTTCAACTCTTCCGCGGCCCTCGCGATGTTCCCATGGCGCAATGCGGTTGTGTAATACTCCATCGCCTTGAGTGTGATCGCCACGACTACCTCGGTTTTTCCGGTTTTATTACGCTATTAAAACTGTTTTTCACAGGTTTCCGCTTCTGTCAAACTCCGGCCTGTGCTGCTCGGTTGGAAGGCAACTCGGATGTCAGATGCACCTCTCAAAGGCTGGAACCATGTTCCTGCCGTCCCGCTCAAGGTTTCCCCGTTCTTCGCCCGGCCTCTGCGCCCGCTCGACATGCTGGCCTGGGTCTGGAACTCGTGGTTCCTGATCACAGAACGGCTGATCATCGTCGGCATCGCGTTTGCGTCGTACTACTGGTTCCAGCCGCCGCTGGAGGAGTCGCGCACCTTCGCCTTCGGATGGATCGCGCAGATGTATTTGCGCAACCTCGTGCTGATGTCGCTGGTGGCCGGCGGGCTGCACCTCTATTTCTACACCTTCACCCGGCAAGGTCAGAAACTGCGCTATGACACGCGCCCGCTGATGAAGAACGGGCGCCAGTTCACGCTGGGCGGCCAGATCAGGGACAACATGTTCTGGACCCTGGCCAGCGGCGTCACGGTCTGGACGGCATACGAGGTGCTGATGTTCTGGGCCCTGGCGAACGGCTACGCGCCGATGCTGACTTGGGCCGCGCACCCGGTCTGGTTCATTGCGCTGTTCCTGCTGATCCCGGTGTGGGAGAGCTTTTATTTCTACTGGATCCACCGCCTGCTGCACGTGCCGTTCCTCTACCGGCACGTGCACGCGCTGCATCATCGGAACATCAACGTGGGGCCATGGTCCGGGATGTCGATGCATCCCGTGGAGCATGTGATCTTTCTGGGCTCGGTCCTGATCCACTGGATCGTTGCCGCGCATCCGGTCCACATCCTCTACCATCTGCAGTATTACGCGCTGACCGCCACCACCACCCACACCGGGTTCGAGGGTCTTCTGGTCAAGGACAAGAACCGCCTGGCATTGGGAACGTTCCATCACCAGATGCACCACCGCTACTTCGAGTGCAATTACGGCTCGCTCGAGATCCCGTGGGACAAGCTGTTCGGTTCGTTCCACGACGGGACCAGCGAGGCGAACGAGCGGATGAAGGAGCGGCGCAAGAAGATGACGGGGAACTGAATGGCCGCCTTGACGATCAGGGATCTGCTGGAGGCCAAAGGCAAGCGCCAATTGGCCTATGTCCAGGTCGCCCGCGAAGAAGAAGCCATCGCTGCGTCGCAGGCGGGCATGGACATGATAGGTACTGCCTTCATTCCGGAACGCGCACATTTTGCCAGGGCGGTACCCGATACGCATTTCCAGTTCGGGATGCCTTGGGGAAAACACGCCGATGCAACGGAGGTTCTGCGCGACGCGATGGCGGCGATGCAAGCCGGCGCGCAATCGATCTACTGCGGCATGAGCCCGTCGGTCGTCGAGGCGCTTGCGCGCGAAGGGGTGCCGGTCATCTGCCATGTCGGGCTGGTGCCGCCCAAGGCCACCTGGACAGGCGGCTACCGCGCCGTGGGAAAGACGCTGGAACAGGCCAGGATGGTCTGGCGGCAGGTTCAGGATTTCGAGGCAGCCGGTGCCTTCGCGGTCGAGATGGAAGTCGTAACCGCGAACCTTGCTGCAGAGATCTCGAGACGGACATCGATGCTGACGATCTCGCTGGGCTCGGGCGGTGGGTGCGATGTGCAATACCTGTTTTCCGCCGACCTGCTGGGCGAGAACCGGGGGCATGTCCCGCGCCATGCCAAGACCTACCGGAACTTCGCGGCCGAGCGGGACCGTCTCCAGGCCGAAAGGGTCGCCGCCTACAAGGAGTTCATCGCGGATGTTTCATCCGGCGCGTTTCCTGAGGCGGATCATATCGTGAAAATGGACCCCGATGCTTTGCAGGGCGTCTGGAGACACGATGTTTGATGCGGAAGTATGACCGGCATCGGCCGTGTTGCAGAACGCCGAATCTCGAGATCGGAGCGCATTGCCGCAGCGCGGAGGCGTAGCCCGGTTTCCGTCGCCAAGAAATGTCCGCTCCTGCTGATTAGACCGTGAGGCATGCGATCGCAGCGAAGGTCCGGAACCCGCCCATTTTCCGGAAAGCACCATCCATTCAGAACTACCGCTCAAAATCCGAAGCGGGAGAACTTCCCGTTCCCTGCTTTGACACATTCCTATCACGCCCCTACCCTTCACCCATGCCGACTTTGCCCATTTCGAACCAGACAATTCCCTTGTTTTGTTGACTCTGCAATTCTCAGAAGAACCCAAGAAACGGTCTCGAAAACCGTTGTGGGCGCAAGTCCACCCAGGGTTCGAATCCCTGTCTCTCCGCCATTATCGCCGTGAATTCCAGCTGATCCGTTGTTTCAGCGCCGATCGGCGTTCCATTCCCCGCCTACCCCGTCAAAACGTCAAAGAACTCCTCGCGCAGTTTCCGCTTCAGCACCTTGCCGGTCGCATTCAGCGGCAGCGCGTCCACGAAGACAACCTTGTCGGGGATCTGCCAGCTGGCGATCTTGCCGTCGAAGAAACTCAGCAATTCGTCTTCCGTGGGCTCCTGCCCGTCGGCTTTCACGGCCACGAGCAGCGGGCGTTCGTCCCATTTGGGGTGTTTCACGCCGACGACCGCGGCAGTCGCCAGTTTCGGATGCGCAACCGCAATGTTTTCCAACTCGACCGAACTGATCCATTCGCCGCCGGACTTGATGATGTCCTTGGACCGGTCGCGGATCGTCATGTAGCCGTCGGGGTCCAGCGTGGCGACGTCGCCGGTGGCGAACCAGCCGTCCTGCAGCAACTGCTGATCCTCCATATGGAAATAGCTGGTCAGAACCCAGTGCCCGCGCACCATCAGATCGCCCTGGGTCACGCCATCGTTCGGCAGATCGTTGCCGTCGTCGTCGACGATCTTGAGTTCCACGCCGTAGGGCGGCCGCCCCTGGTTCTCGCGCAGCCGGTACTGATCCTCAAGCGGCAGGTCGCGGTGCTTGGCAAGCGGGTGGTTCGACGTGCCCAGCGGGCTCATTTCCGACATGCCCCAGGCATGGACCGTTTCGACGCCGTATTGATCGCGGAACTTGGCGATCATCGACGGCGGGCAGGCCGAGCCCCCGATGACAGTGCGCTGCAGGCTGTCCAGCTTGCTGCCCGAACTTGCGGCATGGGCCAGCAGACCCTGCCAGATCGTCGGTACGCCCATGGCCAGCGTGACCCCGTAGGTGTCGATCAGGCCCACCAACGCCTCGCCATGCAGGTCGGGCCCCGGCAAAACCATCCGCGCGCCGGACATGGCGCAGGCATAGGGCGACCCCCAGGCATTGACGTGGAACATCGGCACCACCGGCAGCACCACATCCATGGCCGAATACCCGATCACGTCGCGCGTGTTCGAAGCAAAACTGTGCAGCACCGTGGACCGGTGGGAATAGAGAACGCCCTTGGGGTTGCCTGTCGTACCCGACGTGTAGCACAGGCTCGAAGCGGTGTTTTCGTCAAAGCTGGGCCACTGGAAATCCTCGTCGCCGGTCTCGATCAATTCGTCATAGAACAGCAGGCCCGGCACCTGATCCAACGCGGCCTGGTCCCGCGGACCCATCAGCACGAAATGGCGGGTTTCGGTCAGTTGGTCCCTCAGCGCGGCCACCAGCGGCACGAATGTCGCGTCCACGAACACGACCCGGTCCTGTGCGTGGTTGATGATATAGACCAGTTGTTCCGGGAACAGGCGCGGGTTGATCGTGTGACAGACGAAACCGGCGCCGGACACTCCGTAATAGATCTCCAGATGGCGCCGGTTGTTCCACGCGATCGTGGCGACCCTGTCCTGCGGCTCGAGCCCCAGCTTGCTCAGCGCCGAGCCAAGCCGGC
Organism: Ruegeria sediminis; assembly: GCF_005938215.1. Taxonomy (GTDB): domain Bacteria; phylum Pseudomonadota; class Alphaproteobacteria; order Rhodobacterales; family Rhodobacteraceae; genus Ruegeria; species Ruegeria sediminis. Next base: position 217,888 of record NZ_VCPD01000002.1, read on the forward strand.
GGGCGTTGCGCGCGACTTCGGCCCAGCTTGTCTGGGTCACGCCTCCGGCGGTTTCCACCGACCAGATCTCGGTCTGGCCGTGATAGCGTTCCGCATGGTCGATAAGCGATGAGATCAGCAGCGGCTGCGTCATCATCTGTCCCAGCATGTGGCATCCTCCCCTTGGCCGGGCGGGTTCACGGCCGCCCGATCTTTGTTCCTGTGCCTCGACAAGTCCGGGAATGCCGGGTGATCAAGGCTCCTCCTCAACGCGACCCTGCCAAGCAATTCGCCGGTTGACAACATACCTTGCAAGACTTGGCGCAACGGCACCACTATCCCGCCGGCGCGGATCAGGATCTGTAGCGCAGCGCGTAGGCGATCAGGGCCGCGGTCGAGCCGTCCTTGCCCTCGGCGCCGGCTTCGCCGTCCACCAGCGGACCCAGCGAGGTGGCCAGCTCCTTGCCAAGCTCGACACCCCACTGATCGAAGGAATTGATCCCAAGAATCGTGCCCTCGACGAACACGCGGTGCTCGTAAAGCGCCACGATCTGCCCAAGAACGAACGGCGTGAGTTTCGGGTAGATCAGCGTGGTCGAAGGCCGGTTCCCCGGAAAGACGCGATGCCGCGCCTGGCGTTCCAGTTCCTCGCCGGTCAGACCGGCGGCCGCCGTCCGCGCGCGCGCCTCATCCAGGGACCGCCCCCGCATCAACGCTTCGGACTGCGCTAAGCAATTGGCCAGCAGCAGCCGGTGGTGATGCGCCAGTTCCGGTTCGTGCCCTTCCGCGGCAACCAGAAATTCACAGGGAACCACGTCCGTACCCTGGTGAATCAGCTGGAAAAACGCATGTTGCCCGTTGGTTCCGGGTTCGCCCCAGATGATCGGCCCGCACGGTGCGGACAGTGCCGAACCGTCCATCGCCACCGATTTGCCGTTCGATTCCATCTCGAGCTGCTGCAAGTAGGCCGGCAGCCGCAACAGCCGCTGATCGTAAGGCAGCACCGCCCGGCTGGCGCAGCCCAATACCTGCCGGTGCCAGATCCCGACAAGCGCCAGCATGACGGGCACGTTCTCGGCCCAGTCGGCGGACCGGAAATGCAGATCCATCGCCTGACCGCCGCGCAGGAAGGCGTCGAAGGCGTATGACCCGACCGCGATCAGAACAGGCAGACCGACCGGCCCCCAAACCGAGTACCTGCCGCCGACCCAGTCGGCAAATCCGAAAACGCGGTCAGCGGGGATCCCGAACGCCTCGGTCCGGTCCAGCGCCGAGGATACGGCCGCGAATTGACGGGCCGGATCGCCGCCGCCCTCCTGCATCCATGCGCGCGCCGTCCGGGCGTTGGTCATGGTTTCGATCGTGGTGAAGGTTTTGGACGCCACGATGACCAGTGTCCGGGTCGGGTCCAGCGGGCGGAGAATGTCCGCGATATGGGCGCCGTCCACGTTCGACACGAAATGCACGCGCGGGCCGTCGTGGTAGGGAGAAAGCGCCAGCGTCGCCATGACGGGGCCAAGATCCGATCCCCCGATCCCTATGTTCACCACATCCGTAATGCCGCCGCCCGCGCCCTGCGCCGCCCCGCCGCGGATTTCCTCGGCAAAGACCCGCATCCGGCGCAGGGTCTCCAGCACTTCGGGCATCACGTCGCCGCCATCGACCTCGATCGGGTCGCCATCGAGATTGCGCAAGGCGGTGTGCAGAACCGCCCTGCCCTCGGTCTCGTTGATCTTCTCGCCCGCAAACATCTCGTCGCGGCGCGCCGCCAGCCCGGCCTCGTCACATAGCTTCAGCAGCGACGCGCGGATTTCATCGTCGATGAGTGTCTTGGAATAGTCGAAATGCATGTCCCCGGTTCCCGCCGAAAAGCGCGCGGCGCGATCGGGATCGGCCGCGAAAAGGTCCAGGATACGACGCTCGCGCGCCGATGCGGCCAATGTCTTCAAATGATCGAACATGATTGAATGATCCTATTCGGCCCAGTGCACGGTTATTCCACTCAGAACGGCCGCGATCGGCGCTTCTTCGGGCGGCTTGGACATCGCCCGCTCCAAAGCTTCGCGCTTGCGCTCTCCGTAGATCACCAGGTGTTTCGACAGGGCGCCGTCCAGCACCGGCGCCGTAAGCGTGATCCGCGGCTCCGGCTGCACCTCGGTCCGCGCGACCGCCAGGATTGGCGCGTCGCTGCTCAGCGCCTGTTCCAGGCCGGGCATGCCGGGGTAAAGCGAGGCCGTGTGCATGTCCTCGCCCATGCCAAGCACAAGAACGTGCAGCGGCAGCACCGGCGCGATCAGCGCCTCGATCTCGGGCAAGGCGTCTTCGGGATTCGCGGAAGGGACGTAAAGAGGCACGAATTGCGCCGACGCGGCGCGGTTGACAAGAAGGTGTTCCTGGATAAGCCGGGCGTTGGAACGTTCGTGGTCCTGCGGCACGCAGCGTTCATCCGTGGGCAGAACCCTGACCCGTTCCCATTCGATGTCCGCGGCGCACAGGCTGTCGAAGATCGGGCCGGGCGTGGTGCCGCCGGGCACGGCAAAGGCGACGGCCTCGTCGTGCAGCAAGGCGGTTTCCAGCTCTCCGGCCAGCTTGTTGGCCACATCGATGGCCAGCATGTCGCGATCGGCGTATTCCTGAATATTCATGGTTTGATCCCCTGCCAGTTTCGACCGTCACGTTTCATCAGCAGTTCGGCGTCGCCCGGCCCGGTACTGCCGCAGTCATATGGTTTCGGAACATCGCCACTCGATTCCCAGCCGGCGATGATCGGGTCGGTCCAGGCCCATGCGGCTTCGACCTCGTCCCCACGCATGAACAGCGTCTGGTTGCCGCGCACCACGTCCATTATAAGCCGTTCATAAGCATCTGGCGAAACCTGATTTTCAGGCCCCAGCGCCTCGGCAAAGCTCATGTCCAGCGGTACGTCCACCAATCGCATCCCGCCTTGGCCCGGCTCCTTGATCGTGACCTTGAGCGTTATGCCCTCGTTCGGCTGCAGCCGGATCGACAGCACGTTGGCGTGCCTCCCGGCGTCGGCGCCGAAGATCGAATGAGGCGCGTCCTTGAACATCACGTTGATGACCGATGACCGCGCCACCAGCCTTTTGCCCGTGCGCAGGTAGAACGGCGTCCCCGCCCAACGCCAATTGCTGATATGGGCGCGCAGGGCGATATAGCTTTCGGTCGATGAGCGCGGATTCCCGACCACCTCGCGATAGCCCGGCTGCCCATCGACGCCCACGTACTGACCGCGCACGATGTGATGCGGCAGCACCGGGTCAAGTGCGCGGATCACCTTGAGCTTTTCGTCCCGCACCGCGTCCGGATCGAACTTCGCCGGCGGCTCCATCGCGATCAGGCACAGCAACTGCATCAGGTGATTCTGCACCATGTCCCGCATCGCGCCCGCGCGGTCGTAGTAGCTTTCGCGGCCGTCCACGCCGACGGTCTCGGCAACGGTGATCTGGATGTGATCCACGTACTGGCTGTTCCAGAGGGGTTCGAACAGCATGTTGCCAAAGCGCACCGCCATCAGGTTCTGGACCGTTTCCTTGCCCAGGTAATGATCGATCCGATAGATCTGCCGTTCGCGAAAATGCCCGGCGAGCGTGGCATTCAGCGCCCGTGCGCTTTCCAGATCGTGACCGAACGGTTTTTCGACCACGATTCGCGTCTTGTCAGAGGCCATTCCGTGGGCTTCGATGCGCTCGGCCAGCGCGCCGAACAGGCGTGGACCGACGGAAAAGTAAAAGGCGCGCACCCGGTCACGGCTCAGCCGTGCCGCCAGTTCCGGCCACCCCTCGTCGCCTTGCGCCTCCACCGGTACGTAGCCGACGCGCGAAAGGAACCGGTCCAGCGCCGCGCAATCCGCACTCCGATCCGGCGCATGTTCCTTCAGCCAGCCGGCGACCAGCGCCCTGTAGCCGTCGTCATCCAGCTTTTTTCGTGCGGCGCCCAGTACAAGAACGTCCTCCGGCCACTGACCGCCGCAGAACCTGCGGAACAAGGCAGGCAATATCTTGCGCTGTGCCAGGTCGCCGGTTCCGCCAAAAACGACCAGATCGAAAGGTTCTACCGGTATGACGCGAGAAACCATGAATTTTCCTTAACGCTGTCCTGTCCGCATGTCCAATGTTAGCGCCACCAGTTTTTCCGATCGCCCGCAATCAAAACTCCGTCAGACCGCCTGCTTGCGACTTTAACTTGTCCGACGCAATAGGCTAGATCGTTCGGACAGTTTCAGCAGCCGGAAGCGGGAATGAAAGACAACGCCCCCCACAGCGCCAACATCGGCAAGTTTCAGGACAGATTCGTGACAGCCGACGGCCAGACCCGCGCCTCGGTAAGCTTGACCCGGCCGGAAACGCTTTGGTTCAACACCGGAACCCTGTGCAACATCGAATGCGCGAACTGCTATATCGAAAGCAGTCCGACGAATGACGCGCTGGTCTATATCTCGGCCGATGAAGTGCGTGCCTTTCTCGACCAGATCGAGGATCGCGGCTGGCCCATTCGCGAGATCGGATTCACCGGCGGCGAACCCTTCATGAACCCCGAGATGATCGCGCTGACCCGCGCCGCGCTGGAACGCGGCTTCGAGGTTCTGATCCTCACCAACGCGATGCGCCCGATGATGCGCAGGCAGATGCGCGAAGGGCTGCTCGCGCTCCGGCGCGATCACGGCGATCGGCTGACGCTCCGCGTTTCCGTCGATCATTTCCGGCCTGAACTCCACGATGCAGAACGCGGCGCGGGAAGCTTTGCGAAGACCCTGGAAGGCATGAAATGGCTCCGCGACAACGGCTTCCGAATGGCGGTCGCAGGCCGCACCGTCTGGGGAGGAACCGATGCCGAAAGCCGCGCGGGTTATGCCGCGTTCTTTGCCGAGCACGGATTCGCCATCGACGCGCAGGATCCCGGCCAGACCGTACTTTTCCCCGAGATGGACGAAACCGTCGAAGTGCCCGAGATCACGACGGCCTGCTGGGGCATTCTGGGCAAGTCGCCCACGGACGTCATGTGCGCCAGCTCGCGCATGGTGGTCAAACGCAGGGGGGCCACGGCGCCCGTGGTGCTGGCCTGCACCCTCTTGCCCTATTCGCCGGAATTCGAGATGGGCGCCACGCTGCGCGAGGCCGAGGCGGACGTGCAGCTGAACCACCCCCATTGCGCCAAGTTCTGCGTGCTCGGCGGCGCAAGCTGTTCGGTCTGATCCTCAGTTCAGGTCCGGAGCCTTCCAGTACCTCGTGCCCGAAGCGCCGGCGGCGACGCGCCAGCCCGTCTTGTCGAGCACGAAAATGGACCGCCCGTCGATGAACCGGACGGCCTGCTCGGTCTTGTCTTCTCCGTACATGGCGCTCGATTCCGCCGTCGCGTCGAAGCCCTGGATCACGAAGACGTCGAAATCGGCCTGGGTTTCGAAAAAGATCACGAACTGGGTTTCGAACCCGCCGATGCCGAACGCGGCGCCGACGCCGCCGGTTCCCATGTTCATGTAGGTCCGGCTGCCATCCGCCTTGGACACCGCAACACCCCGGCCGTAACCGGCCGAAACCGGAAAGACCGTCACCTTGCGTGTGTCGAACGCGGCATATCCGGCGCTGGCTTCATACACGGCGTTTGCGTCCGGGTTCTCCTCCAGCAGCTGCGACATGACCCTGCCGGCCATGGCATCCAGCTTGGCACGCGTTTCCTCGGGCGTCGCCTCGTTCCTGACTAGTTCGTTCGTGGAATCGATGGAATCTTCAACCTTGTCGACGCCGGTCCCGATCGCGTTTCCAACCGTTTCAGCGCCACGACCGACCGCTGCCGCCGCATCGTTCGCGCCTTTCTTGATCTTGTCCAGCAGACCTTGCGCGGATGCAGGCCCGCTCAGGATCAGACAGGCAACGATGGCGGGCAGAACTCTGGTCATGCGAACACCCCGAACGCAGAAAATCTGTGCGGGTCAACCATAGCCGACCCCGAGAAAATTGAAACACTCCGTGCGCGGGCAAAAAAAAGGGGCCACATCGGTCTCACACAACAATGCAATGTGGCCGCGTTCTTGAAAAATGACTTTCGGGCGCGTCGCGCCGGGCAATGAATGTCCACGTCCATCGCCGGAAAGAATGCAACTCCGGCCCGTGGTGAATTGATCCTGAAATCCGCTCAGTTCAGCCTGAATTCCCCGACCACGTTGCGCCATTCTCCGGATGCCAGCATCTTGCGATGCGTGAACCGGACAGAGTGCAACGGGCCTTCGATCTCGCGTTGCCAGAATTCGATGAAACTGAACAGCTTCGGGTGATCCGGCGCGATGTCGTAGTCCTGCCAGATGAAGGTGTTCAGCACGTGGATGTAATCCGGCATTCGGTAGAAGAATTCGGCCGTCGTCAGGCCATAGCCCTTGAGCATCAATTCGGTTTCGGTTTTTTTCATGCAGACCTCCGTTTCTTGCTTCGGTCTCTCCAAGATACCACGGAATTGGTCAAACACGTACGAAAACAAAGCGTTACCCTGACGTGAATTCCGATTGCGTTGCACGGGCGCAGCTTGCTTGCACCTTATGTGCCGGGTCTGATAAGGTGCCTCCACAAGATATAGACCCTGCACAAAGAACGGGCAGTTTACGTGAGCGATACGCCAGAAACCCCTGAAAACGAAGACACATCACCGCCGCCGCGACCCGCGTATGACGGCCCGACCGTGTCCATCGAATCCGAGATGCGGACCTCGTATCTGGACTATGCGATGTCGGTCATCGTCAGCCGCGCGATTCCGGACTTGCGGGACGGTCTGAAACCGGTGCATCGGCGCATCCTCTACGCGATGCACGAAACCGGCAACACGCATGACAAACCCTACCGCAAGTCGGCCCGTCCGGTCGGTGACGTCATGGGTAAGTACCACCCGCACGGCGACTCGGCGATCTATGATGCGCTGGTGCGGATGGCGCAGGATTTCTCGATGTCGCTGCCGCTGCTCGACGGTCAGGGCAACTTCGGCTCGATGGACGGCGACAACCCGGCGGCCATGCGCTACACCGAAGTTCGCATGGACAAGCCCGCTTCGGCCCTGCTGGCGGACATCGAAAAGGAAACGGTCGATTTCCAGGACAACTACGACGGCAAGGACAAGGAACCGACCGTCCTTCCCGCCCGGTTCCCGAACATGCTGGTCAACGGCGCGGGCGGCATTGCCGTGGGCATGGCCACAAACATCCCGCCGCACAACCTGGGCGAGGTCGTGGACGCGACGCTTGCATTGATCGACGACCCGGACCTGACCAGCGAACAGCTGATCGCCTATGTTCCCGGCCCCGACTTTCCCACCGGGGGCGTCATGCTGGGCCGGTCCGGCGCGCGCAAGGCTTATCTCGAAGGGCGCGGCAGCGTCATCATCCGCGCCAAGACGCGGGTCGAAGAGTTGCGCAAGGACCGCTACGCCATCATCGTGGACGAGATCCCCTACCAAGTGAACAAGGCCGCGATGATCGAAAAGATCGCCGAAGCGGTGCGCGAAAAGCGCATCGAAGGCGTGGCCCATGTGCAGGACGAATCCGACCGCAACGGCGTGCGCGTGGTCGTGGAACTCAAGCGCGACGCGACGCCCGAAGTGGTGCTGAACCAGCTTTACCGGTTCACCCCGATGCAGACCTCGTTCGGCTGCAACATGCTGGCGCTGAACGGCGGCCGGCCCGAGCAGTTGACGCTGCGCCGGTTCCTGACCTGCTTCATCGACTTCCGCGAAGAAGTCGTCGCCCGCCGCACCGCCTTTGACCTGCGCAAGGCGCGCGAGCGCAGCCATGTCCTGTGCGGTCTGGCCGTTGCTGTGTCGAACGTGGACGAGGTGGTCGCCACCATCCGCTCCTCCGCCGACGCCGCCGAGGCGCGCGAAAAGCTGATGACCCGCCGCTGGCCGGCCTCGGACATCGCCGCCTACATCCGGCTGATCGACGATCCGACCCATACGATGAACGAGGACGGCACCTACAACCTGTCCGAAATCCAGGCCCGCGCAATCCTGGACCTGCGCCTGCAGCGACTGACTCAGCTGGGCGTCAAGGAAGTCACGGACGAGCTTGAAGAACTGGCGGGCAAGATCAAGGAATACCTCGAAATCCTGTCCTCGCGCGAGCGGATCATGGGCATCATCGCCGACGAGCTGCGCGAGGTTAAGGAAAGCTTCGCCGTTCCGCGCCGTACCGAGATCGTGGACTGGTCCGGCGACATGGAGGACGAAGACCTGATCGAGCGCGAGGACATGGTGGTGACCGTGACCTCGGGCGGCTACATCAAGCGCACGCCGCTGGCCGATTTCCGCGCCCAGAAGCGCGGCGGCAAGGGCTTGTCGGGGATGCAGACCAAGGAAGAGGACGTGGTCACCACCCTCTTCGTCGCCAACACCCACACGCAGCTTCTGTTCTTCACCACCGACGGCATGGTCTACAAGCTCAAGACCTGGCGCCTGCCTCAAAGCGGGCGCACCGGCAAAGGCAAGGCGATCGTCAACATCCTGCCGATCCCGACTGGCGTTTCGATCGCCGCGATCATGCCGGTGGATGTGGACGAGGAACATTGGGACGATCTTCAGGTCGTCTTCGCCACCAGCGCAGGCGACGTGCGCCGCAATGCGCTCAGCGATTTCACCAACGTCAAGCGCAACGGCAAGATCGCGATGGACCTGCCCGAAGGCGTGGAGCTGGTGAATGCGCGCATCTGCTCGGAAGATGACGACGTGATGCTGGTCACGAACTCGGGCCGCGCCATTCGGTTCCGGACCACCGATGTCCGCGTCTTCAAGGGGCGGAAATCGACCGGCGTTCGCGGCATCAGGCTGAGCAATGGCGACCGCGTGGTGTCCATGTCGGTGATCCGCCATTTCGAGGCGACCGCGGACGAACGTGCCGCCTATCTCAAGATGCGCCGTCTGATGGCCGGCGTCACGGACGACTCCGAGGTGGAAGAAGACGAAGGCAATGCCGACAGCGTTCTGCCGCAGGAACGCTATGCCGAAATGTCGGCGGCCGAGAACCTGATCCTGACCATCACCGCCGGCGGGTCCGGCAAGCTGAGTTCGTCGCACGACTACCCCGTTCGCGGACGCGGCGGCATGGGCGTCGCGGCGATGGACAAGGCCATGCGCGGCGGCGAACTGGTCGCTTCTTTCCCTGTCGAGATCGACGACCAGATCATGCTGGCGACCTCCAAGGGGCAATCGATCCGCGTACCTGTCGACGGCATCTCGTTCCGCTCGCGCTCGGCCGGCGGGGTCAAGGTCTTCAACACCGGCAAGGGCGAAGTGGTGGTCAGCGTCGCCTGGATCGCGGACCAGCAGGACGAAGACGAAGACGAGTAAGCACCCGTCCTTTGGAACCTGCCAAACCAAACGGGGCTTCTGCGTGACATGCGCAGAAGCCCCTGACCGTTCCAGGGCTGGCCACCGCAGCCGAAATCAGAATTCGATCGGCACGAACCGAGAGGTCAGCCAAAGCGCCGCGATCAGAATGGCGTAAGTTCCCATCACCCAACCCAGCATCCGCGGGGTCGAAAGCGTGTTCATTTCCATCATCTTGTGCCCACTCATGTCATCACCCATGGGTTTGTCGGAATGGTCGGGACCTTCAGGTGATTCATGGCCCAAAGCCGGTGCAGGCCCATCGGCCCCCGGCAGGGACATGCAGCCATGCTTTAGGTGATTTGCGACCAGCCACCAGTTCATGGGAAAGGCGATCACGGCGCCCACGACCGTCGCCAGGCTCATCCGGAACCAGAAAGCCGGGGTCAGCGGGTTCTCGGAACCGGGCCATGCCGCCGACAGCAGGACCATCGTCGGGATCATCCCCGTCATGACCATGTTCATCGACACCGTCTCGGCAAAAACCGTCTTGCGCACGGCCTGGGCATAGCTTCCGAACATGGGCAACATCATCAGCGCCTGAAAGATGAACAGCCCCGAGATGAAACCAAAGCTGTATTCGACGACGATGTCCCACCCGTTTGGCAGGGCCATGGAATACACCAACACAGCCGCGACGATGATGCCCGTCGCGTCTCCGGCGACGCAGTGCATTTCGCTGTTCACGCCCTGTTTCCAGGTGGCCTTGGTGAATTGATCATGCCCGCCGGGAAACGGTCTGCGACAGGCCATCAGGTAAAAGAACAACCCGACCGGTCCAGTGTAGAGCGTGACCAGTATCCACGCCGCGCGCTGCACCCAGCTTGTGACGCCGTTCGACACCGAGTCCCAGACCACGAACAGGACGCTGGCGCCTGTCAGCAGAAACCACACAAGCATCGCGCCTTCCAGCATCGATCCTACCCCGCACTGACCTTTCGGTCATGCGACGATACCACGACATGCCGGAAACCGCATATCGCTGCAGCCCGGCAAGCGGTTTGTCCGACCGGGGCGCTTGGCCCTACAGCCCGTACAGCCCGCCGAACTTGTCCTCCAGGTATTGCAGCAGGGGCTCCGGCCCCGGCTCCTGGCCGCTGGCGCGCTTGATCACATCCCTGGGCGCGAACAGCCCGCCGTGACGCTGCAGATTCTCGCGCAGCCAGCCGGTCGCCCGCGAGGTGTCGCCCTGGACCAGTTGCGGGTCCAGATCCGGCACCGCGCCCCGCAGCGCCTCGTGCAGGCACCCGGCATAGACGTTGCCCAGCGAATAGGTCGGGAAATAACCGAACAGCCCCACCGACCAGTGAACGTCCTGCAGGCACCCGTTCGACGGCTTGTCCACCGCATAGCCGAAATCAGCCGCGAAACGGTCGTTCCAAGCGGCCTCCAGATCGGCCACCTGCAGATCGCCCCGCATCAGCGCGCGTTCAAGATCGAAGCGCAGCATGATGTGCAGGTTGTACTGCACCTCGTCGGCCTCGGTCCGGATGTAGCCTTTGTCGACACGGTTCACGGCGGAATAGAACTCGTCAGCATTTGCGATCCCGAAATCACCGAATACCTCGGTCATCTGGTCGAACAGCCAGCGGGTAAAGGCGCGCGACCGGCCAAGCTGGTTTTCGTATATCCGGCTCTGGCTTTCATGCACACCCATCGACACGCCCTGGCCCAGCGGCGTCAGCGCGTAACCGGGGTCGATCCCCTGTTCATAGGCGGCGTGGCCGACCTCGTGGATGGTCGAGTAAAAACAGTTGAACGGGTCGGTCTCGCTGGTCCGCGTGGTGATCCGCACGTCCGACCCGCTGCCCGAGCTGAACGGATGCACCGCCTTGTCCACCCGGCCGCGATCCATGTCGTAGCCGAACGCCACCGCAAGCTTGTGCGACAGGCGCAGCTGATCGCTTTCGGCGAACCGTCCGGATACCGCCTTGGGCATGGGCCTGTCCAGGACTGCACCGCGCAACTCGACCAGCCGTGGGCGCATCGTGTCGAAGATTTCCGCGATCTGCGCGCTGGTCGTGTGCGGCTCGTAATCCTCGACCATCGCATCATAGATGTCGCCGCCCCGGGCCAGCGCCGCGCCCTCCTCGCGCTTCAACGCAACAACCTCTTCAAGAACGGGCAGAAACGCCGCGACATCCTCGTCGGCGCGGGCTTGCGCCCATTTCCCCTGCGCTTCCGAGGTCACGCGGGCGATTGCCTTGGCCAGATCGGCAGGGACCTTGATCGTCCGGTCATAGGCGCGGCGAATTTCGCGTAGTTGCGCCGCCCCCACCTCGCAGGGCGCCTCGGCCCGCTCCAGCCAATCCGCGACGCGCGGGTCCGAGCGGCGGGAATGCAGCACCGCCTCGATCGCGGCCATCTCTTCGCCGCGCTGCCGGGCCGCACCGCGCGGCATCACGGTTTCCTGGTCCCAGCCCAGTCGCCCGGCGATCTGCGCCAGTGCGGTGGTTTCGCGCTGAAAGGCCATCAATTCGTCAAAGGCGGTCATCGTGCGTCAGGCTCCACGAAGTGAGGTTGCGATCGGATAGGCGGTCAGGAAGCGGGCGCGCAGGATCAAGGTCCATAGCACGATCGCCAGCAACTGGTGCAAAATGGCGATCTGCCACGGGGCCCCGTAGACGACGGTCACGATACCCAGAACCACCTGCAAGAGAAGCGCCGCGAACACGGCGTTGAAGGCGAAGCGGGTCTGGGGATGCGCGCTGTTGCGCCCGCGCAGCCAGACCACGACGCCGAAAATCAACAACAGGTATCCCGCGCAGCGATGGATGAACTGAACCAGCCCGGGACTTTCGAAGAAGTTGCGCCACATCGGCTCAAGCACCGTGGCGTCAGGCGGCAGCAGTTGCCCGCCGATCAGCGGCCAGTCGGTATAAGACCGGCCCGCATCGATACCGGCCACCATCGCGCCGATCAGGATCTGCAGAAAGGCAAAATGCATCAGCCCCGTCGAAAGCGAGAAAAGCCTGGCCTCCTTCGCCCGCCGCGCCTGCATCAGGTCCCTCTCGTCGCGGCCAAGCATGTAGATGTACCAGGCCAGGAAACCCAGGATCACGAAGGCCAGCCCCAGATGCACGGCAAGCCGGTAGCTGGCGACCGAGGTCATGCCCTCGCCCTGCGTCACGCCCGAGGCGACCATCCACCATCCCACGGCGCCCTGGACCCCGCCCAGAACGCCGGGCAGCAGCAGGCGGCCGGTCCAGCCGGCAGGTATCCGGCGCGCAACCAGAAAACCGACGAAGCCGATCGCCCAGACCAGGCCGATCACCCGGCCAAGCTGACGATGCCCCCATTCCCACCAGTAGATCTCCTTGAAATCGTCCAGTTCCATCCACTGGTTCTGGATGCGCCACTGGTCGATCTGCTTGTACTTGTCGAATTCGGCCTGCCATTCGGCCTCGTTCATCGGCGGGACGGCCCCGGTGATCGGACGCCACTCGGTGATCGACAGTCCGCTGTCGGTCAGCCGGGTCAGGCCGCCGACGACGATCATGGCGACCACCATGGCGAACAGCAGCATCAACCAGATGCGGATGCCGCGCCGAGCGCCGCCGCGGCCGCGGTCGATCAGGCCGGGCTGGGCCGCCGACTGTTTCTGGTCATCCGAGACTTCCTCAAAGATGCTGCGCTTGCCGCTCATGTCATCCTCATGCCGTTCAGTTTCCCGCAAGCTAAGGCGGCCACCCGCCCGCGTCCAGCTTCAGCCCTTTTCCTTCCAGCGGACCATCTGCCGCATGATCCCGTGCAGCATCTGGACATCCGCGCGGGTCATCCGCATCCGGGACCACAGGTTGCGCAGGTTCACCTTCATGCCCTCCGCCTTTTCCGGAGGATAGAAGAACCCGGCCGCGTCCAGCCGTTCCTCGTAATGCTCCACCAGCTTCTCGACTTCCAGCCCCGTGGCCCAGTCTCCCTTGCCCAGGTCGGTCGCTTCATGAACCACGTCACCGGTCTGGCGCATCCACTCATACGCGGTCAGCAGCACGCATTGCGCGAGGTTCAGCGAGGCGTATTCCGGGTTCACCGGAACCGAGATGATGGCATTGGCCTTGGCGATATCCTCGTTCTCAAGACCGGCGCGCTCGGGCCCGAACAGAACCGCGACCTTCTCGCCCGCCGCGACCATCTCGGCCGCGATCTGCATGGCGCGTTCGGGGCTGTAGACCGGCTTGGTCATGCCGCGCGGACGCGCGGTGGTGGCAAAGGAAAAGGTCCGGTCCGACAGCGCGCCTTCGAGGTCGTCGAACAGCTGCGCCTCGTCCAGCAGCCGCCCTGCGCCGCTCGACATCGCGACCGCCTTGGGGTTCGGCCAGCCGTCGCGCGGCGCGACGATCCGCATCCGGTCCAGGCCGAAATTCCACATGGCGCGCGCGGCGGCGCCGATGTTCTCGCCCATCTGCGGGCGCACGAGCACGAAGGATGGCTGAAGTCTGTCGCTGGGCATGGTCTTCTCCGAAATCCCGCCTGCTGTAATCCCGACATCCGGACAGGGCAAGCCACCCCTGCCCCTTCGGTTTGCAATTCCCGCAACGTCCGGCATAAAAGATTGCTTCCAGCACGCAATCCGCTAAACCGCGCCAAGGAAATCGAAGGACGCGCCGATGGACACTCCCGAGCAGCCGCAGATCTATCTCATCACCCCGCCGGCGATCTCGCTGGCCTCTTTCCCCGATCGGCTCGCCCGCGTTGTTGACGGAGCCGAGATCGCCTGCATCCGCCTGGCCCTGGCCGGCAAGGACGAGGATCAGATCGCGCGCGCGGCCGATGCCTGCCGCGAAGTCGCCCATGCCAGGGACGTCGCGCTGGTCATCTCGAACCATGTGCTTCTGGCGCAGCGCCTCGGGCTGGATGGCGTCCACCTGGACGATGCCGCGCGGTCCGTGCGCGCCGCCCGAAAGGAGCTTGGCCCGGACGCGGTCGTCGGCAGTTTCTGCGGCACCTCGCGCCATGACGGCATGACCGCCGGCGAGGCCGGGGCCGATTACGTGGCCTTCGGCCCGGTGGGGCAATCCTCGCTGGGCGACGGTTCCTTCGCGGATCCGGACCTGTTTCAATGGTGGTCCGAGATGATCGAGGTTCCCGTCGTCGCCGAGGGCGGCCTGACCGACGAAATCGTCCGCACCCTTGCCCCGCACACGGATTTCTTCGGCATCGGAGACGAGATCTGGTCGGCCGAGGATCCGCTGGCCAGCCTCAATACGCTCATCGCCGCGATGGGCTAGACCGACAGGTAGGGCTGCGCCAGAAGGTATCCCCCGACCAGCGCGATGACCAGCGAGGCCGGAATGGCGATCCGGCCCCGGTACCAGGGTTTCCGGCGGAACCACAGCGCGGTCGCAAGATAGGCCACGACGACAACCGCCAGAAGGCCGAGTTCGATCCCCAGATAATATCCGCCCATTGCGCTCAGCAACTGGACCGGCGGCAGCCCGATCCCGTCCAGCACATGCGCCAGGGCCAGCCCGTGGAAGATCCCGAACAGCAAGACCAGGATCAGCCGCCACGGATGCAGCCGCCTGAAGAACACGTTTTCCGCGGCGATCAGCACGATCGATGCCGCGACCATCGGCGGCACGATCCCGGCCGGCACTTCGACCAGCGCCAGCGTCTTCGCCGCCATCCCGACCGCGACGCCCAGCGACAAGGTTGCGAACTGCTGAACCAGCGGGCGCGTTCGATGCGACAGAAAGAAGATCCCCAGCATGAACAGGATCTGCTCGGTGCCCCGCGGCAGGATCTGTTCAAACCCGGTCGGGACATAGGCTTCGAACGTCTCCCAAGGGCCAAGCGAGGCGCCCCCGGCCAAAGGGATCGGCGGGCTGATCTCGCCTCCGCGCAGATAGCCGGTATAGGGCGCCTGCACGCCCTGTTGCCGCAGCACCAGTGCCCCGGCCCCGACCGGCCAGGTCAGTCGAAGGCTGCGCGCGCCCGGCGGCAGATCGGCAGTCAGCAGCATGACCGACTTGCGCGGCGCATCCGTGCTGCCGACCACCGGGATCCGCACGCCCTCGTATGACAGATCCAGCGGCCCGCCCGCCTCGGCCTGAATGCCCTTGATCCACTCCGGAAAGAACTCCCGCACTCGCGGCTCAAGCTGTGCCGCCGCCATCCCGCGCAGGGTTTCGTACCGTTCCGAAACATTCGATTCCCTCGTGTCGGCCAGTCCGTCCAGTTCGACGCCGGCCACGAAGGCTTCGACATTTATCCGCAACTCAAGGAACAACTGCCCCTTCTCGACGCGGAAATCCGCCACGGTCGGGGTCACGCCATGGGCGGCTGGCCGATCAGGCAGGGCGCAAAGGGCGAACAGCAGAAACAGCCCCAGGACGATCCGAGTCAGACCAGCCGCCCCGCGCAATCCAACCATATCCGTTCCGACCCCAAATCCGACGATTAACCCAATGCACCTGTCCACGAGTTTTCGACTGAACCACATCAAGATCAAGCGGAAACCCGTATGCTGCCCACAAAATATTGCTTGCCTACAGTACCCGCAACAGCCCCCGCCGATTCCTTCTGCATCGGCCTTCTCCCTTGCGCCGCCTCCGGTGCTGCGGCATGAAAGCCGGATGACCAACACCACCGACATCCTCTGCATCGGCTCGGTCCTCTGGGACGTGATCGGGCGATCCGCCAGCCACATGCGGCAGGGATCCGACGTGCCGGGCCGCATCACCCGCCTGCCCGGCGGCGTCGCGATGAACATCGCCATGACGCTGGTGCGCTTCGGAATGAAACCGACGCTGCTGACGGCGATCGGACGCGACGCCGAAGGTGACGAACTGGTCCATTCCTGCTCCATGCTGGGCATGGACACGGATCACATCTACCGTTCCGAAGATCTTCCGACCGACCGGTACATGGCCGTCGAGGGGGCGAACGGCCTGATCGCGGCGATCGCCGACGCCCATTCGCTCGAGGCGGCGGGGGCCAAGATCCTGCATCCGCTGATCCACGGGCCTCTGGGTTCGGAAAACTCGCCGTTCGACGGCCCCATCGCGCTCGACGGCAACCTGACGATCGCGCTGCTCGAAGAGATTGCGCAAAGCCCGGCCTTCGGGCGCGCGGACCTTCGCGTCGCCCCGGCCTCGCCCGGCAAGGCCGAGCGCCTGCTGCCGTTCCTTCAGCACGGCCGCGCCACGCTATATCTCAATCTCGAAGAGGCCAGCCTGCTCTGCCAGCGCGAATTCACCGACTCGGCCAGCGCCGCCGACTGCCTGCTTGAACGCGGCGCGCGGCGGGCGCTTGTGACCGACGGCGGCAATTCCGCAACCGAGGCCAGCGCCGACGGGATCCTGACCCGCACCCCGCCACCGGTGCTGGTGACCCGCGTGACCGGCGCGGGCGATACTTTCATGGCGGCCCACATCGCCGCCGAAGCCAAGGGCGCCGACCGGGACGAGGCCCTGGGCCGCGCCCTGAACGCCGCCGCAACCTACGTTTCCGGAGACACCCCCCTGTGATCGACATCCAGTATTCCGCCGAGGTCCGCGCCGCCAAGGATGCGGGCCGCCCCGTCGTCGCGCTTGAAAGCACGATCATCACGCACGGCATGCCCCACCCCCAGAACGTCGAAGTGGCAAGGCAGGTCGAACAGGACATCCGGGATGCGGGCGCCGTGCCGGCGACCATGGCCGTGATCCAAGGTCGGCTGCACGTGGGGCTGGAGCCCGAGCAGCTGGCCGCGCTGGGACAGGCGCAAGGCGTCGCCAAACTGTCCCGCGCCGACATGGCGGCCTGCATGGCCGGCGGCGGCACCGGCGCGACCACCGTCGCCGCCACGATGATCGCCGCGCGCCTTGCTGGGGTCGAGGTCTTTGCAACCGGCGGCATCGGCGGCGTCCATCAGGGCGCGGAAACGACCTTCGACATCTCCGCCGACCTGCATGAACTGGCGCAGACGCCAGTCACCGTAGTGGCCGCCGGAGCCAAGGCGATCCTCGACCTGGCAAAAACGCTCGAAGTGCTGGAAACCCTCGGTGTTCCCGTCATCGCCTACGGCCAGGACGCCTTTCCCGCCTTCTGGTCGGCGCAATCGCCCCTCGCCGCACCCTTGCGCATGGACAGCGCCGACGAGATTGCCCGCGCCCATGCGATGCGCCGGGCGCTGGGTCTGCCCGGCGGGCAGCTGGTGTCGAATCCCATCCCCGCGGCGGATCAGATTGCGGCCGATGAGCTGGCCCCGATCATCGCCAGCGCGCAAGCGGATGCCGAGGCCCACAGGATCACCGGCAAGGGCGTGACGCCCTACTTGCTGCAACGGATCTTTGAACGGACCGAAGGCCGCTCGTTGACGGCGAATATCGCGCTGGTGCGCAACAATGCGCGCCTTGCGGCCGAAATCGCAAAGGCGCTGCTCCCGCTCCAGTCCTGACGGCGTCTTTGATCCGGCGGCCTATTGTACCGGCGCATCAAACTCCCTAACTAACTCGATAAATCATTCGGAACCGCGATGAACACACCGTTCGACGAAGAACCTCACCGACGCCCGGGGCTGTTGTCCCGGCTGCGCGCGTCTTTTCTGACGGGCATCGTGGTCATTGCGCCGGTCTGGCTGACGCTCTGGCTGATCTGGTCCGCGGTGGGATGGATCGACAGCGCGGTTCTGCCGCTGATCCCCGCAAGGTTCCAGCCGGAACAGTATGTCGGCATCAACCTGCGCGGCGTCGGCGTCATCATCTTCCTGATCTTCACGATCATCATCGGCTGGATCGCCAAGGGCATCATCGGCCGGTCGCTGATCCACTTCGCGGAAAGCCTGGTCGCCCGGATGCCGGTCGTGCGCTCGATCTATTCCGGCATCAAGCAGATTTCCGAGACGGTCTTCGCGCAGACCGAACGCTCGTTCGAGCAGGCCTGCCTGATCCAATATCCCCGCAAGGGCATATGGGCCATCGGCTTCGTCTCGACCACCGCCAAGGGCGAAGTCGCGAAACGCGCCGATACCGAGGGCGAGCTTCTCAGCGTTTTCGTTCCGACCACGCCGAACCCGACCTCGGGCTTCCTTCTGTATTTCCCCGCCGAGGATGTCATCATCCTCGACATGTCGGTGGAAGACGCGGCCAAGCTGGTCATCTCGGCCGGTCTTGTCTACCCGAACGAAAAGGATCCGACGCGCCCGATCGAAAAGCCGAAGGGGAAGGACAATAAGGCCGCTCTCGTCGAAAAGGTCGAATGACGCCGCCCGGCCTTTCTATCTCGTAAAGACGTGGGGACCCCCGCCCGTCAAAGCGCCGTCCAGCCTCCATCGACCGAAATCGTGGTTCCCGTGATCTGCGCCGCCGCGACCGAGCACAGGAACACCGCCGTACCGCCCAGCTGTTCGACGGTGGCGAACTCGCGCGACGGCTGCCGGACCAGCATCACGTTCTTGATCACGTCCTCGCGGCTCATGCCGTATTCCTTCATGGTGTCGGGTATCTGCGCCTCGACCAGCGGCGTCAGCACATAGCCCGGGCAGATCGCATTGCAGGTGATCGGCTCCTGCGCGGTTTCCAGCGCCACGGTCTTGGTCATCCCGACGATGCCGTGCTTGGCCGCGATATAGGCCGACTTGAACGGAGACGCGGTCAGACCGTGCGCCGAGGCGATGTTGACGATCCGGCCCCAGCCCGCCGCGCGCATCATCGGCAGCGCCGCGGCCGTGGTGTGAAAGGCCGAGTTCAGGTTGATCGCGATGATCGCGTCCCACTTGTCGACCGGAAAGCTGTCGATCGGCGAGACATGCTGGATCCCGGCGTTGTTGATCAGGATGTCGCACGACCCGGCCTTTTCGATCAGCGCCCGGCATTCGTCGCCCTTGGACATGTCGGCCTTGATGTAGCGCGCGTTGGTTCCCGTCTCCTGCGCGATCTGCGCCGCAAGCGCGTGGTCCTCGTCGCGATCGGTGAAGGAGTTCAGCACCACATCCGCCCCGGCCTTGGCCAGTTCACGGGCGATGCCCAGTCCGATCCCCGAATTCGATCCCGTGATGATTGCGGTTTTGCCCGACAAGGACATGACAGCTCTCCCTTTCTCAGCCCGATTTTTCCGGAGACTGCCATGCTGCAGTTGCAAAGGGAATGGCAAAACCGTGCCGCGACCATGCGTCCGGCCATCGGCGCGCCGGGCATGGCCGGTGTCGAACGTGAATGGAAAACCGCCGCGCGACCGCCAAAAAAAACGCCCGCACGAAGCGGGCGTTAAGTTATTGAGGCAGGTTTCATACAGGCAAGAAACCTATCGAGCAGTGCATCCTTTATAAGCAATTCCGCGCCGTCATCCAAGCTAAAAGTTTGAAAATATGGAAAACCATCGCTACGGTGAATCCCAAGCAAAATAAGGCCAGAGCAGGATAGTAGCCAAATTGCGACTGAATTTTTTTCGCCAACACCTCCCGCTGATGGCGGGTGTCGCGCTCTTTTTGTCCATACAAAACGCGCAAGCAGAATCGGTTCATGGCATAGCTATGTATGGGGACCCGGCCCTGCCACCGGATTTTGTGTCCCTGCCTTACGCCAACCCCGACGCCCCCAAAGGTGGCCGCGTGGTGTTCGGCAACACCGGCGGGTTCGACAGCCTCAATCCTTTCGTCCAGAAAGGCACCGATCCCTGGCAACTTCGCTTCTGGTCCTACGAGAGCCTGATGGGCCGATCCTGGGACGAACCCTTCTCGCTCTACGGCCTTCTGGCCGAATCAGTCGAGACCCCCGAGGACCGATCCTGGGTCGAATTCACCCTCCGGGAAGAGGCCCGATTCTCCGACGGCAGCCCGGTGACGGTCGATGACGTGATCTGGTCCTACGAGACTTTGGGCACAAAGGGGCACCTGCGGTACCGCGGCCTCTGGTCCCAGATCGACAGGATCGAACAGACCGGCCCGCGCTCGGTCCGCATCACCTTTTCCGAGGAGGACCGGGAACTGGCCATGATCGCCGGCCTGCGCCCGATCCTGAACAAAGCCCAATGGGAAGGGAAGGATTTCGCCAACGCCCCCCTGCAGGAGATCCCGATCGGGACCGGGCCTTATGTCGTCACCGATTACGAACCCAGCCGCTTCGTCACGCTGAAGCGAAACCCGGATTACTGGGGCAAGGACGTGCCGTTTCGCCGGGGGACGATGAATTTCGACGAATTGCGGATCGAATTCTATGGCGACGAGACGGTCCTGTTCGAGGCGTTCAAGGCCGGCGAACTGACCGCCGTGCGTGAATTCAACGCCGAGAAATGGGAAACCCAATACGATTTCCCGGCCGTTCGCAGGGGGGATGTCGTCAAGACCGAGATCCCGCACGGCAAGCCTTCGGGCATGACGGGTTTCGTCATGAACACCCGCCAGCCTCCCTTCGATGACTGGCGCGTGCGCGAGGCGCTGCTCTTCGCCTTCAACTTCGAATACATCAACGACACCATCACGGGCAGCGCACAGTCCCGCATCACCTCGTTTTTCTCGGGTTCGGACCTGGCCATGCAGCCGGGGCCGGCCGACAGCAAGGTCCGGTCCCTGCTCGAGCCATACGCAGAACATCTCCTCCCGGGGGCTCTGGACGGTTACGAATTGCCGCAAGGCGACGGGTCGGCCCGCAACCGCAAGAACCTTCGGGTTGCGGCGGACCTGCTGGCCGAGGCCGGCTGGAGCGTGACGGACGGCGTACTCAGGAACGCCGACGGCGATCCTTTCGAATTTTCGATCCTGATCCGCCAAGGCGACACGGACATGCAGACCGTGATCGAAATCTATGCCCGCGCGCTGGAACGTCTTGGAATCAAGGTCACGACCGAAAAGGTGGACAACGCGCAATATGCGGGCCGCGTCGCGGAACTCGATTTCGCCATGACGCCGTTCCGGCGCGAGTTGTCGCTGTCTCCCGGCAACGAGCAGCGGCTCTATTGGGGCAGCGAAGGCGCCGCCACTCCGGGCACCCGGAATCTCATGGGCATGGCCTCGCCGGCCGCTGACGCGATGATCGACGCGATACTGGCCGCCGAATCCCGCGAGGACTTCGTCGCCGCGACGCGGGCGCTCGACCGGGTTCTGACCACGGGCCGCTACGTTATCCCGATCTGGAGCTTCGACGTCGGCCGCATCGCCCACGCCAAGCAGCTCAAATATCCCGAACGCCTGCCGATCTACGGCGACGGTCCGCAATACATGCCGGATGTCTGGTGGTACGAGGATTGACGCGAGGACTCTGATTCCGTATTTCGCGAAATATGGAAATAAGCCTGAGTGACAAGCTGAACGCCCTCGCCCATCCCCGGCGGCTGGACCTGTTCCGCCTGCTGATGCGGCGCTACCCGGATTCCGTGCCCGCCGGACACATCGCCGAGGCGCTGGATCTAAAGCCGAACACCACCTCTTCCTACCTCAACGTGCTGCGAAGCGCCGGCCTGATCGAACAATCGCGCGACGGCACTTCCCTGCACTACACCGCAAACCTGCCCGAGGTCAGAAACCTGTTCAGCGGCCTTCTCGGCGACTGCTGCGGGAACCGCCCCGATCTCTGCCTGTCCCCATCCAAGGACCCCGTCATCACCACACGGGACCGCGTTCTGAACGCCCTGTTCGTCTGCACCGGCAACTCGGCCCGTTCGATCATGGCCGAGGCCATCCTGCGCGAAGAAGGAAAAGGCAGGTTCAATGTGTATTCCGCAGGCACCGCTCCCTCCGACAATCCCCACCCCGAAGTGTTGGACCTGTTGAAGCACAAGGGTTACGACATTTCGCAATTGCGCTCGAAATCCGTGGCCGAATTCGTTGCCGACGGCGCTCCAAAAATGGATTTCGTCTTCACCGTCTGCGACCGTGCCGCCAATGAAACCTGCCCGACCTGGCCCGGCCAGCCGATGAGCGCGCATTGGGGCCTGGCCGATCCCGTCAAGGCCGCTGGCGCCGGCGCCCGGAAACGTCTCGCCTTCCAGCAAGCCTATGGCCTGCTGCGAAACCGGATCACCGCATTCGTGAACCTGCCGTTCGAAACGCTCGACCGCATCTCGCTGCAGCACATGTTGGACGACATCGGCCGCATGACCGACTGAGTTCCCTGCATCACTCCAAGGAAAACCACATGAACATCCTCGTTCTCTGCACCGGCAACTCGGCCCGGTCCATCCTGCTGGAATCCCTGCTCAATCACCACGGCGCAGGCCGCGTCCGCGCCTTTTCCGCAGGCTCGAACCCGACCGGCAAGGTGCATCCGCAATCACTTGCCCTTCTGGCGGCCAGGGGCCACGACATTTCGGCCGCGCGCTCCAAAAGCTGGGACGAATTCGCGGCCGACGGCGCACCGGAGATGGACATGGTGATCACGGTATGCGGTTCGGCCGCCCAAGAGACATGCCCGGTCTGGCCCGGCGCTCCGGTCCGTGCCCACTGGGGCGTCGAAGACCCAGCGGCCGCATCCGAATCCGAATGGGAACAGGCCTTCGCCACCGCCTACGACATCCTCGGACGCCGGGCCGCCGCGCTGCTCGACCTTCCGATCGAAACCATGAACCGGACCGAGCTTTCGGAACACCTCAAGCGCATCGGAGAAATCGCATGAACGCCCGCAGATACTTCGCCGAATTCCTCGGCACCGCCTTCCTGCTGATCGGAGTCGTCGGATCGGGGATCATGGCCGACACGCTGTCGGGCGGCAATGTCGGGCTTGCCCTGCTGGCCAATGCCATCGCCACGGGATGCATCCTCTATGCGATCATCACCACGCTCGGCCCGGTCTCGGGCGCGCATTTCAACCCCGCCGTCACGCTGGCCTTCGCCTTGCGCGGCGAACACCGCTGGAACGCCGTGGCGCCCTATGTCCTGTGCCAGCTGGCCGGCGGCATCATCGGTGTCTGGGCCGCGCACTTCATGTTCGACCTGCCGATTCTGCAAAGCTCGACCACCATGCACCGGACCGGCGCGAACCAATGGTTCTCCGAGATCATCGCGACGCTCGGCCTGCTCTTCGTGATCTTCGGCGGAATTCGGCACAAACCCGATGCGGTACCGCCGCTTGTGGGTCTCTACATAACCGGCGCCTACTGGTACACGTCATCCACAAGTTTCGCGAACCCGGCCGTCACCCTCGCAAGAGGGTTCACGGACACTTTCGCGGGCATCTTCCCGGCCCACATCCTGCCCTTCGTCGCGATGCAGATTCTCGCGGTTTTCATCGGGCACGTGGTGCTCAACTGGCTGTTTTCGGACCCGGAGTAACAGGCCCGCAAGGCCTCATCGACACCGCCTGCTTGCACCTGGCGCGGAACACTGGGAACGGGCAGAACGCCGGCACGAACTCAACCTGCATACGTGCGGCATTTTGTCCTGTCTCCATCAAACCGCGACTCTACGTAACCTTGGTCAGGGAGGGGAGCGTTCCGCATACCAAAACAGGGAAAGCTCGCACATGTTGAACTGGTCGGACCTGACGCAAGATTGGGCCTCATCATATGCCCGCGCAAAGACGCGTTTTCCGAATTTGCGCGATAGGGACATGGCTTACGTGAAGCAGGACCGCAAGCGGTTCGAGGCTTATCTGGCCGAACGGCATCACCTGACGGTCAACGAGGCTCGTGAAGAGGTCGAGGATTTTCTATTTACCGAGTCGCTGAACCGCGAATTCCGTCGCTGATCACGCCAGAGATGTGACCCAAAGGATGGTGGCGTCTTCGTCGCTGACGGATATGACGTTATGCCCCATGCTGCCGTCGTAATAGGCGCTGTCGCCGCGGCGCATCTCGACCGGTTCGTAAAACTCCGTATACAGCCTGACCACCCCGGTCAGGACGTACAGAAACTCTTCGCCGTCGTGGCGGACCCAGCCGTCGAATTCCTCCATCGACCGGGCGCGCACACGGGCGCGATAGGGCAGCATCTGTTTCTTGGTCAGCGTCTCCGCCAGCAGCTCGTGTTCGTAGGTCGCCGTGGCATGGGCCGTTCCCGCGCCCGATTTCGTGACCGACATGCGCCCGATCACCTGTTCCCGCTGCGGCGGTGTAAACAGCTGCGGCACCGAGATCTGCAACCCGACCGCCAGCTTCTTCAGCGCGTCATAGGTCGGCGACATCTGCCCGTTCTCGATCTTGCTGAGGGTCGATCGCGCCAGCCCGGCCTGGCTCGCGGCCTGCTCAAGCGTCCAGTCCCGCGCCTTGCGCAACTCGCGCACGCGGGCGCCCAAATCCAGAGGCTCGGCCTCGGTTTCAATCCCGTTGTCGCGGGCAATGCGGATGATGGATTTGGGATCGCGGCTTGTCATGGCACGTTCTATAGGGCCGCCCGGCGGTGCTTGCAACGTGCACCATGCCGGGCCGCGGCGAACGGGGCGCATACAGCGTCGCGGTTTTTCACAAAGCGCGGGAAAAACTGGACGTTCCTGCCCTGCCCCCTTATGTCAAGGCGGACCCGGCGCGCTCCTGTCTGACAGCGCGCCTTCATCCATCCGCCAGCCCCGCCGGCGCAACCCAAGGGACCGCCCGAATGACCCAGACCGTCAAGCTGGACATTTTGTCCGATCCGATCTGCCCGTGGTGCTACATCGGCAAGACCAATCTGGAAAAGGCGCTGGCCGCGATCCCCGACCATCCCTTCGTCATCGAATGGCATCCCTTCCAGTTGAACCCCGACATGCCCGACGAAGGCATGGACCGCCGCGAATACCTCGAGCGCAAGTTCGGCGGCAAGGAAGGCGCGGTGCAGGCCTATGCGCCCGTGGTTGAACATGCCGAAAAGGCCGGGCTCTCGATCAATTTCGAAGACATGCAGCGCACGCCCAACACGCTGGACGCGCACCGCCTGATCCATTGGGCCGGGATCGAGGGCAAGCAGAACGCCGCGGTGGACGCCCTTTTCAACGCCTATTTCGTCGAAGCCCGCGACATCGGAGATCACGAGGTTCTGGCCGACATCGCGGACGGTATCGGCATGGACGCCGCCCTGGTTCTGAAGCTGCTGAAATCCGATGCCGACCGCGAGGACATCCGCAACCGCGACGCCCATTCCCGCCAGATGGGCGTCAACTCGGTTCCCACCTTCATCGTCGCCAACAAGCACGCCGTACCGGGCGCGCAGCCGCCCGAACTGTGGGAAAAGGTGATTGGCGAGATCAAGGATCAGTTGAACACCGCCGTATAACCCCGGACCCGGCCAGTACCGGCCAGGCCCCGCGTCCGGCTCGCGGTTCAGAACGGCAGGAAACCGTCACCCAGTTCATAGCCCTTCACCGCCAGCAGCGGCTGATCTCCGTTGTACGAGAACACGAAGACGTGCGCCATGTCGGCGGCGACGGTCAACCGGCAGAACACCGCCTCGGGATCGAACTCGGCCGGGCACCCCTCGAGGTCGGCGTGTTCCACCGCGGTTTCGAATATTTCGTAAGTGAACGCTCCATTGCCCAGGTACGCGGTCCCGCCCTTGTGCGATTCCCCCGGCCCTGACGCCAGCGCGGCGGTTCCGAACAGGGCTGCGGTCATGCAAATCATCAATCGTTTCATCGAGTCGCTCCGTTTTTTGATGGCTAATTCTTATTGTTTTAGTCAGGAGTTTCGCAACCATTTATTTGACAGTTTTTGTCGGCTTTTGCGCAAGTCTCAATCTGGACCTCGCCCGCCAGCCGTGATAGCGCGACCGGGTTAGGAGTTCCCCATGGCTGACCGCATGTCCAAGGCCGAGTTCATCGCGCTGATCGCGATGATGTTCGCGACGATTGCCTTTTCGATCGACTCGATGCTGCCCGCGCTGCCCGAAATCGGCGCGCAGCTCAGCCCTGCCGACCCCAACCGGGCGCAGCTGATCCTGACATCCTTCGTCCTGGGCATGGGAATCGGAACCTTTTTCACCGGTCCGCTGTCCGACGCCTTCGGGCGCAAGCCGGTGATCTTCGCCGGCGCCGCCATTTACATCCTGGCCTCCGTGGTCGCCTGGGCAAGCTCGTCGCTCGAACTGGTTCTGGCGGCCCGGGTCGCGCAGGGGCTGGGCGCCGCGGGTCCCCGCGTCGTCGCAATGGCGATCGTGCGCGATCTCTACGCGGGGCGCGAGATGGCCCGGATCGTGTCGATCGCCATGATGATCTTCACGCTGGTCCCCGCCATCGCCCCGATGCTGGGCGCGGGCGTGATCGCCATCGCCGGCTGGCGCGGGATATTCGCCTCGTTCATCCTCTTTTCCCTGATCACGATCTTCTGGATGGGTTTCCGCCTGCCCGAGTCGCTGGCCCTCGAAAACCGCCGACCCTTCCGGTTGCCGCTGATGATCAGCGCCGCACAAGAGATGTTCTCGCACCCGACCGTCCGCCTGTCCATCGTCGTACAGACCCTGTGCATGGGCACGCTTTTCACCATGCTGACGATGGTTCAACCCGTCTACGACATCATCCACGACCGGGCCGAAAGCTTCCCTTTCTGGTTCGGTTTCGTCGCCCTGATGTCCGGGACCGCAAGCCTGTTGAACGCGGCGGTCGTGGTCCGCGTGGGGATGCGGCGTATGGTGACGTGGACGCTGTTCGCGCAGATAATCTTCACCTCCGCTGTCATCGCCCTGAACGGAACGGATCTGTCGGACACGGCCTCCTTCGCGCTGTTCGTGGCATGGCAGACCTCGATCTTCTTCATGGCGGGAACGACGCTCGGCAATCTCAACGCGATCGCGATGGAGCCGATGGGCCATATCGCGGGGATGGCGGCTTCGGTCATCGGCTCGATCTCGACCGTGCTCGCCGCGGCGATCGCCGCGCCGGTCGGGCTGTTGTTCGACGGCTCGCTGACTCCGCTGACCACCGGCGTCCTGACCATGTGCGTACTCGCCTTCGGCCTGATGCTGCATATGGGCCGGATCGAGGATCGCCTCCCCGCCTGACCTGTGCAGACCCGCCGTTTTCGACTACTCTGCCCCGCGACAGGGCGGAGGGATTTCGATGAACGACTATTACGATCTCGGCAACCATCACTGCGCGGTCACCACGGCTTCGACCGAAGCGCAGATGTGGTTCGACCAGGGGCTGGCCTGGACCTACGGCTACAATCACGAAGAGGCGGTGGCCTGTTTCGAACGCGCCCTCGGCCACGACCCGAACTGCGCGATGGCCCATTGGGGCGTCGCCTACGCAGCCGGGCCGAACTACAACCTGCCGTGGGAGTTGCTGGACGACTCCGGCCGTGCCCAGGCGCTGGCCAAGGCTTACGATGCGACGCAAAACGCGCTCGCGTTGGTGGAAAACGTCACTCCGGTCGAACAGGCGCTGATCCGCGCCCTGCCCGCCCGCTATCCCTGGCGCGACCCGATCGACGATATGCATGTGTGGGACCACGACTTTGCCGATGCCATGCGCGCGGCCTTTGCCCTTGTGCCAGACCACCTCGACCTGCGCACGATCTTCGTCGAATCGCTGCTGAACCTCACGCCCTGGCAGATGTGGGACCTCAAGGCGGGCGTCCCGGCCGAAGGCGCCGCAACGGTCGAAGCGCAGGAAGCCCTGGAATGGGCGATGGCCAACGATCCGGCGGCAATGACCCATCCCGGCCTTCTGCATCTTTATGTACACCTGATGGAAATGTCGCCCACCCCGGAAAAGGCGCTCAAGGCCGGCGATGTCCTGCGCACGCTCGTTCCCGATGCAGGGCATCTGGTGCACATGCCGACCCATATCGACGTGCTGTGCGGCCACTATCAGAACGTGGTTCACTGGAACGAAAAGGCGATCGAGGCCGACCTGAAGTATTTCGAGCGCGAAGGCGCGTTCAACATCTACACCGGCTATCGCCAGCACAACTATCACTTCGTCATTTACGGCGCCCTGTTCCTGGGGCAGATGGAACCGGCCCTGCGCGCCAACCAGGGCATCTGGGACACGACGCCCGAAGAGATGCTGCGCATCGAAAGCCCGCCGATGGCCGACTACTTTGAAAGCTACATGTCGATGGGTCCCCACATTCTGATCCGGTTCGGCCGCTGGCACGAGGCGATGGCGCTGGACCTGCCCGACGACCCCGACCTTTTCCGCACGCTCACCGCCACCACGCATTACGCCCGCGCCGTGGCCTTCGCCGCGACCGGCGACGTGACGCGGGCCGAAGCCGAGGAAAAACTGTTTCTTGCCGCCAAGGACCGGGTTCCGGAAACCCGGCTGCTCCACAACAACCGCGTCGTCGATCTGCTTGACATTGCAACGGAAATGCTGCGGGGCGAGATCGAATACCGCAAGGGCAATCACGACGCGGCCTTTGCGCATCTTCGCCGTTCGGTCGAACTGGACGACACCTTGCCCTACGACGAACCCTGGGGCTGGATGCAGCCCACGCGCCATGCCCTGGGCGCGCTGCTCTTCGAACAGGGCCACTTGGCCGAGGCCGAGGCGGTCTATCGCGAGGATCTGGGGCTTGGCGGCAATCTGAGCCGCGCCAGCATCCACCCCGACAATGTCTGGAGTCTCAAGGGCTTGCATGACTGCCTTAAGGCCCGTGGCGAGCAACAGGAAATTCTCCAGATCAAACAGCGGCTCGACCTCGCCCTTGCCCGCGCCGATCGTGCGGTGGCGGCTTCCTGCTTCTGCGCGCAGGCCGCGATGAAGGCCGCCGAATGAAGCTTCTGCCCGTGCTGATACTCGCGGCCACCCCGGTCCAGGCCGAACGCATGCGCTTTCCGCCCGCCGACGAGGCCGGGCGCGATCCGTCCCTGTTGGCGTTCCGCGATGCCCTTTTGGCCCATGTCGCCGAACGGGATACCGAGGCGGTCGTGGCGGCTGCCTGTCCCGACATCCATCTCGGCCACGGCGGCTCCGGCGGGCCTGAGGAGTTGCGGGAAAGGCTGACGCTTCCGCCCGACACGCTGGCCGAAGAATACCGCGATCAGGCCGACGACATGCGCGAGGCTTACTGGGTCGCGCTCGAACAGACACTTGCCGCCCCCGGTTACTTCGACGACATGGGCGAGTTCTGGATGCCGCACCAGTGGCGCATCAGGCTGCCGGCCTCGGTCGATCCCATCCACGCCTATTTCGTCACCGGCACCCGTGTCGCCCTGCGCGACCGGGCCGACGGCGACGCCCGCATCCTGGACCAGATCAGCCACGAGGTCGTTCTGATCGCCGACCACGATCCGCAGGCCGAATACCAGAAGGTCATGCTCACCGACGGAACCCGAGGGTTCATGCACCGCGACTACCTATGGTCGATGGTCGGACACCGCGCCGCGCTGGTCAAATCCGACGACGGCCGATGGCAACTCTGCACCTTCGTCAGCGGCGACTGAGAGCCGGGGGTCAGACCTTGGCCTTTTTCCGCGTCTCGGCGACCTTCTCGGCCAGGTCCCGGGCGATGGCGAATGCCCCCTTGATCTTGTCGCTCTCCTTCGTCCAGTCGCGGCGCACGATGATCTTGTTGTCCTTGACCTTGGCAAGTCCGCGCTGGTTCTGGATGAATTCGACCAACCCCTCGGGCGAAGCGAACTTGTCGTTGTGGAACTGGATCGTCGCGCCCTTCGGCCCGCCATCCAGCTTGGCGATGCCCGCCCGCTTGCACATGGCCTTGATGCGCACCACCAGCAGCAGCATGTTCACCTCCTTGGGCAGCGTGCCGAAACGGTCGATCAGTTCGGCGGCAAAACCTTCAAGCTCGACCTTGGTCGACAGCGACGACAGCCGGCGGTACAGGCCCAGGCGCACGTCCAGGTCGGGCACGTAATCCTCGGGGATCAGCACCGGTACGCCCAGGTTGATCTGCGGCGCCCACTGGTCGTCGGCCTCGGACAGCCCCTCCATCTCGCCCGCCTTGATCTTGGCGATCGCCTCTTCCAGCATAGACTGATACAGCTCGTAACCCACGTCGCGCATCTGGCCGGACTGTTCTTCGCCCAGCAGGTTGCCCGCGCCGCGGATGTCCAGATCCTGCGACGCCAGCGTGAACCCCGCCCCCAGCGTGTCGAGCGACCCCAGCACCCGCAGGCGTTTTTCGGCGGCCGGCGTCAGCCGCGTGCGCGGTTTGGTCGTCAGATAGGCATAGGCGCGCGCCTTGGAACGTCCGACGCGCCCCCTGATCTGGTAAAGCTGCGCAAGGCCGAACATGTCGGCCCGATGCACCACCATCGTATTCGCCGTCGGGATGTCCAATCCGCTTTCCACGATGGTCGTCGCCAGCAGCACGTCGTACTTTCCGTCGTAAAACGCGTTCATCCGGTCATCCAGCTCGCCCGCCGCCATCTGCCCATGCGCCACCACATAGGAAAGCTCCGGCAGCTGCTGTTTCAGGAACTCCTCGATCTCCGGCAGGTCCGAGATGCGCGGCACGACATAGAAACTCTGCCCGCCGCGGTAATGCTCGCGCAGCAGCGCCTCGCGTATGGTGACCGCGTCGAACTCGCTGACATAGGTGCGGATCGCCAGCCGGTCGATGGGCGGCGTGCCGATGATCGACAGATCCCGCACGCCCGTCAGGCTCAGTTGCAGGGTGCGCGGAATCGGCGTCGCGGTCAGCGTCAGAACGTGGATGTCGGATCGCAGCTGCTTCAGCCGCTCCTTGTGGGAAACCCCGAAATGCTGTTCCTCGTCGATGATCAGCAGGCCCAGATTGTTGAACCGGACACCCTTGGCCAAAAGCGCGTGGGTTCCGATCACGATATCTACCGTGCCGCGCGCCAGTCCTTCGCGGGTCTGCTGCGCCTCCTTGCCGGAAACAAAGCGCGAAAGCTGCCGGACCTGCAGGGGAAAGCCGCGGAAGCGGTCCTTGAACGAGGCCGCGTGCTGCCGCGCAAGCAGCGTCGTCGGCGCGATCACCGCGACCTGCAACCCGGACATCGCGGCGACAAAGGCCGCGCGCATCGCCACTTCGGTCTTGCCGAACCCCACGTCGCCGCAGATCAGCCGGTCCATCGGCGTGCCCGAATGCAGATCGTCCATCACGTCGGCGATGGCGCGCAGTTGGTCCTCGGTCTCCTGATAGGGAAACCGCGCGCTGAACTCCTCCCAGGCGTGATGCGGCGGATCCATGATCGGCGCCTTGCGCAGCGCCCGCTCGGCGGCAATGCGGATCAGCCGGTCCGCCATCTCGCGGATGCGCTCTTTCAGCCTGGCCTTCTTGGCCTGCCATGCGCCGCCGCCAAGACGGTCAAGCAATCCCTCCTCGTGCCCGTATTTCGACAACAGCTCGATGTTCTCGACCGGCAGGTACAGCTTGGCTTCCTCGGCATATTCCAGGGCCAGGCATTCATGTGCCGCGCCCGCGGCGGTGATGACTTCCAGCCCCTGGTAGCGGCCGATCCCGTGATCAACGTGAACCACCAGGTCGCCGGGGCTCAGCGACTGCGCCTCGGTCAAGAAATTCTCGGCCTTGCGGCGTTTGCGCGGCTGCCGGATCAGGCGGTCGCCCAGAACGTCCTGCTCCGAGATCACGGTCAGGTCCGGCGTCTCGAACCCGTGTTCCAAAGCCCAGACCGCCAGATGCAGGCCGCGCTTGCCGATCCGGGTGCCGTTCCGAACAGGGATGGCCTCGGCCAGCCCCTCGTCCTCGATAAGCCCGGTCAGACGTTCGCGCGCACCTTCGGAATAGGACGCGATCAGCACCGGGCCTTTTTCAAGCTTAGCCTGAATGTGACCGGTCAACGCGCCGAAAAGACTGATGTTTTCCTGCTGTCGTTCGGGCGAGAAATTGCGCCCGATCCGGCCGCCCGCATCGATGACGCCGGGCCCCGACGATTGCGGCAACGGGTTGAACTGCAACACCCTCCGGTCCGTCACTGAAACGGTCCAGGCGTCGTCATCCAGATAAAGCAGCGCCGGCGGCAACGGTTTATAGACCGTGTCCATCCGCGAGCGGTTTTCCAGCGCCAGCCGCCGCGTCTCGTACTGGTCGCGGATGCTTTCCCACCGCGCCAGCCGCGCGGGCGTCACCTGGTCGTCCAGCGTGACCGTCGCGTTGGGAATGTAGTCGAACAGCGTTTCCAGCGACTCGTGGAAGAACGGCAGCCAATGTTCCATCCCCTGATGCTTGCGCCCCGCGCTCACCGCTTCGTACAGGGGGTCGTCGGTTCCCGCCGCTCCGAACTCGATCCGGTAGTTCTGGCGGAACCGGGTGATCGCCGCCTCATCCAGGATGACCTCGGACACCGGGGCCAACTCCACCACGTCCAGCTTTTCGGTCGTGCGCTGGCTCGCCGGATCGAACCGCCGGGCGCCGTCCAGCACGTCGCCGAACAGGTCCAGCCGCACGGGCCCGCTGTCGCCCGGAGGGAATATGTCGATGATCCCCCCCCTGACCGCATAATCGCCCGGCTCCATAACCGTGGGACTCTGGCTGAAGCCCATGCGTACGAGAAAGCCGCGCAACGCCGCTTCGTCGATGCGATGGCCCACCCGGGCGGTAAAGGCCGCTTCGCGCAGCACCGCGCGGGCGGGCACCCGCTGCGTTGCCGCGTTCAGCGTGGTCAGCAGGACGAACCGGTCCGGCATCTGGTGGACCAGCGCGGCCAGCGTCGCCACCCGGCTTGCCGCGATGTCGGGATTGGGCGAAACCCGGTCATAAGGCAGGCAATCCCAGCCGGGAAAGACGAACACCGGCATGTCCGGCGCAAAGAACGCCAGCGCCGCCCGCATCGCCTCCATCCGCTTGTCATCCCGCGCGACATGGCAGACCGGACCTTCGGAACGGGCGATCTCGTTCAGGATCAGTTGCGCGTCAAACCCTTCCGGGGCGCCGCCGACTGTCACGTGGTTCGGAGCCTTCATCCGCTTGCCTTCCAGAATTGTCCTACCCCAGAACTCCGATCGAGAGGTTCTGATACATGCCCCACAGGGAGGTTACGAAGATCGAGACGATCCCGATCAGCTGAACATAAAGCCTGCACCGCAACAGCAGTTTCGCCACGATCTCAAGCTTCGGTTCCTGCCGCCTGATACGCCGGGCGAAGGAAAGGTTCAACAGCGCCACCAGCGACATCGGGAAGGCCATCAGGAAAACCGCCTGTGCGAATTCGATGCTGTAGTAGAACCCCAGCATCGCCAGCATCGACAGCAGGAAGCACACGATGGCAAGCAGCCAAACCCCTGATACTTCAATGATGTAGAGGACTCGGTTCACGTGGATTCGCACGATGTCCAGCAGGTCCGCCTCGGCCTGCCCGCCGACGCGCCGGGCGCGCTGGATCATGTCGTAGGGGACGCCCAGCACCCAATGACTGGCCGATGACCAGAGAACCGCCACCGCGATCCAGAACCAGAGATTGGAGAAACTTCGCAAATCAATGAGTTCGAAGATCGAGGTATACCAGTCCAACCGCGCGTCCCTTTTCGTTCGGCTTTTTGCCCGTTCTACCGCGCTGCCGCGGCCATTGATACCCTTGAGGCCGGTGAATTTTCATGCCACCCAATGCGCAGATGTGCAAGGAGAGCGCGCCATGAAACCGACCATCGCCCCTTATCCGAATGCGCGCTTCCGCCGTGCCCGCCAGTCCGAATCCATCCGGGGCCTGGTGCGCGAGAACACCTTGACCGTCAACGACCTGATCTGGCCGGTCTTCGTGCGCGATGGCGAAGGGATCGAAGAGCCGGTTCCGTCGATGCCCGGCGTGGTGCGGCGGTCGGTCGACCTGATCGCGGCGGCCGCGGTCGAGGCGCAGGCGCTCGGCATTCCGGCCATCTGCCTGTTTCCCTATACAGACCCCAGCCTCAAGACCGAGGATTGCGCCGAGGCCTGGAGCCCCGACAACCTGTCGAACCGCGCCATCCGCGCGATCAAGGCGGCCGCGCCCGACATCGCGGTGATGACCGACGTGGCGCTCGACCCCTACAACATCGACGGCCATGACGGTTACGTGGTGGATGGCGAGATCGTCAACGACGCCACCGTCGAGGCGCTGGTCAAGATGACCCTGGCGCAGGCCGACGCCGGGGCGGACATCATCGGGCCGTCAGACATGATGGACGGACGGATCGGCGCGATGCGGCGGGCGCTCGAAAATGCGGGCCACCACAACGTGATGATCCTCAGCTACGCCGCGAAATACGCCAGCGCCTTCTACGGCCCGTTCCGCGATGCCGTGGGCGCCTCCGGCGCGCTGAAAGGGGACAAGAAGACCTACCAGATGGACCCCGCCAACTCGAACGAGGCGCTGCGCCTGATCGAACGCGACCTGACCGAGGGCGCGGACATGGTGATGATCAAGCCGGGAATGCCCTATCTGGACATCTGCCGAAGGGTCAAGGACACGTTCGGCGCACCGACCTATGCCTATCAGGTCTCGGGCGAATACGCGATGATCCAGGCGGCGGCGCAGAACGGCTGGATCGACGGCGAGAAGGTGATGCTGGAAAGCCTGCTGGCGTTCAAACGCGCGGGCTGCGACGGCGTCCTGACCTATTTCGCCCCGGCCGCCGCACGGATCCTGAACGGCTGACCGGCCAAGATCCTGCGATTTTTCGCTGAATTGCAGCGGCCAGCAGGCAGCTTCCCCGTGACACCCGGGCGCAATCGTCGTAGTCTTTCCCGCAAGACCGGGTTAACCCGGCTTTTCAGGCATGATCAAAAGAGACCAAAGAGAGATGAGCAGTTCCCCTACCCCCCGACTGACCCGTCGCGGCTTTGCCTTTGGCATGGCCGGGCTGACCTTCACCGCCGCCTGCGGCAACGGTGTCGGCAATTCGAACGCCAACATGATCGACGCGCGTGTCGATGCGACGCTGAACCAGATGTATTCGCAATACCCCAACACGGTCGAAATCGGCCAAAAGGCCAACGGCATTCTGGTCATGCCGCTGGTGACCGAAGCCGGCTTCGTGGTCGGCGGCGGCTATGGCCGCGGCGCGCTGCGCATCAACGGCGTCACCGTGGACTACTACTCGGCGGTCAAGGGCAGCGCCGGGCTCCAGATCGGGGCGCAGCAATACGCGCATGTGCTGTTCTTCATGACCCAGGACGCGCTGAACGAATTCCGCCGCGCCAGCGGCTGGACCGCCGGGGCCGACGTCGGATACGTGGTCCGGGATCAGGCCGACTCGATCGCCACCGACACCACGACGCTGCGCACGCCGGTCCTGGCCGCGATTTTCGGACAGGCGGGCCTGCAGATCGGCGCCACGCTGGAAGGCACCAAGTACACGCGCATCATCCCCTGATCGATGCGACCGGGCGGGCCGCTGCACCCCCGCCCCTTGCGAAAACACTTCGGCCAACGGCACAGGACCCTCTTCGGGGTCCGTGCCCCCAATGCGCCGCGCGGGCTGACGCCGGGACAGGCCCCCTTTCGGTCCGGGCGCGGTTCAACTAATCTCCGCACAGGTCAAAACCTCAACGACGGTACGGGGAGTCGATGCGTCTTCTTTTTCGCTGGCTAATGCGCATTGCCGCCGGTCTCGTGGTGCTGGTGGTGGCGGTCATCGCCCTGGTCTATTTCCTCGCCAGCCAGTCCCTTCCCGATTACGACCAGACGGTAAAGGTGGACGGCCTTGCCGCCCCGGTCGAGATCGTCCGCGACAACGCCAACGTCCCGCACATCTTCGGCGAATCCGACCCAGACGTGTTCTTCGGTCTTGGCTATGCCCATGCGCAGGACCGGCTGTGGCAGATGACCGTTTTGCGGCGCACCGTTCAGGGGCGCCTGTCCGAGATCTTCGGCCAGCGCACCGTCACCGTAGACAAGCTGCTGCGGCGGCTCGATCTCTACCGGCTGGCGCTGCAATCCGTCGAGGTGCAGGACGACTACACCAAGGCCGCGCTCAGGGCCTATGCGGATGGCGTGAACGCCCGTCTGGCCGAAATCAACGACGAGGCATTGGGCCGCGGCGCGCCCGAGATGTTCCTGTTCAACATCCCCGTCGCCCCCTGGCAGCCCGGCGACAGCCTGGCGATCATCAAGCTGATGGGGCTTCAGTTGTCCGGCCATCTCGAGGAAGAGGTGCTGCGCGCGCGGACCTCGCTGATGCTCGACGATCCGGCCCGGCTTTCGGACATTCTGCCCGACGTTCCCGGCAGCGGCATCGCCGCCCTGCCGGAATATGCCGCGCTGTTTCCCGGCGCGCAGCGCTTCGCATCGGCCGCGCCCATGCCGGACGATCCGCTGTCGCCCTTCCCCCGCAGGGGCCTTGCCGGCGCGTCCAACGCCTGGACAGCCGCGCCCTCGCGGTCGGCCAGCGGCGGCACCCTTCTTGCCAACGACCCGCACCTGGGCTTCACCGCGCCGGCGATCTGGTACCTTGCCCGCCTCGAACTCGCCAATGGCGGCGTGATCGGCGCCTCGATTCCCGGCGTGCCCGCCATCATGGCCGGGCGCAGCGACCGTCTGGGCTGGGGGCTGACCTCGTCCTATCTGGACGACCAGGATCTCTACATCGAAAAGCTCAACCCCGAGAACCCCGAGGAATACCTGACGCCGGACGGCTACAAAAAGTTCGACTCGCGCCCCTCGATCATCGACATCAAGGATGCGCCGCCGATCACGTTGACCCTGCGCTGGACGGAAAACGGGCCGGTGCTGCCCGGCACCTTCTACGGTCTCGAAACCATCACCCCGCCGGGCCATGTCGTGTCGCTGTCCTGGACGGTGCTCAGCCCGCGCGACACGTCGATGTCCGCCTCGATGGCGCTGATGATTTCCGACGATGTCCAAGGCGCGATCCAGGCAGCCGAACGGTTCATCGCGCCGTCGCAGAACCTGTCGCTGGCCGACAGATCGACCATCGCCATGAAGACGATCGGCGCGATGCCCAAGCGCGACGCCCGCCACCACAGCCAGGGCCGGATGCCCAGCCAGGGCTGGCTGCCCGAGAACCGCTGGCAGGGCCGGATGCCCTATTCCTCCAACCCGGAATTCGTCTCGCCCGCCGGCGGCCTGCTGGGCAACACCAACAACAAGATCATCGACCGTCCCTTCCCCGAGCATGTCTCGTTCGTTTGGGGCGACACCCAGCGGGTGCATCGCTGGGAAAAGCTGATGCAGGACCGCGAGGTGCACACCCGCGACAGCTTCATCGAGGCGCAGCTGGACACCATCAGCTTCACCGCCCGTTCGCTGCTGCCGCTGATCGGCGCCGACCTGTGGTTCACCGGCGAATCCGCGCCCGAAGGCACGCCCGAACGCCAGCGCCAGATAGCCCTTGCGCTGCTGGCCGAGTGGAACGGCGAGATGAACGAATACATGCCCGAACCGCTGATCTACGCCGCGTGGCTCCGCGCCCTGCAGAAGCGCCTGATCGCAGACGATCTCGGCCCGCTGGCCGAGGAGTTCAAGCACGTCGAACCGCTCTTCATCGAAAGGGTCTACCGCGACATCGACGGCGCCTCGGCCTGGTGCGACGTCAAGCAGAGCGCGCCGGTGGAAACCTGCACAGACATGGCGCGGTTGGCCCTGAACGATGCGCTGGTCTGGATATCCGAGCGGCACGGAACCGCCCTTGAATCCCTGCGCTGGGGCGACGCGCACCAGGCGACCCACGATCACCAGGTCCTGGGAGAGGTGCCGCTGCTGCGCTATTTCATGAACATCCGGCAATCCACCAGCGGCGGCGACAACACCCTGCAGCGCGGGCGCAGCTCGGGCGAGGATCCCGATCCGTTCCTGAACGTACATGGCGCGGGCTACCGCGGCGTCTACGACTTTGCCGATCCCGACAGTTCGGTCTTCATCACCTCGACCGGGCAGTCCGGCCATTTCCTGTCGCGCTACTACGACGATCAGGCCCAGCTCTGGCGGCGCGGGGAATACATCCCCATGTCGCTCGACACCGATCTCGCCCGTGCCGCCGCCGTCGGTGTGACGCAGCTGGTCCCGCGCTGAGCCATGCAGGCGAACGCCGTCGCGCTGATCGTTCTGGGGCTCCTGTTCCTGACCGGCCTGGCGGTGGATCAGCTTGGGCGGCGCACACGGCTGCCGCGGGTGACGCTGCTTCTGCTGTGCGGATTGTTCGCCGGAACCGCGGGCGCCGACCTGATTCCGCGCT
The DNA here is from genome assembly GCF_005938215.1 of Ruegeria sediminis. GTDB lineage: Bacteria > Pseudomonadota > Alphaproteobacteria > Rhodobacterales > Rhodobacteraceae > Ruegeria > Ruegeria sediminis. The sequence goes on from NZ_VCPD01000002.1 coordinate 256,125, forward strand.
CGGTTCAGGATCTCTACCCGGTGGTCTCCGTCATCGCGCTGGGCATGGTCGCCTTTCTGCTGGGCGGAGAGCTTTCGCTGTCCACGATGCGGACGCATGGCCGCGAGATCCTGGCGATTTCGCTCTCGGTGGTGATCGCGACCATGACGATCGTTTCCACCGGCCTCTGGGCGATCGGCATTCCCGCAAGCGCCGCGCTGCTGATCGGGGCGCTTGCGACGGCCACCGATCCGGCCGCGATCTACGATGTCATTCGGCAAAAGCACGCCAAAGGCGGTTTCAGCCGGACGCTCAAGGGCATCGTCGCCATCGACGACGCCTGGGGCGTCATTCTTTTCGCGCTGATCATCGTTCTGGCGCAGGGGTTGGAAGGTTCGGAAACCGGCCCCCACGTTCTGCTCGCGGGCCTGGCCGAGGTCGCGGGTTCTATCCTGCTCGGCATCGCCATCGGTCTTCCGGCGGCCTACCTGACCGGCCGCCTTTCGGGCGGCGAGCCCCTGCGGATCGAGGCGCTGGGGCTGGTGTTCCTGACCACCGGCCTCGCGCTCTGGTTCGGGCTGTCCTACCTCATCGCGGGCATGACGGTCGGCGCGGTGATCGTGAACGCGGCCAGGCACCACACCAAGGCTTTCCGCGAAATCGAGCACCTGGAATGGCCCTTTATGATCATCTTCTTCATCCTGGCCGGCGCCAGCCTGGACGCGACCGCTTTGCTGACCGTCGGACCGTTGGGACTGGCCTATGTGGTTCTGCGCATTCTGGGCCGGGTTCTGGGCGGCTGGATCGGCGGCATCGCCGCCAACGCCCCAACGCCCGAACGGGCCTTGTACGGCCCGGCCCTGCTGCCGCAGGCGGGGGTGGCCATCGGCATGGCGCTCATCGCCTCGGACCTGTTCCCGGATCATGGCGCCGCCATCATGGCGCTTGCGGTTTCGGCCACGGTCGTCTTCGAACTGATCGGTCCCCTGGCCGCCTCATGGGCGATCGCCCGCACGGAAAAGACACGGTCATAGACGAAGTCCCTTCAAATGCTTACCCTTCCCGGGGTCTAGGCACCAAGCGGAGAACGTCTCATGGCGAGCCAACAGGACATTCTGCAGAACCTGGCGCGCGACTACGCGATCGCCTGGAGTTCCGGAGACCCCAACGCGGTCGCCAGCTTTTTTGCGGGCGAAGGTCAGATCGCCATCAACGGCGGCGAGCCGATGAAGGGCCGCGCCGCCATCGCCGAAATGGCCAGGGGGTTCTTCACCGATTTCCCCGATCTCGAGGTCCGCTGCGACATGATGCGAAAGGCCGGCGATCACGCGATCTTCGTCTGGACGCTCGAAGGCCACCATGCTGAAACCGGCAATCACGTCGTGACCCGCGGTTGGGAAGAGTGGGATCTGGATGCCGATTACAAGGTCGTATCTTCGCGCGATTGGTTCGACGCCGAGGATCATCAGCGCCAGATTGACGGGGTCTGAAACCTACAGGGCGGCGTACTGCGCCTGCTGCTTCGGCGTCCACAGCACCGTGATCTCGAAACCGTCCTCGGTCTGGTTCTCGGCCTGCACGACATCCTGCTGAAACAGCCACGCGCGCTTGCGGCCTTCGTCAAAGCCCAGCCGCAGAACCTCTTCGTGGCGAACCCCCTGCAGCTTTTCGGCAATGCTCGCCAGCAACGGCTGCACCCCTTCGCCGCTCACGGCCGATATGGCGAAAACCTCGGGGTCCCGCGCGGCGCGCGCCAGCACCGCGGTACGGTCCTCTTCGGCCAGAAGGTCGATCTTGTTCCAAACCTCAAGGCGGCCGCGATCCTCATCGACGCCCAGCGAGGACAGGATCGCCTCGACATCCTGCGCCTGCGCCTCGGTCTCGGCATGGCTGATGTCGCGCACGTGAACGATCAGGTCGGCGCCCAGAACTTCCTCCAGCGTGGCGCGGAAGGCCGCGACCAGCTCGGTCGGCAGGTTCGAGATGAACCCCACCGTGTCCGACAGGATGACTTCGGGCCCGTCGGGCAACTCGACCCGTCGCATCGTCGGGTCCAGCGTGGCGAACAGCATGTCCTTCGCCATCACTTCGGCCCCGGTCAGGCGGTTGAACAGCGTCGATTTGCCGGCGTTCGTGTAACCCACCAGCGCCACGATCGGATAGGGCACCTTGGCGCGCGCCGCCCGATGCAGGGTTCGCGTCTTGACCACTTTCTGCAACTGCCGGCGCAGGCGCACGAGTTGCTCGTCGATGGCGCGGCGGTCCGCCTCGATCTGGGTTTCACCCGGGCCGCCCACGAACCCCAGCCCGCCGCGCTGCCGCTCAAGGTGGGTCCAGGCCCGCACAAGGCGCGTGCGCTGATAGCTCAGCGCCGCCATTTCGACCTGAAGCACGCCCTCGCGGGTGCGTGCGCGATCCGAAAAGATCTCAAGGATCAGGCCCGTGCGGTCCAGGATCTTGACCTTCCATTCCCGCTCCAGGTTGCGCTGCTGAACCGGCGTGACCGGCCCGTCGATCAGAACCAGTTCGATCTCGCCTTCGCGAAACCGCGCGCCAAGCTCCTCGATCTTGCCGCTCCCGAACAGAAGGCCCGGCTGCGCGCGCGGCAGTCGCACGGTTTCCGACCCGATCACATCCAGATCGGGCAGCGCCGCAGCCAATGCCACAGCCTCCTCCAGCGCCGGTTCGGGTGGCCGGCGCTCATTGTCTGACTTGATATCGGGATGCAGCACCCAGGCGCGGGTGCGCACCCTGTCATGTTCCATCAAGAGGCGTCTTCGCCCTCGTACAGGTTGATCGGCTGCGACGGCATGATGGTCGAGATCGCATGTTTGTAGACCAACTGCGACTGTCCGTCGCGGCGCAGAAGCACGCAGAAATTGTCGAACCAGGTAATGACACCCTGCAATTTCACGCCGTTTATCAGGAAGATCGTAACCGGGACTTTTGCTTTCCGTACATTGTTCAGGAACGCGTCCTGAAGATTCTGTCTGTCCGAAGCCATGTTTTTATAATCTCGCCGTTGTTCTTGCTACGCGCTGCGGACCAACGCGCTCCCATCGGAAGAGTATGGAGTGCAGTGATGAGATATTCCAGACGAAAAAACAGGCGAAACCGCAGTTTAGCCCACAGGGTCAGCCGCGCCACAGGGCCGGCGTCAAAAGCGCGATGATCGCCAGCGTCTCCAGCCGCCCGATGATCATGCCCGCGCACAGCACCAGTTTTGCCCCCGCCCCAAGTTCCACAAGCCGGATCGGGATCTCGGTCGCGCTGTGAATCAGCGGCCCGGTCGTGGTCAGCGCCGCAACGCTGAGAACCATGGCCTGCTCGAAACTCGACCCCATCGCCGCCAGCGCCATGCTGGACGTCGCAAGCGCCAGCGCGAACAGCATGATGAAGACCCAGGCGATGAAGGCCCCGTCGCGCTGAATGCGGCGGTTGCCCGCATTGGCGCTGCTGACCGACGAGGGATGGATCAGCCTGTCCACTTCCCGCGCGCCATTGAGGTACAGCGCAAAAACCCTGAGCAGCTTGACCCCGCCCGCCGTGGTCGCCACTCCGCCGCCGATCAGGGCGAGCCCCATCAGGATTAGCCCGGGCGTGCCCAGCCCCGACCATTGCTGCGATTCCGCCCAATAGGCGCTCTTGAAACCTGTGGTGCTCAGAAAGGACAGCACCGTGAACATCCCGCCCCAGAGCGAGTGCAGCCCCCGCTCGGCGTTCATTTCCTCGCCCACCTCGTAGGCTCCGTACCAATGCCGAAAGAATAGCATCAGCGTCACGCCGGCGACGATCAGCAGGCCGATGCGGAACTCGGGGTCCTTGTCCAGCCGCGAATACCCGCCCGTCGCGGTGTCCGACGAAAAGGTCAGGCGGGACAGCGCGAAGAACAGGAACAGGAAAATGATCACCTCGCCGGTCACGCCCGCCGTCGATCCCGGCAGCCCGCCCACCGGCGAAATTCCCGAAGTCGCCATCACCGACATCGCGTGGCAGACGGCGGTCAGGGCGCCTTCCCCGGCGACCATCAGCAACAGCCAGATCACACCCGTCAGGCCGGCATAGACCGGCGCCAGCGTCATGGTCACGCGCAACAGGCGCCCGCGCGGATCCGCCTTTTCGCTTTGCGCGACCCCGGAAACCGGGCGGCCCGGCTCGCCCTTGGCGGTCACCTCGAACCCGCCCAGCGACAGCGGCGCCAGGATGGCCGAGGCGGCGATCCACATCAGCAGCCCGCCCATCCAGCCGACCAGCGCCCGCCACAGGTGCAGCGGCGACGACAGCCGGCCCGGATCCGCGAAAATGTCGGCCCCGGTGGTGGTCAGGGCGCTGACCATGTCGAAATAGGCGTTCAGGAAACTCGTGGTTCCCAGGGCGTCATGCAGCGGCACCGCAAGGAACAGCGGCAGGACAGTGAAGGTCGCCAGCAGGACCGCCAGCTGCCCCAGCGTTCCGCGCTTCGGATGGCGGTTCTGCATCGACAGGGCGATCATCGAGACGACGACCAGCCCCACCAGCCCGGAATAGAAGAACGAACGCGACGTGTCCTCGTCATCCAGCGCCAGCGCATAGGCCGCGGGTATCCACATGGCGAATGAAACGATACCCCAGATCAGAAGGAACAGCGGCAGGCGCCGCATCGTTCCGATCTGTTGTCCCGTCCGCGTCGCCATCAGAAGAAATCGATCGAAACCTGCATCAGACGCTCGACCTCGGGAACGTCATCGGACATCGCAAAGATCGCCACCACGTCCTTTTCCTCGATTCTCAGGCTGCCGGTCGGCCGCAGGACCTCGTCGCCCTTGCGCACCGCGCCCACCAGAACCCCCTCGGGAAAGTCGATGTCGCGCAGTTTCTGTCCGGCCATGGGCGAGGTCGAAAGAACCTCGGCCTCGATCACCTCGGCCTCGGCGTCGCCGATGGAATAGACCTGCCGAACCCGTCCGTGCCGGATGTGCCGCAGGATCGAACTGACCGTCGTGGCGCGGGGGTTGATATAGGCGTCGATCCCCAGCGGCCCCATCAGCGCCACCATGCTGGGATCGTTGATCAGTGCGATGGCCAGCGGGCAGCCGTCGGCCTTGGCCCGCACCGCGGCCAGCATGTTCGTGCGGTCGTCATCGGTCACGGCCAGCATCGCGTCGGCGCGGTCGATCCCCGCCTCGCTCAGCAGCGCCGAATCCAAGCCATCCCCGTTCAGGACGATGGTCCGCTCCAGCGCCTCGGCGGCCCGCTCGGCGCAGCGCCGGTCGCGTTCGATGACCTTGGCCCGAATGCGGCTCTTGCGTTCTTCCAGCGTCTTGGCAACCTCCAACCCGACGTTGCCGCCGCCCACGATGACCACGCGGTCCTGTTTCTTCTGCTTCTTGCCGAATACCTCCATGGTCCGTTCAACGTCTTCGACCTTTGTGAAGACGTAGCATTCATCGGCAATGAAAAGCTGGTCGTCCGGCTCGGGCGCGAACAGCGTGCCCTCGCGCCGCACGCCGACCACGATGGCGCTCAGGGTCGAGAACAGGTCCGTCAGCTGGCGCAGCGGGGTGTTCACGATCGGGCAGTCCTCGCCGATGCGGATGCCCAGCAGCTGCACCTTGCCGTCCATGAACATCTCGGTGTCGAAGGCCGCCGGCGCGGACAGACGCCGCATCGCCGCCGCCGCCACCTCGCGCTCGGGGCTGATCACCACGTCGATCGGCAGATGGTCGCGCCGGTAGAGATCCGAGTGGATCGCCTCGAGATAGGATTTCGCCCGCAGCCGGGCAATCTTGCGCTGGATCGAGAACACGGAATGCGCCATCTGGCAGGTGACCATGTTCACCTCGTCCGAGTAGGTCGCGGCGATGATCATGTCCGCATCCCGCGCCCCTGCCCGCTCCAGCACGTCCGGATAGCTGGCGAACCCGGCGATGCCCTGCACGTCCAGCGTCTCGGTCGCCCGCCGCACCAGATCGGGATTGCTGTCGACCACCGTCACGTCGTTCAGTTCGCCGGAAAGGTGACGCGCGATCTGCCAGCCAACCTGGCCGGCGCCGCAAATGATGACCTTCATGCCTCTGGCCTTTCTGCCTGAAGGTTTTGAATGACAGATGCCCTACAGGCGGTCAATTCATTTGTATTCATCCAATGGCTGCGGCAGTGTAAGTGTATGAAAACAGTGATCCGAACCACGCTGCTTGCCCTCTGCCTCGGCTCGTGCGGCCCGCTTTCGCTCTATTACCAGGAGGGCGCGTCGGTCTCGCGGATGCAGGCCGAAACCACGGATTGCCAGGTCAAGGCGCTGAGGGATGCGCCCGTCGCGAACCAGGTCCGGCAGACCGCGCCCATCTACTATCCCGGCCGCACAATTTGCAACAACGCCGGGCAATGCTACACGACACCGGGTTGGTGGGATCCCGGCCGCATCTATTCGGTCGATGTCAACCAGAGCTTGCGCAACCAGGTCGAGGCGCAGTGCATGGCGGCAAAAGGTTTTCGTCCGGTCAGCCTGCCGCCCTGCAAGCAGAACGTTAAGTCTCGGGTCCCCGCCCAGCGGACGACCAAGCTGCCGCCGCTGTCCGGCGGCTCCTGTTATGTCAGGTTCGACGACGGTACTTTTCAGATCATCACCCCTTAGCGGGATGTACAATCCGGAAGCTTTGCCTATTCCGCCGGTTCCGTTTCGTCCACGCGGGCGACCCGCGCGCCGGATTTGGTCGTCGTCACCACGCCCAGCGATTTCAGTTTTCGGTGCAGCGCGCTGCGTTCCATGCCGACAAAGCTGGCGGTACGGCTGATATTTCCCCCGAACCGGTTGATCTGAGTCAGCAGGTATTCGCGCTCGAACGCCTCGCGCGCCTCGCGCAGCGGAAGGGTCGCCAAAGCGCCCGACAGGACCACGCGCCCCTCGTCCTCGGCCTTGATGTCGTCGCTCGGCAACTCGCGCGCCTCGATCGGCCCGGAACTGTCGCCCAGGATCAGAACCCGTTCGATCATGTTCTTGAGTTGACGCACATTTCCCGGCCAGACCATGGTCTGCATCAGGGCGACCGCTTCGTCGGTAAGTTCGCGCGCCGCCAACCCTTGGGCTTCGTTGCACATTTCGATAAAATGCTGCGCCAGCAGCGGAATGTCCTCGCGCCGCTCCTCAAGCGACGGCACCGAAATCGGCACCACGTTCAGACGGTGATACAGCTCCTCCCGGAAGCGGTCTGCTTGAATTTCAGCCTCCAAATCCTTGTTTGTAGAGGAAATAACCCGCAGATCCACCCGCACCTTATCCGAGCCGCCGACGCGCTGGAATTGCTGATCAACCAGAACGCGCAAGATCTTGGATTGCGTCCCCAGCGGCATGTCGGCGACCTCGTCGAAATAGATGACGCCGCCGTGCGCCTCTTCCAACAGGCCGGATTCGATGCCGCGTTCGGGAGATTCCCGGCCGAACAGCACCTCTTCCATGCGCTCGGGTTCCATTCCGGCGCAGTTCACGGTGACGAAGGGGCCGTTGGCGCGGTTTGAGTGCGCATGGATGTAACGCGCCGCAATCTCCTTGCCGGATCCGGCCGGGCCGCGCAGCATGACGCGGCCGTTGGACTTGGTGACCTTGTCCAATTGGCTCTGCATGGCGCGGAAAGCGGCCGACTTGCCGATCATGTCTGAACTGCTCACCTCGCGCCGTTTCAAGGCGGCATTCTCGCGACGCAGCCGCGAGGTCTCCATCGCGCGCCGGATCACCACCATGAGCTGGTCGATGTTGAAGGGCTTTTCGATGAAATCGTAAGCCCCCTGCTTGATCGCCGCCACGGCGATCTCGATGTTGCCATGCCCGGAAATGATGACAACGGGAACATCGGGATTGTCCCGTTTGACAGCCTTGAGGATGTCGATTCCGTCCATCCGGCTGTCCTTGAGCCAGATGTCGAGGATCAAAAGCCCCGGCGGTTCGGCATTGATCGAGGCCATGCACTCGTCGGAATTGCCAGCCAGCCGGGTGGAATAGCCCTCATCCTCCAGAATGTCGGACACCAGTTCGCGAATGTCTCGCTCGTCGTCTACGATCAGAATATCACTCATGATTGGCCTGCTTTCGTTTTGGTTTTGGTCGCCTGCTTCGGCGGCGCATCTGATGGGAGGGTCTCGACCCTTGGTAGACGGATCACGGCCATCGCGCCAAAATGGTCCTGTCCGTCGAACACAGGCGCATCCTCAAGTACGAGAGTGCCGCCGTGTTCTTCGATGATCTTCTTGACGATGGGCAGCCCCAGGCCCGTTCCTTCGTCGCGCGTGGTCACATAGGGCTCGAACAGCCGGGCCCGGTCCTCGGGCAAGCCGATCCCATTGTCGGAGATGGTGATGAGCGTACCTTCGGGGGCATCCGTCAAGGCAACATGGATCTGCGGCTCAAGATTGTTGGGTGCGCCGTTTTCCTTCAACGTTTCAATGGCTTCGCCGGCGTTCTTGATAAGGTTTGTCAACGCCTGGCTGAGCATTGTCGAATCCACGTCGGCCATTACCTCGTGGTCGGGCAGATCTGCCTTGATCTTCACGTCCGGCTGTCCGGCTTGCTGCAGCAGCACCGCCTCTCGCACCAGATCGACAAGGTTCTCCTGCTGCCTCACCGGCTCGGGCATCCGGGCGAATTTCGAGAACTCGTCAACGATGCGCCGCAAATCATTGGTCTGGCGCACGATGACCGCGGTCATGGACTCCAGGCTTTCGCAGTCCTCTTCGTCCAGTTTGCGCGAGAACTTGCGCTTGATTCGCTCGGCGCTCAGTTGGATCGGCGTCAGCGGGTTCTTGATTTCATGCGCAATCCTGCGCGCGACGTCACCCCAGGCCGCCATCCTCTGGGCGCTGACCAGATCGGTCACGTCGTCGAAGGCGATCACGTAGCCTTCCAGCCGCCCGTCCTCGCCGCGCCGCGTGGACAACCGAACCAAAAGGTTCTCAAGCCGCCCCTTGCGGCTGACCTTGACCTCGCTCTGCACGGTTTCCTGCGCGCCTTCCTTGAGTGTCTCGAACAGCGGTAAAAATTCAGGCACGGCTATCCCAAGCGCCAGGCTGTGCTCGTCGCCGGACCAGTCCAGCAGGCTTTCCGCTGAACGGTTCACGAAAGTGACGCGGCCGTCCGGGTCCAGCCCCACCACGCCCGAGGTCACGGAACTCAGCACCGAATCGAAAAGCCTCCGGCGGCGCTCGATCTGGCGGGTATTGTCCAAAAGAGCGTCGCGCTGGCCTTTCAGTTGCCGGGTCATCTGGTTGAAATAGCGGCCGAGCATTGCGATCTCGTCGTCGCCCTTCTCTTCGACCACCTGAACGCTCAGATCGCCCCCGCCGACACGCTGCGCCGCCGTGGTCAGCCGCCCAACGGGGCGTGACAGACGCTCGGCGAACCACATGCCCAGCGACACGGCCGCGAGGATCAGGATGACCGCGAAACCCACATAAAGAAGCCCGAACTCGAACAGCACCCGGCCCCGATCGCTTTCGAGCTGTTGATAGAACTGGGCGGTTTCCTTGGTTTCGTCGAGCAGGTTCAAGATCTTGCCGTCCACGTCACGGCTGACATAGAGGTACCGATCCAGATAGGCCTTGAGGGGAACAATGGCGCGGAATTCGTTGTTGCTCCAATCCTTGATGATCAGCAGGCCCTCATCCGCTGCCTGCGCAATCTGTTCCGGTGTCGGACGTTCGAAATTGAAAAGGTATGACCTGTCGCCGCGCGACCGGATCTCACCGGTGCCGTCAATTACATAGGCCTCGCGAAGCCCGCGCTGTATCTGGCCCTGCCCTTGGGCCAGAAATTCGCGCAGTTCCGCATCCGAGACGTAGAAATTGACCTTTCGCGCATTGTCGAGATATCGCGCCAGCACGCTGGCGTCCTGGGCCAGGCCTTGCCGGTGCTCCGCCTCGTAGGCTTCGGCCGCCGACAGCGAAGAACCCACGACCTGCCGCACCCGGTCGGAAAACCACCCTTCCAGACCGATGTTCACGGTGAGGCCCGCAAAGATGGCCACGGTGACGGTCGGCACGAGCGCCAGGAAGGTGAACGCACCGATCAGGCGGAGGTGCAGGCGGGAACCCGCCGATTTGGCCCGCCGCGCCGCGATGAGTCGGCCCAATTGGCTGAGCACCAGCGCGGCCAGCACCAGAACGTAAACGAGGTCGGCCAGCAGTACGAGTCGCAGTGTTGGCGCCGACGCGCCAAGATCGAGCGGACCGATGACGAGATAGGTTGCCAGCGTCAGAACAGGGCCCAGAACAACCAGTCCCAACGTGCCGTAATTACGGAACTTTCGGGAGTTGCGCCACCGGCTGATCGTCAAGAATGGCCCGTACTGTGCCCGGGATGCCACCTGCTGCCCTCATTCTAATGTGCCGCGTTCGCGGCTTACCGCCATATGTCGTGGTCCTTGCCGGGTTGACACCCGGATGCCACGATTTGTGTGGCGATATTACATCAGTTTGCGGCGGCGTGTCACCTGAATATCGAGATCGGTGATTTTTTTACGAAGCGTATTCCGATTGATCCCCAAAAGGTCGGCACATTTCGCCTGATTCCCGGCAGTTGCGTCCAGCGCGATCTCGATCAGCGGCGCTTCGACCTCGCGCAGGATGCGCTGATACAGGCCCGGCGCAGGCAGCATGTTGCCGTGCAGATCGAAATAGCGCCGCAGATGACGGGCCACCGAAGTCGACAGTTTTTCCTTGTCGCTGCCGCCAAGAACCGGCTCGACTTCGGGCTGGCTGCCCAGAACGGCCTCCACTTCGGCGCGGGTGATTTCGCTGGCGCGGCTGGTCAGGCCCAGACGGCGCACCGCGTTTTCCAACTGTCGCACGTTGCCAGGCCAGGAGTAGCGGCGAACAAGTTCCAACGCCTCGGCGCTGAGCCACCGCTTGGACGCGCCGTCCCGCTCCTCGCGGGCCAGGAAATGCTCGGCCAGCAATGGGATGTCATCAACCCGCTCGCGCAGGGACGGAACATGGACGGTCGCCCCGCTGAGGCGATAATACAGATCCTGCCGCACGCGCCCGTTTTCCATCGCCCCGGCCAGATCGGTCTGGCTTGTGGCCATGAACCTCGGCACATGGTCGCTGGGCGCATCCATCATCCGCACGATGCGTGCCTGTATTTCTTCCTCGATGTCGCCCACTTCGTCGATCAAAAGCGTGCCGCCGCGAACCCGCGCCATGACACGCGCCGGACCCTCCAGGTCCCGCAGTTCCGCGCCGGTCACGGTCACGAAGGGCAATGTCCGCCGGTCCGAGAAGTCATGGATTGCCCTCGCGATCAGCGATTTGCCCGTCCCGCTCTCGCCCGAGATCATCACCGGCAGGTCGGTATTCATCACTCGGGCCACCAACCGGTAGAGCGCCTGCATGACCGGCGTGCGCCCGACCAGCGGCAACTCTTCGGGCCGATCCTCGCTTTCTTCCTGCGGCGCGGCCGGCGCGCGACGTTTCTGCTCCAGCGCACGGGCAGTTCGCTTCATCAGGTCAGGCAGATCGAAGGGTTTCGGCAGATAGTCATACGCCTCGGCCTCGGCGGCCTGAATTGCAGTCATGATGGTGTTCTGTGCAGAGATCACGATGACGGGCAAACCGGGGCGATCCTGCGCAATTTTTGGCAACATCTCCAGGCCGTTGCCGTCGGGCATGACCACGTCCGAGATCACAACGTCGCCCTTGCCCTCGGCAACCCAGCGCATCAGCGTGGTCAGCGAAGAGGTGGCATGTACCTTGCAGCCCGCGCGCGTCAGCGCCTGGGTCAGAACGGTGCGGATCGTACGGTCGTCATCCGCGACCAGAACGGTGCCATCCATCAGGGTCTCTCCTCTGTTACGATTTCCCGCGGCGCGCGGGGCAGCGACAGGCGAAACACGGTGCGTCCGGGCACCGAATCCACCGAAATCCAGCCGTCGTGGTCCGAAACGATCTTGCTGACCAGCGCCAGGCCCAAGCCGGTACCATTCTCACGCCCCGACACGAACGGATCGAAAATGTCGGCGCGTATGTTCTCGGGCAGTCCCGGGCCATCGTCGATGACCTCGATCTGCAGGGGCAGCGAATGGCCCGACCCGTCGCTGCGGCGAAGTCTGAAGGAATGTTCGAAATAGGTGTGCAGACGGATCGTGCCGCCCCCGGCCCCCGCCGCCTCCGAGGCGTTCTTGAGCAGATTCAGAACCACCTGCAACAATTGGTCCGGATCGCCATGGGCCAGCGGCAGCGAAGGGTCGTAGTCTTCGACAATGGTCATGTCCGCCCCAAAGCCCAGCAAAGCCGAGCGCCGCGCCTTGTCCAGAACATCGTGGATGTTTACCGGCTTGAGATCGGGCCGCGACAGGTTTCCGAATTGTTCGACCTGTTCCAGCAATTTGACGATCCGGCGGCTTTCCTCGACGATAAGATCTGTCAATTCCAGATCCTGTGGCGAAATGTTCATGCTGAGAAGCTGCGCCGCGCCTGTAATTCCAGCAAGCGGGTTCTTGATTTCGTGCGCCAGCATCTCTGCCATGCCGATGGCGGACTGCGCGGCGGATTTCGCCGTGTGGCTCTGCGTCATCCGCCCGGCCAGTTCGCGCGGCGAGATGGTCATGATCATCGATCCGGGATGGCCGATCAGCGGTGCGATCTGCAGCGCGCACTGCAGCGGTGCGCGGCTGCCCGAGCCCACATCCACATCGTTGACGAACAGAGGCGTTCCATTCGTCCGAGCGCGCTGAAACGCTTCTTCCAGCGGCGCGTCCACGGCGATCTCATCCCAGACCGGATGGCCAAGCACCGACTTGCGCGACGCGTTCAGAAATCCCTCTCCGGCCGAATTCACGTCGGCGATGCGGTCCTCGGCATCTATGACGAAGGCCGGAACCGGCAGAGAGGTCCAGATTTCCTGATCCGATGTCATGCCACCTGCTCCGATTGCGGCGCCAGCGCCTCGCCCAGCAGGCGCAAAACCTCGTCCGGATTGCGCGAGGTCAGAACGGCGCGCCGCAACGGCACGGCGGTTCCCGCCTCGTCCATGTACCAGCCCAAGTGCTTGCGGGCGACGCGCAGGCCGAGTTCGGCACCGTAGAAATTCAGCATTGCAGCGTAATGCGCGCGCACCATTTCGATCAGCGCGGCGCCTTCGGGAACGTCCGGCGATTCCGTTCCGTAGATGTCGTGGCAAAGCTCTGCCAGCAGCCACGGCTTTCCCTGCGCCCCGCGCCCGACCATGACGCCATCCGCCCCGGATTGCCGCAACGCGGTGCGCGCAGTTTCGCTATCGATGATATCGCCGTTGGCGATGACGGGAATGGACACGGCCTGTTTCACCGCGGCGATCGCCCGCCAATCCGCGCGGCCCTTGTAGAACTGGCAGCGGGTGCGTCCGTGGATCGTGACCATTCGGATCCCAGCGTCCTCGGCCCTTCGGGCGATTTCGGGCGCGTTGAGCAGGTTTTCGTCCCAGCCGAGGCGGGTTTTCAGCGTGACCGGCACGTCCACCGCATCGACGACCGCCTCGATCAAAGTCAGCGCGTGATCTGGGGTCTTGAGCAAGGCCGATCCGGAATAGCCGTTCGTCACCTTCTTGGCCGGGCAGCCCATGTTGATGTCGATCACCCGCGCGCCCCGGTCCGCCACCTGGCGGGCGGCCTCGGCCATCCAGTGCGCCTCGCGCCCGGCAAGTTGCACGGCCGTGTTCTCGACGTCCGCCGAAAGTTCGGCGCGTTCGCGCACTCCGGGCTTGGCCTGCACCATCTCCTGAGATGCGACCATTTCGCTGACCACCATGCCGGCGCCGAAACTCATGACGAGGTCGCGGAACGGGCGGTCGGTGATTCCGGCCATGGGCGCCAGAAGCACTGGCGGGTTCAATTCCTTGTCGGCGAGACGCAGGGTCAACGTGCCTAATCCTTGTGCAGTCGAGAGTTTGATACCGAAATCGCAGGCTATGAACAACAAATCCCGACCCGGCAAGCCCGCAGAAGCATCATTTGCCTATTTTTTCAGCACGCCAACGCGGGCGATTGCCTCTGCTTACGCCGCCCCATAAACAGAACCCCAACAACAGGAGCCGACCAGACCATGACCACAGCCGCCATCATCGTCGCCGCCGGACGGGGGCAGCGCGCCGGCGGCGCGCCGAAACAATGGCGTGTACTGGCGGGTCGCAGAGTCGCCGACTGGACCCTGGACAGGTTCCGGGCTGCCGGTCTCGATCACATTGTGCTGGTACTTTCCGAAGAAGACCGCAGAGCGTGGGAGGAGTTTGAGGGTACCGACTTGATCCTCGCTCGAGGCGGTCTGGATCGCGCCGGATCCGTGCGGAACGGCCTACGCTCTCTCGTTGGGCTTGGTGTCGAAAAGGTCGTGATCCATGACGTGGCGCGGCCCTGCGTTTCGCCCGATACAATTGCGGGTGTGCTGGCCGCGCTTGAAACCCATGCCGCAGCCGCACCGGGATTGGCCGTGACGGACGCGCTATGGACCGGAGACGAGGCGCGGGTCACCGGCACGCAGGACAGAGCTGGCCTTTATGCCGCGCAGACTCCGCAAGGGTTCCACTATGATGTCATTGTTGCCGCCCATGACGCCCACCCCGGAGGCGCAGCGGATGACGTGGAGGTTGCTCGCGCCGCGGGAATCGAGGTCGCCATCGTTCCGGGCGACCCCGACAACATCAAGATAACGCGCCCCGAGGATTTCGCCCGGGCCGAACGGATTTTGGGAGCTTTCATGGATATCAGGCTTGGCAACGGCTATGACGTGCACCGCTTCGGGCCCGGAGATCACGTGATCCTGTGTGGCGTGAAGGTGCCACATGATCGCGGGCTCCAGGGGCATTCCGACGCCGACGTTGGAATGCACGCGGTGACCGATGCAATCTATGGCGCTCTGGCGCGGGGCGACATCGGCCAGCATTTCCCGCCGTCCGATCAGCAGTGGAAAGGGGCTGCGAGCGAAGTTTTCCTGCGCCACGCGGTCGATCTGGCGGCCGGAATGGGCTTTGCCATCTCGAACGCTGACTGCACGCTGGTCTGCGAACAGCCAAAGATCGGGCCACATGCCGATGCGATGCGCGCCGAGATGGCCCGGATCATGGGGCTGCGCGCCGATCAGGTCTCGGTCAAGGCGACGACTTCGGAACGTCTCGGTTTCACCGGTCGCGGCGAAGGCATCGCCGCGATTGCCACAGCCTGTCTGGTGCGCGCATGAGTCTGGCGCAGCTCATAGGCACGGTGGCCGGTGTCGGTTATCTGCGCCCTGCCCCCGGCACCTGGGGTTCGTTGGCAGCTCTGCCGATGGCATGGATCCTGCACATTGCCGGAGGATTTCCCCTGCTGGTTCTGGCGACGCTGGCGGCTTTCCTGGGCGGGTTTTGGGCCACTGGCGTTATGACCGAGGGGCAAGAGGATCATGACCCATCCGAAATCGTGATCGACGAGGTCGTGGGCCAGTTCATCGCGCTCTGGGCGCTGTCTTATCCGGCTTGGGCGCATGGCATCTCGATCACGGCCCTGTGGCCGGGCTGGATCGCCGCATTCGTACTGTTCCGCCTGTTCGACATCGCCAAACCCGGTCCCGTCGGTTGGGCGGACCGAAAGGGTGGACCGTTGGGCGTGATGCTGGACGACATGATCGCCGGCATATTCGCCGCCATCGGCGTCGCGCTTCTTGCGGCGCTGGCACATGGAGTTCTGGGGCTGTGAATGTCATCGAACTGCTCGACCGCGCAAGGGCGCTGAAGGTCAAGATCGTCACCGCGGAAAGTTGTACCGGTGGCATGGTCGCCGCCGCCCTGACCGACATCCCGGGCAGTTCGGATGTGGTTGAACGTGGCTTCGTCACCTACAGCAATAAGGCCAAGCAGGAAATGCTGGGCGTCAGGGCCGCAACTCTTGATGCGGTTGGGGCGGTGTCCGAGGAAGTGGCGAAGGAAATGGCCGAAGGCGCGCTGAGGAATTCGCACGCGCAACTGGCGGTATCCGTAACCGGCATCGCAGGGCCCGGCGGGTCCGGGTTCAAGCCCGAGGGCCGCGTCTGTTTCGGCCTTGCCGGAACTGGACTGCAGACGCGCGTCGAAACCATCGAATTCGGGGCGCCCGGACGAGACCGGGTGCGGCGTGCCGCACGGGATCATGCGTTGAACCTGCTGATGTTGGGGCTTTCCCATTTCGCGGAAAAATGAGGCGGTTTGCCGGAATTGACGCGCAAATAATCACCATTTGAACAAAAGATGCCAAAACAGGCAGGCCCGACCGGGGTTGCCTCTTTTTTCCTCGCCCGCGCTTCGCTTGAAGGCTTCTCATCACCACTCACACGGTGCCGGTCCGACCGCCCCTGCGGCGAACCGGTGAACCTGACGCGAAAGGAGAGCGGCCCATGAACGGAGCCGATACAGCCTGGATCATCGTCGCGACGGCGTTGGTTCTTTTCATGACCCTTCCCGGTCTTTCCCTGTTCTACGGCGGGCTCGTTCGAGCGCGAAACGTGCTCAGCGTGTTCATGCACTGCTTCGCCATCGCCTGCCTCATGAGTATCCTTTGGCTCATTGCGGGCTATTCCATCGCCTTCGGCGACGGAACTTCGGGGCTTTGGGGCGGTCTGGGCAAAGCGTTCCTGACCGGGGTCACCGCCGACAGCCTGTCCGGCACCTTGCCCGAGATCCTGTTCTTTGCCTTCCAGATGACCTTCGCCATCATCACCCCGGCCCTGATCGTGGGCGCGTATGTGGAGCGTGTGGGCTTCGGCTTCGTACTTACCTTTTCCAGCCTGTGGATGCTGCTCTGCTATGCGCCGGTGGTTCACTGGATCTGGGGTGGAGGTATCCTGACCGATGGCGGCATTCTGGGCGAGGTCGGTGTTCGCGACTTTGCCGGCGGGATCGTCGTTCACGAAACCGCTGGCATCGCGGCGCTGATCGTCGCGATCTTCCTTGGCCCCCGCCGCAACCGCACGACGCCGCCGCACAATCCCGGCTTCGTCATGATCGGCGCGGCGATGCTGTGGGTGGGCTGGTTCGGCTTCAACGGCGGGTCGCAGTTGGCCGCCGATGGCGGTGCGGCGATGGCGCTGACGGTCACGCATATTTCGGCGGCGACCGCATCGCTGACCTGGGCGCTTTGGGAGCGTATCAAATACGGCAAGGCATCGATGGTCGGCCTGGTGACCGGTACGATTGCCGGCCTCGCCTCGATCACGCCTGCCTCCGGCTATGTCGATCCGGTACAGGCGCTGATCATCGGTGCGGTAGCCGGAATCCTGTGCCAGGAGGCCGTCAACGTCATCCGCAACATGCTCAGGATCGATGACACCCTGGATGTGTTTGCCGTGCATGGCGTGGGCGGCATTTTCGGCACGCTGATGATTGCGGTCTATGGTCTTGGAAGCTGGACCGCGCAGCTTGGAGGGTTGATCATCGTGGGTGCCTTTACGGCAGTTGTCACTATTGTACTGGTGAAAGTGGTTGCACTTGTCACCGCGCTTCGCGTAGATGCCGAAACCGAGACAAACGGGCTCGATCTTTCAGTTCACGGAGAGCGGGCCTATGACATGAGCAGCTGAGCCCACCTCAGTGCTCTGCGCCCGAAAGGGCATGAAGCGGGCTTATTGAGGCCCGCTTTTTCTTTCCGCCTCACTCGCGGCAATGCCTCGCGCAGCGTTCAGCCGCGCCGCCAGATCTCTGGTGCGTCCGCCGGTTCGCAGCATCGACCAGATTTCGTCCGACTCATCGGCGCCGATCAGCTTGGCCGCCTTCTCGCGCACGCGGTCCTCTCGCTCACTCAGCGAAAGCGGAGTCATCAGGTCATGCGTCACCTCGCGCCGGACACCGTCGCGCCGCAGCAGAGACAAGTGCGCCTGCGTCTCGGACAGGCTCTCATCCGCCTCGACCGCAATCCGGTTCCGCAAGGAAATCAGGCGCGGATCGGCGCAGACCGCCTCTGAATAACTGTCGAGTTTTGCCGTATCGTGCCCCAGCGCTTGCATCGCGATCACGGTGCGATACGAAAATTTTGCCCCCAACCCAGTTGTCGGCGCCGGTTGGTTGCACACGCTCATCCAGCGCGGATGCGTCTTGACCTTGATTTCCGCGACCTCCGGTTCCGCGATGTCCAGCGCAAGCGCCGCTTCGAGTGCGGCATGCAGGCCGTGACAACAGGCGTGGAACTTGTGGCTGACGGATTCGAAAAGCCATTCGTCCCCCAGCCCGTCCAGCGCAGCGACAAGATCCAGCGCGCCGTGATGGGTCGCACCAAAGCCGAACGGACCTTCCAGCGCATCCGGGTTGGGCTCGAACCCGCGCTGCACCAAAAGAACCGCCTCGAGGCCGGCCGCAGCGGCGATACCGGCATTGTACGGCTTGCCCATGGTTCCGAACTGCGCCTTGAGCCCCGATGCTCGGGTAGCGGTCAGGCCCAGGACCTTCTTCATCTGATCCGCGTTCAGCCCGGCCAGCCGACCAGCCGCGACGGCCGCACCAAATGCACCCGAGGTTGCCGTCTGATGGAAACCGGTCTGATAGTGGCTGCGCCCCAGCCAAAGGCCGATGCGGATGGACACCTCCATCCCCACCAATGCCGCTTCCAACAGATCGACAAGCATCCGGTCGGTGCTTTCCGCGATGGCCAACGCAGCGGGGAACACCGCGACCGAAGGGTGCCCGATATGCGCGAAATGCGTATCGTCATAGTCGAGCGCGTGGGAAACCGTGCCATTGACCAGCGCCGCGCCGCGCAAGGGGGCGGCACCTTCACCGAACAACTGCGCCTGGGCGACACCGCCTTCTTCAAGCACCATGTCGCGGACGATTCGCGACACCGGCTCATCCGCACCCGCCCGCCCGACGGCGAGCCAGTCCAGCGCGGACAGGGATGCGACGATCCGGGCCTGGGTCGTGGTCGCAACCGGCCCCGCGGCAAAGTCGGCAAGTGTCGAGGTCAGATCAGTCATGGTCGCAGTCTAGCGCCGCTAGACGGCGGGTAAAGCCTCAGCCGTAGAGAGCGGCGGCGCGCTGTTCGAAGGCGCGCACGATCCGGTGCATCGCTTCGTTGAAAACCACGCCGATGATCCCCTGCAGGACCGCGTTCTTGAACTCGAAATCCACATGGAACGAGACATTGCAACCACCGTCCGGCGATTCGTGGAATGTCCAGTCGGATTTCATGTAGCGGAAGGGACCATCCAGGTATTCGGTGTCGATCCGCTTGATCACCGGCTGAAGCGTGACGCGGCTGCCGAAACGTTCGCGGAACACCTTGAAGGAAATCACCAGATCCGCCTCCATCACCTCGACCTCGCCAAGCGCATAGGTGCGCCGGATGCGGGCGGCCGCACACCAGGGCAGGAACTGCGGGTACTTGGCCACGTCGGCGACCAGATCGTACATCTGCTGGGCGGTGTAAGGCAGGTGACGGGTTTCCGAGTGGGTAGGCATCAGTTCCGGTTTTATTGCATGACAATGGCGCGTCATGTCGTATGTTGCGCGCCAAAGATCAAGGGGCCCGACATGAGCCAACGCGCATATGTGATAGATGAGATGATCTCGGCCAAGGCGATCGCCGCTCGGATCGAGGAGCTGTGCCGCGAGATTTCCGCCGAATTCGGCGATACCGAAAAGCTTGTGGTCGTCGGCTTGCTGCGCGGCAGCTTCGTTTTCATCGCCGATCTGGTGCGCGAACTGGATCTGCCCATCGAAGTGGATTTCCTCGAGGCTTCATCATATGGCGACGCGATGGAAAGCAGCCGGGAAGTGCGTATTCTCAAGGATTTGCGCGGCGCTATTGAAGGGCGCGACGTGCTGGTCGTCGAGGATATCGTGGATACCGGCCACACGCTGAACCACGTGACCCACCTATTGGAAAGCAGGAAACCAAGGAGACTGAAGTCCATCGCCCTTCTGGACAAGCCCAGCCGCCGCGAGGTGGATTTCCGCTCTGACTGGATCGGGTTCGAGATCCCCGACGAATTCGTGGTGGGCTATGGCATCGACTATGCGCAGAGGAACCGGAATCTGCCCTTCATCGGCAAGGTCCGGTTTCCTGACAGCTGAGTCACCGGCAAACCCCGGCGGAGGCCAAGATGAACATCCGGCACTTTTTGCGCATGTCGAAATGGGCGCGGAATCCTCCGTCGGAGGGACGCGTGAAATTCGTTTTCGGCGTCATTCTTGCCTGCCTCATCGTAGCCGGGATCGAATACATGGGCTGGTGGCCTGAATGGGCCCGAAGCGAGGCGCTGAAACTCCGGCCCTGAGGAGGTCAGGCTTCAGCCCAACACGTCACGGATGGCGGCAAGAAAAATGCCTGCGCCGACGGGTATGAGCGTGTCCGGGAAATCGTAATCCGGATTGTGAAGCTGCGGGTGGTCACGCCCTGCCCCCAGCCAGAACATCGCCGAAACCGCGCCTTTCGCAAATTGCCCGAAATCTTCGGAAAACCGCTGAGGCTTGTACGTCAACTGCAGAGGTACGCCATTCGTCTGGCAAGCGCGGGACAGGATTCTCACCGCTTCGGCATGGTTGGTGCAGGCTTCGAAGATGTCGTCATAGGCAATTTCCACCCCTAACCCTGCAGTCGCGGCCTCAGCCCGCGCCAGCGTTTCGGCTTCGTTGACCAATTGCTGCATCCGTTCGTCCGATACCGTGCGAAGAGTCACCCATAGCTCGCCTCGCCCTGGCGCCACGCCGAAGGTGGGTTCGCCCAATTCTGCGTGGGTCAGCGTCGTCAGGGCGTAGCCCGCATCAAGCGCTCCTCCCCTGCCCAAACCAGCGAGAGCAGGCATCAGCCGCGCCATCGCAGCAGCGGGCGAAAGCCCGTCTTGCGGGGCGGCAGCGTGCGAAGTCTTTCCCTTCAGCACGACGCGCATCCCGCGCGAGGCACAATTGGCCGGACCAGTGCAAAGTTCCACCTTTCCGAGCGGAAGTCCGGGCAGGTTGTGCAGAGAAAACACATAGT
This sequence comes from Ruegeria sediminis, assembly GCF_005938215.1. GTDB lineage: Bacteria > Pseudomonadota > Alphaproteobacteria > Rhodobacterales > Rhodobacteraceae > Ruegeria > Ruegeria sediminis. Next base: position 277,016 of record NZ_VCPD01000002.1, read on the forward strand.
CCGGCGCAATGCGCTCAAATGCGGGATCCGCCATATAGGCAGCCGCACCTTTTCCAGTTTCTTCCGCGGGCTGGAAGATCAGCACCACCCTGCCCCGTTTCGGTCGGTCCAGTGCCAATGCCTCCGCAACCGCAAGGACCATAGTCATGTGTCCATCGTGGCCACAGAGATGCGCCATGCCCGACACGCGCGACGCATGGTCCGCGACGGATTGTTCTTCGATGGGCAGGGCGTCGAGTTCGCACCTTACGCCTACGCACGGACCCTCGATGCCGCTGTCGAACACGGCGGCAACTCCGTGAGCGCCAATGCCGGTCAGAACCTCGTCCGGCTGGCACTGTCGCAGCCAGCTTTGGATGCGGGCTGCGGTTTGTTCTTCCTGCCCGGAAATCTCGGGATATTGGTGCAGTTCATGCCGCAGGTCCGCGAGACGCGCCTGCGCTTCGGGCGTCATGCCTGTCCAAGCTTCTTCTGCCTCGCCTCGCGCAAACGGGCGAAATCGTCGCCAGCGTGGTAGGACGAGCGCGTCAGCGGGGTGGCCGAAACCATCAGGAAGCCTTTGCCGTAGGCGGCTTTTTCGTATGCCGCGAATTCCTCGGGCGTCACGAACCGGTCAACACGATGGTGTTTCGGCGTCGGCTGCAGGTACTGCCCGATGGTCAAGAAGTCGATATCCGCCGCCCGCATGTCATCCATCACCTGGCGGACTTGCTGTTCCTGTTCGCCCAGTCCGACCATGATGCCCGACTTGGTGAAAATGGACGGATCGAGTTCCTTGACGCGCTGCAGAAGACGCAGCGAGTGGAAATACCGCGCGCCGGGGCGCACTTCGGGATAGAGGCCGGGAACGGTCTCCAGGTTGTGGTTGAAAACGTCGGGCTTCGCCTCGACAACAACCTCCAGCACCGACGGATCGCATTTCAGGAAATCCGGCGTGAGGATCTCGATCGTCGTGCTGGGAGAACGGTGCCGCACCGCGCGGACCGTCTGCGCGAAGTGCTCGGCGCCGCCGTCTTCCAGATCGTCCCGGTCGACCGAGGTGATGACCACATGGTTGAGACCCAGCTTTTCGACGGCATGAGCCACCCGACCGGGTTCAAAGACGTCCAGCGCGTCCGGCCGGCCCGTCGCGATGTTGCAGAAGGTGCAGCCGCGCGTGCAGATCTCGCCCATGATCATCATGGTGGCGTGGCCCGCGCTCCAGCACTCGCCGACATTGGGGCAACCGGCCTCTTCGCAGACGGTTACCAGGTTGTTCTCGCGCATGATCTTGTGGGTGTCGGCATAGCCCTTGCCGCCGGGCGCCTTGACGCGGATCCAGCTTGGTTTCTTGGGCTGCGCATTGTCAGGGCGATGCGCCTTTTCCGGATGCCGTTGCTCGGGGATTTTCAGGTCACGCACAGAGGTTTTCCGTCAATTTGGGTCAACACGGTTTCCCGATAACATAACGTGGGGTCACAAGTAAGGCCAGTGACGCATGGCCGCTATGCGCATCCAGTTTGCAGATGCGGCATGGCGACAAGAAAAATATGGGTATTTGCCCCTATGCCAATGTTTGAATTGGGTTTTGAGTAGTTGGCGCACGCAGAATTTCAACCGTTGAAGCCCAGTTAGAATCGTTTTAAGCCCCCGCGAAGAAGACAGTGAATCACAGGAGCTAGATCATGAAAACTGGCGCAAAACTGCCCAACGTGACCTTCCACACCCGCGTGCGCGACGAAGCGGTCGAAGGCCCCAATCCGTTCCGTTGGGAAGACAAGACAACCGCCGACTATTTCGCCGGAAAGCGTGTGATCCTGTTCTCGCTGCCCGGCGCGTTCACCCCCACCTGCTCGACCTACCAGTTGCCCGGTTTCGAGAAGGGCTTCGAGACGTTCAAGTCGCATGGCATCGACGCGATCTACTGCATGTCGGTGAATGACAGCTTCGTGATGAACAAATGGGCGCAGGATCAGAAGCTGGAGAACGTCAAAGTGATCCCGGACGGCTCGGGCGAATTCACCCGCAAGATGGGCATGTTGGTCGACAAGGACAACCTGGGCTTCGGCATGCGTTCGTGGCGCTATGCAGCCATCGTCAACGACGGTGTTGTCGAAGCATGGTTCGAAGAGCCCGGCCTGATGGACAACTGCCCCGAGGATCCTTACGGCGTTTCCTCGCCGGAAAACCTGTTGAGCTATCTCGCCGAGGCGAAGCAGCCCGAACTGGCCTGATCTGGTCGGAGAAATCCTTGCTTAGGGGCCCGCATTTGCCGGGCCCCTTTTCTTTCCGCGATGCCGATTTAGGGTCAGGCGCAAAGGGTGGCGTTCGAGCGTGTGCGTTCGACAATCCCTTCGCCCACTTCACGTATCACATCCGCCAACTCGTCGAACCATCCGTCGGCTGACGTGGAGTCGCGGCGAACCAGGCCGACCGTTCGTGCGGGTTGCGGTTCGGTGAAACGCAACAGCTTGAGGCCCGGCACAGCCTCGGCCTCGGCACGGGCGGCAAGTTCCGGCATCAGCGTCAGGCCGAAACCTTCGGCCACCAGCCGCGACAGAGTGGCCAACGAAGACGCTCCCATGTCGATCCGTGCGCTGGTGCGATCATGGCCGCACACTTCCAACGCCTGATCCGTCAGGCAGTGACCGTCTTCCAGAAGCATCAGATGCGCCGATTTCAGGTCGGTAGGCCGCAGCGCCTCTGGGCTGTTGGCCAGACGGTCCAGCCTTGCCTGGTTGCCCGCAAGCAAAAACCTGTCTTCGAACAGCGGTTCTTCGTGCAGCCCGGGAGTGCCGGACGGCAACGCCAGCACCGCGGCGTCGATCTCGCCTTCGCGCAGCAGCGCCAACAGCCGTTCGGTCCGCGCCTCGCGGATCTGCACGCGCAAGGACACGTCGCCGGACCGCAACGCAGCCAGAACGCCGGGCAGCAGATAGGGCGCCATCGTCGGGATAAGACCCAGCGACAGCGATTTCTGCCCTCCGGAGTGATCGCGGGCCAACCGGTCCAGCCGATCGGCCGCGCCAAGGATGTACCGGGCATGTTCCAGCACGTCCCGGCCCAGCGGCGTAAGAAGAATGTCCCGCGATCGGCGCTCGACCAGCGGACCGCCCAACAGATCTTCCAGCGCCCTTATCTGGACCGACAGGGCCGGTTGTGACACGTGGCACGCTTGCGCCGCGCGGCCGAAGTTCCGGTGTTCCACGACAGCCTTGAAGTACTGAAGTTGCCTGAGAGTGAAATTCATAGCCAAAAGCTATCACTTCACCCGGCTTCGGCAAGCTGGATCAATGCAAGACGGCGATGTCCGTCGGAATTAGCCGATCAAGCGGTCGCGTTCGGCCTGTCCGTCATAGTGCCGTTTCAACCGCTGCAGCGCGATCCGCAGCACGATCTTGCCAGATCGGGCCGACCACCCCATCCGCTTTTCCGCAAGTTCCAACCCTTCCAGATAACAACAACACCGCAAAGCAACGTCGCTAAGCCCCGGCCCCAGATCCGAAAGCGCCCGCGCGACACGCTCGCGCGCCGCAGCCGGACCACGGCCGGCATGCGCATCCGATACCGGGTCACTGCTCACGCCGCCGGTCAGAAAGCGATCCCAGTTCTGCGCAATCTGCGGCCCGATCTGAGACAGCTCGAAGTCTTCGCGCAACCGTTCGCCCGCACGAACGAGCGCCTCATCGAGAAAGGGTTGTCCGTCCCGATCCCGGCGTCGCGCGAGCGCGATCAAAGGGCTTTCGGTCAAACTGTACCGCAACCGCCTCGGCCTGTCGCCTTCGTCGATGAAACCGTGGCCTTGCGGAGCGAAGGGCGCGCGGACCTCGGCAAAGCCCAGGTCGTTGCGGGAACGGGCGCGGTTTTCCGCGTTGGCCACCAACTGGCCGTAAGCGCTGCGCCCTAGCGGAGTGATGTGATACCTCGATATGCGACCAGGTTTGTTGCAGGAAATCCAATCGTTTAACGCGAGCGCCTGGGCGACCTCGCTGTCCACGACCGCGGTTCTTGTGGCGCCGGTCTCGCCGCCATCCCGAACGACCACGGCCTTGTCCATGTCCTCGGCCACGGCAAGTACTGCCCCCGCCTCGCACAACCGCCGCAGAACCCGCAACGCTTCGCGGTCGAAGGCTTCGGCTTGCTGCGCCTCGTCTTCCGGCATCTCATCCGGGCGCATCCACACCCCGCCATGTGGCACGCCTTCCCGTCTTGGCGCCGCCAGATGCGCGGCGAGGGACTGAAGGGCCGCATCCACCAGAGGATCGTCTCGGCGCATCTCGATCCGCCGGATCTGCCGCAGCACGGTCGAGGCATGACAGCCCGCCGAACGCGCAAGGTCCCTGATCGACCGCCCCGCCTCGGTATGGGCCAAGTAACGCTGCGCGCCTTCGGGAACCCAGGCCGGAACGGAAGAAACAATACGATTTTCCATGGTTTCACGCCCTCGTCGACAGTGACACGGTCTCAATTCGCCAGCGGAATTAAGGTTAACAAAACTCTACCTATGAGCGGTTTCGTTACCCGTTCGTTAAAGGCCAGCGGTTCCGGGCAGGATTGATTCAAAAAGATAAACAGTCGTGAAACCATCGCACGTTGTTCGTTGATGCGGGCAACACCCTTATAGATTGTGTCACAACGCGCGGGATCACGCAGAACCAGGAAGGGTCATCACATGCAGGATATCATGACAACACTCTCAACACTCCGCCGCCCCCGGCTTTTGATCCGGGCAGCGAAATTCGGGACGCAGGAGTACAATCGTGACCGCCACCTGCAACGGCTTTTCGGATACGGAACCCTTCCGACTTCCGGGGCCGCGTTGATGAAGCTGTTGGATATGGAACGGGAACTGAACGATCAGCGTCGCGACGACGGTGCCGCCTATTCCCTGGCCCGGCATCTGGACGTGCTGATCGCGATCTTGGGTGAGGCGCAGCTGTATCAGGCCAGCTGCGCCTCTCTTCACGCTTGATTACATGAAGGCGTCGGGCATCGACGCCTTCTTTTCGGCCACATAGGCAGCCAGTGCCGCGGCGATTTCCGGATCAAGCTGCGGCTGCTGGTAATTCGCCAGCAGATGCTCGACCCGGCGTGCGGCCAGCGTTCGCGTATCGCGAGAGCCTTCGTCCTCCCAGGTCTCGAACGGCTTGTAATCCAGCAGTTCGGTCTTCCAGAACGCCTCCTTGAAGTTGGCCTGGGTATGCGCGCATCCCAGGTAGTGGCCGCCCGGGCCGACTTCGCGGATGGCATCCATTGCCTGCGCATTCTCGTCGTAGGCCACGCCTCTGGCCAGCCCGTGCAGAACGCCCAATTGGTCCGCATCCATGACGAACTTCTCGAAATCAGCGACCAGACCGCCTTCGAGCCAGCCGCAGGCATGGAGCATGAAGTTGACACCCGCCAGAAGACCCATGTTGAGCGAGTTCGACGTTTCGTACGCCGCTTGCGCGTCAGGCAGTTTCGAGCCGCAGAACGACCCGGCCGAGCGGTAAGGCACGCCCAGACGGCGGGCCAACTGACCGGCGCCATAGGTAATATGCGCGGCTTCGGGTGTGCCGAAGGTCGGAGCGCCCGAGTTCATGTCGATCGAGGTCACGAATGCGCCAAAGATCACTGGCGCGCCGGGACGGATCAACTGAGAATAGGCGATGCCGGAAAGAACCTCGGCCAGAACCTGGGTCAAGGTGCCGGCCACGGACACAGGTGCCATTGCGCCACCCACGATGAAGGGCGAAATGATCGCGGCCTGGTTGTTCTTGGCATAGACCTCCAGCGCGCCCATCATCACATCGTCGAAGGTCATCGGCGAGTTGATGTTGATGAGCGAAGTCATCACGGTGTTTTCCTGCACGAAATCCTTTCCGAACAGGATCCCGCACATGTCGACGCTGTCCTGTGCCCGGCTGGGATCGGTCACCGAGCCCATGAAGGGTTTGTCGCTCAGCGTCATATGCGCCATCAGCATGTCGAGGTGGCGCTTGTTGACCGGTATGTCGGTCGGTTCGCACACCGTGCCGCCCGAGTGGTGCAGCCACTTGGACATGTAGGCCAGTTTCACGAACTTGTTGAAATCTTCCATCGTGGCATAGCGCCGGCCGCCCTGGACGTCGCGCACGAAGGGAGGGCCATAAACCGGGGCAAGAACCAGGTTGCGGCCGCCGATCACCACCGATTTCTCGGGGTTGCGGGCGTGTTGGGTGAACTGGCTGGGCGCTGTTGCGCACAGCTTGCGGGCGAGGCCGCGGGGAATCCGAACCCGCTCGCCATCGACATCGGCGCCAGCGTTGCGCCAGAGTTCGAGCGCACCGGGGTTCTCGATGAAATTGACGCCCACCTCTTCCAGAATCGTTTCCGCGTTGGCCTCGATGATTTCAAGGGCCTCGTCGTTCAGGATCTCGAAGTTCGGAATGTTGCGTTCGATGTATTTCGCGGTTTCGATACGGACTGCCGTGCGCTCGGCCCGCCGTGCCGCACCGCCACCGCCACGTCCTCTGCGTTGGGTGTTTGCCTCTGCCATGAGATGATCCCTTGGATAAGATGGTTCTGCTTTGGCGGTCTAATTACAGGACTCTTCCCCACCTCCGAATATGGATTACGGCACCTGAGGGGGGAAAGCGACATGCCGGAGGTGTCGGTAATGTTTTGACCCAAGCCTGACGCAAAGGCATGATCCAGACAAAGCCAAGGGAGATAAAACCGATTTCTGAACCTGAAACCGAACGCAAGACCCTCAGCGCCGCGGAAATCGGTGCGGTGGCCCACCTTTATCGCGGTGAGGTATACCGCAGCACGATCTGGCGGACCCGGCTCGACACCACCTCGAACTGGGCGGTCGTGACCCTTGGCGTCGCGCTGTCGATCTCGTTCGCGTCGCCCGAGGCGTCCCCCCTGCCCCTGGTGCTTGTCGGCGTCCTCATCATTCTGTTCCTGATGCTGGAAGCGCGCCGTTATCGCTACTTCAATGTGTGGCGTGCGAGGGCCCGTTGGCTTGAGACGCATTTTTACGCCCCGCTGCTTTATGACGGGGATCTGCACATGGAAGAGAACTGGCAGAAGGTTCTGGCCGAAGACTATCTGCGGCCGCGCTACCATATCGGTTTCCTGATCGCGATCGGCAGGCGCATCCGACGGAATTACCTGTGGATCCTGCTGATCCAGTCGCTGGCCTTCGCCGGAAAGCTGGCGGTTCATCCGACCCCTGTTCAAAGCTGGGAACAGGCGTTTCAAAGGGCCGATGTTGGCCCTCTGCCCGGCGAAGTGATCGTCGCCATAGGTCTGATCTACGTGGTGTCCTGGTCCACGATCGCAATCTGGAGCTATCGTGTGGACGGCGCCCGGGCTGCCCGGCGCGGGGCCGCCAGTTCTCATTCCATGGGTTAAGCCGCGTACACCACAAGGATAAAACCCGCGCGCGATTGCGCGTGGTCGCGATCGCCCTCATACCGCTTGCACAAATCGGCGACGCGACCTAAGAGCCAGTCATGACCCAGACATCCCACGACCGCCTTCTGATCATCGACTTCGGCAGCCAGGTGACGCAGCTGATTGCCCGCCGCCTGCGCGAACTGAACGTCTATTGTGAAATTCACCCCTACCAGAACGTCACCGCAGGCTTCATCCGCGAGATGAGCCCGAAGGCCGTGATCCTGTCCGGCGGCCCCGACAGCGTGACCCGCGAAGGTTCTCCGCGCGCGCCGCAAGAGCTGTTCGAAATGGGCCTGCCAATCCTGGGCATCTGCTACGGGCAGCAGGTCATGATGACACAGCTTGGCGGCATGGTTGAATCAGGGCATGGCACCGCCGAGTTCGGCCGCGCCTACGTCACCCAGAAAGGCGAGCATATCGACCTTCTGCGTGGCTGGTTCCTGGAAGGCAACGAGCAGGTCTGGATGTCCCACGGCGATCACGTCAGCCAACTCGCTCCGGGTTTCGAAGTTTATGGCACGTCGCCCAATGCGCCTTTTGCCATCACCGCCGACATGAGCCGGCACTTCTATGCCGTGCAGTTCCACCCCGAAGTGCACCATACGCCGAACGGCAAGACGCTTTATGAGAATTTCGTCAAGATCGCCGGGTTTGCCGGCGACTGGACGATGGGCGCCTACCGCGAGGAAATGATCCGCAAGATCCGCGAGCAGGTTGGCGACAAGAAGGTGATCTGCGCGTTGTCCGGGGGTGTCGACAGCTCGGTCGCGGCAATCCTGATCCACGAGGCGATCGGCGAGCAACTGACTTGTGTTTTCGTCGATCACGGCCTGCTGCGAAAAAACGAAGCCGCCGAAGTGGTCGGCATGTTCCGCGAGCATTACAACCTGCCTCTGATTCACGCCGATGAATCCGACCTGTTCCTCGGCGAACTCGAAGGCGTCAGCGATCCCGAGACCAAGCGCAAGATCATCGGCAAGCTGTTCATCGACGTTTTCCAAAAACACGCCGACACCATCGAAGGCGCTGAATTCCTTGCCCAAGGCACGCTCTATCCCGATGTGATCGAATCCGTCTCGTTCAGCGGCGGTCCGTCCGTCACGATCAAGTCGCATCATAACGTGGGCGGCCTGCCTGAAAAGATGGGACTGAAGCTGGTCGAACCACTGCGCGAACTGTTCAAGGACGAGGTCCGCGCACTGGGTCACGAACTGGGCCTGCCCGCGTCGTTCATCGGCCGCCACCCCTTCCCCGGCCCCGGCCTTGCGATCCGTTGCCCGGGAGAGATCACGCGCGAAAAGCTGAACATCCTGCGCGAGGCGGACGCGATCTACATCGACCAGATCCGCAAGCACGGTCTCTACGACGAGATCTGGCAGGCTTTCGTCGCGATCCTGCCGGTTCGTACCGTTGGCGTAATGGGTGACGGGCGTACCTATGATTATGCCTGCGCGTTGCGCGCAGTCACGTCGGTCGATGGTATGACCGCGGATTACTACCCGTTCAGCCACGAGTTCCTTGGCGAAACCGCCACGCGGATCATCAACGAGGTCAAGGGCATCAACCGCTGTACCTACGACATCACCTCGAAACCGCCCGGGACGATCGAGTGGGAGTGATCAAGCGTCAAGCCGGGCCAGCGCCCGGCTTTTTCGTATCGAAAGCGCCGGATCCGGCGCGCCATAGCGGGTTTCTCGCTTGACCCGATCCGATTTTGCGGGTCCACGTGTCGGCGGGAGGCAAGGATGGATCAGGGACCGGTACAAGTTGGCAAAGCCGCGCTCTGGATGACCGGGGCTATCGCCTCGTTCTCGTCCATGGCCATCGCGGGCCGGGAACTGAGTGTCACGCACGACACTTTCGAAATCATGATGTACCGCAGCTTTGTCGGTATCCTTGTCGTCTCGCTGGTTTTGACGGCCACGAAAAGCTGGTCGCAGGTCACAACCCGGCGGATGGGGCTGCAGGTCGCCCGCAATGTCGTGCACTTCACCGGGCAGAACCTTTGGTTTTACGCGGTCACCGTCATTCCGCTGGCGCAGGTTTTTGCGCTGGAATTCACCCAACCGCTTTGGGTCATCGTCCTGTCGCCGCTTTTGCTGGGCGAGCGTCTGACGCCGGTGCGGGTTGCGGCGGCGGCGATTGGATTCATCGGCATTCTCATCGTGGCGCGCCCGGGGGCCACCACACTGAACATTGGCGTGGTCACCGCCGCGATGTCCGCAATTTTCTTTGCTATTACAACTATTTCGACCAAGAAGTTGACGCAGATTGCGAGCATCGGCTGCATCATGTTCTGGCTTACGGTCATTCAGGCGATACTGGGCATTGCGGCTTCGGGATTTGATGGAGACATTGCTTTGCCCACGCTTCAGACCGCGCCATTTCTCATCCTCGTCGGGTTGGCCGGGCTGCTTGCGCATTTCTGCATCACCAATGCGCTGTCGATTGCTCCGGCCACGGTCGTTGTGCCCATCGACTTTGCGCGCCTGCCCACGATCGCCGTTCTGGGAATGCTGCTCTACCACGAGCCGTTGGACATTTGGGTGCTGGTCGGCGCGGCCGTGATTTTCGCCGGCAATTACATCAACATCCTGGACGCTTCCGGTAAGCTTCGCGCGGGTCGCCGTGCCTGAACAAGGACCGTCAACGCGAAGGTTACCACCCGGCTCGTCCGACGCCGTTCATTGCGCAGGAACCGGGTCGCAGGGCGTGCCGGCTGCGGTTAATCCAAACCTATGAGCGAACAAAAGAACCTGTCCCCCCGCGCCTGGTCCGAACTGATCCTCCTGGGAGTGATCTGGGGCGCGTCCTTTGTCTCGATCCGGGTGGCGCTGGACGAGGTTCCTGTCGTCACTTCGGTTCTTCACCGGACGTTCTGGGCGATGCTGGTCTTGTGGGTCGCGGTGCTTGTCATGCGGCTGCCGCTGCCACGCGATCCGCGGGTCTGGGGCGCCTTTCTGGTGATGGGGCTGCTCAACAACGTCATCCCTTTCAGCCTCATGGCCTGGGGCCAACTCCATGTCGAAAGCGGCCTGACTTCAATTTTGAACGCGGCCACCGCGATATTCGGGGTGATCGTGGCGGCGATGGTCTTTCCGGACGAAAGGCTGACGGCGCATAGGGCCATAGGTGTTGCCCTTGGTTTCGCCGGCGTCGCGGCCGCCATCGGGTTGCGCAACTTCACCAGTTTCGATCCTCGCAACCTAGCCCAACTGGCCATACTCGCCGGCACTTTGTCCTATGCCTTTGCCGGGGCCTGGGCCCGGTTGAAGCTGTCATTTCTTCCGCCGCAGGTGGCTGCAGCCGGAATGCTGACCGGCTCGACCCTCACCATCCTGCCGATGGCCCTGCTGATCGATGGGCCACCCTCTCTGGAATTGCAGCCGATAACATGGGCGGCCATTGCTTATTACTCGCTGATCGCGACCGCCGGTGCATACCTGCTTTACTATCGGGTTCTGGCGATGGCGGGGGCTGGGAATCTGCTGTTGGTCACTCTCATCATTCCGCCCGTCGCGATCCTGCTCGGCGCGGCCCTGCGGGACGAGGTTCTGGGGCCACAGGCATATGGCGGCTTTGCACTGCTGGCGCTTGGCCTCGTGGTCCTGAACCGGTCCGGGCGCCGCCGCGATTGACGCGGCCTGCCCCCCGATTTAGCAAGGGCGCAAAAGGAAGGTGGGGCATGATCTACGGCTCGGCAAAGGAATGGCGCGAAGCAGCGCGCAAAAAGGTGCTGTTCTTCGGCATGTCCGGGCTGGGCAAGACCCATGTCTCGAACCTATTGCGCGATCAGGGCCAGTGGTTCCACTACTCGATCGATTACCGGATCGGCACGCGCTACATGGGCGAGTACATCGCTGACAACGCCAAGGCGCATGCCATGAAGGTGCCGTTTCTGCGCGATCTGCTGATGTCGGACTCGATCTATATCGGCTCGAACATCTCCTTCTCTAACCTCACCCCGGTTTCGACATATCTGGGCAAGCCGGGCAATCCCGCGCTCGGCGGTCTTGAGATTGAAGAGTACCGCCGCCGTCAGGAGCAGTTCCGACAAGCCGAGATCCACGCGCTGCTGGACACCGAGTACTTCATCGACCGGGCGCTACGACTTTATGGATATCCGAATTTCATCTGCGATACGGGCGGATCGATCTGCGAATGGGTCGAGCCGGACGATCCGAACGACCGTGTCCTGTCCGATCTTTCCCAGCACACGCTGATGATCTGGATCAAGGGCGACGATGCCCATACTGACCGGCTGATCCGCCGCTTTGACAAAGCGCCCAAGCCGATGTCGTATCAGCCAGAGTTCCTGACCCGCGTCTGGAGCGAATACCTGGCCGTAAAGGGCTGCGCCGAAGACGAGGTGGATCCCGATGCCTTCATCCGCTGGACCTATGCACAGGCCCTGGCCCATCGCCAGCCGCGGTACGAGGCGATGGCGCGCAACTGGGGCGTCACCGTGACGGACGACGACATCGGCGCGGTGCGCGATGCGGGCGATTTCGATGAGTTGATCGAACGTACCCTTGAGACCCGCACCAAGCCGACCTAATGTCCTGATTTCGTTCGCAACACCAAAGTCCCGAGTCTATGCCCATCAAGATTCCCTCCGACCTGCCCGCCTATGACGTCCTCACGCGCGAGGGCGTCATGGTGATGTCCGAGGACCAGGCGGCGCGACAGGACATCAGGCCCCTGCGGATCGGATTGCTGAATCTGATGCCGAAGAAGATCCAGACAGAGAACCAGTTCGCGCGTCTGATCGGGGCGACGCCATTGCAGATCGAGCTGTCGCTGATCCGCATGACCGAACATCAGACCCGCAACACCGCCGCCGAACACATGGAGGAATTCTACCGCCCCTTCCAGGAGGTGAAAGGCGAGAAATTCGACGGCCTGATCATCACCGGCGCGCCGATCGAGCATCTGGATTTCTCCGACGTCACCTACTGGGGCGAAATCTGCGAAGTCTTCGACTGGACCCAGACGAACGTGCATTCCACCTTCGGCGTCTGCTGGGGCGGGATGGCGATGATCAACCATTTCCACGGTGTCCGGAAGCACATCCTGGATCACAAGGCATTCGGCTGTTTCCGGCACAGGAACCTTGCGCCCGCCTCGCCGTTTCTGCGCGGGTTTTCAGACGATTGCGTCATTCCGGTAAGCCGCTGGACCGAGATGAAGCAGGCCGAGATCGACGCGGTGCCGGCCCTGCGCACCCTTCTCGGCAGCGACGAGGTCGGTCCCTGCCTGGTCGAGGACCCGTCACACCGCGCACTCTACATCTTCAACCACTTCGAATATGACAGTGACACGCTGAAGCAGGAATATGACAGGGACGTGATGAACGGCACGCCGATCAACGTACCGATCAACTACTATCCCGGCGACGATCCCAGCCGGACGCCGCAGAACCGCTGGCGCAGCCACGCGCACCTGCTTTATGGCAACTGGATCAACGAGATTTATCAGACCACGCCCTACGACCTGGAAGCCATTGGCGGTTAAGGTCCTGATATCCGTCGGCCTGCTTTTTGCTGCGCTGACCGTGTTGACCGTCTGGAAGGCGGCGCGTCACGAGACTCATGCCGAAGCTGAATATCCCGCAGAAGGCATCATGCTGGATGTGGATGGCGTGCCGATACATGCAGTCGTCATGGGCGAAGGGCCGGATGTGGTGTTGATCCACGGCTCCAGCGGAAACGCCCGCGACATGACGTTTTCTTTGGCGCCGATCCTCGCGGAAAACTACCGGGTGATCGCCTTTGACCGTCCGGGCCTCGGGTATTCCGGCAGGTTCAACTCCGGCGGCGAAAGCATTTCAGACCAGGCCGCAATTCTGCAGAAGGCGGCCGTGCAGCTTGGCGCGGACAGGCCGATCGTACTTGGTCAGAGTTATGGCGGCTCGGTGGCGCTGGCGTGGGCGGTCCACCACCCGGAAAACATCTCTGCGCTGGTTCCGGTGGCCGCTGCATCGCACCCGTGGGACGACCCGCTGGATCTCTTCAACACGGTGGCGTCGCATCCGGTCGGCAGCGCCCTGGTTCTGCCCCTCGTCACCGCGTACGTTCCGGACAGTTTCGTGTCGAACGCTTTGGACGAGGTTTTTGCTCCGCAAACGGCGCCACAAGGCTATGCAGAGCATTTCGGACCGGGTCTGACGCTGCGCCGCCACTCGATGCACTCCAATGCGTTGCAGCGCGCCAGCCTGCAGGATGAAATCGTCGCGCTGCAGCCCTTCTACAGCGGAATTGGCGTGCCCACGGAAATCGTTCACGGCACTGCCGATGTGACGGTTGGCCTTGACCGACACTCGGGCAAACTGGTGCAGGAAATACCGGAAGCAAACCTTGTCCGTCTCGAAGGCATCGGACATATGCCACAGGTGGTCGCCGCCGAAGAAGTCGCAGCGGCGGTCGATCGGGCAGCGGCACGAGCGGGTTTGCGTTAATCCGATTCACATTCCATAGTAAGGTACGGATTTCACTGGGAGACATTGCATGACCCGGGCAAAGGCAGGCGCCATCACCTCCTACTACAACGAAAAGGCTCCCAAGGAGATACGCAAGGCCATCGACAAATCGGACAAGGCCGATATCCTCAACCCCTCCTACCCATATTCCGAACGGATGAAATCCAAGGACTATGACGACGAGATCGAGGACCTGCAGATCGAACTCGTCAAGATGCAGTCCTGGGTCAAGGAAACAGAGCAACGTATCGTCATCATCTTCGAAGGCCGCGATGCCGCCGGAAAAGGGGGCACGATCAAGCGGTTTCGCGAGAACCTTAATCCCAGGGGCGCGCGTGTTGTGGCCTTGGCCAAACCATCGGACGCCGAACGCAGCCAGTGGTACTTCCAGCGGTACATCTCGCACCTGCCCTCGGCAGGCGAAATCGCGTTCTTCGACCGCAGTTGGTACAACCGCGGCGTTGTCGAACATGTCTTCGGATTCTGCGAAAGCCATGAACGCGAGCGGTTCTTTCGACAGGTTCTTCCATTGGAACAGGGGTTGGTCGATGACGGCATCAGGCTTTTCAAGTTCTGGCTCAACGTGGGCCGCGCCGAACAACTGAAGCGTTTTCTCGCCCGTGAAAACGACCCCCTGAAGCACTGGAAACTCAGCCCGATCGACGTCGCGGGCCTGGAGAAATGGGACGAATACTCTGCCGCGATCTCCGAAACACTCACCAGATCGCATTCCGACATCTGTCCCTGGACCGTCATTCGCTCGGACGACAAGAAACGCGCGCGGCTGGCGGCGATACGCACCGTTCTTCACGCACTCGACTACCAGGAAAAGGACCAGAGGGCTTTGGGCGCGATCGACGGGAAGATATGCGGAGGGCCGGATATCTGGGATGACTAAACGCGGCTATCATCACGGGAACCTGAGGCAAGCCCTGATCGACGCTGCGCTGACGCTCATCGAGGAAAAGGGACCGACCGGGTTCACCTTGTCCGAGGCGGCCAAGCAGGCCGGCGTCACGCCTGCGGCGGTCTATCGGCATTTCGAAGGACGCGAGGATCTGATCGCAGAAGCCGCCCGGCAAGGGTTCGAGATGTTCGCCGACCTGATGCAGCACGCCTATGACAAGGGCCAGCCATCGGCGCTGGCCGCTTTCGAAGCGACCGGGCGCGCTTACCTGGCCTTTGCGCGCAAGCACCCCGGCCACTACATCTCGATGTTTGAAAGCGGCATCTCGGTCAACCGGACGCCGGAACTTGCCGCCGCCGCCAATCGGGCAAAGGCCGTTCTTGAGAAGGCGGCCGCCGATCTGTCCAAGCATATTCCGCCGGAAAAGCGCCCGCCCGCAACGATGTTCAGCGCCCATATCTGGGCCATGAGCCACGGGGTGGTTGAACTTTACGCCAGAAACGCCGGTACAACCTCGCCTTTCGCGCCAGAAGACCTCCTGGAAACCGGTATCGGCATATACCTTCGGGGTCTTGGGTTGCTTGAGCCGGATCAATAGGGATTTCGGCAGACGAGCCTGGGGTGCGTGCTCAGAACCTTGCCGCCGGTTGCGGCGACCGCAGCGGAGAACTGACGCTGATCAGTTCCACCTCGCCAATGCCCTTGATGTCCACCGGCCCAAGGTCCGAGACGTGGAATTCGTCGATCAGCGCGAATTTCATTTCTTCCGGGGCAACGATTTTCATTGGATTGGCAAAAACTTGCAGCCTTGATGCCATATTCACCGCCGGGCCGAACACATCGTAGACGTATTTCTGGATGCCGACCACGGACCCCACTGCGGCGCCCGTTCCCAACCCGATCCGGGCGCGCCATTTGTGCGGGTGGCTTTCGTTGCGGCGTTCCAGATAACGCAGGAACCGCGTGGCGCAATGCGCTACGGCGGTCGCATGATCCGGTGTAGGATCCGGCATGCCCGATACCGCCAGATAGGCGTCACCGATGGTCTTGATCCGCTCGCAACCGAACTGTTCAACGATACGGTCGAAGGCTGTGAAAATGTCGTTCAACTCGCCCAGTGTCACCGTCGGATCCGTCCTCGCCGCGAAATCGGTGAAATCCACGAAATCCAGCATTACGACCGAAACGTTTTCATAAAGCTGCGGCGTCACCACTCCGAATGTCTTGAATTCCTCGTAGACCGAGCGCGGCATGAGGTTGAGCAGTAGCCGTTCGACCCGCTCTTTCTCCCGCTCCAGTTCACGGGTGTTCCGTTCGACCATGGTCGAATAGCTGTCGATCATGCTTTCCAGTTCGCGGATGCGCGTGATGTTCTGGCATTCCACGACGAGTATCTGTTCGTCCAAAGAGTTGGCAAGAGAGATGTTGATCGCAAATATCAGGGTGCGCCGCTTGGGCTTGATCTGCAATTCGACCGAGTAACGCTCTCCGGTACTGCGTACCTTGTCCAGTTCCGCTGCATCCAGGGCGTCGAGGATATCCTTGAGTGTGTCTGCTTCTCCCGGTGCGCCGAACCATTCCGCGAAGGGTTCATTGTGGAAAACGAAACTCAGGTCCGAAGCGCGTACCACCGCAACACCGACCCCGATTGCGCGCAACAGATGCTCGTTGATGGCAGAGATGCTCATGCCGCGTCACGAACCACGATGATCGATCGCTTTTCCTCGATGGCAGCAAGCGCGGTCCGGATGTCCGGTTCGGACATTCCATGCTCGGCCAGCGCCTCGGAAAACAGTTCGGTCATCTCGTCGAAATCGGCATGGCTGATGTTCAGATGGCGATGCACCGCTTCAATACGCTCGTCGCTGAAGGATGCGGGGCCACCGACCAGAGAGGACACGAACTTTGTCTGGTGATCGATAATTCGCGGCATGTCGATATCCGCGAAGTAGCCGCCGATCTGGTCGGAATCCAGTGCCATTTCATAGAAGGTCATCACGATCCGGCTGATGGTCTTGAAGCCGCCGTATTTTTCATAAATCGTCTGGCTCATCGCACCTGGCCCGGGAAAGCATGATCTTATTCTGATCAGGATAGTGTATATTGCCGAAATTGTTAACCAACTTGACGCTTTCGAAACGGCGGTTTCGGGACCGGCGCGAATTGCCATACACTCAACAGCGTGTCATGACGTCATCGGGTCAGACGTCCAGGTCTTCGGCGCAGGGGATATGACCGACGAAACCACCCTGTTCAAGCAACCGTGCCTCGCCACCAAAGCGCCAGTGCAGTTTGCGCCGCGCAGCAAGCAGTTCCCTGCGCAACCGGAACCACAACGGCCCCTTGTCCAACCCGCAATTGATCTCGGGAGCCTGCGTGCGTTCGCTTGTTTTCAGGACTTCGGGCGCATCGCCCGGGTCCTTGTGCCAAACGGCTTGGACACCGACCGCGGGAAAGCTCTGAAACATCCTCCAGCCCGGCCCCGGTGTAAAAAGGAAATCGTCCAGATGGTCCGAGTATCGTTCTGATTTAGCCAACAACTTTTCCGCGCCTCGGCCCGACAGAATGTAACCTGCAGCACTGGATGCCATCGTCAAAAGCTCGCGGACCGGCACCCCATTCATGTCAACAAACGGCCCGAACCGGTTGATTTTTGGGCAATAGTCAATCTTGACCAGATCGAAGTCATCACCGTTTTCCAGCAATCTTTCGATCACTGGCGCAGCATCGCACGACAGGCGCAAATCGTCTTCGAATATCGCCACCGCATTCAAGCCACGCTCCACCGCAATCTGCCAGATACGCCTGTGGCTTTCGAAACAGGCAATCTCGCTCAGCTTCAGGCCCCAGCGCCCGCCGGTACCAGGAACGTAGCCAGCATGATCCAGGGCGCCGGGCGCGGCGGCGTCCGTGGCGCTCAGCCGGGTTGGCAACCCCAGACCTCGCTCGACAAAGTGTCTTTCCACGAAATCCCGGCGCGCGGGTACCCGGTCGAGGTTGATGTAGAAAATGTCAGACCTTGGTTCCGGCTTGTCGTTTTGCACGCTGCGGCCTTTTTTGCTGGGGTGTAGGCCCCGATACTTGCTTCGGTGACGTCATAGCCGCAACGACAAGGGGCTGTCGATAGCCGGGCCGTAGCCGTTTCCGCAAGTCGATCCTCCGACAAGTCCGACAAAGTGCTAAGCTGTCCCTGTTCTGATGTCCGCATCGAAACCGGTGAAAGGAGAAGAACATGAAGCAATTCGTGAACCGGGCCGAAGCCGGCAAAAACCTGGCCTCGGCGCTTGGCGAAATGAATCTGATCGACGCGCTGGTGCTGGCGCTGCCGCGCGGCGGCGTTCCGATCGGGATCGAGATCGTTCGGGCGCTTCGCATCCCGATGGACCTGATCATGGTCCGCAAGATAGGGGTGCCTTCGCAACCGGAACTGGCCGCCGCGGCAATCGTGAACGGTGACGATCCGCAGGTCGTCATCAATTCCGGTGTCGCAAGGGCTTTTGGACTGACCGGCGATGACATCGACCGCATGGCGGCAAGGCAATTGACCGAGATCCAGCGCCGCCGACAGATCTATCTGGGCGAACGGGCGCAAGTGCCGGTCGAAGGGCGTACCGCCATAGTCGTCGATGACGGTATCGCCACCGGCGCAACGGTCCGGGCCTCGCTCAAGGGCCTGAAGCGCCGGAAGCCGGCGAGGATCTTGCTGGCGGTTCCCGTAGCCCCCCAGGATACGCTTGCCGAACTGCGCGGTGACGTAAACGACATCATCTGCCTGGAAACGCCCGAACCATTCTGGGCGATTGGCGCGCATTATTCCGACTTCTCGCAGACCTCGGACGAAGAAGTGGTGCAGTTGCTGGACGAAGCGAATGCGATCCGCTCGGGCGGCGAAACATCCAACAAGTGATCAACGTCGAAAGCATGACCAAAAGGCTTCACTCGGCGGCCAGTTTCTTTGGCGAGACGTCGTCGATCAGTTGTTGCAACTCGGGCCGGCAGGATCCGCAATTGGTGCCTGCGCTAAAAAATGGGCGATCAGGCTGTCGGGCATGTATGCTGCAATAGCAGCAATGGGCCAGCATGACACCCATGCCTTTATGTCATTTTAGGTCGCCGCACATGCCAAAATCGGCCAGAGATTAATTGCTAAGCGGTCTTGCAAATGTCGACGCCAAATTGAGCACCAAGTGCTTTCAGCCGGGTGCGGCAATCAAGAGGATCAGCTCCACGGAACGCACGCAGTTTCAGTTTTTTTAGACAATGTGGTGCCCAAGGTGAGACTCGAACTCACACGCTGTTGCCAGCGGGGGATTTTGAATGGCATGCCTTCTCCGTAAGCTATTGTTTTTACTAAAGCGGGCGCGTCACCGCGTCACCACCCACGTCACCACTTAAGTCACCAGTGACGCGGGCATATCTGACAGGGGATTAGGTGTCCCCCTGCGTGTCTGTTGTGGGACTGCTCAGACGTCCCCCTTGAAGGAGCGCCCGAAGGTATCCATCATGTCCTGCAGCCGGTCGAAAGCAGGGTCGCCCCGGTGGAGGCCCTCATCGAACATCAACGTCATGACCTGGATAAGCTCATCGTAGACCGGGCCGTAGACGTACCGCATCATCCTGCCCCGCGCATCTGCGATGAGTTGGATACGGGCGTCACTCGTCATGTTTGGGTTGACCGCGATCTGGGTGCCTATGCGGGCCTCGACCCGGTAGACCTCGTTGAAACCGAAGTCCACCACCTCAATGGTGCCCTTGGCGTCGGCGTAGAGGCCCAGAGTGGTTGGAGAGGGGCGAGGCAAACGGGTTGCTGTGCGGGTGCCTTCGAAGGCCCCGGCCATAGGTAGCTGCATGGGATTTCCTTTGGGGGTGGTGCGGGTGGCCGGACTCGAACCGGCACACCTTGCGGTAAGGGTGTTTGAGACCCTCGCGTCTACCATTCCGCCACACCCGCAGCGGGGATGATCTAGTTGGACGCGAGGGTGAGTGTCAAGGGTTGATCAGGCGTCTTCGACCCACTTCATGAGGGACGGATAGAAACCCTCAAAGGGGTCAATCTGGGTCAGGCCTAAGTAGTAGCCGAGCGGAACCCGGCCCAACCGACCATCGTCGCGGTTCTTGACCATGTGGATTTCCACCTCGCCACACTCACCGCTGCGCTTCAAGAGGGCAACTGTATGGGCGCGGCTCATGTCCTCCAAGCTGACCTCCGAAAGGTCTGTGGTTTGGATGTGCATGCTCATGCTGCTTCCTTTCTCTCGTTCCATTCGTTGAGTGCCACCAGCGCCAGATCGAGGCTGCTGGGGGACAGGTGGGGTAGCGCGTCTTGATGTGCGCAGGGGCCTCGACCCGCAGTACCGGAAGGCCACGGCAGCGGGCCCGTACAGCCAGCGTCTTGCCGTCCTTGACGGTGTCATGGATGGGGTCGTGGATGAGGTCCAGCGCCTCGGGGTTGGTCTTGCTCAGGTAGGACAGAACCGTGTCGAACCCCTCAATGCCAATCTCGAAGTCAGGCTTCTGGGTCGGGGCCAGTTCACGTTCAAGGGCGAACAGCTGGTTCTGGACCAAGCCGATGCTCATACCGTAATGCATGGCCGTGCGGATGCTGCGGACGCGGCTGATGGTGTCTTGTGCATTCATGGAAATGCTCCTTTCAGGGAGACTTAGGGGTAAAAGAAAAGAACCTCAGGAGAGAGGTTCCAGTAGTTTCGAGGCGAGTTGCCTACCCTTCACAGTGAGGTAGATCAGTTTGGCCCGTCTGTCTTCGGGGTTCTCGACCCATTCGATCAGGTTCAATCCGGGTTTGCCCAGCCGGTGAACCTTGGAGAGCGCCGCGAGGTTACGCGAAGCTGTGGAGGAGAGCATGTCCAGATCGCGCCGTAGATCGACCTGTGTCTTGCCTTCGTTCAGGGCTGCCCAAAGGAAGACCAGCGCCTGCTGAAGGGGCATGTTTTCGTCTATGTCTCGGAGCTTGCTACAGACCGCGAAGATAGAGCGGAAGGAACGCCGGTCGCTATCGTTGCTGAATGTTTGGGTGGGCATGATCTTCTCCTAGTTTCTTACATAACCGTGCCCATCCACTCGATGGGCGTGAACCCGGCTGCATGTGCTGCTGCTCCTCCGATCAGAAAGAGCAATGCACACAGCCACTTGGTACATTTCGACCGTTTACCAAACGACCTAGGGTTGTCAAAGAAATTTGTGTGCGTGACGGCAAATTTCCCGAGGTCGTAGATAACCTGCCTCTCGTCGAGGCGTTCAACCTTTACATCCGACCACCGAGCGAGGCGGTCGTACTCGACAACCGTTTCCCGGCTGCCATATTCTACTGCTGCTAATATCATCCGTATCCCCAATACTAAACGAAAGTCGGCGGGTGCAGTGCTTCGTCCCCGCTACCTGTCCGTCGTTTAGTTCAGCCCCGAGTGCAACCAGATATGGTATCACTACGGGACTGTGTGTCATATTATCGTCATCTCATTCTCAAGGTCTTGCTGCTGCAAGATCAAGTCTTCGGCTGGCTTCACGGCTTCCATGTATCTTCCTCTTTGGGGGCTGCCCTTTAGGTGAACCTTAAGGTGACCCTTAATGTGTGAACCTCAGGGCTAAGGTGTGGGTAGTTGACTTCAGAGCCACGTCACTGGTGACTTGCTGGTGACTTGCGGTGACTTGATCCACCCGTGGAGAGGTGGCGCACCCGTCACTCAAGGTGGTGACGTACTCCCCTGCAGATGCTCCACCTGTGCAGACTTCGGGACATGCGAAAAGAGACCTAACGCGCTGTTAGGGCTACACTTTCCGTCTCCATCTGGTGGATTGCTGCCTGTGTGGAGGGTTGCCGCACTGCAGCGGCTCGGGATTTTGAATCCCCTGCGTCTACCATTCCGCCACTTGGGCCACGGACACTGCATTAGCGCCCGTGGCGTCGAAGGTCCAGAGGCAAAAATGGTCGATGTACCGACCTTTCTCGGCGACAATGGTTGACCTCCTGCAGACCGCGTGATTTGCCATTCGCAACACAGTGGAATGGATACCGCACCCGATGCTGCGATCGCTCTATGACTGGACAATCCGTCTGGCCGAACACCCTCAAGCCATGTGGGCCCTGGCAATCGTGGCGTTCGTGGAAAGCTCGGTCTTTCCGATCCCGCCGGACGTGCTGATGATTCCGATGATCCTGGCCCGCCCGTCCAAGGCGTGGCTGATCGCTTCGGTGGCGTTGGTTTCGTCGGTTCTCGGCGGGTTGCTGGGATATGCCATCGGCGCGTTCTTCTATGACAGCGTAGGCCAGCCTGTCCTGCAGGCGATGGGGAAATCCGACGCGATGGAGGCGTTCAACACGCGCTTCAACGATTTCGGCTTCTGGGCGGTGCTGACGGCTGGGGTAACGCCCTTCCCTTACAAGGTCATAACCATCATGTCCGGCTGGACCGGGATGCCGCTGGGGACCTTTGTCGCCACCTCGATCCTTGCCCGCGCCTTGCGGTTCTTTGCTGTCGCGGGCCTGCTATGGGGATTTGGCGAACCGATCCGCGATTTCATCGAGAAACGGCTTGGACTGGTCTTCACGGCCTTCATCATCCTTCTGATCGGGGGATTCATGCTGGTGAAATACCTATGACGAACAGAAAGTCACTGATCCTGCTGGCAATGCTGGGCTCTGCGGCAATGCTTTTGGGCGCCTGGGGCTTTCAGTACCTTGGTGGCATGGCGCCCTGTAAGCTGTGCATCTGGCAGCGCTATCCGCATGGCGCCGCGGTTCTGATCGGGGCAGCCGCGCTGGCCGCTCCCGCAATACGGCTGCTGCCTTTGGCTGGTGCGCTGGCGGCGCTGACGACTGCCGGCATTGGCTTCTATCATACTGGTGTCGAGCGCGGTTGGTGGGAAGGTCCGTCGACCTGTTCATCGGGTGATATCGGCGGGCTTTCAACGCAGCAACTCCTGGATCAGATCATGGCCGCTCCGCTTGTGCGATGCGACGAAGTCCCGTGGGAGATGTTCGGCCTGTCGATGGCGAGCTGGAACGCGGTGATATCGATTGGACTGGCCCTGATCTGGCTTGCCGCCATGCGTTTCCGGTGACGGGCGACGTTCAGGCCTCCAGTTCGGCATCCCAGTAGAGAAAATCCATCCAGCTGGCATGAAGGTGATTGGGCGGGAACTTCCGCCCGACGTTCCGCAACTCCTCGGCCTGCGGCTGACGCGGCGGCTTGCGCAGCGTCATGCCCGCTTGCCGCAGCGACTTGGACCCCTTGCGCAGGTTGCACGGGCTGCAGGCCGCAACCACGTTCTGCCAACTGGTCACCCCGCCCGCTGCGCGCGGCACCACATGATCGAAGGTCAGGTCGCCCTTGCTGCCGCAATACTGGCAGCGGAATTCATCCCTCAGAAACAAATTAAAGCGCGTGAAGGCCACGCGCTTTTGGGGTTTCACATAGTCCTTGAGCACAACGACAGATGGTATTCGGATCTCCGTGCTCGGACTGCGGACCACCTCGTCATATTCGGCGACTATGACCACCCGGTCGAGCCAGGCAGCCTTGATCGCCTCCTGCCACGGCCAGAGAGAAAGCGGATAGTAGGAAAGCGGACGATAGTCAGCGTTCAGAACCAACGCCGGATGCTGCTTCAGCGCGCCCGGTTCCCTGACAAATTCGGTCCTGAAATCTCCATCCATGACGGAATCTCTCCTCGCCCTGCACTGCCCGCTTTCGACATCAGAGCGGGGAGCACCCGCCCCGGCCTTACTTCGACTATATATCGTGCATTAACTCTGGCAAGCCCTGAGTTTCCACAATATGTCGGAGATGTGATATGCCGGTCAGGTAACACCTGCGTGACAGTTATCCACAACTTGCCCACACCGGCCGCCACACGCTATTGGGTGATTTCATGGCCTGGTTCATCCGCTTCAACAAACCCTTCGACGTGCTGCCGCAATTCACCGATCGCGGCAGTGCTGGTTCTACTCGTCGCACCTTGTCGGATTTCATCGACTTGCCCGGCGTCTACCCGGCGGGGCGGCTTGATCGTGACAGTGAGGGACTGATGCTGCTTACGGATGACGGGCGCCTCCAGGCGCAGATTTCGGACCCGAAACACAAGATGGCCAAAACCTATTGGGTTCAGGTGGAAGGAGTTCCGGATGCAGACGCGCTTCGCGCCTTGCGTGACGGCGTTGAGTTGAACGATGGGTTGACGCGCCCGGCACAGGCCCGGCTCATCGAAGAACCGAAAGATCTCTGGCCGCGGACACCTCCGATCCGGGTGCGCAAGTCGGTTCCGGATCGCTGGATCGAACTGACGATCCGTGAAGGGCGCAACCGACAGGTGCGCCGCATGACCGCTGCGGTCGGGCACCCGACCCTTCGCCTGATCCGCTGCCGCATCGGCGACTGGACATTGGACGGCCTGCAGCCCGGCAGGTGGGAAACCCTGCCCATGCCCGAAACATCCACGCTCAAATCACAAGGCAAAAGTCGCCGGAGGAAGTGACAGGGCCACGTCGTGGCTGCTACGCTGCCGCCATGAACGACCTGCCCAATGCCCCAGCCCCGACCGCAATTCTCGAAGCGGCGATTTATGTCGATGATCTCGACAAGGCCGAGGAATTTTATGGCCGCCTGCTGGGCCTTGAGCAGTTCCAGCGGGTGGACAACCGGCACGCATTCTTTCGCGTCGGATCCTCGGTTTTGCTGGTTTTCAATCCGGACAAGACGGAGCTGCCGCCCAGCAACCCGCGCCTTCCAGTGCCGCCGCACGGAGCGCGCGGGCCAGGACACGTCTGCCTTGTGCTGGAAAGAGATCAGTTTCAGGCAATGCGCGAACGGCTTGAATCGGCGGGAACGCCGATCGATACCGAGTTCGACTGGCCCAACGGCGCCAGATCGCTCTACGTTCGGGATCCTGCGGGGAATTCCGTTGAGTTCGCCGAAGCCTGGCTGTGGGACTGACGCTCGGCCGCCTTCACAGGCCCAGCTTGTCGCGCATGAAGGCCAGCGCAACGCTCAGGCCATCCGGCGCGATACCGTGCCCGGTTCCCTTCATCACGTGGGCATAGACCTCTTTGAACCCGGCACGCTGCAGCGCCTCGGCCGCTTCGGGCAGCGATTGCGGCGGCACCAGGTCATCGGAATCGCCATGAACCAGCAAGACCGGCATCCGGCTGACGACCTCGTCGGCAAGCAGATCCGGTTCCAGCAACCGGCCCGAGAAGGCGACGATCCCCGCAACCGGATCCTCGCGGCGCGGCGCCACGTAGAGGCTCATCATGGTGCCTTGCGAAAACCCGAACAGTACGACCTGCTCGGGCAGGACGTCCTCGTCGATCATCAGCGCGTCGAGAAAGGCGTTGAAATCCTCGACCGCCATTTCCAGCCCGCGGCGGGCCTCCTCCTCGGACGAGCCGTCGATCCAGGGAATTGGGAACCACTGATAGCCGAAAGGCATGCCCGGAATGGTCTCGGGCGCGTCCGGCGCAACGAACAGCGTGTCGGGCAGGTGTTCGCCCAGAACATCGGCCAGCCCCAAAAGGTCCGCCCCGTTGGCGCCATAACCGTGCACGAAAACCACGACCGAGCGTGTCGTGCCCGAGACCGGCGCCTTGCGGCCCGCATTCAAAACCCGAGTCATCTGATCCCTTCCCTGTCCTTGGCCACGCGGTAATAGGCCCAGAGCACGCGCGCTGCAACCGACCGCCACGGCGACCAGACTTCGGCCATTTGACGCAGTTCCCTGTCGGTCGGACGTTTGGGCAGGTCATACAGGATACGCGCCGCCTCTTGCAGCGCCAGATCTCCTGGCGCAAAGACATCGGCACGGCCCAGCGAGAACATCGCGTAAATCTCGGCGGTCCAGATGCCGATGCCCGGAACCTCGGTCAGGATTGCCACGACCTCGTCATCGGGCGCGGCCCGCAATGCCTTGTAGTCGATCCGCGCCGCCGCCAGGGCACGGGCGTAGCGGATCTTCTGACGGCTCAGGCCCACGGCGCGCAGATCGTCGTCGGTGGCCCACATGATCTTGCGCGGACCGGTAAGCCCCGAGTCCTTCATCCGCCCCAAAATCGCGTTGGCTGAGGCCACGCTGACCTGCTGACTCACGATGGCGCTGAGCAATTGGGCAAAGCCGTCAGGGTGGCGACGTAGCGGCAAGGGGCCGGTCTGGTCCATCGCGTAGGCCAAGCGCGGACATCGGTCCGCAAGCCATGCCGCGCCTTCGGCGACACAATCCGGTGTCTCGATGATCCGCCCGACCGCCACTTTTCCGTTCCTTTCGCCCGACGCCGCGTCAGCTACGTTAGGCTGGCGTGGCGCATATTCAACCCGCTTGAGGTGAATCCGGATTGCCGCTACGGATGCGCCCATGACCATGACCGCCGCCGCACCGGACAACAGCCAGGCCAAACGCAACGTCGCCGTTCTGGTGGCCGCGCAGGCGATTCTCGGCGCTCAGATGCCGATGATCTTCACGGTCGGCGGGCTTGCCGGTCAGTCGCTGGCGACCAATCCCTGCCTCGCGACACTGCCGATTTCGCTGATCGTCCTTGGCTCGATGCTGGCGGCCACGCCGATTTCCGCAATCATGCAGAAATGGGGCCGCCGGGCTGGTTTCCTTGTGGGGGCAATTGCCGGCGCATTTGGCGGCATGGTAGGCGCTTATGGCCTGTATCTCGGGTCGTTCCCGGTCTTTCTGGCAGGAAGCCTGCTGACCGGCATTTACATGAGCGCGCACGGCTTCTACCGCTTCGCCGCTGCCGACACCGCGTCGAACGAATTCCGGCCAAAGGCGATCTCTTACGTTATGGCCGGAGGGCTGGCCGCCGCGATCATCGGTCCCCAGATCGTCAAGCTGACGTCGCAAGCCTATGTCATCCCGTTTCTTGGGACCTATTTCGCAGTGATTGCGGTCAACCTGATCGGTTCGGGGCTGTTCTTCTTTCTCGACATCCCCAAACCGCCCCGCCCCACCCAGGACAGCCCGCGGGGACGCAGCCGCCGCGAACTGCTGAGCAACCCGCGCATCGCCGTCGCGGTGATCTGCGCCATGGTCTCATACGCGCTCATGAACCTGGTGATGACCTCGACCCCGCTGGCGGTAGTGGGATGCGGCTATACCGAAGGCGATGCCGCCGACGTGGTCACCAGCCATGTGCTGGCGATGTACGTGCCCAGCTTTTTCACTGGCCACCTGATCGCGCGCTTTGGTGTGGAAAAGATCGTTGCGGCCGGGCTCGCCATACTTGCAGGAGCGGGACTGATCGCGCTGCAAGGCGTCGAACTGGGCAATTTCTTCATCGCCCTGATCCTGCTGGGCGTGGGCTGGAACTTTGGCTTCATCGGGGCGACGACGATGCTGGCAGGCGCGCACGAAGTGCACGAGCGTGGACGGATGCAGGGCCTCAACGACCTTCTGGTTTTTGGCGGCGTGACGTTCGCATCGCTGGCTTCGGGCGGGCTGATGAACTGTTCGGGCGGCTCGCCGGTAGAAGGCTGGACCGCTGTCAACCTGGCGATGGTCCCGCTGCTGACACTGGCCGGCGGCGCGCTGTTGTGGCTTGCCTTGCGGCCGTCCGACCCCGAAACGATCTAAGCCGAGGGCTTACCAGCGACCGGTCGCTGCGACCCACATCAACGAGGTTCTGCGCCGGAATTCGCTTTGTCCCAAATTTCCCTCAGAAACGCGAACGGGATCCGACAAGGCTTGTCGTAGAATGGTTTCGGTCTGCCACCCGGCCAACAGCGCCGCGCGAGCGGGACGTGACACCGCGACGCGATTGCTCCGCGCCCGCGCCAGCCTGTCCAGTGCTTCCTGAGCCAGCCGCCTCACCCCATCCGGCGTGCCATCCAGCAGGGGAACCCGGCCGCGGGCCTCAAGTTCCGGTATCGCGCGGAACCAATTGGCGATGCCGGCGGCAAAGCCAAAATCGCGCACGACGCCCTCGTCGGCATCACCCAACGCCCGCGCAGCAACCCAAGTCAACGTTCCTGCACTCTGGTCGATGTACTTGACAAAATGCTCGGCATTCTCGAACGGATCCCGGTATATATCCCAGCGCCTTACCGCCACATACTCATCCAACTCCCCTGCAAGGTCGGGCGGCACTGCCGCAGCAAGCGGCGTGACAACCTCATGCCTCCGCACCTGCCCGCCCATGGCGATCTCTCCCAGAGCGTCGCGCCACCATTGCAGCCGCATTTCGGCGATCATCGGCTCCTGCGTGACCCAGGGCGCGCGCGAGACTTCGACATTCAGCGCGTAAAGCGGAAACAGCACCGCACGTGCTTCGACCGGCGCGGCCATTGCCGCCAGAAACCTGTCGGGATCGGCCCGCTGTATCAGGGCGGCGCAGGCGTTGAGATCGTCGTCGAAGGTCATGCAGGTTGTGCAAGGACAAGCGCGTAGGCGATCTGATCCCGGGCGGCTTCCCACAAACTGATCTCGCGTTCATGTGCGTCCAGAACGGCACATAGCGCCACGCCGGGGTTCTGGGCCCGCAACTCGGCGATCCGATCGCGCAAGGGGCCGTAGTACGTCGCCCAAGGCGCGCCGACGATCAACCGGTAGTCTATCACGTCATAACCTGCTTTGGACACACGGTCGGTGATCCCCTCCATTTCCGTCAGCGCCGGGTATTCCTCCCAGAATTCCCGTGCGGCCGCCGATTGAGAGCCGGGCAAGAGAACGGGTTCGGAAAATGCCACCCAACCGCCCGGCGCAAGTGCATTGCGCCACGCCGTCAACCCTTCGGTCACGCCCAGAAAGTAAAGAGCGCCAGCACACCAGATCAGGTCGAAAGGCCCGCCGGGGTCGGCCATGTCGCCTTCGATCACCCGGACCCGGTCGCCGAAACGGCCACAGCGCGCTTGCGCCTCCTCCACGAACTGCGGTTGCGACTCGATTCCCAACAGTTGCGCCTGTGGCAGGGCTTCGGCCAGCGTTTCCAGATCGGCGCCAGGTCCGCAGCCCGCGTCGCAGACGTTCAATTCGCCGTATAATCCGATGCGTTCCAGCGCCCAGAACACATCGTCGGGGCAGCCCGGCCCTTCGCGCGGAAGGCCGCGATGCAAGGTGAAGAACGACTCCCAGTCCATCACGCGGCCGTCGCCTTGGCGCCGCAGTCGCGGACGAGTTTCCACTGGATCGCCTCCAGAAGCGCCTCGAAGGACGCGTCCACGATGTTCGCGCTGACGCCTACCGTGGACCAGCGCCGCCCCTGCCCGTCTTCACTGTCGATGATGACACGGGTAACGGCCTCGGTGCCGCCTTGCGTGATGCGCACCTTGAAATCGACAAGATGCAGGTCATCCAGCACTTCGGAATAGCGCCCCAGATCCTTCGCAAGCGCCTTGGCCAGGGCGTTCACCGGCCCTCGGTCGCTGCCGCTTTCATCCAGGGATTCACTGACCGAAAGCTTCTTCTCGCCATCCACCTTCACCACGACGACCGCCTCGGACAGGCTGACCATCTTGTTGTATTTGTTCTTCCGTCGCTCCACCGTGACCTTGTAGCGCTTGACCTCGAAGAATTCCGGCATCTGCCCCAGTTCCTCGCGCGCCAGCAACTCGAACGAGGCCTGCGCGGTGTCATAGGAATACCCTTCGGCCTCGCGCGCCTTGATCCGTTCCAGGATACGGCCAAGCGCCGGATCGTCTGCCTCGACCTTCAACCCGGCTTCGGTCAGGCGTTTGCGAAGGTTGGATTGTCCGGCCTGGTTGGACATCGGAATGATACGGGCGTTTCCGACGGTGGCCGGGTCCACATGCTCGTAGGTGGACGGGTCCTTGAGGATCGCGCTGGCATGAAGCCCCGCCTTGTGGGCAAAGGCCGACGCGCCGACATAGGCGGCCTGCTTGGTCGGAACTCGGTTCAGGATATCGTCCAGCATCCGGCTGATCCGGGTCAGACCGGCCAATGCCTCACGGCTGATTCCGGTATCATATTTGGAAGCGTATGGTTCCTTGAGCAGCAATGTCGGGATCAGCGCCGTCAAGTTGGCGTTGCCGCAGCGTTCGCCCAATCCGTTCAGCGTTCCCTGGATCTGCCGCGCGCCGGCATCGACTGCGGCCAGCGAACAGGCCACGGCGTTCTCGGTGTCGTTGTGAGTGTGAATGCCCAACCGGTCACCGGGCAGTCCGGCTGCGATCACCTCGCCCACGATCCGGCCAACCTCGGCAGGCAATGCACCGCCATTCGTATCGCACAGCACAACCCAGCGCGCACCCGCCTCCAGAGCCGCCTGGCAGACCTCGACCGCATAGTCCGGGTTGTCCTTGTAGCCGTCAAAGAAATGCTCGGCGTCGAACAGCGCCTCGCGACCTTGCGCCACCAGATGCGCGATCGAGGCGCGGATATTCTCGACGTTGTCTTCCAACGGGATGCCTAGGGCGTGAGTCACGTGGTAATCGTGCGCCTTTCCGACCAGACAGACGGCCCGTGTCCCTGCGTTCATCACGGCGGCCAGAACATCATCGTTCTCGGCCGACCGGCCCGAGCGCTTGGTCATTCCAAAGGCCGTCAGCCGTGCCTTGGTCGTCGGAGCGGCATCGAAAAAGGCGCTGTCCGTCGGATTGGCCCCGGGCCAGCCGCCCTCGATGTAGTCCACACCCAACCCGTCCAGCGCCTGCGCGATCTGCACCTTCTCGGCGGTCGAGAATTGCACCCCCTGCGTCTGTTGCCCGTCTCGCAGGGTGGTGTCGTAGATGTAGAGGCGTTCCCTAGTCATACCGCAGCTCCGTCGTAGCGGATCCGCCCGTCCCGCCCCCCACAGGTCGGGCGCGGCCCTGTGTTCCAAAACCGTTCACAGCAGCGGCTCCAGTTTGGCCGGATCAAAGCCCATTTCCGGGCTGAGCGAAATCCCGGACTTGTTCATTCGAACGCTCACGTTTGCGATCTGAAGCGCCGATTTCATCGCGTCCACTTCGGAAAAATCCTTTGTACTCAGGGCAACTTCTCTGAGAGTTGAAAGTTTTTTCTCAAGCGACCGCAAGATTGTTTTGGCATCCCGGTAAGCTGACACCTTTCTTTCAAGCTGCGACCAGGAATAAAGCCCCAGAAATTCAATGTTCCGGGCCAGACGGTTCGCGCTATCCGCATCGTTCATTTTTGACAGGCATTCGAGTGCGGCATGCGTGTTTAGATCATCCGCAAGTGCATCAATGATCGCCCTTTCAGGGGCCAAGGATCTCGCGATTTCCAGATCTCCATACATCGCGATGAGTTCAACGAACCCGAACAACTTTGCTTCAGCCGAAACAGCCTTTTCCGCAGTCCAGTCCATCGGCTTCCGATAATGCGTCGACAGAAACACAAAGCGGATCACCTCGCCCGGCACGCCCTGTTCCAGCAGATCATGCACGGTAAAGAAGTTGCCCAGAGACTTGGACATCTTCTTGCCTTCGACCTGCAGCATTTCGTTGTGCAGCCAGACATTGGCGAAGTGACCCTCGGGATGCGCGCAGCGGCTTTGCGCGATCTCGTTTTCGTGGTGCGGGAACATCAGGTCGTTGCCGCCGCCGTGGATGTCGAAGCTTTCGCCCAGCAACTCGTAAGCCATGGCCGAGCACTCGATATGCCAACCCGGGCGCCCCCGGCCCCACGGGCTGTCCCAGCCCGGAAGATCGGCGGTCGAGGGTTTCCACAAAACGAAGTCCATCGGGTTCTTCTTGTAGGGCGCAACCTCGACCCGGGCACCGGCGATCATGTCGTCCACCGACCGGCCCGACAGCTTGCCGTACCCTTCCTTCCACGAGTCCACCGCGAACAGTACATGGCCTTCGGCCGCATAGGCGTGGCCCTTTTCGATCAGGGTTTCGATCATCTCTATCATCTGGTCGATGTACTGCGTCGCACGCGGCATGTGGTCAGGCTCCAGCGCGCCAAGCTTGCCCATGTCGTCCAGGAACCATTGCGTCGTCTCGGCAGTGATGTCGCCGATCTGGCGGTCCGTTTCGGCGGCGCGGGCGTTGATCTTGTCGTCTACGTCCGTGAAATTCCGCACGTAAGTCACATGGTCCGAGCCATAAACCTGCCTAAGCAACCGGTAGAGCACGTCGAACACGACTACGGGCCGCGCATTGCCCAGATGAGCGCGGTCATAGACGGTGGGTCCGCAGACATACATCCGGACATTGTCGGGGTCGAGCGGAACGAACTCTTCCTTCTTTCGGGTCCGTGTGTTGTACAGCTTGATCGTCGTCATCGGGTCATGTCCTTGGGCAGCAGATGCTTGCGCGTTGGCGCGGGCATAGCAACTTGTCTCGGAGATGAAAACGAAAGAAACCGGCCCGCGTGAAGGTTCAGCAGGTAATGCAGCAGATGATGATGCAAATGGTCCGGTTCATGGGCCGCTCATAGCACGACAGGCCCGCTCGGCCAAGTCTTGTGTCGCGTGCGCGATTCCGACAATCATTTGCGCATGAGCCGCGATACCGTCAATTCCATCTGCGCCACCCTGCCTGGGGCCGAGGTTTCGGACCCGTGGGGCGGGGGGCATGACGCCTGGAAGATTGGTGGCAAGATGTTCGCTTGTGTAGGTACTGCGGATGACGGCGTCTCGGTCAAGACGCCCGACGTGGAAACCGCCCGGATGCTGATAGACGCCGGGATCGGGATAAAGGCGCGGTATTTCCACCAAAGCTGGATCCACATTCCCTGGACGACCGATCCGGACGAGTTGCGGCACCGGATCGTAACATCCTACGACATCGTGCGCGGTTCATTGACCAAGAAAGCGCAGGCAGCCCTGCCGCCGCGCAAGTGATTGACATTGCCCGAGGGCTCTGCCCCTCTCCCCGTCAGTTATCGAGAGAGGTTCCCCATGAAGCTGTCGCACCGCATCACACATCTGACTGGCGGCGGTTCGGACGGCTGGGATGTATTCTACCGTGCACGGCGAATGATTTCCGAAGGGGTTGCGGTCACGGAACTGACCATAGGCGAGCATGACATCGGAACGCACCCGTCCATCCTAGATGCGATGAATGCATCGGCAGTCGGAGGACATACAGGTTATGCGATGGTCCCTGGCACCGCGCTGCTGCGCGATACGGTCGCCGCCCGGGTTCAGACGCGCACCGGTGTTCCGACCACCCGCGACAATGTCTTGATTACTCCCGGCGGTCAGGCCGCATTGTTCGCCGCGCACAGCGCTGCCTGCGATTATGGCGATACGGCGCTTTATCTCGACCCATACTACGCCACCTACCCCGGCACGATCCGGGGCGTTGGCGCGATTGCCAAGGCAGTCAGGACCCGCGCCGAAGATGCGTTCCAGCCGCGGGCCGCCGATATCGACGCCGCCGCCCACGGCGCGGTGTCGCTGTTGATCAACACCCCCAACAATCCTACCGGCGTCATCTATTCCCGCGAAACACTCGAGAGCATCGCCGAGGTCTGCAAGCGGCGCGACCTGTGGCTGATTTCGGACGAAGTCTACGATACTCAGGTCTGGGAAGGTGGGCATGTCTCTCCTCGCGCCCTGCCGGACATGGCCGAGCGCACGCTGGTCGTGGGTTCCATGTCCAAGTCCCACGCCATGACGGGATCGCGATGCGGCTGGATCGTGGCGCCGGCCGAGGTGATCGGGCACCTGATCAACCTCGCGACCCATACGACCTATGGAGTGCCGGGCTTCATTCAGGACGCGGCAAGTTTCGCGCTGAGTTCCGGGCGTGAACTCGAAGACGAGATCTCCGAACCCTTCCGACGCCGGCGCGCACTGGCGAGCGGCATACTTGGGCGTCAGAACGCGGTGACCATGATCCCCTCGCAGGGCGCGATGTACCTGATGCTCGACATTCGCGCCACGGGTCTGACGGGCGAAGCCTTTGCCAACGCCCTGCTGGACAGCCATCACATCGCCGTCATGCCCGGAGAAAGCTTTGGCCGCGCAGCGGCAGGGCATGTGCGTGTCGCGATGACGATCGAGGCTTTTGCCGCGGCATTGTCCACATTGTGCCAGTTCGCTTCGGTGCTTAGCGAACAGCGCGCGTTCGAATAGCCCGGATCAAAGGAAACTCCCAAATCGACATGCCGTGAGGTCGCAAACAGGACAGATCGAGTGCGGCCCAGATGCAACATTCGGCTGAACAGGGAGGAGCCGCATGCAGGGCGAGCAGTCGAAAATCTGCTTGGTCAGCCGCACGATCGGAGCGGATCGCGGGCGTGCGGCGCGTGGACGGCCAGGAAACGGTTGAAGCCGCAACCCTTTCTTCAACTCCATACGGATACCCCATATGAACGATCAAACTCGGAGCATCTCCCGCACTGGAGGTCGCGCGGCCCGTCGTGCAGCCCGTGCCACGGCCCTTCCCGAACATCTGCGCCCGGTGCGCCCCGGACTTGAAGGCGGCTGGCTGAAACCGCTGACGCAAGAAGGGGTTGAACGGATTCACCATGCCGCGCTCGACGCTCTCGAACGGATCGGCCTTGCGGATGCGCCGCAAAGCGGCATCGACTACCTGACTGCCGCCGGCTGCATCTTAGGTGATGACGGTCGCATCCGGTTTCCGCGGGCGCTGGTCGAGGACACGCTGGCCAAGGCGAACCGTTCCGTCACGTTATTCAGCCGCGACGGCAGGACCGACCTCGATCTCTCGGGCAAACGTGTGCACTACGGCACTGCCGGTGCGGCGGTTCACATGGTGGATGTCGATGGGCGGGAATACCGCGACTCGACGGTTCAGGACCTGCACGACGCCGCGCGCATCTGCGAAAACCTGGAAAATATCCATTTTGTACAACGTCCAATGGTCTGTCGTGACATTTTGGACAATCGGGAAATGGACCTGAACACGATCTATGCCTGCTGCTCGGGCACCTTCAAGCATGTCGGCACCTCGTTCACCGACCCCAGCTATGTCGCCCCCGCGATGGAACTGCTGCACATGATCGCCGGTGGCGAGGACAAGTGGCGCGAGCGGCCGTTCGTGTCGAACTCGAACTGCTTCGTGGTGCCGCCGATGAAGTTCGCCACCGAAAGCTGTCAGGTGATGGAGGAGTGCATCAAGGCCGGGATGCCGGTCCTGCTGCTGTCGGCGGGCATGGCGGGTGCGACGGCGCCTTCCACCGTGGCGGGCGCCATCGTGCAGGCGGTGGCCGAGTGCCTGGCGGGGCTGGTCTATGTCAATGCCGTGAAACCCGGCGCCCCGGCGGTCTTCGGCACCTGGCCCTTTGGCCTCGACCTGCGCACCGGCGCGATGACCGTTGGGTCGGGCGAACAGGCGCTGCTGACGGCCGGCTGCGCCCAGATGCACCATTTCTACGACCTGCCCGGAGGCGCCGCCGCCGGGGCGTCGGATTCGAAACTGCCCGACATGCAGGCCGGCTGGGAGCAGATGTGCTCGAACGTGATGGCGGGCCTCTCGGGCCTCAACATGGTGTACGAGGCGGCGGGGATGCACTCATCGCTGCTTGGCTTCTGCCACGAATCCCTGATCCTGGGCGACGATCTGATCGGTCAGGCGTTGCGTTGCGTACGCGGCATCGAAGTGACCGACGAAACCCTGGCGGTGGACCAGATCGCAGAGGTCTGCCTAGGCGGCAGCGGTCACTATCTGGGCACCGACCAGACCCTGGGTCGGATGCAGGCGGATTACGTCTATCCGACGCTTGGCGACCGAACCTCGCCCAAGGAATGGGTGGAACGGGGCAAGCCGGACCTGATCGAAAAGGCCGTGGCGCGGAAAAACCGGATACTGGCCGAGCGGTCGCCCGCGCGCTTCGATGCGGCGCTCGACGCCGAGATCCGCAAGCGGTTCAACATTCACTTGTCGTCGTAAGTCATTGAAAACGGCGGCCCATCGTTCATGGGCCGCCGCAGTTTCCGATCAGCCGTCAGTGGCTGGCAGCAGCCCGGCTTCCTGCGCCGCGGCCACTTCATCCTGATCCAAAGAACCGTCGCCGTTCACATCCATACTGGCGAACTGCTCCGCTTCGAGATCAGGAATGACGGCCTGCAGTTCTTCGATTGTCAGCATTCCGTCGCCATTGGCATCGGCCGCCGACTGCGCAAGCGCCAAGGACGGAAGTCCCGCAGTGATTGCGGCGATCAGCGCCAGGTGTTGCGGTTTCATGTCAGTATCTCCTGGTTGAATTGCGTTTCTTTGTCCGGACTGGGACAGCTAAACCCGGTCAGACCACTTCGTCATCAGATTGAAGGATCGCGTCGGTGTCCGCGCCAAAGCCCGCCGGATCAGCCCCGTCGCCTGCGCGGCGTTCCGCGCGATGGACTGTCGGAATTGGCCATCAGCGGCTAACCCCCTACAACCATCGGGAGAAATGGCAGACCTTCGCTCAAACAGGTCCGAGTCGGTGAAAAAGAAAGAGGGGGCCGAAGCCCCCTGTCTAGTTTCGCCGTCCAAGCTCAATTCGTTGACCGCCCGGTGTTTTTTTGCCTGCGGCCTGGACGTCGTATGGGGCGAGCGCACCCGCCCCTGGTGCGAGTGGGAAGGACTGATATTCCGCCCCACCCTGTTC
Organism: Ruegeria sediminis; assembly: GCF_005938215.1. GTDB lineage: Bacteria > Pseudomonadota > Alphaproteobacteria > Rhodobacterales > Rhodobacteraceae > Ruegeria > Ruegeria sediminis. The sequence continues at coordinate 313,279 of NZ_VCPD01000002.1, forward strand.
CCGGCAGAACACGGGCATGTTCCACCGAGTGGGATGGGGCGCCTTGGGTAAGTCTCAGGCACTGCCCCATCCCGGGTTTCGTCGGGGTCGGATCACCGAGGGAAATCCGGACCCCTACACGCCACTTGTTAATGGCGCGATCTCAATACAAAGCTGACCGGTATCGACCTTTCGCAAGACTGGCGATCTGTAGCAGTCACTGGTTTTAGGCACCGCATACGCATTCCAACGTCTGCTTGAACTCCAGATTCCTCGAGAAATATTTCCAGTTTGTTAGCGTTGTTTCTGTTTTCACACAGAAAGCCATACGGTACGGGCAGATCAGTCTCATCTCCTTCGCAATCTATCTGAAACTGCCGAGTTTCGCTTTCAATTCGATAGAAGCCGGTCACCTTCATCTTTTTCTCCTCAGCTACACCCGCTCGTCGCTCCGCAGGTGTTGCACTTCATGCAGGTGCCGTTGCGCACCAGCGTGTAGTTGCCGCATTCGCCGCAGGGGTCGCCCTCGTACCCCTGCATCTTGGCCTTGGTGCGGGCGTCCATGGCGCCCGTCGCCACGGTTTCCGTCGCGATGACGGTTTCAGAGGTGCTGGCCTGGAAGGCCGCCGCGGCGTCCGCCATGCCGCCGAAGCCGCTGTGCGAGGTATTGAACACCGCCAGTTCCTGCGGCAGGCGCTTGCGGAGATAACCGGTCGAACTGATTTGCTTCAGCACTTCCAACGACCTGGAGGCCGCGGTTTCACTGATTTCGCTGACGTTCGACACGCCCTCTTCCTCGCCCCGGCCCAGGTCGTCAAAGGTGGCGCCTTCGGGTTTCACATGGGCCAGATCGGTGCGGTCAAGGTAGCTGACCGCCAGTTCGCGGAAGATGTAGTCGAGGATCGAAGTGGCGTTCTTGATCGAGTCGTTGCCCTGCACCATCCCCGCCGGTTCGAACTTGGTGAAGGTGAAGGCGTCGACGAATTCCTCGAGCGGCACGCCATATTGCAGGCCGACCGACACCGCGATGGCGAAGTTGTTCATCATTGCCCGAAAGCCGGCGCCTTCCTTGTGCATGTCGATGAAGATCTCGCCCAGCGAACCGTCCGCGAATTCACCGGTCCGCAGATAGACCTTGTGCCCGCCGACGATGGCCTTTTGCGTATAGCCCTTGCGCCTGTGCGGCAGCTTTTCGCGGTGGCTGCGGATGATCTCCTTGACCACGACCTTTTCGATGACCTTCTCGGCCAGCGTGATCGCCTTTTCCTGCGGCGTGCCGCTTTCCAGCGTCTCGGCCGCGTCGTCGTCATCCTCGACCAGCGCCGCCGCCAGGGGTTGGCTCAGCTTGGAACCGTCGCGGTAAAGCGCGTTGGCCTTGATGCCAAGCGACCAGCTGAGTTCGTAGGCCTTTTGGCAATCCTCGATGGTCGCGTTGTTCGGCATGTTGATCGTTTTGGAGATCGCGCCCGAGATGAAGCTTTGCGCCGCCGCCATCATGGTGATGTGGCTATCGACGCTGAGGAACCGCTTGCCTTTCTTGCCGCAGGCGTTGGCGCAGTCGAAGATTGCGTAATGCTCGGGTTTCAGGTGCGGCGCGCCCTCAAGGGTCATGGTGCCGCAGACATGATCGTTGGCCGCCTCGATGTCCTTGCGGGTGAAACCCAGGTGGCGGAGCAGGTCGAAGGTCGGGTCGTTCAGCTTGGACGCCGGGATGCCCAGAACACCGGTGCAGAACTCTTCGCCCAGGGTCCACTGGTTGAAGACGAAGCGGATGTCGAAGGCCGATCCCAGCGCCTCGTCGATCTTGCGCAGCTCATTCGGGCCGAAGCCGTGGCCGGTCAGCGAGGTGTGGTTGATCCCCGGCGCGTTGCCGATGGTTCCGTGGCCGACGGCATAGGACACGATCTCTTCGATCTGAGAACTGGAATAGCCCAGCTTTTCCAGCGCCGAAGGAACCGAGCGGTTGATGATCTTGAAGTAGCCGCCGCCCGCCAGTTTCTTGAACTTGACCAGGGCGAAGTCGGGCTCGATCCCAGTGGTGTCGCAGTCCATCACCAGGCCGATGGTGCCGGTGGGCGCGATCACCGTGGCCTGCGCGTTGCGGTAGCCGTTCTTTTCACCGAGGCTCAGCGCGTCGTCCCAAGAGCTCATGGCCAGTTCGACGAGGCGCTTGTCGGGACAGTTTGCGTGATCCAGCGGGACCGGCTTGACGCTCAGCTTTTCATAGCCTTCTGCGACGCCTTGCGCGGCGCGGCGATGGTTGCGGATGACGCGCAGCATGTGGTCGGCGTTGCGTTCGTATCCGGCGAAGGGACCGAGTTCTCCGGCGATCTCGGCCGAGGTGGCGTAAGCCACGCCGGTCATTATCGCGGTCAGCGCGCCGCAGATCGCCCGGCCTTCGGGCGAGTCATAGCCGTAGCCCATGTTCATCAGCAGGCCGCCGATATTGGCGTAGCCCAGACCCAGGGTGCGGAAATCGTAGGAAAGCTGCGCGATCTCCTTGGACGGGAACTGCGCCATCATCACCGAAATTTCCAGCGTCAGCGTCCAGAGCCGGGCGGCGTGCATGTAGTCCTCGGCCTGGAACTCGCCGTCCTTGAGGAAGGTCAGCAGGTTCATCGATGCCAGGTTGCAGGCGGTGTCGTCGAGGAACATGTACTCGGAGCACGGGTTCGAGCCGCGGATCGGACCGTCTTCGGGGCAGGTGTGCCACTCGTTCACGGTGTCATGGTACTGGATGCCGGGGTCTGCGCAGGCCCAGGCGGCATGGCCGACCTTTTCCCACAAGTCGCGCGCCTTGACCGTCTTGGCGACCTTGCCGTCGACACGGTTGATCAGTTCCCAGTCCGCGTCCTTTTCGACCGCCTTGAGGAAGGCGTTGGTCACGCGGATCGAGTTGTTGGAATTCTGCCCCGACACGGTGCTGTAGGCATCGCTGTCCCAGTCGGTGTCGTAGGTCGGGAATTCGATGCTGTCATGGCCCTGCCGGGCGTAATCCAGCACGCGCTTGATGTAGGTTTCAGGAATCGCGACCTTTTTCGCCTCGCGGATGGCGGACTTGAGGCCGTCATTGGTATTGGGGTCATAGGCGTCGTCTTGAACGCCGTCCCAGGAGCGGATGGCCTCGAAAATGCCGTTCAGCATCTTTTCGTGCATTTTCGAACCGGCTACGATCGAGGCCACCTTCTGCTCTTCGATCACCTTCCATTCGATGAATTGCTCGATGTCAGGGTGATCTGCATCGACGATCACCATCTTCGCTGCTCGACGGGTTGTCCCGCCTGATTTGATCGCGCCTGCGGCGCGGTCGCCGATCTTGAGAAAGCCCATGAGACCCGAGGACTTGCCGCCGCCGGACAGCGCCTCGCCTTCGGCGCGCAGGTGCGAGAAGTTCGTTCCGGTGCCAGAGCCATATTTGAACAGGCGCGCCTCGCGCACCCAGAGGTCCATGATGCCGCCGTCGTTCACCAGGTCGTCGTTGACCGACTGGATGAAGCAGGCATGCGGCTGCGGATGCTCGTAGGCCGACTTCGATTTGGTCAGCTTGCCGGTCTGGTGGTCGACATAGTGATGCCCCTGCGCCGGCCCGTCGATTCCATAGGCCCAGTGCAGGCCGGTGTTGAACCATTGCGGCGAGTTCGGCGCGGCGCGTTGGGTTGCCAGCATGTAGCGCATCTCGTCGAAATAGGCGCGCGCATCTTCCTCGGTCGAGAAATAGCCGCCTTTCCAACCCCAATAAGCCCATGCACCGGCAAGGCGGTCGAATACCTGCTTGGACGAGGTTTCGCCCCCGAATTCGGCCCCGTCTTCGGGCACCGAGCGCCACAGAAATTCGGGCACACCCTTTTCTTTGACCTTCTTCAGGCGCGAAGGAACACCGGCCTTTCGGAAATATTTCTGAGCGATCACGTCGCTGGCAACCTGGCTCCAACGGGCTGGCACTTCGATCTCGTCCAGCCGGAATACGATGGTGCCATCCGGGTTGCGAATCTCGGAAGTCGCGGAGATGAACTCCAACTCCGCATATGCGTCCTGCCCTGCCTTCGTGAACTTTCTATCAATCTTCATGTCCGCCGCCCTAGCTTCAACCAACTTCGCTTCCGGTCAATTCGACCGTGAAAAACCCGAATTACGTCTTCCGTACCGGTCGCCGCATCACGCAGGACAAAGAAACCCCGACGCTGCGAACCGCAGCGCATGACCGACATGCGGTCAAACGAAACCTTGGTATTCTCTCCGTCCCTCGCCTGCTGCCTTTCTGGTCATTCCCTACCAGATTTAGTGGCAGCTGATCCGGCTCCCACAATCTGACGTATGTCCCCATATCAGGTCAACGGCATTTTTCCGCCTTGAGGGCAATCTTTTCTGTTGACCCGCAAGGCCGGGAATCGGCGCCGCAGGTTATTCCCGATTCCTCCACAGGGTTTTCCTCAGTGGCATTTCACCGGCATCGGCAAAGCGCATTTCGATTTTCCCGTTTGCTGGGGGGTGCTTACGGCAAGGAATGAAAACCCTGCAAAAACCGCACACAATTTCAGCGCAAACAGAATCACTGTCGCTCGCGGCCCGGCGATGTCCTAAAGTTCGGGATACGTGACATCATTATTTGGATTTTCCGGCCATGCGCGCGCTCTGGAGTCTTCCCGTCATGGCCGCAATCGTGGCCTGCACACCACAACATGAGGGAATCTCGTCGCGCAGCGCGCAGTTCTCCGAGTTTCCCGCGGATCTCTTCACTGCCTTCGAGGCGGCCTGCAACGATCCCGGCGAGGAGTTCCGGCGCATCAGCCAGACCAGTACCGAATGCCGGCAGCTGCTGTCGCCGGAAACGACCGCCTATCTTATCCTCAACTTCGACGGGTACCCGCAAAAATTGCCGAAAAGCGTCATGCAGCTGAGTTCGGTCAAGAACCAGGGAGGGTATCAGGTGGACGCGGACATGTTCCTGCTGATTCCGCAAAAGTCGGGCAGGACACTCAAGGTCGCCATCGAAAGCCCGACGCTGGACCGGAAACTCACGCGGCTTTACCAAGTGGCGGGAGGGACCCCGGTCTGATCGGAAAGTGGTCGGGGCGGCGAGATTCGAACTCACGACCCCCTGTACCCAAAACAGGTGCGCTACCAGACTGCGCCACGCCCCGGACCGTGCGCCTTCCTAACGGCGCGATCCGGGTTTGAAAAGACCTAACAGGGCCAGATCGCGGGACCTTGGGCAAAAATCTCGTGCCGAAGCACGGTGCCGGGGGCGATGGCGTAGCGGGCAGCCAGCCCGGCATTGACCTCGAGCACCGCAAAGACAGCTTCACCGCCATCGATCGGGGTCACGTCACCGGGAATCGCACCGTGATGCACGCGCGTCACGACGCCGGTGCGATCGACGAAAATCATGTCGAGCGGGATCAGCGTGTTCTTCATCCAGAAGGCAACCGGCTGCGGAGGGTCGAAAACGAACAGCATTCCCGACCGGTCGGGCATGGGTTCGCGGAACATCAGGCCCTTGGACCTCTCCTGCGGGGTAACCGCCAATTCGATGTTGAAGCGAATCTGCGCCAGTTCGTTCTTCAGATCAACGACCTCGGGGGAACAGGCGGCGGCGGCCATCCCGGCCCAGACCTGCGTGATCAGGGCCAGAGTTGCGAACAGACCTTTCATGGCGGTGACTCAGCGGTTGTTCAGCGCCGCTTCCCAGGCCAGGACCTGGGCGGCCATCCGTCCGCGCTTGCCGTCGATCACGCGCATGGCCAGAGCTTCACCGGGCTGCAGATCCGCAAGGCCCGACCGCCGCAGGACTTCGATGTGCAGAAAGACATCCTCGCTGCGGCCGAACACGTTGGCAAAGCCAAAGCCCTTGCCCTTGTCGAACCATTTGACCCGTGCCGCTTCCAGGGGCGCCTGCGCGATGACGTCGGGATCGAGATCGGCGAAATCCGCAAGCATCATCGTTTCGGTCCGCGCCGGCGGCTCGATGCTGAGAACCTCGACCGCCTGCACGCCCCGCTCGGTGCGATGGGTCATGATCTCGATGCCAGCACCATCGGCAACCGAACTCTGGCCGAAGTTCCGAAGCACGTTCACATGCAAGAGAATGTCCGGCCCGCCGGTTTCGGACACGACGAATCCGAACCCCTTGGCGGGGTCGAACCATTTCACGTGTCCGCGGACGCGGTACATGTCGTTCAGATCTTCAGGCACGTCTTTCCCATCGTGGATTTTGTTCGATCATTAAGGGAGTGATGTGTAGGCTTTTGCAGCGCAAATTCAAGCGTTAAAAACCCTTTGTTTTCCAGCGGTTGCATTTCAAGTTGCGCGAGTCTCATGGATTCAGCCTTTGCACTTGCCACTCCTTCTCGGGCTGCTCTCGCCGCCAGACGAACCTGTCGTGCAGACGGAACGCGCCATCCGCCCAGAATTCGATCTCGCTTGGCACCAGACGGTATCCTCCCCAGAATGGCGGGCGGGGCGGGTTTGTCCCCAGTTTCGCGGTCACCTTGGCCACTTCCGCCATTAGCGCCGCGCGGCTCGACAGAGGCCGCGACTGGCGTGACGCCCACGCGCCCAGCCGGCTTTTCAGCGAGCGGGAGGCGAAATATTCGTCGGCATTCCCACCCTCTTCGCGCGCGATTGTACCACGAACGCGGATTTGACGCCGCAACGATTTCCAATGCATCACGAAGGCCGCCTTGCCCGCGCCGTCGAGTTCCTGCGCCTTGGCGCTTTCATAGTTGGTATAGAAAACAAAGGCGTCCGCATCGATGTCCTTCAAAAGAACCATGCGGGCGTTGGGCAAACCTTGCGAATCCACGGTCGCCAAGGCGATCGCGTTGGGGTCGTTGGGTTCGGTTTTTTCAGCCTCCCTCAACCACCGACTCGCTATGACAAACGGGTCGGTCCCGGCAAAGATGCCGTCACGTTCGTTCATTTCCATCCCCTTGAACGCTTCACATTTGACCCTACGGCCAGAACTCGCCGCGGGCAAGAGCACGCGGCCTTGAAGCAATCAGACCAATGGCATAAACCACCTCAACACATCGCGACGACAGGCGGAGAACCGAACATGTCAAATCAGTTGATGGCCGGCAAGCGCGGCCTCATCATGGGACTGGCCAATGACAAGTCCATCGCGTGGGGCATCGCCCGCGCCTTGTCCGAGGCCGGGGCCGAGCTTGCTTTTTCCTATCAGGGCGATGCGCTGAAAAAGCGCGTCGATCCTCTGGCCGTTCAACTGGGCAGCGAGATCGTGCTTCCCTGCGACGTCAGCGACGAGGCGTCGATCGACGCCCTGTTCACAGAGCTTGAGAACAAGTGGGGTCGGCTGGATTTCGTGGTTCACGCCATCGGCTTTTCCGACAAGAACGAATTGCGCGGCCGCTACGTCGATACCAGCCGCGCCAATTTCAAGCTGACCATGGACGTGTCGGTCTATTCCTTCACCGCCGTCATGCAGCGCGCCGAAAAGCTGATGACCGAAGGCGGCAGCGCCGTGACCCTCACCTATTACGGCGCCGAGCAGGTTATGCCGCATTACAATGTCATGGGCGTCGCCAAGGCCGCGCTGGAGGCGTCGGTGAAATACCTGGCCGAGGACCTGGGCAAGGACGGCATCCGCGTCAACTCGATCTCCGCAGGGCCGATCAAGACCTTGGCCGCCAGCGGCATCGGCGACTTCCGCTACATCATGAAGTGGAACGAGTACAACTCGCCCCTGCGCCGCAACGTGACCATCGACGAAGTTGGAAAATCGGCGCTTTATCTGTTGTCCGATCTCAGCAGCGGCGTGACGGGCGAGAACCTGCACGTGGATTCGGGATACCACATCGTCGGCATGAAGGCCGTCGATGCGCCCGACGTGGAAAAGGGATAAACGACGATGACCGGCAAGGACCGCCTGCCCCACGAAAAAGGCTTTCACATCAGCTGGGACCAGATCCATCGCGATGCTCGGGCGCTGGCGTGGCGGCTTGACGGGCAAGGCCCGGATGACGGGGCCTGGCGCGCAGTGGTGGCGATCACCCGCGGTGGCATGGCACCCGCGATGATCGTCAGCCGCGAATTGGACATACGCACGGTCGATACGATCAGCGTTCGGTCCTACCACCACCAGGCGCAGGGTCAGGCCGAAGTGCTGAAGTCGCCTGACGCAGATCTGATGGGCGACGGCGAAGGCATCCTGATCATCGACGACCTGGTGGACAGCGGAAAGACGCTGGAACTGGTGCGAAACATGTACCCCAAGGCGCATTTCGCCACCGTCTACGCCAAGCCCAAGGGCCGCCCGATGGTGGACACGTTCATCACCGAGGTAAGCCAGGATACCTGGATCTTCTTTCCCTGGGACATGGCCCTGCAATACGTCGAACCCTATCGCGGCACCGACTGATCCAGAAGCGTCCCGGCCGGGGCGCTTTTTGTTTTCCGCCGCAGGTTCGCCGCCCGGCGTGCCTGTCAGGCCCGCATCCGCATTATACCGAAACCATCAGCCGATCCGGATCGACACATGAGTATCACCCGCACCGCCGCCACTTTCGCCCCGCCGGTCATGGAGGCGCGCCGCTGGCTGCAAGGCGTCAAGTTTCCCGAAAATCGGCCCCTGATCAACGTCAGCCAGGCCGCGCCTGTCGATCCGCCGCCAGCCGCCTTGCGCAAGGCCATGGCCGACTTCGCCATGACCGAGGACAGCGCGCATCTGTATGGGCCGGTGCTGGGCAATGACGAGTTGCGCGCAGAGCTTGCGCGGCAGATTTCGTCGCACTACCACGCCTCGGTCGAGGCGCGGCAGGTCGCCATCACTTCGGGCTGCAATCAGGCCTTCGCGGCGGCGATTTCTGCCATCACCGGCGAAGGCGACGAGGTGATCCTGCCGACGCCCTGGTACTTCAACCACAAGATGTGGCTGGACATGGCCGGCGTGAGGGCCGTGGATCTGCGCACCGGCGACGACTTGTTGCCCGACCCGGAAAAGGCGCGCGGGCTCATCACCGAGCGGACCCGCGCGATCGCGCTGGTCACGCCGAACAACCCCGGAGGCGTCGAGTATCCGGCGGAACTGGTCCGTGCGTTTTACGACCTAGCGAAAGAGACCGGCCTCAAACTGCTGGTCGATGAGACCTACCGCGACTTCGACAGCCGGGACGGCGCGCCGCACGATCTGTTCCAGCAACCGGACTGGGACGAGACGCTGGTGCATCTCTATTCCTTCTCCAAGTCCTACCGTCTGACCGGGCACCGGGTCGGCGCTCTGGCCACGAACCCGGCGCTGTTGGCCGAAATCGAGAAGTTCCTCGACACGGTCGCGATCTGTCCGGGCCAGATCGGCCAGCACGCGGCGCTTTGGGGAATGCGGAACCTGAGCCAGTGGCTTGCCGGTGAGCGGGCCGAGATCCTGGACCGGCGCGCGGCGATTTCCGAAGGTGTGGGGGCGTTGGAGGACCGGGGGTGGAAACTGCTGGGGCTTGGCGCCTATTTCGCCTATCTCGAACACCCGTTCGACATGCCTTCGGACGAGTTGGCCCGTCGGCTGGTCGCCGATGCCGGGGTTCTGCTGCTGCCGGGAACGATGTTCATGCCGGAAAATGACCCGGAAGGACAGAGGCAGGTTCGCATCGCTTTCGCGAACCTCGACCGGGCCGGAATCGGGCAATTGTTCGAGCGGCTGGCTGCGCTGGCCTTCTGAGCTTGCCCCCCGTCACGGCGCGTCGTATTCAGGGCCGCAATCAAAGGGGCGGAACACCAGCCACAAACCAAGGGGGCACCATGGCCGCGGGCGTCAAAAGCTTATCGAAAACCTTCGTCTGGATCCTCATGGGCCTGCTGATGCTTGGCCTTGCAGGGTTCGGCGCGGTGAACCTGACCGGCACCGTGCGGACCGTGGCGCAGGTGGGCGACGAAACGGTGACCGTCGACGCCTATGCCCGCGAGTTGCAGCGCGAGATCCGCGCCATCGAAGCCCAGACCGGACAGCCGCTTCAGATGGCGCAGGCCCGCGAAATGGGGCTGGACCAGATGGCCCTGGCCCGGCTGATCGCCCTTGCCTCGCTCGACAACGAAGTCGCCCGGCTTGGCGTGTCGATCGGTGACGAGAACCTGCAGAAGGAAATCGTTTCGATTCCCGCATTTCAGGGCGTTGACGGAAAATTCGACCGCGAATCCTACCGCTTTCAACTGGAACAGATCGGCGTGAGCGAAGCCGAATTCGAAGAGGAACTGCGCAACGAATCCGCCCGCACGCTGGTACAGGGCGCGATCATGGCGGGCGTCACGATGCCCGACACCATGGCGGACACGCTGGCCGACTATGTCGGCGCGCGGCGCAGTTTCACCGTGGCGACGCTGTCGCGCGAAAACCTGGACACGCCGGTGGCCGCGCCGACCGATGCGCAGATCCAGGACTATTACGACGCGCACCAGGATCAATTCATGCTGCCGCGCACCAAACGGCTGACCTATGCCCTGCTCTCGCCCGAGATGCTGCTGGATTCGGTCGACCTGGACGAGGACAGCGTCCGCCGCCTTTACGAGCAGCGCGAGGCCGAGTTCCAACAGCCGGAACGGCGGTTGGTCGAAAGGCTGGTCTTTGCGAACGAAGAAGCAGCCGAAAGCGCAAAGGCACAGCTTGAGGTCGCCGGAACCACCTTTGAGAAACTGGTGCAGGATCGCGGGCTGGAACTGCGCGACATCGACCTTGGCGATATGACGGCAGACGATCTGGGCGACGCGGCCGAGGCAATCTTTGCGGCCGAGATCGGCCAGGTGGTCGGCCCCCTGCCCTCGGATCTCGGGCCGGCATTGTTCCGCGTCAACGGAACGCTGGCCGAGCAGATCACCACATTCGAGGACGCAGAGGCCGAGTTGCGCGACGAACTGGCCGCCGAACGCGCCCGTCGCCTGATCGAGGCGCAGTCCGAGGACATCAACGACCTGCTTGCGGGCGGCGCGACGCTGGAAGAGTTGGCAAACGAAACCGAAATGGAATTGGGCCAGATCGACTGGACGACGGACAGTTCGGACGGCGTCGCGGCCTATGACGGATTCCGCTCGGTGGCCGAGGCGGTCAGCGCCGACGACTTCCCGGAGATCGCATTCCTGGAGGACGGCTCGATCTTTGCGCTGCGGCTCGACGAAGAACTGGAACCGCGGCCCGAACCGCTGGAAAGCGCCCGCAACCGGGTGATTGCCGCCTGGATGCAGGCGGAAACCGCGAAGGCGTTGCAGGAACAGGCCAACCGCCTGCTGCCGCAACTGGCGACCGACGGCGATTTCACCGCGACCGGCCTGCCGTTCCGCGTCGAGAACGGGCTGACCCGCACCGCGTTCCTGGAAGACGTTCCCAACGACTTCATGGTCCAGGTCTTTGAAATGGAACCGGGCGACATGCGCGTGATCGCGGGCCCCGGCACCGCGTTGATCGTGCGGCTGGACGAAGTGCTGCCGCCCGCGGACACCGAAGACCTGACCCAGATGCGCGCGGCCATGTCGGCGCAGCTCGATCAGGCGCTGGCGCAGAACATCTTTGACATCTATGTCCGGGACGCGCAGATCCGCGCGCAGCCGACACTGGACCAGCGTGCCCTGAACGCGGTTCAGGCCAGCTTCCAGTAAGGGATCGGACATGGCCCTGACCCCGGATTTCGACACCTTCGCCCGCGCTTATGAAGCGGGTGAAAACCAGGTCGTCTACACGCGGCTCGCCGCCGACCTGGACACGCCGGTATCGCTGATGCTCAAGCTGACGGGCGCGCAGAAGGACGCCTTCATGCTGGAATCGGTGACGGGGGGCGAAGTGCGCGGGCGCTATTCGATCATCGGGATGAAGCCGGATCTGATCTGGCGCTGCGACGGCGAGCGTTCGTCGCTGAACCGCTCGGCCCGGTTCGACCCCGAGGCGTTCGAACCGCAGGACCGCAATCCGATGGACAACCTGCGCGCGCTGCTGGCGGAAAGCCGCATCGCGCTGCCCGACGACCTTCCGCAGGCCGCCGCCGGGTTGTTCGGCTATCTGGGCTACGACATGGTGCGGCTGGTCGAGCACCTGCCGAACGTCAACCCAGATCCGCTGGGCCTGCCGGATGCGGTGATGATGCGCCCGTCGGTCGTCGCCGTCCTTGACGGCGTCAAGGGAGAGGTCACGGTGGTCTCGCCCGCCTGGGTCAACGACGGTCAAACGGCCAAGGCGGCCTATGCGCAGGCCGCCGAGCGCGTGATGGACGCGGTGCGCGACCTGGAGCGCGCCATGCCCGCCGAATCCCGGGATCTGGGCGAAGCGCATGAGATCGCGCCGCCGCAGTCGAACTATACCAAGGCTGCCTACATGGAGGCCGTCGAAAAGGCCAAGGATTACATTCGCGCGGGCGACATCTTTCAGGTCGTCCCGGCGCAACGCTGGACGCAGGACTTTCCACTGCCGCCCTTCGCGCTGTACCGGAGCTTGCGGCGGACCAACCCGTCGCCCTTCATGTTCTACTTCAACTTCGGCGGTTTCCAGGTGGTCGGCGCGAGCCCGGAAATCCTGGTGCGCGTTTTCGGAAAGGAAGTCACCATCCGCCCGATCGCCGGCACACGCCCGCGCGGAGCCACGCCGGAAGAGGACCGCGCGCTCGAGGCAGATCTGTTGGCGGATCAGAAGGAACTGGCCGAACACCTCATGCTGCTTGACCTGGGCCGCAACGACACGGGCCGGGTGTCCAAGATCGGCACCGTGCGCCCGACCGAGAAATTCATCATCGAGCGGTACAGCCACGTGATGCACATCGTGTCGAATGTCGTGGGCGAACTGGCCGAGGGCAAGGACGCGCTGGACGCCTTTTTCGCCGGTATGCCTGCGGGAACAGTGTCTGGTGCACCGAAAGTGCGGGCGATGGAGATCATCGACGAGCTCGAGCCCGAAAAACGCGGTATCTACGGCGGCGGCGTCGGTTATTTCAGCGCGGGCGGCGACATGGACATGTGCATCGCGCTACGCACCGCCATCGTGAAGGACCGCAGGCTGTATATCCAGGCTGGAGGCGGCGTCGTCTATGACAGCGACCCCGAGGCGGAATACATGGAAACGGTGCACAAATCGAACGCCATCCGCCGTGCGGCCGTGGACGCGGCGCGGTTTGCCGGGCCGGGCAACCGCTGATCGGTCGTTCCGGCGGGCTACGTCAGCGCCCGCCTATTCCTGGCTTTTCATCAGGACCGCCGAGATCGGCGCCAGAGCGACCCTGTCGGTCGCGTCCTCTAGCCCCCAGAGCAGCAAGGCGGAAATCGTCTCGGGGCGCACCCGGCCCAGCATGACGACGGCCCCTTCCTGCCCGGCGCGGAACGCGGCCTGGTCGAGAAAGCGGCGCATGGTCTTGGTCTCTTGCCCGGCGCCGTCGAAGTCGCGGAACACGACGGCCGAAGGCACGCCATTTCGCGCGGCAAGTTTCTGCACGGTGTTCAGCCCGCTGTCCTGCGTGAGCAGACCGCGGCCGGTGCCACCGGCGATGGCTGCGACCTGATCCGCAAGCTTGCGGTTGCCCTGAATCCCGGATGCGGTTCCTTCCAAGATTCCGACGGTTTCCGGCAGAGTATCCAGCCAGACGGACATCGAAACCTCGGCATCCTGCGCGCTGGCGGCCTCGTGCAGGTCCACCATCGCCAGAACCTCGAAGCCGGCCGCACGGTGCCGTGCCATCTTTTCGGCGGCCTGCGGGTCTGTCGGGCTGACTGCGAAACTCAGCGGGTACGGGAAGTCCTGCAGCGCCTCGACACCGAAAGAGCCTTCGTCGTCGATCAGAACGATCGACATGAGGGGCCTGCCCTCGGGGTTTGCAAACGCCGCGGCGTGCGCCTCGATCGGCTTTATCGCCGGCAGTTCCACGACCTCCGGTTCCTTGTCGCGGTCGATCAGGGGTACGACACGTGTGCCGACCGTGACGCCGGGTTCGGCGTTTTCGGCGCCGCCGATCTGTGGAAGCGCCGCCATTCGCGGACGCGACGGCGTCTCGTCGTCCTCTTTCTCGACCCCAGCCTCGCCCGAGGGCTCGGGTTTGAGAGCCGGCTCGGGTTTGGCGATCGGCGGCTCGGCGGGCTTGTCGTCAATTGCAGCGATCTGCGGCCCAGCCTGTTCCGCCGGTTCTTCCTTTCCGGGTTCCGATGCCGGAACCGGTTCGGCCTGTTTCGCCGTCGGCTGCGAAGGTGCGTTGTCGACCACGACTGGCTGGATGTCTTCCTGCGGAGAGTTGGGCAATGCCGAGGGCGCTGGCGGAGCGACGGGCGCAACGGTCGCGACATCCACGCCGGTCTCCGAAGCGGCTTCGGGCTTCTTCAACGCTCCCGTGGCGCCACCCACGGCGGGCCGGTCGGACGGTTTGGTCGCGCCTTCGTCCAGGGCGGCCAGGCAGTCGGCCTTAGCCTTGCCGTCTTTCGGCGCGTGCGGCGCAAGCTCTACCAGGTCGGCATCGGCGCCCGGTTCCTTGACCTCGCTGTCGGTCCCGTTCTGGCCCGGCGGTTCCGTCGCCGGCGCCTTGCTGGCGACGAGCGGACTGTGCGACATCGGCGTGTTCAGCGACAGGAATGCGCCCATGGCGACCACCACGACCGCGCCCGCTGTCATTCCTCCGAGAAATCGGCTCATCTCTGCTTGCCCCTATGTCCTTCTCTTGCCTCGTTCATTGTCTCACCGTCTGTTGCGGCGTTGACGTCCCCCGGGCCACCGTCGCACGGATGCGCCCTTGACGCTGCCGCACAAGCCTGAGCATGTATGTCCCCGATACTATACCGTGGCCCGGGACCATACCGCCAGTCCCAAATGCCCAACCGAGATATGTGCCCGAATGCTGCTGCTGATCGACAACTACGACTCGTTCACCTACAATCTCGTCCACTATCTGGGAGAGCTTGGCGCCAAGATGGTCGTGCGGCGCAATGACGCGCTGGACGTCCAGGAGGCGATGGCGATGAATCCCGCCGGCATTCTGCTGAGCCCCGGCCCCTGCGATCCGGATCAAGCCGGCATCTGCCTGGCACTGACGCAGGCTGCCGCCGAAACGAGAACGCCGTTGATGGGTGTCTGTCTTGGGCATCAGACCATTGGCCAGGCTTTTGGCGGCAAGGTGGTGCGGTGCCATGAAATCGTGCATGGCAAGATGGGAACCATGCATCATACGGGCAAAGGCGTGTTCGCCGGTGTCCCGTCACCGTTCGAGGCGACACGTTATCACTCGCTTGTGGTCGAACGGAAAAGCCTGCCGGATTGCCTCGAGATCACGGCGGAGCTTGAGGATGGCACCATCATGGGCCTGCAGCATCGGGATCTGCCGATTCATGGCGTGCAGTTCCATCCGGAATCGATCGCATCCGAGCATGGCCACGCCCTGCTGAGAAACTTCCTGAACGAGATGAAAGTCCCTGCATGAGTGACGCGCTGAAACCGCTGATCGGAGCCGCCGCCGACCGGCCCCTGACCCGCGCCGAGGCCGAGACCGCCTTCAAACTCCTGTTCGAGGGTGAAGCAACGCCCAGCCAGATCGGGGGGCTGCTGATGGCGATGCGGACGCGCGGTGAAACGGTGGATGAATATGCCGCCGCCGCCGCCGTGATGCGCGCCAAATGCAACGCGGTGAAAGCGCCCGAAGGCGCCATGGACATTGTCGGCACAGGCGGCGACGGCAAGGGAACGCTGAACATCTCGACGGCCACGGCATTTGTCGTCGCGGGCGCGGGCGTCGTCGTCGCCAAGCACGGCAACCGCAATCTCAGCTCGAAATCCGGCGCGGCGGACGCGCTGGGGCAGATGGGAATCAACGTGATGGTCGGCCCGAAGGTCGTTGAAAAGGCGCTGAAAGAGGCCGGGATCGGCTTCATGATGGCGCCGATGCACCACCCGGCGATCGCCCACGTGATGCCGACCCGGCAGGAGTTGGGAACCCGCACCATCTTCAACATCCTTGGGCCTCTTACCAATCCGGCGGGGGTCAAGCGCCAGTTGACCGGCGCCTTCAGCCGCGACCTGATCCGCCCGATGGCCGAAACCCTGGGCGTGCTGGGATCGGACCACGCATGGCTGGTGCATGGATCCGACGGCACAGACGAGCTGACCATCACCGGAGTCAGCTGGATCGCCGCGCTGGAAGACGGCGTCGTCAAGGAGGTGGAATTGCATCCCGAAGATGCCGGTTTGCCGGTGCACCCATTCGAAGACATCCTTGGCGGCACGCCTGAGGACAACGCTGCCGCCTTCCGAGCCCTGCTGGACGGCGCACCGTCGGCCTATCGCGACGCGGTGCTGCTGAACTCGGCGGCCGCGCTGGTGGTTGCCGACGCCGCGAACGACCTGCGCGAAGGCGTCGCCATGGCCACTGAAAGCATCGACAGCGGCAAAGCCAAGGACAAGATCGCCGCACTGGCCCGAATTACACAGGACGCCGCATGACTGGTACAATTCTCGACAAGATCAAAGCCTATAAACTTGAGGAAGTCGCGGCCGACAAGGAGCGGATACCCCAGGCGGATCTGGAGTTCCAAGCCCGCGAGGCGACACCCGTGCGCGGGTTTGCCAAGGCCCTGGAAAAGGCGAAAAGGAACGGCTACGGCCTGATCGCGGAGATCAAGAAAGCCAGCCCGTCCAAAGGGTTGATCCGTCCGGATTTCGACCCGCCCGCCCTGGCCCAAGCCTACGAGGAAGGCGGGGCAACCTGCCTTTCGGTCCTGACCGACACGCCGAGCTTTCAGGGTGAAAAAGGCTATCTGACGGCAGCGCGCGAAGCCTGCGAACTGCCCGTGCTGCGCAAGGATTTCATGTACGACCCCTATCAGGTGGTCGAGGCGCGCGTTCTGGGCGCTGACTGCATCCTCATCATCATGGCCTCGGTGAGCGACGCGCAGGCCGCGGAACTGGAACAGACCGCCATCGACTGGGACATGGACGTTCTGATCGAGGTTCATGACGAGGCCGAGCTGGAACGCGCGTCGGACCTGCAAAGCCGCCTGATCGGGGTAAACAACCGCAATCTCAAGACCTTCGAGACCTCTCTTGACGTAACGCGGCGCCTGTCCAAGCTTGTTCCTGCCGATCGAATGATCGTCAGCGAAAGCGGTCTCAACACGCCCGCGGATCTGTCGGACATCGCCCGGTACGGCGCGCGCTGTTTCCTGATTGGCGAAAGCCTGATGCGTCAGGATGATGTGGCTGCGGCGACCCGCGCCCTTCTGGCGAACCCGTTGGTGCCCGGAGCGATGTGATGCCGCTGACCCATTTCGACAAGAAGGGCGACGCGCATATGGTCGATGTCTCGGACAAGGCCGTGACCCCCCGGGTGGCGGTTGCCGAGGGGCACATAAGGATGGCGCGGGAAACCTTTGACATCATTGCGGAAGGCAAGGCCAAGAAAGGTGACGTCTTAGGCGTCGCGCGGCTGGCGGGGATCATGGGCGCCAAGAAGACACCCGACCTGATCCCGCTGTGCCACCCGCTTCCGGTGACCAAGGTAGCGGTCGAACTGACGCTGGACCCCGATCTGCCAGGAATCCGCGTCGAGGCGACGGTCAAGACCACGGGACAGACCGGCGTCGAGATGGAGGCGCTGACAGCCGTGTCCACCGCCGCGCTGACCGTCTATGACATGGCCAAGGCCGTCGACAAGGCGATGGAGATTGGCGGCATTCGCGTCCTGCTGAAAGATGGCGGAAAATCGGGGCGATACGAGGCGCAATGATCACGGTCGAGGAAGCCCGCGCCCTGCTGTTCGATCTTGTCCGGGTGTTGCCGTCCGAAGACGTACCCCTGACCGAAGCCGCTGGCCGTGTGCTTGCCCGTGACGTTGCCGCGACGCGCGACCAGCCTCCTTTTGCCGCATCGTCGATGGACGGTTACGCGGTCAAGGCGGCCGAGGTCGAGATGCACGCCATGTTCAAGGTCATCGGCGAAGCGGCCGCGGGTCACGGCTTTGACGGGAGCGTCGGCGCCGGCCAGGCCGTGCGGATATTCACCGGGGCTCCGGTGCCGGACGGTGCAGATTTCGTCGTCATTCAGGAAGATGTGGAGCGGCGCGGCAACCTGATAACCGTCAAAGACGATCCGGGGACCAAGACCAACATCCGACCGGCTGGCGTCGATTTTACCAAAGGAACAACGATCGAAGCGCCGCGACTGCTGCGCGCCGAGGACGTCGCGCTGATGGCGGCAATGAACATCGCCTCGGTTCCCGTGACGCGAATACCCGACATCGCACTGATTTCCACCGGCGACGAACTGGTAATGCCCGGAGAGGATCCCGGACCGAACCAGATCATCGCGTCAAACACCTTTGGCCTCAAGGCCCTGCTGGAAGGGTTCGGCGCGCATGTCCGCATTCTGCCGATCGCCCGGGACACGGTTTCGTCCCTCGAAACGGCGTTTTCGCTGGCCGAGGGCGCGGATATGGTGGTGACGATCGGCGGCGCGTCGGTCGGGGATCATGATCTTGTCGGTCAGGTGGCAGCCGGACTGGGTATGGAACGGTCCTTCTACAAGATCCGGATGCGGCCGGGGAAACCGCTGATGGCGGGGCGGATGGGAGACGCGGCCATGGTCGGGCTGCCGGGCAATCCAGTCTCGGCCATGGTGTGCGGATATCTATTTCTGGCGCCCATGGTCCGCCGGATGCTGGGGCTGGAAGAGACGCTGCCGCCCTTCCGCCGCGCACGGTTGGCGGCGCCGATCGACAAGAACGGTCCGCGCGAACATTACATGCGCGCCGTGCTCGACGATAACGGACTCCGCGCCTGCGCCGATCAGGACAGTTCCCTGCTGAGCGTCCTGGCTCGGGCGAACGCCTTGCTTGTGCGCCCGCCGGAGGATCCGGCGCGCGATTCCGGGGATGAGGTACTCTACCTACCCTTGTAACCCCACCCAAATCGGTTGACACAAAACGTGAACATGCGTAGAACAAAAGCAAACGCATGAGCGACGAGGTACGAGCAATGTTGACCAAGAAACAACTGGATCTGTTGGAGTTCATCCACAAACGGGTGCAGGCTGACGGTGTTCCGCCCAGTTTCGACGAGATGAAGGCGGCGCTGGACCTGCGGTCGAAGTCCGGCATCCACCGGCTTATCACGGCGCTGGAGGAGCGCGGCTTCATCCGCCGGCTGGCTCACCGTGCGCGCGCCATCGAAATCGTGAAGCTGCCGGAAAGCCTGGGCGGCGAACCGACAGCGGGTTTCAAACCGCGCGTGATCGAAGGCGACAGGCCCTCTGGCCCGCGGCCCGCCAACGTGGAGCCGGTCGCGGTGCATGCGATCGAATTGCCGGTCATGGGCCGGATCGCCGCCGGTGTGCCTATCGAGGCGATCAGCCACGTCTCGCATCAGGTGGCCGTGCCAGGCTCCATGATCTCAGGCCGGGGCGAGCATTACGCGCTCGAGGTGCGGGGCGACTCGATGATCGACGCCGGCATCAACGATGGCGACGTGGTGGTGATCCGGGAAACATCTGTCGCGGACAACGGCGACATCGTCGTGGCGTTGGTCGAGGATCAGGAGGCCACGCTCAAACGGTTCTTCCGGCGTGGCAATGCCATCGCTCTCGAGGCGGCGAACCCCGCCTATGAAACCCGCGTTCTGCCCGAGGACAAGGTAAAGGTGCAGGGCCGACTGGTCGGGCTGATCCGGACTTACTGAGATTTCGCCAGACGCCGGTCCGGGTTTCGGGTCGGCGACCACAATCGATTTCCTGACATTTCTACGCTGGTCCGAACCGTGCCGCCATCAAGGGCGAGGCTGCCGGTCAGCCTGAGCCGCTCGGGATCGAAAACGTCGCATTCGCCGGTGAGGTCGAGCGAGACCGTGGACACGACAATCAGGTTTGCATGGCAGCCGTCCAGGCGCTGCGCCGCGCGTTTGCCCGTGACGTGGATCAGCTCCCTGTCGATCAGTCGGAAGCGTCGCAAATCTCCGTCCGGTTGCGGCCATCGCGCGGCGGCGGCCGCTTGATCGGCCCCGTCCCCGTCGTTTTCCAGCCAGACGGTCGCAATGAAGCTGCTGCCCCGGTCCCTGCTCAGCGCCCGGCCCTGTTCCGTCATCACGCCCACAAGTCCGCCGGTGTCGGCCACCAGAACTTCGGGGCGTTGCACCTGCCCCCAGAGCGAAAGAGCGATGATCATGGGTAAGATCCCGGCCCAACGCCCCCTGCCCCGCCACAGGATGAGCCACAGTGCACCCAGTGCCAAGACTGGCAGAACATAATCCGGGGGGCTGGCGACGAACCCGCGTGCGCCGACCATGCCCGCGACCCATTCTCCTACCCCGAGGATCCAGTTCAGACCACGGCCCATGATCCACAGCCCGACCCATTCTAGGCCCAACGGCGACAGCACCACGGCCAGTACCGCCGCCGGTATGACCACAGCCCCCATTACCGGCACCGACAGCACATTGGCCAACAGCCCGTAATGCGCCAGCATGTTGAAATGCGCGGCCCCTATCGGCGCGGTCGCCAGACCGGCTACGGTGGAGGCAAGAAACAAGCTTGCCGTCGGCCTGAGCCAGGCCGGGCCAAGGCCGATCCCGACATCCCGCAGCCCGCCGAACACCGCCACCAGCGCGGTCGTCGCAGCGAAGGACATCTGGAAACCGGGGCTGAGCAGCGACTCGGGGCGCAGACACAAGACAACGATCGCCGCGACTGCCACTGCGCGCAGCGAGATGGCGCGTCGATCCACGAGGACAGCGCCCATCATCACCGCCACCATGATGAACGCTCGCTCGGTCGCCACGCTATTGCCCGACAGCGCCAGATAACCTGATGCCGCCACCAGGGCAAAGAGGGCAGAGATCTTGCGCACGGGAATTCGCAGCGCCAGCGGCGGCACAAGCGACAGCCCGATCCGCATGGCCGCGTAGACGAAACCGGCCAGCAAGCCCATGTGCAGCCCCGAGATCGCCAGCAGATGCGCAAGGTTGGACACCCGCAGGACGTCCACCGCGTCCTGGCTGATGGCGCTGCGGTCGCCAGTGGTCACAGCCGCGCCAAAGCCGCCGACATCGCCGGGCAAAACCGCCAGGACCCGGCCCGAAATGGCGGTCCTCAGTGCCGCAACGCGCAACCCCGCAGCGCCGTCCTGCGGCGGCGCTGCGGTCACGACCGGATTCCGGGTGTATCCGGTCGCCCCAAGACCCAGAAACCAGGCATGGCGGCGGAAGTCGTAGCCGCCCGGCTCCACCGGGCCCTGCGGGGGCGACAAGTGTCCGGTCGTCATGATCCGCTGGCCCGGCATCAACGCCACGCTGTCGCCATGCAGGGACAGACGGATGCGCGCGGGCCTGCGCACGGCAAGAACGCCTTTGAGACGAACTTCGTCCAGTGTGACCCGCAGCGCATCCGAGGCGGACCGGTCCAGCCCCACGACCCGCCCCTCGATCGGGCCGTGATAGCGCCATTCCAGAACCGGCGCCGCCATCCTGTGGGCCCGGGCGCCGGCTACCGCGAAACCCGCGGCCGCCAGCGCCAGCGCCCAAGTCAACGGAGCCCAGGCCGCCGGCATCTTGCGCCCGATCCAGATCAAGCCAAACGCCAACAGAACGACGCCCGTGTAGGCACGCCGCTCTGGCTCTTGCGGAAGGGCGAAATAGAGGCCGATCCCCAGCGCCAGACACACTGGCGACCAGAGAAGCAGATTCCCGCGCTGCGCCAGCAACGCGGCCTCGACCCTTGCCAGAACGCGCATGGTTGCCCCCGTCCGCCCGGCTCGTTAGACAGGCGCCAACGCTATCCCGCCACGGTTACCAAAAGGTTAATTGCCTCCATGTCCGAACAGGTCGTCACCCGATTCGCCCCCTCGCCCACCGGCTACCTGCACATCGGCGGGGCCCGCACGGCGCTGTTCAACTGGCTCTATGCGCGCGGGCGCGGCGGCAAATTCCTTTTGCGGATCGAGGACACTGACCGCGAACGCTCGACCCCTGAGGCGACGGCCGCGATTCTGCAGGGTCTGGAGTGGCTGGGTCTGGACCACGACGGGGACGTCATCAGCCAGTTCGAAGGTGCCGCACGCCACGCCGAAGTGGCGCACCAGCTTCTGGCCGAGGGGAAGGCCTACAAGTGCTTTTCCACACAGGACGAAATTGCCGATTTCCGCGAGAAGGCCCGCGCCGAGGGAAAATCCACCCTGTTCCGCAGCCCGTGGCGCGATGCGGATGCCGCAAACCATCCCGACGCGCCCTATGCCATCCGCATCAAGGCGCCGCAGGACGGCGTGACCGTGATCCGCGACCAGGTGCAGGGCGACGTGACCATCCGCAACGATCAGCTGGACGACATGATCCTGCTGCGGTCGGACGGAACGCCGGTCTACATGCTGGCCGTCGTGGTGGATGACCACGACATGGGCGTGACGCACGTGATCCGGGGCGACGACCACCTGAACAACGCCGCCCGTCAGATGATGATCTACGAGGCGATGGGATGGGAAGTGCCGGTCTGGGCGCATATCCCTCTGATCCACGGGCCGGACGGAAAGAAACTCAGCAAACGCCACGGGGCGTTGGGCGCGCAGGAATACCAGGCGATGGGATATCCGGCCGCCGGAATGCGGAATTACCTGGCGCGGCTCGGCTGGAGCCACGGCGACGACGAGTTCTTCACCGACGAACAGGCCAGGGAATGGTTCGATCTGGACGGGATCGGCAAGAGCCCTGCCCGGTTCGATCTGAAAAAACTGGAAAATCTCTGCGGACAACATATTGCGGTCTCGGATGATGCTGCGCTGCGGCAAGAAATCGAGGCTTACCTGGACGCCGCGAAACTTCCAGCGCTTTCCCCGACACAAGCCGGTGATCTGGAGCGTGCGATGTATTGCCTCAAGGATCGGGCCCGCACATTCCCGGAACTTCTTGAAAAGGCGCGTTTTGTTCTGACATCGCGCCCGATTTCGCCCGATGAAAATGCCACGAAGGCGCTGCGGTCTGTATCCGACGGTATACTGAACGAATTGACGCCGCACGTGCAAAATGCTAGCTGGACCCGAGACGGACTGGAGGAGGCCCTGAACGCGTTCGCCGAAACGCAGGGGTTGAAGTTCGGCAAACTGGCGGGTCCGCTCAGGGCTGTGCTGGCGGGTCGTGCTGTCACACCTTCGGTTTTCGACATGATGCTTGTGCTGGGGCGAGAAGAGACCTTGGCGCGGCTTTCTGATGCAGTGAATTAAGCCTGGTTTCATGTTCAGGTAACGCTGCTCCGCTATATTACGGACTGCGCCGGCGCGCAGCCGTTGCCCGCACGGTCGGACAGCGAACCGGCCTGCGCATGAACGAGGAAAGGACAACCATGTCTGAGAGCAAAGAAACAGCCAAACTGACTGTGCATGGCAAGAGCTACGAGCTGCCGGTCTTTTCTCCGACTGTGGGGCCGGACGTGATCGACATCCGCAAGCTTTACGGTCAGGCGGGTGTGTTCACCTATGATCCGGGCTTCACGTCGACCGCAAGCTGCGACAGCACCATCACCTATATCGACGGTGAAAAGGGCGAATTGCTGCACCGCGGCTACCCGATCGACCAGCTTGCGGAAAAATCTCACTATCTGGAAGTGTGCTTCCTGCTGCTCTACGGCCATCTGCCGTCGGCGGAGGAACTGGAGAAGTTCGAGACCACGATCACCCGGCACACGATGATCCACGAGCAGATGCACTATTTCTTCCGTGGATTCCGCCGGGATGCGCACCCGATGGCGACCATGGTGGGCGTGGTGGGCGCGATGTCGGCCTTCTATCACGATTCGACCGACGTGAGCGATCTGCGCCAGCGCGAGATTGCGGCGCACCGGCTGATCGCCAAGATGCCGACGATTGCGGCCATGGCGTACAAGTACTCGATCGGCCAACCGTTCGTGTATCCGCGTAACGATCTCGATTATGCGTCCAACTTCCTGTACATGTGCTTCGCCGTTCCGGCCGAGGATTACGAAGTAAACCCGGTTCTCAGCCGCGCCATGGACCGGATCCTGACCCTGCACGCGGACCACGAGCAGAACGCATCGACCTCGACCGTGCGCCTGGCCTCGTCCTCGGGCGCCAACCCGTTCGCCTGCATCGCGGCCGGCATCGCCTGCCTCTGGGGGCCGGCGCATGGCGGCGCCAACCAGGCTTGCCTGGAGATGCTGGAAGAGATCGGCACCGTCGACCGCATTCCAGAATACATCGCCCGCGCCAAGGATCATGACGATCCGTTCCGGCTCATGGGTTTTGGCCACCGCGTCTACAAGAACTTCGATCCGCGCGCCAAGGTGATGAAGCAGTCCGCCGACGAGGTGCTGGACCTGCTTGGCGTCGACAACAACCCCAAGCTGCAGGTGGCCAAGGCGCTGGAGAGGCAGGCGCTGGAGGATCCCTATTTCATCGACAAGAAGCTGTTTCCGAACGTGGATTTCTACTCGGGCATCATCCTCGAGGCGATGGGCTTCCCGACCTCGATGTTCACGCCGATCTTCGCGCTGTCGCGCACTGTCGGCTGGGTCAGCCAGTGGAAGGAAATGATCGCCGACCCGCAGAACAAGATCGGCCGCCCGCGCCAGCTGTATCTGGGCGAGACGATGCGCGACTACGTGGATATCGAAAAACGCTGAGATACACTGCAACGAAACGAAAACGCCCCGGCCTTGTCCGGGGCGTTTGCCGTTTCAGAACAGGGACAGTTGCGCCCCTGCCCGCTCGGGCCGGACGAACAGGTCGCTGCGAAGCGGCGCCGTTTCGATTTCCAGGCCGATCCGCTTGACGGCTGCCCTGAACCGCTGGGCGATCATTTCTGCGTAGCGACCTTCGCCGAGCATCCGGTGCCCCCAGCGCGGGTCGTAGTCGCGACCGCCGTGCATCTCGCGCAGCCTGGTCATGACCTTGTCGGCGCGGCCTGGTTCGTGCGCGGCCAGCCACTCCTGCCAGAGTTGCGAAACCTCGCGGGGCAACCGCAACATGATCCAACTGGCTGCATCCGCGCCGGAGTCCCTGGCCGCTTGCAACAGCGCCTCAAGCTCGTGATCGGTCAAACCGGGGATCAGCGGCGATGTCATGACCCGCACAGGCACGCCCGCCCGCGCCAGGCGTTCGATCGTCCGCAGTCGGCGCAGCGGTGCAGGTGCGCGCGGCTCCATCCGACGTGACAGTCCGGCATCGAGAGTCGTCAGCGATATGCCGACTCTCACCAGCCCATCCCGCGCCATGTGGGCAAGGATATCCAGATCGCGTTCTATCAAGGCCCCCTTCGTGACGATGGCGACCGGGTGTCGGGTGTCCTTTAGCACCTCGAGACAAGCCCGTGTAATCTGCCTGTCCTTTTCGATCGGCTGATACGGGTCGGTGTTCGTGCCAATGGCGATCGGCGCAACCTTGTATGACCGCGCCGCCAATTCGCGACGCAACACTTCGGCCGCGTTAGGTCGCGCAATCAGCCGGGTTTCAAAATCCAGACCGGGGGACAGGCCCAGATAGGCGTGGGTCGGACGGGCGAAGCAATAGACGCAACCGTGTTCGCAACCGCGGTAGGGATTGATCGAGCGGTCGAAAGGAAGATCCGGAGAGCGGTTGTAGGTGATCAGGCTGCGTGCCACTTCGTCCCGCACAACCGTCTGAAGAACGGGAGTTTCTTCTTCGTTGTCCCATCCATCGTCGAAGGCTGCGGTTTCGTGGCGCTCGAACCGCCCGGCATGGTTCGACACCGCGCCGCGACCCGGTGCGTTGAATTGAGATTCCGCCGTGTTCTTCAATTGTTCCATTCCCCAAATCTAGAACAATAAGGGAACATCGGCAACTGATTCACTGGCTCGCGTCACACCGGCACACGGATCGGGCGACCGGGCCTTTTCGGAGGCGACATGTGGTGCGTTCAGGAAGATCATGTGAATTATTCCTTCGTGACGCGTCAAAATCTGATCTATAGGTCGGTTGCGGAACCGCCTATGTCGCAATCAACGCAGTCGAAATGCGGCGAAATGGCAAAAACGGACCAACTTGCCACACTGGGGCGCGGCCCCAAACAGCTCAGGGAAACGGCTCATGTCGGATGAAGAAGACATCGTCCTGTCGGAACTGAACGACGACGAACTCGTCGAGCAGATGTTTGACGACCTTTACGACGGTCTCAAGGAAGAGATCGAAGAAGGCGTGAACATCCTTCTGGAGCGCGGTTGGGCGCCCTATGACATCCTCACCAAGGCCCTGGTGGGCGGCATGACCATCGTGGGCGCCGACTTCCGCGACGGGATCCTGTTCGTGCCCGAAGTTCTTCTGGCGGCCAACGCCATGAAGGGCGGCATGGCCATCCTCAAGCCGCTGCTGGCCGAAACCGGCGCACCGCGCGTCGGCAAGATGGTGATCGGCACCGTCAAGGGCGACATCCACGACATCGGCAAGAACCTCGTGTCGATGATGATGGAAGGCGCCGGCTTTGAAGTGGTCGATCTGGGCATCAACAACCCGGTTGAAAACTACCTGGAAGCGCTGGAAACCGAAAAGCCCGACATTCTGGGCATGTCAGCCCTGCTGACGACCACCATGCCTTACATGAAGGTCGTGATCGACACGTTGGTCGAACAAGGCGTCCGGGACGAGTACATCGTTCTGGTGGGCGGCGCGCCGCTGAACGAAGAATTCGGCAAGGCCATCGGCGCCGACGCCTATTGCCGTGACGCGGCAGTGGCCGTCGAAACCGCAAAGCACTTCGTGTCGCGCAAGCACAACCAGCTGACCGCCTGATCCGACGATCGCGATTGTTTCCAAGGGCCGCCCAATTTCGGGCGGCCTTTTCTTTTTTTATCAGCTTGTTACGGCGGCATTCATCTTTTGTTTACAGTTTTCCGTGCTAGATCTGCCGCACGGAATTGATTGGTATTGAGGTTACCGATGCCCAGAACTTTCAACGCGATTTTCCTGGGGAATCTCGCCGACATCGACACGGTGGAAGGCAACAACATCGCAGAAAATGCTGCGGCTCTGGTCGGAATGACTTTCGGCGGCCCCGGCGATGCGCTTTTGAACCGTGCGGTCGAGTGGAAAAACGTCGGCAATCCGGGCGACTACTACAATATGAACAACTCGCCGGCCGATCGGTTTTCGATAGATGGCGGTCCGGCGCAGACCTACGACGCGTCCGTGACATATTATGCGACAATCACCTATATTGACGGCACTACCGCTTCGATAACCGCCGTTGTAGCTCAGGATGTGGCCGGCAACACATACCTCGTCCCGGAGTTCCAAAACAACGCCGATCAATCGGCATTGGAGGCCAA
Organism: Ruegeria sediminis; assembly: GCF_005938215.1. Classification (GTDB taxonomy): domain Bacteria; phylum Pseudomonadota; class Alphaproteobacteria; order Rhodobacterales; family Rhodobacteraceae; genus Ruegeria; species Ruegeria sediminis. Next base: position 340,475 of record NZ_VCPD01000002.1, read on the forward strand.
GGGTATCCGTTCGCTGAGATTGGATAACCTCGAAAGCAACGTCGCCCAAGGTCTGACATCAAGCCGCCAAAGTTGGAACATCGTCACCTGTTTCTGCTCGGGCACGATGATCGAAACCGAACAGGGGGAACGCCCGATCGAATCGCTGAAACCCGGCGACCTGGTTTCCACGCTCGACAATGGCCTGCAACCGGTTCGATGGATCGGGCATCGGACCGTGTCTGCGACCGGAAGTTTCGCACCGGTGCTGTTCCGCGCGGGCGCGTTGGAGAACTCCCGCGACCTGAAGGTGTCGCAGCAACACCGGATGCTGCTGCGCGGTTGGCGCCTCCAACTCTACACCGGCCATGACGAGGCTCTTGTGCCCGCGAAACACCTGGTGAATGGCCGCAACATTACCCTCGAACCCGGCGGCTTCGTCACTTACTACCACCTTCTGTTCGACCGGCACGAGGTGATCATGGCCGAGGGTTGCCCGAGCGAAAGCTTCCATCCGGGGGATCTGTCCTGGGGCATTCTTGGCGATGAGGCACACCGCGAGATCACGACGCTTTTCCCCGAACTCGCGGTCATGGGTCCGGTTGCATACGGCCCCAGCGCCCGCCCGTCCCTTCGCGCGCATGAGGCGCTTATGTCGGTGGCCTGACCTGCGATGTCGGATCGGGGCTTGCCCCCGATCCGGTGACGGGTTTTCCTTGGGCGGCGCAAAACCGGAGTCGCGACATGACCAGGCAAGACCTGCCAGACGATGAACAACTGACAAAGGATGGCCTGGCCGTTTCCGAACCATCCGGACGCATCCTGCTGATCGCCTGTGGGGCGCTTGCGCGCGAAATCCTGGATGTGAAGGCCCGCAACGGCTGGAATCACATGGATTTGACATGCCTGCCCGCCATCCTGCACGTGCATCCGGAGAAGATCACCGAAGCCGTCGAAGAGGCCGTCAAGAAACACCGCAACGCCTATGACCGCATCTTCGTCGTCTATGCCGATTGCGGCACCGGTGGCCTGTTGCAAAAGGCGTGCGAGAGGCTTGGCGTCGAGATGGTCGAAGGCCCCCACTGCTACTCGTTTTTCGAAGGAAATCAAGCCTTTGAGGCGCGGGATGAAAGTGAGGCCACGGCATTCTATCTGACCGATTTCCTGGCCCGGCAGTTCGACGCTTTCGTGTGGAAACCGCTGGGTCTGGACCGTCATCCGCAATTACGCGACATGTACTTCGGAAACTACACAAAACTTGTCTATCAGGCCCAGACCGACGACCCGGCACTGACAAAAAAAGCGCGGGAATGCGCCGAGCGCATGGGTTTGGAATTCGAACGCCGTTTCACCGGGTATGGGGATCTTGAGACCACCTTGGCGGATTGGGCCCAGAGGTCCGCGTCTTCCGAACAGTAAGAACCTGATATGGCAGATCAGCCTCGCGCCGTTCAGGCGTGTTCCGAGGCCACCTCGCGGATCCGCTCAATCATGGACCGCAACCCGTTGGACCGCTGCGCCGACAAATGGTCGTTGAGCCCCAGCCGGGCCATTTCCGCCCGGGCGTCAACCTTTGGAACCTCGGTCACTGGCAGCCCGTTATACAGCGAGCGCAGCAGCGCGATCAGGCCACGAACGATCAGCGCGTCGCTGTCGCCGTCGAACCGGAACACCCCGTTTTCGATCACCGGGTGCAGCCACACCTGACTGGCGCAGCCGTGAACCTTGGTCGCCGGGACCTTCAGCGCATCGTCCAGCGGCTCCATCGCCTTGCCCTGCTCGATCACGTGGCGGTAACGGTCTTCCCAATCCTCGAGGAATTCGAAATCTTCCACGATTTCTTCAAAGGCAGGGCTCGCCATTTGCAGGTCCTCTTTTTTCGGTTCTCGATTGTGACCTAAGTTGCCGACGCCGCCCTGTCCAGCCCTGCCATGGCTTTTCAAACGGTTAAAGATGGGCTAACCCGTTGCGACCAAATTCTGTCTGTGTGCCGAGTACCATGAGAAAACCACTGATTGCCCTTCTGGTCGCCTCCGTGTCCCTGACTGCCTGCAGCAGTTGGCAGAATTCCCGGGCTAACCCGACGAACTGGTTCGGGGACAGCACGTCCACCACGGTCGAAGCTTCGGCGACCGCCCAGGAAACAAACCCACTGGTTCCGCAAAGTTCGGGAAAAGGCCTGTTTGCGCGCCCGGATGAAGTGGACCGGAGCGTCCCGATCGCCGTGGTGTCGGAGTTGCGGATCGACCCGACCAACACGGGCGCGATCATCTTTGCCAGCGGCGTCGCCGCACGGCAAGGAGCCTTTGGCGCCGAACTGCGTCCTGATCCGTCGGAAGAAAACGCAAAGAACGGCGTCCTGGCCTACACGTTCCGCGTGATCTACCCCGAAGAGCCGACGACGCAGGGCCCCGAACGCTCGCGCACAGTTTCCGATGCGGTCAATGTCACGACTCAGGAACTGGAAGGGATCCGCCTGATCCGCGTGTCGGGTCAACAGAACGCGCGCGAAGCCCGTCGGCGTTGAACCGGGGACGTCAGAGCGACACCACCTTGACTTCCTGCCCCATGGCGGTCAGGGCGATCTTGCCGTCGCAAAGGCGCAGCGCGTCCTCTCCGAACACTTCGAAGCGCCAGCCCGACATCGCGGGAACCTCGCGCTCGCCTGCCGCTATCTGATCGAGCTCCGCGCTGGTGGCGATCAGCTTGGCGGCAACGCCCGAGCTTTCGGTCTTTGACTTCAGAAGCACACGCAGCAGATCGGCCAGGGCCGGATTGACCTTCAGCTTGTCGCGGCTTGTATCCGCGCGGGGCATCTTTTCGGGCGGGCAGTCGATGCCGCGCTTGACTGCGGCCAGGATACCGTCCGCGATCGCCCCCTTTCGCGCATCGCGCAGCAGCAGCCGTGAACCACCCAGATCCGCAGGCGTGCGGGGTTTGGTCGAGGCCAGTTCGATCAGCGCGTCGTCCTTGAACACGCGGCTTCTGGGAACGTTGTTGTCTTGCGCATAGGTTTCGCGGAACTGGGCAAGTTCCTTTACCACGGCCAGAAACTTAGCCGAATTGGTGCGCGTCTTGACCCGTCGCCACGCTTCTTCGGGGCGGATGTCGTAGGTGGCGGGGTCGGTCAGCGTGCGTAGTTCCTCGGCCACCCAATGCGTCCGGTTGGTCTTTTTCAACTCGGCCGCAAGGTGTTCGTAGATCTTCCGCAGATGGGTCACATCCGCCAGCGCATAGGTCTTTTGCGCATCGGTCAGAGGGCGACGCGACCAGTCGGTAAAGCGCGAGGTCTTGTCGAGCCCTTGTTTGCAGATCTTGCGCACGAGAGTCTCGTAGCCCACCTGCTCACCAAAGCCGCAGACCATCGCCGCGACCTGTGTGTCGAAAAGCGGCTTGGGGAAGACGCCGGCCTCGACCCAGAAAATTTCCAGATCCTGCCGTGCGGCGTGAAAGACCTTGACTACGTCTTCGTTGCGGAACAGATCCAGCAGCGGCTCCACCGAAATTCCGTCGGCCAGAGGATCCACCAGCACCGCGCTTGCGTCGTCGTCCGATGGATAGGCCAGCTGAACCAGACACAGCTTGGAGTAATACGTCCGCTCGCGCAGAAACTCGGTATCGACGGTGACATAGGGATGGGCGGCGGCGGCCTTGCAGAATTCGGCCAGTTCTTGCGTTGTGGTCAGTGTTCTCATGCGCGGTATTAAGTCTTGCTCTTATGTTCTTTTACTGCCCGTAGAAACTTGTATCGCTGCAGGCGCCACGCGCGAACATAGGCTGAACCGCGGGCGCGTGTAAATCTCCGTCAAGCTGTCAAGGCAAGAGAACCGGATCACTGTTGCCCGAAGCGAACCGGCGCAGAACGGCTGGGTACAGCTTGTGCTCCCACACCAGAACCCGCGCGGCCAGAATTTCGGGCGTATCACCGGGTTCGACGGGCACTCGCGCCTGACCAAGGATTGGGCCATCGTCCAGCGCCGCGGTCACCTGATGCACGGTGCAGCCATGTTCGGTATCGCCCGCTTCGAGCGCGCGGGCGTGAGTGTGCAGTCCCTTGTACTTGGGCAGCAGCGATGGGTGGATGTTCAGCATCCGCCCCTGAAACCGCGACACGAAACCGGCCGTCAGAACCCGCATGAAACCGGCAAGACAGACGATGTCCGGCTCGGCCGCCAGCAACGGTTTGAGCAATTCCGCCTCGAACGCAGCGCGATCGCCGGCAAATGGTCGATGATCGACCACCGCTGTCGGAATGCCCCGATCCGCCGCCTTCCTAAGCCCGCCTGCCTGCGCCTCGTTGGAGAGGACGAGGCAGGGCCGCGCCGGATGGTCGCCGGACATGCTGTCGACCAGCGACACCATGTTCGACCCTCCACCCGAGATCAGAATGGCGACGCGTTTGTGGCTCACAACAGCGTGCCCGTGTAGGCGACGCCGGGCGTGTCGGTGACGGTTCCGATACGGGCCACGGTTTCGCCTTCGGCCGCCAGCAGGTTTGCCAGATCGTCGGCGCGGTCCGCCGCGCAAACCACGATCATGCCGATGCCGCAGTTGAAGGTCTTGAGCATTTCTGCCTCGGCGATCCCGCCGGTATCGGCCATCCATCGGAACACCGGCGGAAGATCCCAGGCATCCAGATCGATCCTGGCCCCCGTGCCCTCGGGCAGAACGCGCGGAAGGTTCTCGGTCAGGCCGCCGCCGGTGATATGAGCGAGGGCGTTCACGCCGCCTGCACGGATCGCGCTGAGCGTAGATTTCACGTAAAGCCGGGTCGGGGTGAGAAGCACCTCGCCCAGCGAGCCGTTCGCGAACGGGCAGTCCGATTCCCAAGTGAGACCGGAATGTTCGACCAGACGCCGCACCAGCGAATAACCATTGGAATGCACGCCGTCCGAGGCCAGGCCAAGCAGGACGTCGCCTTCGCTCACGCCTGCAGGCAAGGCCGAGCCGCGTTCCATCGCGCCGACGGCAAAGCCTGCCAGGTCGAAATCACCGGCAGGATACATTCCCGGCATTTCCGCCGTCTCGCCACCGATCAACGCGCAGCCCGATCGGACGCAGCCTTCGGCAATGCCTTCGATGATCCGCGCGGCCTTGTCCGTCTCAAGCTTGCCGGTGGCGAAATAATCAAGGAAAAACAGCGGCTCGGCGCCCTGGCAAATCAGGTCGTTCACACACATGGCAACCAGGTCGATCCCCACCCCGTCCACGACGCCGGTATCGATCGCGATCCGCAGCTTGGTGCCGACACCATCCGTCGCGCCCACCAGAATCGGGTCGCTGTATCCCGCCGCCTTGAGATCGAAGAGCGCGCCGAAACCTCCCAACCCGCTCATCACGCCCGAACGGTCCGTTCGCTTGGCCGCAGGCTTGATCCGGTCGACCAGCGCGTTGCCCGCATCGATATCCACGCCCGCATCGGCATAGGTCATGCCGCTCTTGCCCGCTGTCATGGCAAATCCCTCATGAGTGCTTTGACGCGGGTTAGTCGATTGTGCCCGCGCATGCAACGGTCAGGCTTGACGCGGGCGATACGCGTGATACGCAAGGCGCTCAGGCGGGCCTGTAGCTCAATTGGTTAGAGCAGAGCGCTCATAACGCTTTGGTTGGGGGTTCGAGTCCCTCCGGGCCTACCAGTAACTTCGAGAAACGCTTCACTTTGGACGGTCTTCCCATGACCAGCCGGCCGCGCTGGCTGCCGTCAGTCGGCAAGCAGATGGCAGGCGAGATGGCAAAGCAGTTGGAAGCCGCCTTGAACCATGTGGTTTTCCTCGAGGTCGAATTTCATGACAACCTGATCGGCCAGGAAGAAGGCGAGCCACAGTCCCAAGGAAACGATGAAAGCGCGGTCCACGCGCCGCAACCACGACTACCGGTTCGCGGGTGAAGAGAAAAAAGTCAGGAAAAACAGAACCGAAGAGAGCAATGCCCAAGCGATGATTCCTACAAAGAAAAAGACCTCAACGGCGCCGGGCACTCCGAACGGGGCCAGGGTATTGCTCAGGAAAGGATAGTTGGACCGGCAAACCAGGGCGTCGATGTAGCGCCCAGCAATTCCAGCCCGCCGATGAAGTCGGTCAGAATCGCAAACAGCCACCAGATGGCCCAGAACAGAAGCAACGTCTGTTTGAAATGGAGTCTGGTGCTCACCTGACGCGCGCCTTTTCTTCTTCGAAACCGCCAGCGCAATGAACTTTAACCGGAATTCCGGGCCCCGCAAAACCGCCTTGCCCGGTGTGCCGGAATTGCCGACCAGCTATCGCGAAATCACGATGTCGGCGCACAATCCGCCCAACCGTTCGCTTTGGCCCAACCGGAGCACGCCGCCATGAGCGCGGGCGACGTCGGCGACGATGGCCAGGCCCAGCCCAACGCCGCTGCCCCGATTCTGGTTTCGCGCGGGGTCCAGACGGGCAAAGGGCTTCACCGCTTCAAGACGCTGTTCGGGTGGGATTCCGGGTCCGTCATCCTCGACCCGGATGCGCAGCGTTTTCGGCGTCAGCGACATGCTGACTTCGGCACAGGTTCCGTAGAGCACCGCGTTGCCGATCAGGTTCTCCACCGCGCGGCGAATCGCGACTGGCCGCAGCATCACTTTGCCGTTCGACTGGCATTCCGACAATTCGACCGACCGCCCTGCCCGCCTTGCATCCTCGACGATCTGGCGGAGCAGCGTGCCCGGGTCCACCGCCTCGGGCGTACCTTCGGAGGCGCCGCGCGAAAACTCCAGGAATGTGTCGAGCAGGCGCTGCATCTCATCCACATCCTTGAGCATCGGCGCGGCATCCTCGTCGGGCAGCATAGACAGACCCAGCTTGAGCCGGGTCAGCGGTGTGCGCAGATCGTGACTGACACCGGACAGCATCATCGTGCGCTGTTCGATCTGCCGTTCGATCCGGGCGCGCATGTCCAGAAAAGCGTTGCCCGCCGCGCGCACCTCGATCGCGCCGCTTGGCGCATAAGGAACTGACCGGCCCCGGCCAAAGGCCTGCGCGGCGTCGGCCAGCCGCGTGATGGGGCGAAGCTGATTGCGCATGTACAGGAAGGAAATCGAAGTCATGAGAACAGCAAAGAACACCATTGTCACGATCAATTGGTGAGGCGCCGCGGGCGACAGGCGGCGCGGATCGAAGGCCAGTTCCAGCGGGCCAAGCTCGGTCTCGAGAAAAACCAGGGTCCGCCGGCTGTTCGGAATCGATACGGCGGTGACCGCGGGCAAAAGCTGGTGCAGCTTGTCGACGACGATTGGCGCAGTGAAATCGTACCACCGGCGGGACCCGACCGACGGCACCTCGCCCGGATTGAGAAACCGCGCCTGCATCTGCAGGGCCGAAAGCGCGGGTTCGGCCCGGGCCAAGGCCTCTTGCCGGCTGTCCGCACCCTTCATCTGGTCGCTGATCAGGCTGATTTCTCGTGAAACCGTCCGGGTCATCTGCGAAGTTACGTCCTCCAAATGGCGCTGCATGAAGGCCACGGCGACGACCAGCAGGACCACCACCATCGGCAGGATCAGGATGATGGCCGCACGGGCATAGAGGCTTCGCGGCGCATAGGGTTTGAACCAGTGGAAGGACATGGGGTAAGCCTAGCGAGCCGTTGAAAAAAGAGGAAGAGGCCGCGATGCAACCACCCGACGAATTCGATCCTCCGGCCGGGGTGCCTGTCGAACTGGCGCCCGGCTTGCTGCGTGTGCTGGCGCCAAATCCCTCTCCCATGACTTATCGCGGCACCAACACCTATCTCCTTGGAGAACGGGATGTCGCGGTGATCGATCCGGGGCCGTTGGATATGGCCCACATGGACGCGATCCTGAATGCGCTGAAACCCGGGCAGAGGATAAGCCACATCTTCGTGACGCACACGCATCTGGACCATTCTCCGCTGGCGGCGCCGCTGGCGCAAAGGACCGGAGCGCCCGTCCATGCGTTCGGCGGCCCCGAGGCCGGTCGCAGCACAGTGATGAAGCGGCTGGCGGCAGGTGGGCTTGCCGGTGGCGGCGAGGGTATCGATCACGCATTCCGCCCGGATGTCGAGGTGGCCGATGGCGAGTTGATACGCGGCGATGGCTGGTCGCTTGAAGTGCTCCATACGCCGGGCCACTTGGGCAACCACATCGCGCTGGCCTGGGAAGACGCCTGCTTTACCGCCGATCACGTCATGGGCTGGGCCAGTTCGCTGGTTTCGCCGCCGGATGGCGATCTGACCGACTTCATGGCTGCGTGTCACCGGCTGCGGGCCCGGAACTGGAACGTCCTTCACCCGGGCCACGGCGCGCCGGTGACGGACCCGGCCGGGCGTCTGGACTGGCTGATCGCGCATCGTATGGGCAGGGAGGCGGCGATCCTGGCGGCGCTCACCGAGGCTCCTGCCACGGCACGGGAACTGGCCCAGCGGATCTACACGGATACGCCTGCCAGCCTTCTTCCCGCGGCCGAGCGGAATGTGTTTGCCCATCTGGTGGACCTGACGGGAAAATCACGCGTCGAGCCGCAGGGCGAGTTGTCCGCGGCGGCTCGGTTTTCGAGACTGACATGACGACTAAAAAAATCCCGATTTTGCCTAGTTCCCCTCTGGACGGACAAAATCCGGGTTGCTATATCGCCCGAAGTTCCGGCGTAGCTCAGCGGTAGAGCAGTTGACTGTTAATCAATTGGTCGTAGGTTCGATCCCTACCGCCGGAGCCAACAGATTCAGCGAAGGGGTTCGACAGGGTTTGTCGGACCCCTTTTTGTTTTTCACAAACCAAACCGGCACTATCCTGCCGCCGAAACCATGATCATTCAGCAATTCCCAGCTCAAGCCACGGGAATAAAAAGATTTTCTACAACGTCACCCTTTTTGAACACAAAGTAGCACCCATCTTGAGGGACACATGAACAAAAGGAGGTCAACATGTCCCGATTAATCATAACAGCGGTCGTTGTCGCCGCCTTGGGCGCGGGCGCTTATTACTATCTGTCCCAACCCGAGCCGACCCCCGCCGAAAAGCTGGAAGCGGCGGCTGACGACGCAGGCCAGGCGTTGAACGATGCCGCCAAAGCCGTCTCGGAGGCGGCCGGATCGGTGGTTGAGTCTTCGACCGAAAAGGCGTCGGAATTGGCCGATCAAGCCGGAGACGCCGTCGACAGCGCCACTCAGCAGGCCGGAGAGGCGGCTCAGTCCCTGTCGCAACAGGCGCAGGATCAGGTCGCGGCCTTGGGAGACCAAGGTGACGCCCTGCTGAAAAGCTTCGAAGAACAAGGCTATCTGACGGAAGAAGGCTTCGACTATGACAAGGTTGTCGCCGACATTCAGAAAAGCCCCTTGGCCGAAGACGTGAAGACCGAGGCGATCAAGATTCTGGATGAAATCAAGGCCGCGCCGGAAACCTTGTCCGACAAAATCGCCGAACTGCGCAAATTGCTCACGCAATGATCTGCCGAGGCCGGCGGTCCTGCCGCGCCGGCCTCGTTGCCCAACCTGTTTCCGCCACGTCACAGGGAAGGCGAATTGACGGGAACCAAGCGGGCATGATTGCCTTGTACCAGTACTGCTGCAATCGGACCCGCCCGTGATCCAGACCAACGCGCTGACCCGCACATCGGAGCCGCTTATCAAACCTGCAATGAGTCTTGTTGTTCGGACAATGATCCGAAACGGTCCCAAGGTTTGGTACGGACGCTCGGCCGACAGGCTGCCTCGGGCCAAAATTGACGGTTTTCGCCCGCGCTGCTTTTTCAGAAGGATATCAGAATGACAGATTTGCCCGGAACGATGTTCGCGGTCGTCCAGACCCATGACGGATTCTCCGGTACGGCGACCGGACCCGGCATAGACAATGCCTCGGAATGGCTGGCCCCTGCCGAACTGCCCTTACCCGAACCGGGGCCGGGTCAGGTGCTGATCCGTCTTCGCATGGCCTCAGTCAACCCTTCGGACCTGCATTTCATCAAGGGTGAATATGGTCAGCCACGCGTCAAGGGCGCGCCCGCCGGTTTCGAAGGTTGCGGCGACGTGGTTGCCATAGGTTCGGGGGCCGAGGCGCTGAAAGGGCAACGTGTCGCCTTTGTCGCGTCGGGGTCCGGCGCTTGGGCCGAGTACGTCGTGACGCAGGCCCAGATGTGCATTCCGCTGCGCCCCGACATCTCGGACGAGAATGGCGCCGCGCAGATCGTCAACCCGATGACGGCCATGGCGATGGTCGACATTGCCCGATCCGAGGGCGACGCGTTTGTCGTCTCGGCCGCGACCAGCCAATTGGGCAAGCTGATGTGCAGCCTTGGCCGTGATCTGGGACTGAAGCCCATCGCCCTTGTCCGGCGTGCCGAAACGGTGGACGCGCTCAGGGAACTTGGTGCGGATGAGGTTCTCGTCACAAACGATCCGGATCTGCCCGAAAAATTCGCTGCCATCAGCAAGACGCTGAAACCGCGCGTCTTTCTCGACGCGGTATCCGACCAGTTGTCTGAACAGATCTTCGCGGCGATGCCGAACAAGGCCCGCTGGGTAAGCTATGGCAAGCTCAGCGCCGAACAGCCCAGGCTGACGCAGATGGGACAATTGATTTTCATGGGCAAACGGATCGAGGGATTCTGGCTGACCCAATGGATGATGAGCACGCCGCCCGCCGATCAGATCCGCGTCGTGGCCGAAGTGCAGGCGCGGTTCGCGGACGGACGGTGGAAAACCGATGTATCGACGCATCTCCCGCTGCGTGACGTTGTGTCAGGTTTGGCCGAGGCCCTAAAAAAGACTGACGGAAAGGTGATGATCACGCCATAGTGGGCGCATGCCCCGGCGAAGTGAGGAGCGGCGGGGCATGAAAAAGGACGTCGGGCTTACCGGCGCAGGGAGGAAAATTTGGACAACATACAGCTGCTGATCAGCGGGCTGGCGAATGGCTGCGTTTACGGCCTGATCGCGCTTGGCTTCGTGCTGATCTACAAGGCGACCGAGGCAGTGAACTTCGCGCAGGGCGATTTCATGATGCTGGGCGCCTTCGTGACCATCGGATTGACGAACACGGAATATATGGGGCTGCCCTTCTGGATGGCGCTGCCCATCTCGCTGGGCGTGATGGCCGCGTTGGGCTACCTGCTCGACCGGTTGGTGATCCGAAGGATGTTCGGAGAAAGCCAGACCGCGGTCGTGATCCTGACGATCGCGCTGGGATTCGTGATCCGCTTCGTCGCCGGGCTGATCTGGGGGCACGAGCCGCAGACCCTGCAGAACCCGCTGGCGGGCAAGGAAGTCCGGTTCGGCGGTCTGGTGCTGGGCATGGAGGATGTGGCGGTGATCATCGTGACCATCCTGCTTACCTGGTCGCTGTATGTGTTCTTCAGCAAGACCAAGCTCGGGCTGGCAATGCAGGGCGCCTCGCAGAACCAACTGGCGGCTTATTACATGGGCATTCCTGTCAAACGGGTGCAGGGCCTGATCTGGGCCCTCGCCGGGGCGGTCGCGGGCGTCGCCGGCATCCTCTTCGCCGCCAAGGGTTCGGTCGATCCCAACACGGGACTTTTGGGGATCAAGGCCTTCGCCGCCGCCGTCATCGGTGGATTTGGCAGCCTGCCCGGCGCGCTGGCCGGTGGGCTGATCGTCGGCGTGATCGAACCCTTCGCCAGCCGCTACATCGCCGCCGGCTACAGCCAGATCGCGCCCTACGCGCTGCTGCTGGCCGTGCTGATCTTCCGCCCGCACGGGTTGTTCTCTCAAGTGCGCGTCAAAAAGGTCTAGACCCATGCGGATCGTATTCAAAACCGACTACATGCAGGATATCCGCCCCTGGAAAGACGGATATCAGCTGAGCCTGTACCTGATCCTGTTGGCGGTGGTCATTGCCGCCCCCTGGTGGCTCAACGACTTTTACCTGGGTGAGTTGACCAACGTCCTGATCTGGGCAATCGCGGGGCTGGGCCTGATGGTCCTGACCGGCCACACCGGTCAAGCGAGCCTTGGTCACGCGGCCTTCCTGGCCATAGGCTGTTACGCCAACGTAATCCTGATCGAAGCGGGCATTCCATTTCTGATCGCCTTTCCCCTTGCGGGAATCCTGACCGGCGTGATCGGAGCTACCATCGCCGTCCCTGCCCTGCGCCTTCACGGCATCTACCTTGCTATCTTCACCCTCGCCCTGTCGATCCTGATGGACGATATCATCGTCCTGGCCGATCCCATTACCGGCGGTGTCGGCGGCAAGTATATCGGCGGCGTCGAGATCTTCGGCCACATGATCGAACGCTGGGGAACGCCAGGTCAGTTCTTTTGGCTGGTGCTGACGGTTACGGTGATCGTGACGCTGGGATACATCAATCTGTTGCGCGCACCCTTGGGCCGCAGCTTCATCGCGGTCCGCGACAGCGAGGTATCCGCACAGGCCATGGGCGTCGACATCGCCCGGACCAAGACCATCTCTTTCGGTCTGTCCTGCACCGTCACCGGCTGGGCCGGCGCGTTGATGGGGCTTTATGCCGGCGCCTTCAACAACGAGACCTTCAGCGTCGTGATCTCGATCCAGTTGTTGATGATGATCGTGATCGGCGGCCTGGGGTCGATCCACGGCGCATTCTTCGGCGCCATCGTGATCGGGTTTCTGCCGCAGTTCCTGTCCATCGCCAAGGAGTATGTCGGCGCCCTGTTCGGCGGCGACACCGTCGCCATTCCCGGCCTCGAATTCGGCGTCTTCGGCATGATCCTGATCGCCTTCATCCTGTTCGAACCGATGGGCATTTACGGCCGATGGCTCAAGATACGCACCTGGATCGAACTGTTCCCCTTCTACCGCAAGGACATGTTCAAACGACAGAAATCCTATCTGAAAACGGAGCGTCTGAGATGAGCCTGCTTGAGCTTGAAAACGTGACGCTGAAATTCGGTGGGCTGACGGCGGTGGACCGCCTGTCCTTTTCGGTCGAGGAAGGCGAGGTTTTTGCCATCGTCGGCCCGAACGGCGCGGGAAAGTCCACCGTCTTCAACCTGATATCGCGATTTTATGATCCTTTCGAGGGTACGATCCGGTTCGACGGACAAGACCTGCTGGCGGTAAAACCCTCGGGCGTAGCGGCCTATGGCGTGGCGCGGACGTTCCAGAACATCGAACTTTTCGAACATGCCACGGTGTTGCAAAACCTTCTGGTCGGACGGCACCGGCATCACAAAAGCAACGTGATTTCGGAACTTTTCTTTACGCCGTCCGTGAAACGGCAGGAACTGGAGAACCGGGAAAAGGTCGAGGAAGTCATAGATTTTCTCGATCTGCAGGCATATCGCGACAAGATGATCGCGGGGCTTCCTTACGGGGTCCGCAAGGTCGTCGAAGTGGCGCGCGCACTGGCCACCGATCCCAAGCTTCTGCTGCTGGATGAGCCGGCATCGGGTCTGTCGGTGGAAGAGACCACGGACATGCGCTGGTGGATCGACGACATTCGCCGCCAGATGGGGATCACCGTGCTGATGGTCGAACATGACATGGGGCTGGTCTCGGGCGTTTCGGACCGGGTTCTGGCAATGGCTGACGGTGCCAAGCTGGCACTAGGCACCCCTGCCGAGGTACAGTCGCATCCCGCCGTGATCGAAGCCTATCTGGGGAAAGCGTCATGAGCGAACCGGTACTCAAGATTCGCAACATCGAAAGCTTCTATGGCCCCATCATGGCAATCCGTGGCGTGTCTCTGGACGTACGGCCGGGACGGATCGTTTCGATCCTCGGCGCGAACGGCGCAGGCAAGACGACTCTGCTGAAGACCGTATCCGGCGTGATGGACCCCGAAAAGGGCACGATCACATTCGAGGGCGAAGACATCCAGGGCTGGGAACCGCACAAGGTCGTGCAGAAAGGCATCGTGCACGTCCCCGAAGGGCGCGAGGTCTTTCCCCTGTTGACCGTGGATGAGAACCTTAGCCTCGGGGCATATACCCTTGCGGACAAGGCGCAAATCGAACGCGACCGGGATCTGGTGTTCAGCTATTTTCCGATACTAGCCGAACGCCGCAATCAGGAGGCCGGCACACTTTCGGGCGGACAACAGCAGATGCTGGCAATCGGTCGCGGGCTGATGGCAAATCCGCGGATCATGCTGCTGGACGAGCCGTCCCTGGGGCTGTCCCCCATTCTCGTGCAAGAGATTTTTGCAATCCTCAAGCGGCTCAATGAAGAGCAGAACATGACAATGATGCTGGTCGAACAGAACGCTTCGGCGGCACTGGAACTGGCCCATGACGGCTATGTCATGGAAGTCGGACGGATCGTCATGGACGGCACGGCAGAAGACCTGATGAAATCCGAGGACATCCAGAATTTCTACCTGGGCGTTCAGGAAGAAGGCGCGCGCGAGAACCGCCGCTGGAAACGCAGGAAGACATGGAGGTGAGCAAGATGGATGCAAACACCCTGCCCGCCCAGACCGTGATCAACGGTGTCACGTTCAACGCAACCCCGGGGCAGCGTCCGGTTCTGGTCGATGGCACAGACACCATCGTCGGGCTGTTCGAAAAACGCTGCAAAGATCTGGGAAGCCAAACCGCGCACCGGGAAAAGGACTTCGGCATCTGGAAGTCCTATTCCTGGTCGGACTATTGGAACCACGCCAAATGGATCGGCCTCGCCCTGCGCAAACTTGGGCTCCAGCGCGGAGAGGTCGTTTCGATCCTCAGCGAAGACCGCAAGGAATGGGCCTATTTCGACATGGGAATTCAATGTGTTGGCGGCATTGCTGCAGGTGTCTACACCACCGACTCGGCCAACCAGCTTGCCTATCTCGTCAACGACAGCGACAGCCGGTTCCTGATCGTCGAGGACGAGGAGCAACTGGACAAGTACCTTCAGATCGAAGGCGAGGTGCCGGGGCTGCTGAACGTCATCATCCTCGAGGATGAAGGGCTGCACGATCTGGAGCATCACCGCTGCCTGATGATCGACGAGCTATACGAGATCGGGCGGCAGGCGGAACGGGACGAACCTGGCGCCTTCGAAGCGGAAATCGCCAAGGCAAAGCCGCAGGACACCGTCTTGCTCATCTACACCTCGGGCACGACCGGAATGCCGAAGGGGGCGATGCTGAGCCACGAGAACGTCATGGCCGCGATCGAAGCCGGCGCGCATCGCCTGCCCACGCAACCGACGGACGAACAGCTTTGTTTCCTGCCGCTTTGCCACATACTCGAACGGGATGTTTCGATCTACTTCCCGCTGGCGTCGAAAAGCACTGTCAATTTCGCCGAAAGCCCGGAAACGGTGTTCGCCAACCTGCAGGAGGTCTCACCCGACACCTTCACGGCCGTACCGCGGGTCTGGGAAAAAATCTATTCCCAGGTCCTGATCATGGCGCAGGAGGCCACGCCAGCCGGGCGCGCGGCGTTCGGCATGGCGCTCAAAGCGGGGATGAAGCGCGCCGAGTATCTTGTTGAAAACAAATCGGTTCCCGCAGGGGTCGCCGCCAATTTCTGGCTTTGGGACAGGCTTGTCCTGCGCAACCTGCGTCGGATGCTGGGCATGGACAAGCTGCGTCGCGGCGGCACCGGTGCCGCGCCAATCTCACCGGCCTTGCTGAAATGGTATTGGGCGATCGGCGTGCCGCTGGTCGAGGGCTACGGCATGACCGAAACATCCGGCATCGCCACGATCAATACACCAGAGGAAAACAAACTGGGCACGATCGGCAAGGCGGTTCCGGGCATCGACGTCCGCATCGCCGATGATGGCGAAATCCAGGTCCACGGCCTGAACAATTTCCAGGGCTACTGGCGCAACAACGAAAAGACCGCCGAGGCGTTCACCGCCGACGGCTGGCTACGGACCGGCGACATCGGACGAATGGACCAAGACGGTTACGTAACGATCACCGGCCGCTTGAAGGACATCATCATCACCGCGGGCGGCAAGAACATCACCCCCGCCGAGATCGAGAGCCGCCTGAAGTTCAGCCACTACATTTCGGACGCGGTGATCATCGGTGACCGGCGCAAGTTCCTGACGGCGCTGATCATGATTGATCAGGAGAACGTCGAGAAATACGCTCAGGACCGCAAGGTGCCGTTCTCGAATTTCGCGTCGCTTTGCGCCGCGAAAGACGTAAAGGACCTGATCGCCGCCGAGGTCGACGCCGTCAACAAAGAGTTCGCCCGCGTCGAGCAGATCAAGGATTTCCGCCTGATCGACGTGCTGCTGACCGCTGAGGACGACGAACTGACCGCGACGATGAAGCTGAAACGGAGTTTTGTTGAAAAGAAGCACTCACATCTGATCGAAGATATGTACAAATAAACACGGGATTACCCAAAGGGAGGAGAAACATGAAGAAAATGATCAAACGGCTTGCGGCCGCAACCGCCCTGACGGCGGCGGCGACTTTGGCCAGCGCCGAAACACAGGGCGTCACTGACGACGAAATCGTGATCGGTTCGGTAAACGACCTGTCAGGTATCTTCGCCGCGGTGGGCGTGCCAGCGGTCAAGGGCGCGAACGTGGTCTTCGACCGCGTGAACGCGGAAGGCGGCGTGCACGGCCGCAAGATCCGCTATGTGGTCGAGGACAACGGCTATCAGATGCCGCGCGCGATGCAGGGCTACAACAAGCTGCTGAACCGCGACAAGGTCTTTGCGATGCTGCAATCGCTTGGCACCCCCATGAACCTGGCCGGCTTCAAGCTGCTTGATCCCATGGGAATCCCGAACGTCGCCCCGCTTTCGGCGGCAAGGCAGATGCTGCAGGAGCCGATGAAGAACAAGTTCACCTCGTTCTCCAGCTACTATGACCAAAGCCGCGTCGGCGTGAAATACCTGGCCGAACAATTCGGCGCAGACAAGGTCTGCACGATGTATCTGCCGACCGATTTCGGCGAGGAAATCCTCGAAGGATCCAAGGCGGGCGCCGAAGAGGCAGGCATCGAATTTGCCGCGGAAACGACGCACAAGCCGGACGAAACCGATTTTGTCGGCTCGCTCAGCAAGCTGAAGGACGAAGGGTGCGACATCGTCACCATGGCCTTGGGCGTGCGTCAGGCCATCACCGTGGTGGGCACCGCCAAGAAGATGGGGCTTGAGGACATGAAGTTCATGGGCACCTCGGCCAGCTTCCTGACCGTGGTGGCGCAGGTGCCGGGCGGCGTGACCGACGGTTTCTATGCGGCGGCCTCGTGGCAGGATCTGTGGGCGCGCGCGGACGAACCCGCACCCAAGGCGTTCATCGAAGAGTACAAGGCCGCCACGGGCGAGGATCCGGTGGGCTTTGCCATGCTAGGCTACGCCGCGGCCGAGATGATGGTAAAGGCACTGGAGGCCGCCGGCCCCGATCTGACCCACGAAAGCTTCATCGCCGCCATGGAATCGCTGGACTATCAGGACGATCTGGTGGGCAACCACATGACCTATGGACCCGACGACCACCAAGGCGCCGACTCGGTCTATGTGAACGTGGTCGAGAACGGCGCGTGGAAAAAGATCTACGAAGAATAACGCCTGAGCTTTTGGCCTCAAGTCACTGAAAATAAAAAAGGGCTTGCAATCGCGAGCCCTTTTCTTTTCGTATCTCCCGGTGCGGTTAACGCTTCGAGAACTGGAACGAACGGCGGGCCTTGCGGCGACCGAATTTCTTGCGTTCCACGACACGGCTGTCGCGGGTCAGGAAGCCCGCAGCCTTCAAAGCGCCACGCAGCGACGGATCGTAAAGCTGCAGGGCTTTCGAGATGCCGTGCTTGACCGCGCCGGCCTGACCGGTCAGGCCACCGCCCTTGACGGTTGCGACAACGTCGAACTCGCCTTCGACACCGGCAACCTGGAAAGGCTGGCGCAGGATCAGCTGCAGCACCGGACGGGCGAAATACACGTCCTGGTCCTTGCCGTTCACGGTGACCTTGCCGGACCCCGGCTTGATCCAGACGCGGGCAACGGCGTCCTTGCGCTTGCCGGTGGCGTAGGAGCGGCCCAGCTCGTCGCGCACGGGTTCCCGCGGCTCGTCTGCGGTCAGGGTTTCAACGCCTGCGACGGCGCCCAGCTCTTCGAGAGTGTTGATCTGATCAGCCATCGGTCATTAGCTCCGGGTGTTTTTCTTGTTCATGGATTTGACATCCAGAACTTCGGGGGCCTGGGCTTCGTGCGGGTGCGCGGCACCGGCGTAGATGCGCAGGTTGGTCATCTGCTGACGCGACAGGCGGTTGCCCGGCAGCATGCGCTTGACGGCCTGGTAGACCACGCGCTCGGGGTGTGCGCCCTCGAGGATCTGCTGCTTGGTGCGCGACTTGATGCCGCCCGGATGGCCGGTGTGCCAGTAGAAGTTTTCTTCGCGCTTCTTGCCGGTCATCTGAACCTTGTCGGCGTTGATGATGATGACGTTGTCGCCCATGTCCATGTTCGGGGTGAACGACGGCTTGTGCTTGCCACGCAGACGCATGGCGACAATCGAGGCGAGACGGCCCAGAACAACGCCTTCGGCGTCGATCAGGATCCACTTCTTGTCGATGTCTGCAGGTGTTGCAGAGAAGGTTTTCATGTCAGGACAATCCTGTTTGATGTGAAAGACCGGTCTCAACCAAGACCGGTCCGAATTCGATGGACGGGTTTTATGTGCGGCGTGCGATCAGGTCAAGCACATCTGTGCCGTTTTATCATCATGTTTTCAATGGATTACAAAATAGGTATATTATTACCCCAGATTTACACACTGATTTGCTCCGGCGGATTATCCAGAAGCGCGCGCAGGCGCAGCATCGCCTCCTCAAACCGCTCCAGCGATACGTGCCCGTTCATCGCGATGCGCACCGCATTCGGGGCGCGACCGTCGCGCAAGGCGAATTCATCCGCCGAGCGGACCTGTATGCCTTCTCGCTCTGCCGCCCTGCTGAAGGCCGCCGACCGCCAGCCCGAGGGGAGTTTGAGCCAGACGAAGGGAACCTCGGCATCCCAGACCAGATCGAAGCCGCCAAGCGCATTGACCGTCACACGCACATATTCCCCCATGCGCGCACGGGCATCCTGGGCGATCTTCCGGGCGCGGGGATCACTGAGAAGCAGCCGAGTCAGTTCCACGATCGGTTGCGCCAACCCGAAATACCCATACTCGGCGGATCGTCTCAGATCCGCGCTGCGCTCCAGTGGCGCGATGGCAAAGCCGACGCGCAAGGCCGGAGTCAGCGTCTTGGAGATCGACGAGACATGCCATCCCCGCTCGGGCGCCAAGGCCCTATAGCTGGAGGCGCGGGCTTCGCCCATCCGATAGCAATCATCTTCGACGATCTGAAGATCGTGGCGGCGCGCGACTTCGACAACTTCCTTCCGGCGCTCCAGCGGCGAATGGCTTCCGGTTGGGTTCTGCACCTCCGGCGAAACGCAGACTGCCTGCGCCTGGGTTTGACGCAGCGTATCGTCCAATGCCTCGGGGCATATTCCCCACTTGTCCATACGGATGCCCACCACCTCGGCCCGCATGAGTTCGCCAGCCCGACGAAATCCCGCATAGGACAGATCTTCGACCAGAACGATCGGTTTGGGCCCACGAAGAATGGTCTGGAACACCACGCAAAGCCCGTTCTGCCCGCCATGTGTCAGCACGATATCGTCGGCGGTCAGCGGTCCCAGCGGCAAGTCCGATAGCCAATCGACCACCGCTTGCCGGGCCGGTTGATAGGCGTCCCGGGTCGGGTAGTTCAGGAACATTTCTGGATCGGACTGCGCCACCTTCATCAGACATTCCCGTATCAACGCCACCTGCCCCACATCCGCCAGCCGTGGGCTGAACAGGCTGACATGCGCGTTGTACTTGTCCTCTCTAAGGTGCAGCTGCCGTGACCAGACATCATCGAGGATCGGCGACTTAGGCGCCGCCACGAATGTACCGCGTCCAACTTCGGCCTGAAGCAGCCCTTCATCCGTCAAAAGCGAATAGGCCCGTGCCACGGTGCCGGGCGTGATCCGCAGTCTGTAGGCCAACTCCCGCACGGGCGGCAGCCTGGCACCGGTCTCCAGTGTCTTGTTTTCGATCGCTTTCCTGATTGTATCCGCAACAAGCGTGTATTTCGGCCCCTTGGATTGCGGCAACCGTTCTGGCCAAATTGTACTCACTACAATCTTTCCTTTGATTTCGACACAATTCGGAATGTACCACTACTGAGTATCAAGTTGATTACATTTGTGTCAATACAATTCGGAAAGGAAACCGCCCATGACACGCGCAACGCAAAGCCCCGCCCTGACGCTGCTGACCGCCAGCCCCCGGCTGCCGCTGATCGCATCACTGGCCGTACGCTTTGCCGCGGTCGTGACCAAGTGGGAACAACGCCGCCGAACCCGCGTCAATCTCGGCCGCCTGGACGACAGGCTGCTCAAGGACGTGGGCCTGACCCGAATGGCAGCGCACCAGGAAATGAACCGCCGGTTCTGGCAGTTCTGATGCATCCCCAGTCCCGTCCGCGGGACCTCATCCTGGCCGGGGCCCGTCCCCGGCCTTTTTTACCCCGCCACCGACGCAGCCGACCCGGCGGGCGGTACGGAATAGGTCATGGTGGCGCGCGCGACCGGCTTGTCCGAACCTTCCGAGTACATCAGGATGTCCCCCACCGCGAGCGTCCGGCCCAGCTTGAGCAACCGGCACTTGGCGATCATCTGCGCCTGCCCTTCGGGTTTCCGCATGAAATCCATGGAACAGCTTGTGGTCACGGCCAGCGCCATGCGCCCCAGCCGCGCAAGCACCATTGCGTAGACACAGACATCCGCCAGAGCGAACATGGACGGGCCCGAAACGGTGCCGCCCGGCCGCAGGTGCCGATCCGCAGTCAGCAGGCGCATGGTCACGGAGTCCTCGGTCAGATCGTCGATGGCAAAGTCCTCTTTGACCTGCGGAAAAACGACCGCAAGATATTCCGCCAATTCTTCCTTGCACATTGCCAACGACATTCTTCCACTCCCCGGCTGTCGGCCTTAGAGTTGCCCTGACTCATGCAGAGAGGGCAAGATGGCAATTCTGGAACGTAGCGACACTGGTGCGGTGACGCATTTGCGAATGAACGCGCCCGACAGGCTGAACGCGCTCAGCGACGAGATGCTGGCGGCGCTGCAGGCCGAACTGGATGCGCTGCGCGAGGACCGGTCCATCCGCGCGGTGATCCTGTCTGGCGCCGGCAAGGCGTTCTGCGCCGGGCATGACCTAAAACAGATGACGGCGGGCCGGCAGGCCGAAGATGGAGGCCGCGCCTATTTCAAGAACCTGTTCGACCGCTGCGCCCGAATGATGATGTCTGTCCAGTCGCTGCCGCAACCCGTCATCGCGCAGGTTCATGGCATCGCCACAGCCGCAGGATGCCAGTTGGTGGCCACCTGTGACCTGGCTGTGGCCGCCGAAGGCACGCGGTTCGGCGTCAATGGCGTCAACATCGGCCTTTTCTGCTCGACGCCCATGGTCGCGCTCAGCCGCAACATTCCCCGCAAGCAAGCCTTCGAGATGCTCACCACAGGCCAGTTCATCGAAGCCAACCGTGCGGTGGAACTGGGTCTGGTGAATCGCGCCGTGCCGCCCGAGGCGCTGGAACAGGAAACCCGATCCCTGGCCGAGACCTTGGCCGCAAAACTAGGGTCGGTGGTGAAGATCGGGAAGCAAGCATTCTACCAGCAACTCCAGATGCCGCTCGAGCAGGCTTATGCCTATACCGGAGACGTAATGGTCGAGAATATGCTCTACCGCGAGACCGAAGAAGGTATCTCGGCATTTATCGAAAAAAGAGACCCGAATTGGAGCCAATAGGTTAATTGTTTCAACAACAGGTCGTGATTGTTCTCGATTTGGGGCTTTTCAAAACGGCAATACTGTGACAAAGGTTTGTCAAGGCATAGCCTTATCCACACTTTTGGGTCGCCGTGGGCGGAAGGTCCCTCCTGCTGGTTTCTCTCACCGGCACTGACATTCCCGCAGCGGCGACCCCAAGTTCCCAGAAAGCAACGATGCCGTCTGTCTGCCCGCCTTTTGGCGTATGCTCCGCATTGGCCGCAGGGCGTTGCACAGCACCGCTCCCTGCCCTATGTGGCTGCCCATGACCGAAAGATTGCATATCGTGGGCGGCGGCATGGCCGGGTCCGAAGCCGCATGGCAGGCCGCCGAGGCAGGTATCGACGTGGTGATTCACGAGATGCGGCCCAAAGTCGGCACCTTCGCGCACCAGACCGGAAACCTGGCCGAGATGGTGTGTTCCAACTCCTTCCGCTCGGATGACGACGAGCAGAATGCGGTCGGCCTCCTGCATTGGGAGATGCGCGCGGCGAACGGGCTGATCATGACGACCGCGGACGCCCATCGCCTACCCGCGGGTGGCGCGCTGGCCGTTGACCGCGACCCATTCGCCGAAACCGTCACCGCCAAGCTCCGCGCGCATCCGCGGGTCTCCGTCACCGGCGAGGAAGTCACGGACCTGCCTGCCGACGGCCAATGGATCTTTGCAACCGGGCCGCTGACCTCGCCTGCCTTGGGCGAAGCGATCCGGAAAGAGACCGGGGCCGACGCACTGGCCTTTTTCGATGCCATAGCGCCGATCGTCTATGCCGAAAGCATCGACATGTCGCGGGCCTGGATGCAGTCGCGTTACGACAAGGGCGAGACCGAGGAAGAGCGCACCGCC
This sequence comes from Ruegeria sediminis, assembly GCF_005938215.1. Taxonomy (GTDB): domain Bacteria; phylum Pseudomonadota; class Alphaproteobacteria; order Rhodobacterales; family Rhodobacteraceae; genus Ruegeria; species Ruegeria sediminis. The sequence continues at coordinate 363,028 of NZ_VCPD01000002.1, forward strand.
TACCTCAACTGCCCGATGGACCGCGATCAGTACGAAGCCTTCATCGACGCGCTTCTGGCCGCCGACAAGACCGAGTTCCACGAAGGCGAAACGGCCGGCTATTTCGACGGCTGCCTGCCGATCGAGGTGATGGCCGAACGCGGGCGCGAAACCCTGCGACACGGGCCGATGAAACCGGTCGGCCTGACCAACCCGCATCAACCGGCGGTCAAGCCGTTCGCAGTGGTGCAGTTGCGCCGTGACAATGCGCTGGGCACCCTGTTCAACATCGTGGGCTTCCAGACCAAGATGAAATATGGGGCGCAGACCGAGGTGTTCCGCATGATCCCCGGCCTGGAAAACGCCAGTTTTGCGCGCCTGGGCGGCATCCACCGCAACACCTTCATCAACTCGCCTACGCTGCTCGACAGCCGGATGCGGCTGAAATCGCGTCCGAATATCCGCTTTGCCGGGCAGATCACCGGCGTCGAAGGCTATGTCGAAAGCGCCGCGATGGGTTTGCTGGCCGGCCGCATGGCCGCCGCCGAGATGCAGGGCAGATCGCTGCCCGAGGTTCCGCAGGACAGCGCCATGGGCGCGCTGATCCACCACATCACGGGCGGGGCCGAGGCCAAGACCTTTCAGCCGATGAACGTCAATTTCGGCCTGTTCCGCCCCGTCGATGGACTGAAGGGGGGGCGCCGCGGCCGGAAGGACCGATACAAGGCCTACACCGATCGGGCAAAGGCGGCCTGGACCGAGTGGCTCTCGCATTCCTGACTGGACGGAAATCGCGTGCTGCGCCTAACATACGGGCATGAGCGACAAGTTCCTGAAAGACACCTACAATCTTGACTCGCCGCAGGCGACCCGCACCCACTATGAGAAATGGGCCGCCTCTTATGACGAAGAGGTCACTGAACACGGTTATGCCACCCCCGGCCGCGTGGCAGATGCGCTTTGGTCCCAACTGCCCGAGCCGCAGACCCCGGTCCTGGATTTCGGTTGCGGCACGGGACTTTCCGGCGTGGCGCTGTCCCGGGTGGGCTACAAGGTCATCGACGGCATCGATCCCACGCCCAAGATGCTTGAGGGGGCTCGTGCCAAAGGGGTGTACCGCAACCTCTCCACCTTCGAAATCACCGATCCCGCCCCCCTGTCGCAGGGCGCCTACAAGGCCATAACAGCCATCGGCGTCATCGGCGTCGGAGCAGCGCCGCCGTCGACCTTCGATCTGTTGATGAAGGCCCTGCCCAAAGGCGGTTTGCTGGCCTTCTCCTTCAACGACCATGCCCTGGCGGATCCCGCCTACACCGTGCGCCTCAGCGATTGGCTGGACATAGGTGCCGCGCGCCTGCTATTCCGCGAACACGGTCCGCACCTGCCGGGAATGGACCTGAAGTCTGACGTATATGTTGTTGAAAAAGCGTGACCTTCATCACGAGATTCGCTCCTTCCCCAACCGGTCCTCTGCACCTTGGCCACGCTTATTCCGCGATGCTGGCCCATGACATGGCGCGGACGGCAGGCGGGACATTCCTGCTCCGCATCGAGGATATCGACCAGAGCCGCGCCCGCCCGCACTGGGAGGCCCAGATTCATGACGATCTGCATTGGCTGGGCCTCGAATGGCCCACGCCCGTCATGCGGCAATCGGACCGTCTGCCCCGGTACCGGCAGGCTTTGGAACTGCTCATCCGCCTGAACCTGGTCTACCCGTGCAAGTGCAACCGCGCCGACATCGAAGCCGCGGCCGGTGCCCCGCAGGAGGGTGTGCCGCAATTCGGCCCTGATGGTCGCATCTACCCGGGTACGTGTCTTGAACGGCCGTTATCCGATGCTGGCCCTGACGACGTGCTCCGGCTCGACATCCGCAAGGCGCTTGCTGCGGCCCCGTCCCTGCGCTTTGTCGAAACCGGTCCAACCCATACGGGTACGCATGTCCCGGCCCCCGAGGCACTGATCGAATCCGTTGGGGACTTCGTTCTCGTGCGCCGGCACATGCACAGCTCCTACCACCTTTCCGTCGTGGTGGACGACGCCGACCAAGGCATCACTCATGTCATCCGTGGCGAAGACCTGTTCGACGCCACCGCGATCCACGTGCTGCTGCAGGCATTGCTGAACCTGCACACGCCGATCTACCATCACCACCGCCTGATCCGCGACGAGCGCGGCAAGCGCCTCGCCAAGCGCGACGATGCCCGCGCCATCGCGAAGTACCGGGAAGAAGGCGCAAGTCCGCAAGACGTCCGAGCCTTGGTCGCTCTCTGACGCCCTTTCCTTCATCTTTTCAAAAATACTCTCGCCGAAGGCATGGCCCGGCACGGGCCATTCATGGCAACGGCGCCATCAATTCAACTTCCTCACCTTCGCGAACTCCGGTGTAAAAGCAACTCCGTCGGTTCGTATGACAGGCAGGCCCCGTCTGCCGCACCACCAACAGCAGGCAGTCGCGGTCGCAATCGACGCGGAAATCCACCAGTTCCTGAACATGCCCCGAGCTTTCGCCCTTGACCCAGAAGGATTGGCGCGAACGGGACCAATACGTGACCCTGCGCGTCCGAAGTGTTTGCTCCACCGCATCGGCGTTCATCCAGGCCATCATCAGAACCTCGCCCGAGTTCTCGTCCTGAGCGATGGCCGGGATCAACCCGGCCTCGTTGAATTTCAATGAAGAAGGGTCGAATGACATGGGCAAAAACCTTTTGCATCCCGAAACACGGCCATTATGTATGGGGAACAGCCAACGAGGGAAACCCATGTCCGGCGAGACCGATCTGATCAAGCTATATTCCAGCCGTATCCTCGCACTTGCGGCTGATATCCCGCATCTCGACCGGCTGGAAAACCCGGACGCCACGGTCAAGAAACGCTCGCCTCTCTGCGGTTCGACAGTGACCGTCGATGTCAAAATTCAGGACGGCCGGATTTCCGAGTTCGGGCAGGACGTCAAGGCCTGTGCGCTCGGCCAGGCCTCGGCTTCGGTGGTGGGCAGCGCGGTCGTCGGCGCCACCCTGCAACAGGTGGAAACCGCCCGCGACCAACTCAAGTCGATGCTGAAACAGGGCGGACCCGCCCCGGATGCGCCTTTCGACGGGCTCGAAGTGCTGATGCCGGCCCGTGACTACAAGAATCGCCATGCCTCGATCCTGCTGTCGCTCGAAGCGACCGCCGAAGCCATGGAACAGGCGGAACAGGCCAACTGCGCCTGAACATGGCTTTTTTCGGTCATTCAGCTTAGGCTCGCAACAAAGTCTGGGAGCCCGATTTGGCCGATCTGTTGGAAGCCTTTGTCACCCTGTGGGTCGTGATTGATCCGATCGGAACCGTTCCGGTTTTCATTGCCGTAACTGCGACAATGGATGCCTCGGCACGTCGCCGCACCGCTTTTCAGGCCGCGCTGGTAAGTGCCGGTGTACTGATGTTCTTTCTGGTCCTGGGCCAGTTGCTCATCGACGCGCTGGATATCGGCCTTAATTCCTTCCAGGTAGCAGGCGGAATCATCCTTTTCCTGTTCGCGCTCACCATGATCTTTGGCGAGAGCAAACCGGAATCGGACCGGCGCCAGACTGAGGAGGAAACGGCCCAGGACGCGGACAAGCCAAATCCGGCGATCTTTCCGCTGGCCGTGCCGTCCCTCGCGTCGCCCGGAGCGATGCTCGCGGTCGTCCTGCTGACCGACAACGACCATTTCAGTATTGCGCACCAAAGCATCACCGCAATCGTCATGCTGGCCGTCATCGCCACCGCTTTCGTCATGATGTTGCTCGCCGATCCGATCATACGTCTCATTGGCCATGCCGGCTCGGCCATCATCAGCCGGGTCATGGGTATGATCCTGGCGTCGGTCGCGGCGAATTCGGTCCTGTCGGCATTGCTCGACATTTTCAAGACCGGTCAGTTGTGAAAAAACCGCCGCTCCTCCCGGGCGGAGAGAGCGGCGGCAGTTTGCGCGGGTCTCGCGAGGGATCCGGTTGGCCAGGCGGGGCCGAGGCAGGGCCCCTCAAGGGTCTTGGGAAAGGCAGGTCACCCTTGCATCAGATGGGACAGGCGATGCTGGCAGGCCGGCGCGAGACCGCAGGCAGAATGGCTCAGAACACTGTGGGCAGATGGAGAGCGACCATCAGCATGACCACCAGCGATGCGGCGCCCACCGTATCCTGCAGCAACGTCTTCTGCGAACGAACAAGCGCGGTCTTGATCTGGGTCAGCATGGTCTCACCTCCGGTCAGGAATTAAGCCTTTGTTGACCTTTTGTTCTCATTTCTCGCCGCATCTGTAAAGAACTTTTTAAGAACATTTGTGAACTTTTTGCGTTCCGACACCTTAACCTACTGAAATCAAACGGATCGCCTGATCCTGCTTCATCAGCCACAACAGTACGCGGGCAGCCCTTCCCCGTTCCGAGGCCAGCTTGGGATCCGAGGCAAGCAGGGACCGCGCGTCGGTCTGGGCCACGGCCATCAACCCGGCCTGGCGCTCAAGATCGGCAATGCGGAATTTAGGCAGCCCCGACTGCGCGGTCCCGATCAGGTCGCCTGCGCCCCGCATTTCAAGGTCGGTTTCGGCAATACGGAATCCGTCTTCGGTTTCGCGCAGAACTTCAAGCCGCCTCCGCCCACCTTCGCTGAGCGGCGGCTGATACATCAGCAGGCAAGTCGAATCGGCATCGCCCCGCCCCACCCGGCCGCGCAACTGGTGCAACTGCGCCAGACCAAAGATCTCGGCCCGCTCGATCACCATGATCGTGGCGTTGGGGACATTGACACCAACCTCGATAACCGTGGTGGCGACCAGAACCTGTGTCTCACCGGACTGGAAAGCGGCCATCGCCGCATCCTTCTCGGCGGGCGGCATCTGACCGTGGACAAGGCCGACGACACCTTCGCCGAGGACCGCCCGCAAATGCTTGAACCTTTCTTCGGCGGCGGTCAGGTCGGAAACCTCGGATTCGTCGACCAGCGGGCAGACCCAATAGCACTGGCGCCCTTCTTCGATCGCACGCCGCAGATGCGCCACGACCTCGTCCATGCGCTGCGTGCTGACGATTGCCGTCTTGATCGGCTTGCGCCCCGGCGGCTTCTCATCCAGCACCGACACGTCCATGTCGCCATATTGCGCCAGCGCCAGGCTGCGTGGGATCGGCGTGGCCGTCATCACCAGAACATCCGCAGCGACACCCTTCTCAGCCAGTTCCATCCGCTGGCGAACGCCAAAGCGGTGCTGTTCGTCGACGACGGCAAGGCGCAGTTCGCGGAATTCCACGTCGCTTTGAAACACGGCGTGCGTACCGACCAGAATGTGAATGTCGCCGCGCTTCAATGCGGCGAGTTTCGCCTTGCGTTCTGCGCCCTTGTCCCGACCGGTCAGCAATTCTAGAACGACGCCCGCCTCCTCGGCCAGCGGCCGCAGCCCTTCGAGATGCTGGCGGGCAAGGATTTCCGTGGGCGCCATCATCACCCCCTGCCCGCCCGCTTCGACCGCGACCAAAAGCGCCATGAAAGCCACAAGCGTCTTGCCAGCACCAACGTCGCCCTGCAGCAGCCGGTTCATCCGCGCCTCCGACGCCATGTCGGCCGCGATTTCCTCGATCGCCCGGACCTGCGCTGCAGTTGGTCGGTATGGCAGGTTGGCCAAAACACGGGACTGCAACGCCCCGGTTCCGACGCTGACGATGCCGCGCGCCCTGCGTTCGCGCTGTCGTGCGATTGCCAACGTCAGTTGGTGTGCGAATAATTCGTCATAGGCCAGCCGAGCCCGGGCCGGTGCCGAAAAAGCCACGTCATCAAGCCCCCGCGGCGAGTGCGCCGTTTGGATCGCCGAGCGCCAGTCGGTCCAGCCTTCGCGCGCCACAAGTGCCGGATCTATCCACTCCGCCAGCCCGGGCGCGCGTGCAAGCGCACTTTGCGCCGCCTTGTAGGCCGTTTTTTGCGTCACGCCCTGAGTCAGGTGATAGACCGGCTCGAACTCCGGGATGTCAACGGCCTCCTCGACCGGCAGCATGTGATCCGGATGCACCATCTGGGCCATGCCGTCGAACAGTTCCAGCTTGCCAGAGACCACGCTCCGGGCACCTTGCGGCAATACCTTTTTCAGGTAGTCGCCACGGGCGTGAAAAAAGACCAGTTGGAAATCGGCCTGCGAATCCTCGACATGAACACGGTAGGCGCCGCCCTTGGTACGCGGCGGGCGGTGCGCGCCCACGGTCACTTCGACCGTCAGCGTAGACGGGATTTCAGCGCCCTTGATGGTGTCGCGCCGCCGCCGGTCCACCACTGCGTACGGGAGCGAGAACAAAACGTCGCGCGGCGTTTCGATCTCGAGCTGCCCCAGCAGTTGAGCCGTCTTGGGTCCCACACCCTCAAGCGTTTCGAGCCCGGCAAATAGCGGGAAAAGCTGTTCTGGCCTGCCCTTCATGCCTGTCCGATCAGCTGCAGCCAGCCATCTTCGTCCATGGTCTCGACGCCCAGCTCAGCCGCCTTCTTGGCCTTGGAACCTGCGCCGGGACCAGCCACGACCAGATCGGTGTTCTTGCTGACGGACCCCGACACCTTGGCCCCCAAAGCCTCGGCCCGCGCCTTGGCTTCGGCGCGCGTCATCTTTTCCAGGGAACCGGTGAACACGATGGTCTTGCCGGCGACCGGGCTGCCCGTCGTATCCGGCCGCCTGGCCTCCTCGACTTTCAACTGCGCCACAAGCGCATCGATGCTCTGGCGCTCGGCCTCCTGCGCGAATGCCGAAACCAAGGCGCGCGCCATGACCTCGCCCACGCCGTCGATGCTCAGCAGCGTTTCCCATTCCGGCCCTTCGCATCCGGCCGCCGCGGTTATGCTGCGCTCGAACTCCTCCCAGGTGCCGTAGTGATTGGCGATAAGGTTCGAGGCCGCCTCGCCGACGTGTCGGATTCCCAAGGCAAACAACAACCGCCCTAGTGGGATCGTGCGCTTTTCATCAATAGCGGCCCACAGGTTGGCGGCGCTCTGCGGACCCCAGCCCTTGCGGTTCGCGAGCTTCGTCAGGTTGGCCGCGTCCCGTTCCTGCAGTGTGAAGATATCCGCCGGCGTCTTCACCGGCAGGTCCGGGTCGTCGTAGAACATCTCGATCTGCTTGGCGCCCAGCCCCTCGATATCGAAGGCTTTTCGCGACACGAAATGCTTGAGTTTCTCGACCGCCTGCGCCGGACAGATCACGCCGCCGGCGCAGCGCCGAACCGCATCACCCTCTTCGCGGATCGCGTCGCTGCCGCATTCGGGGCACTGTATCGGAAAGACATAGGGTTCGGCGTCAGCGGGACGTTTCGACAGGTCCACATCCGCGACTTTGGGGATGACGTCTCCGGCGCGATAGACCTGGACCCAGTCGCCGACACGGATGTCCTTGCCGCCACGGATCGCGCCGCCCTTGGCATCCCGCCCCGCGATGTAATCCTCGTTGTGCAGGGTAGCGTTGGACACCACGACACCGCCTACCGTCACGGGCGACAGCCGCGCGACCGGGCTGAGCGCGCCGGTGCGGCCGACCTGAATGTCGATGGCTTCCAGCCGGGTCCAGGCCAGTTCGGCCGGGAACTTGTGCGCGATCGCCCAGCGGGGCGTGGTCGAGCGGAACCCAAGCCGCGCCTGCAGCGACAAGTCGTTGACCTTGTAGACGACACCGTCGATATCATAGCCGAGAGTGGCCCGCTGTGCTTCGATCTCGCGGTAATGCGCCATCATTTCGTTCAGGGTATTGCAAAGCCGCGTCAGGGGGTTGGTCTGAAAACCTAAACCACGCAGGCGGTCGATAGCTTCGATCTGGGATTTACCGAGCGGCTCCGAGACCTCGCCCCAGGAATATGCATAAAAGCGCAGCGGGCGAGAGCGGGTGATCTCCGCGTCAAGCTGGCGCAAGGATCCGGCGGCCGCGTTGCGGGGATTCGCGAACAGCTTTCCACCCGTCTCGGCCTGCCGTTTGTTCAGCGCCTCGAAATCCGCGTGGGACATATAGACCTCACCGCGCACTTCCAGCACGTTCGGCGCACCATCGATCCGATCCGGGATGTCCGAAAGGGTGCGGGCATTGGCGGTGACGTTCTCGCCCACCTCGCCGTCGCCGCGGGTTGCGGCCTGAACCAGAACTCCGTTTTCATAGCGCAGGGACAAGGACAGCCCGTCGATCTTGGGCTCGGCCGAATAAGCCAATGGCACCATAGAATCGAGCCCGAGGTACTTGCGCACCGACCTGTCGAAATCCGCCACATCCTCTTCGTCGAAGGCATTGCCCAGTGACATCATGCGGACCACATGGGTGACCTTGGCGAACCCTTCGCCCGGGCGGGCACCGACCTGCTCCGAGGGGCTGTCGCTGCGTTTCAGATGCGGAAAACGCGCTTCGATCTCGGCATTGCGGCGCTTGAGCGCGTCGTATTCGGCGTCTGAAATCTCGGGCGCGTCGGCGGTGTGATAGAGTTCGTTGGCCCGCAGAATCTCCTCTGCCAACCGGGCCAGTTCCTCCCGTGCCTGGGCTTCGGTCAGTTTGTCCGCCGGAATGGTGTCGTTCATGGCCCCGCCCTGTCGCTCGATCTTGAACACCAGTGATAGGGCGAGGCCATGTGCAGGTCCAGATGTTCCCTTGCCGTGAGTGGCAGTGCCGCCCCGGACCCGTGGCGGCCTTCGTCGATAGGGTCAGGCTCCGATGGCCATTCGGGGTTCATTCGCCGTGGTTGGCTGCGGCTCGCGAAGAACATAGCCGCGGCCCCAGACCGTCTCGACATAGTTCTCGCCGCCCGTCGCGTTGCTCAGCTTTTTGCGCAGCTTGCAGATGAATACGTCGATGATCTTGAGTTCCGGTTCATCCATGCCGCCATAGAGATGATTCAGAAACATTTCCTTGGTCAGCGTGGTTCCCTTGCGCAGGCTCAGCAGCTCCAGCATCTGGTATTCCTTGCCGGTCAGATGCACCGGCTGACCGTCGGCCTCGACCGTTTTTGCATCCAGGTTGACCGCGATGCGCCCGGTCCGGATGATCGACTGGGAATGCCCCTTTGAACGGCGCACGATGGCGTGAATGCGCGCAACCAGTTCCTCGCGGTGGAATGGCTTGGTCAGATAGTCGTCCGCGCCGTATCCGAACCCCTTGATCTTGCTTTCGGTGTCATCCGCTCCGGAAAGGATCAGAATCGGCGTTTCGATCTTCGCGATCCGCAATTGCCGCAGCACCTCATGCCCGGTCATGTCCGGCAAGTTCAAATCCAGCAGGATCAGGTCATAGTCGTACAGCTTGGCCAGGTCGATCCCCTCTTCGCCCAGATCGGTCGCATAGACGTTCAGGTTGGCATGGGTCAGCATCAACTCGATGCTTTTTGACGTGGTCGGATCATCCTCGACAAGAAGTATGCGCATCTCAAGTCTCCACTTTGCAATGTTCCGGTTTCGTATCGAGCCTGACCAAGAATGGTTAACCTGACGTTACCGATAATTGAGTTATTTCCCATCAACTTAAGGTTGTCGATATTTTTTCAACCACGTCACCTTCAGCGCGTTTTCTCCGTGATCGACAACGGCCGATGCCCAGGCGTTGAACTCTTCATCGCTGAGGCCATACCTTTGCTTGGCTTCGGACAACGTCAGCAATCCGTAAAGCACTCCCTTGACCACAGCCGCCTTTCTGGACGCAACCCACCGTTGTGTACCTTCAGGGGGCAGATCTGCGCGCGACAGGATGGAACCGTCCGGAAGTGTGACCGACCGCGGGCCATCAACCTTGTGCAAATACATCTCCCGCTCCTCATTTTACGCTTCTGCACGCTGGTCGCCCGCATCTTAAGGCGGGGTGAAACCGCCCCTTGAGAGTGTCTAGGATTTTCCTATATTCTGCCGGTCTTCGTTAACCCGGACAGGATCCGCACAAATGGCCCTCGATACCGAGACACCGCTGAACTCGCTCGGCTTCGCCAAACCGCCCTCGGAAACGCGGGTGGTCGTCGCCATGTCCGGCGGCGTGGACAGTTCCGTCGTCGCCGCCTACCTGGCCGATCAGGGTTACGACGTGGTGGGCGTCACCCTGCAGCTTTACGACCACGGCGCGGCATTGGCCAAGAAGGGCGCCTGCTGCGCCGGGATCGATATCCATGACGCGCGTCGCGTGGCCGAAGAGCGGGGCTTTCCCCACTATGTCCTGGACTACGAGAACATCTTCAAGGACGCGGTGATCGACGAGTTCGCCGACAGCTATCTGGCCGGCGCCACACCGGTTCCCTGCATCCGCTGCAACGAGCGGGTCAAGTTCAAGGACCTGCTGGGGACCGCCAAGGATCTCGAGGCGGACTGCATGGCGACCGGACATTACATCCAGCGCAAGCTGGGGCCGAACGGGCCAGAGTTGCACTGCGCCGAAGACGCCAACCGCGACCAGTCCTATTTCCTGTTTTCGACCACGCCAGAGCAACTGGACTACCTGCGTTTTCCGCTGGGCCACCTGCCTTCGAAGGGCGCGACCCGCGTGTTGGCGGCGCAATACGGGCTTGCCGTGGCGGACAAGCCGGACAGTCAGGACATCTGCTTTGTACCAAATGGCAATTATGCCAGCGTGATCGAGAAACTGCGCCCCGGCGCTGCGGAGCCGGGCGAGATCGTTCATGCGGATGGCCGTGTTCTGGGCGCGCATGACGGCGTGATCCACTACACGATCGGCCAGCGCCGGGGCCTGGGCATAGGCGGTCTCAGCGAACCGCTCTACGTGGTCAAGCTGGACGTTGACCGCCAGCAGGTCGTGGTCGGCCCCAAGGAGATGCTGGCCACCCGCACCGTGCCCGTGCGCGAGATCAACTGGCTTGGTGACGAACCGTTCACAAGCCGGCCGGAATGGCACCTTTCTGTCAAGGTCCGTTCGACCCGCCCGCCGCGCGAAGCAGTTGTCCGCCCCCTGTCGGACACCACGGCCGAAGTCGAGTTGCTGACACCGGAAGAAGGGGTTTCGCCGGGACAGGCTTGCGTATTCTACGAAACCGGCGGCAGCCGCATCTTCGGCGGCGGCTGGATCTGGCGCGGCTACTGAATAGCGTCGGTACCCGAATTGCTGAGGATGTAGAGCCCGGCAAAGACCATGACGAACGGGCCCAACTTTTCCAGTCGTCCCGCCCATTTCCCGGCAAGGAAAGAAGCCTGCGCACCCAACATGGCCAGCGCCGCCAATCCTGCGGCGGCTAGGGATGCCCCCAGAAAACCGGCAAATCGGTAACTTGGCGTCGAATCCGCCAGCAGCGGCGCCATGACCGCAAAACTGTCCACCGACATACCAAGGAACATGGCCGCGATCACGAATACCGAACCCTTTGACGTGGGCGCAGGCATGGACTCCGGCTGCCGGGCAAACTGCCGCCAGATTCCCCAAGCCCCCAAGGTCAACGGGATTACACCCAAGTACCCGGTCCATGAGGGTATTGCGCCACTGATTTCGGCAGCCGCCGCAAGCGACGCCGAAATCACCAAGAGTTGTGCCAGTGCAAACCCACCGACTGCCTTTGCGCGCCCAACGACCAGCATCGTTACGGCCAATGCCGCCATATTGTCGAGGTTGGTCAGAACCTGGGCAGTACCCGCGGAAAACAAGAAAAGAAGATGATCAAGCATTTCTGCCCGGCATACGGTCCAACACCGCTTGGGCAGCCCGCAAACCGGGGGATTCACCGCCTCGCCCCAACCGCTCCATCGTCACGCGCATGGCCTCGGTCTGAGTCTCGGGATTTGCCTGCACCTCGGCCAGCCGGGCCGCGATCTTGTCCGGCACGCATTCCGGCCCCAGGCATTCCGGCACTGCTCGCGTGTCGCTGACCAGATTGACCAGCGTCACCGTATCCAGCTTGACCAACCGTTCGGCCATCTTCTGGGTGAGCCAGTTCAGCTTGTAGGAAATCACCATCGGCGTTGCCTGTGCGGCGAGTTCCAATGACACCGTTCCCGAGGCGGCCAGCGCCAGATCGGCCGCCCCGAAGGCGGCGCGTTTGTGCGCCGCTGCAAGAGTAGGTTCGACACCGCGCGGGTCTACGACGACCGGATCGCCCGGCCAATTGCGGACCTGCTCCGCCACCTGATCCGCGATATGAGCGACGGCAGGCACCACCACCCGCATTTCCGGATGCCGCGACAGATGCATCCTGAGCGCCTCGCCGAATACCGGGGCCAACCGCTCGACCTCGCCACGCCGCGATCCGGGCAAGGCCAGCAAGAGCGGCGCATCCCCAAGCCCGAACTCGCTGCGAAAGCGCGACTTTTCCTCGACGCTCGCTAGGGGTTCGTTGACGACCGGGTGCCCGACGAAATCGCATTCCATCCCGGCGCGTTCCATGTAGGGCGGCTCGAAAGGAAGAAGCGCCAGAACATGGTCGATGACCTTCGCCATCTTGTCGGCCCGACCCGGACGCCAGGCCCAGACGCTGGGCGCCACGTAATGCACCGTGCGGATGCCACTGGCCGCCTTGACCAGCTTCGCCACGCGCAGGCTAAAATCCGGGCTGTCTATGGTGATCAGAACATCCGGTCTGGTTTCGAGAACAGCCTGCGCCGTCTCAGCGATGCGGCGTTTGAGGTGGAAATACTTGGGCAGGACTTCGATCAGTCCCATGACGGTCAGCTCGGACATGGGAAACCGGCTGACCAGCCCCTGCGCCTGCATCAGCGGCCCACCGACACCGTCGAACCGGACATCCGGCGCGAGGGTCTTCAACCCTTCCATCAGCGCCCCGCCCAGCCGGTCGCCCGAAGGTTCTCCGGCCACAAGGAACACCCGCATCAGGCCGCGCGCTCCCGCACAAGAAGGAACAGTCCGAGACGATTGCATTCATCCACCACCCGGTCGCGTTCGAGCACGATGACACCGCCCTTTTCTATCACGATCCCGGAAAGCCCCGCCGCCACGGCGGCAGTCACTGTATTTGGCCCGATCGTGGGCAAGTCCGCACGGCGGTCCTGGTCCGGCTTCGGCGCCTTGAACAGGACGCCGCCTCCGGCATCGGGCCGTTGGGTCAGCGACTCCAGCATCCATGCCGTTCCGAAGACCCCTTCGATCGCCAGCGCCTGGCCGCGCAGCACCACGCAGGCTTGCCCGACGTCAGCCGCGCTCATCGCGCGCAGGATGCCCGCTCCGCGATGCGCATCCGCCAGATCCGCCTCGGTGGGTTGCGCGTCCGTCAAGCAGCCGAGCGGCGGCAGAATGTCCGGGGCCAGCTCGTGCGCGGCACGGACGGTCAGCCCGGCTTCCTCGAATATGCCGATCACCGCGCGCAGCGCTCCGTCATCGCCGGACATGACCGCGCGCTTCAGGATCGGGACCAGAGGAAGGGTTTCCGCGTCGATCCGGTTTGGATCGATCACCGGGCGGCGCACCGCCCCCGCCATGCAGACCTCGACCACTCCGCGCGACTTGATGTCGGCGATGAAACTGCCGAGTTGTTCCAGCGGGAAGGCGCGGTCCACTTTCAGGCGGTCCGGCTCGAATCCCTCCATCGCGCAGATCAGCGGGCGTTCGGGCAAACGCGCCACGAGTTCGTCCGGCAATGCCCCGGTTCCGGCGATCAGAGCCAGCATGGCATCACTTCCTCGGCGTCAAGAAGGACCGGTCCGTCTCGCCAGTAACGAAATCGACGATCCGCTGCACATATTCGCTGTCGTTATCCTCGCCCAGGCGCCTGGCCCGCTCCATGAAGGTCCCCTCGCCTTCGGACAGCTCCCGGAACGCCGCGCGCAATGCGGCGATGTCGGCGCGCGATACGCCCCGCCGTTTGAGGCCCACCAGGTTCAACCCGTCCAATTCGCCGCGCGACGCCTGCACCAGCCCGTAAGGTATCACGTCGTTGGCAACCATGGTCAACGCGCCGATGATGGCTCCGCGCCCGACGCGCACCCATTGATGCAAGCCTGACAGACCACCCACGATCACGTCATCTTCGATGATGCAATGACCTGCGGCACCGGCATGGTTCACCATGATAACCCGGTTGCCGATCTGCACGTCATGGGCCACATGCGCACCCGCCATCAGCAGGCAGTCATCGCCGATCCGGGTGACGCCGCCACCGCCTTCGGTCCCTGCATTGACGGTCACGTGTTCGCGTATGCGGTTGCGCTTGCCGATTTCCAGCCGGGTGTTTTCGCCCTTGAATTTCAGATCCTGCGGAATTTCTCCGATCACTGAAAAATTGAATACAATGCTGTCTTCACCGATCGTCGTTTCTCCGGTGACGACCACATGCGATTTCAGCACGACCCTGTCGCCCAAAGAAACACTGGATCCCACATGGCAAAACGGGCCGATCACGCAGCCCTGCCCGATCTGCGCGCCGTCTTCGATGATCGCACTCGGATGTATCTGCGTCATGATCAGCTTTCCGGTGTCCAGTCCACCATCGCCGAGAACTCGGCCTCGGCCGCGACTTCCCCGTCGACGGTCGCGCGGCCGTTGAACTTGAAGATCTTGCCGCCGGGCTTGCCGCGCAGCGTTTCGATATGCATTTCCATCACGTCTCCGGGCACCACCTTTCGGCGGAACTTGCACTTGTCGATGTTCATGAAATAGATCAGCAGGTCGGTGTCCACCACGTCGAACCCGACCCCCAGCATCACACCGGCGGTCTGCGCCATCGCCTCGATGATGGTCACGCCCGGCATGATCGGGGTGCCAGGGAAGTGGCCCTGAAAATGAGGCTCGTTCATGGTCACGTTCTTGATACCGATGGCCGAGTGGTAGCCGTTGATCTCGATCACCTTGTCGACCAGCAGAAACGGATACCGGTGCGGCAGGATCCGCTGAATCAGCTGAATGTCGGCACTCTTGGTTTCCGTGGTCATCGTGCGGTTTTCCTGTTCTGGATGGTGTTTTCTGAGTGGTTAACAATCCCGCCACGGAAGGGCAAGCTTGCCTGTTTGCCGTCCTGCTATTCCAGGTCCTTGCCGTCGCCTATTTCGGCGTCGATGCGGGCAATGGCGATGTCGGTAATGTCGGTGGCGTCCGAACTGAGAAACACGCTCGACCGCTCCAGGATGACGCCGGCGCCGGATTCGCGCAAAAGGTCGACTAGTATCGGCCTCGCCAACCGGAGAAACACGCCACGCGCCTCGTCGCCGCGCGCACCGAGGGCTTCCAGCTTGGCCCGTTGCCCTTCACGGTGGCTTTGCACCTTGCGGTCGAACGCATCGGCCAGTTCGCGGAACTCCTCGGGCGTCATTTCCGCGCGTTGTTCGGTCAGTTCCTTCTCTTCCCGGCTGAGGTCCGCCACGATGCGCTCGTTCTCGGCGGCCAGTTCCGCCCCTTCGGATTCGATTTCATCGATGACACGCCGGCCGAAGGCCGAACCGGCAAAAAGGCGGTCGCTCGAGATCGTGAGGATGGCCGCGTCGGGCAGCCCAAGTTGCTGTGACAACGCCGGAACGGGTCCGATCAGGGCCAAAAAGACGCACAGGGCCCGAAGCGGGCCCTGTCGCAGATTTCTCAACAGACGCATGTCCATCTGGTGTCAGAAATTTGCCTGGATGGTCAGGTCGAAGCTCTGCTCCTTGTCGAAGCTCTCCTTCTTGAGAGCCTTCGAGAAGTTAAACCGAAGCGGACCGAAACCTGTGGTCCAGAGCAGCGAAAGGCCAAGAACGTGCCGCACCGAACCATCAGCGCCAACAATGTTCCCGCCGGCCGTGTTCACGTCGGACAGATCCCAGAGATTGCCGACGTCGTAGAACACGCCACCGCGCAGGCCCAACTCTTCGGGCAGCCCCAGCGGGAAGTCGGCTTCGAACCGGGTAACCCAATAGTAGTTGCCGCCGATGGCATCGTCCTGCCCACCTGAAAGGTCGCGCGGGCCAAGACCCGCCGGCTCGAAACCGCGGAAGGTGTTCGGACCCAGAAGGTAACGGTCGATGGTGCGGCTGAAGTCGTTGCCGGTCCAGGACAGGGCCCCGGCTTCCAGAGTGGCCCGCAGAGTCACCTCTTCGTTCAGTACCCGCGTCTGCCCGATCACGCGACCCGACGTCTTGATGAACTCGTTGTCTCCGCCAAGCCCGGCAGCGTCCACTCCGACCTCGAACAGGACGCCGGCATTGGGGTTCAGCCCGCCCAGACGGCTGTCGTACGTGTAGGAAATGCCAAGCAAACTGGTCGTCCGCTTGCCCTGCGCGATTTCCGAACTGATGACGGCCCCGTTGACCTCGTTCGATCTGCCCTTCATTTCGCTGTCTTGCCAGTTGTAGCGGAACTGGACCGAGGACAACTCGCCGGTCGAGAAGGTGAGCGCGGGATTGAAGAACACGCGCTTCACGTCATAGGACGAAAAGTTCGAGTTCTGGGTCGCCAGACCAGTGCCGATGTCGAACCGTAGTCTGCGGCCCAGCAGGTAGGGCTCGGAGAAGTTGATCACGTACTGTTCGGCTTCCTGCGCGGTCGAAAGCGTCAGGCCCAAGGTCTGTCCGCGGCCGAGGAAGTTGGATTCCTGCAGACCGACGGCAACACCGAAACCGTCCGAAATCGAGTAGCTGCCGCCGAGGCTGAGCGACCCTGTCGGCTGCTCCTCGACGTCCACGTCCACGATAACCTGGCTCGGCGACGACCCTTCCCGAGTTTCGACGTCTGCGGTCGCGAAGAACCCCAGCGCGCGAATGCGTTCGGCGCTCTGCCGGATTTCGCGGGGGTTGAACGGGTCGCCTTCCACCGAGTCGAACTGACGGCGGATCACGCGGTCAAGCGTCGTGGTGTTGCCTTCGATGTCGATGCGTTCGACAAAGATCCGCGGTCCCTTGGTCAGTGCGAATTCGACATCCAAGGTCAAGTCGCGGTTGTTCCGCTTGATGCGGGGTTCCACGCGGAGGAAATCGACACCCTGCTTTAGTCCGAGACGCTCCAGACGTGCGATCGAGTTTTCCACCAGCGACGGCGAATAGACCACCCCCGGTTTGACTTTGAGCGCGTTCTGATAGATCGCGGCATCCACGCCTGGGATCTCGCTGACGGTTGTGATCCGCCCGAACTTGAACTGCTGGCCTTCGGTCACATCCATGACGAGGAAAAAGGCGTCCCGCTCGCGCGTGAACTCGACATTCGCGCTGTTCACGCGGAAATCGACATAGCCGCGCGACAGGTAGAAATCGCGCAACACCTGTTTGTCGAACTCGATCCTGTCGGCGATGAACGTGTCCGACCGCAGGAAGGTCCGCAGGATGTTGGCCTGCTTGGTCTCCAGCACCTGCCGCAGCCGGCGGTCCGAGAATGCCCGGTTGCCGACAAAGCTGACGCGCTCGATCTCGATCGTGGTGCCCTCGGAAATCTCGAAGACCAGATCGACGCGGTTCTCGCTGCGGCGGATGATGCGCGGCACGACGGTCGCCGCGACGCGTCCTTGTGCCGAGTAGATCTCGGCCACGAGGTTGGCGTCCTTTTCAGCCTGCTCGGGCGTGAAGACGCGGCGCGACTGTGACCCGATGGCTTCCTGCAACACCTCGTCCTTGACGCGGCGGTTGCCCTCGAAGCTGATCCTGTTGATTGTCGGGTATTCCGACACCGCAACGACCAGCGTATTGCCTCGCGGCGTCAACTCGACTGTTTCAAAAACACCACTGTCAAGCAGTCGCTGATAGGCGTCGTTCAATTCCCCCGCACTAACCGGCTTGCCGCGTTCGATTCCCATTCGGGCCAGGATGGTCGCGGTTTCGATACGCTGGTTGCCTTCGACCTGCACCGTGTTGAAGGTGTAGCTCTGCGCATGTGCCGGCTGCGGCGTGACCAGAAAAACCGTTGCAAAGAAAAAGAAAAAGGCCACCGCTGATTGCCACAAAATGTAGGCCTTCGGTGCGCCGTAACCGCAGGATGTGCCCGCGCCTCGCCTGTCAGTCATTTTTGTCTCTACCCAAATTTCCTCAGACTTTAGAAGTTGAGTACCGACATTGCAGTAGGTTGTCAAAAGCGCAAAACAACAACGCGGCCCGATGGGCCGCGCAGCGATGAACCTCAGGTCAATCCGGGAATCACAGGGTCAGCACATAGGCCCCTGCGGTCAGTGCAATCGCGATGGCTGCCACGCTCAGGAAACGGTCCCAATTCAGGGTCATCAACAGGCTCAGGCCACGGTAGGAGTGTTGAAGTGTACTCAGCATCACTTTCTGGTCCGCAATCGCTTGTGAGGTTCCAATTTGCAGCAAACCTACCAAGCAAATATGGCGAGACTTTGACGGCTCGCGGGCTTGCGCCCCCACGCGATCAGCAGAAAAGGTCGTTGCTGAGCGAAAACACCATCAGCGACAGGATCAGGGTGATCCCGACCGCCATCAGCACCCGCAACACCGCGTCGCTGGGCGGCTTTCCGGCCACCGCTTCGTAGGCATAGAAAAGCAGATGCCCGCCATCCAGCGCTGGAATGGGGAACAGATTCAGCAATCCGACCGCAGCCGACAGGACGGCAATAAAGAAGACAAAACTCTGCGCTCCTTGGCTCGCCATCGCGCCCGAAGTTTCGGCGATGCCGATCGGACCGGAGATGTTGCAGGTGCTGATCGCACCCGTGATCATGTGCCAGATCCCGGACAGCGAGCCTTCGATGATCCGCCAAGTCTGCGCGACTCCCCCGGACAGGGCGGTTCCCAGACCGGTCGGTTCGGTCGCCGGCTCCAGCGCCATGCCGCCGATGATGCCGATGCGCCAATGCGTGACAAATCCGCCCTCGGGCCTGGGTTCGTCGGTGCGGCGCGGGGCCAGCGCGAACTCAAGCTCCGCCCCGTCGCGCCAAACGTCGAGCAGCAACGGACGGCCGTCCGAGGACTCGACCTTGTCCTTTAGCTGCGAGAACGCAAAGATTGGTTCATCATCGATCGCAACGATGACATCACCTGCCTCCAATCCCGTATCCATGGCGGCGCTGCGCGGCGCGATTTGCTGGATCAGCGGCGGAAACAGCCATGGCCCTGCCGCGGTCAGTTCCTGCCCATCGCGACGAACCGTGTAGTCCAGCGACGGTTGTACGGGCAATGCATCCACGAAATCGGACCATGTTTCATCCTCGTCAAAATCCGGGGTAGGAACCCCTTCGATTGCAATGATCTCATCGCCTTCCTGCAGTTCCTGTACCGAACCGGGCAAGGAAAAAAGCTCGCCAACCGTCAAGGGTTCCTTGGCCTGACCTTGGCTCCAGAAGATCAGCCCGAACACGATGATGGACAGCACGAAGTTGAAGATGGGACCGGCAGCAACCGTGGCCGTGCGCGCCCAGAGCGGGGCGCCGTGCATGGTGTGACGCAGATCTTCGGGATCGCGGTCATAGATTTCGGCCATCGTCTCGCCGTCCTTGCCCGAGGCGGCATTGGCGTCGCCCAGGAACTTGACGTAGCCGCCGAACGGCAGGGCGGCGATCTGCCAACGGGTGCCGCGTTTGTCGGTTCGGCTCCACAGGACCGGTCCGAAGCCTATGGAAAACACCTCGGCATGGATACCGGACCACCGGCCGACGATGTAGTGACCGTATTCATGCACGGCCACGATGACCGACAGGGCCACCACGAATGCGGCGATGGTGTAGAGAAGACCGCCGAATTCCGGGATCAGTGATATGATATCCAAGTACTTACCCTGCTCGTTTGATCACGGTTTCATCCACCCACTTACGTGCCAGATGGTCCGTTTCCCGAACGTTATCAAGTGTCATCGCCACATCAAGCAGCCCGCTGGCCGCTTCGAAACGGTCCAGAACGGCCTCGACGCTATGCGCCATGTCCAGAAACCCGATCTTTCGTTCCAGGAACAGATCCAGCGCGCGTTCCTTTGCGGCGTTGAAGGCAGCCCCTGCCAAACCACCCCGCGCCATGACCTCGCGGGCCAGTCGAAGTGCCGGATAGCGCCGCTCGTCAGGGGTCCGGAAGTGCAGTTGCCCCAGCTTGGCCAGATCCAGCCGCTCCACCGGCAGATCGCGCCGATCGGGCCAGTGCAGCGCATAGCCGATGGCATGGCGCATGTCCGGAGCCCCGAGATGCGCCATCAATGCCCCGTCGCGGAACCCGACCAGCGCGTGAACCATGGATTCGGGATGAACCAGCACCTCGATAGCGTCCGGCTCGATGCCGAAAAACTCATACGTTTCTATGACTTCCAACGCCTTGTTGAACATTGAGGCGCTGTCGATCGTGATCCGTTGCCCCATGTTCCAGTTGGGATGGCTCGAGGCCTGCTCGACCGTCGCCCGGGCCAGGTCCTCGATCGGCCAGTCGCGGAAAGCGCCGCCACTGGCTGTGATGATGATGCGTTCCACTGCCGCCATATCTTCGCCCGCCAGCGCCTGGAACACCGCCGAATGCTCGCTGTCCACGGGAAGCAAACGGGCGCCATGCCGCCGGGCGGTTTCCAGCACCAACTTTCCCGCGCAGACCAGTGTCTCTTTGTTGGCCAGGGCAAGCGTCGCGCCCTGCTTCAAGGCTTCGATCCCGGGGGCCAGACCGGCAGATCCGACGATTGCAGACATGACCCAATCGGCCGGTCGAGCTGCCGCCTCGATCAGAGCAGTCTGCCCTGCAGCGGCCTCCACACCGCTGCCCGCAAGGGCGGCGCGCAGATCGCCGAGACAGTCCTCATAAGCGGTCACGGCCAAATCCGCACCCAGACGCCGCGCATCCTCGGCCAACTGCCTTACATTGGCCCCGCCGGTCAGGGCCACGACGTTATATGCCGAGGGGTCACGCGCAATCAGGTCGATCGTGTTCTGACCGATCGAACCGGTCGCGCCGAATATGGAAACCTTGCGCATCACATCGCCCCGGGCGCGTAGATCAGCCCTGCGATCAGAACGAAGACGGCAGCGCCCATCATGCCGTCAAACCGGTCGAGGAAACCGCCGTGGCCTGGGATCAGGTTCGAACTGTCCTTGACCCCCAGTTTGCGCTTGACGGCGCTTTCGGCAATATCCCCGGCTTGGCTTGCCATCGAGGTCAGCACGGATACCAGGACCAAGGCAAAGCCGAAACCGGCATAGACCGCAAAGCCGGCCCCCACCAGAGCGGCCGCAATCCAGCCGCCGGCGGTTCCGGACCATGTTTTCTTGGGGCTGACTTTCGGCCAGAATTTTGGGCCGCCAAAGGTCTTGCCCGCGAAATACCCGGCAACATCAGTCGCCACCACCACGGAAATCAGCCACACCATCCAGCCGAAACCCATGGACTCGCGTATGGATATGAAACCCAGCCCCGCCGCGGCGATCCAGACGGCGAAAACGACGTAGATCCCTCGATGCCGGGTCACCTGCCCCGCCCCCACCAGCGCAGGCGCGAGCAAGATGGGAAGCGTGAAAACGGAAGGCACATGATAGCTCAGCAGCACGGCAAAGGCAGTCAAAAGCGAAAGCTGCACAGCGACGCCGCGGCGATCCGGATCGACCATCCGGACCAGTTCCCAGATCATCAGGCCACAGGCTACGGCGATGAAGCTTTCGAACCACAGGCCTCCCAGCCAAACCTCGATCGCGCCGATGGCAACCAGAACGACAGCCGAGCCAACCCGGGCCGTCAGGTCCGACCAGCGCCCGTCATTCATGCCGGGACCATCCCGAACCGCCGATCACGAGTTCCGAAGTTGCGGCACAACTGCTCAAGCTCGGCGGCCGTGAAGTCGGGCCAAAGCGTGTCGATGAACTCGTATTCGGCGTAGGCGGATTGCCAGAGCAGGAAATTCGAGATCCGCGCCTCGCCGCTGGTGCGGATGACCAGGTCCGGATCGGGCAGCACGCAAGTATCGAGGTATCTGGGCAGGGTTTCCTCGTCCACGTCTTCGGGTTTGAGTTTGCCTTCGGCCACGTCCAGCGCAAGCCGCTTGGTCGCCCGCGCCACCTCGTCCCGCCCGCCATAGTTCAGCGCCACGGTCAGGTTGACACCGGTATTGCCGCAGGTCTGCGCCTCCAATGCATCCATCAGCTCGACCAGCTTTGCGTCAAGACGCACGCGATCGCCGATGAAGCGCACGCGGACGTTGTTGGCGGCCAGCGCACGCGTTTCCTTGGAAATATAGCGCCGGAAAAGGCTCATGAGCCCAGCCACCTCGACCTGGGTCCGTTTCCAGTTTTCGGTCGAAAACGCGAATATCGTCATGTACTTGATGCCCAAATACGGACAGGCTTCGACCACCTCGCGCACGCGTTGGGCGCCGGCGTGGTGTCCGAACAGCCGCGGCCGCCCGCGCGCCTGCGCCCAACGACCGTTGCCGTCCATGATGATGGCGACGTGGCGCGGGCCAAGCGGGGGCCGGATATTGGGGTCGTTGGGCATGATTGCCGCTCAAACCTGCATGATTTCGGCTTGCTTGGTCTCAAGCGCTTGGTCGACGGCCTTGATCATCTCGTCCGTGAGGTCCTGAACCTCGGTTTCCCAGTATTTCTGATCGTCCTCGGACAGGCCGTCAGCCTTGGCCTTCTTGACCTGGTCCATCCCGTCGCGGCGCACGTTGCGGATGGCGACGCGGGCATGTTCGGCATACTGGCCGGCGACCTTGGTCAATTCGCGGCGGCGTTCCTCGTTCAACTCGGGGATCGGCAGCATGATAATGGTGCCGTTGAGCTGAGGGTTGATGCCAAGCCCGCTTTCGCGAATCGCTTTTTCCACCTTACCTACCAACGACTTGTCCCACACATTTACAGTAACCATGCGCGGCTCGGGCACGTTGACCGTGCCAACCTGGTTGATCGGAGTCGGCGACCCATATGCGTCCACCATGATAGGCTCCAGCATCGAAGCCGAAGCCCGACCGGTCCGCAACGAGGCAAATTCGGTCCGCAGATTGGCCATCGCGCCATCCATGCGGCGTTTGAGATCATCGGTGTCCAGTTCGAAATCGTCAGACATGCTGCTCACTCCCCGTAGTCAGGTGCTGTTCGGATGGGTCATAAGCCATCGGAAATGGGATGTATAGCAATCTTGGCTGGGAAATGTGGCAATGGCGAGAACAGTTTTTGCGCTTTCCGCCATTTCTTTCCAAGCGTCGCATGACCTGCCCGGTCGCTGTCCCGGGCAGGTTCGCCGCCGTAAAATAGTTCAGGCGTTCACGTCAACCACGACACGGCCTTTGACATTGCCTTGCAGGATGTCTGCGCCCAGCTTGGGCAGGTCACTCAGCTTTGCGGGCTGGATCATCGATTCCAGCTTGTCCATCGGCAGGTCGGTCGCGATGCGCTTCCACGCGCGGAGGCGATTGTCGTAGGGCTGCATCACGCTGTCGATCCCAAGCAGGTTCACCCCCCGCAGCAGGAACGGGATGACAGTCGCGGGCAGAGCCGCGCCTCCGGCCAAGCCCACCGCGGCGACCGAAGCCCCGTATTTCATCTGCCCCAAAACACGCGCCAGCATCGCGCCGCCGACGGCATCGACACACCCGGCCCAGATCTCGCTTTCGAGGGGCCGCTTGGTGGTTTCGTTCAGCTCGTCGCGCGGGACGATCTTGGTCGCGCCAAGCGACCGAAGATAGTCCTCAGTTTCGGGACGTCCGGTAACGCCTGCCACCTCGTACCCGAGATTTGCCAGAATCGCGGTCGCGACCGAGCCCACACCACCTGCCGCGCCGGTCACCAGAACCGGGCCGTGCCCCGGCTTCAGCCCATGATCCTCAAGCGCCATCACGGCCAGCATCGCGGTGAAACCGGCGGTGCCCACCGCCATCGCCTGCCGTGCGTCCAAACCGTCGGGCAGCGGCACCAGCCAATCCGCCAGCACGTTGGCCTTCTGCGAATAACCGCCCCAATGCGCCTCGCCAACGCGCCAGCCGGTCAGCACCACCTTGTCGCCGGGCTTGTAGCGGCTGTCGGATGACCCCTCGACCGTTCCGGCAAAATCGATTCCCGGCACGTGCGGGTATTTCCGCACCAAACCGCCACCGCTGGAACTCAGGCACAGCCCGTCCTTGTAGTTCACGGTCGAGTAATCGACGGCCACGGTCACTTCGCCATTGGGCAGAGCATCTTCGCCCAATTGCTGGATCGACGCTGTCGCCTTGCCGCTTTCTTCATCCTTTTCAACCACCAACGCGTTGAACATCATTTCCCTCCTTCGCTTTGGACGCGTCCGCGCCCCGCTTTTGCATCATTTTCAGTTTCACCGGTCGAATGCGGTTCGGTCTGCCCGCATTCAGCGCCAGAACCTCTCCTGCACGACGGCCCAACGCATGCCCTGCTCGGTCTCGATCTCGATCCGCGTACCCGGCGCCCAATGCGAACGGTCGACCATGCCGATGGCGACGTTCACACCGAATTCAGGAGAATGGATGGCCGAACCCACTTGCCCTACCTGCCTTCCATCGGCCAGCAGCGGCCAGGACCCGGCGCACATTCCGATTTCGCCTTCGATCACCAATGGCCGGATCTGGCGCGGCGGCCCGTTTTTGGCCTGATCGGCCAGCGCCGCCTTGCCGATGAAATCTTCCGGCGAGTTGCAGAACCGACCCAGACCGCATTCATATGGCGTATTCTCCCGCCCCATGTCATTGCCAAAGCTGAGAAGCCCGCTTTCGATCCGTTCGATGTTGTTGGGACAGCCGGCCCGGACGTTCAGATCCTGCCCTGCGGCGAACAGCGCATCCCAGAGCGGCATTCCGTATTCCGACCCTTCCACGTAGATCTCGAACCCGCCCTGTTTCGACCAGCCCGACCTCGCCACCACGAATTCGCGCCCCTCGAACGGTAGACGCTTGTAGCGGAAGAACCTGATATCGCGCACTACGTCGCCAAACACCCGCGCCATAAGGTCGTCGGCCTTGGGTCCCTGCACCGCCAGCGGCGAGACGTCGGGTTCGTCGATCTCCACATCCAGACTGCGCCCAATCGCCAGCCCCAACGCAAATTGCCACAGGTCGCCATCCGCGACGGACAACCAATAATGATCGTCTGCCAGCTTGACCGCCACCGGATCGTTCAGCATCCCGCCCTGGTGGTCGACCGTCGGCACGTAATAGCACTGATCGGGCTCCATCCGGTCCATGTCGCGCGGGCTGAGCAGCTTCATCAGCCTGAGCGCGTCCGGCCCCTTGATCTGCACCTGCCGTTCACAGGCTACGTCCCAGATCTGGACGTGCTGCTTCAGATGCGCTGCATCCGCGGCGACGCCTTCAAAAAAGGTCGGCAACAGCATGTGGTTGTAGACCGTATATCCGCCGACGCCTGCGGCCTCTACGCCCGGCGTGAACGGGGTCTTGCGCACGCGGCGCGACGGGAAGATCACCGCCATCTCATACATCCTCTGGCATGAAGAACAGATCGCTGACCGGAGCGGAGGATCCGCTTTCGGTCAGCATCTTGTGGATCTGACCCCGGTGGTGGGTCTGATGATTGAACATGTGGACCACCAGCATCGCCAGCGGCTTGGAAACCTCGCGCCCCGCGGCACCAGAGTACCAGGTGAGATCGCCCTGCAACTCTGCATCCGTCAGGTTCTCCGCCCAGCGGCCGATGCGGGCGTCCACGGCCGTTCGGGCCTCTTGCCAGGCCGGCAGATCGGGGCAGAATCCGGTGCTGTCGGAAATGCCGCCCGCGGGGGCGTCGCCCCCGTCGAACCGCGACATCCACATCGTGTCGCCCCAGAGCAAATGATTTGCCGTGCCCAGGATCGACCCGAAGAACGCCCCGCGGTCGCGGGTCAGTTCATCGACCGGAAGCTCCGCAAGAAAGCCCGCCAACTGGCTGTTCTGCCAGCGATTGTAGCGGGCCATCTGCCGGGCGTATTCGGCGGAGATCATTACTTGGGCCCGTGCCAGTCGATCTGGCAAATCTCGGCCGAGCGGCCCTCGAAATCCCAGACGCGGCCAAAGGCACGTACCCGACCCTTGCTGGCGGTGGCGACGGTGATGTCGGGACCCATCCAGTACTCAGTGTTCGTGATCACGACTTCTTGATCCTTGTCCTTGCCTTCGACAGGGAACACGGTGCCCTGTATCTTCTTGCCAACGGTAATGTGACGGTTCTTGCCGTCGTTGACATAGGAAACCGGCTGGCGCTCGGCGCCAAGGAATTCGCCCACCAATACTGAGAACAACCCGGTCGTGCCGCGGGCCTGACCTGAGAAAATCTTGACCAGAGCTTCATAGGCGGCATGGCTTGCGCGATCGTCAATGAACACGGCTGCCTTCCAGTTGCCGCGCGACATCATGCCGGGGATCTCGATCAGCAGACCAATGTTGAGGCCGGACAGGTCCTCGTCGCCATAATGGCCGCTGTCGATCCGCACACCGCCCCAGGTCTGGCAATGCCCCTCGGTCGGGGCGTGCTTGCCCAGCGACACCACGCATGGGCAGAACACCGTGCAGTTGCAGTTCAGGACCAGTTCCCCTTTGATCGCCCAAGGCGTCAGACCGGGATCCTTCCGTTCTGCGGCCGGGTGTCGGCTGTCGATCTTTTCTGGCACTTCCAGTCGGTCGCTTGCCATTCTATTTCCTCCTTAGACCAAACCAAACCCGATCGCGGCGGAAGCCACGATCAGCAACCCGCCCAGCGGTCGGGTTATCCATCGCCCAAGTTCGGGCAGTTTCTCGAAAACCATGATCGCGGTGGCGAGGCCCATGAAGGCGAGGTTCATTACGCCGCCCACGAAGGCCAGCAGCATCAGCGCCCAGCAGCAGCCCAGACAGACGAGCCCCAGTCGGATTCCGTTGCGCCACGGCCCCTCGTCCCAATGGGACATGAAGAACATCATCGGCGAGCGGCATTTCTCCAGACAGAGATCCTTGACTGGCGAGAATTGGTATAGCCCCGCGATCCCGAGCAGACCGGCGGTCAGCCATACGGTGCCGCTTTGCCCCAGGGGATCCAGCAGCCCGGCGCGGAACAGACCCATCTGAAGCGCCGCCGCCACCAAGGAAAAACCGAGCCAGACAGACATGTAGCCGCCCAGCAGTCGCGCCATGCTCGCGTCGGCGCCGCTCTGGCCAAGCTCTTCATAGGTGGCCAGCGCCGGCAGCACCGTCGGCGCCATCATAGCAGCCGACATCAGCACCCACATGGCGAACATGCGCGCAAACCCCGCCGCGTCCGGAGTGACTGTGCATAGGCTGGCCCAGAAATCGGCGCCGTAAATCGCGCCGAACTGCCGCTGCTCTGCCGGAATCGCCATAAGGTACAACGCGGTCCATGCCGCGACTATACCTGTGAACAATGCCAGCCAGCGAGGCGCAGACATGGCCCTGATGCGGTCCGACAGCATGGCTCTCCCTCTCCTCACGCCCGACTCATCTCTTGCTTTTCAAATGTCAGACTTTTAAATGTCAGACAAATGAAAAATGGTCATTCATGAAAATCGACCCGCAAAACCCGGCCGACCTGTCCGCCCAAATCGCTCAGGCCATCAAGGCGGCGATCGTTTCCGGCGAGTTGATCGTCGACGCCCGCCTGCCCTCCGAAGCGGAATTGGCAGACCAGTTCCAAGTCTCACGCCCGACCGTGCGTGAGGCGCTGAAACGGCTGGCGGCACAGTCGTTGATCCGCACGCAACGCGGCGCAACCGGCGGCGCATTCGTGAACCGGCTGAACTTCGAGGACGCCTATTCGCAGCAGATTACCACCTCGACCCTTCTGCTGTCGATGAACGCCGTCAGCTTCGACACGGCCTGCGAGGCGCGGTACGCGCTGGAACGGGCCTGCGCCCCACTGTCCGCCGAGCGCCGCACGCCCGATCATCTGGCGACCATGCGGACCGAGATCTTCCGGCAGTCCCAACCCGGCCTTACCGACGAGGCCTTCTGCGCTTCGGACGTGGCATTCCACCGCGCGCTGGTCGACGGCGCGGGCAACCCTGTTCTGTCTTATCAGTTGGCCGGGGCCGTCGAAGCGATGCAGCCGCTGATGAACATGATCACCTTTTCCGCCCGTTCCCGCGAGTCGATCATTGCCCTGCATACCCGCATCGCCGACGCGCTGGACGCCCGCGCCGCGGGCGAGGTTGACGCTGCCCTGGTGGAACTGGAAACCTATACCCGGCAACTGGCACGTGATGTCGCGGAGCGCCGGCGGAAACAGTCCGGCTGAACCCTACCTCAAAAGAACCTTGACGGAACCAGGTCCGGGACGGACACTTGGTCAGGCAGCATAACGCCCGGCGCAAAGACCGGTTTTCTCTGAAATAACAGAATGACAATTCGTTACGGGAGGAAGTTATGAACCTTAGACCGGACCCGACTTTCTATCCATCGCCAAAGATCGCAATGGAAGCGCCGGCGGAAACGCTGGCCTTCACCCTGATGCTCAGCCCCGATTCCTCGCAACCCGACGGATTGGCCGTGGTGAACGTCGATCCCACTTCGGATGACTATTGCAAGATCGTCCACAAGGTCATCATGCCGGAAAAGGGGGACGAGTTTCACCACTTCGGCTGGAACGCCTGTTCATCCGCGCTTTCGCCCCTGACCGGCCACGCGTTCCTTGAACGCAGGTACCTTATCATCCCCGGCATCCGGTCCAGCCGCATCTACATCGTGGATGTGAAAGACCCCCTCAACGCGAAGATCCACAAGATCATCGAACCCAAGGAGGTCTTTGCCAAGACAGGGTATTCCCGCCCGCACACCATCCATTGCGGCCCCGAGGGGATCTATGTCAGCACGCTGGGCGGCGGTGGGCCCGACGGCACCGACGGCCCTCCCGGCATTTTCATCCTCGACTGCCAGACCTTCGACATCATCGGCCGCTACGAGATCGAGCGCGGCGTTCAGGACAAGCACTATGACTTCTGGTGGAATCTTCCGCGGGACTACATGGTGAGTTCGGAATGGGCATTGCCGCCGCAATTCGAGAATGGGCTGGTGCCCGAAGACTTGCTGTCGAACAAATACGGCCACCGCATCCATTTCTGGAACCTGCGCAACCGCACCAACATCCAGACCATCGACCTTGGAGAGAACCACCAGATGGCGCTCGAGATCCGCCCTGCGCATGACCCGGTCAAACAGCATGGGTTCTGCGGAGTTGTCGTTGACACGACCAACCTGCAGGGGGCCGTCTTCACCTGGTGGCGCAAGGAGGACGGCACTTTCGAAGCCAAGAAAACCATCACCATTGACCCGCAACCAGCGGACCCGGACGACCTGCCGGAACTGCTCAAGGGGTTTTCCGCAGTTCCGCCGCTGGTGACCGACATCGACCTGAGCCTTGATGACAAGTACCTCTACGTCTCCTGCTGGGGCCTTGGAGAGATGCATCAATATGACGTTTCGGATCCGATGAACCCAAAGCTTGCCGGCAAGGTCGATATCGGCGGCATCGTCAAGAAAACCAAGCATCCGAACGGCAGGGACTTCGGCTACGGCCCGCAGATGGTTGAGATCAGCCGCGACGGCAAGCGGGTCTACTGGACCAATTCGCTCTATTCCACATGGGACGATCAATTCTATCCAGGCGACCGGGGTGCCGCGATGGTCAAAGCCGATGTGGGAGAGAATGGTGGCCTGACGCTCGACCCGGAGTTCTGGATCGAATTCCCCAAAGGCTATCGCACGCACCAGATCCGGCTGGAGGGCGGCGACTGTTCGACGGATAGTTTCTGCTACCCGTCGGTCTGAGTTGAGTGACCTGACGACAACGGCGGCCGGCCTCTGGCTGGCCGTTGTGGTGAGCGGGTTCTATCACGGGCTCAACCCGGGAATGGGATGGCCGCTTGCAGTGTCTTCCGCGTTGATGGAAAGGCAACGCTTTTCCCTATGGAAAGCCCTCGGAGCACTTGCCGGAGGTCATTTCCTCGCGATGCTTGCGGTGCTGCTGCCTTTCACCCTGATGGTCGCGCTCATCGATTTGCAGCGCGAGATTCGCTTGGTCGCGGCACTGTTGGTGATCGGTATGGGTCTCTACCTGATGGTTACACGCCGCCACCCGAGGTTTCTGGCGCGCGTGCCACCGTCGCGCCTTGCCCTTTGGTCCTTCCTTGTGGCGCTCGCGCATGGCGCGGCGCTGATGATCCTGCCCATTTACCTCGGCCTTTGCGGACTGGACGAGATGGACCGGGGCCATCGAGCCGCTTCCGAGATCATGGGGACCAACGTGGTGTTGGCCCTGGTCGTAGCCTTCGTTCACACGCTGGCGATGGTCGTTTCCGGAGGTGTTCTGGCCTATGCGGTGTTCCGGTGGCTCGGCCTTCGTTTCCTGTCGCGTGGCTGGTTCGATCTGGAATTGGTGTGGGCGCTGAGCCTGTTGCTGGTCGGTGGCCTGAGTCTCTGGGCAGCGGTTTGATCGAAGCCCTGCTGGAGAAAGGCTGAACTGCTGGTGCCATCGGCAATTCGCACATGAATATCAAATCGCAACAAATTGTTTTATCTATATTACATGCATCACAACGGCACGAAGGGAAAACTCTTTTACTACACTCAAGAACCGCCATCCAACGCCCCTTGCCCGCTTGCAATGCCCGTTCCGCCTGACTATATTTCCACCGTTCGCAAGAACTATGGACATAAACGCGCTCGTAATAAGCGGATCGGACCCGGGGGCGGTACCCGGCGGCTCCACCAACATCTCGTCATTGGGGGATAATGGGGCCGAAATAGGATCGACGAACGTCTAAAGGGGTTTGCTTTGTCCCGGTGAGGTACCACCGTTATCGGTCCGTTAAGCATAATTGCCAATGACAATCGTGCTCCGGTTGCTCTGGCTGCGTAAGCAGTCCGAAAGACCGAAATCTAAGCCCTTGCGCCTAGCCGCGTAAGGCGGGGTCCGCAGGTACCTGGCAACAGAAACCTGCATCTCATCCCACCGAAATCAACTGCCCCAAACGCCAAACGCGTTCAACTTTCGTTCACTCATTTCCGTCAAGGTCCGAGGAAATAGGACGGAGACCCGACATGACGAAATCCGATGTGTTGAAGGCTTGGTATGCAGAGGTTTGGGAACAGGGAAACACCGATGCGATCAGCCGGTTCTTCACGCCCGACACGACGGCCGAGGGGTTGATCCCGGAGATGCAGGTCGGCCCGGACGATTTCCGCGATCTGGTGACCGCATTCCGCCACATCCTGGGCGATATCAGGGTGGATCTGCCAAAGATCATCGAAGACGGAAATTGGCTTTCGGCGATCCTGCATGTGCATACGACGCGCGCGGATACCGGGGCGCCGATCGAAGTGACAGGTCAGGTGATGGCGCGGTTTCGCGATGGCAAGGTGGTCGAAGCCTACAATCAGTTCGATTTTATCTCGTTCTTTGAACAGTTGGGCCAATTCCCTCAGGATACTCTGCCCGTCTGCATGACAGGACAAAGGCTGGACTGGGCGTAGCGGGAACTCGGACCAGCCATATTGACGCTCGGCGCTTTTCCAAGGTAGCAAGGTCTCATGGGGTCACATTCTGCGAACGCCCCGTGAGGCGACAGCCCAAGTTTCGCATGTATCCGCAAGAAAGGGAGACATGCCATGGCTGCACCCAATGCTATCACCGCCCAACAACTGCTTCGGCTGGTCGGGACGCCCAAGGCACCGACGATTGTCGACATACGACTCGACGAAGATTTAGCCAGCGATCCGCATCTGATCCCCGGCTCCGTTCGTCTGCCGCACACTGACCTGGACGCACTCCACGAACGCGTCGGCGGCCAGCCCTGCGTGATCGTTTGCCAAAAGGGCAGGAAACTCAGCCAGGGCCTTGCATCGTGGCTGCGCGGGGACGGGCACGAGGCGGAATTCCTGGATGGGGGAATGTTCGCCTGGCGCGACCTCGCCGGGGCGCCAAGCGTCGCTGCGGGCGCGATTCCCAAACCTGTCGGCGATCACACCCTCTGGGTTACGCGCCATCGCCCGAAGATCGACCGGATCGCCTGCCCTTGGCTCATCCGCCGTTTCGTCGATCCCGGCGCCCGTTTTCTGTTCGTCGCCCCCGCCGAGGTGGAAAGCGTGGCGGAGCGTTTCGGGGCCGTTCCGTTCGACGTGGAAAACACCTTCTGGAGCCATCGCGGAGACGCTTGCACCTTTGACGCGATGCTGGATGAATTCCACCTTCGGACCGAGGCGCTGAACCGCCTGGCAACCGTCGTGCGCGGCGCCGACACCAACCGGCATGACCTTGCGCCCGAAGCTGCGGGTCTGCTGGCCATCTCGGTCGGGCTGTCGCGCCAGTACCGGGATGATCATCAGCAGTTGCAGGCCGGTATGGACATTTACGACGCGTATTACCGTTGGGCCCGCGATGGCTTTGACGAGGGGCATGACTGGCCCGCGGACCGCAAGTCATGACGCCCACATTCGGCGAGTTGTTTCGCGTCTTCGGGCGTATCGGCCTCATGTCCTTCGGCGGGCCGGCTGCCCAGATCTCGCTGATGCACAGGGAACTGGTCGAAGACCGCCTCTGGCTGGACGAGCAGGCCTATTTGCGTGCGCTGTCGCTTTGCATGTTGCTGCCCGGACCCGAAGCGATGCAATTGGCGACCTACGCCGGCTGGCGATTGCGCGGCGTTCCTGGTGGATTGATTGCAGGCTGTCTGTTCGTTCTGCCAGGGGCTGCAATCATCGCCATACTTGTCGGCCTTTACGCCGCGTTCGGAAATTTGCCGCTGGTACAGGCGGCCTTTCTGGGTGTGAAGGCAACTGTCATCGTGATCGTACTGCACGCGCTCAGGAACCTGTCGCGCAAGGCGCTGACGGATCCCGCGTCACGCGTGATCGCGACACTCGCCTTTCTGGCGATCTTTGCGCTCGACCTGCCGTTTCCACTGATCATCGCCGTTGCGGCGATCTGGGGTTTCGCGACCACCGGCCAAACAGTGCCGGCGACCGTTCCTGCGTCCCGGACCGGTTCCCGCCCGCTGCGGACGGCGGCGCTGTGGCTCAGCCTCTGGCTGGCGCCGCTGTTTGCGCTGACGCTTTCGGGTCAGAAACTTCTCAGCGATCTGGGTTGGTTCTTCGCCCGCCTTGCCGTCGTGACCTTCGGCGGCGCCTACGCGGTTCTTGCCTACATGACCCAGACCGTCGTGGACAAATACAACTGGGTCACGACCGACCAGATGATCGACGCGCTGGGATTGGCCGAGACGACTCCTGGCCCGCTGATCTTGGTCACGCAATTCGTGGCGATGTTGACGGGGCAGATCTCCGGTGGTGCCTCTCTGGCGCTGGCCGCAGGCGCGGTTGCGCTTTGGGCGACCTTCGTGCCCTGTTTTCTCTGGATTTTCTTGGCAGCGCCATATCTGGAGCAGATCGCTGCTCGTCCGCGTTTGTCCTCGGCGCTGCGCGGTATCACCGCCGCTGTGGTCGGAGTGATTCTCAACCTGTCCGTGTGGTTCGCGCTGAACGTTCTTTTCGGGTCGGTCCCGGCCTATTCACTGGGTCCTGTATCCATTCCGCTGCCGTCCCTCGCTTCTCTGGATGCGGTTGCTGCTGCATTGACGCTGCTGGCTGGACTACTGATTTTCAAGTTGAAATCCGGTTTGGCGACCGCGTTGGCCATCATGGCAACCGTCGGAGCACTAACCCATTTCTTCTGACCAATATTGCACGAGTTGGTCTTTTGTTTCCGACCGAATCCCCTATGCTGAACACGAGAATTCTTGAGGATGGGAAATGTCGCGCGACATCAACTACGGAAACCTGATGCACACCGCGATGCGGGGCTTGATCAAAAGCGTTCTGACCCAGGTGTCAGAGCATGGTCTGCCCGGAGCACATCATTTCTTCATCACGTTCGACACTCGCTATCCGGGCGTGGAACTCGCCGAATGGCTACGCGACCGCTACCCTGGCGAGATGACGATCGTCATGCAGCATTGGTTCGAAAACCTGAACGTCGACGACGACGGGTTTTCCATAACGCTGAACTTCGGTGACACGCCCGAACCGATCTACATTCCCTATTCCGCGATCAAGACCTTCGTCGATCCATCCGTCGAATTCGGGCTGCGGTTCGAAAGCAGCGACGAGGACGAGGAAGAGGATTCTGCGCAGCTCCCCGGCGGGCCCGAGGACGATGACGAAGAAGAAGCCAGCGCGCACCACGACGCGGACGTCGTGTCGCTGGACAGTTTTCGCAAATAATGCGGATCCTACAGCCTTTTCAGGAAGGTTTCGACCGACCGGGACTTCATTCCATTTCGAAACCGGGAGAACGACAGGTTGAGCCCGCCTTCAGCTAGCGTCCGGTCAAACTGTTGCATCTCGTACCCGCCCTGCTCATCGATGAACAGCGAGTAGACCGTCAGTGTGTCGCCGACGATCCGGCCCCAGACATAAGGCTCACCCTTCATGGGGTTAAGTTGGACCTCGTGACCAAAGACGTTTCGGGCCATTGCGGCGGAAAAGATGTTTTCCCGGTCCGACGGCACGAAATCGACCGAATACTTGCCTTCTTTTACCCGCCCGTCCGGTTTGTACGTCGTCGTCGTCCAACTGACGTTGAAACCCGATTTCGTTTCGGTGATCGTGACGCTCATGTCCCTCGGTGTGGACGTGCCTTCGGAATCGACCAACTCGGCCGAGCCTTCGTAGGATCCGACAAAAGGCGCAATCCCCGTCGCCCAGGCCGGAACGACCAGTGACAATAACCACAAAAGGCTTAGCGCTGCCACCAACAGGGGCATCGCATTCCGGCTTCGGGTCGATCCAAACATGAGGGCCTCCGTCACGGTTATGGCAGACATTCTACAAGCGAGAGGGTCCGGCACAACGACGCTCTTTCTCTTGCCACGAAAAATTGACGCGGGCTTTGATCCTATACCTTGCGCCCGCATGACTTTATGGTGCGCGCAACTGGCCGATTGCGTCCAAAGGGCGACGCGGCTAAACGGCATACAACTGCATACCAGACGGAGTGACAGATGTCTCAGACCCGCACCGAAACCGACAGCTTTGGCCCGCTGGAAGTTCCCGCCGACAAGTATTGGGGCGCTCAGACGCAGCGTTCCATCATGAATTTCCCCATCGGCTGGGAAAAACAGCCCGTGGCCATCGTCCGCGCGTTGGGCGTGATCAAAAAGGCCTGCGCCATGGCGAACAAGGCCAGCGGCAAACTGGATGCCAAACTGGCTGATGCCATCATTCAGGCGGCCGGCGAGGTGATTGAAGGCAAGTTCGACGACAACTTTCCTCTGGTCGTCTGGCAAACCGGGTCGGGCACCCAGTCCAACATGAACTCGAACGAGGTGATCGCAAACCGCGCCATCGAAATCCTCGGCGGCGTGATCGGGTCCAAGGATCCGGTGCATCCCAACGATCACTGCAACATGGGGCAATCGTCGAATGACACCTTCCCCACCGCCATGCACATCGCCACCGCAATGATGGTGCGTGACGTTCTGCTGCCGGGGCTGGAAAAGCTGGCCGCTGGTCTGGAGCAGAAGGCCCAGGAGTTCAAGGACATCATCAAGATCGGCCGCACCCATACCCAAGACGCGACGCCGCTGACGCTGGGCCAGGAGTTTTCGGGCTACGCGCATCAGATCCGTCAGGGCATCGCGCGTGTGAACGCGGCCATGCCGGGCATCTACGAGCTTGCGCAGGGCGGTACAGCCGTGGGTACCGGGCTGAACACCCAGAAAGGCTGGGGCGAGACCGTCGCCGCCAACATGGCCGAGATCACCGGTTTGCCCTTCGTGACCGCGCCCAACAAGTTCGAGGCGCTGGCCGCCCATGACGCGATGGTTTTCCTGTCGGGTGCGCTCGCGACGATTGCCGGGTCTTGCTACAAGATCGCCAATGACATCCGCTTCCTCGGCTCTGGTCCGCGTTCGGGGCTGGGCGAGTTGATCCTGCCCGAAAACGAGCCGGGATCGTCGATCATGCCGGGCAAGGTTAACCCGACGCAGGCCGAGGCGCTGACACAAGTGGCCGCCCACGTGATGGGCAATGACGCCGCCATCAAGTTCGCGGGCTCGCAGGGCCATTTCGAGTTGAACGTCTACAACCCGATGATGTCCTACAACCTGCTGCAGTCGATCCAATTGCTGGGCGATGCGGCGGACAGCTTCACCGAACGGATGCTGCTGGGCATCGAGGCCAACAAACCGCGCATCGACAAGCTGATGAAGGAATCGCTGATGCTGGTCACCGCGTTGGCCCCCACAATCGGGTATGACAACGCAACGACCGTCGCCAAGACAGCCCACAAGAACGGCACCACTTTGAAAGAAGAAGCGGTCAGACTGGGTTTTGTCGATGAGGCAACATTTGACGACGTCGTTCGCCCCGAAGAGATGATCGGGCCAAAAGACTGATGGGCAAGCCGGTCAACCTGAACCGGTACCGAAAGGAAAAGGCGCGGGCCGAGAAAAAGGCCCGCGCAAACGCAAATGCGGCAGCCTTTGGTCGCACCAAGGCGGAAAAAGACCTGGAAAAAGCCCGTGCGGAAAAGGAACGCCGCGACCTTGACGGGCATGAGCGCGACAAATGAGCGGCCCGCCCGTCAAACGCTCGCTGACGCTCAAGGGGCACCGGACCTCCGTGTCGCTCGAGGACGAATTCTGGCAAGCCTTTCGTGAAATCGCCAAAACAAAAGGCTTGCCGATCAATGTGCTGGCCTCCGAAATCGATGTCGCGCGCGATCCCGAAACCGGCCTCGCCTCCGCCATTCGGGTTTTCATCCTGAACTGGTACCGCCAGCGCGATTGATGCTTGAAATACGAACTGATAGCTGGCTGATTGGATGGGAACAAAACAGGATCATCCGATGAGCGAAACGATTCCCGGCCCGGACGGCCTGCCCCGTTGCCGCTGGTGCCAAGCGGCACCCGAGTTTTTCGAATACCACGACACCGAATGGGGCTATCCGGTCGCAGACGATCAACGCCTTTTCGAGAAGCTCTGCCTCGAAAGCTTCCAGTCAGGTCTCAGTTGGCGCACCATCCTGGCAAAACGCGAGAATTTCCGGGCGGCATTCCACGGCTTCGACATCGAACGGGTAGCTGAGTTCACCGACAAAGACGTGGAGCGCCTGCTGAACGACAAGGGCATCATCCGCCACAAGGGAAAGATCGAGGCGGTCATCAACAACGCGCGCCGGGCACACGAACTGGTGGCGGAGACAGGCTCGCTTGCGGCCTACGTCTGGCGATACGAGGCGCTGCCCGAGGATTTGCCCGAACCGCAAACGGTTTCGACCTCGCCCGAATCGGTGGCCATGTCCAAGGATCTCAAGAAACGCGGATGGAAATTCGTCGGTCCTACGACGGTCTTCGCCTTCATGCAGGCAATGGGGCTGGTGAACGACCATGCCGTAGGGTGCGCGATGCGCGAGAAGGCCACGCGGCTGCGCCGGGATTTTACCAAGCCGGAATGAAAAGGCGCCCCGCAGAGCGCCTGCTCTGTCACACCGAGGCGCGGTAGATCTTATCGATATTGCTGCCCAATGCCGCGATGAATTCGGCGTCCGACATCTGCTTGGACAGCCCTTCGGTCAAGGCGCGAGAGAAGGAGGCAATCATCTTGCCGTTCCTGTTCAGCAGATCGCAGGCTTCTTCGGTGGAGTAGCCGCCCGACAGCGCAACCACGCGCAGAACGCGCGGATGGTCGGCCAGTTCGTCGTACAGGTTCGCCTTGCTCGGGATGGTCAGCTTCAGCATCACTTCCTGGCCGTCGTCCAGCGTGTCGAGATGCTTGAGGATTTCGGCTTTCAGCAGGTCCTCGGCCTCGGCCTTGGTTGCCGAGTCGATGTTCACCTCCGGCTCGACGATCGGCACCATTCCGGCCGCGATCACCTCGCGCGCGACGTCGAACTGTTGCGCCACCACGGCGGCGATCCCTTCGGCATTGGCTTCGTGGATAACCGAGCGTTCCTTGGTGCCAAACACGCCCATGGGCGACGCCTTGGCCAGAGTTGCGGCCAAGCCCGGGATCGGCTTCATCATCTGGACGCCATTGGCCTGTTCCTCCAGGCCCTTGTCGATCTTCAGGAACGGCACGACGCCTTTGACCGACCAGAGGTAGTCAGCGACCTGCTGGCCTTCGATTTCTTCGCCCAAGGTGCGTTCGAACAGGAT
Organism: Ruegeria sediminis; assembly: GCF_005938215.1. Lineage (GTDB taxonomy): Bacteria > Pseudomonadota > Alphaproteobacteria > Rhodobacterales > Rhodobacteraceae > Ruegeria > Ruegeria sediminis. Next base: position 400,905 of record NZ_VCPD01000002.1, read on the forward strand.
TGCGCCTATCACCTTCGCCTTGGTGAAATCGTCGGCCAGGATGATCCGTTCGCGCATCTTCTGGATCTCGGCGAACATCTCTTCTTCGGACCCGTACTGGGCGGCATCGACGCCGTAAAGCGCCAGCGCCTTCGGGGTCGAACCACCGCTCTGGTCCAGAGCCGCGATGAAGCCCGCACCGTTTTTCATCTGTTCGCGCTGGTCTGCCTTGGACATATCACTTTCCCGTTCAATCTGATTCCGATTTGCGTTTCCGAATACAGCAAGGCTTTGACGGATGGTAGCGTGTTAACGCTCAACCACCCGCAGCCAGATCCCATCCCGCGCCCGCACGGTCAGATGCGCTACCGGAACGGGATCCTTGCCATCGATCCGCTCAAGCCGGAAGTGGCGCAGCAGCATCGACAGGATCAACGGCCCTTCGACCATGGCGAACCCGGCCCCGGTACAAACCCTGGGTCCGGCGGAAAACGGGACATAGGCGTCACGTTGGCAGGTTTTGCCGTTCTCGGTTTGCCATCGCGCCGGGTCGAATTCGTCTGGACGGTCCCAAAGCCGTTCGTGACGGTGCAAATGCCACGGGCTGAGCACGATCTGCGCCCCCTTGGGCACGTCCCGCCCACGGAACCGTTCGGGGCATGTTGCCTCGCGCACCATCATCGGCACCGGCGGGTAAAGCCGAAGCGCCTCGCGGAACACGTCGCGGCTGAGCCTGAGTTTCGACATCACGGCAAAACTTTCGTCTTCCAAAGCCTGCGCCTCGGCCGCCAACCGGTCCTGCCACTCGGGATAAAGCGCCATGAGGTACAAGGTCCAGGCCAGCGCCGACGCACTTGTTTCGTGACCGGCAAGGAAGAAGATCGCCACCTGGTCTACCATCTCGGCCGTGCCGAACCGCTCGCCCGTCACCGGATCCGCGGTGGTCATGATCTTGGTCGCCAGATCGTCGGGCGCTGTCCCGGTATTGATGGCGGCCATGCGGTCACAGGTCAGCCGTTCGATCAGCGTCCGGATCTCGGCCGCACTCTCGCGAGTTTCGCGCGAGTGGAACCGGGGAACCCAGCGCGGAACGGGAACGAACGCGGCGGTGTTCAGCAGAGGTTGCGCCCGCTGGTACGCGCGAAACCTGTCGAACACGCGCGTGGCGATTTCGTGTTCGATGGGGATGGAGAACAGGGTTCTGAAAATCACGTCTGCCGCGGCATGGCTTGTGATTTCCTCGAACTCGATGTCTTGCCCGATACGCTGCCGCAACCGTGCCACGCAAGCCTCTGCGGCGTCCCGCATGGCGGGAAACGTGTCACGCAACCTCCCGCCTTCGAAGGCCGGATCGATGATGCGCCGTTGCCGCTTCCATGTCTCGCCATTAGTAAGAAAGACGGACTCGCCCAGCAATGGCCTCAGCCCCTCGCGGATTCGGTTGGATTTCGGGAAGTCATCCGGGCGCTGCTTGAGCACCGTGTCGATCAGATCCGGCTGGTTGATCAGGAAGGATCGGAAGAAAGGCGTCCGGAACTCGGCCATCCAGGCCCGGTAGAGTCGTTGCGGCTGCGCAGACAGAAGATCCTGGCGAAACAGTTTTAGGTAGCGCCACAACGAGACCTTGTCGGCCCGCGCAGGCGGCTTTGGCGGGATCATGCGGCCACCGAAGTGTATTTGGACACCGCCACATCTATACGCGACCGTGAAGGCGCCCTGCCCCGATACCTTTCTGCAAGGGTCATGGGGCCCGCGGTGATCCGGAAATAGTCGTAATCGCCTGGCCTGTCGAAGGCGCAGAGATACTGGAAGTGCAACCGGAAGAACCGCCAGCGCAGTTCGGACCAACGGTCCGGCGAAAGCGTTTGCGTGAAGGCCGCAGAAAGGACCAGTGGCCATTTTTTACCGGGACCGGCCACACCGCTGACCGTCACAGGGTCACAGAGCGCAAAGGAACAGCCGTCGCCCGGGGCCGAAACGTCTGCCCAGGCGAGTTCGTTCCTCGCGCTAAGATAATTCAGATCACCGCGCAGCCGGTGCGCCCTCGGCAGGAAGGATACCATCGGCATCACCTGACCCAACGTCAACAAGCCCAATGCGGGTCGATTTTCGGCGACGTGTCCCTCGCGGATCAGGTCCGCCACAACCGAAACGGCAAGGTGCGCGCCCGAACTGTGTCCGACGACAAGAACCTCGTCCACGTCGTCCCGCATCGCCGTGCCGATGAGATCGACGAACTGCGCGATTTTGGCCTCAAACTCTGGCGGATATTCCCCCCGGAAACGCGCGGAATAGGCGTAGTTGTGCAACAGGTAATAGACGTAAAGCTTGTGATCGAGGGCCCTGAAGCGGTGCAGGATCAGACCGGCCAGCACGATCCCCGGCACCGGGCTAAGCCAGTGCAGAACAGGCGCTGTCGCCTTGCCCACGATCCACACGATTGCCAGCGCCAGCGCCAACTGAAGCAGCAACATGCCAACAGGGTAAAATGCAGCGATGACGGGCCCTTTGCGCAGTCTCATGAGGCGCCACAACGCACCGGTCGACGCGTAGATCCATGCCGTCCTTGCCAGTTGCAGATATGTAGCGGGGATCGAGTTCGACATGCTGGTGCGCACGACATCCGACCAGACCAGAACCGCGAACTCCGTTTCCGTTTGGCTGCCGTCCTGGAAGGAGGAAACCTGCCATCCATAAGAGCCTTCTCCGGATTTCGGTTTCAGGTTGATCTCATAGCCGGAAATCCGCGCCTGGGCCGCGGCCTCCTTGCGGTAGAGTTCCCTGTATCTGCGTGGTGGATTCGGATCGTAGCCGGGAATGTAGAACACCCGGCGCCGGCGCACCCGTTTCTGCGGCGATAGACTGCTCATGGCCATGACCTCTGGAGCGCAGCCTAGCGCAGCATCGGGGCAAGCGTAAGCCCCGCCCCGATGACCTCAGCCAAGCGTCGCAAGGCCCGGGAATGTTTCCAGAAGCCACCAGCTGAACTCAGAGAACAGGCCGGTGATCAACATCACGCCCACGATGAGCAGCAAGGCTCCCATACCCTTTTCGATCTTGCCCATATGGGGTTTGATCCGGTTCATCACCGTCATCGAGCGGTTGAGGAACATGGCCGCCAGCAGGAAGGGAACCCCCAGCCCCGCAGCGTAAACCCCAAGCAGCAACGTGCCGCGTGCCACGGACGCTTCCGAGGCCGCCAGTGACAGAATTGCGCCCAGTTGCGGCCCGATGCAAGGGGTCCAGCCGAAGGCGAAGGCCAACCCCAAAAGGTACGCGCCAAAGACCGAGCCGCCGGCATCCCCGGCTTCCATCCGCGCCTCCCGGTCCAGTAGCGGAATACGGAACGCGTTCAGGAAATGCAGACCGAAAACGATCACGACCGCGCCTGAGAGTTTGGCGAAAAGTTCTTGATTAGAAAGAAAAAACGCGCCGAAGGCCGACGCCGTGAATCCGAGCAGCAGGAACACCGTCGACAGCCCCAGAACGAAGAACAACGCCGCCAAGGTCGCCTTGCGTCGGGCATGTGCCTGATCCTGCATCTCGTGGATAGTCACGCCGCTCATATAGGCCAGGTAAGGCGGCACGATTGGCAACACACACGGTGACAGGAAACTGATGATTCCGCCGAGCATCGCGACGAACATGGCAGGCAGCAGGCCCGCATCGATGATATCGATTCCGAACATGATTCTGCACATATGTCATCATCGCGGCGGCGTCACGTGGCCATGCGGTCACATCCCCGTGCTCCGGATGCTGGACAGAAGCGGCGCGGCGGAATATCTGGCGGGTATGACAGAAGTTACCGAAACCCTGGACGCGCTTGGCCTACTGTGCCCCCTGCCCGTCCTGAAAGCCCGCAAGCGACTGAAATCGCTGCCTGACGGCGCGCTTCTGCGCGTTCTGGCGGATGATCCGGCGGCGATTGTGGACGTGCCCCATTTCTGCGCGGAAGCGGGACATGCTCTGGTCTCGCAAGATGACGAGAACGGCTACCAGAGCTATCTGATCCGCAAAGGCGGATAAGAAAAAGGCGGGTCGATGTGACCCGCCCCATTTCCTCGTATCAGGTTCCGATCGACCACCACCCGCGACGCTTGGGCTTGCCGGTATCTTCGGGCTCCGGAGCTTTCTCAGCAACGGTTTCCAGCACTGGTTCGGCCTTTTCCGGGCTCACTTCTTCGGCGTTTTCTGCGACAGGCTCCGCCTGGTCCGCGTCCGCATCAGTCTCGGAAAGCACAGGTTGCTCGGGTTCCGCGGTTGTTTGGGCTTCTTCGGCAGCTTCCGGCGCCGCGTCGACCGTTTCGACGGCCTTCTCGGTCACCGAAGTCTGTTCATCGCCTTGTGCGTCGCCATCAGCCGTTTCCGCCTCGGTCGGCTTTTCCGCAACCGCGCTGTCCGGTTCGGCAACCTCTTCGGTCTTCTTCTTTCTCGAACGCGGTGCGCGGGTTTTCTTGGGTTTGGAAGTTACCGCTTTCTCAGCCTCTTCCAGAGCAGCTTCGGCAGGCGTTTCCGCAACCTCATCGGGCTCTGCGTCCCCCGAGGACGCTTCGTCGCCCTGCTCTTCGGTCACTTCTGGCGCATCCCCGTTGCCGCCGCTCTTCTTGCGACGACTGCGGCGGCGGCGCTTGCGCTTGGACTTGGGCTTGGTCTCTTCCTCGTCCTGAATGACTTCTTCTTCATCCTCGTCAGCATCGATCTGATCCATGAGCTTGGCGTCAACCGACACGACAGGCGCGGGTGCCTCGGGAACCACGCGGCTGGCCGTTTTGAACTTCTCCATCGAGAAGTCGGGACTGACCAGATGCACATCTCCCTCGACCCGCACCGACAGCCCGTACCGAGCCTCGATCTGCGCAATATGCTCGCGCTTCTGGTTCATCAGGAAGTTGGCGATGTTCACCGGGCAGCGCACGAGAACCTCGCGCGACCGACGGCGGGTGCCTTCCTCCTCGATCTGGCGCAGGATCGACAGAGCCATGTTGTCGTCCGAGCGGATCAACCCCGTACCGTGGCAGGATGGGCACGGCTGTGTCGTGGCTTCGATCATGCCGGGGCGCAGACGCTGACGGCTCATCTCCAGCAGGCCAAAGCCCGAGATGCGTCCGACCTGGATGCGCGCCCGGTCGGTCTTGAGCTTGTCCTTCAACCGCTTTTCGACGGCAGCGTTGTTCTTGCGCTCATCCATATCGATGAAGTCGATCACGATGAGGCCGGCAAGATCGCGCAGGCGCAACTGGCGAGCCACCTCGTCGGCAGCCTCCAGGTTGGTCTTGAGCGCGGTTTCCTCGATCGAGCCTTCCTTTGTGGCCCGGCCAGAGTTCACGTCGATCGCCACCAGCGCCTCGGTCACGCCGATCACGATGTAGCCGCCGGATTTCAACTGAACCGTCGGATTGAACATCGAGCTCAGGTAGCTTTCCACCTGGTAGCGCGCGAAGAGCGGCAACTGGTCCTCGTACCGCTGCACGTTCTTGGCGTGCGACGGCATGATCATCTTCATGAAGTCCTTGGCGATGCGATAGCCGCTTTCACCCTCGACCAGAACCTCGTCGATGTCGCGGCTGTAGAGATCGCGGATCGAGCGTTTGATCAGGTCGCCTTCCTCATAGATCTTGGCAGGCGCGATGGACTTCAGCGTCAGTTCCCGGATCTGTTCCCACAGACGCTGAAGGTATTCATAGTCGCGCTTGATCTCGGATTTGGTCCGCTTGGCCCCGGCCGTGCGGATTATCAGGCCAGCGCCGCTCGGCACGTCGATTTCCGAGGCTATTTCCTTGAGTTTCTTGCGATCCACCGCATTTGTGATCTTGCGGCTGATTCCGCCGCCACGGGCAGTGTTGGGCATCAGAACGCAATAACGGCCCGCCAGCGAAAGATAGGTCGTCAGCGCAGCGCCCTTGTTGCCACGCTCTTCCTTGACGACCTGCACCAGCAGAACCTGCCGGACCTTGATCACTTCCTGGATCTTGTAGCGGCGCGGGCGCGGTTTGCGCGGCGGACGGATGTCCTCGATGTCATCCTCTTCGGCAACGGATTCGATGCTGTCATCCTTTTCGGACGCCTCGGCATGATCGTCGTCGCCGTTTTCGTCGTCACCGTCCTCTTCTTCATCATCATCCGCTCGCGCGGTTTCGTCGTCCTCTCCGTCGTCGTCGGCTTGGTCAAAAACCGCAGTTTCTTCTTCGGACGCGTCCTCCGGCTCTTCCACCGGGGTTTCGGCAACCAGTTCCATGGGCGAGGTGCCTTCCGGAATGTCGATATGCTCCTCGTCCTCGCCCAGGTCGATGGTCTCCATGCCCGTAGGTTCCGAGGACAAGTCCTTGGTCTCGATCAGGTCCTTCGACTTGAAATCTTCAGCCTTGGTGCGCGAACGTGACCGCCGCCGCGACTTTGGCTTGCCCTCATCCGCCTCGTCGCGGGCCTTCAAAGCCTCGGCATAGGCGCGCTCTTCCTCCATCAGCGCCTCACGGTCGGCGACGGGGATCTGGTAGTAATCCGGATGGATTTCCGAAAAGGCCAGGAAACCGTGACGGTTTCCGCCGTAATCCACAAAGGCCGCCTGAAGCGACGGTTCGACCCGCGTTACCTTTGCGAGATAGATGTTGCCTGCAAGCTGACGCTTGTTTTCGGATTCAAAGTCAAACTCTTCGACCTTGTTTCCGTCCACCACCACGACGCGGGTCTCCTCCGCGTGGGTGGCATCGATAAGCATTTTCTTTGCCATGTTTCCTTGGTGCACCGCGCCAATCGCGTTGTCCTACCCGGTCCGGGTGGACGGGCGCTTTTGGGGTGGTGTCTTGTCAGGGCGATTTCGGACGGCGCGCGGCAGGGTCTGGCTCTTTGGCCCCCTGCACGATCTCTCAATCCTAGCGCGCGCGTCATCGCGGTTCTTCTCCGACAAGCGCGGGAACGCCACGCGCCTGCCCATTAATTCCTTTCACCCGATTGCCCGGGCAAAGGCACTCCACTGCCCCATGTTGGGGCACAATCGGTCTGCTTTGCCCTGTGGGGATCATCGCCATACGAGGCAGAGCAGCGAAACTCAAAGATTCGGGGCACCGGGGCACACATCGCGCCCTGCCCGTTCTGCCACAATAAAAGCACTCCTGTGGAAAAGACAATGGCAAAACGGCGGCGTCCGATTTTGCCAACCCAACGACCCGATGAGCGCACGGTAACAACGACAAACAACCAGCTGTTCTAAAATGGTTTTCCGCCAAATCTCCTGATCCGACCCGGCGGAAGTTGCGGTCAGAGGTAATCCGAACGCTGCAACCCGTATTTCGCCATCTTTTCGTTCAGCGTACGGCGCGGCAGGCAAAGCTCTTCCATCACGGACGCGATCGAGCCCTTGTGGCGTCGCATCGTGTTGTCGATCAGCATCCGCTCGAACGCCTCGACATATTCCTTGAGCGGCTTGCCCTCTGTTGTCATCACCGGCTGCATTTCATCATGATCCGACATCAGCAGCGAAGCGATGGTTCCCGAGCCCCGTCGCGATTGCAGCACCGCGCGCTCGGCGATGTTGATCAGTTGGCGCACGTTTCCGGGCCAGGGAGCCTGCAGCAGTTGCGCGGCTTCTTGCGCGCTGACCTGGGGCGCCTCGCAGCCGTATTCCTCGGCGAACTGCTCGCTGAGACGGGTGAAAAGTGTCAGGATGTCTTCCCCCCGCTGGCGCAAAGGCGGCATGGTGATGCGCAGCGCGGCCAGACGATAGAACAGGTCCGGGCGCAGCACGTCTTCGCAGGTCTTGCCGGCCTCCTGCAGGTTCGAGATCGCGACGATCCGCGTTTCGGCCGGCGTTCCCTGGTCGTTCATCACACTCAGAAGCCGGGCCTGCAGCGTGTCACTCAGCGCCTCGATTCCTTCCAGAACCAACGTGCCGCCTCGCGCCTCTTCGATCGCGGGCAACTGCGCATCCTCGGGCATCATCGGACCGAACAGACGCTTCGACAGCGCCTCTTCCTCAAGCGCCGCGCAGGATACCAAAACGAATTTCTTGCCCGCGCGGCTGCCGACGGCATGCAGTGCGTGCGCGACCAGCGTCTTGCCGGTGCCGGTTTCGCCGTCGATCAGAACGTGTCCGTCGGCCTGCCCTAGATCCAGGATATCCTCGCGCACACGTTCCATCACCGGGCTAGCGCCGATCAGCTTTTTCATGATCTGGGTGCCGCCCGACAACTCACGGCGCAGGGCACGGTTGTCCAGCGTCAGACGGCGGGCATTGCTGGCCCGTTTCGCCAATTCAGACATCCTGTCGGGATTGAACGGTTTTTCAAGAAAGTCGAATGCGCCGACCCGCATGGCCTCGACCGCCATCGGCACATCGCCGTGACCGGTGATCATGATGACCGGCAAGGCGCTGTCCACGCCCATGAGCTTCTTGAGAAGCTGGATGCCGTCCATGCCTGGCATCTTGATGTCCGAAATCACGATGCCGGGATAGTCCGGCCCCAACGCCTTGAGCGCCTCTTCGGCGCTGGCGAAAGTTTCCGTGTCGTATCCGGACAGCGCAAGCCATTGGCTGATCGACTGGCGCATGTCCTGTTCGTCATCCACGATGGCAATTTTCATGGCCTGTGCCATAGTCATTCCTCGTCATTCGGCGGCCTCGAGGCCGTCCTTGTCCAGTATCGGCAACCGCATCTCGAATACCGCGCCGCCGTGTTGCCCGTTGCGTGCAGTCAACCGTCCCCCGTGGTCGTTCACGATCCCGGACGAAATGGCAAGTCCCAACCCTACCCCGTCTCCCGGTTGCTTGGTCGTGTAGAAGGGTTCGAACAGGTTCTCGATATCCTCGATACCATGACCATTGTCCCGCACCGTCAGGATGGCGGTATCGCCGGCGGCAAGTATGATCTCGACGTCCGGTTCCGAAACAGATTTGGTGGCATCCAGCGCATTTCGCAAGAGGTTCACCATGACCTGCTCGATCCGCATCCGGTCGCCCATGACCAGAACGGGCTCCTCGGGCAGGATCTGGGTGATCTTCACATGCCTCTGCCGCAGTTGCGGCTCCATCATCGACAGCGACGAGGCCAGCGCATCCTTGAGATTCACGGGCGAAAACGCATCTGCACCCTTGCGCGCATAGGATTTCAGCTGACGCGTGATCGCCCCCATCCGCTCGATCAGCCCATCGATGCGACCGAAACTGGCCAGCGCCTCTTCGGGGCGGTTGCGCCGCAGCAACAGGCGGGCCCCGGCAAGATAGGTCTTCATCGCGGCCAGCGGCTGGTTCAACTCGTGGCTGACCGCCGCCGACATCTCGCCCAAGGCGGCCAGCTTCGAGCTTTGGGCCAGCGTCTGCTCGGCCACTTCCAGGGTTTTCTCAACCCTTTCGCGCTCAGCGATTTCCCGCTGCAGCCGTGCATTCAATGCGCGAAGCTCCGCCGACTCCCGCTGGAACAACGCCATGCGCAACGCCGTCCGGCGGCTCAGCGCGTAGAAGACCAGCGCCAGAAGAATCGCGAACCCCATGATTTCCAACGCCAACACGCCGTTCACCCGCTCGCGGATCGACGCGTAGGTGGTGAACGAGGTCATCTGCCAGCCCCGGAACGGGATGCGGTTCTCGGTGCGCATCACCGCCTCGCCCTGCACGTAGGCGTCAGGCGGCAGCGCGGTCCAGTCGGTGGTGGCCCGGATGGCGCGTTCGATCGCGTTTTGCGGCGGCTGACGCAGTAGCGCCGCATTCTCATCCAGCCCCCGCCATTGCGGTTCCGTCGACAGGATGATGGTCCCGGTACTGTCGGTGACCATCACCGCGTCCGAAATACCCGCCCAGGCGCGTTCGAACTTCCGCAGATCGACTTCGACCACGATGACGCCAAGGATTTCGTTGTTGGCTTCCAGGCGGCGGGCGTAGGAAAAACTGTAGCTGCCCGCCTCGCGCCGGATCACGTTGAAGATCGTGGAATTCGATCGCACGGCCTCGACGAAGAACGGCGAGTTGCGGTGCGTCTCGCCCAGCCGGTTCCGGTCCGTGGCCGCCACCGACCGCCCGTCACGGTCCAGCAACATCAGAGACGCCGCGCCGATCTCTTCCACGAAGGAGATCAGGCGCTGCGTCGACAGCGAGAAATCGTTCGATTGCAGCGCCGCGATGAGGGTCGGATCGCGCGCCAGCAACTGCGGGACGATGGCGTTTCGCCGCAACTCGCTGAGCAGGTTGCCGGAATAGAGCGCAAGGCGCAGTTCCGCGCGGCTGCGGGTGCTTTCGGTGAAGCGGTCGGTCAGCAGGCGGTTCGTGACCCAGACCGTCGCCGCGGCCACCACCAACAGGAGGATGACGGCCGTGCGCAGCCGCCAGCCAAGCGACCCGCCGCCCAGCCTGATGCGGCGATTGTCCTGTCTCGAAATGCCCTCGGAACTCATCCTCCGAAGCTACGCCTCGAAAGCCGCCTACTCAAGTCACGCCGGCGTCAGAACGCCGGCCAATGCGCGGAAGAGCGCCGCCCCGTCGGTGCCGCCATGCCCCTCGTCCGCTGCACGCTCGGGATGCGGCATCATGCCCAGCACCCGGCGGTTCGCAGAAAGGATGCCGGCGATGTCGCTGCACGACCCGTTCGGGTTCTCGGTATAGGTGAAGGCGATACGATCCTGGTCACGCAACGCCGATAGGGTTTCGTCGTCCGCGAAATAGTTGCCGTCGTGATGCGCGATCGGTATGCCGATCACGTCACCGGCATTGTACCCTTCGGTAAAGGCGCTGTCGCTGGTTTCGACTTTCAGCCCCACGGTGCGGCAGATGTATTTCAGCCCGGCGTTGCGCAGCAGCGCACCTGGCAGAATGCCCGTTTCCGTCAGGATCTGGAACCCGTTGCAGATGCCGACCGCATATCCGCCGCGCTCGGTGTGATCAACGACCGCCTTGCAGATCGGCGATTGCGCCGCAATGGCGCCGCAGCGCAGATAATCGCCGTAGGAGAAGCCGCCGGGGACCCCCACGATGTCCACTCCGTTCGGCAGGGATGCATCCTTGTGCCAGACCATGTCCACCTGGAACCCGGCCCGTTCGAAGGCGACGGCGAGATCTCGATCGCAGTTCGATCCGGGAAAAACGACTACGGCTGCACGCATGGCAGATCCTCCTAAGTCACAAAATCGGTGATGACCGCAACGCCCGGCGGCGCGGGCCGGTCGAAAGCGGCAAGTTCGTCGCTCGCCTGGCTAAGAGCGATCTTGCGCGTCACCAGCGGGCCCAAATCGACGTGTCCGCCGGCGATCATGTTCAACAATGACGGATACCGCCAACTGGGCATGCCGCGCGTTCCGTAGACCGTCAACTGCCCGGAATAAAGCACATCCATCGGCAAGGACATTTGAGAATGGTCTCCGGCGGGCATACCGATCTGCACCATCCGGCCCAGCTTGCGCAGGGACCGCATCGTGGCGACGGTCGTGGCCTCGACGCCAAGCGCTTCGATCCCCACATGCGCTCCACCGCCGGTGATCTCACGCACGGCCTCGGGCGCATCGCCGGTTGCCGCATTCACGACGGCATCCGCCCCGAGCGTTCGGGCGTAGGCAAGCTTGTCATCGTCTATGTCGATGACCACCACGCGCGCGCCAAGCGCGCGGCCCAATAGCAGCGTCGATATCCCGACGCCGCCGCCGCCGAACACCGCCAGCCATTCTCCAGGCCGGACCTGCGCACGGCCCACCAGCGCCTGCCACGCGGTCGTGACCCTGCACCCCAGCGCCGCAGCAACCTCGGGCGCAAGCGTGTCGGGCAGCGCCGTCAGGTTGGCATCGGCATGCTGCACCGCGATCATCTCGGCGAACGCGCCATCGCATGTAAAGCCGGGCACCACCTGTTCTGCGCAGATCGTTTGGTTGCCGGCGGCGCAATCTCCGCATCGGCCGCAGGCCAGGATGAACGGCGCTATCACCCGGTCACCGATGCGCCAGCGCGTGACCCGCGCACCCACAGCGACGACTTGACCGCAATATTCATGGCCGGGCGTCATCGGCAGCGCGACGTCGGGATCCGATCCGGACCAGGCGTGCCAGTCAGACCGACACACGCCGCAAGCGAGCACCCGGATGACGACGCCATCCGGATCCGGTTCAGGATCCGGGACTGTCGCCAGTTCCAGCGGCTGACGGTAAGCGATCAGACGCGCGGCCCGCATCGATCAGACCAGTTCGATCTCGTAACGTTCGATCACGGTATTGGCCAAAAGCTTCTCGCACATCTCGACCACATCCGCTTCCGTCGCACCGTCGGCCAGGTCCAGATCGATCACCTTGCCCTGACGCACGCCTTCGACCTTGTCGAAGCCCATGGCGCCCAACGCGTGGCGAACCGCTTCGCCCTGCGGGTCCAGTACCCCGTTCTTCAGCATCACATGCACACGCGCTTTCATTCTTTGCAACTCCAACTGACTCCCGTCCCGCTACCGGCCGGTTCCGTTGAGCGCGGAGATACCCTGCCTGCTGAATTTGAACAACCCTTTGCGCGCAAGAAGAACGCAGCGCAAGACCGTGCTTCGCCCCGGCCAGTGGGACGCGGCAACCGTTTCATTTGGTGGCTTCGGATGGAGGCTTCGGAGCCCAGTCAGGAAAGTGGGCATCGAAGGCTTCGAAGGCGCCCGTTAACATCATTTCTATTGCAACTGCCACTAGGATGATCGCCATGATCCGGGTCAGAACGCTGATCATCGTGTCGCCCAAGATCCGGGAAATCGTGTCCCCGAAGTAAAGCCCTACGCCGACGATGGCACAGGCGATCAAAACGGCAGAACCCAAGGTCACGATCTCGGCGGGGTCGGACAGCGTGTGGGCAAAGACGATTGTCGTCGCAATGGTGCCGGGGCCGATGGTCAACGGGATCGCCAGAGGCACGACGGCAATGCTCTGCTTTCGCTCCTGGCCTTCGCTGGCTGCCGCCTGGTCTCCGGGCGGCCGATCGCCTGCGTTCAGCATCGTCATCCCTATGCCCAGAACGATCAGCCCCCCGGCGATTCGGAATGACGGGATGTCGATGCCGAAGATCGCCAGGATCTCTTCGCCCACCAGCACCGACAGCATCGCGATGATCGTCACCGCAAGGGTCGCGACAAGGGCGACACGCCGCCGCTCGGCCGTGGTATAGCCTGCCGTCAAACTCAGAAAGACCGGAAGCCCGTAGAGCGGATTAAAGATCGCAAGCAAGGCGGCAAGAAAAAGGAAAAACGTATCCAGATGAAAGAGTTCGGCCATTTCCCGCACCTCGGACCGACAAAAAGCTTGTCACAAAGTGCACAGGACATGGGGCCTCAAGTCAACCCGAGGCGAAACAAGGACTAAAAAGGCCGAGGCTGTGCGCCTCGGCCTTGTTCGGTTTCCTACCTCGGCTGGCTACGGCGGCCAGCTTTGACGTCAATTGATAAGCGTCGGCTTTGCGACCGCGGTCTTCGGCAAGACGCCAAGGCGGCGGGCCACTTCCGAGTAGGCGTCGGTCAGATTGCCCAGATCGCGCCGGAACACGTCCTTGTCCAGCTTCTGCCCGGTCTCGATGTCCCACAGCCGGCAGCTGTCGGGGCTGATCTCGTCGGCCACGATCAGACGCTGGAAGTCGCCATCGTAAACCCTGCCGATCTCGATCTTGAAATCGATCAGGCGAATGCCCACGGCCAGCATCATGCCGCTCATGAAGTCGTTGACCCGCAACGCAAGGCTGAGGATGTCGTCCATGTCCTGCTGGCTTGCCCAACCGAACGCGGCGATGTGTTCTTCGGTCACCAGCGGATCACCCAGCGCGTCGTCCTTGTAGCAGTACTCGACGATCGGACGCGGCAGTTGGGTGCCCTCGGCGATCCCGAGACGCTTGGTAAAGGAACCTGCCGCATAGTTGCGAACGATCACTTCAAGCGGGATGATCTCGCAGCTACGCACAAGCTGCTCGCGCATGTTCAGCCGGCGGATGAAATGGGTCGGCACGCCGATCTGGTTGAGACCGGTCATGAAGAACTCGGACAGACGGTTGTTCAACACGCCCTTGCCTTCGATCACATCCTTCTTGGCCGCGTTGAAAGCGGTGGCGTCATCCTTAAAATATTGAACGATCGTTCCCGGCTCGGGGCCCTCATAAAGGATCTTGGCCTTGCCTTCGTAGATCTTCTTGCGACGCGCCATGAGCGACCTTTCCCTTTTGGGGCGAGGGAATGAGTCCCTTCGCGTTTGCGCCCTCATAAGGCAAGCGCCGTTGTGTCGCAAGCTGGCTGCGCCCTCTTGCGGATGCGGCATGGCGGCGTCATACCTGAATCGACGAAAAACATCTAAGGGGGCGCCACCCATGACCACATTCGACGAGCGCGAAGCCGCTTTTGAAGCCAAATTCGCCCATGACGAGCAGATGCAGTTTCTTGCACGCATGCGCCGCAACCGGTTCATGGCCGTCTGGGCTTCGGCGCTCAAAGGCGAAACCGTCGAACAGGCCCGCAAATATGGTGACGAACTGATCCATACCGACATTCAGCACGTCAGCGAAGACGATGTGGTCAACGCCGTCCAGTCGTACTTGGGCGACCTGGCGGACGAGCAGACGATCCGAGGCAAGATGGCCGAGCTTCTGGCAGAAGCCAAGGAACAGCTTCTCTCCGAAACCGACAGGTGATGCGGGCGCTGCGCCCGGCGCTGACCTTGGCGCAAGCCTCATGATCTTCATGAGTTTTATGAGTTTGATTTGACGCCCCGTTCATGGGAAACGGGGCGTCTCTGATTTTGGCGTCCATTGGTCGCCGTCGCTATGGATTCTCGACCATGACAAACGCGCTTGCCGATCTGCTTGCAGCCAACGACGTCATCCTCGCGGATGGCGCCACCGGGACCAACTTGTTCAACATGGGCCTGCAATCAGGCGATGCGCCCGAATTGTGGAATACCACGGCGGCAGACAAGATCAGGGCTTTGTACCAAGGTTCGGTCGACGCGGGCAGCGATCTGTTCCTGACCAACACGTTTGGCGGCACCGCAGCGCGCCTCAAACTGCATGACGCGCAGAACCGCGTGGGCGAGTTGAACCGCATCGGCGCAGAACTGGGTCGCGAGGTTGCGGACAAGGCCGGTCGCACGGTTGTCGTCGCCGGTTCGGTCGGCCCGACCGGCGAAATTATGGAGCCGGTCGGCAGCCTGTCGCACGCGGTAGCGGTCGAGATGTTCCATGAACAGGCGCAAGGACTCAAGGAAGGCGGCGCCGATATCCTGTGGCTTGAAACCATCAGCGCACCGGAAGAGTTCCGCGCGGCCGCCGAGGCTTTTGCCCTCGCCGACATGCCATGGTGCGGAACCATGAGCTTTGACACTGCCGGACGCACCATGATGGGTGTGACATCTTCCGATCTGGCGCTGCTGGTCGAATCCCTGCCGAACCCGCCGCTGGCCTTCGGCGCCAATTGCGGCACGGGCGCCTCCGACATCCTGCGCACCGTCCTGGGTTTCGTCGCCCAGGGAACCGAGCGCCCGATTATTTCCAAGGGTAATGCAGGCATCCCGAAATACGTGAACGGTCACATCCACTATGACGGCACCCCAGAGCTTATGGGCCAATACGCCGCCATGGCACGGGATGCGGGCGCCACGATCATCGGCGGCTGTTGCGGCACGATGCCCGATCACTTGCGCAAGATGCGCGAGGCGCTGGACAGCACGTCGCGCGGCGATCGTCCGACTCTGGATCAGATCACGGCGGCACTCGGCCCGTTCACTTCGGCCTCGGACGGAACAGGAGACGACGCGGCAAGTGCGGATCGCCGAAGCCGTGGTCGCCGCCGCCGGGCCTGAGACAACAAAGTCACGAACGTGTTTCAAGCCGCCTTTGGGCGGCTTTTTCTTGTCGCCTCAGATTATTGAGTCCCGGCAGTGACCTCCAGAAGGTGCCGCACCTGCGCCACCGGCACACCGAAATTCGATCCGCCAAACTCCGGAATGATCGCAGCGTTCACCGCGACTACCTGTCCTTTCAGATCGAGGACCGGACCGCCGCTGCCGCCATGGGTGGTTTCGGCATCGTAAACCACCGCGGCGCTTGTGGCCTGCCCTACGATTCCGCGGCTGGACAGAGGCGACATCAGCCCGGCCTCGGACAGGCGCGCCGCCACCTGCCAGAACCCGGTTTCCCCGCGTTCGCGTAAATCTTCAACGAATTCCTCACCCGATTGGGCGAGTAACGACATGAGCCCGGTGGGAAAGCCCATGACGAGGATCTCCTGCCCCGGAACCGGAAGTTCTTCGGCCAGCGGCAACCCAGGGGGCAGTTCCACTCCTTCGGCCGGAGCCAGCAATGCGACATCGGCCGTATCGCTGGCCGCCACGAGGGAAAGATCCATCGGTCCGATCCGCTCAGGGAAGTAGCCGATGAACCGGATCATCAGCGGTTCCATCGCCTCTCCCCCCATCTGCACGCCGGGCTTGTTGGCCCAAGGCACTGCAACATGCCGATTGGTCACGATCAGGCCGGTGTCTCGCAGAACGAAACCGGTGCCGTTGAATTGCACTTCGGCCACGGGCCCATTTCCCTCCAGCGACAGCATCGGTTGCCCGGTCGGCAGGCGTATCGGCAGCCCGTCCACCCCCACGACCTGCCGCAGCATCTGTCCGCTTTCCCTGTGGCGCAGCCCGTAGCCGCCCTGAATGAACGCGACGGAACCGGCCGCCGCGCCCACCACACGCATCGCGGCGCCGGTACGGGCCTCGAGCGTCTGCAACCGTTCGGCCTGCACGGAAACCCGCGCGCTCAATTCTTCCTGAAGGGCTGCAAGATCACCGGGTCGGATCGCCTCGCGTTGCGCTTCAGTCAGCGCGGCCGCCACCGCTTCGACCTGGAAACGCCCGCTTTCGATCTGGGCACGAATGCTCCGATCCTCCCGGAATTGCGCAACGACAGCCACGGTCAATGCGAGGAGTGCGGACAGAACCCCGACGCGGAACAGCAAGGTCGCATCGCGTGCTATGCGGCCTGCCAATCCGCCTACGGCCCGGAACAATCGCCTCGGCAAAGGCTTCCGACTGCTACGAAGATAGGAAAGCGCGTCACCAAATATCTCCACCAACGTCGGTTTGGGCTCGGTGTCCTCGTCATAGACGCGGAACCGTGACAATGGGCCGGTTTCGCCGAACTCGATCGTGTCGCCCTGTACCAGCGGCGCCTGCTCAACCTTCTTCCGGTTGACCCAGATCTCGGAACTGTCGGAGGAAACGACCGAGAATTCCTCGCCGTCGCGCAGGATGCGGGCCACGTGCTGCCCTTCCAGCAACCGGGCGCCGGGCAACAGAACACGCAGGCGATCTTCGCCATCCAACCAGATGTCCATCGCGTCGGATGTGATCCAGGAGTAGTGGCCGCGGTTCCGTCCTGTCAGATGTTCCAGAACCGCAGCGCAGGGGCTTGGGGTCGGAGCGGTCATGTCCCGGACATGACGCGCCTCCAGCCTTCATTTGTCAATGGTTTAGCGGCCTTCGAACCTTGCGGGCCGCTTCTCAAGAAAGGCCACCACGCCTTCGGTAAAATCGCGCGTCCGTCCGCATTCGCCCTGAAGATGTGCCTCTGCCGCCAACTGCTCGGGCAACGACTTGTCATAGGTGCCGCGGATCGCCTTCTTAATGGCCGCGAAGCCGGCGGTCGGGCCGTTGGCAAGATAGGCCGCCCGCCTGCGCCAATGCGCGTCGAACTCGTCGTCCGCCACGGCCTCCCAGATCAGGCCCCAATCATCCGCCTGCCGGGCACTGATCTTGTCAGCGAAAAGCGCCGCCCCCATCGCCTTGGCGAACCCCATCTGGCGCGGCATGAACCAGGTGCCTCCAGCGTCCGGCATCAGCCCGATCCGAGCGAAAGCCTGTAGGAAATAGGCGCTTTCGGTTGCGATCACCACGTCTGCGCAGAGCGCCAGATTGGCCCCTGCCCCCGCTGCCGGACCGTTCACAGCCGCAATCGTGGGCACGGGGCAGTCATAGACCGATTCGAGCATCGGCTCGTATTCGTCCCGCAGCGCGCGTTCGAGGTCGATCTTGCCGGTACTCGACGCATCGCCCAGGTCCTGCCCGGTGCAGAAAGCGCCGCCCGCACCGGTCATCACGATGGCGCGGGCATTCCGTGCACCCCGCTGCATGGCGTGAGTGATCTCCGCCCGCATCTGCGTGGTCAGCGCGTTCATCTTTTCCGGCCGGTTCAGCGTCAGGACGGCCAGGCCGTCGGTAATGTCGAACGTGATGGTTTCATACTGCATGGGAAGCCCCTCGCCTGCGTTCCATTGGCCCGCAAACTGGCGCAAGCTGACGTTCAGGGAAAGTGAAACCGCGCGTCACTCTTCCAGAATTTGGCGCAGCCGCTCCTTCTCGCTATCCGTCAGAGTCGCTTCGACCGCTGCAGTACGCTTGCGCGAACGGCCACGCAGAAAGCTCCATCCCATGACCGCAGCGACCAGCAGCATGGCCGGCCCCGCCAACCACAGCAGCCAGTTCGCCCCCGTCGTGGTGGGCTTGAGAAGCACGTATTCACCGTAGCGATCGACGACAAAGTCGATCACCTCTTCATCCGTGTCCCCGGCGACCAGACGTTCGCGCACCAGTAGGCGAAGATCGCGCGCCAGTTCCGCATTGCTGTCGTCTATGCTTTCGTTCCGGCAGACCAGACAGCGCAAGCCCTGGCTCAACTCCCTGGCACGGGCCTCAAGCGCCGGGTCGTCCAGAACTTCGTCTGGTTGCACCGCAAACAGCGGTCCGGCCAGCAGCGTGAGGATCAGGATCAGGCGCTTCATTCCGCAGGCACTCCTCCGCTCGGCGCCTTGCGCGCGCCCGCCGCAACACGGAATCGGCGGTCGGACAGGCTGAGGACACCGCCAAGAGCCATCAGGATACAGCCGCCCCAGATCCAGTTGGCGAAGGGTTTGATGTAAGTCCGCATGGTCCAGTTGCCGTCATCCTGCCGGTCGCCGATCACGACATAGACGTCCCGCGTGAAGCGATAGTCGATGGCAGCTTCGGTCGTGGGCATCCGGGCAACGGGATAGTCGCGTTTCTCGGGGTGCAGGGTAGTGATCTGACGGCCATCGCGCTCGAGCTTCACCGAGCCCATGGTAGAGACATAGTTCGGCCCCTGCACGCGCTGCACTTCTTCGAGGGTCAGAGTAAACCCGCCTACTTCGAAGGGTTCGCCCATGCGCGCAACGCGGATATCCTCGATCTCCCAGGCCATCAGACCGGCAATGGCGAACATGGTGACGCCAAGCCCGGAATGCGCCACGGCCTTGCCCCAATCGGCCCTCGGCAGGCGCATCATGCGCGACAGGCTGCCTGACCGTCCAGTCCTGCTCCACAGATCGACTGCCGCACCACAGGCGATCCACGTCCCCAGGAAGACCCCAACCGGCCCCAGCGCGCTGCGTCCGGTCTGCATTGCCCAGACCAGGATGGCCAGCGCAAGCGCCAGTCCGAAAACATAGCGCAACGACCAAGCGACGCGGCCCAGCCTGCCGCGTTTCCACGGAAGCATCGACCCAAGCGGAAGAATGATTCCAAGCGCCACCATGAAGGGCGTGAAGGCCGCGTTGAAGAACGGCGCGCCGACGGACAGCTTGCGGCCAAAGGCCATCTCGGCCACGATCGGCCAGAGCGTCCCGAAGAAGACGACGAAACACCCGACCGCCAGCAGGATGTTGTTGACGACAAGCGCGCTTTCGCGACTGACCATTCCAAAGACGCCCTTGGCCTCCATCGCCTGCGCACGCGCCGCAAACAGGGTCAGCGCGCCGCCGATGAAGAACGCCAGAATGGCGAGGATGAAGACGCCGCGTTCCGGGTCATTCGCAAAGGCGTGAACCGAAGTCAGGATGCCCGAACGCACGATGAAGGTGCCGATCAGCGAAAAGCCGAAGGCGATGATCGCAAGCAGGATGGTCCAGCTTTTCAGCGCCTCGCGTTTTTCCACCACAATGGCGGAGTGCAGCAGCGCCGCCGCCAAAAGCCACGGCATGAACGAGGCGTTCTCGACCGGATCCCAGAACCAGAAACCGCCCCAGCCCAGTTCGTAATAAGCCCACCACGATCCCAGCGCGATGCCGATGGTCAGAAACACCCAAGCCGCCAGCGTCCAAGGCCGCACCCAACGCGCCCATGCAGCGTCCACGCGACCTTCGATCAGGGCGGCGACTGCAAAGCTGAACGCCATGCTGAGACCCACGTAACCCAAGTAAAGAAACGGCGGGTGGAAGGCGAGGCCCGGATCCTGCAGCAGCGGGTTCAGATCCTGCCCGTCAAAAGGTGGCACGGCCAACCGCAGGAACGGGTTCGAAGTGAACAGAATGAAGGCAAAAAACGCCACCGCGATCGCCGACTGCACCGCAAGAACCCGGGCCTTCAGCGTCGGCGGCAAGCCGCCGCCGAACCAGGCCGCCATCGCGCCGAACAGCGTCACGATCAGCACCCACAGCAGCATTGAACCTTCGTGGTTTCCCCACGTGCCGCTGATCTTGTAAAGCATCGGTTTGGCCGAGTGGCTGTTCATCACCACCAGGCGCAGCGAGAAATCCGAGGTTACGAAAGCCCAGGTCAAGGCACCGAAGGCGAAGGCCGTCAGCAGGAATTGCGCCACGGCCGCTGGTTCTGCCATGGCCATCCATCCGGACCAGCGTTTATGGGCTCCCACCAGGGGCACGACGGTCTGAACGATCGCGACCAGAAAGGCGAGGATTAGGGCGAAGTGGCCAAGCTCGGTAATCATGGCCCGAGATATAATCCGCCACGCCGGCGAGCGCCAATCACTTTAGCAGCGCCCGCCTGAACATAGTGTCGCGGTTTACGAGGTCCGGCGCAGCTTGCGCCAGTCCTCGAGCGCCGGATTCGCGTCGTGTTCCACCGACGACTGGGCAACTTCCGCATCCGTCCCGTGACCCGCCGCACCTGGGCTATCCGCCCTCATTTCCCGCAATGCGGAGATGTTGGCCACGACCTGCGGCGCTCTCAGTACGGTGCTGGCAACTTCGCGCTGCAAGTCCTGCACCTTGGCCTGGTGTCGCGCCCCGAAATAGAACGAGACGATCACCCCCAAGAGCCACCACAGGGGCTCGGGCACCAGCGCGATCCCCTGCATCCTCTCGGCGAACCACAGGGGATCGACCATCGCCGCAACGAACATCGCCAAGGTTCCAAGCGCCAGTGCCGGGCGCGGCAAGCGATTCAGACCGTCGATGAAACGATCGTACATGCCCTTTTGGGGCAGCAAAAACTCGGCCCCGAACTGCGTCATCGCCTGCTCGTGCAGAGACACCGACCTTTCTGCCCCGGCTTCAGCGTTCTCCCGGAAGACCTCCGCTGTCTCGCGCAACGCGTTTCGACCTTCCCCGAACAGCAGCGTCAGGATACCGGAAATCAACCCCATGCTGCGATCCTCCTTTGAAACGCGTCCTCGCTCAGATGGTAGCGAGGGGAAAGAAACGCCTCGGCCCGGCGGATCCATCCGCCTTTTTGACCGTCACGGGTACGAACATATTTCCGCGCAGCGGGCCGCTTATTGGCAAGGCGGAAATAAAAGTTCCGCCGTTCCACGCCGTAGGCATCGCGCAGCGCGATTGCGTCCGGATCAGCCGCCGCACGGCAAGCCTTTAGCGTATGCGGCCCTATCAACCCGTCCACACGCAAGGTATACCCCATTGCCTGCAGCAAATTCTGCAGGATTCGAACTGCTTGCGGCCCGGCATTGACGTTCATGTCGAAAAGCGGCGCCCACAGAGCCTCGGGCGTCTCCCCAATCCGGGGCCGGTGGAAATAGTGAGTCAGGAAAATCTCCACCGCCTGCGCCCGGCTCAGGGCCTTGACGTCCGCGATGCCCACCTCGCCGTCGCCGGTCAGGTCCAACCCCAACCGCCGCAACGTATGAATGGTAACGCCATGTTTCGTTGCACCACCCGGATCGTCGGGATCGTTCACGAACCCTCCCTCCCGCGTCACGATCTCTTCGGCGATCTGCCGTACCGACTGCATTTATCAAGTCCTCCGCGAAAACGCGGAAAAGGTCCGGCAATTGTATTAATCCCCATCGAAAGGAAAGGGCGCTGCACGGCCGATCCGCGCAACGCCCTTTGATTTCCAAGTACCCGAAAACCGCCGCCAGAGTTTCACGGCGCGGCTGCACTCAGCTTTCGCCGGGCTCCTGGTAGACACCCTGTTCCTTGAGGGCATCCATCACCTCTTTCGGCATGTAAGTTTCATCGTGTTTTGCAAGGATTTCCGTAGCTTCGAACACGCCGTTCACGTAACTCCCCGTGCCGATCATTCCCTGGTTCTCGGCAAAGAGATCGGGCAACACGCCGGTATAGACCACCGGCACGCTGCCTCCGCCGTCTGTAACCGAGAACCGCACGGTCTCTCCCTGGCCCCGCACCAGCGTGCCATCCTCGACCAGGCCGCCGATGCGGAACACCTCGGTCGGTTCGGGCGGCTCGGCTATGATCTGGCTGGGTGCGCGGAAGAAATTGATGCCGTCGCGCATCGCGTACCCAATCAACCCGGTCGCCAGCACAAGGGCCACGATGGCCAGGAGGATAACTTGGATGCGGCGTTGTTTCTTGAGCGATTTCATCTCGTCCTCACGGGAAAAGCGGGGCCATCATCAGGCCCGTGGTCTCGTTTTCACCTAACATCAGGTTTGCGTTCTGCAAGGCTTGCCCGCTGCTACCTTTCGTCAGGTTGTCCAGCGCACCGATGACGATGGCGCGGCGTTCGATACGATCGGCGGTGACGCCGATATGACAGAAATTCGACCCGCGGACATGGTGGGTCGAAGGGGCTTCGCCGAAGGGCAGCATCCGGATGAACGGTTCGCCCTCATAGGCATGGCAGAGCGTGTCATACACACTGCGCGGATCGCCATGCACATAGGTGGTGGCCAGAATGCCCCGATTGGCCGGGATCAGGTGCGGCGTGAACTGCACATGCACGGTACGCCCGGCGATCTTCGAGAATTCCTGGTCGAATTCGCCCAGGTGCCGGTGCGTGCCGCCTATTGCATAGGCGTTGTAGCCCTCGCTCAACTCGGCGTGTAAAAGATTTTCCTTCAGGGACCGGCCAGCCCCCGATACCGCGCATTTCAGATCGAGGATGATGTCGTCCAGATCGATCACTCCGGCTGCGATCAGCGGCCGCAGCACGTATTGCCCGGTTGCGGCGTTGCAGCCGGTCCCGGCCACAAGCCGCGCCTTGCGGATCTCGTCACGGTAGAACTCGGTCAGGCCATAAACCGCCTCTGCCTGCTGCTCCAGCGCGACATGCGGATTGCCGTACCACTTCTCGTATTCGGCCGGATCGCGCAGCCGGAAATCCGCAGACAAATCAACGATCTTCAGCGTTTTCGGCAGATCCCGGATCACCTCCTGCGAGGTCATGTGCGGCAGCGCGCAAAAGCACAGATCGATCTGGCCGAAATCGATCTCCGAGATTTTGCACAGCGCCGGCAGGTCCAGGTGCCGCAGATGCGGAAAGACCTGCGCCATTGTCTGCCCTGCCTTGCGTTCGGCGGCCAGTGCGGTGATTTCCATGTTCGGGTGCTCGGCGATCAGCCGCACCAGTTCCGCGCCGGTATAGCCGCTGGCGCCAAGTATTGCGATTTTATGGGTCATGCCAGACCTCTTGCATTGGGTGTCACATGTCACGACCGCCGATGCGACGGCCACGGGAATAAGGAAAGCGAAACGGGCCGTCCTTGACCGAAGTCAGGCAGCCTGAAACGTGATCTGTCGTCGAAGGAACTGCGTCGCCCGGTCGCTGACGAAACCCGGCTTGCCGGTGGTCAGGAATCCGCCCTCGCCCTCGCCCAGCATGTTGGGATGCCGCTTCAGATAGTCCGCAAGGCTCGAGGCCACCAGATCACCTTGGCTATAGACTTTCACATCCGGACCCAGAGCCGCCTGAAACGTCGCTTCCATCAACGGATAATGGGTGCAGCCCAATACCGCGGCCTCGGGAAAGGGCATCTTTCGCTTGAGCGCGTCCACATGTGACCGAACCAGCGCCTCGGCCAGGATCAGGTCCCCTTCCTCGATCGCATCAACCACGCCGCCGCAGCTTTGCGCCTCGACATCGACGCCGATGGCCCGGAACGCGAGTTCGCGCTGGAACGCTCTGCTCGCGACGGTCGCAGGAGTGGCAAAAAGCGCCACATGCTTTACCGCGACCTCGCGCGGGGGCGAGTTGTCGCCCCATTGCCGTTCGGTCAACGCCTCGATCAGCGGTACGAAGACCCCAAGCACACGCTTGCCCGCAGGCACTCCCTCTTCCTGCATCCGACGCAGAGCGGCGGCGCTGGCGGTATTGCAGGCCAGAATCACCAGGTTGCAGCCCCGGTTCCATAGATCCTGAACAGCCGAGCGCGTGAGCTGATAGATGTCCTCGGCGTCCCGAACGCCGTAAGGCGCATGGGCGCTGTCGGCAAAATACAGGAATGGAACGTCCGGCAGATGCTTCTGCGCGGCGTTCAGGACGGTCAGCCCGCCCAGACCGGAATCAAAGATGCCTACTGCCATTTGCCCCTTCAGGCGCGATGCCGTTTCTCGAATTCATAACCGTAGTCGTACGACTTCAACGGTTCCGGAGAAAGCTCATACGTGGCTTTGCGCAGAAAATCCATCATCTTGCGCGTGTCACGTGCCATCGGGTCGAGAATGTCGCGTCCAAGGGGCTCGCCAACCACGATTTTCACCGAAGTATCGACACGATTCTTGAACTCCTTGATCAGCAAACCCATGCGAAGTGTGCTGTGCAGATGGCTCGCGACCTGGAACAACCGCGATGTGTGGCCGTCAAAAAAAACGGGCACCACCACTGCGTCCGATTTCGCCACCATGCGCGCGGTGAACCCTCGCCACCCCGGATCCATCGGGTGCGAAAACGGCTTTGCCGCGGTGCTGACTGTACCGCCGGGAAAAATGCCTATGGCGCCGCCCTCCCCCAAGTAGTCTAGCGCGATCTTCCGGGTTTCAAGGTTGGTGCGCCTCGCCTCCTTGTCCTGATCGAACGAGATCGGCAGAATGATGCGGTCCAGATCCTCGGCCTTGCGAAACACCCGGTTCGCCAGAATGCGGAAATCGCCGCGGGTTTTGGACAGGATGTTTCCCATCATCAACCCATCCAGGATTCCATAGGGATGGTTGGCGATCAGGATTAGCGGCACATCTTTGGGAATGTTGTCCAGCGATCCGCCGATCACATCCAGACTCAGACCGTAGCGTTCGACCATCACCGCCCAGAAATCGCGGCCAGCCGCCACTTCGTCTTCGTAACCGTCAGCACGTTTGATGAGACGCAATCGCCCGGTCGTGTTTTCCATCAGGCGGATGACTGCCCTTCCTCCCTTGGTCGCGGCCGAGTGAGCATAAGAGATGTCGCGGGCGATGTGTCTGCGCGAAGGCATGCGTTGCTCCGAGTCGTTGCCGGCTAAATACGGGCAGGCGACAATTTTGCATAGCCTTCGCGACAGGTTCGTGACGTTTTACTCAGCCGCCTTCTTCATCTCCGGCCCACCTTGGCGGATCACCGCCAAGAGTTCCTCGCGCCGTTTGGCCGCCTTGGCTTCGTTGGCGTTCTTGACCGGGCCAAAACCCTTGATGTCAAGCGGCAGCTGCGCCAGCGCGACAATCGCATCGCGGGTTTGCGAGTTCAGCTTGGGCAGGACCTCCCTCATGTCCTTTTCGTACTGCCTGACCAACGCCCGCTCCATCCTGCGGTCCGCGCTGTAGCCAAAAATGTCCAACGGGGTTCCCCGCAAAGCCTTCATCCGCGACAGCAGTTTGAGCGGCCCCAGCATCCATTCTCCGAATTCCCGCTTCTTGGGGCGACCGTCCGGATCCTTGCCGCCCAGAATCGGCGGCGCCAGATGCAGCGTCATCTTCGGGTCGCCGTCGAACTCGGCGGCCACCTTGTCTCGGTTCTTCAACAGCAGGCGGGCCACTTCGTACTCGTCCTTGTAGGCGAGCAGCTTGTGATACCCCTTGGCGACCGCCTCTTTCAGCCCTTCATCCTCGATTCCGTCGAGCATGGTGCGATAACGTTTCGCCAGGCGCTTGCCTTGATAGGCGACAAGGTGATCGGCACGGAACGATATCTTTTCGTCCAGCGTCTTGGGCAGTTCGACGACCGTCGGCTTCAGGATCTTGCCGACTTCTTCCGGGTGCAGTACCGCCCAGCGGCCGATTTCGAAGGCGCGCTTGTTGCGCTCGACGGCCGCTCCGTTCAGTTCGATCGCCTCCATGATCGCGTCATGGCTGATCGGCAGCAGGCCGCGCTGCCAGGCCGCGCCAAACACCATCATGTTCGAATAGATCGAGTCGCCCATCACCGCGCGCGCAAGTTCCGTGGCATCGAACAGGTCAAGACGATCCCGCAGCCGCGCCTCAAGGGCCAACGAAAGCTGTTCGGTCGGGATATGAAAATCGGTGTTGCGGGTAAAATCGCCGGTGATGATCTCGTGGCTGTTGACGACGGCGCCGGTCTTGCCCGACTGCGTCAGGCCAAGAGTTTTGGCACCGGCCGATACCACCAGATCGCCACCGATCAGCGCATGGGCCTCGCCGGTCGCCACGCGAATGGCGCTGATATCTTCGGGCTTGTTGGCCAGACGGCAATGGATATGCACCGCGCCGCCCTTCTGCGCCAGGCCCGCCATCTCCATCATGCCCGCACCCTTGCCGTCGATCTGGGCGGCCTGGGCCATCACGGCACCGATGGTCACGACGCCCGTGCCGCCGACACCGGTGATGACCACGTTATGCGTACCGTTGATCTGCGGAAGTTCCGGCATAGGCAGATGCGGCAGGTCGATCTCGGTCGTGGCCTCCTTGCGGATCTTGGCGCCTTCGAGCGTCACGAAGGACGGGCAGAAGCCCTTGAGGCAGGAATAATCCTTGTTGCAGCTCGACTGGTCGATAGCGCGCTTGCGGCCGAGTTCGGTTTCCTTCGGTACGATGGAAACGCAGTTCGACTGGATCCCGCAATCGCCGCAGCCTTCGCAGACGTCGGTATTGATGAATACCCGCTTGTCCGGATCGGGGAACTCGCCCTTCTTGCGACGCCGGCGCTTCTCGGCCGCGCAGGTCTGAATGTAAACGATGGCCGAGACGCCCTCGATCTCGCGGTAGCGCTTCTGGACGTTCATCATCTCGGCGCGCTCGTGCGTCTCGATGCCCTTCGGCAGGGCCGCGAAATTCACGTCTTCCTTGTCGTCATAGACCACGGCGACGTGCTTCAGTCCCATCGCCTTCAACTCGTTGACGATGCGCTCCGCGGTCAGGTCGCCTTCGTTGTGCTGGCCGCCGGTCATAGCGACCGCGTCGTTGAACAGGATCTTGAAGGTGATGTTGGTCCTGGCCGCCAGAGCCGCCCGGATGGCCTGAACGCCCGAGTGGTTGTAGGTGCCGTCGCCAAGATTCTGGAACACGTGCTTCGTGGTCGAGAATGGTGCCTCGCCGATCCAGTTCGCGCCCTCGCCGCCCATCTGCGTGAAGCCGGTGGTGTTGCGATCCATCCACTGCACCATGTAGTGACAGCCGATCCCCGCATAGGCGCGGCTGCCGTCCGGCAGTTTGGTCGAAGTGTTGTGCGGGCAGCCCGAGCAGAAATAAGGCAGGCGCGACGCGATTTCCTGGGCGTTGTCGGCCCGGCGCGCGTCGTCCAGCTTGGCTAGGCCCGCGCGGATTCCGTCGGTGTCGTGCCCCTCTTCGATCAGGATCTGTCCAAGTTTCTCGGCGATCATCACCGGATCCAGCGCACCGCGGGTCGGGAACAGTTCGTCACGGTGCATGGTGCCCGCGCCGCCCTTGTACCAGCCATAGACGCGGCGGCCGCGGCGGTCGTCAAAGATGGCTTCCTTGACCTGAACCTCGATCAGCTTGCGCTTTTCCTCGACTATGATGATCAGGTCCAGCCCCTCGGCCCAGTCATGGAACCCTTTCATGTCCAGCGGGAAAGTCTGACCGATCTTGTAGGTGGTGATGCCAAGGCGTTCGGCTTCTTGCTCGTCGATATGCAAGAGCGACATTGCATGGACGAGGTCCAGCCAGTTCTTGCCCGCAGCCGCGATGCCGATCTTGGCGCCGGGCTTGCCCCACATCCGCTTGTCCATCTTGTTGACATGCGAGAATGTCTCGGCGGCGAAGCGCTTGAAATCGATGATCCGGCTTTCCTGCTCGTGCGGCGTGTCGCCAAGCCGAATGTTCAGCCCGCCCTTGGGCATGTCGAATTCGGGCACGATCAGTTTCATCCGATCGGGGCGACCATCCACGACCGACGTCACTTCGATCGTGTCTTTCATGGTCTTCAGACCGACCCAGAGCCCGGCGAACCGGCTCAGCGCAAACCCGTAGATGCCGTAATCCAGGATTTCTTGAACTCCGGCCGGGCTGACCACCGGCATGTACATGTCCACCAGTGACCATTCGGATTGGTGCAGCACGGTTGAGCTTTCGCCGGTATGGTCGTCGCCCATCGCCATCAGAACGCCGCCATGTTTCGAAGTGCCGGCCATGTTGGCATGGCGCATCACGTCGCCCGAACGGTCCACCCCCGGCCCCTTGCCGTACCAAAGGCCGAAGACGCCATCGAACTTGCCGTCGCCGCGAAGCCCCGCCTGCTGGCTGCCCCACAGGGCGGTGGCGGCCAGATCCTCGTTCAACCCGTACTGGAATGTGACATCGTGCTCGGACAGCCGCTTTTGCGCTCGGACCATCTGCAGATCCACCGCCCCGAGAGGCGAGCCGCGATAGCCGGTGACCAGTCCTGCGGTGTTCAGTCCGGCCTCGCGGTCGCGGGCCTTCTGCATCAGCATCAAGCGCACCAGCGCCTGCGTTCCGTTCAAAAGAACCGGGCTTTTTTCCAAGTCGAACCGGTCATTAAGCGAAATTTTCGCCTGACTCATCTGACGTCTCCCCTTCGCCGGAATAGAGTGCGTTATCCTCCACCCATTTTAGGTCATAATTTCTGACCTGTATAGGTGATTTTTTCCCCTTTCCGTTTCGGCAACCTCGGTTGATTGTGGAAATTGTTACACCTTTCATATAGGGCATCGGACCAATAACGAAAGTTGCGGCAATGGATTGGGACAAGCTCAGAATATTTCACGCGGTTGCCGATGCGGGCAGCCTGACCCATGCGGGAGACAAGCTGAATCTGTCGCAATCGGCAGTCAGCCGGCAAATCCGCGCGCTCGAAGAGGCGCTGAACGCGACCCTCTTTCACCGGCACGCGCGCGGCCTGATTCTCACCGAACAGGGAGAACTGCTGTTCGACGCCACCAACGCGATGTCCAAACGCCTGGACGCCGCGGCAGCGCGCATCCGCGACAGCGAAGAAGAGGTGTTCGGCGAGTTGCGCGTGACCACCACATTCGGATTCGGGACGCTCTGGCTCGCTCCGCGCCTGCCTAAGCTTTATGAGAAGTACCCTGAACTCAATATTGACCTGATGCTTGAAGAACGGGTGTTGGATCTGCCCATGCGCGAGGCCGACGTCGCCATCCGCATGAAGGAACCCAGCCAGGCCGACCTGGTCAGAAAGCGCCTGATGACGGTGCAGATCCAACTGTACGCCACGCGGGACTACGTGGACGGTTGCGGTGTCCCCACCGAAACACTGAGCGACATCCAGCACCACAGGCTCATCTGCCAAAACCCCACCGCGGCGCAGGTGAGCGCCGGTGCATCGCTGGTCCAGCACCTGATGACTTACAATCCGAAATCCCTGCTGACCGTGAACAACTATTTCGGCGTTCTGCAGGGCGTGCTGCACAACCTGGGCATCGGCGTTCTGCCGGATTACGTGACCGAGGACTTCCCCGATCTGGTGCGCGTCATTCCTGACATCGAAAGCGCGGATGTTCCCGTTTATCTCGCCTATCCCGAGGAATTGCGTCATTCGCAGCGCGTTGCGGCCTTCCGCGACTTCGTTCAGGACGAGATCATTGCCCACCGCAAGCAGTTGAGGCAGATGGGAAAGCTGTAGCTATGCACCTGCAGCATAGCGGACATGAGCATGTTGCACCCTGAATTTTCTTGAACGGGGGGACCGGGCCCCCTAAATGGTCACGCGAAGGCGATGATGCTGAAACGCTCATCATCTTCATACCTCCCTGTTGGACTACGGCCGAGCTTAGAGCTCGGCCTTTTTTTTCGGCCAGGCAACAGCCGCTACCTCAATCGCCTCCAAACGGCTGAATTTTTCTGGGAAATCGGGGCGCCTTTGCCTATGATTCCGAAAAACCAACAGAATTAAGAGATTGAGGGTCAGTCCATGTTCCAATTCACCCGCCTGTTGCTGGCGCTGGCAGCACTAGCCTTCCTGACTTTGCCTGCCTTCGCACAAGACACTGCGGCCTCCGGCGACGCGGCGGCGCCTTCCACCGTCGTCGTTCCCGAGGATTTGACGCCGGAACAGGTCGATGACCTTGTCGCGCGCATGTCGGACGATCAGGTTCGTGCCCTGCTGCTGGAACGCCTGGACGCGGTTGCGGCCAAGCAGGACGAAGTTGAACCGAAGAAAGGTCTGATCGCGTCTCTGATCGACACCGCCCGCGCCATGGTCGCCTCTTGGCTCGACGTGATCCGGAAGGTGCCCTCGCTCATCTCGCTGCAAGCCGAGGCATTCGCCAATTTCGGGGCGACCTTCGGCGCGGCCGGGCTTGGCAAGCTGTTCGGCTTCACTTTTCTGGCGCTGGCCATTGGTTACGCCGCGGAAAAGGCTGTCGGACTGTGGACCCGCCGCTGGACCAGGGCCGTTCCGGGCGACGCCGAAAGCGATTTGCGCGGCGCGGTTTCATTTCTGTTCCGACGTTTCTGCCGAGAAATCCTCGGTTTGATCGTCTTTTATTACGTGCTGATCTTCGTGGGGCGGCAATTGCTGGACGAGCAGCAGATCGCTTTCGCCGCCCCGTTTGTCTTCTACATGATCTGGTTTCCCCGTCTTGGCGCCGCGATTTCGCGGTTCGTGTTGGCCCCGGAACGGTCGTCCTTGCGCCTCGTCAATGTTGACGACCAATGGGCAAAGTACCTGCACCGCAACCTGATCGGTCTGTTCCTGCTTATCGGCTTCACGCTGTTCATCCTGAGATTCAACAACCTGAACGGCGTCCCGATGGCCGAAATGCGTCTGGGCTTCTGGCTGAACACGTCGATCCACATCTATATCGGCCTGATCGCCTGGACCGCGCGCAAGGGACTGAGCGACATGATGCGCGGCACCGACCCGGACCGCACAGAGTTTGATGAGAGGGTCGCCGATTTCTACCCCTATTTCGCAATCGGCGTTTCGGCCGTCATGTGGCTGGTGATCGAGTACCTGGCCGCGACGGACAACGCTACACTGCTTGCCGCCGCAGCCGGAGGGGCGCATTTCATAACCATGTTCTGGCTGCTGATGGCGCCGGCCATCGACACGCTGATCCGCGGATTGGTGCGCCACCTGCAACCCCCGATGATCGGCAGCGGCCCGGTAGCGGAACGCGCCCACAAGGCGACCAAGCGCAGCTATATCCGCATTGGCCGGGTGGTGGCCGGGGTCTTTGTGATCCTGATGATCGCCAATGCCTGGGACATCGACCTGCGGAACATCGCGGGAGCCGGAACCGATGCCGGCGGCAAGGTGATCCAGTTCTTCATGATCATCGCCATCGGCTACATCCTGAACGAAGTCGTGTCGCTCTGGATCAACCGCCGGCTGGCACAGGAGCAGACAGCCGCACAGACGCAGGACGAAGAGGCGGGCGAAGGCGGAGGTGCCGGTGGCTCCCGCCTTGCCACCGTGCTGCCCCTGCTGCGTGTCACCGCGCAGGTCGGGATAGCGGTCATTTTCGGCCTTCTCGCGCTCGGGGCGCTTGGCCTTGACATCACGCCGCTGCTGGCCGGCGCAGGGATCCTGGGTTTGGCCATCGGTTTCGGCGCTCAGAAACTGGTCTCGGACATCGTCGGCGGCATCTTCTTCCTGATCGATGATGCGTTCCGCGTGGGCGAGTACGTCGATGTCGGAGGCACCGCGGGTACAGTCGAAAAGATCTCGATCCGCTCGATGCAACTGCGCCATCACCGCGGCGCGGTGCATACGATCCCCTATGGCGAGATCCAGAAGCTGACCAACTACAGCCGCGACTGGGTCATCATGAAATTGAAATTCACCGTTCCGTTCGACACCGACCCCAACAAGGTCAAGAAGATATTCAAGAAGATCGGCGCCGAGATGATGGAGGACCCGATTCACAAGGACGGCTTCCTGCAACCCTTCAAGAGCCAGGGCGTCTTCGACTTCGACGATGTCGGCATGATCATACGCGGCAAGTTCATGGCCAAGCCGGGTACCCAGTTCACCATCCGCAAGGAGATCTACAACCGGGTGAAACGCGCGTTCAACGAGGCGGGGATCGACTTTGCCCGCCGCGAGGTTCGGGTCGCCATTCCGGGACTGGACGAGGCCGAGCATCTCTCGGAAGAGCAAAAGGCCGCGATCGGCGCGGCCGCCGGCGAGGCGGCAGCGCAGCAGGCCGAGCAGCAGGAAGGCAAGAAGTAGAGTCGCTTGGTTGGGCGTTGGAACCACGGGAAACTGACAGTGCTTCACAGAGCGGTCGGAATTGCCTTGTCCGGAGTGTTCAGCGTATCGGCCGGTATGGCGAGCGCGCAGGACGCTCATGGCGTTCTAGACAAACATGTCAGTACATTGGACGACTACTCCAAAGACGAAACGGTCGGCTTCCGCCGCGGATCCATCGTCGTGGCGCCCATTCCGTTTTCGAACCCGACGATTGGATCGGGCCTGGTTCTTGGCGCGGGCTACCTGTTCCAACTGGACGAAGGATCGGACCCCTCGGTCATCGGGGCCGGTGGGCTTCGGTCGGACAACGGCAGCATGGCCGGCGCAGCTGCCATCAACCTCAATCTCGCCGACAACCGTTGGAACGTGGAAGCGATCTATGGAAAGGCAGACGTCCAATACGACCTGTTCACCAGCGTAGGAGTGTTGCCGATCCGCCAGGACGGGGTTCTGGGCCGGCTGAGCCTGTCCTACGGCGTGACGCCCGACCTGTCCTTTGGCGCAACCTTCCGATACCTTGATACGACGATAACGCCCGCCTTCGTGGGGCTTCCGCCAATTCCTCCACCCTTCGACCAGTTCCTGAACGTGAAAATCGGAAACGTGGGCGTAGTATCGGACTGGGGCACGCGGGATGACACGATCTATCCGGCTGACGGTCACATCCTCCACTTCGAAGCAACTCGAGGATATGCGCTCAACGGCCTCGTGCAGGACTACTCAAAATCCTACGCGAACTACACGTTCTACCTCAGCCCGTGGAACCGAGGCGTCGTCGCCACCCGGTTTTCCCTATGCGCCGCCTCGTCCGAAACGCCGTTTTTCGACCAGTGCGGCCTTGGAACGATCGACGCGTTCAGGGGGTTTTCGGCCACGCAATTTCTGGATTTCCGCTCGGCCTCTCTGCAGGTCGAACTGCGCCAGCGGATTTCCAAGCGCATCGGGGTGGTGGCCTTTGGCGGTGCCGGACAAGCCGGAAGCGACTTTTCCGATCTCGACACAGGCGGAACCCATACGGCCTATGGCATCGGCGCCCGCTACCGGGTCTCGCAGAAGTTTCCGCTGGATTTCTCGGTCGACTTCAGTCGCAACGACCAGCAAGAGGACAACCTCTACATCTACGTAGGGCAACGGTTCTGACAACACTGCATGCTCTTGGCCCTTTCCCCCGGCGCGCCCTTGCCCTAAAAGGCGCGCAATATCGGCCAGCTTGGGGACAGGACAGACGATGCAAGAGCCCGCCATCACACCGGAACTGATTGCCGCGCACGGGTTGAAGCCCGAAGAATACGACATGATCCTCGAGATCATCGGCCGGGAACCCACCTTCACCGAGCTTGGCATCTTCTCGGCCATGTGGAACGAGCATTGCTCCTACAAATCCTCCAAGAAATGGCTTCGCACCCTGCCCACCTCTGGTCCGCAGGTGATCTGTGGCCCGGGCGAAAACGCGGGCGTGGTGGACATCGGCGATGGCCAGGCCGTGGTCTTCAAGATGGAAAGCCACAACCACCCGTCGTACATCGAACCCTACCAGGGCGCGGCGACTGGTGTCGGCGGCATCCTGCGCGACGTCTTCACCATGGGCGCGCGCCCTATCGCGTCGATGAACGCCCTGTCCTTTGGCGAACCGTCGCACCACAAGACGCGCCGTCTGGTCAATGGTGTGGTCGAGGGCATCGGCGGCTACGGCAACTGTTTCGGCGTACCCTGCGTTGGGGGCGAGGTCCGGTTTCACCCCGCCTACAACGGCAATTGCCTTGTGAACGCGTTTGCCGCCGGTCTCGCGGACAGTGACAAGATCTTTTACTCGGCCGCCTCCGGCGTGGGAATGCCAGTGGTCTACCTTGGCGCCAAGACCGGTCGCGACGGTGTCGGTGGTGCGACGATGGCCTCGGCCGAGTTCGACGATACGATCGAGGAAAAGCGGCCCACGGTTCAGGTTGGCGATCCCTTCACCGAAAAACGTCTGATGGAAGCCTGCCTGGAGCTGATGAAGACCGGGGCCGTGATTTCGATCCAGGACATGGGCGCTGCTGGCCTTACCTGCTCGGCGGTCGAAATGGGCGACAAGGGCGGTCTGGGCATCCGACTGGACCTCGACGCGGTTCCTCAGCGCGAAGACAACATGACCGCCTACGAGATGATGCTGTCGGAATCGCAGGAGCGTATGCTCATGGTGCTGAAGCCTGAAAAGGAGGCTGAAGCGCGTGCGGTGTTCGAGAAATGGGACCTCGATTTCGCAATAGTTGGCGAAACGATACCCGAGGATCGTTTCCTGATTATCCACAACGGCGATATCAAGGCCGACCTGCCTCTTTCAAAGCTTTCGTCCACCGCTCCCGAATACGACCGCCCCTGGGTGCCGACGCCGGCGCCCGAAGAACTGACCGACATTCCCCAGATCGACCCGATCGACGGCCTGCGCGCGCTGCTCTCATCGCCCAACTATGCGGGGAAGCAGTGGGTCTACGAACAATATGACACGATGGTCATGGCCGATACGGCGCGCACCCCAGGTCTGGGTGCCGGCATGGTGCGTGTGCACGGCACCGACAAGGTGCTTGCCTTCACTTCGGATGTCACGCCCCGTTATGTCCGCGCCAACCCCGAGGAAGGCGGCAAGCAGGCGGTGGCCGAAGCTTATCGCAACCTGACCGCTGTGGGCGCCAAGCCGCTGGCCACGACCGACAACCTGAACTTCGGCAACCCGGAAAAGCCCGAGATCATGGGTCAGTTCGTCGGTGCGATCAAAGGCATCGGTGCTGCCTGCGCCGCGCTGGACATGCCGATCGTGTCAGGCAACGTGTCCCTTTACAACGAGACGGACGGCCAGGCGATCCTGCCTACTCCCACGATCGGCGCCGTGGGCCTGCTGAACCACACCGACGAAATCATCGGCAACGAGGTCCGCGAAGGCCACGTTGCGTTGGTCGTCGGTGAAACCAGGGGCCACCTGGGCCAATCCGCTCTGCTTGCCGAGGTTTTCAACCGTGAAGACGGCGATGCCCCGCATGTCGATCTTGAAGCGGAGAAGCGCAACGGCGAATTCATCCGCGCCAACCGCTCCATGATAAAGGCATGCACCGATCTGGGCGACGGCGGCCTCGCGCTGGCGGCTTTTGAATTGGCCGAGGCGGCGGGCGTCGGGGTCCACCTTGATTCCGCACCGACCGAGGTGCTGTTCGGCGAGGATCAGGCGAGGTATTTGGTCGCCTGCAACTTCGATCAGGCCGAGGCGCTGATGATTGCCGCTGGACAGGTTGGCGTTCCGATCGCATCGGTGGGCCGGTTCACCGGCGACACCATCCGGATCGGAGGATCGGAGGCCCCGCTGTCCGAACTGGCGGGCACGTTCCGAACCAGTTTTGCGGCAGCCGTTGCCTGATCCATTTTCCGGAAATGACCAAACGGTTCCTGCGCTCGTCAGTGGCGCAGGAGTTCCGTTTTCAGCCCTTTCAGCCTGCCCTTGCGTGGCATCCCGCATCGCTCTACATCTTCACAAAGACCTTCAGGAGTATCCTACATGCCGATGAGCGCCCACGAAATCGAACGCCTTCTGCGCGAAGCCTTTCCTGACGCGAAAATACAAGTTGGCGGGAACGATGGCGTTCACATGTCCGCGCTGGTGGTGGACGAGAGCTTTCGCGGCAAGAACCGGGTCCAGCAACAGCGCGCCGTCTATGCAGCGCTCAAGGGCAAGATGGACGGCCCGGATGGCGAGTTGCACGCATTGGCACTTACGACAAAAGCCCCCGAATAACAGAGGGGTGGCCGCTTGAGCTGATCCAGCGAAGACAAGGCGAAATGAACGCGACACAGCATGATGTTCTGGCTTTACATCATTATTGGCGGCTTGATTGCACTGGTGGTTGTCGCCGCACTGGTCGAAGCATATCTGAAACGCAACAGCAGACGCCGTTTGTCGGACATGCGGCCGGATCCTGAAAGCCTCAGACGGCGCCCCTGGCAGGCGGACGGGGTTGCAAAGATCCATCCATTGGATCAGCGTCTGGAAAAGAACAACTGGCGGTTCGGCCGCCGAACGGACTGACCGCCCGCGAACCGCGGGCAGATACAAGGAATAGCGAGATGAGCGACGCAAAGACCCGGATTGACGAAACCATCAAAGCGAACGACGTGGTGCTTTACATGAAAGGCACCAAGGAGATGCCGCAATGCGGATTCTCCTCTCGCGTGGCGGGCGTCCTGAACTACATGGGCGTCGATTTCACCGATGTGAACGTGCTGGCCGACGAAGAGATCCGTCAGGGCATCAAGGACTATTCAGACTGGCCGACGATTCCGCAGCTCTATGTGAAGGGCGAGTTTGTGGGCGGCTGCGACATCATCACAGAGATGACGCTGTCGGGAGAACTGGACAGCCTGTTCGACGAGAACGGAGTTGCCTACAACAAGGAAGCCGCTGACAAGATCCGCGAGGCGAACGCCTGACGGGATCGGGCTCCGGATCGACTCTCATCACAACCACCTTGGCGGTGCGATCCGCCGCCAGAAACCTCGTCTGCCTCTTGAGGCTTTTCGCCAGCCCTTGATGCGCGCCCGGTTGCGCTGCAACCTGCAGACGCGGCGAGCGCAATCCGATTCAAGCGCGGCTTTTTTCCTCGACCATGTCCGCCAGCGCCTCGGCGCGGGCGGCCAATTCCGCGAGCGTATCTGTGACCAAAGGCGGCACTACGGCCACTTCCACGCGCTCAGGCTCGGGCGGTGGAGCGTTGCGGATCTGTTCGAGTACGGCTTCACGGTCAGCCAGTTTCGCCTCGAGCGACTTGATCCTTTCCTCTGTCGCCGCGGATTTGTCGGCCAGCATCAGCCCCGCCATCAGCAACATCCGGGACTCGGGCATCCGCCCGATCTGGTCCGACAGTACCTGCGCCTCGTCGTCCAGCAACTTGGCCGCCGCGTACAGATAGGACTCCTCGCCATCCTGACAGGACACCTGAAAGTCGCGCCCTCCGATCTGAATGGTTACCTCGGGCATCACTCCACCTCTCCTTCCGCCAGGTTCGCCTGAGCCAGCAGCGGCTCCAGCCTCGCCAGCACCGCATGTGCTTCGGCCGCGTCGGTCGCCCGCACGGCGCGCAACGCCTCAAGCTCGGACTTCGTGGCGCGATTCAACAAATCCGGGTTTGCCAACCCGGCTTCGCCCGCCGCCCGCAGTTCGGCAACGGTTTCACGAAGCTGCTCATTCGCCTTGCGCAGCTGTTGTAGGTCGCTGTCCAGCCGCGACATGGCGGCGCCGTGGCTGACCCGCTCGGCCCGCAGCATGTCAAGCTCGGCACTGAGTTCCCCTACCCGCTCGCTGTTGGCCAGTTCCGCCTTGAGCGCCGAGATCTCCGCCAGCAACCGGGCCTTGTCGTCGTTGTTTTCCAGTGCGGCCTTGGCTTCGGCCAATTCGGCGCGCGCCGCTTCTACCGCAGTCAGCTTGGCCGCTGCGTCGGCCAGCTGCGTTCGAAGTTCGTTCACCTCGGACTCGTCTGCGACGCCACTGCGCAATTCCTCGAGTTCGGCTTTCAGAGCCTGCACATCCTCGCCATTCCCAGCGTCGGCGCGCAGGGCGTCGATTTCCGCGGCATGGCGTTCCTTGAGGGCTTTCAGACGTTCCTCAAGCTGGGCGTTGGCAACCCTTTCCTCTTCCAAGGCCGCCTTCAGCGCCAGATCTTCGCCGACGGCGGCAGCGGCCTGTCCTCGAAGCGCCTCGACGCCCGAGCCGATCCGCTCCATCGCGGAGGTGATACGGTTGTGCAATTCCTCGATCTGGCTCATGCCCGTTTTGCCTTTGTTTCCAAGGTTCGTTCTTGTGCGCCACCGGATCCCGAATCGGAAACGGCCGCGAATAGCACTAGTCTACCGAAACGGGCCGGAAAATACCCCCCTTTTGCTTTCAACGACTTGGACAACACTCCTGAAGCGCCGGAACGGCCTTGCGCCGGGTTCCGCTTGCACTTTGGGGGTTGGATGGTATTGAGCGCGCGAAACGCCCGTAATCCAAAGGAACAAGTGCCGTGGACCTGACTGCGCTGCGCAATGCGAACCCCGAACACTGGGCCAAGGCTTCGGCCATCCGCTCTCTGACCCTCGACGCGGTCGCCGCCGCGAATTCCGGACATTCCGGCATGCCGATGGGCATGGCCGACGTTGCGACCGTTCTGTTCGAAAAGCACCTGAAATTCGATGCCGCAAACCCGACGTGGCCCGACCGCGACCGGTTCATCCTGTCTGCCGGGCACGGCTCGATGCTGCTTTATTCGCTGCTTTACCTGACGGGCAATGCCGAGATCACGCTGGACGAGATCAGGAACTTCCGCCAGCTTCGTGCCAAGACGGCAGGCCACCCCGAAAATTTCCTGGCGAAAGGCATCGAAACCACGACCGGCCCACTGGGCCAAGGCATTTCCAACGCCGTCGGCTTCGCCATGGCCGAGGAAATCCAGCGCGCTCACTACGGCAAGAAGGTGGTTGACCACTATACCTATGTCATCGCCGGTGACGGTTGTCTGATGGAAGGCGTCAGCCAAGAGGCGATCGGCCTTGCCGGGCGTCACGAACTGTCGAAGCTGATCGTGTTCTGGGACAACAACAACATCACCATCGACGGCAAGGTCGATCTGTCGGACCGCACCGACCAGGTCCGGCGCTTCGCCGCCTCGGGCTGGCACGTGATCGAAATCGACGGCCACGATCCCAAAGCGGTCGACGCCGCCATCACCCAGGCCAAGGCGTCGAGAAAACCCACGATGATCGCCTGCAAGACCCATATCGCATTCGGCCACGCGGCGCAGGACACTTCCAAAGGTCATGGCGCGCTGACAGATGCAGAGCAACTCAAGGCCGCCAAGCAAGCATATGGTTGCCCGCTCGGCGCGTTCGAGGTTCCGGCGGATGTAAAAGCCGCCTGGGAAGCCATCGGCGCCCGCGGTGCGGCCGAGCGCAAGGCCTGGGAAGACCGGTTTGCAACCCTCTCCGAGCGCAAGCAGGCTGAGTTCAACCGGGCCTATGCCTTCGAAGCACCGAAGAAGCTTACAAGCGTCATCCGCGCCTTGAAAAAGCAAGCCTCGGAAGATCAGCCGAAGCTGGCCACCCGCGCCGCTTCGGAAAAAGTTCTGAGCGTGGTGAACCCGGTAATGACCGAAACGGTTGGCGGCTCGGCCGATCTGACCGGCTCGAACAACACAAAGACCGCAGATCTGGGCGTGTTCGATCCGGAAAACCGCAAAGGCCGGTACATCTACTACGGCATCCGCGAACACGGCATGGCCGCCGCGATGAACGGCATGGCTTTGCATGGCGGCATACGCCCTTATGGCGGCACCTTCATGTGCTTTACCGACTATGCCCGCCCCGCAATGCGTCTGGCCGCACTGATGCAGATCCCCAGCGTATTCGTCATGACCCATGACTCGATCGGGCTGGGCGAAGACGGCCCGACGCACCAGCCGGTCGAGCATCTGGCGATCAGCCGCGCGACCCCCAACACCTACGTGTTCCGCCCCGCCGACACGGTCGAGACCGCCGAGTCGTGGGAATTGGCGCTGACTTTCAAGAGCAGCCCTTCGGTCCTTTCACTGACCCGCCAGGGCGTCCCGACCGTGCGCACTGAACACAAGACCAAGAACCTGACCGCACAGGGCGCCTATGTGCTCGCAGAGGCCGAAGGCAAACGGCAGGCCATTCTGATCGCCACCGGATCCGAGGTCTCGATCGCGATGCAAGCCAAGGCCATGCTCGAAGCCGAAGGTATCGGTACCCGCGTCGTCTCGATGCCCTGCATGGAGTTGTTTGCCGAGCAGGACGATGCCTATCGCAAGCGTGTGCTGCCTGCTGGTCCGGTGCGGGTCGGCATCGAAGCCGCGGTCCGCGACGGCGGCTGGGACCGCTGGCTGCTCGGCGAACGCGGACGAGAAGCCAAGGCCGGATTCATCGGCATGTCGGGCTTCGGCGCTTCGGCCCCGGCGGAAGAACTGTACAAGCATTTCGGCATCACCGCCGAGGCCACAGTCGCCAAGGTCAAAGCCCTGCTGGGTCTCTGATCCGCAGCACCTGTACAGTGCGCTGAAATCGAACCCACCGGCCCGCCGGTGGGTTTCTTGTTTTTCTTTATTGGCTTACACGCCGCTTTCAGACCTTATTCCGATATTTTCTATCAGGATTGACTTTCCGACTGTTTTTATCGATTATGCAGCCAAACAAGAACACGACAGGCCGCCCCATGATCGTCTGCAGTTGCGAATCCATATCCGACCGTGACATTCACGCCGCTATCGACTGGATGCGCGCTGCCGATCCAAAGACCATCGTGACCCCGGGAAAAATCTATCACGCGCTGGGCAAGACCCCCGACTGCGGCGGTTGCATGAAACTGTTCGTTGCAACGATGCGTCAAAACGATAACCTCGAAGTGCCCGCAGTCTTGCGGGGTCTCAGGAAAACCGCCAGCGAAAGGAGACGGGGACATGAAGGGCGACAAGAAGGTCATCGAGTACTTGAACAAGGCGCTTCGGGTTGAACTGACTGCCGTCAGCCAGTTCTGGCTGCACTACCGGCTTCAAAAGGACTGGGGCTACGGAAAACTCGCCAAGAAGATGCGTGAAGAATCCATCGAAGAGATGGAACATGCCGACAAGCTGATCGACCGGATCATCTTTCTGGAAGGACACCCGAACCTGCAAACTCTTGATCCTCTGCGGATCGGCGAAAATGTGCGCGAAACCCTGACCTGCGACCTGGCCGCCGAAATGGAAGCGGTCAAGCTTTACACAGAAGCCCGGAAGTACTGCGCCGAGGTTGGCGATTACGCCTCGATGCATCTTTTTGAAGAATTGATCCTGGATGAACAGGGTCATATCGATTTTCTGGAAACCCAGATTGACCTGCACGATGAAATCGGCGCCCAGAATTACGGCCAGCTCAACGCCGAACCGGCCAACGAAGCCGACGACTGATCACGGCACGCGACCGAAGGCTCAGGAGGGTTTTCGAAAACTCTCCTGATTTCGTGCTTCCGAGCTGCGCGCGACTTTGTGCATGTCACCGATAAGCAACCGGCCTACCGACGCGCCCGACGAGTGAAACGAACCCTACGCATCAACCGGATCAATTAGAGGATTTCTGCGACCCGAATTTGGCGAACAGCGGTGCAATCGCATTGGTTGCGACGGGGATCAGAATCATTCCCAAGACAAGCCCCAGAATTCCGTCCAGCGCGGCCTTCGCCGACCACTCCACGACAGCCGTCCATTGTTCGGGTACTGCGTGCCCCACAGCATAGGCCCAATCGTGGATGTGGTGTCCCAGCCAGCCAAATCCCAGTTCTTCCAGCCCGTGAACCACGATCGAGCCGCCGACCCACAGCATGGCCGCCGTACCGATGATCGTCAGCAGCCGCATGAATCCCGGCATGGCCCGCACCACACCGCGCCCCATGGCGCGGGTGACGCCCAACCGCCCATACTGCGCGACAAACAGGCCGACATCGTCGGCCTTCACGATCAGCGCCACTGAACCGTAGACGGCAATCGTGATGGCCACCCCGGCCACGGCCAGCGTCGCCGCCTCCATCCAGAAATCACTCTGCGGGATCGCGGCAAGGATAATCGTCATGATCTCGGCCGAAAGGATGAAGTCGGTCTTGATCGCGCCCGCCGCCTTCTGCTCCTCCAGATGCAGTGGATCGCCGGGTTCGTCTTCCTTGAACACGTGCGTGTCGTCATGGGGCACCAGCGCGTGATAGATCTTTTCCGCGCCCTCAAAGCACAGATACGCGCCCCCCAGCATCAGAAGCGGTGCAATCAGCCAGGGCGCGAAGTTCGACAGCGCCAGCGCCACTGGCAAAAGGATCAGCAATTTGTTGCGGATCGATCCCTTGGCGATTTTCCAGATGATCGGCAACTCGCGCGCGGGCGCGAAGCCATGGACGTATTTCGGCGTGACCGCCGCATCGTCGATCACCGCTCCTGCGGCTTTGGCGCTGGCCTTGGCCGCGTTGGCCGCCACGTCGTCTACGGAAGCCGCCGCAACCTTGGCGATCCCCGCCACATCGTCCAACAAGGCCAGAAGACCACTCATCCAGGCGCCCTTTCGCTCAACCTCCCGCTCTTGAACCCTACCCGATCCAACCCTTAGCGCAAGCGTTAGCGCAATCGACAGGGTTTTGCGCTAACATATTCAATTTGCGCCGATTTTGCCCTTTCTGCCCGCAGCCTGCACGTCTATACGGCCCGCAAACTTCACGTCATTCGGAGTCGCAACATGACCATCAAGGTTGGCATCAACGGTTTTGGCCGCATCGGCCGCTGCACCCTGTCCCACATCGCGGCTTCGGGCCGCGATGATATCGAGGTGATCAAGGTCAACGCCACCGGCCCGCTGGATACCGCTGCCCACCTGATCAAGTACGACAGCGTCCACGGCCGCTTTCCTGGCGAGGTCACCATCGGCGACGGCACCATGAACCTGGGCCGCGGCGACATGCAGATGTTCTCGACCTACGACCTGAACGAGTTGGACTGGGATGGGTGCGATGTGGTTCTCGAATGCACCGGCAACTTCAATGACGGGACCAAGGCCAATGTGCACCTTGAGCGCGGCGCAAAGAAGGTGCTGCTGTCCGCCCCCGGCAAGAACGTGGACAAAACCATCGTCTTCGGCGTGAACGACGACCAGCTTGAAGCCGGCGACAGGATGATCTCCAACGGTTCCTGCACAACCAACTGCCTCGCTCCGCTGGCAAAGGTGCTGGACGAGGGTGTCGGCATCGAGCATGGCATCATGACCACGATCCACGCCTATACCGGCGACCAGCCGACGCTGGACCGTCGTCACAAGGACCTGTACCGCGCCCGCGCCGCGGCAATGTCGATGATCCCGACCACCACCGGCGCCGCCAAGGCTCTGGGCGAGGTGCTGCCGCGCCTCAAGGGGCGTTTGGATGGCTCTGCCATTCGCGTGCCGACCCCGAACGTCTCGGCCGTCGATCTGACCTTCCGCGCTGGCCGTGACGTCACCGCCGAAGAGATCAACGCCATCGTCAAGGAAGCTGCCGAAGGTCCGATGAAGCGCGTCCTGGGATACGAGCCCGCCCCGCTGGTATCCACCGATTTCAACCATACCGAAGAAAGCTCGATCTTCGCCCCGGATCAGACCCGCGTGGTCGAAGGCCGGATGGTGCGCGTGTTGGCCTGGTACGACAATGAATGGGGCTTTTCGGTCCGCATGGCCGATGTCGCCGTCGCGATGGGCAAACTGGGCTGACCCCCGCCTAAGCTCTTGTTACGCAACGCCCGTTCAGGTTATCTGGGCGGGCGCTTTCAATTGCATCGGGGCCACCATGACCGACCGGATCGCCATTTGGCTTGGGGTTCTCATCCTCGGCGCATTCATGGTGGACTACGCCATTTTCGGCACCGAGCACCTTCTGTTTCTCGGCAGGAAATTCTACGAATTCCTGGATTGGCTGGCCTTCTGGAGATGATCCGCCTTCCTTGATGTCAGGTGATGCCCCGAAATCAGCCCTGAGCCAGCCGCGATTTCAAAGCCTCGTTGACCTGCGGGGTGACGAATTTCGACACGTCGCCGCCCAGTCTGGCGATCTCCTTCACCAGCTTGCTGGCGATGGCCTGACGGCGGGCGTCAGCCATGAGAAAGACGGTCTCGACCGTGTCGTCCAGCGCCCGGTTCATGCCGACCATCTGGAATTCGTACTCGAAATCGGCAACCGCGCGCAGACCGCGGATGATGATCTGGGCGCCGACGTCATGGGCGCAATCGATCAACAGGTTTTCAAAGGGATGGGCGACGATCTCGGTGCCGGTCTGTTCGCTCAGGTAGGCGCATTCCGTCTCGATCATGGCGACGCGTTCTTCCAGCGAGAACATAGGCCCCTTGTCCCGATTGATCGCGACACCAATCACCAGCTTGTCGACAAGGGCGGCAGCGCGACGGATGATGTCGATATGACCCAAGGTGATCGGATCGAATGTCCCGGGATACAAGGCAACCCGCATGACGTTCTCCTGCGCAAGAATATTTCTGCGGAAGCAAACACAA
Source organism: Ruegeria sediminis (assembly GCF_005938215.1). GTDB lineage: Bacteria > Pseudomonadota > Alphaproteobacteria > Rhodobacterales > Rhodobacteraceae > Ruegeria > Ruegeria sediminis. The sequence continues at coordinate 445,494 of NZ_VCPD01000002.1, forward strand.
CTTCGCTGCGGGTGCAAGTGGCCGCACCGTCAGGCGCGACCCCGCTTCCGCAGCCCCGGATCAGTGCCCCATGATCATGCCTGCTAGGGCATCCTTCTCCATTTCCACTTCCATCAACTGCGCCTTGACCACGTCGCCCAGCGTCACGATTCCGATCAGCTTGCCTTCCTCGACCACCGGCATGTGGCGGAAGCGGCCTTCGGTCATCAGGGACATGATCTCCTTGACGCTCGACTGGCTGGTGCAGGTGACCAGATTGGTTGTCATGTACGCCTTGGCCGTTCCGAACAGGCAGCCGCTGCCGCTGGCTGCGAGTTCGCGGACGATGTCGCGCTCTGACAGGATGCCCATCGCCGTTTCTCCGCCATCGTCGGAAATGACGACCGTACCAATCCGCTTTTCCGCCAGGATCTTGGCCACTTCGGAGACCGTCGTGGAGGAAGGAACGGTAACTACGCCCTCGGTCGCCTTTGTTTTCAAAAGAGCCTGTACGAGCATATGCAACACCTCCGAAATAAACTCACGTTTTCCAAAGCGTTGCCGGATTGCCCGATCCTGTCAAGATGCAGCTTCCCCCTCAAGCCGGGCGACTTCGTCGCGGATTCCGCGCGTCAGCGCCTCGGCGAACCGGTTCAGACGCTGGTTGCGCTGGTCTCCCTGATGCCGCACCAGATGGAAGCTGCGCGTCAGACTGACCTGATCCGTCAGTATTTTCCGCAATTCCGGATGAAACGGCAGCGTGAAGTCATGGGCCACTCCGACCCCCGTCCCGACCGAGATCTGCCGGAGTTGGACGGAAACGGAATTTGATGCAAGCGCGACACGCTCGATACCCAAATCATTGAGGTAATCCAGCTCTCGATCAAAGATCATGTCGGGGATATAGCCGACCATCCTGTGCTGCTTGAGATCCGCTGTCGTCTGGATGAACGGATGAGTTTCCAGGTATCCGCGCGTGGCGACCATGTGCAGCTTGTAGTCGCTGATCTTCTGAACCAGCAACTGCCCGGCCGTGGGCGCGCTGACAGTCACGGCCATGTCCGCCTCGCGCCGCGACAGGTTGATGATCCGCGGCAACGCCAGGATCTGTATGTCGAGATCCGGGTTTGCGTCGCATATCCTGGCGCAGACTTGCGGCAGCAGGTAATTGGCGCAGCCGTCCGGCGCGCCGATCCGGATCTGGCCGCTCAGCGTTCCGGCCGGCCCCGCCATGGTTCCGGCAGCCGCCCGCATCGCCTCTTCGGCCTGAAGGGCATGCGCCATCAGCCGCTCGCCCGCCGCCGTCAGCACGTAACCTTGCGGGGATTTGGTAAAAAGCGGCGCGTCCAGCGCCGTCTCCAGCCGGGACACACGTCGTCCCACGGTAGCGGGATCGAGTTTCAGAAGACGCCCCGCCGCAGAAAGGCTTTCCTCGCGCGACACGGCAAGGAAAATCTTCATGTCATCCCAATTCGGCTCCATCGCACCCACACCTACATTTTTGCAAAGCTACTTTGGAACATTGCCTCTGTTCAGGGGATTTCTGCAAGCCTATGGTGCGCCCAAATTCATCGGAGGAGTCCCAGATGCAGGAACTGACCCACTACATCAATGGCGAGCACGTGACCGGCAAGTCCGGTCGCTTTGCCGATGTCTACAACCCCGCCACCGGCGAAGTGCAGGCCAAGTGCCCGCTGGCCTCTAAAGACGAACTTGCCAAGGCAGTCGAGATCGCAGCCGCTGCGCAACCCGCCTGGGCAGCCGTCAACCCGCAGCGCCGCGCCCGCGTGCTGATGAAATTCGTCGATCTGCTGAACCGCGACATGGACAAGCTGGCCGAAGCTTTGAGCCGCGAGCACGGCAAGACCTTCCCTGACGCCAAGGGCGACGTTCAGCGCGGGCTGGAAGTGGTGGAATACTGCATCGGCGCGCCCCAGATGCTGAAGGGCGAATTCACCGACAGCGCCGGCCCGGGCATCGACATCTATTCGATGCGCCAACCGCTCGGCGTCACCGCCGGCATCACCCCCTTCAACTTCCCGGCCATGATCCCGATGTGGATGTTCGCGCCCGCGATCGCCTGCGGCAACGCCTTCATCCTGAAGCCGTCCGAACGTGACCCCTCGGTTCCGCTGATGCTGGCCGAACTGATGGAAGAAGCCGGTTTGCCCAAAGGCATCCTGCAGGTCGTGAACGGCGACAAGGAAGCGGTGGACGCAATTCTGCACCATCCGGTGATCCAGTCGATCGGCTTCGTCGGTTCGACCCCCATCGCCGAGTACATCTATTCGACTGGTTGCGCCAACGGCAAGCGCGTGCAGTGCTTCGGCGGTGCCAAGAACCACATGATCGTCATGCCCGATGCCGACATGGATCAGGCCGCGGACGCGCTGGTTGGCGCAGGCTATGGCGCTGCGGGCGAACGCTGCATGGCCATTTCGGTCGCCGTCCCGGTCGGTGACGAGACCGCCGATCGCCTGATCGAAAAGCTGATTCCGCGCGTCGAAAAGCTCAAAGTCGGCCCCTACACCGCCGGCGACGACGTGGACTACGGCCCGGTCGTGACCGCGGCCGCCAAGGAGAACATCCTGCGCCTGGTGCAGTCCGGCGTGGATCAGGGTGCGAAACTGGTGGTCGATGGCCGCGACTTCAGCCTGCAGGGTTACGAAGACGGGTTCTTCGTCGGCCCGCACCTGTTCGACAACGTGACCAAGGACATGGACATCTACAAGAAAGAGATCTTTGGTCCCGTCCTGTCCACCGTTCGCGCCAAGACCTATGAGGAAGCCCTTGGTCTTGCGATGGACCATGAATACGGCAACGGCACAGCGATCTTCACGCGCGACGGCGACACCGCCCGCGACTTCGCCAACCGGATCAACATCGGCATGGTCGGCATCAATGTACCGATCCCGGTGCCGCTGGCCTATCACACCTTCGGCGGCTGGAAGAAGTCGGCCTTCGGCGATCTGAACCAGCACGGCCCCGATGCGTTCAAGTTCTACACGCGCACCAAGACCATCACCTCGCGCTGGCCCTCGGGTCTGAAGGAAGGCGGCGAGTTCCACTTCAAGCCGATGGACTGACCACAACGCGCATTCCGCATGTTCAATACCGACCCCGGCCAGATGGCCGGGGTCTTTCGTTTCGGCAGACCTTTGCCAGCGATCGGGCGAGCGCCCGGACTCACGAAAATTTCAGCCCCGCCTCTCTGGAAAAACCGTCAATTGACACGTAACGTCGCCGCGAATAACAGCAGTCGAGCAGATTATCGGAGGCTTTCCGTGTCCAAATTTCGCATGACCCGCCGCAGCGCCCTGCTGGGTGTTGCTAGCGCATTGTCCGCTCCGGCCCTTGTCCGTGCTCAAAGCGCATTTCCGGTGAATGAACCGCCGATCGAAACGCAGGTGCCGACACGTCGCAACGTCTCGTCCTTCGCACAGCAGGACTGGCAGGACCATTTCGCGAGTCTCGGCGTCGGCTGCCTGTTGGCCGACATCACCAGCCGCGCCGTGCATTACTGGGGCGGCGACGGCGTGACCTACCGGCTGTACCCCTCGTCGGTTCCGATGTCCGAGGAACTGACCAAGCGCGGCCATACCGAGGTTGTGCGCAAGTCCGAAAACCCCAGTTGGACACCGACCGCCTCGATGCGCGAGCGCGACCCGTCGCTGCCCGAGCGGATCGAAGGCGGCGATCCGGGCAACCCGCTGGGCACGCGCGCCATGTACCTCACCTGGCCGGCCTACCTGGTCCACGGCACGCATGACACCCGCAAGATTGGGCGCCAAAGCTCGTCCGGGTGCATCGGGCTTTACAACCAGCATGTCGAAGAACTGTACGAACTTGTGCAGATCGGCACGCAGGTGCGGCTTATCTGAACGAAATAGCCCCGGTCCTTTCGGACCGGGGCATACTGCCTGAACAACGGAAGGATTATTCCGGCAGCAATACCTTGTCCACGACATGGATCACGCCGTTCGAGGCGACGATGTCGGCCTGAATGACCTCGGCGCCTTCAACCTTGACGCCGTTGCGCGCGTTGACCTCCAGCCGGTCGCCCTGCACGGTCATCACCTGAGCTTTCTTGCCCGCGATGTCGCCGGACATCACCTTGGCCGGCACCACATGATAGGTCAGGATCGCAACCAGCTGATCCTTGTTCTCGGGCTTGAGCAGGGTCTCGACCGTACCTTCCGGAAGGGCCGCGAACGCCTCATCCGTGGGCGCGAACACGGTGAACGGACCCTCGCCCTTGAGCGTCCCCACCAGGTCCGCTGCCTGCACGGCGGCAACCAGCGTGTTGAACGATCCGGCCGAAACCGCGGTGTCGACGATGTCCTGACCGGCCTCGGCCTTCAGCGGCATCGCGCCTGTCATTGCCAAAGCGGCGGCTCCGAAAATTCCCATGAACTTGCGACGAAACATTGCAGCGAACTCCTCTCCTGCGTTTGATGGAAAGTGGTACGCCCGGTTCCGGCGGCCGGATCAATTTTTCTTTTGCCGCTATTTTTTCATCACCCAAAGGCTCTGCGCCCGCCCTTCGGAAAGAAACGGCAATACCTCGACCGCGTCGGGCCGGGCCTGCTGCAGGTAGTACCCGGGCCAAAGCATCTCGTAACCTCCAGTCTGAAGCAGCGCGTGCAGCACATATTGCTCGCCCCAGCCCGGGCAATCATAGAAGAACCGCTTGGGATATTCGTAGGGTAGGAACACGTCGTGCACATGGATCACGACACCCGGCTTCAGCTCCGGAATGATCCGGCAAAACAGATGCGCCACGTCGTTGCTCATCCGTACAACGTGGCTCGAGTCGATGAACAGCACGTCACCCGCTTCAAGTCCGGCGAACAGCGCGGGATCCACCTGTTCCAGACGCTTCTGTTCGAAATGGTCGACCACATGGGCGATATCGGCGCGCGGAAAGGGGTCGATTGCGGTGATTTCAGTTTCGATCCCGCCATCCATCACAGCCTGCCGCGTAACGCGAGTCGAGTTTCCACACCCGACCTCGACCACCCGCTTCGGCCGGAAGCGGCGGATCATCAGGTAGAGCGCATCGGCGTCCGGGCTGTCATAGTAACCGTTACCGGGTTGATAGCCGGTCTGGTTCGAAGACGGGTCTTTCAGTGCGTTCAGCGCGATGGCATGTTCGCGATATTCCCCGACCAGCTTCGCGATATCGAACTTGTCCATCCCGGGAGACAGGGCATAGGCCGGGCCGTTCAGCCCCCCTGCCCGCTCGAACTCTTCCAGCCGCGCCCGCTCGTCCCGCTCGGTCGCCCGATCAATCAGCCTGACCCCAAACCGGTCGAGAAAGGCGTTGGCTCGGGGAAATTTTCTTGGTTTCACGGGCCGGTCCCTCTTGTCCTGCGGTTTACGCTTCCATAACGCCCCACGTCGCGTGACCGCAAGAAGCGATGCCGCAACCCCTTGGCAATTCGGGTCAATCCGTATTCACTGAACGGCAACGAACTCAGGAGAACCGGAATGCAGCAGGAATTCACGATTGGGATCGAGGAAGAATACCTTCTGGTCGATCGGGATTCCCTGCAACTTGCCGTGGCGCCCGAGGCCATGATGAAAGCCTGCCAGGACGATTTCGAAGGCCAGGTCAGCCCGGAATTCCTGCAATGCCAGATCGAAGTGGGCACCCGCCCCTACGCCACGATCGCCGGCGCCCGCGAGGATCTCAAACGCCTTCGTACCTGCGTGGCCAAGCGCGCGGCGGAACATAACCTGGCGCCCATTGCCGTGTCCTGCCACCCGTTTGCCGACTGGAAGGATCAGCACCATACCCGAAAGGAACGCTATGACGCCCTGCACCATGCCCTGGGCGGCGTGGCGCGGCGGATGTTGATCTGCGGGATGCACGTCCATGTCGGTATCGAGGATCCGCCGCTCCGGTCCGACCTGATGCCGCAGCTCAGCTACTTCTTGCCGCATCTGCTGGCGCTCTCGACGTCTTCGCCCTTTTGGGGTGGCGAGGATACCAAGCTTTCCTCGTACAGACTGACCATATTCGACAACCTGCCGCGCACCGGCCTGCCCCCCACATTCGGCAGCTGGTCGGAATACGAGCGTACGACAGGCATTCTTGTCGACCTGGGTGTGATCGAGGACACCACGAAGATCTGGTGGGACCTGCGACCGTCACACCGCTTTCCGACGCTGGAAACGCGGATCATGGACGTCCAGCCCAGGATGGAACACGCGCTGTCGCTGGCAGCGATGGTCCAGGCGCTGACCCGGATGCTGTGCCGCCTCAAGGCCCGCAACCTGCGCTGGCGGCAATATGACCGTTTCCTGATCGGCGAGAACCGATGGCGGGCGCAGCGATATGGCGTCGGAGAAGGGTTGATCGATTTCGGCGAACGCTCCATCAAACCGATGACCGAGTTGATGGACGAGTTGGTGGGAATGCTCGCCGAAGACGCCGAGGCCCTGGACACGCTGACCGAGATCGCGCGCCTGCGCCAGATCGCCGAAAACGGCACTTCGGCGACGCGGCAGCGCCGTGTGCATGCCGAGGCGGCGGCCAAGGGAGAAGACCCCGGACAGGCGGTCGTGCGGCACCTGATCGAAGAGTTCCACGCCGACCTCTGACCCGCGTCAAAGCACCCGCAGCATGTTCCGGATCATTCGCCCGACCGGCTCGTACAGGTCCGGGTCCTTCCAGTACCCGTTGTGCGACAACGGGTTCCATGAAGTGAAGATGTTCCCGGAATTGATTGATACGTCGCGGATTTCCCGGCTTGCCACCAACAGATCATAGGCCGGAGCGCAGTCGCGCAGGGGATAACCCAGGACGTCATGCTTGTCGAAGAAATTGTACCACCATGTCTGGAACCTGAGTCCTTGGGGCAGTGCAGAGTTCGGTGGAGCAATCGGCGTGATGCTGGCTTCAGGATAGGCAAACAGAAAGATCGGAATGTTGCACCCAAAGGTCATTATACCCGCCACCGTTTGCATGTTCCTGACCGGAGTGCTGTGCAGGGTTTGCCCGGTGTCCAGCAAGTGACGCTGCAGATCGTAGATGTAGTTGGACATGATGTGACCGCCGAGCGAATGCGCCAACAGCAGGACCGGCGCCTGATCTCCCACCTGCACCCGGACATCCTCCATCACCCTGTCGACTTGCGCGTGAATCGCCTCGTAGGTCTTGTCGGTCCCGTCGGGTGTCTGCCGGTAGGACGCCGCATCCGAAAGGTTGCGCACGACGAATTCGCGGACATCATCATACCCGGTACGACGCTTGATTTTTCGCAGATACTCCTTCTGGCGTCCCTGAAGCACATGCGCCCACACGACTTCACGCCACGCGACCTCGCCCATGTCCGCCCCCACGAACCGTTCGACCCGCTTGTGCAGTTCCCGCGAGAAAGTCAGCGCCGAAGAAGGCTGCTCTACCCCCGAAAACTGGCTGCCCATGCCGTGAATGACCACGACCGCCATCTTGAAATTCGACATGCCGGTGCTCCTTGGAAAATCAGTTGTTGAAACGTGCTCCAAGCATACCCCAAACTGGGCCCGCCGCCCAAACCCCTGCGAGGAATGCTGCACGATTGCTGCCCGTGCAAAACTTCTGTAAGAATTCGGAAATAAACAGTCGTTCAATTCACAACGCCGGAGGGAGACTGTCCATGGATTTCGCATTGACCGAGGAACAAACCGCCATTTTCGACATGGCTCATGCGTTCGGGCAGGAGAATATCGCCCCCTTCGCCCGCCAGTGGGAATCCGAAGGCACGATTCCCAAGGATCTGTGGCCGCGGATCGGCGAACTCGGCTTTGGCGGTCTCTACGTCTCGGAAGAATATGGCGGCACCGGCCTCAGCCGGCTGGACGCCACGCTGGTTTTCGAGGCGCTGGCCATGTCCTGCCCTGCCGTCGGCTCGTTCCTGTCGATCCACAACATGTGCGGCGGCATGATCGACAAGTTCGGCAGTGAGGAGACCAAGCAGAAATGGCTGCCGCAGCTTTGCACGCTGGAAAAGGTGTTCAGCTACTGCCTGACCGAGCCGGGATCGGGCTCGGACGCGGCGGCGCTGAAGACGCGGGCGGAAAAGACCAACGAAGGCTACAAGCTGAACGGCACCAAGGCGTTCATCTCGGGCGGTTCCTATTCCGATGCCTACGTGACAATGGTGCGCACCGGCGAGGACGGACCCAAGGGCATTTCGACCGTGGTGGTCGAGGACGGCACACCGGGCCTCAGCTTCGGCGCGCTCGAGCACAAGATGGGCTGGCAGGCGCAGCCCACCGCGCAGGTGCAGTTCGACGACTGCGTGGTGCCGCATGACAACCTGATCGGTGAGGAAGGCCGCGGTTTCGTCTACGCCATGGCCGGTCTCGACGGCGGGCGGCTCAACATCTCGGCTGGTGCGCTGGGCGGCGCTCAGGCGGCGCTGGACATGACACTGCAATACACGTCCGAGCGCAAGGCGTTCGGCACCACCATCGATCAGTTCCAAGGGCTGCAGTTTCGGCTTGCCGAGTTCGAAACCCGCCTGCAGGCCGCGCGCACTTTCCTGCGGCAAGCGGCCTGGAAGCTGGACAATGGCGCACCTGACGCCAGCAAGTTCTGCGCCATGGCCAAACTGATGGTGACCGACACCGCCTTCGATGTGGCAAATGGCTGTCTTCAGCTGTTCGGCGGTTATGGCTATCTCGCTGACTACGGAGTGGAGAAGATTGTCCGCGATCTGCGAGTCCACCAGATCCTCGAAGGCACCAACGAGATCATGCGGGTGATCATCGCCCGCCACATGCTCGCCAACCGCTGAGGGATCCGATGCCCGATATCGATATCCGCGTCACCGGCCGCGCCGGCCGCATCACTCTGACCCGACCGCAGGCGCTGAATGCGCTGAGCTATGACATGTGCATGGCGATCGATACCGCACTGCGCAACTGGCGCGAGGATGACGACGTGGACCTCGTCATTCTGGACGCGGAAGGTGACAAAGCGTTTTGTGCCGGCGGCGATATTGCCGAGCTTTACGAGACAGGCACCAAGGGCGACTACGGCTACGGCCGCAGGTTCTGGCGCGACGAATACCGCATGAACGCGATGATCTTCGAGTATCCCAAACCGGTCGTCAGTTTCATGCAGGGCTTCACGATGGGCGGAGGTGTCGGCATCGGATGCCACGGTACGCATCGCGTCGTTTGCGAAAGTTCCAAGATCGCCATGCCGGAATGCGGCATCGGGCTGATCCCCGACGTGGGCGGAACTCTGATGCTGTCGCTGGCGCCGGGCCGAGTCGGTGAATACCTGGGGCTGACGGCCGGCCGCATGGGACCGGATGACGCGGTTTTTGCCGGCTTTGCCGACCACTACATTCCGCGGTCGCACTGGGAAGCCCTGATCGAGATGCTCGAAGCTTCGGGCGATGCGGAGCACGTCAAGACCCATGCCGAAACGGCGCCGGCGGGCGGGCTCAGGGCCTTGCAGCCCGAGATCAATGCGCATTTCGCCGGAGAAACGCTGGGTGACGTCCTGACATCGCTGCGCAACGCCGACAGTGATTTCGCCCGTGAAACGCTCAAGATCCTGGGCCGCAACAGCCCGATCTCAATGGCATGTACGGTCGAGATGCTGCACCGGTTGCGCGGCCCGTCGCTGAACATCCGCAAGGCATTGGAACTGGAATACCGTTTCACCCATCGCGCGATGGAGCACGGCGATTTCCTGGAAGGCATCCGGGCCCAGATCATTGACAAGGACCGCAATCCGCAGTGGCAATATGCCGACATGAACGTTCCGGCGGTGGCGGTCTCGAATATGCTGCAACCGCTGGGCGCGGATGCCCTGACATTCGAGGAGGACTGAGAAATGAAGATCGGGTTCATTGGCCTGGGCAACATGGGCGCGCCGATGGCCGCCAACCTGGCAAAGGCGGGGCATGAGGTCGTGGGCTTTGACATGGCGGATGTCGCGGTCGAGGGCGTCTCGATGGCCGCAAGCGGCGCCGATGCAGCCAAAGGCGCAGATGTGGTCATCACAATGCTCCCAAACGGCCAGATCCTGCGCGCCGTGGCAAATGAGATCATTCCGGTCATGACCAAGGGTGCCGCTTTTGTCGATTGTTCGACCGTCGATGTGGACAGCGCCCGCGAAGTCGCGCAACAGGCCGCCGCCGCCGGGCTGCTGCCGGTCGATGCGCCGGTGTCGGGCGGCGTTGGCGGCGCGTCCGCCGGGACGCTGACATTCATGGCGGGCGGCCCGGCCGAAGCCTTCGCAAAGGCAGAACCCTTGTTCGCGATCATGGGCCAGAAGGCCGTGCATTGCGGCGATTCCGGGGCCGGTCAGGCAGCCAAGATCTGCAACAACATGATCCTTGGCGTCACCATGATCGCCACTTGCGAGGCCTTCGCTTTGGCCGACAAGCTGGGCCTGGACCGGCAGAAGATGTTTGACGTGGTCAGCACCTCATCGGGTTACAGCTGGACCATGAACGCCTATTGCCCCGCCCCCGGAGTTGGCCCGCAATCGCCGGCGGACAATGACTACAAGCCCGGCTTCGCCGCCGAACTGATGCTCAAGGACCTGCGCCTCAGCCAGCAGGCCGCCGCCAGCGCCGATGCCGACACGCCGATGGGCCAAGCTGCCACCGCGCTCTACGAGCGGTTCGTTGAACAGGAAAACGGCAAGGGCATGGACTTCTCGGCGATGCTGCCGAGGTTCGAAAAGCGCGGCAGGGGCTGAAACGGATTTGGCGGCGATTTCTTGCGCAAGGCGATGAATCCGAGCCCGGCACCCATACCATGCGGCGACGCCGCAAGGTATGGTCGGGGCACCACCGCGAAAGGACGCAATACGATGAAAGCCCTGGCCAGCACCGCAGCAATTCTGGCGTTGCTTCTGACCCCCGCCGCGACCCTGGCCGGAAACGGCAACGACAAGGGCAAGGGCAAGGGGCAAGACAGGAACAGCGTGAAGGTTCAGCGGGTCGCCCCGCAACAGGGGATCGTCGCCGGGACCGGCGTCGGCCACTGCCCGCCTGGGCTTGCCAAGAAAGCCGTGCCGTGCGTTCCCCCCGGTCAGGTCAAGAACCGTTACAAGGTCGGCGACTACATCACCCGGGACTATGTCTGGATCAACGATCCCGACCGCTACGGCCTGCGCCGCGACGGCTACTACGTCCGCGCCGGGGACTACGTCTATAGCGTGAACCGGCAGACGCACGAGGTGCTGAACCTCATCGGCGCGGTGGCGGACATCTTGTACTGAAATCAGGCGTAGGGGTTCCCGGGCGTCCGGTCCTCGGACAAGCTGTCCTGCCGCTTGAGAACCAGTTCCTCGATCGCGTCGGAAAGATGGACGCGGGTGATGTTGTAGTCCCCGCGTGACAGACGGATCCGGTGCGCCCGGATCAGCACATCCGCATGGGTACATCCTGCCGGAGGATCGAAACGGTAGCTCGCGAGTTCGATCAGCAACCCGAGCGGGTCCATGAAATAGATCGAATCCATGAACCCCCGGTCCTTTGGGCCGGAATGACTTATCCCCCGCTCGTCCAACCGTTCCACGGCCTGCCAAAAGGTCGCCTGCGAGACGTTGAAAGCCAGATGATGCACGCAGCCTGGATCCGTCGGCGTTCGATCAGGAGTGCCCTGGCGGCCTTCGTTGGTGAATACGGTGATAAGCCGCCCGTCGCCCGGATCGAAATAGACATGACCCTCATCCGGGTTGTCGAGGTTGGGCTGTTCAAAGACAAAGGGCATGCCCAGCACGCCTTCCCAGAAATCGATGGTGCTTTGCCGGTCCGCACCGGTCAGCGTGATGTGGTGAACCCCTTGCGTTTGCAGCTTGCGCATTGTTGATGCCCTCCAAAGTGCTTGGAAAGAGTGCCACAATCCCGGCAATCTTTGCAGCCCGCAGGAGAGCGGCGGAAGATTGCGACGCGATTATTCTGCCGCCACCCGCCGACCGTCCAGCATCGGTTTCAGATACCGCCCAGTGTGGCTTCGTTCGACCGCGGCAACGTCTTCGGGCGTGCCTTTGGCCACGATCTCTCCGCCGCCGTCGCCGCCTTCGGGTCCGATGTCGATGATGTGGTCCGCGGTTTTCACCACGTCGAGGTTGTGTTCGATCACCACCACCGTATTGCCCTGATCGACAAGTTCATGCAGCACTTCCAACAGCTTGCGCACGTCCTCGAAATGCAGACCCGTCGTGGGCTCATCCAGTATGTAGAGCGTGCGACCGGTCGAACGCTTGCTGAGCTCCTTCGACAGTTTCACACGCTGCGCCTCGCCCCCCGACAGGGTTGTCGCCTGCTGCCCGACCTTGATGTAACCCAGCCCTACCCGTGCCAGGGCATCCATCTTGTCCCGGATCGCCGGCACTGCCTTGAAGAACTCCTGTGCGTCCTCGACCGTCATGTCCAGAACGTCGGCGATGGATTTTCCCTTGAACTTGATCTCGAGCGTTTCGCGGTTGTACCGCGCGCCCTTGCAGGTCTCGCAGGTGACGTAGACATCTGGCAGAAAGTGCATTTCGATCTTGATGACGCCATCGCCCTGGCAGGCTTCACAGCGCCCGCCCTTGACGTTGAAGCTGAACCGGCCCGGCTTGTAACCTCGCGCCTTGGCCTCGGGCAGACCGGCGAACCAGTCGCGGATCGGCGTGAAGGCACCCGTGTAGGTCGCCGGGTTCGACCGCGGAGTGCGTCCGATGGGACGCTGATCGATGTCGATCACCTTGTCGAGAAATTCAAGCCCCTTGATGGTCTCGCAGGGCGCTGGCGTCTGCCGGGCCCCGTTCAGCCGCATCGAGGCCGTTTTGAACAGCGTCTCGATGGTCAGTGTCGACTTTCCGCCGCCGGACACGCCGGTCACGCAGACGAACTTGCCCAATGGGAAATCGGCGGTGACTTCCTTGAGGTTGTTGCCCGTCGCCTTGACCACGGTCACCTTTTTGCCGTTGCCGGCGCGCCGCTTGGCCGGCACGGAAATCTCGCGCAACCCGGCCAGGTATTGCCCCGTGATCGAGGCCGGATCCGCCGCGATGTCGGCGGGCGTTCCGTGGCTGACCACCTGCCCGCCGTGCACGCCCGCGCCCGGGCCGATGTCGAAGACGTAATCCGCCTCGCGGATCGCCTCTTCGTCATGCTCGACGACAATCACCGTATTGCCTTGGTCGCGCAGGTTCTTGAGCGTGCCCAGAAGCCGCCCGTTGTCGCGCTGATGCAGGCCGATGGACGGTTCGTCCAGAACATATAGAACGCCAGTCAGGCCAGACCCGATCTGGCTGGCCAGGCGAATGCGCTGGCTCTCGCCGCCGGACAGCGTGCCGCTTGAACGCGACAGCGTTAGGTATTCGAGCCCGACGTTGTTCAGGAAACCAAGGCGCTCGCGGATCTCCTTGAGGATGGCGCGCGCGATTTCGTTCTTCTGCACGCTCAGTTGTCCAGGGGCTTCTTCGATCCAGGCCAAGGCCTCTCTGATCGACATCTGGACCACGTTGCCGACATGCAGGCCGGCGATTTTGACCGCCAGCGCCTCTTCCCGCAGGCGATGGCCGCGGCAGGTGCCACAGGGCCTGTTGTTCTGGTACCGCTCGAATTCCTCGCGGATCCAGGCGCTGTCAGTTTCGCGATAGCGACGTTCCATGTTGGGGATCACGCCCTCGAAGGTGCGCGTCACCTGGTACACTCGACCGCCCTCGTCATAGCGGAACGGGATCTCTTCTTCGCCCGAGCCATACAGGAACACCTGCTGCACGTGCGGCGGCAATTCTTTCCAAGGGGTATTCTTGTCGAATTCGTAGTGGCGGGCGATGGCTTCGATGGTCTGCAGGAAATAGGGCGACTTGCCCTTTCGCCAGGGCGCCAGCGCGCCGTCATAGACCTTGAGCGTCTGATCCGGCACGACCAGCCTTTCGTCGAAGAACAACTCGACCCCAAGACCGTCGCAATCCGGGCAGGCCCCGAACGGCGCGTTGAACGAGAACAGGCGCGGTTCGATCTCGGGAATGGTGAAACCGCTGACCGGGCAGGCGAAATTCTCGGAGAAGGTGATGCGCTCCGGCTCGCCCTCGCGCGGGGCGGTTTCCAGGATGGCGATGCCGTCGGCCAGATCCAGTGCGGTGCGCAGGCTGTCAGCCAGCCGGGTTTCCATCCCCTCGCGCACGACCAGGCGATCCACCACCACGTCGATGTCATGACGGTACTTCTTGTCCAGGGTGGGCGGTTCGTCCAGTTCATGGAATTGGCCATCGACCTTGACGCGTTGGAACCCCTGCTTGCGAAGTTCAAGAAACTCCTTGCGGTATTCGCCTTTGCGGTCGCGCACGATAGGAGCCAGCAGATAGCCTCGCGTGCCCTCCTCCATCGCCATGATCCGGTCTACCATGTCCTGCACCTGCTGCGCCTCGATGGGCTGGCCGGTGGCGGGGCTGTAGGGCGTTCCCGCGCGGGCGAAAAGCAGGCGCAGGTAGTCATAGATCTCGGTAACCGTGCCGACGGTCGAGCGCGGGTTCTTGCTGGTGGTCTTTTGTTCGATCGAGATTGCCGGGGACAGGCCGCTGATGTGATCCACATCCGGCTTTTCCATCATGTCGAGAAACTGGCGCGCATAGGCCGAAAGGCTTTCGACATAGCGCCGCTGGCCTTCGGCATAGATCGTGTCAAAGGCGAGGCTGGACTTGCCCGACCCCGACAGGCCAGTGATAACCACCAACTGATCGCGCGGGATATCCACGTCGATGCCCTTGAGATTGTGCTCGCGCGCGCCGCGCACCTCGATGGTCTTCAACTCTGCCATGTCGCCCCCGGTTCCAACCTTCTAAGAGATAGGCGAGCGGCAGCGAGTCTCCAAGTCAAAATAGTGAACAAAATGCGAACAAGCGCGACAATGCCGAAATCCATTGTATTCCGTTTTGTGAATGTTATATGCCTTGCGGCACCAAGACACCAGGATGGATCGACGCCATGTTCAAACTGAGCAGCATTCTGAACCGCGGCCTGAGCGTCGAGGATGCCATCGAAGGTATCGGCACGGGGACCGTGACCGTGATCGACGTCCGGGACCACGCCGAAGTGCGAAGCACGGGCAAGGCGACCGGCGCGCTGCACATTCCGCTTGCGAGGCTGCAGGACATGGCGAACCCGTCCCATCCCGATTTTCATGATGGACTGCGGACCGAGAGGAGCATCGCGGTCTATTGCGCGTCTGGCGGGCGAAGCATGGCTGGCAAGCAGATCCTGCGGAAGTTGGGCTATCGGGACGTCCACAACATCGGCGGGCTGGGCCACTGGGTTAAGGCCGGCGGCAAGGTCGAGCCTGTCTGATCCGGTTGCCCGCAAAGCAAACGCGAGGCGCCGCGACTTATCAAATTACGGAAGAAGAAGTGGCGCGGTTGACGGGGCTCGAACCCGCGACCCCCGGCGTGACAGGCCGGTACTCTAACCAACTGAGCTACAACCGCGCATCTATGTCTTGGATCCCTTGACCCGGATCCGGGGCTGGACAGCGGTGGCGCGGTTGACGGGGCTCGAACCCGCGACCCCCGGCGTGACAGGCCGGTACTCTAACCAACTGAGCTACAACCGCTCGCTGCCCGCTCAATCATCGCTGAGCGTTGCGGTGTATTATGGCTACGCCCGAGCATCGTCAAGCGGACATTCCAACTTTTTTCGTTTCGGGCCGAAAAATTGATGATCCCGCATGAGGTCTCGTAGGCAGACGGCTTGCGGCCTCTCGTTATTTATCGTTACAAAATAGCGCCTTATGATCCGTTGCGGCTTGGCCTTATCGTTCAGGCAAGGGGGTGAACTCTTGATCATCGCCCGGCGGCAAGCGGAACCGGCCATGCGCCCAGTCGCCCGCGCGCCAGGCCTCCTTGGCGGCGTCGATCCGGTCCTTCGACGAGGCGACGAAGTTCCACCAGATGTGGCGGGGACCGTTGAGGGTGGCGCCGCCGAGGAGCATGAGGCGCGCGCCCTGATCGCCGGCCCGCAGGCTGAGCTGGTCGCCGGGGCGGAACACCATCATCCGGCCCGCCTCGAAGGTCTGGCCCGCGACCGTGACCGAGCCTTCGACCACATGAACGCCGCGGTCCTCGTGGTTGTCGGGCAGCGGGATTGCCGCGCCGGGTTGCAGGATCGCGTCGGCATAGAACATCTCGGAGGTGGTCGAGACCGGGGCGCTTTCGCCATAGGCATCGCCAAGGATCAGCCGGACCTGCTTGCCCTCGCCCTCGATGAACGGCAGCGTTTCGCTGCCAGCGTGCTCAAATGCGGCGGGGTCGTCCTCGCGCTCTTCCGGCAGGGCGACCCAGGTCTGAATTCCAAACATTTCAATGGGTTGCCTGCGCGCTTCGCCATCGGTCCGCTCGGAATGGGTGACGCCGTTTCCGGCGATCATCCAGTTCGCGGCGCCGGGCATGATCCACTGATCGGTGCCCAGGGAGTCACGGTGATGCAGGCGGCCCTTGTAGAGATAGGTGACCGTCGCGAGGCCGATATGCGGGTGCGGACGGACGTCGATCCCCTGCCCCGTCACGAACTCGGCGGGGCCCATCTGGTCGAAGAAAATGAAGGGTCCCACCATCTGCCTGCGAGGGGCCGGGAGGGCGCGGCGGACTTCGAATCCGCCGAGGTCGCGGGCGCGCGGAACGATGACGGTTTCGATGGAGTCGATCGAGTCTCCGGTCGGGCAGTGCGGGTCGAGGGCGGGGTTCCAGCTCATGTCAGGCTCCGGTTTTGTTCGGTTTGTATATGGTCCGCTTGGGGACGTGTCCGATTTGTACAAAGATAGAGCGTTCGAGGAGGAAAGGAATGCCGCACTTTTTGCATTGGCTGTGCATTGGCGCACAGGCGGGATTCCCGCGAAATCGGGCCATATGCATGTTGCGCCGCGAACGCCGCATCAAGGTTTTCACAAAGGTTTCGCCGCCGGCCAAACAGCCCTTGCGGAGCGTTCCGAGTCGCGGTAATACCCCTGCTCACGGGTGATTAGCTCAGTGGTAGAGCGCTTCGTTCACATCGAAGATGTCAGCGGTTCAAATCCGTTATCACCCACCATTCCCCTTTTTCCGAAATGACTGGACCGGCGCTTGGGCTGGTGCGCGCGCCTTCGTTCCCGCGGATTGGGCCAGGAGTTTTCCTGGTCGAGCACGTCTGGCACCTTGTAAAGCCCGGCTGACGGGCCGGTCCGCACGCCCGGCATTCCGAACGGAAACACCCCCGCAGAAATCTGCGGGGGTGTTGTCCTGTCGTGGTCATGGATGCACCGCGCGCTACGGTCGGGGCGGTGCGAAAAAGCCGCCCTTCCCTGCCTGGCAGTACCGCCCGTCAATGCGCGGTGGCTGACGGGCCGGCATCTTCGCCCGCCTTGGCGGCGGCGGCGGCGGCCTCTTCTGCGGCTTCGTCCCATTCGATCGGCTCAGGCTCGCGCACGAGGGCGTGCTTGAGCACTTCGGAGACGTGGCGGACCGGGATGATCTCGAGCCCCTCTTTCACGTTGTCGGGGATCTCGGGCAGGTCTTTCTCGTTCTCCTGCGGGATCAACACGGTCTTGATGCCGCCGCGCAGGGCGGCCAGCAGTTTCTCCTTGAGGCCGCCGATGGCCAGCGCGTTGCCGCGCAGCGTCACCTCGCCGGTCATCGCGATGTCCTTGCGGACCGGGATGCCGGTCAGCACCGAGACGATCGAGGTGACCATCGCCAGGCCGGCCGAGGGGCCGTCCTTGGGCGTGGCGCCTTCGGGAACGTGGACGTGGATGTCCCACTTGTCGAAGCTTGGCGGCTTGATGCCGAGCTTGGGCGAGATCGAGCGGACGTAGGATGAGGCCGCTTCGATCGACTCCTTCATCACATCGCCCAGCTTGCCCGTGGTCTTCATCCGGCCCTTGCCGGGCAGGCGCAGCGCCTCGATGTTGAGAAGCTCGCCGCCGACCGAGGTATAGGCCAGCCCGGTGACGACGCCGACCTGATCGCTTTCTTCGGCCAGGCCGTAGCGGTATTTCGGCACGCCGAGGAATTCGTCCAGGTTGTCCGGCGTCACGGTGATGCTTTCCGCCTCGCCCTTGACGATCTTGGTCAGGGATTTCCGCGCCACCTTGGCGATCTCGCGCTCGAGGTTCCGCACGCCCGCCTCGCGGGTATAGGTGCGGATGATCGCGGTCAGCGCCTCGTCGGTCAGGTCGAACTCCTTGGCCTTGAGGCCGTGGTTCTTGATCTGCTTGCCGATCAGGTGCTGCTTGGCGATCTCGCGCTTTTCATCCTCGGTATAGCCGGCGAGCGGGATGATCTCCATCCGGTCCAAGAGCGGCCCGGGCATGTTGTAGCTGTTCGAGGTGGTCAGGAACATCACGTTCGACAGGTCGTATTCGACCTCGAGGTAGTGATCCATGAAGGTGTTGTTCTGTTCCGGATCCAGCACTTCGAGCATCGCCGAGGCCGGATCGCCGCGGAAGTCCTGCCCCATCTTGTCGATCTCGTCGAGCAGGATGAGCGGGTTCGTGGTCTTGGCCTTTTTCAGCGACTGGATGATCTTGCCGGGCATCGAGCCGATATAGGTGCGGCGGTGGCCGCGGATCTCGGATTCGTCGCGCACGCCGCCAAGGCTGATGCGGATGAACTCGCGCCCCGTGGCGCGGGCCACGGACTTGCCCAGCGAGGTCTTGCCGACGCCCGGCGGGCCGACGAGGCAGAGGATCGGGCCTTTCAGCTTTTTTGACCGCTGCTGCACGGCGAGATATTCGACGATCCGTTCCTTGACCTTTTCGAGACCGTAATGGTCGTCGTCGAGGATCTCCTGTGCCTTGCCCAGGTCCTTTTTAACGCGGGACTTGGTGCCCCAGGGCAGCGACAGGATCCAGTCGAGGTAGTTGCGCACGACGGTGGCCTCGGCCGACATGGGCGACATGTTCTTGAGCTTCTTCAACTCGCCCTCGGCCTTTTCGCGGGCTTCCTTCGACAGCTTCGTCTCGGCGATCTTCTGTTCCAGCTCGGCCACTTCGTTCGAGCCGTCCTCGCCGTCGCCCAGTTCGCGCTGAATGGCCTTCATCTGCTCATTCAGGTAGTACTCGCGCTGGGTCTTCTCCATCTGCGACTTGACGCGGGTCTTGATCTTTTTCTCGACCTGAAGGACCGACATTTCGCCCTGCATCAGGCCATAGACCTTTTCCAGCCGCTCGCTGACGCTGAGGGTTTCCAGAAGTTCCTGCTTCTGATGCACCTCGATGCCCAGATGCCCTGCGACCAGATCGGCCAGCTTGGCCGGTTCTGTGGTGTCGCCGACGGCGGACAGCGCCTCTTCGGGGATGTTCTTGCGCACCTTGGCGTAGCGCTCGAACTCGTCCGTGACGGTGCGCAGCAAGGCCTGAGTGGTGGTCACGTCGCCCGGAATTTCGGTCAGGTACTCGGCACGGGCCTCGAAGAAGTCCTCGTTCTCGAGAAACTCGGTGATCTCGACGCGCGCCTGTCCTTCGACCAGTACCTTGACGGTGCCGTCGGGCAGTTTCAGCAGCTGCAGCACGTTGGCCAGAACGCCGGTGGTGTAGATGCCGCCGGTGTCAGGGTCGTCCACGCTGGGATCGACCTGGCTGCTGAGCAGGATCTGCTTGTCGTCCTGCATCACCTCTTCCAGCGCGCGGACCGATTTCTCGCGGCCGACGAAGAGCGGCACGATCATGTGGGGGAACACCACGATGTCGCGCAGCGGCAGGACGGGGTAAGAGGAATTCAGGGGCTCTTGCATGCTCTATCCTTAATCATTGGCAAGAAGACGCGGCCCCGCCAGGCGGCAACCATTGGCCTTCTCCGTTCTTGAGGTAGAAAGGTGGGTCGAACTACCCCCTGTTTCAACCTCGCCGTTGACGGCTTTTCGGGAACAATGGCCGTTGCGGCCGGCTTCCGCAAGGGCGGTATCGCATATTTTGCGGCAATATTTCCGGCGTGCTACCAAGGTCGGAACCGGCATTGTTGCGTGTCGCGAACCGACAAGTCGCCCCGACTGCCGCATCTAGGATGTCCGCTACACAATGCCGTTACCCGAGGAGCTTATGATGATTGAGAAATTCGGACCCGACACCGCGCTTTTGCTGATCGACGTGCAGAAAGGCGTTCACGAGCTGACCCATTGGGGCGGGCCGACCGGGCGCATGAACAACCCGGACTGCGTGGCAAATCTGCAAAAGCTTCTTGGCGGGTTCCGGTCGGCGCGGCGGCAGGTGGCGTTCACGCGGCATGACAGCCTGGAACCCGACTCGCCCCTGAAGCTGTCGCTGCCGACGGGCGAACAGCTGGACGGGCTGGCGGTGCAGACCGGCGACATCGTGGTGGAGAAGGACGTGAACTCGGGCTTTCTGGGCACGTCGCTGGAGATCGACTTGCGGCGGGCGGGCGCCCGGCGGCTGGTGATCGCGGGGTATTTCACCAATTTCTGCGTCGAGACCACGACGCGCATGGCGGGCAACATGGGCTATGACGTCTACCTGGCCCACGACGCCTGCGCCACCACCAACCGCATCGACCTGAACGGCGTCGATCACGACCCCGAACTGGTTCACGACCTCTCGGTCGCGTCGCTGCACGGCGAGTTCTGCACCGCGCTGAGGACCAAAGACCTGCTGGGGCTGCTGACCGCCGACGCCGCGCATCTGAACCGCGCGCAGGGCAACGAGGCCACCAGCGCCAAGCCGGAACTGCGCATCGCCTGAAGGATCAGAGCGGGTCGATATCCCCCTGCGCCCGCTGGGCGTGGAAATCGGCCTGCCATTCCGCGAACGTGCCCGCCGCGATGGCGTCGCGCATTCCGGACATGATCTGCTGGAAATAGTGCAGGTTGTGCCAGGTCAGCAGCATCCCCGAGATCATCTCGTTCGCGCGGAAGACGTGGTGCAGGTAGGCGCGCGAATAGTTGGAGCAGGCCGGGCACGCGCACTTGTCGTCCAGCGGGCGCGGGTCGTCCTGGTGGCGGGCGTTCTTGATGTTGACCACGCCGTGCCGCGTGAACGCCTGGCCGGTGCGCCCCGAGCGCGAGGGCAGCACGCAGTCCATCATGTCGATGCCGCGGGCGACGGCGCCGACGATGTCATCGGACTTGCCCACGCCCATCAGGTAGCGCGGCTTGTCCGCGGGCAGCATGTCGGGCGCGAAGTCGAGCACGCCGAACATGGCCTCCTGCCCCTCGCCCACGGCAAGGCCGCCCACGGCGTAGCCGTCAAAGCCGATTTCGGTGAGCGCCGCGGCGCTTTCCTCGCGGAAGTCGCGTTCGAGCCCGCCCTGCTGGATGCCGAACAGCGCATGGCCCGGGCGGTCGCCGAAAGCGTCGCGCGAGCGGGCCGCCCACCGCATCGACAGGCGCATGGATTCGGCGATGCGGTCGCGGTCGGCGGGAAGCGCCGGGCATTCGTCGAAGCACATGACGATGTCCGAACCCAGAAGGCGCTGGATCTCCATCGAGCGTTCCGGCGTCAGCTCGTGTTTCGAGCCGTCGATGTGGGATTTGAAGGTCACGCCCTGTTCCGTCAGCTTGCGCAGCCCGGCCAGCGACATCACCTGGAACCCGCCCGAGTCGGTCAGGATCGGGTGCTGCCAGTTCATGAACCTGTGCAGCCCGCCCAGCCGGTCGATGCGCTCGGCGGTCGGGCGCAGCATCAGGTGATAGGTGTTGCCCAGCAGGATGTCGGCCCCGGTCGCGCGCACGCTTTCCGGCATCATCGCCTTGACCGTCGCCGCCGTGCCCACCGGCATGAAGGCGGGCGTGCGCACCTCGCCGCGCGGGGTGTGGATCACGCCCGTTCGGGCCTTGCCGTCGGTTGCCTTCAACTCGAATGAGAAACGCTCGGTCATGTCATCGTCCCGGATCGCTGAACCGCGCAGGCTTTGCCCGATCGGGGCGGGCATTGCAACCCGTGAGGACGGTGGAGCAAGGATGCAAAGCGGCCACAGGCCGGGCGTTCGCACCGGCGCGGGGTCGTGCCGCCTTGCCTTGGCGCGGGTTCCCCCCGTACCAGTATTGAAAGCTGCGGGCGCAGCCCCGAAATTAATTGGAATCACACGAAAACAACAGGAACCGACATGACCGAAGATCAGCTCATCGGATTGCTCACTCAGAACATCATCTATGTGCTGGGCGCGGTCTTCATCATCGTCGTCATCCTCAAGGGCATCAAGATCGTGCCCCAGTCCGAGAAATACGTGGTCGAACGGTTCGGGCGGCTGCACGCGGTGCTGGGGCCGGGCATCAACTTCATCGTGCCGTTCCTGGACGTGGTCCGGCACAGAATCTCGGTGCTGGAGCGGCAGTTGCCGAACGCGACGCAGGACGCGATCACCCGCGACAACGTGCTGGTGCAGATCGACACCTCGGTCTTCTACCGCATCCTCGAGCCGGAAAAGACGGTCTACCGGATCCGCGATGTCGATGCCGCCATCGCGACCACCGTCGCCGGCATCGTCCGGGCCGAGATCGGCAAGATGGACCTGGACGAGGTGCAGTCGAACCGCGCCCAGCTGATCAGCCAGATCCAGGCGAGCGTCGAGGATGCGGTGGACAACTGGGGGATCGAGGTGACGCGGGCCGAGATCCTGGACGTGAACCTGGACCAGGCGACGCGCGAGGCGATGCTGCAGCAGCTGAACGCCGAACGCGCCCGCCGCGCGCAGGTGACCGAGGCCGAGGGCCGCAAGCGTGCCGTCGAACTGCACGCCGATGCCGAGCTTTACGCCGCCGAGCAATCCGCCAAGGCCCGCCGCATCCAGGCCGAGGCCGAAGCCTATGCGACCGGGGTCGTCGCGAAGGCGATCCAGGACAACGGAATCGAGGCGGCGCAGTACCAGGTTGCGCTGAAGCAGGTCGAGGCGCTGAACGCGCTGGGCAACGGCGCCGGCAAGCAGACCATCGTCCTGCCCGCCAACGCGATCGAAGCCTTCGGCGACGCGTTCAAGCTGTTGAAGGGAGGCAAGTGATGGCCGAACCGTTCTGGATGATCTGGTGGGTATGGCTGGCCGGGGCGCTGGTGCTGGCCATTCTCGAAGTGCTGCTGCCGGGCTTCGTCTTTCTGGGCTTCGCCATCGGGGCGGCCATAACCGGGCTTTGGTTGCTGATCCCGGTGTTCCCGGTATCGCTGCCGGTGCTGCTGCTGATCTTTGCCGCGCTGTCGCTGATCGCGTGGCTGGTGCTGCGGCGGGTCTTTGCGCTGAAGCACGGGCAGGTGAAGACCTTCGATCACGACATCAACGAATAAAGCGGCGGCGCGATCGTCGGAACAGGGCGCCGGGCTTTCGGTCTAGCCTTCGTCCTTGTCGGCCTGTTCCTTTTCGGGTCTGGCCGTTGCCCATCCCCAGACGCCCCGGGCAATCAGAGAGAGCGCCAGGCAGATCACCAGCAGCAATCCGACCCCGGCCCTTGTGTCGGGAGAGGCATAGGTGACCAGGCCTATGCCGACGAGCAGTCCGAATGCGCCCCAAGCGCCGTAGGAAAGCCACTCCATCGCATCAGTCCTTTCCGAGGAACGACAGGATCTCGTTGCCCCAGCGATCCGCCCAGTTGCCTATGGTGTCCGACAGCGTGTCCTCTTTCCATCCGTCGATCCAGAGATCCTGCTTGGCCTCGATCTCGTCGCGCCAGGCCTCGAATTTCTCGCGGGCCTGAATTGCGGTTTCCACGCCCGACAGATCCATCCGAAGGATCAGCGCGTCTTGGGCCCCTTTCTGATGCGTGGGGCTCCAGGCCAGAACGAACGGGCCCCGGCGGTCTTGAAGGGTTTCGATGTCGTCCGCATCCAGGGCCGCACGCGCGTCCTCGAGCGCCGCAAGCGACGTGGCCAATCCGTATTCATCGACCGCCTTGTCGCAGCCGGTCAGGCCGGATTCCGACATGGCAGCGACCGCCACATAGTCGTGGCTGACGGGCCATACCGTGACCAGTTGTTGATCCAGCGGCACCTCGACTTCGGTATAGGCAAGAATAGCCGCGACATAGCCCTGGCAGATGCTCACGAAACGATCGCGATCCGATGGCAGCGGACGGGACTTGAAGGCGACGATGGCGTAGGCCGCGAAATGTTCTGGCGGGAACATGCCGGGGCCCGCGAAAATACGGGTTGCGCGCCCCTCGCCCGCGCCGGACTGGGCTGATGCCACGTCCCGATCAGCGGTCTGGGGCGGCGAAATGACAACTCCTCTGCCGTTCCCGCTCGAATCCGGAACGAAGATGTAGTCGCCGCCGGTGTCTCCGTAGGTGCTCCAGCCGCCACCCGTGGAATAGCCGCTGGACCCGCCGCCGCCACCGCCGGACTCCTCTTCCTCGTCTTCGTCATCGTCGCGCGAATAGGTGTCTTGGGATTGCGCGAGGCATGGGGACAAGAAGGCGACCGAAGTCAGAACGCCTATTGCCGCAGTTATGAAAAACTGACGCATGGCTCAAACCCTCAAAACAATGAGGCAATATTACCATAATACCAATCATTTTCCATATCTACCTCAGGTTTAATAGCGGGATCGTTTCGACCCGCGTAGGTTCGGTGCTGCAATGCTTCGGACGCGACCCCAGGAATTTCAGCGCACCGGCCACGTGCCATCGGTTCCCGCCGTGATGTAACGTCCGACTGCCTCTGGACGCTGGCGGCCTATTTTCCTATATAATCGCTCAGGTAACTGAACCGAGGACCTGATGACCCACGCGACCGAACCGCTCGAAGGCGCGCCGCTGATTGCGCCCTCCACCGTTGACCATCCGCTCTACGAGCCGGTGGTAGAGGCCTGCCGGACGGTCTATGACCCGGAAATCCCGGTCAATATCTATGAATTGGGCCTGATCTACACGATCGACATCAGCCCCGAGAACGACGTCAAGGTGATCATGACCCTGACCGCGCCGGGCTGTCCTGTGGCCGGCGACATGCCCGGCTGGGTGATGAGCGCCATCGAACCCGTGCCCGGCGTCAAGAGCGTGGATGTGGACCTGACCTGGGAGCCGCCCTGGGGCATGGAGATGATGTCGGACGAGGCGCGGCTGGAACTGGGCTTCATGTAGGGCCGCGCCGCGGTTACCCACAGAATTTCCGCTGATTTCACAAATGCGTAACCTGTTGGTTACGTGTTTGTTTTCCAACCGTTACATTCCGCGGGCAGGGTTCTTGCGGCGATGGCATTCGTGACTTGCAACAGGCTTCGGGCCGCCAGCGCCATCCCGCCGCCCCCCGGCCCGGGCCCGACACCCAGGACCGCTCTTGCCCGGGAGCGGTCCTTTTTCCTGCGGCGACCGCCCCTTGAGCCCGGTCCCCCGCCGCCTTAGATTAGAGTCAACGCGCGAAAACGGAGAACTTCATGTTCGGCATACCCGGCAAACAGGCCGTGACCATGACCCCAAGGGCCGCGGCCCAGATCAGCCGCCTGATGGACAAGGGCGGCCATGCCGGCCTGCGCATCGGCGTCAAGAAAGGCGGCTGCGCGGGCATGGAATACACGATGGAATACGTGGATCAGCCCGACCCGCATGACGAGGTGGTCGAGCAGGACGGCGCGCGGGTGATGATCGCGCCGATGGCGCAGATGTTCCTGTTCGGCACCGAGATCGACTATGAGGTGTCGCTGCTGGAATCGGGGTTCAAGTTCAAGAACCCGAACGTGGTCGATGCCTGCGGCTGCGGCGAGTCGATCAAGTTCGACGAGAGCCTGCCCGAGCAACGCTAGGATTTGTCCTGCAGGTGGACGCAGGTTTCGTTGCAACGGCGGGTCAGATGCTCGCCGGGCGGGAAGCCGGTGTCGGACACGGTCAGGAAACCGACCTCGCGCACGGCGCGCACCAGCCGGGCCATTTCGGCGGGTTCCCGCGCCTTGAGCTTTGGCAGGTCGAGATCGTGGATCATGTGTCATCCCTGGTGCCGGCCATCCTGGTCCGGCCCCCGCACCCCGCAAGCGGAATTGTCAGCCCCTGCGCCGGGTGTTATCCGGTACCGCAGAAAACATGAACGGGACAAGGGGACGGGCGGATGCGGCGCAAGCTGGCGGCAGGCAACTGGAAAATGAACGGAACCGGCGCGGCGCTGAGCGAGTTGGAGGCGTTGGCGAAGGGGCACCCTGCCCCGGCCGTCGACATCCTGATCTGCCCGCCCGCGACGCTGCTGAACCGCGCGGCGCAGGCCCTGTCCGGCGCGTCGATCGCGGTGGGCGGTCAGGATTGCCACGCGGATGCGTCGGGCGCGCATACGGGCGACATCAGCGCCGGGATGCTGAAGGACGCCGGGGCGACGGCGGTGATCCTGGGCCATTCCGAGCGGCGCGAGGATCATGGCGAACGCAACGAGGACGTGCGCGCCAAGGCCCGCGCGGCGATGGATGCGGGGCTGACGGCGGTGATCTGCGTCGGCGAGAGCCTGGCGCAGCGCGAGGCGGCCAACACGCTCGACATCATCGGCGGGCAGCTGTCGGGGTCGATCCCCGACCAGTCCACCGGCGAGAACCTGGTGGTCGCATACGAGCCGATCTGGGCCATCGGCACAGGCAAGGTGCCGACGCTGGAGCAGATCGGCGAGGTGCATGATTTCATCCGCGCCCGGCTGGAGCGCCGATTTGGCGCGGGCGTCGGCCGGTCGGTGCGGCTGCTTTACGGCGGTTCGGTCAAGCCGGACAACGCGGCGGGGATATTCGGCGTGCCGAACGTGGACGGGGCGCTGGTGGGCGGCGCCAGCCTGAAGGCCGCGGATTTCGCGCCGATCATCGCGGCGCTGGAGAACGCCTGAACGGCGGACCCTATTCCGCGATGTCCTCGGCCCAGAGGTCGGGCTTTTCCGCGATGAACCGCTGCATCAGCGCGATGCAGTCGGGATCGTCGGCGATCACGACATCGACGCCGCGGGCGCGCAGGAAATCCTCGTTGCCGCCAAAGTTCCGGGTGTCTCCGATGACGACGCGGGGGATGCCGAACTGAACGATGGTTCCGCTGCACATCATGCAGGGCGAGAGCGAGGTGTAGAGCACCGTGTCGCGATAGGTCTTCTGGCGGCCCGCCTTGCGCAGCGCGTCCATTTCGCCGTGTGCGATGGGATCGCCCTGCTGCACCCGCCGGTTGCGGCCCTGCGCGACGACCTGCCCGCCCCGCGCCAGCACCGAGCCGATGGGGCATCCGCCTTCGTCGAAGCCGGTTCGGGCCTCGTCATAGGCGATCCGCAGAAGCCTCTGGTCGGTTTCGGTCAGCATGGTCGGTCCTTTCGCTTGCGGTTCGCAAGCCTGCCCAACCAGCGGCGGCCGGTCAAGAACCGCGTCGCGGAACGAAAAAGGCCGGGCGGTTTTGGCCGCCCGGCTTGAGTGGGTCTTTGTGAGTGGTGGTTTTATTTTATTATTATCTCCGGTCCCATCAGCGCGTTCGGCAGCACGGTCGAGATCCAGGGCACATAGGTCACCAGGATCAGGAACAGGAACAGCACGCCCAGGAAGGGAAGCGCCGCCCGAACCACCGACATCATCGGCATGCCCGCGACGCCCGAAGTCACGAAGAGGTTGAGACCCACGGGCGGCGTGATCATCCCGATCTCCATGTTCACGACCATGATGATGCCCAGGTGGATCGGGTCGATGCCCAGTTCGATCGCGATCGGGAAGACCAGCGGCGCGACGATGACCAGGAGGCCCGACGGCTCCATGAACTGGCCGCCGATCAGCAGGATCACGTTGACCACGATCAGGAAGGTCACCGGACCCAGGCCCGCCGAGAGCATCGCGTTCGCCACGTGCTGCGGCACCTGCTCGTCGGTCAGGACGTGCTTGAGGATCAGCGCGTTGGCGATGACGAACATCAGCGTCACCGTCAGCTTGCCCGCGTCGAAAAGGGTGTCGCGGGTGTCGTGGTGGAACAGCGCGGTGACCAGCGCGTAGGGCTTGCGCAGAAGCGAAACCCGGTTGCCGCCGTTGTTGCGCGCCGCCAGCGGGCCCATGTCGCGGTAGACGAAGGTCGCCACCACGAAGGCGTAGACCGAGGCCACCGCCGCCGCTTCGGTCGGGGTGAAGATGGCGCTGGTGATGCCGGGGATGCCGTAGATGCCGATCATGATGACGGCGATCAGCATCAGGCCCCACAGCGCGTCGCGGAAGCTGGAGCCGACCTCGGCCCAGCCGGCCCAGTCGCCCTTGGGCATGCCCTTGACCGTCGCCATGACGTAGATCGCCACCATCAGCATCAGGCCCGCCAGGATGCCGGGGATGACGCCCGCGAGGAACATCCGCCCCACCGAGACCTCGACCGAGGCGGCATAGACCACCATCACGATCGAGGGCGGGATAAGGATGCCCAGCGTACCGGCGTTGCAGATGACGCCGGCGGCGAATTCCTTGGTGTAGCCCGCCTGCCGCATCGCCGCGATCACGATCGTACCGATGGCCACCACGGTCGCGGGCGAGGAGCCCGACAGCGCGGCGAACATCATGCAGGCGAACACGCCCGAGATCGCAAGGCCGCCGCGCAGGTGCCCGACGCAGGCGATGGAGAACCGGATGATCCGCTGCGCCACGCCGCCCGTAGACATGAAGGACGAGGCCAGGATGAAGAAGGGGATCGCCAGCAGGGTGAAGTGACCCTCGAACGCCTGGAACAGGGTTTGCGCCACCGAGGCCAGCGAGCTGTCCGAGAAGATCAGCAGGAAGACGATCGAGCTGAGGCCGAGCGCCACCGCGATCGGAACCCCGATCAGCAGCAGGCCAATGACCATCACGAAGAGAAGTACAACATCCATCAGTCAGCATCTCCCTGGTGCCGACGCACCTCTTCCAGATCGTCCTCGGCCTCGTGGCTGGCCACCAGGCGGTCGTCCGTGCCCTCCCAGATCCTGTAGGTCGCCTGCACGAAGCGCAGCAGCAGCAGCGCCGCGGAAATCGGCAGAACCATGTAGGGGATCAGGCGCGGAAGTTTCTCGTATTCGTCGCCTTCGTTGAAGGCGGCCTCCATCCAGGCGAGGAAGCCGGGATGCGGAATGTCGTTGGTCTCGTACCAGGCCTTGGGGCGGAACTCGGCTTCGAAGCCGGTCGGGAACCAGCGCCCGGTGGTCTGCGGCAGGTTGGCGAAATTGGCCCAGTAGTCCCACGAGCCTTTCAGCAGCAGCAGCGAGAACAGGATGCAGACACCCGCCGAGAACAGCGCCATCGTGCGGCGCCCGTGCGGCGGCAGCATGTTGATGATGACGTCCACCCCGAGATGGGCGTTCTTCTTGACCGCGTAGCTGGCGCCCAGAAGGACGAGCCAGCCGAACATGAACACCGTCAGTTCCAGCGCCCAGAGAATGTTGTGATTGAACACGTAGCGTGCGACCACATTGGCAAAGGTGATCACCGTCATGAGCCCGAGCAGCACGGCGATGATCGTCTCTTCAATGCGATCCACCCAGCTTTCGCTTTTGTGTGGATGCATGGGTCCCTCGTCCCTTTTTTGGTATTTTTTGTTCGGGCGCGGACGGTTGCCGTCCGCGCCCCGTCATGCGGCCGGCGTCAGGAGCCGTTGCTGTTCTGCGCGGCGTCGAGCATGTCCTGGCCTACGTCGTCCACGAACTGCGCCCAGACGGGCTTCATCGCGTCGACCCATGCCTGGCGCTGTTCGGGCGTCAGTTCGCGCACCGTGCCGCCGGCGGCGACGATGGCTTCGCGGGCCTCGTTGTTGACCTTGGTCGACTCGGCGTTGCGCTCGTCGGTGACCTCTTTGAGGATGGTCAGGAACTGGTCGCGCACGTCCGGTTCGAGGCTGTCGAGCCAATCGACCGAAGTCACCACCAGGTAGTCGATGATGCCGTGGTCGGTCTGCGTGATGCCGTCCTGCACCTCGAAGAACTTCTGGCCGTAGATGTTGGACCAGGTGTTCTCCTGCCCGTCCACGACGCCCTGCTGCAGCGCGCCGTAGACCTCGGAGAAGGCCATCTTCTGCGGGCTGGCGCCCATGGCTTCCATTTGGGCGACCAGCACGTCCGAGGACTGTACGCGGAACTTCAGGCCGTTGGCATCCGAGGGCTCGAGCAGCGGCTTGTTGGCCGACATCTGCTTCATGCCGTTGTGCCAGTAGGCAAGGCCCTGCAGGCCGCGCTTCTGCATGCTGTCGAGCAGCGCCTGGCCGGATTCCGAGCTCTGGAAGGCGTCAACCGCGTCGATGTCCTTGAACACGAAGGGCAGGTCGAAGATGCGGAACTGCTTGGTGAACTTCTCGAATTTCGAGAGCGAGGGCGCGGCCAGCTGCACGTCGCCCTGCAGCATCGCCTCGAGCACCTTGTCGTCGTTGTAGAGCGTGGAGTTCGGATAGACCTCCATGCACATCTTGCCGTTCATCTCTTCGTTGACGCGGCTTTCCAGCAGCGAGGCGGCGATCCCCTTGGGGTGCTTGTCGGTGTTGGTCACATGCGCGAACTTGACCACGATCTCACCGTCTTCGCAGGCGGCCATGCCTGCGGTCGCGGTGACGCTCAGGGCCAGAGCGGTTGCGGCTGTTGTCAGGAATTTCATCTGTCGTTTCCTCCCGATACTCTGAAATATCCGTGCAGAACGCCAAGGCGGCGTCGCAATGCAGGGAGTGAAGCGAATCGCACCGCACCGCTCAACTTTTTGTCGGCGGGTCGTCAAAAAAACGGAAAAACACGTAGATGCAGCGCCTTACGCCGCGTCATTAACCTGCCATCCGGATGCATCTAATCCGGCTGTGCGGTTTCTCACACAGCTGCAGGGCGGTTTGTGCGAAAATCCGCACAATTTGCGAATCAAGCTTGGGAATCACGTACTTGACCGCGGCGCCCTGTTCAGGCCGCCCACCGTCAGCGCCGATAGTCCTCGGGCCGCAGGCCATAGCGCGCCAGCTTGTCGTAGAAGGTCTTGCGCGGCAGTTTCAATGCCTTGGCGGCGTCGGACGCCTTGCCGTTGTGCCGACCCAGCGCAGCGATCAGCAGCGAGCGTTCCACCCGTGCCATCTGCTCGGCCAGGCCCAGTTCGGCGGCCTGCGCCACGTCCTCGGGCATGCCGAGGACAAAGCGCATCGCCGCCGACATCAGCGACCGCGCGTTGCCGGGCCAGTCCTGCGCCATCAGCGCCGCCAGGTGGTCCGGCGTGACCTCGGGCGCGGCGATCCCGGCCTGCTCGGCCGCCTGCGCGACATAGTGGCGGAAGATCACCGGGATGTCCTCGGGGCGTTCGGCCAGCGAGGGGATGCGGACCCGCATCACGTCGAGACGGTAGAACAGGTCGGCGTTGAACTGCCCCTTCGCCACCAGATCCGCCAGGTCGGCGGTGGTGCCGGCGATGATGCGGACCCCGGCCCCCTGCTCGATCAGTTCCAGCGCCGCGTATTGCGTGGCCTCGGGCATGGCCGAAACCTCGTCCAGAAACAGCGATCCGCCCGCGGCGTCCTTGCACAAACGGGCGAATTCGTCGGCCCCCAGCCCCGACGCGGGACGCTTGACGAAAGGCCCCTGGCCCGAGGGCGACATCAGGTGCACGACCTCGGCCACCTTCGAGATGCCGCTGCCCGGCGGGCCGGTCACCAGCACCTCGGCCCCGGTCGGCGCCACGCTGCGCACCCGTTCGCGCAGCGCCTCGGCCTGGGCCGACAGGCCGAAAAGCAGCCGCGCCGCCGGATCGCCGCTTTCCAGCTCGCGTTTCAAAGCCCGGTTTTCCAGCACCTGCGCGCGGACCTGGAAGGCGCGCTTGAGCACCGCCAGCAGGTCGGCGGCGGCGCAGGGCTTTTCGAGAAAGTCGAAGGCGCCCTTGCCCATCGCCTCGACCGCCATCGGAATGTCGCCCTCGCCGGTCAGCAGGATCACCGGCAGGTCCGGGTCGATGCCCTGCGCGTAGTTGAGCAGGTGAAAGCCGTCGCGGCCCGGCATCCGGATGTCGGATAGGATGACGCCGGGAAAGTCCGGCCGGATGTGATCCTTGGCGGCGACGAAAGACCCCGCCGTGACCGGATCGTAGTCGGCCAGTTCCAGCGTCTGCCCCAGCGCCTCGCGCACCGCCGCGTCGTCATCCACCAAAAGCACCTTGCGGGTCATGCGGCCTCTTCCTCGCGCCAGGGGTCGAGATCGACGGTGAACTCCGCGCCTTCCGGGGTGTTCGCGCCACGGATGTCGCCGCCGAAACTCTGCACCATCCCGTAAGAGATCGACAGCCCCAGCCCCATGCCTTCGGAGCTTCCGACCGCCTTGGTGGTGTAGAACGGCTCGAAGATCTTTTCGGGATCCTTGATGCCGGGGCCGGTGTCGCGCACCGACACCGCAAGCCGGGGGCCGGTGCGCAGCACGATTGAGATGCGTTTTTCGCCCTGCCCGGTCATGGCGTCGGCCGCGTTGTTGATCAGGTTGACGAAGACCTGCACCAGACGCACCTCGCCGCCCCAGGCATGGACCGGATCCTCCGGAGGCCGCCAGTCCAGCGTCACCCCGTCCGCGTGCAGCCGCGCCTCGGACAGTTCCACGGCGGTGTTCAGCACTTGCACCAGATCGACCTTGCCCATCGGCTCGCTTTCGTTGCGGGCGAAGGCGCGCAGGTTCTTGATGATGCGGGCCATGCGGGCGGCCATCTGCGAGATCCGGCCCAGGTTCTCGCCGGCCTTGTCCGCCTTGCCGCGCTGCAGGAAGGCGGCGCCGTTGTCCGCGAATTGCCGGATCGCCATCAGCGGCTGGTTCAACTCGTGGCTGATGCCCGCCGACATCTGCCCGAGGGCGCTGAGTTTGCCGGCCTGCACAAGATCCGCCTGCGCGCGTTTGAGCGCGGCCTCGGCCTCCTGCCGCTCGGCCACCTCGCGGCGGAGGGCGGCGTTGACGGCGGTCAGGGCACGGGTGCGCTGCGCCACGCGGCTTTCCAGAACCGCGTTGGCATTGGCCAGGGCGCGCCGCCGCTCGGTCGCCAGGAAGAGCATCGCGCCGAAGGCCAGGCAGATCGCCGCCACCGCCGCCGCCTGCAGCGAGGCAAGCCTGCGCGCCGGGGCCACGTCCATCAGCACCTCGCCCGTCATGCCGATCACCGGCAGATCCCGGACCAGGTGCAGGGCGCGTTCCGGCAGGTACGGCCCCCAGCCCAGCCGCCAGATCTCGTGGGGGCCGACCCAGCTTGCGGCGAAGGCGGGCGGCTCGGCATCCGGCGGGATCAGGCCGGGCTCGCCCTCGGGCCGGGTCCAGAACAGAAGTTCGGAGCGGTTCGAGATGAATACGCGCCCCTGCCGGTCGGTGAAGAACACCGCCTCGGTGCTGCCGCGCCATGTCTGTTCCACGTCCTCGACCGAGGCGATCACGATCAGGGCGCCGCTGACCTGCCCGTCGGCGTCAAAGGCCGGAGCCGCGTAGGTATAGGTGCGCAGGCCAAAGGGTTCGAGAATGCCGTGCTCGCTGCCCAGGGCCCCCTGCATCGCCCGTTCGAAGGCGGCGTTGCCGGTCGCGTCCGGCCCCAGCACGCCCTGCGCAGCGGCCAGAACGCGGCCCTGCGGATCGGCGAAGATCACGTCCATAGCGGCGGTCTTGTCCGCGACCTCGAGCAGCAGCGCCGCCGCCGCGCCGCGCCGGGCGGGATCGTCCAGCCCGCGCAGATCGGGGTGTTCGGCCATCAGGACGGCCAGTTCCAGATAGACCTGAAGCTGCGAGCTGAGCCGGTCCGAGGCCAGTTCCAGATCCGCGTCGGCTTTCTGGCCGAGTTGGGTCAGCGCCTGGCGGTAGCCATAGGACCACACCGCCGCCGAAAGCAGCCCGACGGCAAGCAGAAAGCCGGATATGACCAGAACGCGATGCATCACCTAGGGTCTTGCATTAGCGGGAGCTTATGGCAAGTCCGCCCCGCCGCTCAGCTTTCGGCCAGCGCATCGAGCGGCAGCATGGTGGTGGACTTGATCTCTTCCATCGACAGGAGCGCGGTGACGTTGTGCACCCGCACTTCGGAGATCAGCGCCTGGTAGAAGGCGTCGTAGGCGCGGGCGTTTTTCACCCGGACCTTGAGGATGTAGTCGATGTCGCCGGCCAGCCGGTGCGCCTCCTGCACTTCCGGGCGGTCGCGCAGCGCCTGGAGGAAGCGTTTCTGCCATTCCGCCTCGTGCTCGGAGGTGCGAATGAGGACGAAGAATGTGGCCTCGAATCCCAGCGCCTCGGCGTCGAGCAGGACCGTCTGCTGGCCGATCACGCCCGCGCCCTTCAGCTTGCGGATGCGATTCCAGACGGGCGTCTTGGAACTGCCCACGCGGGCGGCGATTTCGTCCAGCGACTGGCTGGCGTCGCGCTGCAGCTCGGCCAGAATTTTCCGATCCGTGTCATCTATCCGCACCGACATTCCTGAATTTCCCCTCTTTCAAAACCGACGTTCCGATTATTGCCATCACCGGAACGCTTGTTCTTATTTCTCCGCCCATATGGCGATACTGCGGGAATATTTCCTATATTGCACCTCAAGTCAAACATACTCGGGGACGCCCAATGCGAACCATCACCGCGCAGAAGATCGATGTGCATTTCGGCAGCGCAGGCCGCGTCCCGGCCATTTCGACAGTGGCCCTGATCGGATTCAAGAAGGAGCTTGCCTGATGGCGCGCGCATTCACCCCCAAAGTCGTTACCGCCAATGACCTGCTGGAAGGCGACGTGATCTACCTGACCGCCGATGACCGCTGGTCCCGCGACCTGTCGGAGGCCGAACTGATCACCGACGAAGCCCACGCGCAGCTGCGCCTGCTGGAGGCCGAGCGCCAGAAGAACCGGGTCGTTGGCGCATATCTTGCCGACGCGGCGGCCGGGAAATCCGGCCCCGAACCGACCCATTTCCGGGAGGAGTTCCGCCGGACTGGTCCGTCCAACTATGCACACGGCAAACAGGAATCCTCCCCGCAGCCCCGGGCCTGATCCACGGCCCCCTTCTCTCCCTTCAACAGGCCCCGGGTCCGGGGCTGCAACAAGGACAGCCAGACAATGTATCGCTACTCCGAGTTCGACAAAGCCTTTCTCGCCGAGCGCAATGCACAGTTCCGCGCCCAGGTCGAGCGTCGCATCGACGGTTCGCTGACCGAGGACGAGTTCAAGCCGCTGCGCCTGATGAACGGCCTGTACCTGCAGCTGCACGCCTACATGCTGCGGGTGGCGATCCCCTACGGCACGCTGAACAGCGCGCAGATGCGGCAGCTGGCGCTGCTGGCGGAGAAGTGGGACAAGGGCTATGGCCATTTCACCACCCGCCAGAACATCCAGTACAACTGGCCCAGGCTGCGCGACGTGCCGGACATGCTGGACGCGCTGGCCGAGGTCGGGCTGCACGCGATCCAGACCAGCGGCAACACCATCCGCAACGTGACCGCCGACCATTTCGCCGGCGCTGCCGCGGACGAGGTCGCCGACCCGCGCCCCTATGCCGAGCTGCTGCGCCAGTGGTCCACCGACCACCCGGAATTCCAGTTCATGCCGCGCAAGTTCAAGATCGCCATCACCGGCAGCGAGAACGACCGCGCCGTGATCAAGGCGCATGACATCGGCCTGCAGCTGGTCGAGCGGGACGGCGTTCTGGGCGCCCGCGTCATCGTCGGCGGCGGCCTGGGCCGCACCCCGATGATCGGCAAGGAACTGGCCGAGTTCGTCGCCTTCGACGATCTGCTCGCCTATCTGGAGGCCACGGTTTCGGTCTGGAACCAGATCGGCCGCCGCGACAACAAGTTCAAGGCCCGGATCAAGATCACCGTGCACGAGCACGGCATCGACGCCATCCGCGCGCGCGTCAACGAACGCTTCGTCAAGGTCCGCGGCCAGTTCAAGGGCGCCGACATGGCGCTGCTGGACGAGATCAAGGGCCATTTCGCCCCGCCCGCCTTCCGCGGCGGTTCGGTCGCCGCGTTCGAGAGCGCCTATTCCAACGATCCGGTGTTCCGGTCGTGGGTCGATACCAACATCGCGCCGCACAAGAAGGCCGATCATGCGATCGTGACGATCTCGATCAAGAAGCACGGCGCGACGCCGGGCGACGCCACCGCCGAACAGATGCGGGTGATGGCCGACCTGGCCGAAGAGTTCGCCTATGACGAGCTGCGCATCAGCCATGAGCAGAACGTGATCCTGCCGCATGTCCACAAGTCGGACCTGCCGGCGATCCACGCCAGGCTCAAGCAGCATGACCTGGCGACCGCGAATATCGGGCTGATCAGCGACATCATCGCCTGCCCCGGCATGGATTACTGCGCCCTTGCGACCGCCCGGTCGATCCCGGTCGCGCAGCAGATCGCGACCCGCTTCGACGAGCTGAAGCTGGAGCACGACATCGGCCACATGAAGATCAAGATCTCGGGCTGCATCAACGCCTGCGGGCATCACCATGTCGGCCATATCGGCATCCTTGGCCTAGACCGCGCCGGCGTCGAGAACTACCAGATCACGCTGGGCGGCGACGGGACCGAAAACGCGGCGATCGGCGAGCGGGTCGGCCCCGGCTTTGCCTATGACGAGATCGTCCCGGCGGTCGAGCGTCTGGTCTACGCCTATCTCGACCTGCGCGAAGGGCCCGAGGAGACCTTTTTGCAGACCTACCGCCGGGTGGGCATGGCGCCGTTCAAGGCTGCCCTCTACCCCGAGGCCCGGGCCAATGCCGCTTGACGAGATCCAGACCGAGCTGGGCCGCGAGCGCCGCGCGCTGACCGAGCAGGTCGCGGCGCTGAACGCGCGCTACCGGCATCACAGCGCCCATGACGTGATGCATGGGGCGCTGGAGGATGCGGGCGAGATCGCGCTGGTCTCGAGCTTTGGCGCCGAGTCGGTGGTGCTGCTGCACATGGCCGCGGTGATCGACAAGAGCATCCCGGTGCTGTTCGTGGACACGCAGATGCTGTTCACCGAAACGCTGGTCTACCAGCAGGAGGTAAGCGAGCGGCTGGGGCTGAGGAACGTGCGGGTCATCCGCGCCGAGGAAGAAGACCTGCAGCGCGACGACCCCTATGGCGCGCTGCGCCTGCGCGACCCCGACGCCTGCTGCGTGCTGCGCAAGACGATCCCGCTGCAGCGGGCGCTGGCGGGCTATGATGGCTGGATCACCGGTCGCAAGCGGTTCCAGTCGGGCACCCGCGCGGCGCTGGAGTTCTTCGAGGTCGAGGACGGCACCGGCCGCATCAAGGTCAACCCGCTGGCCCATTGGGCGCCCGAGGACGTGCGCGTCTACATGGAGGAAAACCGGCTGCCGCGGCATCCGCTGGTGGCCCGGGGCTATCCCTCGATCGGCTGCGCGCCCTGCACCTCGCCGGTGAAGGAAGGCGAAGATCCCCGCGCCGGGCGCTGGCGCGATCAGAACAAGGAAGAATGCGGCATCCATTTCGTGAACGGAAAGATGGTCCGCGCCGGAGAGAAAGAATGACTGTGATCGTGACTGACGAGGGCTTTCAGCCCGAAGACTGGACCGACGGCTTTGTCGCGCTGGACGATGCCGCGAACGACGTTGTGGCGCTGGACGTGACGTCGGATGCGGACCCGGACGAT
The DNA here is from genome assembly GCF_005938215.1 of Ruegeria sediminis. Taxonomy (GTDB): domain Bacteria; phylum Pseudomonadota; class Alphaproteobacteria; order Rhodobacterales; family Rhodobacteraceae; genus Ruegeria; species Ruegeria sediminis. The sequence goes on from NZ_VCPD01000002.1 coordinate 482,873, forward strand.
CTGGCCGAACGGCTGGGCGGCGTAAGGATGGTGCGGGTGGATTTCCCCTCTTTCGCCGATGGCCGCGGCTTTACCATCGCCCGCACCCTGCGCCTGAAGGGCTATACGGGGCGGCTGCGCGCCAAGGGTCACGTGCTGGCGGACCAGTACGCGATGGCCCGCCGCAGCGGCTTTGACGAGGTCGAGATCGACGACGCCCTCGCCGCCCGCCAGCCCGAGGATCAGTGGCTTGCCCGCGCCGACTGGCGGGCGCACGACTACCAGTCCCGCCTGCGCGGCTGAGCACGCCCCCTGCCGACGCGAGGTCGCCGGGGGGGCATAATGTCCCCTTTTCCTGACTTGGATCAAAGCTTAAACGGAGATGCCGGTTTAGCAGACCGGCAGTGAAACGATGACAGAGATGAAATCCGTGACCGAAGCAACCGCCGTGAAGGCCCCCACCCTGCCCGACGCCCAGACCGTCACAGACGTGAAGCATTGGACCGACAGCCTGTTTTCGTTCCGCGTGTCGCGTCCCGCCTCGCTGCGCTTCCGTTCGGGCGAGTTCGTGATGATCGGGCTGCTGGGGGACAACGGCAAGCCGCTGCTGCGCGCCTATTCGATTGCTTCGCCCGCCTGGGACGAGGAGCTGGAGTTCTATTCGATCAAGGTGCAGGACGGGCCGCTGACCTCGAAGCTGCAGCACATCAAGCCGGGCGACCAGATCATCCTGCGCCCCAAGCCGGTCGGCACGCTGGTGCATGACGCGCTGCTGCCGGGCAAGCGGATCTGGTTCTTTGCCACCGGCACCGGCTTTGCGCCCTTTGCCTCGCTGCTGCGCGAGCCGCAGACCTACGAGGATTACGACGAGGTCGTCATCACCCATACCTGCCGCGAGGTGGCCGATCTGGAATATGGCCGCCAGCTGATCGAGGAGATCCGGCAGGACGAACTGCTGGCCGAACTGATCGGCGAGGGATTTGCCGACAAGATCCGCTATTACCCGACCACCACCCGCGAAGAGAGCCCGCGGATGGGCCGGATCACCGACCTGCTGAAGGACGGCACGGTGTTCGCGGATCTGGGCATCGAAGGCGGCATCAAGCCCGAGACCGACCGCGCCATGGTGTGCGGTTCGCTGGCGTTCAACCATGACATCAAGGCCATCCTTGAAGAGTTCGGCCTGCGCGAGGGCGCCAATTCGGACCCCAAGGAATTCGTGATCGAAAAGGCCTTTGTCGGCTGATTCCACCTGACCTGTCACAATTGTTACCGCCCCCGGAACAAACCTTCGTTTCGAGGGCGCTTTGTTGTATGATTCGGCTCAATATCGGGGATCAAGATTGGAGGGCGGCATGCAACGTCGGCTCACCACTGTTCTGATTGCCGATACCGCCGGTTACACCCGCCTGGTCGAAGCGGACGAGGTCGGGGTCCTGGGACGGCAGCGCGCGCATCTGCGCGAACTCGTCTACCCCACCATCGAACGGAATCGCGGGCGCGTCATCAAATCGACGGGCGACGGCATGATGGTCGAGTATCAAAGCGTGCGAGAGGCCGTCCGCTGCGCCATCGACGTGCAGATGAAGATGCTCCGCCGCGAGGGAAACCAGCCGGACGAAAACCGCATCCAGTACCGCGTCGGCGTCAACATGGGCGACATGGTCGAGGAGGAAGGCGACCTTTATGGCGAGGACGTCAACGTCGCGGCCCGGCTGGAGCAATTGGCCGAACCGGGCGGCGTCTGCATCTCGGACCCCGTTCACCAGCTGGTGCAGAACCACATTCCGGAAACCTTTACCGACCTGGGGTCGCAGATGGTCAAGAACCTTTCGCGCCCCATCCGAGTCTGGCAATGGACGCCGCGGTCGCGCGACCGGTTTGCGGGCGCGGAAGAGATCTCGCGGATGCAGAAGGTCGAATTCTGCACGGCGCCGGACGGGGTGCAGCTGGCCTATGCCTCGGTGGGCGAAGGCCCCGCGATGTTCAAGATGCCGAACTGGCTGAACCACCTGGAATACGACTGGTCCAGCCCGATCTGGGGCCCGCTGCTGCATGATCTGGCCTCGCAATACCGGCTGGTCCGGTTCGACCAGCGCGGCACAGGGCTGTCGGACTGGTCGGTGGAGGACATCTCGAACGAGGCGATGCTGCACGACGTGGAAGCCGTGGTCGACTCGGCCGGGCTGGACCGTTTCGCGATCCTGGCCGCCTCGCAGGGCTGCGCCATCGCGATCCGTTACGCGGTGGCCCATCCCGAACGGGTGCGCTGCATCGTCATGTGCGGCGGGTTCGTGCGCGGAATGCTCAAGCGCAACCTGCCGGAACAGGAAGAGCTTCACAGCGCGACGACACAGATCATCCGCGCCGGCTGGGGTTCGGTGGTGCCGGCCTTCCGGCACATGTTCACCGAGATCTTCCTGCCCGACGGCAGCCCCACGCAGAAAAGCAGCTTTGACGAGTTGCAGCGCGTCGCCTCGTCGGCCGAGAACGCGGCCCGGATCAACGAGATGAACGGGCGCTGCGACGTGTCGGATCTGGCGCCGCAGGTTTCGGTACCGGTGCTGGTCGCCCATGCCGAGGGCGACAAGCGGGTTCCGCTGGAAGAGGGCCGGCGCATGGCCGCGCTGATCCCGGGCGCCGAGTTCGTGACCCTGCCGGGCAACAACCACATGCTGCTGCCGGGAACGCCCGCCTATGACCAATTCCGCCGCCTGCTGAGCGACTTTGTCGCCGCTCATGCGGATTGAGGTGGTTTTGCGCCGAAAACCTTTGCTTTCGCATCGCTTGCCGCTTGAAACGGTCAGCGCGCCGGTCTAAATTCCGGCCTCGAATTTCTGCAACAAACAAAGGAATGAACCCATAGCCCGCAGACCTCACAACGCGCCGCCGCAACGCGACACCGGCCCGCGCGTGAACGAAAAGATCCGTGCTCCCGAAATCCGCCTGATCGGCGCTGATGGCGAAAACGTCGGGGTGGTTCATCCCGCCAAGGCCATGCAGATGGCAGAAGAAGCCGGTCTTGATCTGGTCGAGATCTCGCCCAATGCCACTCCGCCGGTCTGCAAGATCATGGACTTTGGCAAGTACAAGTACGAACAGCAGAAACGCGAAAGCGAAGCCCGCAAGAAACAGAAGATCATCGAGGTGAAGGAGGTCAAGTTCCGGCCGAACACCGACACCCATGACTACGACGTGAAGATGCGGAACGTCGTCAAGTTTCTGGAACACGGCGACAAGGTGAAGATCACCCTGCGCTTCCGCGGCCGCGAGATGGCGCACCAGAACCTGGGGCGCGACCTGCTGGAACGTGTGGCCGAGGACATCAAGGAAATCGGCAAGGTCGAGAACATGCCGAAGATGGAAGGCCGTCAGATGATCATGATGATCGGCCCCCTGCCGCAGAAATAAGCGCGGCACCTGCCCTGAGATCAGGCCCTGTCAGAGATGTCTGGCAGGGCCTTCGTGTTTTCGGCCCGGGGATCACCCGGGGAGGGAGGCGTCGATCGCGCGGCCCAGTTTCCCGACCAGTTCACCGATCTGCGCGTCTTCGATGATGAAGGGCGGCGCCAGCAGGATGTGGTCGCCCAGCCTGCCGTCGCGGGTTCCCGACATCGGGTAGCAGATCAGACCCTCGGCCAGAGCGGCCTTCTTGATCTTGGCGGCGACGCCCAGGGCTGGGTCGAAGGGGGCCTTGGCGTCCCGGTCCGCCACCAGTTCGATGCCGCGGAACAGGCCCCTGCCGCGCAGGTCGCCCACGTTGGGATGCTGTCCGAAGGCGGCTTCCAGCGCCGATTGCAGCTTTTGGCCCATCGCGCCCGCGCGGGCCGGAAGATCGCGTCCGGTCAGTTCGCGCACCACCGCAAGGGCCGCGGCAGTGGCGACGGGGTGGCCGATATAGGTGTGGCCGTGCTGGAAGAACCCCGAGCCGTCGCGGATCGCGTCATAGATCGCACCGGTGCAGAGCATGGCGCCGATCGGCTGATACCCTGCGCCCAGCCCCTTGGCGATGCACAGGATGTCGGGGGCCACCCCGTCGTGGTCGCAGGCGAACAGGTGGCCGGTCCGGCCCATGCCGCACATCACCTCGTCCAGGATCAGGAGCACGCCGTATTTGTCGCAGATCTCGCGGATGCGCTTGAAATAGCCATCCACCGCCGGAACCGCGCCCAGCGTCGCGCCGACCACGGGTTCGGCCATGAAGGCCATGACGGTTTCCGGACCGAGGCGCAGGATTTCCTCCTCAAGCTCGCCCGCGACGCGCTGGCCGTAGTCGTGACTGTTCTCGTCCTCGGGTTTTTCGGCGTATTCGTAGCAGGGCGCGATGTGGCTCATCTCGATCAGGAGCGGCGCGAACTGCGCCCGCCGCCAGGCGTTGCCGCCCGCCGACAGCGCGCCCAGCGTGTTGCCGTGATAGCTCTGCCGCCGGGCGATCACGCGGCGGCGTTCGGGCTGGCCGGTTTCAAGGAAATACTGGCGCGCCAGCTTGATCGCAGCCTCCGTCGCCTCGGAGCCGCCCGAGACGAAATAGACCCGGTCCAGATCGCCGGGGGCGTGTTCGATCAGCAGATCCGCCAGCGCCTCGGCCGGTTCCGAGGTCATGAAGCCGGTATGCGCGAAGGCGATCTTTTCCACCTGCTCCTGCACCGCCCTGATGACGGCCGGGTTGGAATGGCCGAGGCACGACACGGCGGCGTCGCCGCAGTCGAGATAGCGTTTGCCCTCGGCGTCGATCAGGTAGCAGCCATCGCCGCCTGCCGCGACGGGCAGAACGGATTTCGTGTGGCGGGGGAAGACGTGGCTCATGTGCGGCTCCTTTCGAGTGCTGTGACCAGTGCCGCGACGGACGCGGCGTTGTCGGCCCAGGGGATGCCGTCGGCATCGGTCAGGCCGTTTTCGAATCCAACCCGCAAGTCGCCGCCGCGCGCGGCGGCGGCAAGCAGGCAGGCATGTTCCTGCGGTCCGAAGGCGCAGACCATCCAGGGCGCGTCCGTCGGAAGGAACCGGTCCAGATCCTCGGGGCGCGAGACCTGTCCAGTCGCATAGCGGCCCAGGACGAACAGCCTGTCGGCCTGTTCGGGCCGGACGATGCCCTGCGACCGCCAGCGCGTCAGTAGGGCGACGTCTTCGGCATCATAAAGGATGTGCTGCACGCGCGTCCCCTGCGCCGCGCAGGCGCCGTAGACGCGGTCGACAAGCTCGGGCTCGCGCGCGATCTCGCGCACCGAGATCGAGGCCCAGTAGGGGCACACCGCCAGGACGCAGGCCAGCTGTGCGGACACGTCGTAGATCCCGGCGGCCTCGGTGGTGATCTGGACCTGCATCTGCGGAACGGCCTGCCGCAATTCGCCCAGCACCTCGCGATAGCGTCCGGGGTCAAGGGAATGGCGGCCGTCGGCGTCCCGCACGTGCAGGTGCAACCCCTGCGCCCCGGCGGCGAAACAGGCGCGGGCGGCGGCGACGGTCTCGTCGGTGGTCACAGGTAGCGCCGGATGATCCGAGTGCCCGCGCCGCGCCCCGTTCGGAGCCACCAGGATATAGGGCATACCCGTTCGCGAATGCCGCGCGCTTTCAGGGCCGGGAAAGTGAGAGCCGTGGTTCATGTTTCGCACCGTTTGACCAGCGTAGCAGGCAGATGCGCCCAACCGGCCGCGTTTTCAATTTCAATTCATCATAACATATGTTTTATTTTCGCCATGCCGCCGACACCCGCCCAGATCCTCGCCCGTCTCCGGGCGGAAATCGACACCCTGCCGCCGCAGCTTCAGGCCGCGGCGAAACATGTCATCGATCATCCCGGCGATTTCGGGATCGACCCGGTCCGCGTCACCGCCGCCAGGATCGGGGTCAGCACCAACGCGCTGGTGCGGTTGGCCGAACGCTTGGGGTTCGACGGGTTCGACGCCTTCCGCGAACCGTTCCGTGCCGCGCTGGTCACCGAAAGCGAGGACAGGCTGGGGTCCGACTGGCTGGACCGGATGGCGCAGGGCGACGCCTTTGCCGGAAAGCAATCCGCCCTTGCCCGCAACGAGATCAACATCGTCGCGCGGTCGCTTCGGTTGATGGCGCCCGAAAGGGTGCAGGCCGCGGTCGGTCACGTCACCGGGGCCAAACGGTGCTTCGTCACCGCGACGCGGGCCAGCTATGCCCTTGCCTACTATTTTCACTACGTGGGCCGGATGGCGCTGCCGGGGCTGCAGCTGGTGCCGCGGCACATGGGGTCGGCGCTGGACGATCTGCTGGATGCGGACGGGAACGATTGCCTGCTGGCCATCACCTTTGCCCCCTACTCGGCCGAGACCATCAGATCGCTGCGTTTCGCCCGCGACCGCGGCGCGCGCATCGTGCTGATCTCGGACAGCGAGGTCATCGCGCCGCGGATCGAGCCCGATGTCGTCCTGCCGGTCAGCACACAATCGTTGCATCATTTCGGCTGTTTCGCCGGCGCGATGGTGGTGCTGGATTGCCTGCTGGGCCACCTGGTCGCCGCCGGAGGCGACGCGGCACGCCAACGCATCGCGGATTACGAGGCGATGCGCGAGGACACCGCCGCCTATTGGAAGGCGCCGCGGAAACCGCGCGTCCGTGGCGGCTGAGCCGGAACGAAGAACCCCCGCGCTGCGGCGGGGGCTCCATGAGGCAATGTCACGCCGGGCGTCAACCGGCCGCGGCGACCGCGCGCCGGGTCAGAACGCCCACCAGATGGGCGCGGTATTCCTTGCTGCCGTGCAGATCGCCGATCATGTTCATGGGGTTGATCCTCAAGCCCATGACCGCATCGGGACGGAACTCCCTGCTCAGCGCCTGCTCGGCCTCGCCCCAGCGGAAAACGCCGTCCTCCGAGGCCCCGGTCACCGCGACCCGCACGCCGTCGGCGTATCTGGCCACGAACACCCCCACCAGCGCAAAGCGCGAGGCGGGCTGCAGGAACTTCTGATAGTTCGCGGCCTGCGGCACCGGGAAGCGCACCGAGGTGATGATCTCGGCATCGGACAGGGCCGTGGTGAACATGCCCTGGAAGAAGTCATCTGCGGCGATGTCGCGCGCGTTGGTGCGGATCGTTGCGCCCGACCCCAGAACCGCCGCCGGATAACAGGCGGAGGGGTCGTTGTTGGCCAGCGAGCCGCCGATCGTGCCGCGGTTGCGCACCGCGGGATCGCCGATATGGCTGGCAAGCTCGGCCAGCGCCGGGTACTTGTCCGCCGCCTCGCGCGCCACGGTGGCATGGGTCGTGCCGCCGCCGATGGCGAGCGATCCGTCATCCTCGACGCAGACGCCCTTCATCTCGGCGATGCCGCTCAGGCTCACCAGTTTGGCCGGCGCCGCCAGCCGCTGCTTCAGCGTGGGGATCAGGGTCTGCCCGCCACCCAGCGCCTGGGCTTCTTCCGCGCCCAGCGCGGCTACCGCTTCGGCGACCGTCGAGGGCTTTTCGAACTCGAAACTGTACATTTCGCTTTTCCTTTCCGAAGAGCGTCGGTCCGCCCTTCATCTTTTCTGGAAATTCCCCGGGGGTTGCCATTGTCGCGCCATTGGTCCGAGGGACAATGGCGACGGGGCAGGCCCCCGGTCCCTTGCCATCCGCTTATCCGTTCATCGCCGCCCAGACGCGCGACGGGCTGACCGGCATGTCGATATGCTCGACCTTCTTGCCGCCGGAATGCAGCGCGTCGATCACCGCGTTCACCACCGCCGGCGGCGAGCCGATGGCGCCCGCCTCGCCGCAGCCCTTCACGCCCAGCGGGTTGTGGGTGCAGGGGGTCCGGCTGGAATGGTCCACGGTGTAGAACGGCACGTCGTCGGCGCGCGGCATGGCGTAGTCCATGTAAGACGCGCTCAGCAACTGGCCGTTCTCGTCATAGACGCAGTTTTCCAGCAGCGCCTGGCCGATGCCCTGGCCGATACCGCCATGAACCTGACCGTCGACGATCATCGGATTGATGATGTTGCCGAAGTCGTCCGCCGCGGTGAACCGTTCGATCGTGACCTTGCCGGTTTCCGGATCGACCTCGACCTCGCAGGCATAGGCGCCGGCCGGGAAGGTGAAGTTCGCCGGATCGTAGAAGGCGGTCTCCTCCAGCCCCGGCTCGACTTCCAGCGGGAAGTTGTGGGGCACGTAGGCCGTCAGCGTGACATCGCCCCAGGCCACCGACTTGTCGGTGCCCGCGACGGTGAACTGACCGTCCTTCAGCTCGATATCCGCTTCCGAGGCTTCCAGCAGATGGGCCGCGATCTTCTTGGCCTTGTCGATGACCTTTTCTGTCGCCTTGACCATGGCCGAGCCGCAGACCGCCAGCGAGCGCGACCCGTAGGTGCCCATGCCGAACGGGATCTTCGACGTGTCGCCATGCACGATCTCGACCATCGACTCGTCGATGCCGATCATCTCGGCCACCACCTGCGGGAAGGCGGTCTCGTGCCCCTGGCCGTGGCTGTGGGCGCCCACCATCACGCTGATCGAGCCGGTGGCGTTCACCCGCACGGTCGCCGCGTCGTAGAGCCCGGCGCGCGCGCCCAGCATCCCGACGATGTTCGACGGCGCGATGCCGCAGGCCTCGATGTAGCAGTTGATGCCAAGTCCCCGCAGCTTGCCGTTGGCCTCGCTTTGCGCGCGCCGCGCGGCGAAACCGGCCAGGTCGGCGGCGGCTTCGAGCTTGTCCATGGTGCCGTTGTAGTCCCCGGTGTCATAGGTCAGCGCGACCGGCGTGTCATAGGGGAACTGGGTGATGAAGTTCTGCCGCCTGAGCGCGATCGGATCGACGCCCAGTTCGCGCGCCGCCTTGTCGATGACGCGTTCCAGCTGGAACGTCGCCTCGGGACGGCCCGCGCCGCGATAGGCATCGACCGGCACGGTGTTCGTGAACATCGCCTTCACGTTCACCTGTATCACCGGCGTCTTGTAGTTGCCCGCCATCAGCGTCCCGTGCAGCCAGGTCGGAACCGAGCTGGAGAAGGTGGACAGATAGGCCCCGAGGTTGGCGTAAGTGTCGGTGCGCAGCCCGATGAAGTTGTTCTGCGCATCCAGCGCCAGCTGGATCGTGGTGACGTGATCGCGCCCCTGCGCGTCCGACAGGAACGCCTCGCTGCGGCTCGAGGTCCATTTGACCGGCCGGTTGCAGGCCTTGGCGGCGAAGGTGCAGAACGCCTCTTCGGCATAGTGGAAGATCTTGGAGCCGAAGCCGCCGCCCACGTCCGGCGCGACGACGCGCACCTTGTGCTCGGGCAACCCGAGGACGAAAGCGCACATCAAGAGCCGGATCACGTGCGGGTTCTGCGACGTGGTGTAGAGCGTGTATTCGTCGGTTCCGCGGCTGTATTCGGCCACGCAGACGCGCGGCTCCATCGGGTTGGCCACGAGCCGGTTGTTGGTCAGCTCCAGCGTCGTCACATGCGCCGCGTTGGCGAACACCTCGTCCACCTTGGCGTTGTCGGCCTCGCCCAGCATCCAGTCGTAGCAGATGTTGTTCTTGAGGTCGTCATGGACCTTGACCGAGCCTTCCTGCGCCGCCGCCTTCATGTCGGTCACGGTCGGAAGCTCCTCGATGTCGAAGGCGATCGCCTCGGCCGCGTCGCGGGCCTGTTCCAGGCTGTCGGCAACCACGGCGGCGATCGGATCGCCCACGTGACGCACCTTGCCCTGCGCGAGGATCGGGTGCGGCGGTTCCTGCATCGGCGCGCCGTGCCGGTCGGCCACTTCCCAGCCGCAGGGCAGCCCGCCCACGCCTTCGAAATCCTTGCCGGTGAAGACGCGCACGACGCCCGGCATGGACTCGGCGTCCGAGGTGTCGATGCTGTTGATCCGGCCATGCGCGATGTCGGACCGCAGGAAATAGACATACGCCTGACCGCGCACGTTGATGTCATCCGTGTAATTGCCTGATCCGGTCAGGAAGCGCACGTCCTCGCGGCGCTTGGAACTGGCTCCGATGCCACTGTCTTTGGGCATTGCTTGTTCTCCTCCCATGTGGGTCGGCGGGATTGGCCCCGCCCTGCATCCGTGACGGTCGGGCGGGGATCATCCCGCCACCCCCGTTATTCGGCGGCGATGGCGCCCACGTCCTGTCCGGACGCGGCCATGATCGCCTTGACGATGTTGTGATAGCCGGTGCAGCGGCAGATGTTGCCTTCGAGATATTCGCGGATCTCGGTCTCGGTCGGCCTGGGATTGTCCTTGAGCAGCGCCGCCGCCGACATCACCATGCCCGGCGTGCAGAAGCCGCATTGCAGGCCGTGGTGATCCTGGAACGCCTGCTGGATCACGTTCAGCGATCCGTCGGCATTGGCCTGTCCCTCGATGGTGCCCACCTCGGCCCCGTCGGCCTCGAGCGCCAGCATGTTGCAGGACTTCACCGCCTCGCCGTCCACATGCACCACGCAGGCGCCGCATTGTCCGGTGTCGCAGCCCACGTGAGTGCCGGTCAGCGACAGGTGATCGCGCAGAAAGCTGGACAGCAGCGTCCGCCCCTCCACATCACCGCTCACGGACTTCCCGTTCACGGTCATCGAGACCTGTGTCATGAGATCCTCCCTTTTGGTTTTTCTCCCTTGGCGGGGAGTTAAGCATGGCGACCGGGGTTTGAGAACAGGTTTCTTCGTTCTTTCGACTAAGGTCTAACTTGTTTCCCCATTTACGAAATGGAACCGCCGCGCGGTTTTCCCGAGCGCGGCTGCGGGCGGGTCGGGATTTCCTTGAGCAGGCCGCCCACCCCCATCGCGGCGATGTCGGCGCCGGTCGTCTCGATCCCGCAGGCGACGCGGGAAAGCACCCAGTCGGCCCCGTTCAGCGCGGGCGACCGGGCGCAGCCCGGCAGGCCGATCACGGGGCGTCCGCCGGCGTCACCCAGGAACAGGAGGTTGCCGGGATCGACCGGCATCCCGAAGCGGTCCACGCTGCCGCCGGCGGCGCGCACGGCGCTGGGGCCGACATCGTCGGGGTCAGAGGTGGCCGAGCCGGTCAGGATCATCACAAGATCGCCCGCGACGTCGGAAATCGCGCCCGCGATCTCGCCGGTCCGGTGCGGCACGGTGCGGATGTCGGCCAGTTCCATGCCCAACGCCTCGACCCGGCCGCGAATCGCGGCGATGCCCTTTTCGTTCGGAGGGCCACCCGGGATCTCGGTGACCACCAGTCCGGCGCTGGCATGGATGGCGCGCCTCAGGCGGATGGCGTCCTGCGCCTGTTCCGCGGCGCGTTCCACATCCGCGCGCGGCACCGCGTAGGAGATCACCTTGATCGTCGCCACCATGCCGCCCGCGCCCATCTGCTGGTATTGCGGCACCGTCGCGACGGTGATCATCGGATGCACCCGGTTGAACCGCTCGATCGCGGCCACGTCGAGCGTCACAACGCCGGGCGCGTCCGCCACGATGTTGACGCGGCCCGTGAACGGGTCGGTGACGCGCAGGTTGACCGTGGCCGGATCGGGCACCAGCGCGCGGGCAAGCAACTGCGCGGCCTCGTCCTCGTGGCAGTCGCCCGGCTCCATCCGGGCGACGATCACCTCGTCGATGCCCGCGGCGGTCAGGATCCCGAGCTGTTCGGCCTGCAGCTTCATGCCCTTGCGCAGCTTGCGTTCGCCGGCCTTGACCGAATGCGCCAGAATCGCGCCTTCGGCCTCGGCCACCGGAACGGGGCCGAACCTCATGCCTTGCCCCGCAGCACGGCGGTCATCTGGGCCAGGATCGCCACGGCGATCTCCGCAGGGCCGGCCGCGCCGATATCCAGCCCGATGGGCCCGTGAATGCGGCCGATCTGTTCGTCGGTGAACCCCGCCTCGTACATCCGCGCGACCCGCTTGGCGTGGGTCCGGGTCGAGCCCAGCGCGCCGATGTAGAACACGCCCGCGCCCAGCGCGGCCTTCAGCGCGGGATCGTCCAGTTTGGGATCGTGGGTCAGCAGCACCATCGCAGTGCGCGCGTCGAGCCCCAGCTTCGCCACCGCCTCGTCGGGCCAGTCGGTGAGGATCGTTTCGCCCGGGAACCGCTTGTCCGAGGCGAATGCCTCGCGCGGGTCGATGATGACCGGGTCATAGCCCGCGATCCGCGCCATCGGCACCAGCGCCTGCGCAATGTGGACCGCGCCCACCACGATCAGCCGCAGCGGCGGGTTGTGGACGGCGACGAAGGTCTGGCCGTCCTCTTCAAAGCCGGACCGGTCCATGCGCATCCGCTCGGGATAGGCGCCGCGCTTCAACTCGCGGTGGCCGGTCGCCATGTTGACCTCGTAGGCCAGCGCCTCGCGCCGGGACCGCGCCTCGACCAGTTCCGCCAGCATCGCCTCGGGCAGGACCGAGCCGACCGGCTCGACCAGCACCCGGATGGTGCCGCCGCAGGCCAGACCCACGGCAAAGGCGTCCTCGTCGCTGACGCCGAATTCCAGCAGGCGCGCCTCGCCCTCGTCGATGGCCTCGAGCGCCTCGACGATCACCGCGCCTTCGACGCAGCCGCCCGAGACCGAGCCTTCGATTCGTCCGTCCCCGCCAATGACCAGCTGCGCCCCCACCCGGCGCGGGGCGCTGCCCCAGGTCTCGACCACGGTGGCGAGGGCCGCGCCCGTGCCTTTCCGGTGCCAGCGCAGGGCGGTTTCGGGGCCGTTGTCAAATCTGTCCATCAGAGCCTCCCGGGTAGTTCGCACCAACATAAGGAGGTTTCGGGCAATGAAAAGCGGCCCGGCGGGAACACGGTTCGCCGGGCCGCAACGCGTGGCGGGTATTTTGGCGCGAGACGCCACGCGCATCTCTGTCCCCCGCAGGCCGCCCCCCGGTGCCTGTGGCCCCGGGCGGACGCAATGCGATCGGAGACCCCCATACACCCGGGCATCCGTTTTCTGCATGACATGGATCAAGCGGGACGGCGATCAGGTCAGCCTGCGCAGGAGCTTTGTGTCGCCCCAGCGCGTCAGGCTCAGGTATCGCCTTCGCCCGTCTGGGCGCCGGCGTCGGTCACCGGGTTTCGCGCGGTCATCCGGATCCGGCCGTCGGAGCTGAAGTAATGCACCAGCGGCCCGGCGAGCGTAAAGTGGCGTTCGAGATCCTCGGTATAGTCGCTGCCCGCCAGAGACAGCACCGCCGATTTCAGGGCCGCGGAAATCCGGGCCGGGTCGGCGGTGACTTCGGGCGAAAGCGTCATGCAGACCGACTGGGCCTGCCCGTCCAGGACAAGGCACATGGGGGTCTGGCCGGGATCACAGCACGCCGAACCGCCCGGAGGATCGACGCAATTCACGCAATTGGACATGCAAGCAACTCGTTCGTCGTGAAAGCCTTGGTAAAAGAGTAATTGCATTCGCCAGCTTTTTGAACAGCTTGCGGGCAGGAAGCGGCAAGCGTGTCACAGCGCGGCCATAAGGCGGGCCTTTTCGCCCACGTCATCGGGGCGCGAGATCACCTCGGCCAGTTCTTCGAGCGACGCGATCGAGTGACCGGCGCGGAAGCTGTCCACATGCGGCAGCATGGCGGCGACGCCGCGCGCCCTTGGCGCGAAGTCATCCCACCTGAGCAGCGGGTTCAGCCAGATCAGGCGGCGCGAGGACAGGTGCAGCCGCTCCATCTCGTGCGCCAGCTGTTCGGGTTCTCCGCGGTCCAGCCCGTCGGTGATCAGCAGCACCACCGCCCCCTGCCCCGTGACGCGCCGCGACCAGTCGCGGTTGAAGACGTGCAGGCATTCGCCGATCCGGGTTCCGCCCTCCCAATCCTGCGCCTCGGCGCCGGCGGCGGCAAGCGCCGCGTCCACGTCGCGCTGGTGCAGGTGCCGGGTGATGTTGGTCAGACGGGTGCCGAAGGTGAAGGCGTGGACCTTGGCCCAGCCCGCCCCCTTGGCGTTCGAGACTGCATGGAGGAAATGAAGGATCACGCGGCTGTACTGGCTCATCGAGCCGGAAATGTCGCAGAGCACCACCAGGTTGGGCCAGCGCGGGCGCGGCTGCATCCGGGCGATGTCGCGCAACTCGCCGCCCTGCCGCATGGCGGCGCGCAGGGTGCGGGCGCGGTCGATGCGGTGGCCCAGGTGGCTGGCCTGGCCGCGCCGCGACGGGATGGGTTGCACCGGCAGCGTCAGCCGCGCCAGCATCCGCCTGGCCTGCGCCATCTCGTCGGTGCTCATCTGTTCGAAGTCGAGCGTGCGCAGGCGCTCCTCGGTCGAGGCGGTGAGCGAGGCGTCGACCTCGATCTCGGTGTCTCCTTCCTGTTCCTCCGTTTCGGGCAGCTCGCGCTCGACGCCATCCAGCAGCGCCTCGGCGGCGCGTTTCTCGCCGGCCTGCGCCGCGCGTTCCTCCTGCACGCCCCGGATCGCAGGCAGCATCATCGCCATCATGTGTTCGAGATAGCGCGGGTCGCGCCAGTAAAGGCGGAAGACCTGGGCGAACACGGCGCGGTGTTCCGGGCGGCTGACGAAACAGGCGTGCAGCGTCCAGTAGAAATCACGGCGTTCGGTGAAGCCCGCCGCCTCGACCGCGCGGATCGCGTCGATCACCCGTCCGGTGCCGATCGGCAGGCCAGCCTTGCGCAGGGCCCGGGCGAAATGGGTGATGTTCTGCGCCAGCTTGGGATCGTCTGGGATGTCGAGCGGGAGTTGTTCTGACATCACGTTTCATGGGGGCGCTGCCCCCATACCCCCGGAGTATTTCCGAAAAGATGAAGCATCATGCCGGTTCGAGCGAAGCCTTGGCCTGGTCGAGGATGCGCTTGGCCTCGGAGCCCTGCAGTTTCTGGATGTCGTCCTGGTATTTCAGGATCGCGCCCAGCGTGTCGCCGATCACCTCGGGGCTGAGGTTGATGACGTCGAGCGCCAACAGGCATTTGGCCCAGTCGATGGTTTCGGCCACCCCGGGTTTCTTGAACAGATCCTCGGTGCGCAGCTGCTGGACGAAGGCCACCACCTCGCGGCTGAGGTTTTCCGCCGCTTCGGGGGCGCGCGCGTGCAGGATCTCGACCTCGCGGTCGAAATCCGGGTAGTCGACCCAGTGATAGAGGCAGCGGCGCTTGAGCGCATCGTGAACTTCGCGGGTGCGGTTCGAAGTCAGGATCACGATGGGCGGCTCGGGCGCCTTGACGGTGCCGAGTTCGGGGATGGTGACCTGGAAATCCGAGAGCGCCTCGAGCAGAAAGGCTTCGAACGGCTCGTCGGTGCGGTCAAGTTCGTCGATCAGCAGGACCGGGGCGCCGTTCTCATCCGGGCGCATGGCCTGAAGCAGCGGGCGTTCGACCAGGAATTCGTCCGAGAAAAGCTCGGTCTGCAGCGCCGCCCGATCGGCGCCGCCCGCCGCCTCGGCGGTGCGGATGGCCACCATCTGCGCGGGAAAGTTCCATTCATAGACGGCGGAAGATGCGTCGAGCCCTTCGTAACATTGCAGCCGGATCAGGCGCCGTTTCAGGCCCGCCGCCAGCGCCTTGGCGATCTCGGTCTTGCCGACGCCGGCCTCGCCTTCGAGAAACAGCGGCCGGCCAAGCCTGAGCGCCAGGAACACGACCGTGGCGAGCGCCCGGTCGCAGACATAGCCCTGGGCGCCCAGCATCTCCTGCACGGCATCGATGGTGTTCGGCTGGTCCATGTCCCTCTCCTGTTGCTTCGCCCAAGAGGTCACGACCGGGCGGGTTGGTCAAGTGATGTGTCCCCAGTGACTTGCATCGTCTTCGCGGGCTGGCAAGGGGACCAAAGTACATGCTCGGCCATACTAAGCCCTGAGCAGGCGCAGCCGCACATGGTGACGCCAGCGATGGGTCAGTCGCAGCCACAGGGCGATCAGCGGCGTCATCCAGCCGGCCTCGATTTCGATCGTGTCGATCAGTTCCGAGCGGCCGTCCTTGCCCGGCCGCACCTCGAGCCGGTGAACCAGATGGGTGCCATAGCCGGTTTCGTCGGACGTCATCTGGTGCTCGGCTCCGGTGCATCGCGTCACGACCATCTTGTAGGGGCGCGCCGGCAGGAAACCGAACAGGGACATGTCCACGTCGATGACCTGCCCCTCGCGCACCGGGCCGGACGGCAGGTGATGGAACCGCATCCAGGGCCTGGTCACCGCCTCGAGCGTATCGAGATCCGTGACCAGTTCGAACAACCGGTCCGGATCCGCCGGATAGACATGCCTGAAGGTCAGTTTCCGTATCACGACTCGCCCCTTGCCGGGCAAGCCTGCAACGGCGCGGCGGCTGTGAGAACCGCGCAAATTGCCTCGCCCCGGGACGGCGGGGCTTCCCCGTGCGACAAGCCTGTGCTAGCGGAAGCGCCATGACCCAAAGCCTCACGATCCGCCGTCCCGACGACTGGCACCTGCACCTGCGCGACGGCGCCATGCTGCAGGCCGTTCTGCCCGAAACCGCGCGTCATTTCGCCCGCGCGATCATCATGCCGAATCTGGTGCCGCCGGTGGTGACCGGGGCGCAGGCGGCCGAGTATCGCGAGCGCATCTTGGCGGCGCTGCCCGAAGGCATGGCCTTCGAGCCGCTGATGACGCTGTACCTGACCGAGGACACCGATCCCGAGGACGTGGCCGCAGCCCAGGCGAGCGGCCTGGTGAAGGCGGTCAAGCTGTACCCCGCCGGCGCGACGACCAATTCTGCCTCGGGCGTGCGCGATTTCGACAAGGTGCGCGGCGTGCTGGAGAAGATGGCCGAGATCGGTCTGCCGCTCTGCGTGCATGGCGAGGTGACCCATGCCGAGATCGACATCTTCGACCGCGAGGCGGTGTTCATAGACCGGGTTCTGGATCCGATCCGCCGGGCGACGCCGGGGCTGCGCGTCGTCATGGAACACATCACCACCGCGAACGGCGCCGATTACGTGCGGGCCAATGACGCGGATCTGGGCGCGACCATCACCGCGCATCACCTGATCATCAACCGCAACCACATCCTGGTCGGCGGCATCAAGCCGCATTACTATTGCCTGCCCGTCGCCAAGCGCGAGGAGCACCGGCTGGCGCTTCTGGCCGCTGCGACATCGGGCGACGCTCGGTTCTTCCTGGGCACGGACAGCGCGCCGCATACGGACGCCAACAAGGAAATGGCCTGCGGCTGCGCCGGCTGCTTCACCGCCACCAACACCATGTCGCTGGTGGCCGAGATGTTCGACCGCGAAGGCGCGCTGGACAGGCTGGAAGGCTTTACCTCGCTCCACGGCCCGGCCTTCTACCGCCTGCCGGTGAACGACGACACCATCACGCTGACCAAGGGCGATCCGGTGAGCTACCCGGCCAAGATCGAGACCGGCGACGGCCCGGTGACCGTGTTCGAGCCCGGCTTCCCGCTGCATTGGCGCGTGATCTGACTTCATCTTTTCGACAAATACTCCCGCCGGAGGCTCCCGCACTCTCCGCCCAGACCAAGGATTTGAGGATGATCCCTGCCAGCTTCCCCGAGAAATCGGAAATCGCCCGCCTGACCGCGCGGATGCTTCTGGAAATCAAGGCCGTGCATTTCAACGCGCGCGAGCCGTTCACGCTGGCCTCGGGCCTGCCCAGCCCGACATATATCGACTGCCGCAAGCTGATCTCGTATCCGCGCATCCGCTCGACGCTGATGGATTTCCTGACCGTCACCGTGATGCGCGACGCAGGGTTTGAGGCGTTCGACAACATCGCCGGCGGCGAGACCGCGGGCATCCCCTTCGCCGCCATGGTGGCCGAGCGCATGGCGCTGCCGATGACCTACGTAAGAAAAAAGCCCAAGGGCTATGGCCGCAACGCCCGGATCGAAGGTGCCATGACCGAGGGCCAGCGGGTGCTGCTGGTCGAGGACCTGACCACCGACGGCGGCTCGAAGCTGAGCTTCGTGGACGCCATCCGTGAAACCGGCGCGACCTGCGGGCACACGGCGGTGATCTTCTACTACGGCATCTTCCCGGAAACCGAAAAGACGCTGGGCGATCATGGCGTTCGCCTGCACCACCTGTGCACATGGTGGGACGTGCTGGCCGAAGCCAAGGCGCAGGGCGCTTTCGACCGGGAAACGCTGGACGGGGTCGAGGCGTTCCTCAACGACCCGCGCGCCTGGCAGGAGGCGCACAAGGGCTGACCCCTGGGAAGGCGGGGCGGCATCTTGCCCCGCCTGCCGAGTGGCGCGGCGAATTCCACTACATGTTGACGCATTGCGCCCCCGTCCTTCAATATGATGGGGCGCGGAGATATGCACAGCCTATCCCCAAAAACATACAATTTGCCCCGACTCGGAACACCGGGTTATGCCCGTGGCCCAAGGGACAACGAGAGCAGTAATGAACGAGATCCGCAGTTTCGAGCAGGCGCCGGCCGAGATTCAGAATGCCGACACGATGCCGCATTCGGTAGAGGCCGAGCAGCAGTTGTTGGGCGCGATCCTGACCAACAACGATCTTTATGACCGCGTCGCATCCATCATCGGGGCCGAGCATTTCTATGACCCGGTCCATGCCCGCATCTACGAGGTCGCCGCCGCCCGCATCGCCAAGAACGCGCTGGCCTCGCCGGTGACGCTGAAATCCTTCATGGCCGAGGATGAGGGGCTGAAGGAGCTGGGCGGACCGGCCTATCTGGTCAAGCTGGCCGGCGCCTCGATCAGCGCCTTTGCGGTGCGCGACTATGCCCAGATGATCTATGACCTGGCGATCCGGCGCGAGCTGATCCGGCTGGGCCGCGACATCTCGGACAAGGCCGCAAGGGTGGACGTGACGAGCGAGCCAAAAGAACAGATCGTGGAGGCCGAGCAGAAACTCTATCAGCTATCCGAGCAGGGCCAGACCGAGTCGGGGTTCAAATCCTTCCTCAAGGCCGTCACCGAGGCCGTGAACGTCACCAACGAAGCATATCAGCGTGGCGGCGGCATGGCGGGCATCTCGACCGGTCTGGCCGATCTGGACAAGCAGTTGGGCGGGCTGCACCCGTCCGACCTGATCATCCTTGCGGGGCGTCCCTCGATGGGCAAGACCTCGCTGGCCACCAACATCGCCTTCAACGTCGCCCGGGCCTACAAGCGCGGGACCAAGCCCGACGGGAACGAAGGCGCGATCGATGGCGGCGTCGTCGGGTTCTTTTCGCTGGAAATGAGCGCCGAGCAGCTGGCCGGCCGGGTTCTGGCCGAGGCGTCCGAGATCAGTTCGCACAAGATCCGCCAGGGCGACATGACCGAGGCCGAATTCCGCCGCTTCGTGGACGCCGCCAAAGAGCTGGAGGCCTGTCCCCTTTTCATCGACGACACCCCCGCCCTGCCGATCTCGCAGCTTGCGGCGCGCGCGCGGCGGCTCAAGCGGACACATGGGCTCGACCTGCTGGTGATCGACTACCTGCAGCTTTGCCGGGGCATGGCCGACAACCGGGTGAACGAGATCGCCGAGATTTCCATGGGCATGAAGGCCATCGCCAAGGAGCTGAACATCCCGGTGATCGCCCTTTCTCAGCTTTCGCGCCAGGTGGAAAGCCGTGACGACAAGCGCCCGCAGCTATCGGACCTGCGGGAATCGGGCTCGATCGAGCAGGACGCCGACGTGGTGATGTTCGTGTTCCGCGAGGAATACTACAAGGAGCGCGAAAAGCCCGGAGATCACGAGCTGGACAAGATGGAGGAATGGAAGCAGGCGATGGAACGGCTGCACGGCAAGGCCGAAGTCATCGTGGGCAAGCAGCGCCACGGCCCCATCGGCACGGTGGAACTGTCCTTCGAGGCGCAGTTCACCCGTTTCGGCAATCTGGTCAAGCCCTGGCAGCAGGGCGGTCAGGTGGAAGGCTACTGAACAACGGACCGGCAGGCGAACGATCAGGTCGCCCGGCCCGTTTTGCCTCCGGTCTGAAAACAATGACGATTTTCGAGCCGCGCGACGCGATCCGCGGCTTCAAGCCAAACATGGTTTCTCCGATTTGCCCGGCGGCTGGTACAAACCGTCCCATTTCGGGGCATTCCCTCTTGACCTGAGAAACACCGGTGTCATGAACGGATCATGAGTACGGCACGTCTGACCATCAACCTCCACGCGCTTGCCCGGAACTGGCGGGCGCTTGACGCCAAGTCCGCCGCAGAGACCGGCGCGGTGGTCAAGGCGGATGCCTATGGGCTGGGCGCCGGCCCCGTTTCGGATGCGCTGGTCGAGGCGGGCGTGCGCAAGTTCTTCGTGGCGGTAGCCGAGGAAGGCGCCGCGGTGCGCGAGGCCGTGGGGTCTGGCCCCATGATCGCCGTGTTCTCGGGCCACATGGAAGGCGATACCGACCTGCTGCGCCAGCATAGCCTGGTGCCGCTGATCAATTCGGCGGAGCAGCTGCTGCGGCATTTCGAGGCGCTGCCGGATCATCCTTTCGGCATCCAGCTGGACAGCGGGATGAATCGGCTGGGGATGGAACCCGCCGACTGGGCGGAGCTTCGCGACAAGGCGCTGAGCCGGAAACCGGTCCTCATCACGTCCCACCTGGCCTGCGCGGACGAACCGGACCACGCGATGAACGCCAAACAACTAAGCGTTTTCAAAGCGATGACGGACGGAGTTAAAGTCCCTCGGTCGCTGGCGGCAACGGGCGGCATCCTGCTGGGGCGCGAGTACCATTTCGACCTGTGCCGCCCCGGCATCGGCCTTTACGGCGGCATGCCCTTTGATGAGGCGCGGCCGGTGGTGAAAGTCGATCTGCCGGTGATCCAGATCCGCGATGTCGCGGTCGGGGAAACGGTGGGCTACGGCAACACCTGGACCGCGCGCCGCCCCTCGCGGATCGCGACGGTGGCGGCCGGCTACGCCGACGGACTGCACCGCGCCATCGGCGGCGGCATCGACGCCTTCGCCTCGGGCCAGCCCTGCCCGGTGGTCGGGCGCATCTCGATGGACCTGATCACCGTGGACGTGACCGACCTGACGAAAACGCCGACCTCGCTGCGCATCCTGAACGGCCATCAGACCGTCGACGATCTGGCCGAAGCAGCGGGCACCATCGGTTATGAAATCCTGACCTCGCTGGGATCGCGCTATTCGCGGGGCTACGTGGAATGAACCTTTTTGCCGGACTGGCCGGGCTGGGCCGATCGGTCCTGACCCTGCTTGCCGCCTTTGGCCGGGTCGCGTTGTTCACGCTGGACGCCCTGTCCCACATCGTGCGCCCTCCCTTCTACCCTCGTGAATTCGGCGTGGCGCTGATGCACATGGGCTGGCTGTCGCTGCCGGTCGTCGGCCTGACCGCGGTCTTCACCGGCGGGGCGCTGGCGCTGCAGATCTATGCCGGCGGCGCCCGCTTCAACGCCGAGGCCGTGGTGCCGCAGATCGTGGCCATCGGCATGGTGCGCGAGTTGGGGCCGGTTCTGGTGGGGCTGATGATCGCCGCCCGCGTCACCTCGTCGATCGCCGCCGAGATCGCGACGATGAAGGTGACCGAGCAGATCGACGCGCTGGTGACGCTGTCCACCCATCCGATGAAATACCTGGTCGCCCCGCGCGTGCTGGCGGCGCTGCTCACCGTTCCGGTTCTGGTGGGCGTCGGCGACGTGATCGGCGTCGCCGGCGGCTACGTGGTGGCGACCGAGAACCTGGGCTTCAACGCGGCGGCCTATCTCAAGAACACGGTGGATTTCCTGGAGCCGCTCGACATCGTCTCGTCGCTGGTCAAGGGGGCGGCCTTCGGCGTGATCGCGGCCGTCATGGGGTGCTATTACGGCATGACCTCGGGCCGTGGCGCGCAAGGCGTGGGCCGCGCCACCAAGGGCTCGGTCGAGGCCGCCGCGGTGCTGATCCTTGCCGCCAACTTCGTGCTGACGGGGGTGTTCTTCTCGATATGATCCGGATGGAGAACGTACACAAGGCCTTTGACGACAACCGTGTCCTGCGGGGCATGAACCTGGAGATTCCCAAGGGAACCTCGATGGTCGTCATCGGCGGTTCGGGCACCGGCAAATCCGTGGCCCTGAAGTGCATCCTGGGGCTGATCACGCCGGATAGCGGCAAGATCCACGTGGACGGCCAGGACGCCGCGCAGGGCGACCGCGACGCCTTTCTCGCCCGGTTCGGGATGCTGTTCCAGGGCGGCGCGCTGTTCGATTCGCTGCCCGTCTGGCAGAACGTGGCCTTTCGCCTGCTGCGCGGCTCGCTGAAGCGCCCCGTCGAGGAAGCCCGCGAGATCGCCATCGAAAAGCTGCGCCGGGTCGGTCTGCGCGAGAACGTGGCCGACCGCTTTCCTGCCGAACTGTCGGGGGGGATGCAGAAACGCGTGGGCCTTGCCCGCGCCATCGCCGCCGAGCCCGAGATCATCTTTTTCGACGAACCGACCACCGGGCTCGACCCGATCATGTCGGGCGTCATCAACGACCTGATCCGCGAAATCGTGACCGAGATGGGCGCGACGGCCATGACCATCACCCATGACATGAGCTCGGTCCGGGCGATTGCCGACAACGTGGCCATGTTGCATGACGGCGTGATCCAGTGGACGGGGCCGGTTTCCGAGATGGACGCCAGCGGCGATCCCTACCTGGAGCAGTTCATCCACGGCCGCGCCGAAGGGCCGATCGAGGCGGTGCGGTGATCCGCGACACGGAAGCTTGCCGTTTCAGGTGACAGGCACTAGGTGGGAAAGGTTGTTTTCACCAGGCTCACGGTCATGCCCCTCCGCCTTGCCACCCTGTCGCTGCTGATCCTCTACCCCATCGCGTGGTTCGCGCCGCTGATGCGGGCCGGGCTGTTGCCGATTTTTGGCCTGTCCGAGATCAGCGTCATCACCGGGCTGCAGTCGCTGTGGCGGTCGGACGTGTTCCTGGCGCTGGTGGTGACCGCCTTTGCGCTGTTTGCGCCCTATATCAAGACGATCGGGCTGGCGCTGGTGCAGTGGGATCTGCTGGATCCGCGCGTTCAGCCGGTGCTGCACGTTCTGGGCAAGCTTGCCATGGCCGATATCTTCCTGATCGCGCTCTACATCACGCTGGCCAAGGGCATCTCGTACGCAACAATCGAGACCGCCTGGGGTCTTTATCTGTTCACGGGCTGCATTCTGGCCTCGTTCGTGCTGGGTTATATGACAGAATTGCAACTCAGATCACGAAACTCATAGAGAGAATTGATTATGCTCGGAATGTGCGTACCATATATACCATTCGAGCAGTGATATTTTTAGTTTTCGGATCCGCTGCGGATCGTCGTGATAGGTTCATGGTTCCTCCGCTCCGGGTCCGGCTCAAAGCCGGTTTTCTAGGGAGATGGACGATATGGCCGCGCTCCATAATATCACTTTGCAGCTACAGACGGTTTTTCTGCGACTGACTTTTTTTCTGATATGCGCCGCAGCACTTTTCGCGATCGTGGCGACACTTCTTTCCGCACTTGGCATATGGCCCTGGCTGACATTGCAGGCCGGGATCGGCGGGACGGTCTATCCCCAAGCGGGCATGTTCATTCAGATCGGGCTGACCTGTCTTGTTCTCATGCTGGCCTTCTACCTGCCCGCGAACGGGCGGATCATGGCCCTGGAGAACTCGCACCGGAAGTTTTCCCTGCAGATGCAGGACGTGATCAAGGCCTACCAGGTCGCCCATGCGGCGGACCGGTCGGGGCTGTTCACGCTGGCGTCCGAGTTCGACGCGGTCAAGGAACGGCTGAACTTCATGCGCGAGCATCCGGACCTCGAAGGGCTGGAGCCGGAGGTTTTGGAACTGGCGTCGCAGATGAGCCGGGTCAGCCACGAACTGGCCGATGTCTATTCCCACGACAAGGTCGAACGCGCGCGGACCTTCCTGAAACAGCGGCAGCAGGAGATCGAGCGGTTCGGCGAACGCATCGAGGAAGCGCAGATCATCCTGCACGAACTGCGGCAATGGACCCGCGACGTGGACATCGAGGAATCGATTGCGCGGGCACAGCTGACACGGCTGCGCGACGAGTTGTTCGAGCTGTTGCCAGAGCTTTCGGCGCAACTGCGGTCGCCGCCGGACGGAAGCGATCCCTCTGCCGGAAGCATCATCGCCATGCAACCGCCCCGCGCGGCGGAGTGACGAACGCTGAGGGGGCGCGAGTGACCCTCGCGCCTCTATACGCGAGGGCTTGAAGAGCCGCGGCTTGTCGGGCACCAAGGTGCCCATGGCAAAGACGAATTCCTTTTCATGCACCGCCTGCGGCGCCACCCATTCCCGGTGGTCCGGGCGCTGCGATGCCTGCGGCGAGTGGAACACGATCGCGCAGGAAGTGCCCCTGTCCTCGGGTCCGGCCTCGAAATCGCTGGGCAGCAAGCGCGGCCAGCCGATACCGCTCAGCACGCTCTCGGCCGAAGAAACCCCGCCGCCCCGCACGATGTGCGGCGTGACCGAGCTGGACCGGGTGCTGGGGGGCGGGCTGGTGCCCGCTTCGGCCATTCTGGTCGGCGGCGATCCGGGCATCGGCAAATCCACCCTGCTGCTGCAGGCGGCGGCCCGTTTCGCCGGCGCGGGGCTGAAGACGATCTACGTCTCGGGCGAGGAGGCCAGCGCCCAGGTGCGGATGCGCGCGCGGCGGCTTGGCCTGTCCGACGCGCCGGTTCAGCTGGCAGCCGAGACCAACCTGCGCAACATCCTGACGACGCTCGAGGCGGAAAAGCCCGGCCTCGCCATCATCGACTCCATCCAGACCATGTGGGCCGACAACGTGGACAGCGCGCCGGGATCCGTCAGCCAGGTCAGGGCCGCCGCGCATGAGCTGACCTCGTTCGCCAAGCGTCACGGCGTGTCGATCGTCATGGTGGGGCACGTGACCAAGGAGGGGCAGATCGCCGGCCCGCGCGTTGTCGAGCACATGGTCGATACCGTGCTTTACTTCGAGGGAGAGCGCGGCCACCAGTTCCGCATCCTGCGCGCGGTCAAGAACCGCTTTGGCCCCGCCGACGAGATCGGCGTCTTTGAAATGACCGGCGCGGGTCTGGCCGAAGTCACCAATCCGTCGGCGCTGTTCCTGTCCGAACGCGGCGCGCCCAGCCCGGGTTCGGCGGTCTTTGCCGGAATCGAGGGCACGCGGCCCGTGCTGGTCGAATTGCAGGCGCTGGTTGCCCCCTCGCCCCTGTCGCAGCCGCGCCGCACGGTGGTGGGATGGGACAGCGGGCGGCTGGCGATGATCCTTGCGGTGCTCGAGGCGCGCTGCGGCATTCCCTTCGCCGGGCTGGACGTTTATCTGAACGTCGCCGGCGGGCTGAAGATCTCGGAACCCGCCGCCGATCTGGCGGTCGCCGCAGCCCTGCTGAGCGCGCGCGAGGACGCCGCGCTGCCCGCCGATACGGTGGTGTTCGGTGAAATCTCGCTGTCCGGCGCGCTGCGCCCAGCCCCGCAAACCGAAAACAGGTTGAAAGAAGCGCAAAAACTTGGTTTCACAGCGGCAATTGCTCCGGCAGGCGGCAAGACCGGCACTGTGGCAGGACTGACACTGGCCCGCCCCGCAGATTTGATCGGGTTTGTTGGCGAAACGTTCGGAGCAGGTTAAGATCGCCCGCGAGGGCAGAAAAAGAACAGGCGAGGGCCATGGAAGGTTTCACAATAATCGACGGGGTTGTCGCCCTGATCATCGTCGTGTCGGCGTTGCTGGCCTATTCCCGGGGTCTCGTTCGCGAGACGCTGGCGATCGCGGGCTGGGTAGCCGCCGCCGTGCTGGCCTTCATGTTCGCGCCGCAGGCCATGCCGCTGATCAAGGAAGTTCCGGTTCTCGGGGAATTCCTCGAAGGCAACTGCGAATTGTCCGTCATCACCGCCTTTGCCGCCGTCTTTGCGGTGGCTCTGATCGTGGTCAGCATTTTCACGCCGCTGTTTTCGTCGCTGGTGCAGCGGTCGGCGCTGGGCGGTCTGGACCAGGCGCTGGGGTTCTTCTTTGGCGTGGCGCGCGGCATTCTTTTGGTCGCGATCGCCTTCTTCGTCTATGACACGGTCATGACCGGCCAGAACTTCACCATCGTGGACGAAAGCCGCTCGGCCCAGGTCTTTGCGCAGATGAGCGAAAAGATCCAGGAACAGAACCCCGAACAGGCGCTTGGCTGGGTGACCCGTCAATACGAGGAACTGGTCGGAACGTGCTCCGCCAACAGCTCGGGGCAGCCGAGCCAGTAGGCCGTTGCGCATCTTCGACAGCAGATCGCGAATGCCCGGACATCGTTCCGGGCATTTTTTCCTCGGCCCGGCGACCCTTTGCGCCGAACGGCCGGTCGCGCGGAATCACCTGGACATGCGGCAAACAATAACGTGATCCTTTCGTGACTCGGGCGGCAGGAAGCATTATGTGAAGGCCAAACCAGCCACGGATTCGGAGCTGCCCGACTTGCAAAGCCCGCAGATGCCCCCCGCCCACCCGTTCGACGACGACAAACTCCGCGAGGAATGCGGGATTTTTGGTGTCATCGGCGTCAAGGATGCAGCCAGTTTCCTGGCCCTTGGCCTTCACGCGCTTCAACACCGGGGACAGGAGGCCGGCGGCATCGTCACCTATGACGCCGAACAGGGTTTCAGTTCGGTCCGCCGTTTCGGCTATGTTCGCGACAACTTCACCTCGGCCGACGTGATGGAGGCCCTGCCCGGTTCGCTGGGCATCGGGCACGTGCGCTATTCCACCGCCGGTTCCAAGGGACAGACGGCGATTCGCGACGTGCAGCCGTTTTTCGGTGAATTCTCGATGGGCGGCGCGGCGATCGCGCATAACGGCAACATCACCAACGCCAACGCGCTGCGGCGCGAACTGATCGAGCGCGGCTCGATCTTTCAAAGCTCGTCCGACAGCGAATGCATCATTCACCTGATGGCGCGGTCGCTGCAGCGCAACATCCCCGAGCGGATGGAGGACGCGCTGCGCCGCGTCGAAGGCGCATTTTCGGTCGTGGCCATGACCCGGACCAAGCTGATCGGCGTGCGTGACCCGATGGGCGTGCGCCCGCTGGTGCTGGGCAAGATCGGCGACGGCTGGTGCCTGTCGTCCGAGACCTGCGCGCTGGACATCATCGGCGCCGAGTTCATCCGCGAGATCGAGCCGGGCGAGATGGTGGTGATCACCGCCAAGGACGGCGTTCAGAGCAACTTTCCCTTCCGCCCGCAGCCGCCGAAGTTCTGCATCTTCGAGCATGTCTATTTCTCGCGCCCCGACTCGATCCTCGGCGGGCGGTCGGTCTATGAGACGCGCGAAGCCATCGGGCGGGAACTGGCAAAGGAAAGCCCGGTCGACGCGGACCTGGTCTGCCCCGTGCCGGACAGCGGCACCCCCGCCGCAATCGGCTATTCGCTGGAATCAGGCATTCCCTACGCGATGGGCATCATCCGCAACCAGTACATGGGCCGGACCTTCATCGAGCCGACCGAACAGATCCGCAACATGGGCGTGCGGCTGAAGCTGAACGTCAACCGCGCGCTGATCGAGGGCAAACGGGTGATCCTGGTGGACGATTCCGTCGTGCGCGGCACCACCAGCCGCAAGATCAAGGAAATGATCCTGGATGCCGGCGCCAAGGAAGTGCATTTCCGTATCGCCTCGCCGCCGACCGCCTGGCCGTGTTTCTACGGCGTGGACACGCCGGAGCGCGAGAAACTGCTGGCGGCGACCATGAACGAGGACGAAATGGCCGAGTACCTGGCGGTGGACAGCCTCAAGTTCATTTCGCTGGACGGGCTCTATCGTGCGGTCGGCGAATCGCAGGGACGCAACAAGAAGTGCCCGCAATATTGCGATGCCTGTTTCTCGGGCGAATATCCCGTCATCCCTGCCGACAAGATTGAGCAGGGTTTCAAGATGCAGCCCGCGGCAGAATAATCCTGCGGGAACAACGCGATCCAAAAGGGGCCATCGGCCCCTTTTTTGTCGCCGGAAATGAGGGTGGCGGAACTCTGCCGCCGCCCTGAATCCGCCTTTCCCCGGATCCGCGTCTTTGCTAAGCGGCAGCCTTCCGACCACTCGTGAAACAGGGACCCGGGCGATGCCCCGGCGGCGATTCATGTCAAACTCCAAAGTCAATGGCGCTGCGACGCAGCAAGGCGCACTGGCCAAGAACTCGGTGGCAGTCCTTGGGGTGTTCGGCCCCTCGAACGACCTGCGCGCGCTGATGCGCCTGTCGAACGGCCGCATCGAGAAGGTCGAGCCCGGCAGCCGCGTGGGCTCGGGCACCGTGGCCGCCATCGACGAGAACGGCGTGATGCTGCGACAAAGCGGCCAGACCAAGCGGATCGACATTCCCGGAAGCTGATCCTCTCTTGACGCCTCGCGCGCACGGGTTCAAACCGGCCCGCATGACCGATCAGACAAAAATCGCCCTCGTTACCGGGGCTTCACGCGGATTGGGCGCCGCCCTCGCCGAGGCGCTGGCGCCCGCCTATCACATTGTCGCCGTTGCCCGCACCACCGGCGCGCTCGAGGAACTGGACGACCGGATCAAGGCCAAGGGCGGCTCGGCCACGCTGGCGCCCATGGACATCGCCGACCCGAACGCCATGGCGACGCTGTGCCGGGGCATCCATGACCGCTGGGGCAAGCTGGACCTGTGGCTGCACACGGCGATCCATACCGCGCCCCTGACCCCTGCCCCCTTCGTCGATCCGAAGGATTGGGGAAAGTCCTTCGCCATCAACGCCACCGCGACATCGGTGCTGATCCCCTACGTGGCTCCGTTGCTGGGCGAACACGGTCAGGCGGTGTTCTTCGACGACCCCAAAGCGGGCGAGAAGTTCTTTGGCACCTACGGGGCCACCAAGGCGGCCCAGATGGCCCTGGCCCGAAGCTGGGCGGCGGAAACCGTCCGGACAGGCCCGCGCGTGACCATCGTTCAGCCCGCGCCGATGGCAACCGCGCTGCGCGCCCGGTTCCACCCCGGCGAGGACCGCTCGGTGCTGGCGAAACCATCGGACGAGGCGGCACGCATCCTGGCGCTGTTGTAGGGTCGGCCCGCAGCGTATTTCCGGCGGGCGCGGTTGCGCCTTCAGGCGATGTGGACGCCCTGACGGCCGGCCAGATCGACGAAGAACTGCCAGGCCACCCGGCCCGAGCGCGCGCCGCGCGTCGCCTGCCATTCGATCGCCTCGGCCCGCAGCGTTTCGGCGTCGACGGTGACGCCATAGGCGCCGCAATAGCGGTCGATCATCGCCAGGTATTCGTCCTGACTGCAGGGGTGGAAGCCCAGCCACAGGCCGAAGCGGTCGCTGAGCGACACCTTTTCCTCGACCGCTTCGGACGGGTTGATGGCGGTGGAGCGTTCGTTCTCGATCATGTCGCGCGGCATCAGGTGACGCCGGTTCGACGTGGCGTAGAGAACCACGTTTTCCGGCCGCCCCTCGATCCCCCCATCCAGGACCGCCTTGAGCGACTTGTAATGCTGGTCGTCATGGCTGAAGGACAGGTCGTCGCAGAACAGGATGAACCGGTGCGGCGCGGCGCGCAGGTGGTTCAGCAGCCGCCCGACCGACGCCATATCCTCGCGCTGCAATTCGACGAGTTTCAGGTTCGGGTGGTCGCCGTTAAGCGTGCCATGCACCGCTTTGACGAGGCTGGATTTTCCCATGCCGCGCGCACCCCAGAGCAGCGCGTTGTTGGCCTTGAATCCCTGTGCGAAACGGCGCGTGTTGTCGAGAAGCGTGTCGCGTGACCGATTGATGCCGACCAGCAGGTCGAGATCGACCCGGCTGACCTCGGCTACGGCCTCGAGCCGGTCCGGGCCCACGTGCCAGACGAAGGCCGGGGCGGCGTCGAAATCCGGCGCTGCCAGCGGGGCCGGCGCGATCCGTTCAAGGGCATCGGCTATACGGTTCAGGGCCTGACTGTCCATGCGCTCCTCCTGTTCTTGCGGCGCTTCAAACCATGTTCCGGCGCGGCCAACAAGAGAGGGGAACGAAAAAGGCGCGCCGGCATTCCGGCGCGCCTGTGCATTGCGGTTCGGCGGTAGGTTATTTCCGTTCCTCGTCGAACTCGGCCATCATCGGATCGTCGGCTTCTTCCTCGTCGTCGTAGTAGCCTTCGGCGCGCAGTTGCGCTTCGCGCTTCTGCTCGACGCGTCCGACCAGGAAGATCGAGATCTCGTAGAGGCCGTAAACCACCACGAAGAGGATGATCTGGGTGATCACGTCCGGCGGGGTTACGATGGCGGCAAGGATCAGGATGCCGACCACCGCGTATTTGCGAACGGCGCCCAGCCCCTCGGCGCTGACCAGGCCTGCCTTGCCCATCAGCGTCAGCAGCACCGGCAACTGGAAGCAGAGGCCGAAGGCCACGATGAACTTGATGGTCAGGTTCAGGTATTCCTGCGCCGAACCCTGGAAGACCACGCTGAGGGGCGCAGTCGCCCCGTCGGCCACGGCCTCGCCCTCGGCGCCGAACTGCTGGAATCCCAGGAAGAAGTCATAGGCCAGCGGCGTCACAACGTAAAAGGCAAAGGACGCGCCCAGCAGGAACATGAAGGGCGACGCCAGCAGGAACGGCAGGAACGCATTCTTTTCCGACCGGTAAAGCCCCGGCGCCACGAAGCGCCACATCTGCATCCCGATATAGGGGAAGGCCAGGATGAAGCCGCCCAGGAGCGAGACCTTGATGGCGACGAAGAAGCCTTCCTGCGGCGAGATGAAGATCAGGTCGCAATCCTGCCCGCGTTCGGCCAGAACCTCGCACAGCGGGCTGGTCAGAAAGTTGAAGATCGGCGTCGCCACCGTGAAGCAGAGCACCATCCCGATCAGGAAGGCCACCACGCTGTGGATGAGCCGCGTGCGCAGCTCGGTCAGATGCTCGATCAGCGGCGCGGACGTGTCGTCGATCTCGTCGGTCTTGCTCATGTCTTGTCCGTTTCGGATTTGAGCGCGGCTTCCATCTCTTCCGCCTTGGCCATCGCCTCGGCGGCCTCGCGGGCCTTGCGCTCGGCGGCAGCGCGGGCAGTGGCGACCTGGATCTTCTTGGCCTGTTCGGCGCGTTCCTTGGCCAGCTTGCCGGTTTCGCTGTCAGGATCGAACTTTGCGGCGTCCACGCCCGAGGTGATGTCCGAGGTCATGTCCTTGGCCGCCTTCTTCACCCCGTCCATCGCGGTGTTGACCGGGTTGGTCGCGGCCTTGATGCCCTTGGTGATCTCGCTCACCCCGGCCTCGTCGGCGGCCTCGTTCATCGCCTTGCTGAACTCGCGCGCCATGCCGCGGGCCTTGCCGATCCAGCGTCCGACATTGCGGAAGAGAACCGGCAGATCCTTGGGCCCCACCACGATCAAAGCGACGATGCCGATGACCAGAAGCTCGGTCCAGCCAAGATCAAACATGAGCGTTTAGACCTTGTCTTTCTCGGATTCGGGGGTGATGTCCTTGGCGTCGGCAGCCTTGTCCTGCTCCAGTTCCTCGGTGCCGTCCTTGACGCCTTTCTTGAAGGCGGTGATGCCTTTGCCGACTTCGCCCATCAGCGAGCTGATCTTGCCGCGCCCGAAAAGCACCAGAACCACGACGGCGATCAGCAGAAGGCCGGGAAGGCCGATGTTGTTGAGCATGATGTATCTCCTCTTTCCTCGGCGCGTCCTGCGCCGGCAATCCGGTTTCGCTGGTGTTCTACGCCCGACTTCGGTCCGGGCAAAGGGGCAAGCCGTTCGGATGAACCGGGAATCCGCAGGATTTTCGACGTTGCGGCTTGCCTTTGGCCTCAACTGACAGGTTAATGGCAGTTGGGGCCGGCCAAGTCCGGCCTCGCCACAACATAGTTCAGGGGAAAGGGATGGCACAAATTTCCGAAGTCGTCACCGAATTGCCGACCGGCAGCGCGCAACGCGGCGGCACGTCGAAGGCGGCAGAGCTCCGGGGTTGACGCCATGCGCCGCACCGACCGGTTGTTCGACATCATCAGGATCCTGGGCGACGGCAAGCTGCACCGGGCGCAGGACATCGCCGAGCGGCTGAACGTGTCGGTCAGGACGATCTATCGCGACATGGAAACGCTTGCGGCCTCGGGCGTGCCGGTCCAAGGCGAACGCGGCGTCGGATATACGGTGGCCGATCAGATCGCCCTGCCCCCGCTCAACCTGACCCCAGCCGAGCTTGAGGCGCTGAACCTCGGAATGGCGATCGTCGCAGAGGCCGCGGATGCCGAACTCAGAGCCGCGGCCGAGTCCCTGGCGGAAAAGATCGACGCGGTGCTGCCCACCCAGACCATCGCCGAGGGGGATGCCTGGAAGTTCGCCGTCTACCCCTTTGCCGACACCGCCCGCGGCCTGGCTCACATGGCGCCGTTGCGATCGGCCATCGCGTCGCGCCAGAAGCTGCGCCTGTCTTACCGCGGCACTGACGGCGCACTGACCGAGCGGATCATCCGCCCGCTGCAGATGGAATACTGGGGTCGGGTCTGGACGGTGACGGGTTGGTGCGAGCTGCGCGCAGACTTCCGCGTCTTTCGCCTGGACCTGATCGAGGTACTGGTTCCGCTCCCGGAACTCTTCACCGACGAACCGGGCAAGCGCCTGAGCGATTTCCGGCCCTGAACCGTCGCCCTGCCGAAGAACCCTTGGGCAGGGGATCGGCCCGGGACGGGCCGATCAGGGTCACTTCAGATAGGGTTCGGGATCGACCGAGTCGAAGCCCTTGCGCACCTCGAAATGGACATAGGCGTTTTCGCCGCCGCGAAGGGCCGCGATCTTCTGGCCGCGCTGGACACGATCGCCCTTTTTCACCGTGATCCCATCCACGTTCGCGTAGACAGTCAGCAGATCGTTGTTGTGCCGGACCACGATGATCGGGACCTTGTCCGCGTCGGCGGTGATCGCCGCCACGGTTCCGGCCTCGGCCGCGGAGACCGGAGAGCCAGGGGCGGCCGCGATGTCGATGCCCTCGTTCTTGCCCTTCTGGTAGGGGCGGATGATCTTGCCGGTGACCGGCAGCGCCAGGGCGGCCTTGCTGGCAGCGCTGGGGGCTTCGGTCTTGACCGTCGGCTTGGGCGTTTCGAGCGGCTCCACCTTTTCGTCTGGCAGGGGCTGGGTTGCGCTTGGCGGCGTCGGCGTGGGCGAGCCCTGCCCCGGTTGCGTCACCGCAGCAGCCGTGGGGGCGGCCGCCGCCGTGCGCCGCGGCGCGGGCTGGTCCTTGACCGGGATCAGCAAGAACTGACCTTCGCGCACCGCGAAATCTGGGCCAAGCCCATTCCAATCCGCCAGCGACTCGACCGGCACTTGGTAGAGGCGCGAGATTGTATAGGCGGTTTCACCCCGTTTCACCTTGTGGCGCACCGGTTCAGGTCCGGACGCCGTCGGCGCGGGCGCGGGTTTGGCCGGTTCGAGCGACGTCGTCTGAACCTGGGTCGTGCTGGGCGCAGACGCGATGGCGCTGCCGGCCACCGAGGCGATGTCCACACCGCCCGCACCCGGGCCGACCGAGCGCGGCAGGGCGACCACCTCGCCCTCGCGCAGGGTGATGCTGGGGTCGAGCCCGTTGTAACGGGCGAGTTCCTCGGCGGGCAGGCCCACTCGGTTCGCGATGTCGCTGACGCGGTCGCCGGTTCGCGCCACCGCCACCTGGTAGTTCGGGTAGGTGATGACGCCGCGCGCGTCCGGCGCCGGCCTGTTGGCGGTGCCCGCCGACTGCGCCGCCTGGGTCGTGTTGAAGGCGCCGATCTGGCCGCGCAGGTCATAGTCCAGCGGCTGTTCGCATCCGGCCAAGACCGCCAAGGCGGCGACCGCCGTCAGACGGCGTGGCATAGCTGTCCTGGAAACTGCTCTCATCTCACAATCCTCAATGCCGTCCCCTGTTGGCCGGGGTTCCGGCGTTCAAAGCAGAAGCGTATCCTAATTCCCATCCTTCCCCAACCCCTCGAGCAGAGGGACGAAGCGGACAGGCAGCAACTCGTCATACTCCAAGCCGGTTTCGGTCCGCCGCACCCTGATCAGGGTCTGCACGGCATCCGACTGTCCCACCGGCACGACCATGATACCGCCGATTTTAAGCTGCGCCAAGAGCGGCCCCGGCGGATCCTCGGCCGCTGCTGTGACGAGAATGCGATCGAAGGGCGCCTGTTCGGACAATCCGTGCGATCCGTCCGACAGCATCGCCGTGATGTTGGACAGACCAAGCTCGCGGAACAGCTTGCCCGCCTCGCGCACCAGGCGGACGTGACGCTCGACGGTATAGACCCTGCGCGCCAGCTTGGCGAGGATGGCGGCCTGGTAGCCGGAGCCGGTTCCGACCTCGAGCACCGTATCCCGCGGACGCACTTCCAGCGCCTGTGTCATCAGCCCGACCACCGAGGGCTGGCTGATGGTCTGCCCGCAGGCGATCGGCAAGGGCGTGTCCTCGTAGGCGCGTTCGGCGAACAGTCCCTTCACGAACAGCCCGCGGTCCACCTCTTCCATCGCGCGCAGCACGCGCGCGTCCGTCACCCCCTTGGAGCGGAGCGCGAAGAGGAACTGCATCTTGGTTTCGGGATCGGGACCGCTCATTCGATTGCCTTCAGCGCCTCCAGCGCATCATGCGCGGTCAGATCGGCGCGCATCGGCGTGATCGAGACGTATCCGTCGAGATTGACCGCTGCATCCGTTCCGGGTGCGGTCGGATTGTGCTGGTAGCCGCCCTTGATCCAGAGAAAGCGCCGCCCCGAGGGCGAACTGTGCGGCTCGACGCTGTAGCTCGATCCCCGGCGGAAGCCCTGCGGCACCACGCGATAGCCCAGCACCTCGGCCGCGGGAACCGGCGGAAAGTTCACGTTGTAGAACAGGCGGTAATCCGCGTCCTCCTGCGGCGTGGCGTCAAGGATGCGGCGGATCAGGTCGGCGCCATAGCGTTCAGCCGTTTCAAAGGCGTTTTCCAGCCCCAGATTGCGCGGCCCGAAATATTGCGACAGCGCGATCGCCGGCAGACCTTGCAGCGCCGCCTCCATCGCACCGCCGAGCGTGCCGGAATAGAGCGCGTTCTCGGCCGAGTTGTTGCCCCGGTTGACGCCCGAGAGGACCAGGTCGGGCCGGTTGCCCTTCATCACGTCATGCAGCCCCGCCAGCACGCAGTCGGCCGGAGAGCCTTCGGCGGCATAGCGCCGCTCGGCCAGTTTCGCGATCATCATCGGATGCGTGTAGCTGATGCAATGGCCGACGCCCGACTGTTCAAAGGCCGGGGCCACGGTCCAGACCTCGCCGCCGGGGCCTGCCAGATCGGCTGCGATCGCCTCGAGCACGCTCAGACCCGGCGCATTGATGCCGTCATCGTTGGTCAGAAGAATTCGCATTCGCCGCTCCACCCCCGGTTTCGCCCTTGATAGACGCCGCTCCGCGACGCGGCAAGCAGTCGCGCGCCTCAACCTGCGGCATTCGCGCACCAGTCATGGCCAAACTGACACTTCCGGACCTTGGCGCCAGAACTCATGCCGGGAAGACGAAGCAGCGGTCGCGCCGGATGGTCAGCCACATCACCCGCCCTTGCTGCGGCATGAACACGTTCGGCACCGTGGCCTTGAGGATCGAGCCGTCATGGTCCATCCGGAACTCGACGAGGCTTTCGTTGCCCAGGAACCGGGCGCGCTCCACCACGCCGCGCGCGGCGACGCCGTCGCTCGGCGTCGGCATCGGCCCCTTTCCGCCGCGGTCGAAATCCAGCTTCAGGTGCTGCGGGCGAAAGACAATCTCGACCTTGGTACCATCGGGAACGCCCGGCGCCAGGAACTGGCCGAACGGGGTCTGCGCAAGCGCGCCGTTCACCTCGGCGCGCAGGACGTTGATATCGCTGAAGAAGGAAACGGCAGCCTTGTCCACGGGACGGGTATAGACGTTGTAGGGTGCGCCCTGCTGCACGATCCTGCCGCGCCGCATCAGCGCGATCTCGTCGGCCATGCGCATGGCCTCTTCCGGCTCGTGGGTGACCAGAAGGACGGCGGCGTCCTCTTCCTTGAGGATGGCCAGCGTCTCGTCCCGGATGCCGTCGCGCAAGCGGTTGTCGAGACCCGAGAACGGCTCGTCCATCAGCATGATACGGGGGCGCGGCGCCAGCGCGCGGGCCAAGGCGACCCGCTGCTGCTCGCCCCCCGAAAGCTGGTGGGGATAGCCGTCGATGTAGCGCAGCAGATCGACCTTGGCCAAAAGCTCTTCGACCCGCGCGCGCTTTTTCTCTTTGGGTCCCTTCAGACCGAAAGCCACGTTGTCGGCGACGCTCAGGTGCGGGAACAGCGCGAAATCCTGGAACATCAGGCCGATCTCGCGACGTTCGGGCGGCACGCGGAAGACGGTGTCGCAGATCAGCTTGCCATCGACATAGATTTCTCCGGAATCCTGCATCTCGATCCCGGCGATCATCCGCAGTGTCGTGGATTTGCCGCAGCCGGAAGGGCCCAGCAGGCAGGTCACCTGCCCCGCCCGGATGCGCAGCGAGACGTCGTCCACCACCTTGCGCCCGCCGAAGGTGCACACGAGATTGCGGATTTCCAGACGCGGTGGATTTGACTTGACCGTCACCGATGGACCCCATTGCCTTTCCCGATCAAATCCATCGGGCTTGGCCGGGGATAACAACCCCGCCCTTCCGGCGCAAGGCGTCAGCAGCGTCACACAGCATTGGGTGTTGCCGTGAACCGGACCCGCCTCGCGCGGTGTTTCCGCACGCCTTGGCCGCGTGGGTTCGCGGTTATTCCCGCAGTTCGAAATCAAGCCCGGTCCGGACCCGCCCGTTGACCTGCACTTCGAGCCGATGGGCGCCGGGCACCAGCCGAAAGGTCGTGGCGTCGGCCTTGAGCCGGTGCCGTTTTTCCAGCCGGACCGGTTCCTTGCCGATCACCGCCTGCTTCAGCTTGTGGACCTTGGCTGAAGTTTTTCCGCCAGGCCTTTGAAAGTGAACGATGTAATCGATCAGAACCGGCTGGCCTTTGGCCCCATCGACCTGCACCGAGAATTCCAGCGCGCCGCCGATCCGCGCCTCGCCCAGCAGATCGAGACTCACGGACAGGGCAGCGTCGGGATCATAGCCCAAGTGTTTCATGGCGCCTGGATGACCGGATTTCACCAGCCCGCGCAGGGCGTGAGACGTCATCCACTGAAGCTCCCCGGGCCGTTGCCGCGCCTCCTCGCGCCAGCGTCCCAGTTGGTTCAGCACAAGTGCCGGATCCTTCCTGGAGATGTCGTTCAGATGGTTTGCCACCGACCGCGTGACATAGCGCGTACCGTCGGCATGCAGGCGGTCGAGCAGCGGCAGCGGATCGCGGGGGTCCAGCGAGACGGCCATGCCCCAGGGCAGACGCGGGCGCGTGCCCTCGCTGACCAGCCGGCGGACATGGTAATGCGGATGCCCGCACCAATCTGTCATCCGGGCCAGCACCAGGTCCGGCCGGCGGTTCAGAAAGGGGCGGATCGCCCATTCCATGGAAAACCGCTGCGTCAGCTCCTCGAACAGGTCCAGCGCAAGCTCGGGATGGTCCATCCCCACCTCGGCGACCCATTCGCCGAATGGCGCAAAGATGAAATCGCCGAAGTCGTTGTCGGTCAGCATCGGATCGAGAGGCGGCGGCAGGGCGCGCAGGATCACGGGCGCGACGTCCGGCAGGTCGCCGGGAAATTCCGCCGCAAGACAGTCGGCGATCCAGGTCATCCGCTGCTTCAGTTCGAGCGCCGGCAGTTTCTGCATCACCTGCGCCTCGAAGCGCTCCGGGTCGAATGAGGGCTCGCCGGCGGCAAGAAGCCCCGCCAGGTAGCGGATCTTTTCGGCGTTGAACAACTGATCCTTGAGCGAGAAACCCTGCGCCATCGTCACATCGTGAGGTTGGTGGCGCCGCCGTCCAGCAGGATGTTCTGACCGACGATGAACCCCGAATGCTGCGAACAGAGGAAGGCGCAGGCGGCGCCGAACTCGGCGCTTGTCCCGTAGCGGCGCGCGGGGATGGTGGCGGCACGCTCGGCCCGCGCCTCGTCCAGGGTTATGCCCTTCTGGCTGGCGACGCCGCCATCCAGCGCATCCGCCCGGTCAGTGGCGTGAATGCCCGGCAGCAGGTTGTTGATCGTCACGCCGTATGGCGCCACCTGGCGCGCAGTGCCGGCGACATAGCCGGTCAGCCCGGTCCGGGCCGCGTTCGACAGGCCAAGAACCGCGATCGGCGCGCGCACGGACTGCGAGGTGATGTTGACCACCCGGCCCCAGCCCTTGTCCATCATCCCCGGCAGCAGCGCCTTCATGAAGGCGATCGGCGTCAGCATGTTGGCATCGAGCGCCTTGATGAAATCATCGCGATCCCAGTCCGACCACATGCCGGGCGGCGGCCCGCCCGCGTTGGTGACCAGGATGTCGACGCCCTGCGCCGCCTCGATGACCTGTTCCTGCCCCCCGGACGTTGTGACGTCGCAGACGATGGTCTGGACCTCGATCCCGTGTTCGGTCCGGATCCGGTCGGCCGCCTGCTCCAGCGCCTCGGCGCCGCGCGCGTTCATCACCAGATTGACGCCAGCCGAGGCCAGTGCCTCGGCGCAGCCCAATCCCAGGCCCTTGCTGCTGGCGCAGACCAGCGCCCGTTTTCCTGCGATACCCAGATCCATGCGATCCTCCCTGTCTGTCGTTGCCCGCATGTCTAGCACCGGCCAGTCAGGGAAGACCAGTTGGCGATGGCGGCTTAATAGATGGCGGCTTAATAGAAGAACTCTTCCCGCACGATCTTGCCGTTGGCCACGTGGTACACGCCGACCTCGCGCATGTCGAAGCTCTCGCCGCTGTCCTTGACCTTGCCTTGCACCTCGAAGATCACGGCAAAGCGGTCCTCTCCGTGCAGGAAAGGATCGCTGACCGACGCGCCCGACACCTCATGCGCGCCTTCCCACCAGTCGTGTTTGCCGCGAATGCCATCGACACCGTGGGTTTCACGGCCCATGCCCGGCATGTCCGCGGCCTCGACCGAAACCGCGTCGGGCGCATAGAGCTTGTTCAGGTTTTCCTTGGCCCGGTCCTCGCGGCATCCGGCAACCAGTTCTTCGGCGATTTCCTTCAAATTCATCGATCCACTCCATCAATTTGTTCACTATATGTTCCTTCTGCCATATCCAGCCGATTCGCAACAGCCCCTTTGGCTTGCCTTGGGCGAATTCCTTACCTATACGCGCGCTCATGTTGGACATCGCCTCGAACCGCCCCGTCTTGCCGCCGGAAATCGCCCGGCGCCGGACCTTTGCCATCATCTCGCATCCGGATGCGGGCAAGACGACCCTGACCGAGAAGTTCCTTCTGTATGGCGGCGCCATCCAGATGGCCGGTCAGGTGCGCGCCAAGGGCGAGGCGCGACGGACGCGGTCGGACTTCATGCAGATGGAAAAAGACCGGGGCATCTCGGTCTCGGCCTCGGCCATGTCCTTCGACTATGGCAAGTTCCGGTTCAATCTCGTGGACACGCCCGGCCACTCGGACTTTTCCGAGGACACCTATCGCACCCTGACGGCGGTCGATGCGGCGGTCATGGTGATCGACGGCGCCAAGGGCGTCGAAAGCCAGACGCAGAAACTGTTCGAGGTCTGCCGCCTGCGCGACCTTCCGATCCTGACCTTCTGCAACAAGATGGACCGCGAAAGCCGCGAAACCTTCGAGATCATCGACGAGATCCAGGAGATGCTGGCCATCGACGTGACCCCGGCAAGCTGGCCCATCGGAACCGGGCGCGATTTCATCGGCTGCTACGACATGCTGCGCGACCGGCTGGAACTGATGGACCGCGCCGACCGCAACCGGGTCGCGACAAGCATCGAGATCAACGGTCTGGACGACCCGAAACTGGCCGAGCACGTGCCCGCGCAGCTGCTGGACAAGCTGCTGGAAGAGGTCGAGATGGCGCGCGAACTGCTGCCGCCGCTGGACCCGCAGGCGGTGCTGGAAGGGCATATGACGCCGATCTGGTTCGGCTCGGCCATCAACTCGTTCGGCGTCAAGGAACTGATGGAAGGGATCGGCCAATACGGCCCGCAACCGCAGATCCAGAGCGCCGAGCCGCGCCAGATTTCCCCGGAAGAAACAAAGGTTTCCGGCTTTGTCTTCAAGGTGCAGGCAAACATGGACCCCAAGCACCGGGACCGGGTGGCATTCGTCCGCATGGCCTCGGGCCATTTCAAGCGGGGGATGAAGCTGACCCATGTGCGCACCAAGAAACCGATGGCGGTGTCGAACCCGGTGCTGTTCCTCGCCTCGGACCGCGAACTGGCCGAGGAGGCCTGGGCGGGCGACATCATCGGCATTCCGAACCACGGGCAGTTGCGCATCGGCGACACGCTGACCGAGGGCGAGGCGCTGCGGGTGACCGGCATCCCCTCTTTCGCTCCGGAACTGTTGCAAGGTGTGCGCGCCGGCGACCCGATGAAGGCAAAGCACCTGGAGAAGGCGCTGATGCAGTTCGCCGAGGAGGGCGCCGCCAAGGTGTTCAAACCCTCGATCGGGTCCGGCTTCATCGTCGGCGTCGTTGGCGCGTTGCAGTTCGAGGTTCTGGCCAGCCGGATCGAGCTGGAATACGGCCTGCCGGTGCGCTTCGAGGCGTCGCAATTCACCTCGGCCCGCTGGGTATCGGGCGACAAGGTCGAAATCGACAAGTTCGTGGCGGCCAACAAGCAGCACATCGCCCACGACCATGACGGCGACATCGTGTACATGACGCGCCTGCAATGGGACATCGACCGGGTGGTCCGGGATTACCCGGCGCTGAACCTGTCGGCCACCAAGGAAATGATGACCTGACGCGCACAATGCCCCTGCCAGTGGCAGCGCGCCAAAGAAACACTGGCCCGAAACCGGCGGAATTGTTGAGGAATAACGTGGCAATCCTGCCGGTGACGTCGCCCCGCTTCTAGGCGTTTGACCCGGCCCGGGCTTTTTGCTATGTCCCCGCGCATGCCGAAACGCGCATGGTGCGCATGGCCATCCGGGCCCGGCCTCACTCACACGCGCGGGCCAGGTCCAGTGTCCGCATGAACCGGACATATATGACAAAATTCAGCGAACTGAACCTGAACCCCAAGGTCCTCAAGGCAATTGAGGAAACCGGATACGAAACCCCCACACCGATTCAGGCAGGCGCCATTCCCGCCGCCCTCGAAGGCCGGGACGTGCTGGGCATCGCGCAGACAGGCACCGGCAAGACCGCCGGTTTCGTCCTGCCGATGATCACGCTGCTGGCGCGCGGCCGTGCGCGGGCGCGGATGCCGCGCAGCCTGGTCCTGTGCCCGACGCGGGAACTTGCGGCGCAGGTGGCCGAAAACTTCGACACTTACGCCAAGCATCTGAAGCTGACCAAGGCGCTGCTGATCGGCGGCGTCAGCTTCAAGGAGCAGGACGCGCTGATCGACCGTGGCGTCGACGTGCTGATCGCAACGCCGGGCCGTCTGCTGGACCATTTCGAACGCGGAAAGCTGTTGCTGACCGGCGTGCAGATCATGGTGGTAGACGAGGCCGACCGGATGCTCGACATGGGGTTCATCCCTGACATCGAGCGCATCTTCTCTCTGACGCCCTTTACCCGCCAGACCCTTTTCTTTTCCGCCACCATGGCGCCCGAGATCGAGCGGATCACCGACACCTTCCTGTCGGCCCCGGCCCGGATCGAGGTGGCGCGCCAGGCCACGGCCTCGGAAACGATCACGCAGGGCGTGGTGATGTTCAAGGGCAGCCGGCGCGACCGAGAGGCCAGCGAGAAACGCGGGGTGCTGCGCGCTCTGATTGATGCCGAAGGCGACAAGTGCACCAATGCGATCATCTTCTGCAACCGCAAGACGGATGTGGATATCTGCGCGAAATCGCTCAAGAAATACGGCTACAACGCCGCCGCCATCCATGGCGATCTGGATCAGTCGCAGCGGACGAAGACGCTGGACGGATTCCGGGACGGATCGCTGCGCCTGCTGGTCGCATCCGACGTCGCCGCGCGCGGTCTGGACATCCCTTCGGTCAGCCACGTGTTCAACTTCGACGTTCCCGGCCACCCCGAGGACTACGTCCACCGCATCGGCCGCACCGGCCGGGCCGGCCGCGAGGGCAAGGCAATCACGATCTGCATCCCGCGCGATGAAAAGGCGCTGAAAGCGGTCGAGAACCTGATCCAGAAGGAAATTCCGCGGCTGGACAACCCCGCCAAGGCGGACATGGCCGAGGCGGAAGCCGAAGCGCCGAAACAGGACAAGCGCCGCTCGAAAGACCAGCCGAAGGACAAGAAGGCCGCCGAAGGCCGGAAAGAAACCGAAGGCAAGAAGCCCAGGGAGACCAAAGGCCGTGGCCGCGACCGGAGCGAAGACAACGGCAAGGTCGTCGTCGGCATGGGCGACCACCTGCCGAGCTTCATCGCGCTGAGCTTTGACGAGCGCCGCGCGGGCTAGATCGCCAGCACCAGAACCAGGATCGACAGGCCAAGCAGGGCGATTCCGGCGATCTCGCGCCGGGTGATCGCCTCGCGGAAGAAAAAGGTCGAGGCCATCAGGCTGAAGATCAGTTCAACCTGCCCCAACGCCTTCACATAGGCCGCGTTCTGGAGCGTGAAGGCGAGGAACCAGCAGAACGACCCCCCAAGGCTTGTCAAGCCCACGAAAATGCCGGTGCTTCGGGTCTGCCACACGGCCAGCAGTTCGGCCCGGTCGCGCCAGAAAAGCCATGCCCCCATGCTGAGCAACTGGAACGCGGTCACGGCGGCCAGCGTGACCAGCGCGCGGAACCAGGCGTCGATATCCCCCAACTGCAGCGAGGCGCCGCGATAGCTGACCGCGGAAAAGGCGAACAGGACGCCCGAACCCAGCCCCAGCTGCGAGGCGCGGTTGGTCAGGTGCCGCCACCACGCGGCGTCACCGCCCGGCGTCTTCGACAGCAGCAGGACCGCCATCAAGCCCAGCACGATGGCGCCCAATGCGCCCAGCGACACGCCTTCGCCCAGGATCACCAGGCCGACGATGGCGGTCTGTATCACCTCGGTCTTCTTGAAGGTGATGCCGACGGCAAAGTTGCGCTGCTTGAACAGGGCCACGACACAGACCGTCGCCAGGATCTGCGCGGTGCCGCCGATGGCCACGAACACCCAGAAACGGGGCGACAGGCCCGGCATCTCCAGCCCGCCTGCCGTCACGACGAGCCATAGCGCCAGAGCCGCGAGCGGCGCC
Organism: Ruegeria sediminis; assembly: GCF_005938215.1. GTDB lineage: Bacteria > Pseudomonadota > Alphaproteobacteria > Rhodobacterales > Rhodobacteraceae > Ruegeria > Ruegeria sediminis. The sequence goes on from NZ_VCPD01000002.1 coordinate 525,768, forward strand.
GAATAGGCGAAACGGGCAAAGGTCGCGCCCGCCGCCGACAGCTTCACGGTGCTGAGCGATTTCTGCAGCATGAACCGCACGGTCTGAAACAGCGCGGCAGCCACGGTGACGGGGATCCACAAACTCATGGATCCCCTTGTGGCGCGAAATCAGGTCCGAGGCCAGAGCGGATGCGGCACAGGATCCTTGGCCCGCCAGAAGTACTGGCGGAAGATCTCGTTGTAAGAGCGGTAGACGTAGCTTTCGTTGGTGGCCAGATACCGTTCCTTGCCTTCCCGGTAGAGGGCCGGTAGCCGATACCAAGGGGCGGTCGGGTTCATGTGATGAACGACGTGCAGGTTGTTGTTCAGAAACAGGAAAGCCAGCGGCCCGCGATCCTCGATCACGACGGTGCGGCAGCGCGATTTTTCGTGGGCGCGATGCTCGAGGAACGTGCGGATCTTGAGAAGCCCGAGACCGGCATAGGCCGAGACCAGAAAGGCCCAGACCGGCATGGCGGACAGCGAGACGATCCACAGCACCGCCGCGACACCGGGAAGGTGCAGGACCCATGCCAGCAGGATCGCGCGGTCGCCGCGCATCGCCCCGTTCCACTCGTCGCGGAAAAACGTCACCTGCCCGATGGCCGGGCCAAGCACCATCCGACCCAGCAGCGTGTTGTTCGCCGCGTAAAGGCGCCGCTTCCAGCCCGGCAAGGCGTTCCACACCGCCGGGTCAAGGTAGTTCGATTCCGGATCGTCATAGGGATCGGTCAGGTTCGAATCCAGGTGATGCGCCAAGTGCAGATCGCGGAACCGCTGATAGGGAATGCACAGGGTCAGCGGCAGCGCCATCAGCGCTTCGTTCAACCATCTGGCGCGGAAGGGATGGCCGTGCAGCGCCTCATGCGTCAGCGAAGAGTGCAGCGCCGCCACCAGGGCCATGGCCGGGATCGCCAGCCAAAGGCTAACCCCCGCCAGCCAGAAGATCACCGCAAGCCATGCACCGTGACAGGCCAGGATCAGCAGGAAGGTGCCCCATTCGGGACCGGCGTCATGATTGCGGCGCTCAGACATTGCGCCCCCACCGGATCCCGGCCCAGAGACGCTCGTAGAGGATGTACATGGTGAACCCGATCGCCGTGTTGACGACGGCCAGCGTACCGCCGATCGCGGCCGATCCCGTCGCGGCCAGCCCGACCAGGGTCATGGTGGCCAGGCCGATGATGTTCCAGACGATTGCTTTCACGACCGATCTTCGTCGCGTTTCCATTCCGTTACCCGTTTTTTTGTTGGTCTTTTGGACAGTGTTACCCATGCCGCAGGGTTGTGAGAATTCTGAATATGATTAACAAAATTCAGCAATCATGATAATTATCACCACATGTTTGAGAAAATGGACAAACGCGACCGCGCTGCGCAGTTCCGCCTGCGTCTGGCCCGCGCGATGGAAGAGCGGAACGTCAGCCAGAGCGCCCTCGCGCGCCGTATCGGTGTGGACCGTTCCACCGTTTCGCAACTTCTGACCGATGAGGGCGCCCGGCTGCCCAACGCCCATGTCGTCGGCAGTTGCGCGGAAACGCTTGGCGTTTCAGCCGATTATCTGCTCAGCCTGTCGGACCGCCCGGAAAGCGCCGCCGAGTTGCTGGCAAGTTCGCTGACGATGACCGAGGCGCCGAGGGCGCTGGTCGACGAGCGCATCTTCGAATGGCACCAGCAGTCTGCAGGATACAAGATTCGTTATGTGCCGGCCGCCCTGCCCGACATGCTCAAGACCCGCGCGATTCTGGAATGGGAATACGCCCCGCACCTGGGCCGGACCGCCGATCAGGCCATCGGCGCCTCGGCCGACCGGCTGGCCTGGATGCGCAGCGCGCAATCCGACTATGAAATCGCGATGCCGCTCTACGAGATCCACAGTTTTGCCCATGCCACAGGCTATTACCACGGCCTGCCGCTAGAGGTGCGGCTGGAACAGATCGACCATCTACTGGACCTGTGCGAGCAGCTCTATCCCCGGCTGCGCATTTATCTGTTTGATGCCAAGCGGTTATACAGCGCACCTGTAACGATATTCGGCCCCCTGCTCTGCGTCTTCTACGCGGGCAGCCACTACATGGCGTTCCGGGACCGCGACAGGATCGAGATTTTCACCCGGCATTTCGACACGCTCGTACGCGAGGCCGACCTGACCGCCCGGAATCTGCCGAGCCACCTGCGCAAGCTTCGGGCGGCGATCGACGAAACCTCGGGCTGAGGGGCTGATTTCGCATCTCCAGAGGAAAGGTGCAGCGAATCCATGGTTGTAGTATAGTCCTGAAGGACTAGCATTAAGGGAATCCAACGGGTTGAAACGAACAACGGAGGATTGGACGAATGGAAGCAACCAAAGTTGCTGAATACGCACGCGCGCTTTATGCCGCGCATGGCGACAAGGCCGAGGCCGAGGCCGCGCAAAAGATGCGGGCCTGCGAAGAGGCCGGAAACGCGAACGAAGCGAAGGACTGGGAGGCGGTGCGTCAGGCCATCCGACAGATCCGCGGACCGAACCAGGGCTGAAAACCCGCAACACAAGACTGACGCCGGCCCACGATGCGGGCCGGTTTTTCTTTGCCCGACTACAGCTTGGGGTCCGGGTTCACGGTATGGCCATCGACGGCGATCACCTGCCCCGAGACCAGCCGCGCCGCGTCCGAGGCCAGAAATACCGCCATGTTGGCGATGTCGCGCGCCTCGACGAACCGGCCCATCGACGTGCCCGCGGCGTAGCCCTGATAGACCTGATCGCGGGTCATGCCCTTGGCGGCGGCCTCGCGTTCCAGCACGCCTTCCATCCGCGGCCCTTCGACCGCGCCGGGACAGATCACGTTGCAGCGCACCCCGTGCGGACCAAGCTCCATCGCGAGCGTCTTGCCCAGCCCGATCACCCCCCATTTGGCCGCCGCATAGGGCGCCCGGTTGGGATAGCCGTATTGCCCGGCGGTGGAGGAAGTGATGAGCACCGCCCCGTTGCGCTGACGTTTCAGCATCGGCGCGGCATATTTCGAGCAGAGAAACGCCCCTTCGAGGTTGACCGCCATGCAGACCCGCCAGTCGGCAAGCCTGACATCCTCGACCAGAGCGGTCGGCCCGGCCACGCCCGCATTGGCGCAGAGAACGTCGAGCCCGCCCCATTCCGTTTCGATCTCGCGGAACAGACTGGCGACGGCGTCCTCGTCCGAGACATCGACGCGAGAGCGTTGCCAGTTGTCAGAACACCCGGACAGCGCGGCTTCGTCAACGTCCGCGACCCAGACGCGGGCGCCGCTTGCATCGAACGCCTCGGCCATGGCCCGGCCGATGCCCGATGCGCCGGCGGTGATCAGAACCCGGCTGCTCATGCGGGCCTGCGGATCGAGTTGCCCGCGCCTTCGGGATAGGGCAACCCGGCCTGTGCCCCGGCGATCTTGGCCATCGCCGCCTCGATTTCGGCCAGCGGAGCGCAGGGCCGCCGGGTCTTGAGATCCACGTGCAACAGGAAGCTTTCGGCCGTCGCCAGCAGCTTGTCGCCCTCGTACATGCTGTGGAAGAGGTGCAGCTTCTTGCCCTGCCCCAGCAGCATCTGCGTCCGCACCTCGATCCGCGTGCCCGCATGGGTTTCGTCGAGGTGGCGGATATGGGTTTCGGCGGTGAAATAGCTGCCGCCGTTGGCGATGTAATCCGCGTCGCAGCCGATCAATTCCATGAACCGGTCGGTGGAATTGGCGAAGGCCTCAAGATACCTGGACTCGGTCATGTGACCATTGTAGTCGGTCCAGTCCAGCGGCACCGCGCGCGCCAGCGTCAGGATCGGCTGTGACAGATCTTCGATCTCGTCCACGTGGGCCGGCATCGACGCGGTCTTGATCCGCTTGTCATGCTGGTTCAGCACGGCGCCCGCGCCCCAGTCCTGATGCTTGAGCGCCCGCATCATGCCGACAAGGTTGTTGTCGCGGATGCGCTCCAACTCGCGGATCGTACGCTTGCCCGACTGCGCGTCGGACTGTTCGGCGATCATGTCCACCAGCTCGTCGGTGAACTCGGGCACGTCCATCAGCTTGGTCCATGGCCATTTCAGGCAGGGGCCGAACTGCGCCATGAAGTGCCGCATCCCCGCCTCGCCGCCGGCGACGCGATAGGTTTCGAACAGGCCCATCTGTGCCCAGCGGATACCGAAACCCATCCGGATCGCCTCGTCGATCTCCTCGGTCGTGGCGATGCCGTCCTTGACCAGCCACAGCGCCTCGCGCCAGACGGCTTCGAGGAAACGGTCGGCGATATGGGCGTCGATTTCCTTGCGCACGTGCAGAGGGAACTGGCCCAGGCCGCGCATGATCTCTTTGGCGCGGTCGATCATCTCGGGGCTGTTTTCCGAAGTGGTGACCAGTTCGATGAGCGGCAGCAGGTAGACCGGGTTGAACGGGTGCGTCACCACGATCTGACCCGGACGCGCCGCGCCCTCCTGCAGCTCCGACGGCTTGAAGCCCGAGGTCGAGGAACCGATGATCGCGTCCGGGGCGCAGGCCTCTTGCAAACCCTTGTAGACCTTCAGTTTCAGGTCCAGCCGTTCCGGCACGCTTTCCTGGATCCACGACGCGCCCTGTAGGGCCTCGGCCATGTCGGCGTGAAAGCTGAGCTTGCCTTCGGGCGGCAGCGGCACGTCGCTGAGCCCCGGCAGCGAGCGGCGGGCGTTGTCCAGCACCTCGCCGATCTTGCGTTCCGCCTCGGGATCCGGGTCGAACACCCGCACATCCCAGCCGTTCAACAGGAACCGCGCGGCCCAGCCGCCGCCGATCACACCGCCACCAATGATTGCAGCCGTTTTGGTCATTTTACACCCTGAATTGGCGGGATACGCCCGCCGAGTTCTGCATAGATGGGGCGCAGCCTGACCGCACCCCTAGTCGGTTCATTTCGCTGCCGGCGCCCGTTTGGTCAGGCCCAGCTTTTCGCGGACCTCCGCAGGGCCGATCACCCGCGCGCCCATGTTCTCGATGATGTTTCCTGCACGCTCGACCAGCTGCCAGTTCTCGGCCAGCACGCCCTTGTCCAGCCACAGGTTGTCCTCAAGCCCGACGCGCACGTTGCCGCCCGCCAGCACCGCGGCCGCCACATAGGCCATCTGGTGACGGCCCAGTGAAAAGGCGCTGAAGGTCCAGTCGTCGGGCACGTTGTTCACCATCGCCATGAAAGTGTTCAGATCATCCGGCGCGCCCCAGGGCACACCCATGCAGAGCTGCACCAGCGCCGGGCTGTCCAGCACCCCGTCCTTGACCAGCTGCTTGGCGTACCACAGGTGGCCGGTGTCGAAAGCCTCGATCTCGGGCTTGACGCCGAGGGCTGTCATCATCCGGCCCATCGCAGTCAGCATGCCGGGGGTGTTGGTCATCACGTAGTCGGCCTCGGCAAAGTTCATGGTGCCGCAGTCGAGCGTGCAGATTTCCGGCAGGCATTCCGCCACGTGGGTCACCCGCTCGGACGCGCCGATCATGTCGGTGCCGGCTTCGTTCACCGGAAACGGGCTTTCGACGCCGCCGAACACGATGTCGCCGCCCATGCCGGCGGTGAGGTTCAGAACCACGTCCACCTCGGCGTCGCGGATGCGGTCGGTCACCTCGCGATAGAGGTCCAGACGTCGCGATGGCGCGCCGGTCTCGGGGTCGCGCACGTGGCAATGCACCACCGCCGCCCCGGCCTTGGCCGCGGCAATGGCGCTGTCGGCGATCTGCTTGGGCGAGCGCGGCACATGCGGGCTGCGATCCTGAGTGCCGCCCGAGCCGGTGACGGCGCAGGTGATGAAGACGTCGCGGTTCATTTCCAGAGGCATTCTTGTTTCCCCAAGTTTTACCGGGCTTTTGCCGGGGATATCCCCAGGCTTCTCCCCGGATTCCGATTTGCTTTCGCAGCCGACTCTGGCGCAGCCTTGGAGAAACGACTTTCCAAGATGCGAATCGAACTTGATGAAATCCGCAAAAAACATCCTCCAGCCCGAGCACCGCGCCCTGAAGACGGCCGTTCTGGTTCTTGACGAGTGCAATACGCTCAGCTTCGCCGCGGCGGTGGACCCGATGCGCGCAGCCAACCGGCTGGCCGACCGCCCTGCCTTCGACTGGGACTACGTGACCGCCACCGCTGCGCCGGCGCAGCTGACCAGTGCGTTAAGTGTCCCCGGCATCCCATTGGCAAGGCTGGAAACTTGTGATCTGCTGATCGTGGTGGCCGGGTTCCAGCTGGCCCGCCACGCCACGCCCAGCCTGCTTGCCGGTCTGCGCCGGATTGCATCGACCGGCGCCGCCGTTGCCGGGATCGACGGGGGCCCCTGGCTGCTGGCCGAGGCCGGGCTGCTTGACGGCCATTCCGCGACGACCCATTGGGAGGATCTGGAGAATTTCGCCGCCCGCTTCCCCGAGGTCACGGTTCTGCGCGACCGTTTCGCGATTTCCGGCAACCGCATGACCTCGGGCGGCGCAATTCCGGCCATCGAGATGATGCTGCACGTCATCGCCGCCCGCCACGGCGCGCGCTTCGCCGCCCGGGTGGCGGGCCTGTTTCTCTATGACGGCGCCCCCGCTCCGTCCCGCCCGCAAAGCCGGATCGGCACGCCGCATCGCCACAACGCATTGACTGCAAAGGCAAATGCGCTGATGGAGGCCGCGCTGGACGAACCCATGTCGCTGACCGAGATCGCCGCCACGCTGGGCACCAGCCCGCGCACCCTGCAGCAGCAGTTTCGCCTGCGGCTCAACACCACGCCGCAGGACCATTACCTGCAGCTGCGCCTGGCCGAGGCCCGCCGTCTGGTCACCGATACGGACTTGCCGCTGATGGACGTGGCGCTGGCCACCGGCTTTACCTCGCAGTCGAGCTTTGCCCGCGCTTTCCGCACCGCACACGGCCTTTCCGCCCGCGATCTGCGGCAGGTACGGGCGCAGCCGACGCATCATTGATGCCGTTTTTTCCATATAAAACGGATAGTTACGAGAAGTACCTGCGATCTTCAATACGGCATCGGATGCGCCCGGTGCGCCGCGCCGATTTCCGTGAGCACTTCTGGTGACAGGTCAAGATCCGCGCCATGAAGAATGTGTTCCAGTTGCGGTCGGGTCGTCGCTCCGAAGATTGCGGACATCATGAACGGCCGGGTGTTGCACCAGGCCAGAGCCATGTGGACCGGATCCAGCCCGTGACGCCCGGCGATATCAAGATAAGCCTCTACCGCATTGAAAACACGAAGTGTTTTTCGCCCACCCATCTCGGGCACAAAGGACATGCGCGAGCCGTCCGGCACCTTGTCGCCCTGATACTTGCCGGTCAGGAACCCTGCCGCCAGCGGTGAGAACGCCATCAGGCCCACGTCCTCGTTCACGCTGAGCTCGGACATGTCCAAATCGTACAGGCGGCAAAGCAGCGAGTATTCGTTTTGTACAGAGGCCACGCGGGGCAATCCACGCTCTTCCGCGATCCGTAGCCACTGCGCCGTACCCCAGGCGCTTTCGTTGCTGAGGCCGAAGGCGCGGATGTTGCCCTTGTCGACCTGACGTTGAAGGGCGTCCAGACATTCTTCCATGTTGGCGAGCGTCGCGGCGCGGTCCTGGCTGGATGGGTCGTAGTTCCAGTTCTGCCGGAACATGTAACTGCCGCGGTTGGGCCAGTGGAACTGGTAGAGGTCGATATATTCGGTCCGCAAGCGGCGCAGCGATCCCTCCACCGCCTCGGGAATCGTCTTGCCCGAGATCGGCGCGCCGCCGCGCGCGTGCATGAACCCGGCGCCGGAATGCTTGGTCGCGAGGATGTAGTCGCCGCGGCGCGCGGGGTTGGCGGCGTTCCAGGTGCCGACGATTTCCTCGGTCCGGCCCACGGTCTCTTTCGACACCGGGTTCACCGGGTACATCTCGGCCGTGTCGACGAAATTGATCCCTGCGGCCAGCGCCATGTCCATCTGCGCATGTGCCTCGGTCTCGGGCGTCTGGGTGCCGAAGGTCATCGTGCCGAGGCACAACTCCGACACCATCATGCCTGTCCGCCCCAATGGTTTCATCTTCATTCCGAAATCCTCCTGCCGCGTTGGCGCAACCCTAACGGGCGGTTTTCCGGGGACAACCCCCCTTGAGCATGGCGCGGGAATCCGCCAGCGTTTCCCCGAAAGACAAGGAGGGGAACATGCCGCAGACCATCACCAGGGGAATCAAGGCTTTGCTGGAGGAGGCTAATTCGGTCGTCGAAACCCTTCCGGTGGCCGAGGCGAAAGGGCTTTACGACCATCCCGATTACGTCTTTGTCGATCTGCGCGACATCCGCGAGTTGCAGCGCTCGGGCCAGATCCCCGGCGCGTTTTCCTGTCCGCGCGGGATGCTGGAGTTCTGGATCGATCCCGAGAGCCCCTATCACAAGGATATCTTCAACCAGGACAAGACCTATGTCTTCTACTGCGCCAGCGCCTGGCGGTCGGCGCTGAGCGCCAAGGCGGCGCAGGAAATGGGGCTGAGCCCGGTCCTGCACCTGGAAGGCGGGTTCACCGAATGGGTGAAACAGGGCGGCGCGGTCGAGACGCGGGAGTGATGCCGCGCCTTCGCCGCTGCCCGAACGGGCCGGATCATGCTACCCTTGACCGGGCGGCCTTGCGCGGCCTGCGTCGAAGGGAGTTTGAAATGAAGCTGTTGCCGGGTTCCATTCCTTGTCTGGTTGGCGCGATGGCGCTGTCGGGCTGCGACACGCCTGCACCATCCGCATCGCTGCCGCCGGTCGGGACCGCGACCGACCTGACCGCGTATCAGGGCGAGCCGGCCGCGCAGTTGGAGACGAGCATTCGCGCGCTTGGCTACGAACGGGTCAGAACCAACGATACCACGGCGTTCTGGTTCAACCGGGAAACGGGCGCCTGCGCCCGGATCGAGACCAACGAGGGGCGCTACACCGCGATCGACATGCTGCCTGCGCAGGATTGCTGAGTTCCGGGGGCGGCGGGCTGCTGCAAAGACCGATTGAGAACAAAATGCGAACACTGTAAAATGGCCGCATGTCGACTCACCTGCTCAGCCGCAGGCCCGCGCGGGACGTGCCCGGGCTGGACCTGCATCCCCAGATCAGCCTGCCGCTTGCCCGCGTGCATGAAGCCTGCGGGCCGGCCCGGCGCAGTTTCGCCCTGTGGCTGGCGGGCCGGGCGCAGGGGCCGGTGCTGTGGATCGCGCCCGCATGGGAGGCCGATCAGCTGAACCCGGACGGGATGATGCCCTTTGCCGACCCGGCGCGGTTCCTGTTCGTTCACCCCACCCGGGCCGAGGATCTGCTGTGGTGCATGGAAGAGGCCCTGCGCAGCGGGGCGGTGCCGCTGGTCGTGGCCGATCTGCCGGGCGCGCCGGGGCTGACGCCGGTGCGGCGGATGCATCTGGCCGCGGAACAGGGCGGCGCGATGGGCCAGGCACCGCTGGGGCTGCTGCTGACCCCCGGAGAGGGTGGCGCGCAGGGGATCGAGACGCGCTGGCACATGGCCCCGGCCCATCGGGGCGACGCCCGCTGCTGGACCCTGACCCGCCGCCGCGCCCGCGCCCTGCCCCCGGCCAGCTGGCGGGCGACCCAGACCGCCCCGCGCGCCGGGCTGAAGCTGGAGCGGATCGGCGGCGACACCGGGCCGGGCTGACGCGGCCGGAAAATGCGGGAATCGCGGAACTTGTCACTGGTCAAAGCGGATGCGTCTGACTAGCGTGCCGGCATGACTCACCCGATCCATGACAGCCGCTATTCGTGGTTCAGACTGCTGATCACACTGGCCATCGCCACGGTGGCGAATGTCGGCATGTGGGCGGTGATCGTCGTGATGCCCGACATCGAGGCCCAGTTCGGCGCCGGCCGGGCCGAGGCGTCGATGCCCTATACGCTGACCATGATCGGGTTCGCCCTGGGCAACATGTGGCTGGGCCAGCTGCTGGACCGGCTGGGCGTCACCAAGGCGCTGATCGGCGCGGCCATCCTGAGCGCGGCGAGCTATGGCCTTGCAACCCTGGCGCCGTCGATGATGATGCTGTCGGCGGCGCATCTGCTGCTGGGGCTGGGCACGTCGGTCGGGTTCGGGCCGCTGATCGCGGACATCTCGCACTGGTTCATGCGCCGACGCGGCATCGCCGTGGCGCTGGTGGCCAGCGGCAACTACCTGTCGGGGGCCATCTGGCCGACGCTGCTGGCGGGCATCCTGGCGAGGGACGGCTGGCAGCAGGTCTATCTGTCGCTTGCGGTCATCACGCTGATCGCCGTGATCCCGCTGTCGCTGCTCTTGCGCCGGCAGGTGCCGATCGAGGCGCATGGCACCGCCGCGGCGGCGGCCCAGCTGAACGCGCAGAGCGCCGGGTTCTCGCCGCGGGCGCTGCAATACATCCTTGGAATTGCCGGTATCGGCTGCTGTGTGGCGATGTCCATGCCGCAGGTCCACATCGTCGCCTATTGCGTGGGGCTTGGCTATGGGCCGGCGGTCGGGGCCGAGATGCTGTCGCTGATGCTGCTCGGCGGCGTGGTCAGCCGGGTGATCTCGGGGCTGGTGGCGGACAAGCTGGGAGGGGTGCGCACCCTGCTGGCCGGGTCGGTTCTGCAATGCGCCGCGCTGTTCCTGTTCCTGCCATATGACGGCATGGTCTCGCTTTACGTCATCAGCGCGCTGTTCGGGCTGGCGCAGGGCGGCATCGTCCCCAGCTATGCCCTTGTCGTGCGCGAGTACATGCCGCCGCGCGAGGCCGGGGCGCGGGTCGGCTTCGTCATGATGATGACGATCCTCGGCATGGCCCTGGGCGGCTGGATGTCGGGATGGATCTACGACGTGAGCGGCGACTACTGGCTGGCCTTCGTCAACGGCATCGTCTGGAACGGCCTGAACATCGCGATCATGGTGATGCTGCTGGCCCGGTCGCGGCCGCGGCGGAGGGAGGCGATGGTATGAACTTACCCGCCGCAAGGACCCGAAATCGACCAATGACGTCGAATACGTCTGCGCAACAGATCCCTGACCGGGCATGTTAGGCACATCATGCGAACGATCATTTCATTTGCCGCCCTGTTTCTTTCGGTCATCCTGCTGCAGCTGTCCACCGGCGGCGTCGGCCCGCTGGACGCCATCTCGGGCCTGAAGCTGGAATTCTCGACCGAGCAGATCGGCCTGCTGGGCTCGGCGCATTTCCTGGGGTTCTTCATTGGCTGCTGGTGGGCGCCGCGCCTGATGGGCAGCGTCGGACACTCCCGCGCCTTCGCGGCCTGCACCGCGCTTGGTGCGGTGGGACTGATCGGCCACACGCTGACCGACAACCCGTTCGCCTGGGCGGCGATGCGGGTGATGTCGGGGCTTTGCGTGGCGGGGTGCTATACGGTGATCGAAGCCTGGCTGAACGCCAAGCTGACCAACGAGATCCGCGGCCGCGCCATGGGCACATACCGGATCGCGGATGCCAGCGCGTCGCTGGCGGCGCAGCTGATCATCGCGGTTCTGCCCCCGGCCTCGTACATCTCGTACAACATCCTGGCGATCCTGTGCTGCGCCGCGCTGCTGCCGCTGACCCTGACCAAGGCCACGCAGCCGGAGACGCCGAACGCGCCGCGGCTGAGGCCGGGCCTTGCCTGGGCCTGTTCGCCGCTGGCGGTGGTCGGCGTCATCGTCTCGGCCATCAGCTCGGCCTCGTTCCGCATGGTGGGGCCCGTCTACGGCAAGGAAGTCGGGCTGGAGGTCGATCAGATCGCCTTCTTCCTTGCGTCCTTCGTGCTGGGCGGTGTGCTGGCGCAGTATCCCGTGGGATGGCTGGCCGACAAGTACGACCGCCGCTGGGTGCTGTTGTGGATCTCGGTCGCGGCGATCCTCGCCTGCGGCATCACCGCCGCCGCCGGAGGCACCGGCACCGCCGGCGTGATGCTGGCGGCCGGGCTGTTCGGGTTCATGACCTTTCCGGTCTTTTCGGTCTCGGCCGCCCATGCCAACGATTTCGCCACCACCGAACAGCGCGTCGAACTGTCGGCGGCGCTGATGTTCTGGTACGCGATGGGCGCGATCGCCTCGCCTTTCCTGGCCTCGGCGCTGATCCAGTCCTTCGGGCCGGCCGCGCTGTTCGGCCTGATCGCCGCCGGACACCTTTTCCTCATCGGTTTCGGCCTGACGCGGATGCGCGCCCGCCCGACGCCCGAGGACCGGACGCACTACGTCTATGCGCCGCGCACCTCGTTCACCATCGGCAGGCTGCTGAAACGCTCGCGCGAGGAGCAATAGCGCAACACGTCGAAAACGCGGTCTTTTGCTGCGCGCCCACATGGGTTAGACGGGCGCGCAGACAGATACGCGGACTTGGAATATGGCACGGATTCTCATTACCTCGGCGATCCCCTACATCAACGGGATCAAACACCTCGGCAACCTGATCGGCTCGCAGTTGCCTGCCGATCTTTATGCACGCTATCAGCGCGGCCGGGGCAACGAGGTCATGTTCCTTTGCGCCACCGACGAGCACGGCACCCCGGCGGAACTGGCAGCGGCCAAGGCCGGCAAGCCGGTCGCCGAGTATTGCGCCGAGATGCATGGGGTGCAGGCCGACATCGCCAGGCGTTTCGGGCTGAGCTTCGATCACTTCGGCCGCTCGTCCAGCCCGCAGAACCACAGGCTGACGCAGCATTTCGCGGGCAAGCTGGCCGATGCCGGGCTGATCCGCGAAGTAAGTGAAAAACAGGTCTATTCGAATGCGGACGGGCGTTTCTTGCCGGACCGCTACATCGAAGGCACCTGCCCCAACTGCGGCTACGAACGCGCCCGCGGCGACCAGTGCGAGAACTGCACCAAGCAGCTGGACCCGACCGACCTGATCGAACCGCGCAGCGCCATCTCGGGCTCGACCGACCTGGAGGTGCGCGAGACCAAGCACCTGTACCTGCGGCAATCGGCGATGAAGGACCAACTGGACGCCTGGATCGACAGCAAGTCGGATTGGCCGGTTCTGACCACCTCGATCGCCAAGAAATGGCTGCATGACGGCGACGGGCTGCAGGACCGGGGCATCACCCGCGACCTGGACTGGGGCATTCCGGTCAAGAAAGGCGACGAGGACTGGCCCGGCATGGAGGGCAAGGTCTTTTACGTCTGGTTCGACGCGCCCATCGAATACATCGCCTGCGCCAAGGAATGGGCCGACGCGAACGGCCGCCCGGATGCCGACTGGGAACGGTGGTGGCGCACCGACAAGGGGGCCGACGACGTGCGCTACGTCCAGTTCATGGGCAAGGACAACGTGCCGTTCCACACGCTGAGCTTTCCGGCCACCATCCTTGGCAGCGGCGAGCCGTGGAAGCTGGTCGATCACCTGAAATCGTTCAATTACCTCAACTATGATGGCGGCCAGTTCTCGACCAGCCAGGGCCGCGGCGTCTTCATGGACCAGGCGCTGGATATCCTGCCGGCGGATTACTGGCGCTGGTGGCTGCTGAGCCATGCGCCCGAAAGCAGCGACAGCGAGTTCACATGGGAGAATTTCCAGGCCTCGGTGAACAAGGATCTTGCCGACGTTCTGGGCAATTTCGTCAGCCGCATCACCAAGTTCTGCCGCTCCAAGTTCGGCGAAGTGGTGCCTGCGGGCGGCGACTACGGCGAGCGCGAACAGGCGCTGATCGAGGAACTGACGCGCCGCGTTCGCGCCTATGAGGGCCACATGGAGGCGATGGACGTGCGCAAGTCGGCGCAGGAGTTGCGGGCGATCTGGGTGGCCGGAAACGAATACCTGCAGGCCGCCGCGCCCTGGTCGACCTTCAAGGCAGACCCCGAACAGGCGGCGGCGCAGGTGCGACTGGGGCTGAACCTGATCCGGCTATATGCCGTGCTGAGCGCCCCCTTCATCCCGCACAGCGCGGCGGCGATGCTGTCGGCGATGAACACGCTCGACACGGAATGGCCCGAGGATGTCGGACAGGCCCTGTCCGCCCTGCCCGCCGGGCACGAGTTCACCGTGCCGGACGTGTTGTTCGCCAAGATCACCGACGAACAGCGCGAAGACTGGCAGGTGCGTTTCGCGGGCACCCGCAGCTGATTTCGGCGGGGCGGATCGCCCCGTCCATTCGCCAAATCGTTTGCCGGAGGGCCCTGGCGGCGCTCCGGCATTTTTTTGACTTGCTTGAGGGCACCGGGCCAGCCGCCCGCAGTCGCTGCCCGGATTCCGGGCACAGGCGAAATTTTCAAGGCGGATCAATATTCAGGCAGGCATGGTTAACCTTGAGATATTGCCGCAAACCGGCCATCCTGCGTCAGAGACCCGGTGACTCGGCCTCGTGCCCTGTCGTTTCCGACCGAAACTGCCCAAAGAACGAGGTCCTTTTCATGCCATTTGCCTTGCTTTCCGCGCGCTCCGGTTCCAGCCGCCGCGGTGCCGGACTCTGCCGATACGCGGCCCTGCTGGCCTTACTGAGTTTCGCGCATCCCGCCCTGGCCCAGGACCAGCAGGAGGCAGAGGCCCCGAAGGTTTCGATCGCGGCGGCCTATTCCGAGGAAATCACGGACGAGGCGGTGTTCATCGGGCGTGGCGAGGCGATCGACCAGGTGGACATCGTCGCCCGGGTCAACGGGTTCCTGGACAGCCGGCTGGTCGAGGACGGGCAGCCCGTGAAAAAGGACGATCTGCTGTTCGAGATCGAGCCGGACCTGTACCAGGCGACGCTGGATGCGCGAAATGCGGATCTGGCCCGGGCCGAGGCCAACCTGGAACTGGCCAAGCTGGATCTGGCGCGGAAAGAGGAACTGTTCAGACGCGACGCAACGCCCGAGGCCGAGCGCGACATCGCCCGCGCCAACGAGCTTGTTGCCGAAGCCGAGGTCAAGGCCGCGCAGGCCGCGATCCAGCAGGCGGAGCTGGACCTGAGCTATACCAAGATCCTTGCCCCGTTCGACGGGCGCATCGGCCGGGTGAACATCAGCGTCGGAGATGTGGTCGGGCCGAACCTGCCGCCGCTTGTCACCCTGATCCGCGAAGCGCCGATCTACGTCACGTTCTCGCTGAACGAAAAGCAGTTCATTTCGGTTCTGGAACAGCTTGGAGAGAACCCCGAAACGCTGGCGGAAAGCGGCAAGAGCCCGATCGTGAAACTGACGCTGCCCAACGGCATCGATCTGGAGGAAACCGGCGAGATCGTCTTTGTCGACAACAGGATCGATCCGCTGACCGGCGCCATTACGCTGCGGGCCAAGTTCGAGAACAAGAACCGGCTGATCGTGGACGGCTCATTCCTGCATGTCGTCATCGAGGCGCTGGAGCCGACGCTCAGGGTTCTGGTGCCGCAGGCGGCGCTGCAGCGGGATCAGCGCGGGGAATTCGTCCTGGTGGTCAACGATCAGCAGATGGTCGAACAACGCTACATCACCACGGGCGACGTGCACGGTACTGCGATCATCGTGCTCGACGGCCTGCGCGAGGGGGAAAGCGTCATCGTCGAAGGTCTGCAGCGAGTGCGCCCCGGCGTCGCCGTGGATGCGATCGTCGCCTCAGAGCAGCCGGGAGAATAACCGATGTTCTCAGCCCTTTTCATCAGCCGGCCGAAGCTGGCCCTGGTCATTTCGCTGGTCCTGACCATCATGGGGGCTATCGGCTACCTGGTCCTGCCGGTGGCGCAGTTCCCCGACATCACCCCGCCGGTCGTCAGCGTCACGGCCAACTACACCGGCGCCAATGCGGAAACCGTGGAGAACACCGTCGCCGCGCCGATCGAGGCGCAGGTCAACGGCGTGGACGACATGATCTACATGACCTCCACGTCGGCCGACAACGGGGCCTACTCGCTGAACGTCACCTTCGAGGTGGGGACCGATCCCGACATCGCCGCAGTCAACGTGCAGAACCGGGTGGCGCAGGCGATGGCCTCGTTGCCGACCGAGGTGACGGCATCGGGCGTGGTAACGCAGAAGGCGTCTACCAACATGCTGATGGCGGTGACGCTGACCTCGCCCAACGACACCTATGACAGCGTTTTCCTGTCGAACTATGCCTCGATCAACCTCAAGGATGCGCTGGCCCGCATCCAGGGCGTCGGCAAGGCGGATGTTCTGACCAATCTGGAATACGCGATGCGCATCTGGATGGATCCGGACAAGATGGCGGCGCTGTCGATCGCTCCGGTCGACGTGATCAACGCCATCCGCGAGCAGAACATCGAGGTCTCGGCCGGTTCCATCGGCGCGCCGCCCGCGCCCGAGGGGCAGACGTTCCAGTACACGATCAAGACCAAGGGCCGCCTGACAACGGTCGACGAGTTTGCCAACATCGTGATCCGGACAGGCGACGCGGGGTCCATCGTGCGGGTGAAGGACATCGCCGAGGTGGAGTTGGGCGCGGAATTCTACGCGGCCTCGGGTTTCTATCAGGGCCACGCGGCCACGGTTCTGGGTGTCTACCAGGCCCCCGGCGCCAACGCGCTTGCGGTGGCAGAGCGGGTACGGGCAGAGCTCGAGCGCCTGTCCCGCGCCTTTCCGACGGATGTGGAATACCAGGTTCCCTTCGACACGACGGACTTCGTCGAGCAATCCCTGAACGATGTGGTCTCAACGCTGATCATGACCTTCACCCTGGTGATCTCGGTCGTGTTCATCTTTCTGGGCAACTGGCGTGCGACCGTCATTCCGGCCGTCGCCATTCCAGTTTCGCTGATCGGCACCTTCGCCTTTCTGCTGGCGTTCGGCATGTCGCTCAACACCATTTCGCTGTTCGCGCTGGTGCTGGCCATCGGGATCGTGGTGGATGACGCCATCGTCGTGGTCGAAAACGTCGAGCGCATCATCGCCGAAGAGGGGTTGAGCCCGCCCGAGGCCACCCGCAAGGCCATGGGGCAGATCACCGGCCCGGTGATCGCGACCACGCTGGTTCTGCTGGCGGTGTTCGTACCGGTTACCTTCATGCCGGGCATCAGCGGGCGGCTTTATTCGCAGTTCGCGGTGACCATCTCGACCGCCGTGCTGATTTCGTCGATCAACGCCTTGACGCTGTCCCCTGCCCTGTGCGCGCTGGTGCTGAAGGCGCGCTCGGGCCCGCCCAAGGGTTTGCTTGCGCTGTTCGAAAAGCTGATCGGCACGGTCCGCGACGGCTATGTCTCGATCGTCCGGATGCTGCTGATCGTGCCGGTCATTTCAATCGGCATCATCGCGATGTTCGCCTTCGGCGCCGGGACGATCATGAACAACACGTCGAAAGGCTTCATCCCGCTCGAGGACAACGGCTATCTGTTCGTGGACGTGCAGTTGCCGGACGCGGCGACCCTGACCCGCACCGAGGTGGTGACCGCGCGGCTGAACGAAGAGCTGAGCGAAATCCCCGGCGTCGCGAACACGGTTCTTGTGAACGGGTTCTCGATGCTGAACGGGCTGACCCCGAACGGCGCGATGATCATCGTCAATCTGGACAACTGGGACGACCGGCAAAGCCCGGACCTGACCGCCGACGCCATCCTGGAGAAGATCCTCGCAATCGCCTGGGGTGAATCCGCGGCCTCGATCGTCGCCTTCAACCCGCCGCCCATTCAGGGTCTCGGCATGTCCGCGGGCGTCGAGATGGAGGTGCAGCAGACCGGCGGCGGGTCGCCGCAGGATCTGTCCTCGGCGGTGGGATCTCTGGTCTATGCCGCCAACCAGCGGCCCGAGATCGCGCAGTCCTACACCACCTTCCGGGCGAACGTGCCGCAGATCTTCGTCGATCTCGACCGGGAGAAGGCCAAGACGCTGGAGGTCTCGGTGGCCGAGATCTTCCAGACCATGCAGGCGCAGCTGGGATCGTACTACGTGAACGACTTCAACCTGTTCGGCCGGGTCTACCGGGTGATGATCCAGGCCGAGGGGTCGTATCGCGACAAGGTCGACGACATCGCAAACCTGTGGGTGCGCTCG
Source organism: Ruegeria sediminis (assembly GCF_005938215.1). Lineage (GTDB taxonomy): Bacteria > Pseudomonadota > Alphaproteobacteria > Rhodobacterales > Rhodobacteraceae > Ruegeria > Ruegeria sediminis. Next base: position 543,633 of record NZ_VCPD01000002.1, read on the forward strand.
ACCAAGGGCGAGATGGTGCCGCTGGGCACGCTGGTCGATGTCGAGAACGTGCTGGGCCCGGTGCTGCTGAAGCGGCACAACCTGTTCCGTTCGGCCACGGTGACGGCGGTTCCGGCCGAGGGACTGTCCACGGGCGACGCGATCCAGGTGATGACCGAGGAATCCGCGACCGCCCTGCCCCCGGGCTATGCCTTCGAATGGACCGGCACGGCGCAGCAGCAGCTGGCGTCGGGCAACCTGGTGTTGCTGATCCTGGGGCTGGCGATCCTGTTCGGGTACCTGTTCCTGGTCGGCCAGTACGAAAGCTGGACGATGCCGGTCTCGATCCTGCTGTCGGTCATCGTCGCCCTGTTCGGGGCGGTGACGGCTGTGGCAATCGTGGGGAGCGACATAAACCTATATACGCAGATCGGGATGATCATGCTGGTCGGGCTTGCCTCGAAGAACGGCATTCTGATCGTCGAATTCGCCATGGAGCAGCGGGCCAAGGGTCTTTCGATCCGCGATGCCGCGGCAGAGGCGGCACATCAGCGTTTCCGCGCGGTGATGATGACGGCGCTGTCCTTCCTGCTGGGCGTGGTCCCCCTGATGCTGGCCAGCGGCGCCGGGGCCGCAAGCCAGAAGGCCATCGGCTTCGCGGTGTTCGGCGGGATGCTGGCGGCGACGCTGTTCGGCGTGATTCTGGTGCCGGTGCTCTATGCGGTGATGCAAGGGTTCAGGGAGTGGATCAAGGGCGGCGGCGGCAAGGACCCCGAGCCGGAGCCGCTGGACGAGGCCACCACTCCGGCAGAATGAATGTCACGAACCGGAAACGCCCCATGCCGAAACATGGGGCGTTTTCTATTGCTGGGGCCGGGACAGTACGTCGGGCCTTTCAGGTCGGATAGCCAAGCTTGCCGATCAACTGCCAGATGTCGCGGTTCGCGGTCGTCAGTTGCGTCAGGACCTTTTCGATCTGCACCATCGCTTCCTCGTCCACCGTATCGGAGCGCCCCAGCTTGATGTCCGTCTTGCGGTCTGCGATGCGCATCAGGATCGTCTTGGGCGCGCCGCTGTCCGGATCGAAGGAGTAGATGCAGTGATTGTACTTGTTGCGGATCCCCGACAGCTTGGCCAGCCGCTGCGTCTGTTCGAGTATGAGGTCGCGCACCTCCGGGTCGCGCCCTTCCATCTTTGCCAGCCTCTCGACCAGATCGATGCGGGCGCGGGTGGTGTTCAGCGTCAGGAAGGTGATGACCGCGACATCCTTGTTGGTGCCGCTCAGCCCGGCGATCAGGTGGATCAGCAGGCTTTCGGTGTTCGTCCACATGTAGTTCAACCGCCCGACCAGCAGGATCAGGCGGTCGAACCGTGTCTCGGGGCCGCTATTCAACGGAGCCCTGGCGCGAGTCCCTCGGCGCCACCTCGTGATAGAAATGGGCGGCGGCGGTTCGGTTGCTGACTCCGATCTTGCCGACGACATTGTGCATGTGCAGCTTGACCGTGTGTTCGGTGATGCCGAGCTTTGACGCGATGATCTTGTTGCTTTCGCCGTGGGACACCAGGCGCAGCACCTGCTTTTCCCGGCGGGTCAACTGCTCGTAGAGCTTCTTGTTGCCGTCCCCGGGGCCCGCTACGGAGATGCCGTTTTTGCGGGCGGGGCTGGCCACGCCATCGCCATTCGCGCTTTCCAGGGAATCGACGAAGATCGTCGGCAGGAAAAGCTCGTCATGCAGCAGCAGGCGCAGGATGGACCGCCAGACGTCGGGCGCGACGTTCATCGGCAGATAGCCGATATCGCCGTGCCGCTTGCGATCCCAGTGCATGAAAAGAGAGCGCGCGGCGTCTTCCTTGCGGTAGGCGAAGGCGATGCAGCCCGACCCGGCCGCCTCGAGATACTGCTCGGGCCTGCTGAGCAGGTCATCCTGCAGCAGCTGATCCACGACAAGCATCTGCAAATCCGGCACGGCGCCGTCGAAGCTGTTCATCGCCTGCTCCAGAGTCTCGTGGCGCTGCGCCTCGACTCCGAATTCGGACTGAACGCTTCTGAGGGTCTGGTTGGAAAAGAACAGTTCCTTTCCCAGGAACAACACCGACATGCCGCTTGGCTCAGTCGATTGATCTGTAATTTCACTAGTTAACGGGAGGCTCATTGGCTCCTCCGGATGAGAATCTTAACCACATAACGGCGGGGCCAAAACAAGAAGAACCACCGCCCCGAACTTACTGCGTTTTTATATTGGATCGTTCAAATATTGTGCGTTCCAACATAGCTGAAAGTTCTGAATCCATCAATAGACGGTTGCCGGTCCGATTCAAGCGATTAACGGATTATTAACCGTTAGTTCTAGATTCCATGCACAAATCGCCAAAAAGCCTGACCATTGTGTCTGGTTTCGAAATTTGCGGCTCTTCTCTGGCCTATATGTGGCGATTCTTGGGCAGGGCGAAAACCACACCAGGCATCAATCGAGCAATAATTTCACTTCTTTTCAGCTAGATAACCACCCTACATCGTTTGTCCAGCTATGCACCGTGCCACCTCCTTGCCACGATGATCCGGCTTCGTTGAGAAGTTTTTTGTTAACCGTGTGTACGAGTAGCCAGCATATTTCGCGATTCGCCTCGTACATGGTTTCCCGGCTTGGCCGGAGGGGGGAGGTGAAGCGCTGAACGAACCTCAAGACATGTAAGTTTTGCGAGTGCCGCTGGGTACGAGTGTACGAGTACGGCCGTGTCTGGCCACACATCGTAAATCCCAAATCATCTGAAACCACGCCTCATACTGCCTTGTAGATAGAGTGGCAGTCAGGCGAAATGAATGGATTACTGAGATGTCACAAAGAAACAACAACCTTTTCGTCCCTGTTGATGAAGTGAACGTGGATATTGAATCTGTCGAAGTCGACAGCACCGTCATCATTCCTGGTGCGGAAATTGAAGCTGATATCGACAACCAAGAGCAGCAGCAGCAGCAGGATCTGGATAATACCAACGCGGCTGACGCTGACGCCAAGGCAGCAGCCGCGGCCGCTTCCGAGTCCGGTGCCGAGCAAGGCCAGGAACAGGGCCAGGAACAGGGCCAGGATCAAGCCCAGGATCAGAAACAGGCCCAGAAACAAGATCAGGACCAGGACACGGTTGTCGCCAATGCCAACACCAACGGCGGTGACGACGACAACACCAACAACAACGCCAACAACATCAATATCGACTTTGGCGGCGGCGAGTGGATTCCGCGCGACGACGACATCATCGATATCGATAATTCTGATGTCGGCACGGCAGTCGGCGCAGGCCGCGATGTTGACTATGATCCCGGCGATGACCTGAATCTGAACGTTTCGCAGAATGGCGCTGGCAACGACTTCTCGTCGATCAATGCCCAGTATGCCCACTTGAGCGACGATGACTATCTTGAAGACGCCAAGGTCTCGAACGACGGATCGTTCTCGCAGAGCGGCAACGCGACGGGCGGCTACGCCTATGCTGAAGAAGGCATCAAGTCCGAACAGGACGGCGGCAACTCTGGCTACGGCGGCACGACCTATGCTGGTGATGCAAAAGCCGACGTTGAAGGCGGAGACGTCGAAGCGAAGAGCGACGACACCGGTGATGCGGATGCCGACGCCAAGGGCGGCAACGCCGGCGACGGCGGCGGCGCGCACAATGCAAGCCTGGGCTTTGGCCTGAACGGCGCGCATGCCGATGGTGACAGCGACGGCGGCGACGGCGGCGACGCAGACGCCGATGCGAAGAGCGAGAACGAGTCGAAGTCCGACGCGGATGCTGACGGCGACGCCGGTGACGGCGGTGCGGCAGTTTCGATTGGTCTTGGCCTGGGTCTCGGCCTGTCCGGTTCGGAAGCTGACAGCGAAGCCAAAGGCGGCGAGAACGACTCGGATTCGAAAACCGAAGCTGAAACCGACGTCGACAACGACTCTGACGCCAAAGGCGCAGACGGCGGCAACGGCAACGCCGGTGCTCTGGGCGTGACCGCAAACGACAGCGACGGCGGCAACCTCGGCGGCGCAGCTGGCGGCTCGAACCTCGGACTGGGTCTGGGTGCAGGCGCAGCCGGAAGTACTGCTGACGGTGCTGGCGGTAACGGCGGCCATGGCTTCGCAGGTCTGGTTGAAGCGGCAATCGCAGCGTTGAACCAGGAGATCCTGGGCGGCGGAGAAGAAGCCGAAACCGAAGATCCTTCCCACGAGACGAACGACGGTGACAACAGCGCAGGCACTGCCGGCAACAACACCGCGGACGCTGGTGGCGATGGTGGAAACGGCAACGGCGGCGCCGCTGACAGCGATGTCGATGCCCAAGGCGTTGGCGATCAGACCGCTGGCGACGCGGACAACGATCAGGACACCACAGTCAATGGTGCGGCCAACTCGGCCCAGGATCCTGACGCCACCGGCGGCGCAGGCGGCAACAACACCGCCAATGGCACTGCCAACGGACCGGCCACGTCCAACTCTGCAACCGACGGCACCGGCGGTGACGCGACCAGCGACACGGCGACTGCGAACTCTGCAGGCAACGGCGCAGGTTCGGTCGACGCGGACAACAATGCCGGCGGCGGCGGCGGAACCGACAACGACGCGGACGCCGACTCTGACGGTTGGGCGGACAGCCTTGCCGACGCGATCGCCGGATACGGTGGCGCAGCCATGAGCGACAACGACGCCACTGCGAATGGCGCTGTCAACGCTGCTGGCGCAGCCAACGGCGGCGGCGGCGGCGGCACCGGCGACAACTGGGCGACTGCTGGAACCAGCGGAAACTCGGTGGCCAGTGCAACCGGTAACGGCGACACCTTTGGTGGCGGCAACACCGGTGGCGACGCAATGGGCGCCAACTCGGGTGCCGGCGGATCTGGCGGCTTCGGCGGTCAGTGGGGCTCGGGAGCCGGCGACGATGTCGTGAACGGCGAATCCTACGCCTCGGCAGCTGCTGTGGTCGATACGGCGGCCTTCAACCAGTCGATCGTGATGGGCGCGAACGTGCTCGGCAACTCGGTCGATACCACCATGGTTGGCGGCAACATGAGCTCGGCCTACTCGAGCGACGACACCGAAGTCTAAGTACTTTCAACGAGAAACGCCGGGGCCACAATGTGGCCCCGGCACAGCATAGCCCGGTTCCGGAAATTTGCTGCCGGGATGGGCGATAAGGAAAACTGACATGGCACTTGACAGCATTTCCGAACAGATTGCCCATTTCATTGGTGTTTTTGACCTAACGATTGAACAGGCCAGGCTCCGCGACCAGTACGAGGAATTCACGGCGCTGAGACGCCAGGCCGAAATTGACGGGCTGGATGATCCGATCAGGATCAAGGTCCACGTTGATCTTGAGCCCGACCCGGGCAACTACAAGCCTCTCGACTACAAATTCAAGGAACTGCCCCCTTCCGAGATCGCACCTCCGGATTTGGGCCCCGGCATCATCGAAGGACCGGTGGAGACGCAGAATGGCGGTTCGGACGCCCCGGCTCCCCAGGACGTGCTGCTAGCCGGAAATGATGCAGCGGCGCGCCTCATCATGATGGCCGAGAATCCTGAGCCGGATAACGAGTACCAGGGTTCGGCCGTGACCTTCACGGCGCAGTACATCTACATGAGCGACAACGACACGCTTGGCACGGGCGACTTCCGCGACACCGGCGAGATGATCGCGAAGGCCGAGGCCTTGTTCAACCATGCCGAGGCGATGCATGCGCTGGCCGTTCCGGGCTGGAGCATCGAAAGCTTCCTGTCGGTCAGCAACGTCGAAGCCATCGCCGAAGCGATGAAGGCGGAGTACAGCTCGGACATCGAGGGACTCGTGGTTCACCGCTTCCACGGCGAAGACGCGGTCGGCATCATCGTGAACGGCGAATATGTCGAGGAAATGCCCACGTGGGACGATCTTCTGCCGCACTACCACAAGCCGGCCGAGGAAGAAGAAGACGCGGACGGCCTGACGGAAAAAGACCTGCCGGCCGAGTGGGACCGGTCGAAAGACGAGGAATTCGAGGACGGGCATACCGTGATCGTCGGTGGAAACCTGGCGATCAACGAAGCCAACATCCAGATCGGCTGGGTTGACGCGCCCTACATCGCGCTCGGCGGCAAGTCGATCAGCCTGACGATGATCAGCCAGGTGGCGATCGTGTCGGACCGCGATCAGGGCGGCCAGGGCGGCAAAGGTTCCGGCACGGATGTCTACCAGGTGTCGAACATCGAGACCGTGTCCAACCCGGCGACCTGGATACCTTCGGACGAGGACGACGCCACCGACCAACCGTCTTTCCTGACGGTCGACTGGATCCAGGGCGACCTCGTGGTCACCAACTTCATCAAGCAGATCATCGACGCGACGGACATCGATCACATCAGCACCGAAATCTCGGCGTCTTCGTCCTATTTCGCGCTTGGTGACAACGATCTGTTCAACAGCAACACGATCCTTCAGCTCGGCAGCTACTACGACCTGATCCTGATCGGCGGGAACATGATTTCGATCGACATGATCTTCCAGACGCTGGCGCTGATGGACGACGACGTGCTGTCCGGCATGGGCTCGTATGGCGGAGCGGCAGACGCATCGGACAACAACCTGCTGATGAACCAGGCAAGCGTGAAGACCATGGGTCAGGACACGCATGACGTTCCCTCTGCGAACCTCACCGACGCGCTTTCCTACCAAAAAATGGACAATGAGGCGCTGGAGCAAGCATTGTTGAGCGATCCGATGTTCGCCGGCATGGAACAGATGCGCGTTCTCAAGATCGACGGCAGCCTGCTGCAGGTCAACATCGTCGAACAGATCACGAAACTGAGCGATCAGGACGACGTGCATCTGCTGGGCGGCGGAGCCAACGCCGCCGCGGTCGTCGCAGGCAGCAATGCCATGCTGAACTCGGCCAGCATCACGAAATTAGGTGTTGATTCAGTGGTGATGGCGAATTCCGAGGAGTATTCGGACCTGCTGTTGCATCAGGCCAGTTTGATGGACACGCCCGAAGACGAAGCCGGCGGAGACGAATTGGTGAACGAGGCGATTGCCTTCCTCATGGAGGACGGACAACTCCCCGACGCTGCGCAGAATGGCTCGGGTCTGCAGGGGTACGGCCCGGAAGATCTGGATCAGTCGACGACTGTTGACGGAATGCAGAGTATGCTGGCTTAATAGCCACTCTTTCGGATACGAGTTTTTTGGTGGTCAAAGTATGTCGATTGGATTTTCGTCGCGACGCGCACAAGCCGTCGCCCCCTTGCACAGCAAAGACGACTTGGATTCGGAAGAGTCGCAAGTGACGGACGAGGGGCAGACGACCCGTCAGCCCACGAAAACCAATGGAACTGGATCTACGGCTTCTTCCAAGTTGCGGAATGGGTTGCGGGTCGAAAGCAGCACGGCCGGCGCGGCCTCGGAAACGCCACAGGACGACCGTGCCAAGGGGTCCGATGAAACCGGCCCGGCCAAGCCGGAACCCTCGGCGAATACCGAGAACCGCACCAAACCTTACCTCCTGAAAACGCCGGTCGATGAAGCGGATGCCGAACCGAATCAGGCGTCTTCGGAAGACTCCCAGGATCTTCGCGCCGATACTCACCGGCGCGAAACGCCGCCGCCAGATGCCGACCCGAACGGCGAGGACGACGGCGACGGGGTGGCCGAGGCCGACGATCCCGATCCGGATGATCTTCAGGAACCGACCGCTCGGGCGACCCCCTCGGCGCGAGGAGGATCCGGAGACCGGCTTGGAACGACGATCGAGGCCAAGGCCAACCAGCCGCTGATGAAGTCAAGCGGCGGCGGCGGTAATGGCGGCGGGCCACCCCAACCTTTCCACAAGCGCACGCCTCCCGAGGATTTCCAGAAACTGCTGCAAACCGCGCAGCGGGCGGTCTGGCGCAACCTGGGTTTCGTGCTTGTCCTCACCTGCGCCACAAACCTGCTGATCCTCGCCATTCCGATCTACCTTTTCCAGATCAGCGACCGGGTTCTGACCAGCCGTTCGCTGGACACGCTGATCATGCTGTCCGCCATCGTGCTGGGCGCGGTCGCCTTCCAGTCCGCCTTCGACGCCATCCGGCGCTTCATGCTGATGCGCACGGCGGTCGAAGTCGCCGCGCGGCTGGGCGCGCCCATCCTCAGCGCCGCGGCTCATGCGTCGCTGCACGGCACCGGGCGGGAATACCAGACGCTGGGCGATCTGCAGCAGGTGCGCGGGTTCCTGGTGTCGGGAACGCTGATCTCGTTCCTGGACGTGCCGTTCGCGCCGATGTTCATCCTGATGATCTTCCTGGTGCACCCGGACCTGGGCATGATCGTCGTCGTGACCGCCCTGATCCTGATGGTCATCGCGCTGGTCAACCAGAAAATGACCGCCAAGCCCTTTGCGAAGGCCAACGTCGCGCAGTCGATGGCGAACCATCACCTCGACTCGATGTCCCGCAACAGCCAGATCATCAACGCGCTGGCGATGATCCCCGAGGCGGTGCGGATCTGGGGCCGCGACACGGCCGAGTCACTGACATGGCAGGTCCGTGCGCAGGACCGTAACATCATTTTCGCGGCCATTTCGCGAACCGTGCGCCTGTTCACGCAGATCGGCATTCTGGGCTGGGGCGCCTATCTGGCGCTGCGGGGCGAGATCACGGGCGGCATGGTGATCGCGGCGTCGATCATCGCGGGCCGCGCCTTTGCGCCGATCGAAGGTTCGATCGAGGGCTGGAACACCTTCCTGCTGTCGCGCAGCGCCTATGGACGGATCCGCAACCTGCTTGCCACCTCGGCCCTGCAATACGAAAAGCTGCGCCTGCCCCGCCCCGAAGGGCGTTTGGACGTGGAACGCCTGCTTTATGTTCCCGGCGGCACGAAGCGCGTGGTGCTGAACGGCATCACCTTCTCGCTGAACCCGGGCGAAACGCTGGCGATCATCGGCAATTCCGGCGCCGGCAAGACGACGCTGGGCAAGACGCTGGTGGGTTCGATCCTGCCGACCTCGGGCAGCGTGCGGCTGGACCTGATGGACATTCGCAACTGGGATCCGCGCCAGTTCGGCGAAAGCATCGGCTACCTGCCGCAGGACGTTCAGCTGTTCCCCGGCACCATCAAGGACAACATCGGCCGGATGCGCGCGGACGCCACGGACGAACAGATCCACGACGCCGCGGTGCTGGCCGATGTCCACAACATGATCGCCACCTTGCCGCAGGGCTACGAGACCGTCGTGGCGGCGGATGGCTCTCCGCTGTCGGGCGGCCAGAAACAGCGCATCGCCCTGGCCCGCGCGTTCTTCGGCAACCCGCGGATGGTGGTCCTGGACGAGCCCAACTCGAACCTCGACGTCGCGGGCGACAAGGCGCTGGCGCGCGCCATCGAACAGGCCAAGCAGAGCAAGATCACCGTCATCGTGATCACGCAGAAGCCCACACTGTTGAGCGCGGTCGACAAGATCATGCTGCTGACCGACGGGCGCGTGGCGCTGTTCGGCCAGCGCGAACAGGTTCTCGAGAAACTGCACGGCTCCAGAAAACAGCAGAACTTGCCGGGAAATAATCAGGGTAAACTGAAATGAGCAACCTGACGCATCCTTCGGACCCGTCACTCTGGTATTCCGAAGTCCCCCGCTCGATCACCCGCCTTGCCTGGATCGGGCTGATCCTGCTGGCGATCTGTTTCGGCGGCTTCGGGGTCTGGTCGTTCCGCGCCCCGCTTGCCGCTGCGGTCATCGCACAGGGCAGCTTTGTGGCCACCGGCCGCAACAAGATCGTCCAGCACCTGGAAGGCGGGATCATCGAGGAAATCCAGGTAGCTGAAGGTGATGCGGTCGAGGCGGGCGACATCCTGATGACGCTTGACCAGACCTCGGCCGAGTCGAACGAGCGCGAGCTGTTCGTCCGCAAGATGCGTCTGCAGGCCATGTCCGAGCGGCTGCTGGCCGAATATGGCGAAGAGGACAAGCTGGAATTCTCGGCCGAGCTTCTTGCCGCGTCGGACGATTTCGAAGTGGCGTCCATCCTGGATTCCCAGAAGCTGACCTTCGAGGTGTCGCGCAAGACCCTGCTGAACGACATCGCCCTGCTGGAACGGAACATGGAGGCGCTGAGGATCCGGGAAAGCGGGTTCGCGGCGCAGCTTGAGGCGATGACCCGGCGTTCGGAAATCCTGAAAGAGGAATACGACACCAAGAACTCGCTGTTCGAGAAGGGGCTTGTCCGCAAGGGCGAGTTGAACACGATCCGGCGCGTGCAGGCCGAAGCGGACGGGCAGTTGGCGCGGCTGCAGGCCGAGATCGACGAAATCTCGCAGATGATGCTGAAGTACGAAGAACAGGTCACCAGAACGCGCCAGGCCTACCGGCAGGCGGCATTGGACGAGTTGGGGCTGATCGAGGCCGATCTGGAAAGCGTGCGTGAAAAGGCCCGCCAGGCGCGCAGCGTCCTGGACCGCGCCGTCGTGCGCGCGCCCGTGACAGGAACCGTCGTCCGGCTGCATTTCTACACGACCGGCGGCGTGATCGAAACCGGCGAGCCGATCGCCGAGATCCTGCCCGCGGATGCTCCGCTGATCATCGAGGCGCAGATCCCGAGAACCGACATCGACAGCGTCGTCACCGGGCAGAAGGCCACGGTGCGACTGGTGGCGCTGAACCAGCGCACCACGCCGGTTCTGAACGGCGAGGTCTTCTACGTGTCGGCGGACGCGCTGCTGGAAGAGTCCTCGGGCATCCCGCAGGAGGTGTACCTGGCGCGCATTTCCTTGCCGGTCGAGGAAATGGACCGCGTCCGCGGCTTTGTCCCGACGCCCGGGATGCCGGCCGAGATCATGATCCAGACCGAAGAGCGCACCTTTGCCTCGTATATCGCGAAACCGATCGTCGACAGCATGTCGCGGGCGTTCCGCGAGAATTGACGGGAACCTGAGATTTGCATGAGCAAGGCAGGCGCGATGGAACCCGCGCCTGCCATTTTCCTGTCCGCGTCAGGTCCGGAACACCCTGTAGATCGCCGGGATGACCAGCACCGTCAGAAGGGTGGATGACAGCAGCCCGAACAGCAGCGACAGGGCAAGGCCCTGAAAGATCGGATCGGCCAGGATGACCACCGCGCCGATCATCGCCGCCAGCGCCGTCAGCAGGATCGGCTTGAAGCGGATCGCGCCGGCCTCGATCAGGATGTCCACCTTGGACTTCCCTTCCGGATCCGCATGGCGGATGAAGTCCACCAGCAGGATCGAATTGCGCACGATGATGCCGGCAAGGGCGATGAAACCGATCATCGACGGTGCCGAGAACGGCGCGTGCCACCACCAGTGCCCCAGCATGATGCCGATGAAGGTCAGCGGGATCGGCGTCAGGATCACAAGCGGCAGTTTGAACGAGCCGAACTGCGCGACGACAAGCGCGTAGATCCCGAGCAGCGCCACAGCAAAGGCCGCGCCCATGTCGCGGAACGTGACCCATGTCACCTCCCATTCGCCATCCCACAAAAGCGTCGGCTGCGCGTCATCCTCGGGTTGACCGTTGTAGCGGATTTCGGGCTTGGTCCCCTCGTCCCATTCCATCTGTTCGATCAGGTCGGCAACAGCCATCATGCCATAGACCGGGGATTCGAACTCGCCCGCCAGTTCCGCCTGAACCATCTCGGCCGCGCGTCCGTTGCGCCGGAATATGGGAAACGAGGCTCTTTCTTCGGTGATCTCGACCACATCGCCCAGTTCGATCACCCCGCGCGAGCCCGGCAGGGTGTTCGCGGGAACGGGCGTGGACAGGAATCGTTCGTCCATGACGCGATCCGATTTTTTTCGCCCGACCATGATGGGCAATGGCTGGCGCCCTTCGCCGCGATGGGAATAGCCCACGATGTTAGTTGTTCCGAGGATGGCAAGCGTGTCCAGCACGTCCTGCTCCTGCACACCAAAATATTCCAATTGATCGGTCGAGAGAGTCGCCCGGAGACGGCGCGGCTGAACCCCGAAGCTGTCGTCCACATCGACAACGTAAGGAACCGCCTCGAAAGCTTCGCGCACCTTGGCCGCAACCTCGCGCCGGGTCTCGCCGTCGGGGCCGTAGATTTCGGCCAGCATGGTTGACAGGACCGGAGGCCCCGGCGGCGGTTCGACCGTTTTCAGGCTGGTTCCGGCAGGCACGTCCAGGTCCGCAAGGCGTTCGCGGATGTCCAGCGCGATTTCGTGGCTGGTCCGGTCGCGGTCATGCTTGGGCGCAAGGTTGATCTGGACATCGCCGAGATTTGCCGATTTCCGCAGGTAGTAGTGGCGCACCAGCCCGTTGAAGTTGAAGGGCGCCGCCTCGGCTGCATGGGTCTGGACCGAGATCACCTCGGGAAGCTCCAGAACCGCCCGTGCCACGTCCTGCGCGACCGCATCCGTCGCCTCGACCGAAGAACCCTCGGGCAGGTCGATGACGACGGCGAGTTCGGACTTGTTGTCGAACGGCAGCAGCTTGACCGTCACGTCCTTGGTGTAGATCAGGCCCAGCGAGCCGAAGGACAGCGCCACCGTCACCGCCAGGAACAGCCCCGAGCGCGCCTTGGTCTTGAGCAGCGGGCGCGCGACGGACCGGTAGATGCGTCCCAGATAGCCGCCCTCGCCTTCTCCGGCATGCGCCGGCGCGTTTCCCGCGATCTTGACCATCAGCCAGGGCGTGATGATCACCGCGACGAAAAAGGAAAAGATCATGGCCGCCGAGGCGTTGGCGGGTATCGGGCTCATGTAGGGGCCCATCATCCCCGAAACGAAAAGCATGGGCAGCAGCGCCGCCACGACCGTCAGAGTGGCGATGATCGTCGGGTTGCCCACTTCGGCAACGGCGCGGATCGCCTTGGCGACACGGGTTTCCTTGTCCGGCAGCGCCCAGTGGCGGGCGATGTTCTCGATCACGACGATGGCGTCGTCCACGAGGATGCCGATGGAAAAGATCAGCGCGAAAAGCGACACGCGGTTCAGCGTGTAGCCCATGATCCAGGCCGAAAACAGCGTCAGCAGGATGGTCACGGGGATGACGATGGCGACCACGATGCTTTCGCGCCAGCCAATGGCGATCAGCACGAGGCCCACGATGGAAACCGTCGCCAGACCGAGGTGGAACAGCAGTTCGTTGGCCTTTTCATTCGCCGTCTCGCCATAGTCGCGGGTGACCTCGACATGAACCGTTTCGGGGATCAGGTCGCCTTCCAACTGGTGGACGCGGTGCAGGATCTCTTCGCCCACGACGACCGCGTTGGCCCCTGCCCGCTTGGCCAGCGCCAGGGTGACGGCGGTGGTGCGGACGATCTCGCCATCTTCGCCGCGGGTTACGTTGGCGACGATGCGGTCCGAGGTGTCGGGCACATAGCTGACATCGGCAACATCGCGGACATAGACCGGGCGGTTGTCGCGGGTCGTCAGCAGGAGGTTCGCAATCTCTTCCGGCGCCTGCAGGGTCTGCCCGGCGACCAACCCGATCTGCTCGCCGCCGTCGCGCAGGATACCCGTCGGGAAAGCCCGGTTTGCGGCCTGAACCTTGTGCGCCAGCTGTTGCAGCGTCACGCCGTAAAGCGCCAGCCTGTCGGGATCCGGCGCGATCCGGATGGCGTCGGGCGCCTCGCCCACGATGTAGGTCAGCCCCACATCCTGGATCTTGGCCAGTTCCACCTGCAGTTCGCGCGCGATGCGGGTCAGGTCGCTGGACGTGTCGCCGCCGTTTTCGGAGGAGGTGAGCGTCAGCGTCAGGATCGCCACGTCGTCGATGCCGCGCCCGACGATCAGCGGGTCCTGGATGCCGACCGGAATGCGGTCGAGATTGGCGCGCACCTTGTCATGGACTCGCAGGATGGCCGTGTCGGCGGAGGTTCCCACCAGAAAGCGCGCGGAGACGAGCACGTAATCGTCGTGGGTGGTCGAATAGATGTGTTCGACGTCGTTGATGCCCTTGACGATGGTTTCCAGCGGCTCGGTGATCAGCTTGACCGCGTCTTCGGCCTTGAGCCCCGGCGCCCGGACGTGGATGTCGACCATCGGGACGGAAATCTGCGGCTCTTCCTCGCGCGGCAGCGCGCCCAGCGCGACCAATCCCATCACGAGGGCCACGATGACCATCAGCGGCGTCAAAGCCGACTGGATGAAGGTTCGGGTCAGCCCGCCGGCGATCCCGAGCGGCACGTTCTGGTTGTCACTCATGTCCGGTCACCACGACGTTGCCTTGCGAAAGGCCGCTCAGAACCTCGATCATCGGTTCGCCGTCGCGTTCCAGCCTGCGGCCGGTGACGACGGTACGCTCGACCGTTTCGGCCCCGTCCAGTTGCAGGCGCACGAAATCGAGCCCCCGGCGGCTGGCAACCGCCGCCTCGGGCACCAGGATGCCGGGCTTTTCCCCGACCGGCAGACGAACCAGAACGCGAGCATTGACGAAACGGCTTTGCAGGTCGGCGACTTCGACATCGGCGGTCACCCGGCCATTCTGGATTTCGGGATAGAGTTTGGCGATGCGACCCGCGAAGCTGCGGCCATCCCACTCGATGCGGATTTCGTCGCCGTCGCCAAGCAGCGCGGCGTGCCGCTCAGGGACGGACAGGCGCAGGAACAGGCCGCCACCGCCGATCCGGGCCACTTCCTCGCCGGGCAGGACGACCGATCCTGCGGTCAGCGGCACCCTGAGCACGACCCCATCCACGGGCGCAAGGACGGCGCCCTCGAGGCTGCGCTGCTCCATGACCTGTTTTTCGGCCCGGGTGGCCGCGATCTGGTTTTCCAGCACGTTGACATTCGTTCGCAGCAGGTCAACCTGCTGGCTGGACATCACGCCGCGCTGGAACAGCTCCTCGCCGCGCTTCAACTCGGCGCGGGCGTTGTCCAGTTGCGCGGTCTGGGCTTCGATGCGCCCGTTGAAGGTCTGGATCTGGAACAGTAGCTTTTCGTCTTCGACCAGGCCGATCTGCTGACCGCTGGTGACTGTATCCCCTTCGCTTACCGTCAGTTCCGTGATCGTCCCACCAAGTCGGGAACGCGCGGCGACCTGATCGCGCGCCTCGATCTGACCGAACACGGCCTTCCATTCTGGAATGGAGCTGACCTGAACGGGATGAAGGTCTGCCGGGAAGGCGATGCAGGGAATGACCGCAAGGCATAGGGCACCGAAGAATGACTGTTTCATGTCCTGAACTCGACTGATTGGAGGGGCATCAAGGCGTGGCCCCTGCCGCAGGGCGTGGCTTGCGCGGCGACAGGGGGCGCGGGGATCAGAACGCGGTACCGCTTTTGAAACCGAGTTTCTTGAAGACGATCGCCGCCGGGCAGAACCCGGTGACCGAGGACTGGATCAGGTTCACTCCGATGAACACGGTGAACCACATCCAAAGAGGCGAAACGAAAATCGTCAGCAGCACGCTCAGCAAGACCATAAATCCTGCAAACATCATGACGGCGCGGTCGAGGGACATGATCGGTAACTCCTTTGATATTGACCAAGACAGGTGTTGGTCATGACCGACATATACGTGCCCTCGCCTTAATATTCAATATTACGAATATGATTAATTGACGCATCATGGACCCGGGCGTCACAAAGCGCCCGCCGCCGCCGAGATTTTGTCCACCGACGACAAACACCGTCGGAATCAGCCCGAAATCATCAACTTAATGTTGGAATCCTTCCTTCGGGTGCTAGGCTTCCACCAGCGTTGTTCGCAGTTGGAAACGTTGAAAGGAATTCAGTCATGAAATTTGCATCCATTGCAGGGAGCGCAATTTTCGCGGCTTCCGTCGCTTCGGCTCAGTACGTGCCTTCGGTTGAATCCCTGGAAGGCGTCTACAAGGGCAAGACCTATTCCCCCTATGCCAAGCGCGACTTTCCCAGCAACGTCTACTGGGGCGACACCCATCTGCACACGGCCCTGTCGCCCGACGCCGGCCTTTTCGGCAACACGCTGGGGCTGGAAGAGGCCTATCGCTTCAACCGTGGCGAAGAGGTGGTGTCGGCCACCGGCCTGCCGGTTCGCCTGGCGCGTCCGCTGGATTTCCTGGTGGTGACGGACCATTCCGACATGATGGGGTTTGCCACCGATCTGGCCAAGGGCGCGCCGAACATCCTGGCGACCGAACAGGGCAAACGCTGGTACGAGGGGCTGCAGGCGGGCGGCGAGGAATCCGCCAATGCCGCGCTGGACCTGATCACCAACTTTTCGCAAGGCACGCTCGACCCCAAGCTAGTCGCGGATTATGCGCCCGGTTCGCCGGCCTATGACTCGGTCTGGCAGAGCGTGATCGACGCCGCGGAAAAGTACAACGATCCCGGAAACTTCACTGCCTTCATCGGCTTCGAGTGGACCTCGCTCGTCAAAGGCAACAACCTGCACCGCAACGTGATCCTGCGCGATGGCGCTTTCCGCGCCCGGCAGGTGGTGCCGATGGTGACGCAACCGCCGATCGGCTCGACCGATCCGCTGGACCTGTATGCCTGGCTCGACAAGTACGAAAGCGGCACCGGCGGGCAGGCGCTGGCGATCGCGCATAACGGCAACCTGTCGAACGGCCTGATGTTCCCCTTCGATGCGCAGTATACCGGCAAGCCGGTGGACGAGAACTATGTCCAGCTGCGCGCCAAGTGGGAGCCGCTGTATGAAACCACCCAGATCAAGGGCGATGGCGAGGCGCACCCCTTCCTGTCGCCGGATGACGAATTCGCCGACTACGAGACCTGGGATGCCGGCAACCTTGACTTGACCGAGGCCAAGACTCCCGAGATGCTGAAGCACGAATACGCCCGTTCGGCCCTGCTGATGGGGCTGCAGCTGGAAAGCAAGCTGGGCACCAACCCCTACAAGTTCGGACAGGTGGGCTCGACCGACGCGCACAACTCGCTGTCGGCCATCGAAGAGGAGAACTTCTTTTCCAAGGCGCCCAGCGCCGAACCGTCGCCGACCCGGATGCACCACCCGTTCACCAAGACCGAGATCGGGGCATTCGAGGGGTACGAGTTGACCGCCTCGGGCCGCGCTGCGGTCTGGGCCACCGAAAACACCCGAGAGGCGCTGTTCGACGCGATGGAGCGCAAGGAGACTTATGCCACCACCGGTCCGCGCATGATGGTGCGGTTCTTCGGCGGCTGGGAATTCACCGATGACGACCTGCGGTCGCGCAACCCCGCCTTCGCCGGCTACGAAAAGGGTGTGCCGATGGGCGGCGACCTGACGCAACCCACCGGCGACGCGCCGACCTTCATGGTTTACGCGCTGCGCGATCCGATCGGGGCGAACCTGGACCGCATCCAGATCGTCAAGGGCTGGATGGACGCAAATGGCGAGACGCAGGAAAGGGTCTATGACGTCGCCTGGTCGGATGGGCGCGAACCGGACGCCGAAGGCAAGCTGCCGCCGGTCGGCAACACGGTCGACCTGGAAGCCGCGACCTGGACCAACACCATCGGGGCATCAGAATTGGCGACGATCTGGACCGATCCGGATTTCGACGCGTCGCAGAAGGCGTTCTACTATGCCCGCGTGCTGGAGATCCCGACACCGCGCTGGGTGGTCTATGATGCGCTGCGCTTTGGCGTCGAAATCCCGGAAGAGGCGGAAAAGACCGGACAGGAGCGGGCCTACACCTCTCCGATCTGGTATACGCCGGCCGGCTGATCCCAGGTGTTCCGCAAGTCCAACGGCGAGGTGAAGCCATGACCTGGATTGTTCGCATCCTTCGCGAACCGCTCGTTCATTTCGTTGCGATCGGTGGGCTGGTGTTCGCGCTCTACTACGCCACGCGACCCGATCAGAGCGATCCTGACCGCATCGTCATCAGCGAGGCCGCGGTGCAGATGCTGGCCAACCAGTTCGAAAGCACTTGGCGGCGGCCGCCGACCAGCGCGGAGCTGGCCGGGATCGTCGACTCTTACGTGAAGGAAGAGATCCTGGTGCGCGAGGCGATGAAGCTGTCGATGGATCAGAACGATACCGTGATTCGCCGCCGGCTGGCGCAGAAGATGGAATTCCTGATCGACTCGATCGCCACTTCCCCGGCGCCGACCGAAGAGGAACTCAGGGCGTATTTCCAGGACAACATTCAACGCTTCACCGCCGCGCCCCGGATGTCTTTCGAGCAGGTCTATCTTGGCGAAACGGCGACAGCGGAAGCCGTTCTTGGCGCCGTCGAGAGGCTGGAGGACGGGACGGACCCCGCCTCGGTTTCACGGTCAACCATGCTGCCAGTGTCCGTGGATGACGCCCGCGAGCCCGAGATCGACGGCACCTTTGGCCGGGGTTTCTTTGCGGCGTTGGTCGACGCCGAGCCCGGCGCGTGGATGGGCCCCGTCGCCTCGGGATACGGTGTTCACGCGGTCCGGCTGGTCGAGGTCGATGTTCCCCCTGCCCCGGAATTCGAGGCCGTTCAGGCGGCCGTCGAAGCGGAATGGCGGCAATCCAAGGCGGACGAACTGGCCGAACGGCGGTTCGATCAGCTGCGCGGAAGCTACCAGGTCGAGCTTCCCGAACTCGCCGCTCCGGGCAGCTAGCGTTCGCCACGGGGTTGATCAATGAAGCGCCTTCTATTTCTCCTTCCGCTGCTCGCGGCAGTCGTGTTCTCGGGGCAGGTCCTGGCCCATGCGCTGCAGCCGGGGTATCTGGAAATCAAACCCGCCGGGGCAGACACATTTCAAGTGTTGTGGCGCAAACCCGCAGTCGCGGGAAAGCCGATGGCGATCGAGGCCGAGTTGCCGCAAGGCTGCGACGCGGCGCGGGAACCGGTGCCGACCTTCGATGGCGCCGCCTGGGTGGCGCAGTGGACGATCCGGTGCGACCGGGGGCTGCGCGGCGGCGAGGTCCGCATTCGCGGCCTCGAAGCCACGCAGACCGACGTTCTGGTCCGGTACGAGCTGGAACCGGGCGCGGCGCAGACCCGGCGCCTGACCCCGGATGACACCGGATTCGTTATCCCCCACGATCCGTCAACGATCGACGTGATCGGCACCTATCTGCCCCTTGGGGTCGAACACATTCTCGGCGGCATCGATCACCTGCTATTCGTTTTCGCGATGCTGCTGCTCATCCGCGATGGCTGGCGGCTGCTGTGGGCCGTCACGGCGTTCACCGTCGCGCACAGCATCACCATGGCGTTTGCGACCCTCGGGTGGCTTACCCTGCCCGGGCCGCCTGTCGAAGCGGTGATCGCGCTGTCGATCATGTTCTTGGCCTCCGAACTGGTCCAGAGGAGCGAAAGGCCGGAAAGACTTGCCGAGCTTTACCCCTGGACGGTGTCATTCGCTTTCGGGTTGTTGCACGGCTTTGGATTTGCCGGCGCGTTGAGCGAAATCGGGCTGCCCGATACTGACATTCCCATGGCGCTGTTCTCGTTCAACGTGGGGGTCGAGATCGGGCAGCTGGCATTCATCGCGGCTGCACTTGCCGTCTTTTACGTGCTTGGCCTGATCGCTCCGCGGCTGCGTGGCCTGATCCGTTCGCCCGGCTCGGCAGTGGCGCTGTGCCTGGCCTATGCGATTGGCGGCATCGCGGGGTTCTGGTTCGTCGAGCGGGTCTTCGGCGTGGTGTCCATGAGCAGCTAGGTGATCCGGCTGCGCTGCAGGGCCGGCGTCACGCCAAAACTGGCGCGATAGACCCGGGTGAAGTGACCGGGGCTTTCGAAGCCGCAGGCCATGGCAACGTCGGTGACCGAGGCTTCGGTCTGGATCAGCAGATTGCGGGCGCGTTCCAGCCGCATCTCCATGAAGTATTTCTTGGGCGAGGTGTTCAGGTACTTGCCGAAAAGCCGTTCCAACTGGCGCGTCGAAATCCCGATCTCCGAGGCGATTTCGGTCGGAGATACAGGGTGTTCGATCGCGTCATGCATCCGCTGAATCGCCTTGGCCATGTGCGGGTTGCGCATGCCGTTGCGCGATTGCAGCGACACGCGCTGCTCTGCGGTGGCGTTGCGCACGGCGTTGTAGACCATCTGGTCAGCGACGGCGACGGAGAGATCATAGCCGTGATCACGCTCGATCAGGTGCAGCATCAGATCCGCGGTGGCCGTCCCGCCTGAGGCGGTCATGTGTTTCTCGTCCGCGACGAACACGCTGCGCACCAGGTTCACTTCGGGAAATTTCTCCATGAAGCTGTCATGGTATTCCCAGTGGATCGCGGCCTGCATCCCGTCCAGGAACCCGGCCTCGGCCAGCACCCAGGCGCCCGAGCACAACGCCCCTACCCGGGTTCCGCGCGCCTTTTCCCGGCGAAGCGCCGCCAGAAGCGGCCGCGTGACGTGGTTGCGCATGTGGATGCCCGATAGCGCGAACAGCTGGTCGCATCTGGGGATTTCGTCGAGCCCGGAATGCACCAGCGTCACGGAGCCGTTCGAGCAGATCGCAGTCTCGCCATTCTCGGAGGCGAAGGACCAACGGTACAGATCCCGGCCGCTCACCAGATTGGCGATGCGCAGCGGTTCGACTGCGCAGGAAAAGGCCAGGTGCGAGAATTCCTCGATCAGCAGAAAGACGAAGTGCTTGGTTTCCGTCATGGCTCGACCGCAATGTTCGGGCAAAAAAGGCGGGCTGCACGGGAAGCCCCGTGCAGCCCATTGGCAATCAAGACGCGGTTGTTACTGGGCCGCTGCGCGGGCCGCTTCCAGCCAGCCGTCATAGGTGGCGCGGTTGGCCTCGATCCACTGGTCCACGTGACCGTCGATCGCGTCCGAGCTGTCCTGCCCTTCGGAGATCAGCTTGTTCTGCGAAGAGATGTCGTTGATGCTGATGCTCGCGACTTCGAACAGCTTGGCCGCGGCGGGGTTGGCCGCCAGGAACTCGTCCGTGGCGACGACGCGGATGCCGTCAACCGCAAAGCCGAGGTCCTTGCCGTTGAAGGTGGTTTCCGCCGTTGCCCCGTCGGGCAGCGACGAATAGGGAACGGACAGCCATTCCACGTCCTTGCCAGGAACCAGAGCACCCGAGACCCAGTACGGGGTCCAGGTGTAGTAGAGGATGTTCTCGCCCGCCTCGTTGCGGGCGATGGTGTCCGCGATGATGGCGTTGTAGGCGCCCTGGTTGTGGGCGATGGTGTCGCGCAGTTCGTACTCGGTCAGTTGGTGTTCGATCACGCGTTCGCAGCCCCAACCCGGCGCGCAGCCTGCCAGGTCGGCCTTGCCGTCGCCGTCGGCATCGAACATCGCGGCCTTTTCCGGATCTTTCAGGTCACCGAGGTTCTGGATGCCGGCGTCATAGGCGGCCTTGTTGACCAGATAGCCCTGCAGCGCGCCTTCGATCAGCATGCCGACCTTTTCCAGAACGGCGTCACCACCGGATTCCTCGAAGAAGGTGTGGTGCAGCTTGTCCCAATGGACGGCGGTGAAATCGCCATCCCCGGTGCCAAGCGCCAGGTGGATGGTCTGGTATTCCACTTCCTGCGGCTCGGCCACTTCGTAGCCCAGATCGGTCAGGGCGCGGAACAGGATGCGGTGCTGGAAATACTCTTCCAGCGCCGGCGCCATGACCGGGCGCACGGTAACGCCCTCGCCGGGTTTCTCCGAAGCCAGCGCCGGCCCGGCAAGGATGGTTGTGGCGGCCAGGATGGCCAGTGCGGATTTTCTGAACATGTGGTTTCCTCCCTCGGGGTTCAGATGAAAGTTGCGGATCAGTTTTTTCCGGCCAGGCGGAGCACGGCGCCGACCGGGCCGCCCTGCCACCAGTGCCGGTGGCCCCGCTCGCGACCCGATTGGCCCATGCCCTGGGTGATGCGGTCTAGAACGACGGCGAGGATCACGATGCCCAGGCCGCCGACCAGCGCCTTGCCGGCGTCCAGCCGGCCCATGGCGCGCAGAACCTCGTTGCCCAGGCCCTTGACCGAGATCATCGAGGCGATCACCACCATCGACAGCGACAGCATGATGGTCTGGTTCACACCGGCCAGGATCGTCGGAGTCGCCAGCGGCAGTTCGACCTTGAACAGGATCTGCCGCGGATTGGCCCCGAAGGCCCGCGCGGCCTCGACCACCGACGGGTTCACGCCACGAATGCCCAGCGAAGTCAGGCGGATCAGCGGCGGCAGGGCGAAAATGATCGTGACGATCACGCCCGAGACGTTGCCGATGCCTATGAGCATGACCACGGGCACCAGGTAGACGAAGGCGGGGATGGTCTGCATCGTGTCCAGAACGGGGCGGATGCCGGCTTCGAAGCGGTCGTTCTTGCCGGCCAGGATGCCGAGCGGCAGGCCGATGATGAAGCACAGGATCACGGCCGAGATGACGATGGCCAGTGTCGTCATGGCCAGCCCCCAGGCGTTGGGCGACAGGAAACCCAGCGCGAACATGCAGACCGCGACCAGGATGGCGACGCGGCGCCCCCCCGCCTGCCACGCGATCAGCACCATGATCAGCAGCATGATCATCGGCGGCACAGCGTTGAGCGCCGTGTCGATGCCGACGATCATGTCGTTGAAGAAGTTCTTGATCGGCTGGATGACGCCCCTGTTGTCGATCGCCCACTGCTTGACGCCGTCCGCCGATTGCGCGAGCCCCAGATCAACCGAGGAAAACGGGTCGAGAATGCTGAATTGCGTTTCTGCCATGGTCCTGTTCCTCACTCCGCCGCGGTGTTCATGACATCGACTTCGCCCTTGATGCCGCGCAGCAGGGCGTTCTTGGTGACGATGCCGATCGGGTGGCCGTTGGCTTTCACGACCACCGGGTGCTGGGTGGCGATGGAAAGGTTGACCAGATCATCCAGGGAATGATCCGGGTGCGCCTCGGGCCACGTGCTGAGGTCCACGGGGCCTTCGCGTTTCTCGAAGACGGCCACGGGCTCCATGATCTTGCCGGCCGAGATGAGTTCGAGCTTGGAGATGCCGGCCACGAAATCGGCAACGTAGTCGTCGGCCGGGTTGGTGACGATATCCTCGGGCGTGCCCACCTGCACCAGCGCGCCATCCTTCATGATGGCGATGCGGTGGCCGATGCGGATCGCTTCGTCGAGATCGTGCGTGATGAAAAGCGTGGTCTTTTTCATCTCGGCCGAAAGCGACATGAACTTGTCCTGCAGCTGGCGGCGGATCAGGGGGTCCAGCGCCGAGAACGGTTCGTCCATCAGCAGGATCGACGGGTCGGCGGCGATCGCGCGGGCCAGGCCGACGCGCTGCTGCATGCCGCCGGACAGCTCGTCAGGGTATTTCTGGTCCCAGCCATTCAGGTCCACCGCATCGATCGCGCGCAGGGCGTTCTCGCGCCGTTCGCGCAGGGAATGGCCGCGCACCTCCTGGCTGAAGGACACGTTCTCGAGCACGGTCCGGTGCGGCATCAGCGCCATGTTCTGGAACACCATGCCGATCTTTTCTGCCCGCACCTCGCGCAGCTGGCGCGCCGAAAGCTGGTTGACGTCCTGCCCTTCGATGAAAAGCTGGCCCGAGGTCGGTTCGATCAGCCGGTTCACGTGACGAATCAGCGTCGACTTGCCGGAACCGGACAATCCCATGATGCAGAAGATCTCACCGCGCCCGACGGTGAAGGTCGCGTCCTGCACGCCCACGACGCAATCGAACTGATCGCGCACTTCGATCTTGCCAAGCCCCTGTTTCTGAACGGCCTTCATCGCCTCGTCGGCGCGTCGCCCGAAAATCTTCCACAGATTGCGGCAGTCGATGACGGCCTCTTGCCCTGCTCCGGTCAACGGTCCCTCCCCCTCTTGATCGCTCAACGCATACTGCACATTTTTTCTGTGTACACAAATTGTATTTTCTACTAACACAAGATGAGCAGATTGGTTGCACGGCCCTCTTCGGCGATGGCAAGTTCGCCCGGACGGAACCGGAAGCAACGATTGGAGACAGGGATGAAAGACGCCTCGAAAAGCCGGAAATCAGAGCTGTACGATCACCTGAAGACGGCGATCATGACGCTTCGGCTGCGCCCGGGCGCGGATCTGGACGAATCGAGTCTTTCCGAGGAGTTCGCCCTGTCCCGCACCCCGCTGCGCGAAGTGCTGCGGCAGCTGGCCGGCGAGGGATATGTCGATCTGCGCGAACACCGCGGCGCGCGGGTCAGCGAAATGTCGCACACGACGCTGAGGGATTTCTTTCTGACTGCGCCGATGATGTACGGCGCGGTGCTGACGCTGGCGGCCAAGAACGCCCGCCCGGATCAGATCGAGGCGCTGAAGGCGGCGCAGCAGGATTTCAAGGCCGCGCTACGCACGGGCTCGGGCGCGGACCGCGCCATGGCCAACAACCGCTTTCACGAGATCACGGGCGAGATGGCGGACAACATCTATCTTGCGCCGTCCTTTCAGCGCCTGCTGATCGACCATGCCCGGATCGGGATGACCTTCTACCGCCCGCGGGACGCCAAGATGGCGGAAAACCTGTCTTTGGCAAGCCAGCAGCATGACGCCATCATCGCCGCCATCGAAGACGGTGACGACGCCGCGGCGGCGCAGCTGGCGATCGACCATTGGAACCTGTCGCGCGACCAGATCGAGCTGTTCGTCATGCCTTCGGGGCTGGACGTGCCGCTTGGCTCGGCGGCCGGTAAAACCCCTGCATGAGGACCTGATGACCCCGATTTTCCAGTTCGAAGGGATCTACACCCCAGTCGTGACGCCGTTTCACGAGGATGGAAGCGTCCATTGGGACGCTCTGGCCGACGTGATCGAATATCTTGTCGGCGCGGGCGTGCATGGCCTGATCTCTGGCGGCTCGACCGGCGAGAACTATGCCCAGACCGTCGGCGAGCGGCTGGAAGTCGCGAAATTCACCCGCGAACGCTCAAAGGGCCGGGTGCCTCTGATCGTCGGCACCGGCGCGATGATGACGCCGGATTCCATCGCGCTGGCGACCGGCGCGCGGGAACTGGGAGCGGACGCGATCCTGCTGGCCACCCCGCCCTATTCGGTGCCGACCGAACGCGAGAACGCGCTGAACGCGCTGGCCATCGACAAGGCGGCGAACCTGCCGGTGATGCTCTACAACTATCCGGGGCGGATGGGTGTGCACATGGGCGAGGAATTCCTGGACCGCGTGGGCCGGTCGCGCAACATCTGCGCCATCAAGGAAAGCTCGGGCGATATCAACCGGGTGCATCTGCTGGCCCGCGACTATCCGCATATCCAGATGTCCTGCGGCATGGATGACCAGGCGCTGGAGTTCTTTGCATGGGGCGCGCGCAGCTGGGTCTGCGGCGGCTCGAACTTCCTGCCCGAGGAACATGTCGCGCTTTACAACGCCTGCGCGGTCCAAGGCGATTTCAGCAAGGGCCGCCGGATCATGTCGGCGATGATGCCGCTGATGCGGGTGCTGGAACAGGGTGGCAAGTTCATCCAGTGCATCAAGCACGGCGTCACCCTGAACGGGATCGACACCGGCCCGATGCGCCCGCCACTGAAAGGGTTGAACAAGGATGACAAGCGTGCGCTGGAACAGGTGATCAAGGTGCTGAAACGCACCATCGCGGACATTCAGGCAGAGGGGTAAGAGCAATGGATCTGCTGACCAAAGACGAATATCGCGCCATCGCGGCCGAGCTGACCCTCCCCGTGAACGCCTTCATCGACGGCGGTTTCAGACCCGCCGCATCGGGCAAGACCTTCGCCAGCGTGAACCCCGCCACGGGCGAGAAACTGGCCGAGATCGCCGCCTGCGCGCAGGAGGACGTGGATTTCGCGGTCGCCAAGGCCCGCGAGGCATTCGAGGATGGCCGCTGGTCGCGGATGCACCCGTCGGCGCGCAAGGATGTCCTGATCCGCCTTGCCAAGCTGATGAAACGCAATGCCCGCGAACTGGCGGTGATGGAGAGCCTCGACAGCGGCAAGACCATTTTCGACTGCGAAACCGTCGACGTGCCCGAAAGCATCCACTGTCTGAAATGGCACGCCGAGGCGATCGACAAGATCTACGACCAGGTGTCGCCCGCCTCGGACGATCACATCGCGATGGTGGTGCGTGAACCGGTCGGCGTGGTCGGCCTGGTGCTGCCGTGGAACTTTCCGCTGCTGATGCTGGCCTGGAAGATCGGCCCGGCGCTGGCGGCGGGATGCTCGGTCGTTGTCAAACCGGCCGCCGAAACCACGTTGACCGCGCTGCGCGTGGCCGAACTGGCGATGGAGGCGGGTCTGCCGCGCGGGGTTCTGAACGTGGTGCCCGGCGGCGGGGCGGAAGTCGGCGAGCCGATCGGCCGGCACATGGATATCGACATGGTGTCCTTCACCGGATCGACCGTGACCGGCAAGCGGTTTCTGACCTACTCGGCCGAAAGCAACGCCAAGGAAGTCGTCCTGGAAATGGGCGGCAAGAACCCCGCCATCGTCATGGACGACGCCGAGAACCTGGACCGCGTGGCGCAGCACGTCGTCAACGGCGCGTTCTGGAACATGGGCGAGAACTGCTCGGCCTCGTCGCGCCTGATCGTGCATCGGGACGTGAAGGCCGAACTTCTGGAACGTATCGCGGCACATGCGCGGCATTGGAACGTGGGCGATCCGCTGGACCCTGAGACCCGGATGGGCGCGCTGGTCTCAAAGGCGCATTTCGACAAGGTCTGCGGCTATCTGAAGGACGCCAAGAACATCGTTCTGGGCGGCACGGCCAAGGACGGATTCGTCGAGGCCACTGTCGTCGAGGTGCCCGGCAACGACCACAGGCTGGCGCGCGAAGAGATTTTCGGCCCCGTCCTGTCGGTCATCGAGGTGGGCGGGTTCGACGAGGCGATCCGCGTCGCCAACGACACCGACTACGGGCTCTGCGCCGCTCTCTTCACCGCCAACGCCAAGCGGGCGATCCGGGGCGCCCGGGCCCTGCGCGCCGGAACGGTTACGGTCAACAGCTTTGGCGAAGGCGACATCACCACGCCCTTCGGCGGCTTCAAGCAGTCCGGTTTCGGTGGGCGCGACAACTCGGTTCACGCCCACGACCAGTACACGCAGCTCAAGACCATATGGATCGACCTGAGCGACGACGCAGACGAGGCCGTGGATTGACAAGCTATTCCGCCATTCGGTTGCCGGTTCATCGCGGACCGGCAGCCTGGGCCGCCATTCTGGGACCGTACGCGCCCGGGCCGGCGCTGAGCGGCGATCGGACCGCGGATTTCGTCGTGGTCGGCGCGGGGTTTGCCGGGCTGTCGGCGGCGCGGCGCCTGACCCAGTTGCAGCCCGGCGCCCGCATCGCGGTGCTGGAGGCCGGGCAACTGGCCGAGGGCGCTTCGGGGCGCAATTCAGGCTTCATGATCGACCTGCCGCACGATCTGGCCTCGGATGACTATGCCGGCGCCGGGGACGATCGCGCGCTGATCGCCCTGAACCGGCAGGCCATCGGTTTCGCTCTGGGCGCGGTCGAAGAATTCGGCATCGATCCGAATTTCTTCGATCCGGCGGGCAAGGTGAACGGAGCGGCGAGCGAGGCTGCGCACGCGCACAACCTGAGCTATGCCGAGCATCTGGGCGGCCTTGGAGAAGCATCCGAACTGCTGGACCGTCAGCAGATGGCGGAACTGACAGGCAGCACCCATTACATGTCGGGCCTCTACACGCCCGGAACCGTGATGCTTCAGCCGGCGGGGTATATTCGGGGGCTTGCGCAGGGATTGCGCGGCGCGGGGGTCGAGATATTCGAGAACAGCCCCGTCACCGGGTTCCGAAAGCAGGGCAGCGGCTGGCAAGTGGCCACGCCCAACGGCAGCGTCAGCACCGCCCGCGTCATCGTCACGGCGAACGGGCATCTGGAAAGCTTCGGCGTCGAGCGCGGCAGGCTGATGCAGCTGTTCCTGTTCGCCACCATGACGCCGGAACTGGACGCCGATGTCCTGCGCAGACTGGGAGGGCAGCCGCGCTGGGGCGTCACCCCGTCCGACCCGATGGGCACTACCATGCGCCGGATCGACACTGGTCAGGGCGGCAACCGGATCATCACCCGCACCTGCGCCGAGCTGGTACCGGGCATGAACCCGTCGCAGTCCAGCCTTGACCGGGCGGCGCAGGTCATGCAGCGCAAGTTCGACCAGCGTTTCCCGCAACTGGCGGGGATGCGGATGCAATATGCCTGGGCCGGGCATCTGTGCCTCAGCCTCAACGGCGTGGCGGTCATGCGCCAGATCGACGACGGCGTGTTTTCGGGCTGCGTGCAGAACGGCCTCGGCACCGCCCGCGGCACGCTTACGGGCATCGGTGCGGCCGAACTGGCCTGCGGCGAGCAATCCGCCATCACCCGGCATTTCGGCGGCGAGGACCGGCCCAAACGCCTGCCGCCGCAGCCCTTTGCCCGGATCGGCGCGAATGCGGTGCTGCGCTGGAAGGAATGGCGTGCGCGGGACGAATAGCCCCGCGCCACTGGCCTTTAGGGCAGGCTGAGCTTTGCCATGCGCCCGCCATCGACGGAATAAATCTGCCCCGTGACAAAAGCCGCCTCGTCCGAAGCGAGGAAGGCCACGAGTG
Source organism: Ruegeria sediminis (assembly GCF_005938215.1). Classification (GTDB taxonomy): domain Bacteria; phylum Pseudomonadota; class Alphaproteobacteria; order Rhodobacterales; family Rhodobacteraceae; genus Ruegeria; species Ruegeria sediminis. Next base: position 571,996 of record NZ_VCPD01000002.1, read on the forward strand.
CCGCCACTTCTTCGGGTTTGCCCGTGCGGGCCACCGGGTGGATGCGGCCGATGTTGGCGCGGAACGCAATGGGATCGGGCATGCTTTCGATGAAATCGACGTTGAGCTCGGTGTCGATCCAGCCCGGCGCCACGGCGTTGCAGCGTATCCCCTCGGCCCCGTGATCCACCGCCACCGCCCGCGTCAGGCCATGCAGCCCCGCCTTGGACGCGCAATAGGCGGCATGGCCGGGATTGGCCCCCAACCCCTCGATCGAACCGGTATTGACGATGCTGCCGCGGGTCTTGCGAAGATGCGGCAACGCCGCCCTGATCATCAGAAAGGGCGCAGTCAGGTTGACCGTCAGGTTGCGCTGCCAATCCTCGGGCGACATATCCTCGACCCGCACCTCCTGCATCATGCCGGCATTGTTGACCAGAACGTCCAGCCGCCCTGCCCTCGCCACCAGTTCCGCGACGACCTGCGCCGGGCATTCGATATCCGCGAAATCGGCGTCGATGCTGGGAAACTCGGCATCGGCACCCCGCTGCGCGGTAAAGACCCTTGCGCCCTCATCGCGCAGTCGCCGGGCGATCGCCTGACCTATGCCAGACCGTCCGCCAGTGACCAACGCAACCTTGTCTTCGAACCGTCTCATGACACCGGTTTACCTCCGTTGACTTCGATCAGCGCGCCACAGATGTAGCGCGCCGCATCCGACGCCAGGAATAATACCACATCTGCGATGTCCTCGGGCTCGGCAATGCGGCCCAGAGGAACTGTCTTGCCCAATTCGGCCACGGCACTATCCGGATCGAAACCGCGCCTGGCGAATCCGGTGCGCAGCATCGGCGTATTCACCTCGTTCGGGCAGACCGCGTTGATGCGGATGCCCTGATGGGCGTGGTCCATGCCCATGCACTGTGTCAGCGACGCGATCGCCGCCTTGGTCATGCAATATATCGCGTGATTGGGACCCGGGCGCAGCCCCCAGCAAGAGGCTGTGTTGACGATGGCGCCGCCGCCCGAGCGGGCCATGATCGGAATGGCCGCGCGGCAGATGCGGAACGGCGCTTCGACATTGACGCCAAGCGACATGTCCCAATCCGCATCCGAAGTGTCGGTGACCGGACCACGAGTGATCACGCCGGCGTTGTTGATCACGATGTCCAGCCCGCCAAGCGCCACCGCCGCCATTTGCGGCAGCGCATCCGAATATGCCGCGTCCATCAGATCGCCCGCCAGATGCGCCTCGGCCTCGATGCCGCCGACGTCGCGATCGGCCACCGCGACCCGCGCCCCGGCAGAGCGCAACCGTTCGACGATCGATGCGCCGATGCCGCCCGCCGCGCCTGTCACCAACGCGGTTTTGCCTTTGAATTCCATGATGTTGACTCCGGTTTCAGAACGACGCGACGGGCGCGCCGAACAGGGTTTCGTCCGGGACGACGCCAAGGCCGACGCCCCCAGGCCTCATGATATGCCCGCCCTCGATGCGGATGCCGTCTTCGGGGTCGTAGTTGCCCTCGATGTAAGGGGCCGCGAGCCAGACACCTTCGAGCAGGTCCGGGCGCACGGTGGCGCCTATATGGGTGCAGGCGGCGGCGATGATGTCGCCGCCCCAGCTGTCGTCGCAGGTATGCGGGAGGTTGCGCGCCTCGCAGATGTCGCGGAAGGCCCGCATCTGCATCAGTCCGCCGATCCGTGTCACCTTCATTCCGAAACCGTCCACCAGGCCGGTGCCGGCGGCGGTAATGACCGTGTTCAGGCTTGTGCTGTTCTCGTCCATGTAGATCGCGTGGCCGATCTGGGGCCGGATCTTGGCCAGATCCTCGATCGTGTTGCAGGGCTGTTCCATGATGAAGGGGATGTCCGGGCATTCCCGGCTGACCCGCAGCGCGTCGCGGGTGGTCCATCCGCGGTTACCATCCACGGCCAGCCTCATGCCCGATCCGCGGATCGTTTCCCATACCTTTCGGATGGTTTCGATATCCACCACCACCGGGCGGCCGCCGACCTTGACCTGAATGCGGGGATAGCCTTCGGCGCGTATCTCAGCCGCCAAGCGGGCGATCTCGTCCGGTGCGCCGACACCGGTGGCGTAGTAGGACGGCACGCGGTCGGTCACCGCCCCGCCCAGCAGATCCGAGACGCTGACGCCAAGGTGCTTGCCCAGCAGGTCGTGCAAGGCGATGTCCACGGCGGCCTTGGCGTAGTGATGGCCGTTCAGCAACCCGTCCATCCGACGGTGGATCGGCAGCGGCTGCACATCGGCCCCGATCAGCCCCGGCGCTATCTGAGCAAGCGCGGCGCGGGCGCCTGCGGAATGCGCCTCGGCATAGGTGGGGCCCACCGGGCAGGTTTCTCCCCAGCCTGCCAGGCCGTTGTCGGCGACCAGTTTGACCAGCGTCGTTTCGAGCGACCAGACCTCGGCATTGGCCATGGTATAGGGTCCGTTTTTCACCGGCAGGTCATGGCTGTAGATATGGATTTCGGTGATCTTCATTCGCGGGATCCGTGAAAAAAAGCCCACCCGGATCCGGGTGGGCCAGTGGGGAGTGTCAGTAGGTCTGGTTCAACTCGTCCGCCGCCGGGATTTCCCGTTCGCGCCGGGCGATGTAATCGCGGAGTTCCTCGTCCTTGGCTTGGTCGAGCCTGGGTTCTTCGTATTCGGCCAGCAGCTTTTTGGCGCGGCGCAAGGCCCGTCCCGTGATCTCCACCTCGCCTTCGGCTACCCATTGCTCGATCGAATTGTTGTCGAACAGTTCCGGCATGAAGAACGCGGTCTGAAAATTCTCCTGCGTATGGGGGTGGCCCAGGTAATGCCCGCCCGGACCGACATCCGACACGGCCGCAATGGCCTCGTCGAAGTCGTGCCATTTCGGGCCTTCGGCCATGCGGTAGGCCATGGCGCATTGCTCGGCATCGACGATGAACTTGGCGACCGAGCAGTGCATGCCGGCTTCGTTCCAGCCCGCCGAATGCCAGATGTAGTTGGCCCCCGCATGGAGCACGGCCTGCAACGTGGTGGCGGATTCATAGCCCGCCTGCGCGTCGAAGGTCTTGGCGCCGCCCAACGTGTTCGAGGTGCGCCACGGTACATCATAGAACCGCGCCATTTGGCCGATCATGAAATTCATCAGGCTGATCTCGGGCGTCCCTGCCATCGGCGCGCCGGATTTCATGCTGACGGTGGACAGGTAATGGCCATAGATCGCGGGCGCGCCACGCCGGATCACTTGCGTGTAAGCCAGCGCCGAAAGCGCCTCGGCATTCAGTTGCGCCACGGTGGCGGGTACGCTGGCGGGCGTGTTGGCGCCGCCCAGCACGAACGGCGAGCACAGTACCGGTTGGTTGCGGCGGCAGAAGGCGCGCATGGCCCCCAGCATGGTCTCGTCCCAGACCAGCGGCGAGTTGCCGTTGCAGTTGCCGGTGGTGACGGGGTGATCCTCCATGTAGTCCGCACCGAAGAGGATTGCGCACATCTCCATCACGTCCTCGGCGTTCTTGGGCGAGGTGGTCATGCCCATGAAGGTCTTGTCCGAGTGTTTCATCGACGAATAGGTGATGCGCAGGTGCCGTTGGCTGATCGGGTGGTCGTAGGGCTCTACGATATGGTGCGCCGAGGAATGCAGCGCGGGCATCATCTGGCTGAGCTTGTGGAACATCGCCAGGTCGTCCAGCGTCGGGTTGCGACGTACGTCGTCGAGGTCGCGCAGGAACGGCGCTCCGGTCATCGGCACGAAGATCGAATGCCGCCCGCCGAGGCGCACGTTCTTGTTCGGATCGCGGGCGTGATAGGTGAAATCGGAAGGAATTGTCGTGATCAGTTCGCGCACCAGACCCCGGTCGAGGTAGACCATTTCGCCCACGACCTTGGCGCCGGCGCCTTTCCAGTCCTCCAGGGCGATCGGGTCGCGAAACTGCACGCCCACGTTCTCCAGAATGTCCATCGAGGCGCTGTCGATGCGTTCGACCTGGGCGTCGTCCATGACCTCGCACAGCGGGATGCCGCGGGCAAGGCTGGGCAGCATGTCGAAGACCGGAGCGGTGCGTATCGCGCGCCGCGCGGCGCGTCCGCCGGAACGGGACCGAATGGCGGTGGCTGGCTGTGTCATGTGGCGATCTCCTTTTCGGTTCGAGTTATTCCGAACCCGGCGATGGCCACTTGCAGGAAAGCGATATCGGCTTGCAGGAAACGACATGCAGGATAGTCGTATGCAGTACTGGGCGAGATACCGCCAATCGCGCATGGGCGCGCAGGCACGATGATTTCCGATCACTTCTTGGCGATTGAGCCACGAAAAGCATGACTGCCGCGCCGGATTGGATCAGCATCAAAGGGGCTTAGCGCCTTATCTTGCACTGAACTGAAAGGACACCGCATGTCCGATCAAGCAGTCAACATCCTACTGATCGAGGATAACCCCCTTCACGCGAAACTGATCGTGCGCCTGATCGAAGGCGAACCGCAGTTGAAATGCTCGGTCAAATCCGCCGAGAACCTTGCGGACGGGCTTGCGTTGCTGAAGGAAGGCGGCATCGATCTTGTGCTACTCGATCTGGTGCTGCCCGACAGCCAGGAACTGGACACGTTCTTTCGGGTCCACTCTGCCGCGCCGGACATGCCGGTGGTGATCCTGACGGCAATGGACGATCTGAAGCTTGCCGCCAGCGCCGTCGAGGCCGGGGCCAGCGCCTTTCTGGTCAAGTCGACCCTGAACGCCGTCGCCCTGGGCCGGGCCATCCGCTATACGCTGGCCCGCGCGCGGGCCCGCACCGGAGAATGGGATTCCCCGATGTTCCGGCTGGCGCAGCAGCAGTTCCTGAAGGCGGCGCAGATCATGGGGCTGGACGACAACATCCGACAGCGGCTCCTGTTCCCGCAACGGACCCAGGTGGTGTCCTTCCCCTTCTTCCGCGACGACCGCTCGCAGGTCGAGACGGTGTTCGGATACCGGGTGCAGCATGTGCTGACGATGGGTCCGACCAAGGGCGGTGTCCGGTATCACGAGGATGTCGATCTGGGCGAGGTCGCGGCGCTGGCGACCTGGATGACTTGGAAATGCGCCCTGATGAACCTGCCCTATGGCGGCGCCAAGGGCGGCGTGCGCGTCGATCCGACCACCCTGTCCAGCAACGAACTGCAGCGGCTGACCCGCCGGTATACCGCCGAAATCATCGACATCATCGGCCCGGACAAGGACATCCCGGCGCCTGACATGGGCACCAACGAACAGGTCATGGCCTGGATGATGGACACCTACAGCCAGCAGGTCGGCTATACCGTTCCGACGGTGGTCACCGGCAAGCCGGTCGTTCTTGGCGGTTCGCTTGGGCGGCGCGAAGCGACCGGGCGCGGGCTGGTCTACATGATCGAGGCCGCCGCGCGGCATACCGGGCTGGACCTGCAGGGTGCTCCGGCGGTGGTGCAGGGCTTCGGCAATGTCGGCAGTTTCACCGCGAAATTTCTGGAAGAGGCCGGCGCCAAGATCGTTGCCGTCAGCGACGTGTCCACCGGGATATACAATCCCAAGGGTCTCGGGGTCCAGGCGCTGATCGACTACGTGGCCGAAAACCGGGTTCTCAAGGACTATCCCGAGGCCGATCACGTGACCAATGCCGAACTGCTCGAGACGAAATGCGATGTCCTGGCCCTCGCCGCGCTGCAGAACCAGGTGACCGCAGCGAATGCGGACCGGATCGACTGCAAGATCCTGGCCGAGGGTGCCAACGGCCCGACTTCGCTGGAGGCGGACGAGACCTTGAACGAAAAGGGGATCATGATCGTGCCCGACGTTCTGGGAAATGCCGGCGGCGTGACAGTGTCCTATTTCGAGTGGGTGCAGGGCACTCAGAACCTGACCTGGACGCTCGACGAAATCAACGGCCGCCTCAAGCAGATCATGCTCGACGCTTTCGACCGCACCGTTCAACGCGCCGCCCGCGACGGCATAGACATGCGCACCGCCGCGCTGGTCGAGGGCGTGCAGCGGGTGACCGAGGCCAAGCTACTGCGGGGGCTGTTCCCATAACACGGGAGCATCTCGCGCCAAACCGGCACGGTTCAGGGAGACTGACCCGATGGCGAAAACACCAGACTCATCCGGGATCTCCGGCAACAAGCGCCCGTCGGTGGTGAACTGGATATTGGTCCGGGGCCGTATTTGGGTCATCGGCACCGTCGGATTGCTGAGCCTGGCGCTGACCCTGATCGTCTGGCAGGTCCTGTTGCGCGAAGAGCGCCAAAGGGCCGAGGCCGAATTTGACCGCGTGGCCTCGCGCCGGATCGAGGCCGTCAAGCGGCAGGTTCTGCAGGGCGCATCGATGATCAAGGCGCTGCATGGTCTTTACGAAAGTTCGCGATCGGTCGAACGCAGTGAATTCGACGTTTTCTCCAAACCGTTCCTGAACGATCTTCCGAATGTCGAGGTCGCGCTCTTTGCGCCCAGTGTTCCGGACAACCTTGTGTCCTTCTGGGAAAACCTGGGGCGCGCCCAACTGGCCGACGATTTCAACCTGTTCGAGATCGCACCGAACGGCGAGCGTGTGCCCCAACAGGCGCGCGATCTGCATTTTCCGGTATTCTTCGTCGCATCCCGCCGCAGCTTGTCCCGAGAGGCGCTTGGCTACGACCTCGCCTCGGACCCGGTATTCTTCGAAGCGATAAAGCGGGCGCGCGACAGCGGCGCGGCGGCGGCCACGGCACAGATCACCTTGCCAGGCATGGTTGGGGAACAGCCTCGCATCGCGATCGTCGCGCCGTATTTCGGCAGGGCCGGGCAAGTACTGCAACGCGAGCAGATCAAGGGCGTCGTCGCGATCACCTTGCGCGTCGATGACGTGATGAGCGACGCTTTGGAATATTTTCCCGAAGATCACATCCACATCTATCTTTTCGACAGTGAAAGCGGCGAGATCTACGCGGGTCCGCAGGGCGAGGACGAGACGGAAACCGCGGAACTGCCCGATGCGACTATGGACGAACTGACTGCGGCGGCCGATCTCGACCATTCATCGCAGTTCGACATCCTCGGCCGCAATTGGACGTTTCTTGCGGTCCCGGCCAAGGATTTCCGCCCCACTCACTGGATTTCGGGCGCGTCTGTGACGCTTGCCGGCGGGCTGTCGGTGACGGCCATTCTGGTTGCGTTTCTGTCATCCCTCACCCGGCAGATCACCGAACGGACCCGCGCCGAGGCCTCGCTGAGGGAAAGCTCGGCGCTGTTGCGGTGCAACCAGGTGATCACCCGCGCCGCGAACGAGGCGGAAAGCATCGAGGACGCGTTTCGCGTGGCGCTTGACGAGGTCTGCAAGCTGATGGGATGGCCGGTCGGGCACGTCTATCTCCACGACGAGGCAGCGGGCGAACTGGCGCCCTCTGATGTCTGGTATCTTGAGGATCCGAAGGGCTTCGAGGCTTTCCGGAAGGTGACCGAGCAGGCCCGCTTTGCCCCGGGCGTGGGCCTGCCCGGGCGCGTATTCGAAAGCGGCGAGCCGGCGTGGATACCCGACGTGCTGAGCGACCCGAACTTCCCGCGGGCCAAGATGGCCAAGGAAATCGGCGTCAAGACCGGGGCGGGTTTTCCGGTCAAGGCGAACGGGCACGTCGTCGCGGTGCTGGAGTTTTTCTCGAGCCAGGTCGAAGTTGAAAACCCCAAGCTGCTGGAGGTCATGGCGCAGATCGGCGTGCAACTTGGGATCGTCGTGGCACGCCAACGCGCCGAGGCCGAGGTCCAGGAGGCGCGGGCGAGGGCCGAATTCACCAGAACCCAACTGGTTGACGCGATCGAATCCGTCGAAGAGGGTTTCATTCTGTACGACGCGGACGACCGGCTGGTTCTGTTCAATTCCATCTTCAGGAACAAGTTCTATCCCCGCGACGCCAGGCTCGAGCCGGGCATGACCTTTGCCGAGGTCCTGCAAGCGGCATACCAGGCCGGATTGCTGGAACTCGGGGACATGCCGGTCGAAGAATGGATGGAAAGACGGCTGGCGCTGCACCGCAATCCGGGCAAGCCTTTCGCCTTGCAACACACGACCGGCCGCTGCATCTGGATCAGCGAGCACAAGACCAGCGATGGCGGAACCGTCTGCGCCTATACGGACATCACCGAGTTGCAGGAGCACCGCAACCGGCTGGAGGAGCTTGTCGCCGAGCGCACAGCCGAACTGGAACAGCGCACCGAAGAACTGCGCCGCTCGCATGTCGAACTGGAAAAGGCGCGCGATGCCGCGTTGCAGGCGAGCGTCGCGAAAAGCGAATTCCTCGCCAACATGAGCCATGAGATCCGGACACCGCTCAACGGGGTGATCGGCATGGCGGAACTGCTCTGCGGCACCGACCTGACGCCGCAGCAGAAGGAATACGCGCAGATCATCATGCGGTCGGGCGACACGCTGCTGGATCTGATCAACGACATCCTGGACTTCTCGAAGATCGAAGCGGGCCGGCTGGAACTGGAGGAAGTGCCTTTCCGCCTGCGCGACCTGCTGGGCGATACGCTGCAGACATTGACCATGCGGGCCGGCGAAAAAGGGCTGGAACTGGCCCACCACATTCCGCCCGATGTGCCGGACCGCGTTATCGGCGACCCGACGCGCCTGCGTCAGGTCATCGTCAACCTTGTCGGCAACGCCATCAAGTTCACGGAAGAAGGCGAAGTGGTGGTCGATACCCGGCTCATCGACCGCAGCGATACGGAAATGACGCTGGAAATCGCGGTGCGCGACACTGGCATCGGCATACCCGAGGACCAGCAGCAGAAGATATTCGAGGCGTTCGGCCAGGCCGACACCTCGACGACGCGCCGTTATGGCGGTACCGGGCTGGGCCTGGCCATCTCGGCGCAACTCGCGCGCAAGATGGGCAGCGAAATGAAGCTTGAAAGCACGCCCGGCGAGGGCAGCAGCTTTTCCTTCCGCGCGAAGCTGGGTCTTGCCAGCGAAAGCGACCTGCCCCGAGCGGCGGTGCCCAGCGAGTTGCGGGGGATGCCGGTTCTGATCGCCGACGACAACGAGACCAACCGAAGGATCCTCGCGGAAGTGGTCGAAAACTGGGGGATGACGCCCACCCTCGCGCAGGACGGGAAGGCCGCGCTTGCCCGCCTTGACGAGATGATCGAAAAGGCATCGATGCCGCGTCTTGCCCTTTTGGATCTGATGATGCCGGAGATGGACGGGATCGAGCTGGCGACGGAAATCCGAAAACGCACGGCGCTGGACGCCATGTCCATCCTGGTGATGTCGTCAGCTGGATATGGCGGTCTGGAAGAGCGGCAGCGGGACCTGCGCATCCGCCGGATGCTGGTCAAGCCGGTCAAGCAATCCGATCTTCTGAACGCGGTGCTGGACGCGGTCGGCGCCGCCGCGCGCAAGGTCGCGCCTGCGGCGTCGGAGGGAGAAACCGCGGCACGATCGCTCAGGATCCTGCTCGCCGAGGACGGGCTGGTCAATCAGAAGGTCGCCGTCGATCTGCTGACCAAGCGCGGTCACAGCGTGGACGTGGCCGAGAACGGACAGGAAGCCGTAAATGCAGCAGAAAAGGACGGCTACGACATCGTGCTGATGGACATGCACATGCCGGTGATGGACGGTGTCGAGGCCGCCAAGCAGATCCGCGCCCGGGAACAGGCCGAGGGCGGCAGGCGCCTGCCGATCGTGGCCTGCACGGCCAGCGTCACGCCCGCCGACCGGGAACGTTGCGCGGCCGCCGGAATGGACGATTTCGTCGGCAAACCCTTCCGCGCCAACGAATTGCTGCGCATCGTCGAACAGGTAGCCGGCGACGCCGGTTCCCTGCCCGGGGAACCGGTGGAAAGCAGTGCCGCACCCTTGCATTCGGAGCAGGCGCCCGACGCGGCGGCGGCCACCGAAGCGGCAGACGATACGGGAACCGAAACCACCGAGAATGGCGCGGCGGACCCGATCGACTGGCAGGACGCGCTCGACCGGTTGGGAGACGAGGGGCTGTTGCGCGAGATGGCCGAGATGTTCCTTTCGGAGCTTCCCAAGCTTGTTTCCGCCATCGAAACCTCTCGTGAAAAGGGTGACGCGCAGGAATTGCGCCGTGCCGCACATACACTGAAGGGGTCGGCAAACGTGATCGGCGCGGTTCCGGTGGCCGAGGCCGCCCTCAAGCTTGAAAACCTGGGGCGCGACGGCAAGCTCGAGGACGTGCCACCGGCGCAGCAGGAACTTGCGGCGGAACTGGAACGCTGCGAGGCGGCGGTGAAGAAAATCCTGTCACAGACGGTCTGACCAAGCCCCGATCAGACCCTGCCCCGGCGGGTGGACAGCAGCAGGTTCGTCTCGGACCGCGTCACCCCGTCCATGCGCCGGATCGTGAACAGCACCTCATCCAGTTCCTCCAGCGTCTGGGTTCCGATTTCCGCGATGAGATCCCATGACCCATTGGTCGAATGCACCGCCCGCACCTGCCGCATTGCCGAGATCCTCGACATGATGCGCTCGGTGCCGCGCCCCTCGATCCCGAGCATCATCAACCCGCGCACCGGGCTTTGCGCCACATCCTGACGCGTGGTCACGGTAAACCCCACGATTTCGCCGGATTGCTTGAGCTTTTGCAGCCGGGTCCGAATCGTGGTGCGGGTCACGCCCAACTGTTCCGCCAGTTCCGAAAGGGACGCCCGGGCGTCGCGATGCAGTGCGCTGAGAAGTCGATTATCCAGTTCGTCCATGCGGGAAATCCGTTCCGACAATATTGGTTCCATTTTGAGCATTTTGATCTCTTCCGGCAAGTGCGAAGCGTCAGCAAAATGGCATCATGAAACAACGTGATCTTCTTCTTGTCGGCGCCCCGATGGATGCGGGCAAACGGCGTCAGGGTTGCCGGATGGGCCCGGATGCCTATCGCGTGGCCGGAATCGAGCAGGCGCTGTCGGACCTCGGGCACGCGGTGATCGACCTGGGCGACGTGGCCCCCGACCCCATCGACATGCCCGAGCACGAGCATCTGTTCTCGCTGCCGGCGTGCATCGGATGGACCCGGGCTCTGGCCCGCGCGGCGCAGGACGCCGCCGTGCGCGGTGTACCGATCTTCATGGGGGGCGATCATGCGCTTTCGATGGGTACGGTCGCGGGCATGGCGGCCCATGCCGATGCCGAGCGCCGCCCGCTTTTCGTGCTGTGGCTGGACGCGCACAGCGATTTCCACACGCCGCAGAGCACCGGCAGCGGCAACCTGCACGGCACGCCCGTCGCCTATTTCACCGGTCAGGCCGGGTTCGAGGCCTTCCCGCCCCTGCCCGCGCCGGTGCCGACGGACCGCGTCGGCATGATCGGGTTGCGCTCGGTCGATCCCGCCGAACGCGCGGCGTTGGAAAAGGACAACGCGATGCTGGCGGACATGCGCAGCATCGACGAACACGGCATCAAGGCCCCGCTGATGGCGTTTCTGGACAGGGTGCGCGCGGCCGACGGCCTGCTGCATGTCTCGCTGGACGTGGATTTCCTGGAGCCCGCCATCGCGCCCGCGGTCGGCACGACGGTTCCGGGCGGCGCCACCGAGCGCGAGGCGCATCTGGTGATGGAACTGCTGCACGAAAGCGGGCTTGTCTCTTCGCTGGACCTTGTTGAACTGAACCCGTTTCTCGACGAACGCGGGCGCACCGCGAAACTGATGGTCGATCTGGCCGCCTCGCTGATGGGCCGCCGCATCTTCGACCGCCCAACCCGGAGCTTCTAAATGACCCAACCTTCCGACAAGGCACTGGTTCCCTTCGTTTCGGTCGACAACATGATGCGGCTGATCCACCACATCGGCATCGAGAAGATGATCACCGGCCTGGCCGCCGAGATCGAGGCGGATTTCAGGCGCTGGGAAAGCTTCGACAAGACCCCGCGCGTCGCGGCGCATTCGCCGCATGGGGTGATCGAACTCATGCCCACATCGGATGGCGAGGCCTATGGGTTCAAATACGTCAACGGCCACCCCAAGAACACGTCCGAAGGGCTGCAGACCGTGACCGCATTCGGCCTGCTGGCGGATGTCTACACCGGCTATCCGACCCTTCTGACCGAGATGACGATGCTGACCGCGATGCGAACAGCGGCGACGTCGGCGCTGGTCGGCAAATACCTGGCCCCGAAGAACGCCACCACCATGGCGATGATCGGGAACGGCGCCCAGTCCGAGTTCCAATGCCTCGCCTTCAAGGCACTTTGCGGCATCGACACGGTACGGCTGTTTGACGTCGACCCGGGGGCAACGGCGAAATGCGCCGCCAACCTCGCCGGCAAGGGTTTGACCGTCGTGTCCTGCGGATCAGCCGAAGAGGCCATCGAAGGCGCGCAGATCATCACCACCTGCACCGCCGACAAGAAATACGCCACGATCCTGACGGACAACATGGTCGGCCCCGGCGTTCACATCAACGCCATCGGCGGCGATTGCCCCGGCAAGACCGAATTGCACCGCGACATCCTGCTGCGGTCGCAGATCTTCGTGGAATACCCCGAACAGACCCGGATCGAGGGCGAGATCCAGGCGCTGGACCCCGATCATCCCGTGACCGAGATCTGGCAGGTGATCACGGGCCAGGCCGAGGGGAGAAGGAACGCAAACCAGATCACGCTGTTCGACAGCGTGGGCTTCGCGATCGAGGATTTCTCGGCCCTGCGTTACATCAAGAAGGCAATCCGGGGCACGGTCTTTTTCGAACCGCTCGACATGCTGGCCGACCCGGACGATCCGCGAGACCTGTTCGGCATGCTCATGCGCGCGGTGTGAAATGCGCCACGTTTCTGCGGCGAATACCCCCCAGGGGGCGGGCCAGATGAAGAAACGGATCCTTAACCTGCTTCACCGTACACGAACGGGCAGTACAGGCGGGGGCGCCGATGACTGCGCCAGGTGAAGCTCCCCGGTTGGCGCCGGGGAGCGGCTCGCTTGTTCATCTGGCGGCAAATTCCCCGGAGCGCAAGGCGGAGCCTCGCATGAAATCATGCCAACGGACTCCGCCGCCGCTCCGGGCGAATGTCCCAAGGACCTATCCGGCGAGCGACGGCAGGAACAGCACGATACTTGGAAACGCCACCAGCAGGCCGATCGTCACCGCGTCGGCCACGAAGAACGGCGCGACTCCGCGGAACACGTCCTGAACGCTCAGGTCGGGGCGCACGCCCGCGACGACGAAGCAGTTCAGGCCGATCGGCGGCGTGATCAGGCAGAACTCGGCCATCTTCACCACCAGAATGCCGAACCAGATGGCGCACATCGGCCCCGACATGCCGAAAGTGCTGTCAGCGGCGCTGACCGCCTCGCCTCCGTTCAGTGCCATGACAGCCGGGTAGACTACCGGCAGGGTCAGAAGCAGCATTCCGATGGCATCCATGAACATGCCAAGCACCGCATAGGCCAGCAGGATGCAGATCAGGATCAGCATCGGTGACATGGCCAGCCCGGTGATCCATTCCGCGAAGGCCCCCGGCAGATCGGCAAAGCCGAGGAAGCGCACGTAGATCAGAACGCCCCAGATGATCGTAAAGATCATCACGGTCAGCTTGGCGGTTTCCAGCAGCGCCGACTTCAACTCCGCCCAGCGCATTCCGTGATAGACCGCCATGCAGAAGACGATGAACGCGCCGATCGCACCGCCCTCGGTGGGCGTACCCCAGGCGTCGCCAAAGGGGTTGTAGACGAAGAAGATGATGATCACGACCACCGCGACGATGGGCAACGCGGGCGGCAGCGCGGCAAAGCGCTGGCCCCAGGTAAAGCCGCGGACGGGCGGGCCGATGTTCTTCCACAGAAGAGCGATGCCGACGATCAGCACGGTGTAGACCACCGCCGAGAAGGCGCCGGGAATGAAGCCCGCCAGCAGCAGCTTGCCCACGTCCTGCTCGACGATGATCGCGTAGATCACCAGAATGGCAGAAGGCGGGATCAGCGAGGCCAGCGTCCCCGCGGCCGCCACCACGCCCGCGGCGAACCGCTTGTCATAGCCAATCTCCTGCATCTCTGGGATGGCTATGCGGGCGAAGACCGCCGAAGTTGCCACCGACGCGCCCGACACCGCCGCGAACCCGGCGGTGGCGAAGACGGTCGATACCGCAAGTCCGCCCGGCACCCAGGCGAACCAGCGTTTTGCGGCCTCGAACAGCGCCCGCGTCAGGCCGGCGTGATAGGCCAGATAACCGATCAGGATGAAGGTGGGGATCAGGCTCAGCGCCTGGCTCGCCACCTTGGAATGCGGCACCTGTCCGGCGGTCTTGGCCGCCACGGTAAGCGCCCAGAAGAACTGGTCCGGGTCGTAACCCTTCTTGGCCCAGAAAATCCAGACCAGCCCGACCAGACCCGCCATCGCGGCGGCAAAGGCCACGCGCATGCCCAGAATGATGACGACCAGCATGCCGAGCGAGACGGCGATCCCAATATCGACCGGTTCCATCAGTCTTCCCTTTCGCCGCTGACGGCTTCCGCTTCGCGCGCCGCTATGGTTGCCGCATCCTCGATCAACGGAACCGCCACCGGCGCATTCGTGCCCTGAACGATCGCCCTGCCATAGGCCCAGAGTTGCAGCACCAGTCGCAGGCCCATCACCGAAAACGCCAGCGGCACCACCAGTTTCGCCGGCCAGATGGGCAGGCGGATGTCAATGGTGCTGTCGCGGCTGAAAAGCGGCGCGGCCCAGTCGAAACTGCGCGCGAAATGGGCCCATGAGCCCCAGATCAGCAGCACCACCAGAAGCAGGATGAGCAGGGTCGAGAAGAACTCCACGATCCACAGCGCCCGTCCCTTCAGCGCGCCGACCAGGATGTCCATCCGGATATGGCCGCCATCCCTCTGGGCGTAGGAGATTCCGGCGATGGCGATGAACGGCATGGCGACCTCGATCCAGTCGACATAGCCGCGCACGGGCTCGTTCATCAGGTTGCGCCCGCCGACGGAGTAGACCGCCAGCAGCATCAGGCCAAAGACAAAAAGACCGCTGACCAGCCCAAGCGCTTGCTCAAGCCGGTAAAGTGCGCGGTCCGCCCGACTGAGCAACGTGTCGTCGCTCAGCACCGAGGCTCGCATCGCCATGAGAGTTCTCCTGCAGAGAAAATGAAAGTGGCCCGCGCGACTGCGGCAAGCGCGGCGCGCGGGCCTTGGTCAGATCAGTTGTTCAACGTCTGGATCACCAGATCGTAAAGTTCCTGCGCCGGCAGACCGCGGGCGGAGTTCTCTTCGATCCATTTGGCCGCAACCGGGCCGGCCGCCTTTTCGCGGAATTCAGCAAGGCGGCCGTCGTCGAAGCTGATCGTTTCGATCCCCTTCTCTTCCAGCATCGGCCACCACTTGGCCATCGTCTCATTTTCGTAGAAATCGACGTAGTGCTGCATCGACTCGTCGATCGACGACATCAGCGCCTCGCGCTCGGCATCGCTCAGCGCGTTCAGCGCGTCGGTGTTGACCACGACTGGGCAGTTGACGGTGCCGGGGTTCAGGTTGTCGGTCCACCACTTGGCGGCTTCGGTGATGCCGAAGGACATGTGCGCGTGAGGCGCGAAGGCGATGGACTTGACGATACCGGAATCGAGCGCCTGCCGCGCCTCTTCCGACGTCACCGAGGTCGGCACCGCCCCGACGAGGGTCAGCGCCTCGCCGATGCCGCCGGTGGCGCGCACGGTCAGGCCGTCGAATTCAGCCAGCGAACGCGGCGGTTCGCCCACCCCTGCGATGTTGTACTGCGGCAGCGGTGACGGCATCAGCAGCGTGGCGTTCCAGCGCGCCAGATCGGCCACGGTGGCCGGATGCTGGTAGACCGCCATCGAGACCTTGATTTCGTCCTCAAGCGTACCGACGCCCAGGAAGGGCAGTTCCAGAACGGTAATCGAAGGGTTCTTGTCGGCGTGATAGCCGGCGCAGAACTGCGCCATCTCGAATGCGCCGATCGAGATCCCGTCAAGGTTCTCGGTGTTCTTGGACAGACCGCCGTAGTTGATGTTCAGCGTGAATTCACCGCCAGTCTTTTCGCTGACCAGTTCAGCGAGTTTCTCGACATGTTCGGTGAAGGCGCGCCGCTTGCCCCAAAGTGAGACGTTCCATTCCGTGGCCATTGCCTCGGCGGCGAAGGCGGTTGCAAGGGCGGCCACGCAGGCGCCCGTCAGGATGCGGTTCATGTGGTTTTCTCCCATCTCCGCGGGACCTGTTGACCGGCCCGCTTGCAGGCAAGCTAGCGTTACGCTTCGGCTCTGCCAAGCCCAGAGTTTTTGCCGGAGCCGGGCGCGCTTCCGAACGGGAATTGCGGCGCCGGGACGTCTGCAGCAACAAAATGTCGCGGGCAAGTTGGTGAACTATCCAGTCCTTGCGGCGCCTCCCACGGCCGGAAACACGGCCCGAACCCGTCGAGGCATTGACTCTCTAAATATTGAAATTGAACGGTTTTAGCCGGGCTTCCGGTAATATGATTTACAGCTTTGACAGGGAAAGAAAAACAAATTTACAGACAAACCTTTGTATTACAGCATTTTATTTCCTTATTTTCAGAACCCCGTATTATCCAGCACAAGGCACGAACCGGATCGACAAAACCCGATACAGGGACGAAAACGGTTGTACGTAATTCAGTCAGAGGGAGGAGCCTCAGCATGACAGCCGCAGCTCACGCAGAAGTCAAAGCATATCCGCCATCCGCCGAAACCGTTGCCCGCGCCCACGTGAACGCGGCGAAGTACGAAGAGATGTATGCGGCCTCCATCGCCGATCCCGCTGCCTTCTGGGGCGAACAGGGCAAGCGGCTCGACTGGATCAAACCCTACACCCAGGTCAAGGACGTCAACTACAGCTTCGGCAATGTCAGCATCAACTGGTACGCCGACGGTACGCTGAACGTTGCGGCCAACTGCCTGGACCGCCACCTGAAGACCCGCGGCGATCAGACCGCGATCATCTGGGAGCCGGACGAGCCCACCGACGAGGCGCAGCACATCACCTATGCCGAACTGCACCGCCGCACCTGCCGAATGGCCAACATCCTCGAGTCGATGGGCGTGCGCAAGGGCGACCGCGTGGTCATCTACCTGCCGATGATCCCCGAAGCGGCCTATGCCATGCTGGCCTGCGCCCGCATCGGCGCGATCCATTCCATCGTCTTTGCCGGTTTCTCGCCCGACGCGCTGGCGGCCCGGGTCAACGGCTGCGACGCCAAGGTCATCATCACCGCCGACGAGGCGCCGCGCGGCGGCCGCAAGACGCCGCTGAAATCGAACGCCGACGCCGCGCTGCTGCACTGCAAGGACTCGGTGAAATGCCTTGTCGTCAAGCGCACCGGTGGCCAGACCACCTGGATCGACGGCCGCGACTACGATTACAACGAGATGGCGCTGGAGGCGGACGACTACTGCGCCCCCGCCGAGATGAACGCCGAAGACCCGCTGTTCATCCTTTACACTTCCGGCTCGACCGGGCAGCCCAAGGGCGTGGTGCACACCACCGGCGGCTACCTGGTCTATGCCGCGATGACGCACGAGATCTCCTTCGATTACCATGACGGCGACATCTACTGGTGCACAGCCGACGTGGGTTGGGTCACCGGGCACAGCTACATCGTCTACGGCCCGCTGGCCAACGGCGCGACCACGCTGATGTTCGAAGGCGTGCCGACCTATCCCGATGCCAGCCGCTTCTGGCAGGTTTGCGAAAAGCACAAGGTGAACCAGTTCTACACTGCCCCCACCGCAATCCGCGCACTGATGGGACAGGGCAAGGAATATGTCGAGAAATGCGATCTGAGCGACCTCAAGGTGCTGGGCACCGTGGGCGAGCCGATCAACCCCGAAGCGTGGAACTGGTACAACGATGTCGTCGGCAAGGGTCGTTGCCCCATCGTCGACACCTGGTGGCAAACTGAAACCGGCGGTCACCTGATGACCCCGCTGCCGGGCGCCCATGCGCTCAAGCCCGGCTCGGCCATGAAGCCCTTCTTCGGCATTCAGCCCGTGGTCCTGGACCCGCAATCGGGTGTCGAACTGAACGGCAACGGCGTCGAGGGTGTCCTGTGCATCAAGGACAGCTGGCCCGGCCAGATGCGCACAGTCTGGGGCGATCACGAGCGGTTCGAAAAGACCTATTTCGCCGACTACAAGGGCTATTACTTCACCGGCGACGGTTGCCGCCGCGACGAGGACGGCGATTACTGGATCACCGGCCGCGTGGATGACGTGATCAATGTCTCGGGCCACCGCATGGGCACCGCCGAGGTGGAAAGCGCGCTGGTGGCGCATGCCGCCGTGGCCGAGGCCGCCGTTGTCGGCTATCCGCACGAGATCAAGGGGCAAGGCATCTACTGCTACGTCACCCTGATGAACGACCAGGAGCCGACCGAGGAACTGCGTCAGGAACTGCGCAAGTGGGTCCGCACCGAGATCGGCCCGATCGCCAGCCCCGACGTGATCCAGTGGGCCCCGGGCCTGCCCAAGACCCGTTCGGGCAAGATCATGCGCCGCATCCTGCGCAAGATCGCCGAGAACGACTTCGGCTCGCTGGGCGACACCTCGACCCTGGCCGATCCGTCGGTGGTCGATGACCTGATCGCCAACCGTGCCAGCAAGTGAGGGTGAGATGGACGCTGCCGTGAAAACCACCCCCGCAGTTCTGATCCTTCTCGGCCCTCCGGGCGCCGGGAAGGGCACGCAGGCACGTATGCTGGAAGAAAAGTTCGGGCTGGTGCAGCTCAGCACCGGCGACCTGCTGCGCGCCGCCGTGGCCGCGGGAACCGAGGCAGGCAAGGTCGCCAAGGCCGTGATGGAGGCCGGTGAACTGGTGAGCGACGGCATCGTCATCGCCATCCTGCGCGACCGCATGGCCGAGCCCGATTGCGCCCGCGGCGTGATCCTCGACGGCTTTCCCCGCACCACCGTTCAGGCCGAGGCGCTGGACGGGCTGCTGGCGGAAACCGGCCAGAAGATCGGCGCCGCCATCAGCCTCGAGGTGGAAGACGCCGAGATGGTTTCGCGCATCTCCGGGCGCTACACCTGCGCCGGTTGCGGCGAGGGATATCACGACACGTTCAAACAGCCGGCCCAGTCCGGCAAATGCGACAAGTGCGGCAGCACGGAATTCAAGCGCCGCGCCGACGACAATGCCGAGACGGTGGCAAGCCGGCTTGCCGCCTATCATGAACAGACCGCCCCGCTGATCGAATACTACAAGGGCAAGGGCGTTCTGAAACAGATCGACGCGATGGGCGAGATCGGCGAGATCGCCCACAACCTCGAAACCATCGTGAAAGGAGCGATGGACCAAAGCTAGGACCCGAGGCCCCTCCCCGGGCCTTGATCCCACAAAGGAATACCCCAAAGGAGCCGCCCTGGCGGACCGGTGGAGGTTTGTCTGCTGCCCATCCGGCAGCCGGCATTTCGCAGAGATGGCCCGGCGACCACGAGGAGACTGGCGAGGGGCCGCTCAGGAGGAAGCAAGGAGGAACCGCAATGGCGGATCAAAACAATAACTCCGCACAAGCCTCAGAGGCCGACAAGGCCTACTGGCAAGCCAATGTGCGGCTCATCATCATCAGCCTCGTCATATGGGCGCTGGTGTCCTTCGGGTTCGGCATCCTGCTGCGCCCCATGCTGTCGGGCATCGCCGTTGGCGGCACCGACCTGGGCTTCTGGTTCGCCCAGCAAGGCTCGATCCTGGTCTTCTTGGGCCTGATCTTTTTCTACGCCTGGCGGATGAACAAGCTCGACCGTGAATTCGGCGTGGAGGAATAAATCGTCATGGATCAGTTTACCATCAACCTGCTGTTTGTGGGCGCATCCTTCGCGCTTTACATCGGCATCGCGATCTGGGCCCGTGCGGGCTCCACATCGGAATTCTACGCCGCCGGCCGCGGCGTTCACCCGGTCACCAACGGCATGGCGACGGCAGCGGACTGGATGTCGGCCGCGTCGTTCATCTCGATGGCGGGCCTCATCGCCTTCACCGGCTACGACAACAGCACATTCCTGATGGGCTGGACCGGCGGCTACGTTCTGCTGGCGCTGCTGCTTGCCCCCTACCTGCGCAAGTTCGGCAAGTACACGGTGTCCGAGTTCATCGGTGACCGCTTCTACAGCCCGACCGCGCGGATCGTGGCCGTGATCTGCCTGATCGTCGCCTCGGTGACCTACGTGATCGGTCAGATGACCGGTGTCGGCGTGGCCTTCGGCCGCTTCCTCGAGGTTTCGAACACAGCTGGTCTGCTGATCGGTGCCTGTGTCGTGTTCGCCTATGCGGTGTTCGGCGGTATGAAGGGCGTGACTTACACCCAGGTCGCACAGTACTGCGTGCTGATCACAGCCTACACCATCCCGGCGATCTTCATCTCGCTGCAGCTGACCGGCAACCCGATCCCGGCGCTGGGCCTGTTCGGCGACACCGCAGGCGGCGAGCCGCTGCTGACCAAGCTGGACGCGATCGTGGCCGAACTGGGCTTTGCCGAATACACTGCCCACCATTCGAACACGCTGAACATGGTTCTGTTCACCCTGTCGCTGATGATCGGCACCGCCGGTCTGCCGCACGTGATCATGCGCTTCTTCACCGTGCCGAAAGTATCGGACGCGCGCTGGTCGGCCGGTTGGACCCTGGTGTTCATCGCGCTGCTGTACCTGACCGCTCCGGCCGTCGGCGCCATGGCCCGTCTGAACATCACCGACATGATGTGGCCGAACGGCGGCATCGAAGGTGGAGCCGTGAAACTCGAGCAGATCGAAAACGACGCCCGTTACGACTGGATGTCGACCTGGCAGAAGACCGGGCTGCTTGACTGGGAAGACAAGAACAACGACGGCAAGATCCAGTACTACAACGACAAATCCGAAGAAATGCAGGCAATCGCTGCTGAAAAGGGTTGGGTCGGTAACGAGTTGACCAAGTTCGACCGTGACATCCTGGTGCTGGCAAATCCGGAGATCGCAAACCTTCCGGGTTGGGTGATCGGCCTTGTCGCAGCCGGCGGTCTCGCTGCCGCGCTGTCGACCGCCGCCGGTCTGCTTCTGGCCATCTCGTCGGCTGTCTCGCACGACCTGATCAAGGGTTCGATCAACCCGTCGATCTCGGAAAAGGGTGAGCTGCTGTCGGCACGGATCGCCATGGCCGTAGCAATTGCGGTCGCCACGTACCTGGGTCTGAACCCGCCGGGCTTCGCCGCGCAAACGGTCGCCCTGGCGTTCGGTCTCGCCGCAGCCTCGATCTTCCCGGCGCTGATGATGGGCATCTTCTCGACGCGCATCAACAACACCGGCGCCGTGGCTGGGATGCTGGCAGGTCTGATCGTGACCCTGGTCTACATCTTCCTGCACAAGGGCTGGCTGTTCATTCCGGGCACCAACTCGTTCACCGACGCCGACCCGCTGCTGGGTCCGATCCAGTCGACCTCGTTCGGCGCAGTCGGAGCCCTGATCAACTTCGGTGTCGCCTACGTGGTCTCCGGCATGACCAAGGACACGCCGCAGGAGATCAAGGACCTGGTCGAAAGCGTTCGCATCCCGCGTGGTGCGGGTGCGGCCCAGGACCACTGAGGTGCCGGCCCTCTCATTCTCTCTCCCCAGAGAGGGCCGCCCTTTCTGATCCACCGTTCCCGCCCGGCGCTTGTCCGGGCGGGGCTTTTTCATTTCAACCGTTGTGAATGACACGATGTCCCTGACCGCCGAACAGATCACCCACTTTCTGAAATCCGTGCACCCATATGACGCCCTGCCCGTCGAGGTACTGGAAACCATCGCCCCCCAGGTCGAGGTACGGGAGGTCGGTCATGGTTCCACGATCTTCGAGTTGGGCGACACGCTGCCGGGGCTGTTCATCATCTACGAAGGCCAGGTCGAAATCACCGACGAGAACGGCGTCGTCGTTTCCCATCTCAGCCTGCGCAACTCCTTCGGCGAACGGGGGCTGCTGCGCGGGGGCAAGGCGGTCTCGAGCGCTCGCGCCGATGCGAATGGCACTCTGCTGGTGCTGCCGGCCGACCTGTTCCGCGACTTGAGCGCGACGCACGATGTCGTCGCCAGGTTCTTCGATCGCGCCCGCAGCCCACGGCCGCAGCAAAACCGGCTGGCCACCAGCACGGTCGACGCGCTGATGGCCCGCAGCCCGGCCACCTGCACGCCCGACACCGCCGTACAGGAGGCGGCGCGGCTGATGCGGGAACGCGGCATCTCTTCGCTCTGCATCACCGAGGGCGACGCGCTGAAAGGGATCGTCACGGTGCGCGATCTTTCCTCCAAGGTGGTTGCCGAAGCCCTGCCCGCCTCGACGCCGGTCTCGCGCATAATGACACCGGACCCGCTGACCCTGTCGCCGGGCGATATCGGCTCGGACGTGCTGCACGCGATGATGGAGCGCCGCATCGGCCACATCCCGATCACCGAAGGCGGGCGGCTGGTGGGCATGGTCACCCGGACGGACATGACGAGGTATCAGGCGGTTAGTTCGGCCGAACTGGTCAGCGCCCTTGCCCGAGCGCGGGACACCGAAGAAATGGCCAAGGTGACGGCCGAGATTCCGCGCCTGCTGGTGCAACTGGTGGCCGGCGGCAACCGGCACGAGGTGGTGACGCGGCTGATCACCGACATCGCAGACACCGCCACGCGCCGCCTGCTTGCCATGGCCGAGGAAAAGCTCGGGCCGCCGCCGGTGCCCTATCTTTGGCTGGCTTGCGGGTCCCAGGGCCGGCAGGAGCAGACCGGCGTTTCCGACCAGGACAACTGCCTGATGCTGGACGATGCCGCGACCGATGCTGACATGCCCTATTTCGCGGAACTGGCGAAGTTCGTGTCGGACGGGCTGGACGCCTGCGGTTATTTCTATTGCCCCGGCGACATGATGGCGACCAACCCGCGCTGGTGTCAGCCGGTCCGGGTCTGGCGCGACTATTTCAAGGGCTGGATCGCCAAGCCGAACCCCGAGGCGCAGATGCTGGCCTCGGTCATGTTCGACCTGCGCCCCATCGGAGGAAAGGTCGACCTCTTTGACGACGTGCAGGCGGACACGCTGAAGGCGGCCAGCGCGAATTCGATCTTCGTGGCGCACATGATCTCGAATTCGCTGAAGCACACGCCGCCTCTTAGCCTGCTGCGCGGCTTCGCCACCATCCGATCGGGCGAACACCGGAACACACTGGACCTGAAGCACAACGGCGTCGTGCCGGTGGTCGACCTGGCGCGGATATACGCGCTGCAGGGGCGGTTGACCGCGGCAAACACCCGCGCCCGCCTGAAAGCGGCCGAGGCGGCAGGCGTTCTGAGCCCGTCCGGCGCGCGGGATCTGCTGGACGCCTATGACCTGATCGCTGAAACCCGCCTCGAACATCAGGTGGCGCTGGTGAGACAAGGAAAGGCGCCGGACAACTATCTGGCCCCCACCGATCTGTCGGATTTCGAACGCAGCCATCTGCGCGACGCTTTCGTCGTGGTAAAGACGATGCAGTCGGCGGTCGGACACGGCAAGGGGATGCTGGGCTGAGGCCGGCGGCAAGACAAACCCGGACCGCCTGCGGCGGGAGTATTTGTAAAGAGATGAAGAACCGGCGGTTGGGAGGAGAACCATGTTTCTGGAACTGATCGGTACGATCTTTGCGGGCCTCGCGGTCGCGGGCGTGGTGATGCTGGTGAACAGGTCAACCGGCGGGCGGCTGCCGCGCTGGCTGGCGCCGGTTGCCGCGGGCCTGGGAATGCTCGGCGTGACCATTGCCAGCGAATATTCCTGGTATGAACGCACGCGAGCGGCGCTGCCCGAAGGCATTACCGTCGTGCAAGAGGTCGAAAACCGGGCGTTCTACCAGCCCTGGACCTATGCGGTTCCCTACGTGTCCCGATTTGCCGCCATCGACACCGCTTCGGTCCAGACCAACGAACAGGTTCCAGGACAGCGGCTGGTCGATCTCTATTTCTTTGGCCGCTGGTCGCCGGTGTCCAAGGTGCCGGTCGCTGTCGACTGCGACGGGCTGCGCCGCGCCAACCTTGCGGATGGCGTCGAATTTGCGGACGACGGCAGCGTAAGCAATGCCGATTGGGTCGTTGTGCCCGCGGATGACCCGATCGTCGACGCGACTTGCGGAGTGGCCTCATGATACCGGATCTCACCTTCCGAAAGGGCATTCTGCTGTTCTTTGCGCTGTTGGCGGCGGGGGGACTCGGGATAACCGGTTTTTCGCTGTTCTTTGCCTATTCCCGCGCCGAGGTGCCGGGCATTTACGATGCCTTCGTTCTTGGCGGAATGCTCATCGCTTTCGGTTTGCTCGCCATGATCGCAGGCGCCTGGCTGTTCTTCGACGAAAAGATCGCCCGGCCCGCCGAACGACTGGCCGCAGAGATGCGCACCCACGCCCATTCCGGCGTCGGCATGAAGATGGATCCCAAAGCCGCCCGGTTCCTTGGAGACCTTGCGCCGGCCGCGGCAGGGCTGTCGGGGCAACTGACCGAATCCGCCGTCGGAACGGCCGCCGCCGTTGCCGCGGAGACCGAGCGACTGGCGGAGGAAAAGAAAAGGCTTACCCGCCTGCTCACCGAGATTCCGATGGCGATCGCGCTGGTGAACCCTGCGCATCAGATCGTTCTCTATGACGGTCAAGCCGCCACCGTGCTGGCGCAGGTCGGACACCCGCGGCTGAACGCTTCGCTTTTCGACTATTTCCAGCCCGACGCGGTGACGGAAGCCTATGCCCGGCTCGTGGAAACCGGCAAGGAAGTCTCGGCCCATCTGGACAGTTTCGACGGTGCAATCGGCTTTTCGGTGCGCATGAAGCCCCTGGGCGACGCTCCGGGCTACATGCTGATCTTCGAGGACAGCGAGGCGCATATCTCGCCGCAGGCCGAACGGCCGCTGACCTACGACTTTGACCTGCTGGAAGTGCCTGCCGATGCCGCCTTCGAAACCACCGAGATCAGCGATCTGGTCTTCGTGGTCTTCGACACGGAAACCACCGGTCTTTTGCCGCACAAGGACGAGATCGTACAGATCGGCGCGGTGCGCGTGGTGCGCGGACGCATCGTCGAAGGCGAAAACATGGACGTGCTCGTCGATCCCGGAGTACCGATCCCACGTTCGTCGACGCGGGTTCACGGGATCACCAACGAGATGGTCAAGGGCGCACCCGGCATCGCCCAGGCAGGCAGAAAGCTGCACCATTTCTCGCGCGATGCGGTGATCGTGGCCCATAACGCGCCGTTCGACATGGCTTTCCTTCGTCGTCACTCCGACAAGATGGATGTCGATTGGAACAGCCACGCCATCCTCGACACGGTACTGGTGTCGGCGGTGCTGTTCGGCGCCGGCGAGACCCACACGCTCGACGCGCTCTGCGACCGGCTGGGCGTCGTCATCCCCAAGGAGTTGCGCCATACCGCGCTGGGGGACGCGCGGGCGACGGCCGAGGTTCTGGTCAGGATGCTGCCGATGCTGCAGGCGCGGGGTTTCAGGACGTTCGGCGATGTGATCGCCGAAACCCGCAAACACGGCCGTTTGCTGGAAGATCTGAACTGATCCGGCCCTTGCCGCGAACCGGACAAGGTGTATCTGAAAGACTTGTTATCCATGGACAAACCCTGCGTGCCGTGGCACGTGGGGCGCACCCAAGGACCCAGACGCGCGATGACCGAGACCAGTTTCACCCCCGGCCCCGACACCAAACTCGCCTTTCGTGAGGCTTTGGGATGTTTCGGCACTGGCGTCACGGTGATCACGACCGGCACCGAGAACGGACCGGTCGCCATCACCGTCAACTCCTTTTCCTCGGTTTCGCTCGACCCGCCACTGGTGCTTTGGTGCCTCGGCAAGGAGTCGAACCGCTACGATGCCTTCAGCACCGCGAAAAACTACGCCATTCACGTGATGTCCGAGGATCAGCATGATCAGGCGCTGCGCTTCGCCCGCAATGGCTGGGTCTTTTCCCATGCGGACTGGACCCCGGACGAAGCCGGCACGCCTCTGTTGTCAGGATGCCTCGCCCGGTTCGACTGCCGCCTTTCGGCCCAGCACGAGGCCGGAGATCACGTGATCGTGGTGGGAGAGGTCAAGCGCGTGATGTACCGCACGGGCAAGGGGCTGATGTTCAAGCGTGGCCAATACGGCGGTTTCATCGATTTGCTGTAGCTCCGGGCTCATTCATCCAACGAACCGTGAACCGCCAGCGCCTCGAGTTCGGCGTCCTGTGGCGTGATCACCCGAAAAGCCTCGTGCACCCCGGCATCCGTCAGTGATCGCGCGACGGTCAGCAGGGTGTTGGGCGCGTGCTCGTCGCACAGTTCGGCCATGTGGGCGATCTCGTCCCGCGCGACGCCTATCGCCGCCTCGGCTGAGGGCGCGCCGTAGTAGCGCACGAAATGGTCCGCCAGGCCCTGCACCAGCGGTTCCAACTCGGCCTCCTCTATCCGGGTGACGGCAACGAAGGTCACGCGCCCGAAGGTTTCCAGCCCGAGCCAGCCGTTTGCGAAGGCCTGGCGGGCCTTGCCCTCCAGATCGCCCTCGCCCCAGTTCGAGAACTCGAACCCACCCGAAATGCACCATTCGCCGGTGCGCGCGGGCGAGTGGAAGACGTTGAGGTCGCTTTCGTCGAAATGGATCGCGCGGGCCAGTTTCATGTCTCTCTCCCCAACAAGGCGCTCATCGGCTGCAGATGCGTGCCGGTGTCGTTGCGGATCAGCATACCGAACCGCTCGTCCGTTCCAAGAAAAACACCGCCGGTCCCTCCGTGTTCGACCGTCTCGCCAACGCCGCGCAGCAGGCCCATCCATTCGCCGTGCAGAGGTGCGTTGCCGTCTTCTTCCCACCGGTTGAGCCAAGTCAACGTGTGGCGAGACCAGCTTTCGATCAGGTGAACCGGGGACACGTCGGCGCAGCCTTCGTCGTAGAGCGCGGTCACGTCCGGCGTCTCTCCCGGAGCATCGACGGTCCGCATCAGCGCGACCTCCCAGCCGACGACCAGCCAATCGGGTATCTCGGCCGGACTCGCGCTGGCGGCGGCGACGCGGAACTGTCCGCAAGCCGCGCCGTTCACGCATATCAGCCCGCCCCAGTCCAGATGGACGGCCACTTCGGGCGGGGCCAGCGCCCCCAGCGCGTTCTGGAATCCGACCGCGCAGAGCGGCAGCATCGCCATCGCATCCCGCAATGGCACTTCGGGCGCAAAGACGATGGCGGCCCGCAGCCGGTCCGCCTGAATGTTGTAGACCACGGTTCCCGCATCGCAGCCCAGGGCGGCCATGGCCTGCGCCCGCTCGAACGGGTCTTCCCCGCCCTGCACGGGATGCCCCTGCAGCAGGGGGGGGAAGGTCGGTTCGCTCATGCGTCGCCCTTGGAGATCAGGTCGCGGGCGATCCGGCGGAACGCCTCGGCCTGCGGGCTGTCGGGCTTGCCGACCACGATCGGCGCGCCCCCGTCCGCCGCCACCCGGATGTCCAGGTGCAACGGGATCTCGCCCAATAGGGGAACATCCAGCGCCTTGGCCTCGGCAGCTACCCCGCCATGGCCAAACACATGCTCCTCGTGCCCGCAGTTCGAGCAGATATGCGTGGACATGTTCTCGATCATCCCGTGGATCGGAGTCTTGAGCTGGCGGAACATGTCGATGCCCTTGCGCGCGTCGATCAGCGCCACGTCCTGCGGGGTCGAGACCACGATGGCGCCATCCACCTTGAACTTCTGGCTCAGCGTCAGTTGCACGTCGCCGGTGCCGGGCGGCAGGTCGACGATCAGCACGTCAAGCGCGCCCCATTGCACCTGGCTCATCATCTGCTGCAGCGCGCCCATCAGCATCGGGCCACGCCAGACGACCGCCTGCCCCTCGTTCACCATCAGACCCATCGACATCATGGTAACGCCATGATTGCGCAGCGGCAGGATCGTCTTGCCATCGGGGCTTGCCGGGCGGCCCGAAACACCCAGCATGCGCGGCTGCGAGGGACCGTAGACATCGGCGTCCAGCAGCCCGACCCGGCGGCCCTCGGCGGCCAGCGCGCAGGCAAGGTTGGCCGCGACCGTGGACTTGCCCACCCCGCCCTTGCCGCTGGCGATGGCGATGATCCGGTCCACCCCGGGCACGGGTTGCAGCCCGGTCTGCGAGGGTTTCGGTTTCGGCTTGAGGTCCGGGGGCGCCTTTTCGGAATGGGCCGTCATCATGGCCGAGACCTGTTCGACGCCCTCAACCATCCGCGCGGCCTGTTCCGCCGTAACGCGTACCGGCTCCATTTTTTCGGCCTGTTTCGGGTCGATTTCCAGCACGAACCGAACGGTGCCGTTCTCGACATTCAGCGCGCGGACGATTCCCGCGCTCACGATGTCCTGGCCCGAGACCGGGTCGGTGATCTTCTTCAGGTTCGCAAGAACCGCATCGCGGATGCTCATGCGTCGCCGTCCTTGATCCTGCCGGTCACCACATGCTCGACCTCCAGCCCGTCGATGGTCAGCACCATCTTGGCTTCAAAGCTCTTTCCGGCAGGATTGCCTGCCTTGCGCAGCCCTTCCTCGATGGCCTTCTGGCTCGTCACGCCGACCTGCTTGAGGAATTTGCGCATGGACATGTTGTAGTCGCCGCTCATCGCATGTGTCTCCGTATCATTCGCTTCATTTGACGCGCTCCACCCGCCGACACTAGTCTGAGGCATGCGCTTTGCCCTGTTGTGCCTGAGCCTCGTCCTTTCCGCCAGCCCCTCCATGAGCGAGGAGGCGCTTGGAGTGGCGAGCCCGGACGAGGTGGCACGGTCCGGCATCCTGCAACATATCCTTCCGCGCTTTTCGCTCAAGACCGGGATACGCGTTGTCGCGGACGAGGCGGGCCCAATGGAAATCGCCGCGTCCGGGCCGGGCGATCCGGTCTTCCAGCGCGGCGGCACGATCTATCATTTGCGCATCGAAGACGATCCCCGACAGCAGCGGTTCCGCGACTGGCTTCTGTCGGACATCGGCAAGCGCACGGTCGAAGGTTTCCAGCCGCAGGATGGGGCGCCGTTCAGCGCCAGTTTCGAAGTCGTGGCCGCCGCCGAAATCCACGAAGTCGGTGAAAAAGCCGCGCTGGGCGAAAAGCTGTCGCTGACGCATTGCGGGCGGTGCCACGTGATCGGGCCGCAGAACCGGATGAACGGGCTGGGCTCGACGCCGTCCTTCTCGGTGCTGCGCGCGCTGCCGGACTGGTTGGACCGGTTCCAGCAATTCTACGCCCTGAACCCGCATCCCGCCTTTACCCAGGTCGACGGGGTCACGCCTCCGTTCGATCCCGAACGCCCGTCGCCCATCCACCCGCTGTCGATCACGCTGGATGACCTTGACGCCATCCTCGACTTCGTCGCCGCCGTCCGGGCGGCCGATCTGGGCGCGCCCCTGCAATTTCAGTGATCCTTGCGCTTGCCGAAATAGTCCTCGGTGGTCACGACGCGCGGTTTAGGTTTCGATGCCAACGGGTTGTTTTCACTGTGAAACTGCGCCTTCACCCGGCAATCGTCGCACATCTGGATCATCCGCGCCTGATCCGACGAGGCGAACATCGGATGGCTTCCCGCCAGCTTCTCCATGATCCGGTCCACGGTCGATTTGACACCGAACAGCGCGCCGCATTCGATGCAGGCAAAGGGTTCCTCTTCGTTCAGCACGCGTTGTGACAGCGCCGCATCGCTCAGGTCCAGTTGCGGAACCAGCGTGATCGCGTTTTCCGGGCAGATGTTGCGGCACAAACCGCATTGCAGGCAGGCATCCTCCTGAAAGTTCAGCTGCGGCTTGTCCGGGTTATCGATCAGCGCGCCCGACGGGCAGAGCGAGACGCAGCTTAGGCACAAAGTGCAGGCGCCGGTATCGACGAGCACCGCGCCATAGGGGGCATTCTCCGGCAACGGCAAGGGGACGCCGGCATCGGGGTTCAGCGCCTTGGCCGCAAGGCGCGCGATCTGTCGGCGGTTGCCCAAGGGCAATACCGGTTCCGCCACGGGCGCGGGCACGTCTTGTGCATAGAGCAGATCGGCCATCGCGTCCGGGTCACGCTCGTCGATCAAGCCCAGGCGCCCGACACCGGCAATCGCCTGCGCCAGTTCCAGTTCCCGCAGCAAGGCGTCCCGCTCGGTCGTCGGCGCGAGCAGGATATCGACGCGGGCAAATCCGTGCGCCAGCGCGGCAAGCATTTCCGCATGGCCAAAGCCCGAAACCACGCCCAGTTCCAACGGGATCACATCAGCAGGCAATCCGCGGCCGAACCGCGCAGCCATCCCGATCATCTCGGCCCCGTGGGGATCGTGGACCAGCAGCCGCGGAGACGATCCCCCGGCCTTCCGGTAGGTTCTGGCCAGGACCTGCATCCGGGACAGCAGCGTGCCCACGGTGGGATCCTCGTAGGTGATCGCGGTCGACGGGCACAGCACCGCGCATTCGCCGCAGCCTGCGCATACCATCGGATCGATGGCGACGTGATCACCCGCCGGCGTGATCGCTCCGGTCGGGCAGATGTCGAGGCAGTTGGAACACCCAACCTGCCCCGCCCGCGAATGGGCGCAGAGGCTTTCCTGAAGGCGGACATAAAGCGGTTTCTCGAATGTTCCGACCAGTTGCGACGCGTCAAGCGCCAGCCTTTCGACGGCGATCGGGTCACGGGGATCGGCCCGCAGGTACCCCTCGCGTTTTTGCGGAGCCTGCAACAAGGCTGTGCCGCCCGTCAGGTCGATGACGATGTCGCATTGGGATGCCGCCCCATCGCGTGGTGCGGACCAGCCGAAACTGCCACGGCCGCCCGGTTCGATCTGCTGCAGAGCGTCCAGCTTCAACTCGAACCTGCCCAGAGCGCCGCGCACCTGCCGCACCCGGCCGCGCACCACGTCATAGGCCCGCGACATCGGCTGGGCATCGTCGGTGACCAGAACCGTCACCGCCAGCAAATCCGCCAACCGCTCGGCCAGGCCATAGGCAACCTCGCCCGGCCCGACGATGAAGCAGACGCCTTCGCTGGTCACATCCATGCTTGGGGTCACAGGCACAGGCGACAGAGCCTCGGCCACCAGCGCCGCCATCTTGGGCGCGGTGTCGTCGCCCTGCTCCGACCACCCGGCCCGGTCGCGCAAGTCTACGAAACCAAGCTCATCCACGCCCAGATCCGACGCCTGTTCGCGAAAGGCGACCTTCTCCTGACCGCAGGCGATCACGATCTGGTCGCCGTTCTGCATCGCCTCTGCCGCCTTGCCCAGTTCACCGGTGCACAAGGCACGGTGAACCTTGGAACAGACGGCGCCGGTTGCCTCTGCGATACCGTCGGCGTCCAACGATTGCGTCCCGCCGCAGTCGCACAGAATGATTTTTTTGACCATGTCCTCCCCTCGGGCGAATTAGGGCCCGCCGTCAGCCTAGGAGCAGTGCGGCCGACCGTAAAGACGGATTGACAGTCGGTACGGTCATTCGCCGGCCCGCCGCGCCCCGTCCCGAGTCTGCACTATAGTTCAACAGCTCCGGTTGGCCAGAATACCTGCCCTGACAGGAAGGCGACCAAAAAACGGAAAAATCCGACGCTTCGGGCAAATGCGGGCTTGGCAGAATGCGGGTTTGTGTACCATAGTTCACCAAAGGGAAGGCAGGCGAGAGCCTTCCAGGGAGGAACACGTGGCCAAGGCCGCAATCCACATCGAAATGCCTCTGGGCGTCGTTGTCCGGAAGACGCCCGGTGTAACCCGCTGGGCCAGTTGGAACTGGCGGGCCGTCGCGGTTCTGCCGGGCGCGGGTCCGGCTGACTGGGTCGAATTGCGCCGCGAGGGCGACGCGGTCGAATATCACGCCGCCACCCTGCCCCTGACACTCTGGGCTGCCGAGACCGAGGCGTATATGGCCAATCTCGCGGACAGCCAGCCTTCGATCTACCTGGTGATGCGTGACGAGGCCGAAAGCGACCGGCCGATGAACGCCGTTCTTGTCACCGCCTCACCTTTCGAAGGACAGGACTACGCAGACAGCGGAGAAGACATCGTCGAAAAGATCCCGATGACCGAGGGCCTGATCGCCTGGGTCCGCGATTTCACGCTTGAACACCACCGCGACGAAGCCTTCGTCAAGCGCCGCCGCGACAAGTCGCGTATCGATCTGGTCGAGGACGGACGGGGCGATGCGCGTATTCGGCAGGATTCGGACGTCTACCGCGCACCGCGGAGGATCGCGCAATGAACCAGTCGCGCGACTTCTGGAGCCGCCGCAAAGCGGCCGTTCAGGCCGAGGCCGAAGTGGAACATGCCGCCGAGACGGCCAAGGCGCTGGCGCAGCAGCAGGCGGAGCTCGAGGAAAAAAGCGACGCCGAGATCCTTGCTGAACTCGACCTTCCGGACCCCGACAACCTGCAACCCGGCGACGACGTTGCGGGCTTCATGGCTCGGGCGGTGCCTGACCGCATCCGCCGCCGCGCCCTGCGGCGTTTGTGGCGGCTGAACCCGGTGCTGGCGAATGTGGATGGGCTGGTCGAATATGGCGGGGACTACACCGATGCAGCCTGCGTGATCGAAAACCTCCAGACCGCCTACCAGGTCGGCAAGGGCATGCTGGCGCATCTGGAAGCGCTGGCCGTCAAGGACGAAGAGCCGGCCGCGGAAGAGACCTTTGGCGAAGTGGAATTCGAAAGCGCCGAGGTGGAGCCGCCAGCCGAGCCCGCCGCGCCGGACGCACGGATGGTTGCTACCGAGCCCGACGAAGAACCGACATCCGCCCCGGCCCCGCGCCGGATGCGGTTTGAATATGAAGGATAACGACATGGCCGCAGGCAACGCGCAGACTCTGGACATTTCGGCAGAAGATCGGCTGCGCGCGGATTTCTACAATTTCCTTGGGCTGCTGCTGTCCGCCCCACCGCAGCAGATGCTGCTGGACCAGATTGCCGGGCTGAGCGGCGACGAGTCCGAACTGGGCCAGGCCATCCGATCAATGGCCCGCGTCGCCAAGGTGACCAAACCCGCAGCGGCGGAACGCGAGTTCAACGCGCTGTTCATCGGCCTGGGACGGGGCGAATTGCTGCCCTATGCCAGCTTCTACCTTACCGGCTTCCTGAACGAGAAGCCCTTGGCGCAGTTGCGCAACGACATGGCGTCGCGCGGCATTACCCGCGCCGCCAACGTGTTCGAGCCCGAGGATAACATCGCCTCGCTGATGGAAATGATGGGCGGCATGATCGTCGGCCGATTTGGCGCTCCTGCCTCGCTCGAGGACCAGAAGACCTTCTGGAACAAGCACATCAGCCCCTGGGCTGGGCATTTCTTTTCGGATTTGGAAGCAGCCGAGAACTCGGTTCTCTATGCCTCGGTCGGCACCGCCGGCCGGGTGTTCATGGAGATCGAGCGCGAGGCGTTCCGAATGATGGCGGACTGAGCCGCCACTTCACCGGCGCCCGACCGGGCGTCACAACGCAAATGGGAAAGGAGTATCCCATGGGCAAGACCAAGGAAAACGGCGCAACCCGCCGCGATTTCCTGAAACTGGCCGGAACCGCAGCGCCCGCTGCCGTCGCCGCAGCCAGCCTGAGCGGAAAGGCCGAGGCGGCAGAGCCGGCGACGGACGAAACCCGCATCCAGGATACGGCGCATACCCGCGCCTACCTCGACAGCGCCCGGTTCTGATCCGGACGCCGTCACACCCGGTCGACGGTTGCGTGAGGCCCTGACGCCGGTTTTGGGAGCACCAAGCCAGCCATGCCCTGCGCATGGCACGCAAGGGAGGATGGAAATGCTTAGGAAAAAGACCAACGGGGTTGCGAGACGCCCCCAGCGGACTTCGATCCTGTCCACGATCGGCGAAAAAACCGTTGATCGTCGCGCGTTCCTGCGCGGATCGGGCCTGACGATCGGCGGCCTTGCCGCGATCAGCGCCACGGGGGGCACCGTGACGCCGGCATCGGCCCAGACAGCGGCGGCCACCGCCGTTGAGAACGTGAAATCTGTCTGCACGCACTGCTCGGTCGGCTGCACCGTGGTCGCCGAAGTTCAGAACGGCGTCTGGATCGGCCAGGAACCCGGCTGGGACAGCCCTTTCAACTTGGGCGCCCACTGCGCCAAAGGGGCATCCGTGCGCGAGCACGCGCATGGCGAACGCCGCCTGAAGTATCCGATGAAGAAAGAGGGCGGCGAGTGGAAGCGCATCAGCTGGGAAGAGGCGATCAACGAGATCGGCGACGGCATGATGAAGATCCGCGAGGAAAGCGGACCTGACAGCGTCTACTGGCTGGGCTCGGCCAAGCACAACAACGAACAGGCCTACCTGTTCCGCAAGTTCGCGGCCTACTGGGGCACCAACAACGTGGACCACCAGGCGCGGATCTGCCACTCGACCACGGTGGCCGGCGTTGCGAACACATGGGGCTACGGCGCCATGACCAATTCGTACAACGACATCCACAACTCCAAGGCCATCTTCCTGATCGGCGGCAACCCTGCCGAGGCGCATCCCGTCTCGCTGCTGCATATCCTGAAGGCCAAGGAGCAGAACAATGCGCCGCTGATCGTCTGCGATCCGCGCTTCACGCGCACCGCGGCCCATGCCGACGAATTTGTCCGCTTCCGCCCCGGCACCGACGTGGCGCTGATCTGGGGCATCCTGTGGCACATCTTCGAGAACGGCTGGGAGGACAAGGAGTTCATCCGCACCCGCGTCTGGGGGATGGATCAGATCAAGACCGAGGTCGCCAAGTGGAACCCCGAAGAAACCGAGCGCGTGACCGGCGTTCCGGGTTCGCAGCTTCGCCGCGTGGCGCTCACCATGGCCAACAACCGGCCGGGCACCGTCATCTGGTGCATGGGCGGCACCCAGCACACCAACGGCAACAACAACACCCGCGCCTATTGCGTGCTTCAGCTTGCGCTGGGCAACATGGGCACTTCGGGTGGCGGAACCAACATCTTCCGCGGCCATGACAACGTGCAGGGCGCAACCGATCTGGGCGTGCTGTCGCACACCCTGCCCGGTTATTACGGTCTGTCCGCCGGGGCATGGGGCCACTGGTCGCGCGTCTGGGGCGAGGATCTGGATTGGCTCAAGGGCCAGTTCGCCACGATCAAGGACAAGGATGGCAAGGACAAGCCGCTGATGAACGAAAGCGGCATCCCGGTCAGCCGCTGGATCGACGGCGTCCTGGAAGACCCGGCCAACATGGACCAGGACCACAACGTCCGGGCCATGGTCCTGTGGGGCCACGCGCCCAACTCGCAGACACGCGGGCCGGAAATGAAGACGGCGATGGAAAAGCTCGACATGCTGGTCGTGATCGACCCGTATCCGACCGTTTCCGCCGTGCTGCATGACCGCACCGACGGCGTCTATCTGCTGCCGGCCTGCACGCAGTTCGAAACCCGCGGCTCGGTCACGGCTTCGAACCGCTCGCTGCAATGGCGCGACCGCGTGGTGGCGCCGCTCTTCGAATCGTTGCCGGACGAGGTCATCATGGCCAAGTTCGCCAACAAGTTCGGCTGGTCGGACAGGCTGTTCCGCAACATCGAGATGGAGGATCCGGAAACCCCGAACGTCGAGAGCATCACGCGGGAGTTCAACAGCGGACTCTGGACCATCGGCT
Source organism: Ruegeria sediminis (assembly GCF_005938215.1). GTDB lineage: Bacteria > Pseudomonadota > Alphaproteobacteria > Rhodobacterales > Rhodobacteraceae > Ruegeria > Ruegeria sediminis. Next base: position 607,461 of record NZ_VCPD01000002.1, read on the forward strand.
ATACCGGTCAATCTCCGGAACGGCTCAAGAGCCACATGGCCAACCAGCACACGTTCGACAGAACGACGCTTCAGGCGATCGGCGGACCGAACGACGGCGAGTATTACGGCCTGCCCTGGCCTTGCTGGGGAACGGCCGAGATGGGCCATCCCGGCACGCCGAACCTCTACGACATGTCGAAACCGGTGGCCGAAGGCGGCCTGACCTTCCGCGCGCGCTTCGGCGTCGAGCGGGACGGTGAGAACCTGCTGGCCGAAGGGGTCTACAGCGTCGGGTCGGAGATTCAGGACGGCTATCCGGAATTCACCATGCAGATGCTGATGGATCTCGGATGGGACGGCGACCTGACGGCCGAGGAACGGGCGGTGATCGACGGCATCGCAGCTGAAAAGACCAACTGGAAGACCGACCTCTCGGGCGGCATCCAGAGGGTCGCGATCAAGCATGGCTGCGCCCCGTTCGGCAACGCCAAGGCCCGCACGGTGGTCTGGACCTTCCCGGACCCGATCCCGCTGCACCGCGAGCCGCTCTACACGCCGCGGCGCGACCTCGTGGCCGATTATCCGACCTACGAGGACCGGCACGCCTATCGCCTTCCGACGCTCTACGCATCGATCCAGAAGAACGACTTTTCAAAGGATTACCCGATAATCCTCACTTCAGGTCGTCTGGTCGAATACGAGGGCGGCGGCGACGAGACGCGGTCGAACCCGTGGCTGGCCGAGCTGCAGCAGGACATGTTCGTCGAGATCAACCCGCGCGACGCCAACAACCTTGGCATCCGTGACGGGAGCCAGGTCTGGGTCGAAGGTCCCGAAGGCGGCAAGGTCAAGGTGATGGCGATGCTGACCGAAAGGGTCGGCGCAGGGGTGGCCTTCATGCCATTCCACTTTGGCGGCCATTTCCAGGGCGATGATCTGCGGCACAAGTATCCCGCGGGCGCCGACCCCTACGTTCTGGGCGAAAGCACGAACACCGCACAGACCTATGGCTATGATTCAGTGACCCAGATGCAGGAGACCAAGGCGACTCTCTGCAAGATCTGGGCAGCGTAAGGAGGACGACAATGGCTAGAGCGAAGTTTCTCTGTGACGCTGAACGCTGCATCGAGTGCAATGCCTGCGTGACGGCCTGCAAGAACGAGCACGAGGTGCCCTGGGGCATCAACCGCCGGCGGGTCGTGACGATCAATGACGGCAAACCGGGCGAACGCTCGATCTCGGTGGCCTGCATGCATTGTTCGGATGCGCCCTGCATGGCTGTCTGTCCGGTGGACTGCTTCTACCAGACCGAAGACGGTGTGGTGCTGCATTCCAAGGACCTGTGCATCGGTTGCGGCTATTGCTTCTACGCGTGCCCCTTCGGCGCACCGCAATATCCGCAGGCGGGCAATTTCGGATCCCGCGGCAAGATGGACAAGTGCACCTTCTGCGCCGGCGGCCCCGAAGAGACCCATTCGACCGCGGAATTCGCCAAATACGGGCGCAACCGGATCGCCGAAGGCAAGCTGCCTCTGTGCGCCGAGATGTGCTCGACCAAGGCGCTTCTGGCAGGCGACGGCGACGTGGTCTCGGCCATATACCGCGAACGCGTCGTGGCGCGCGGGTTCGGCTCGGGCGCGTGGGGCTGGGGCACGGCCTATGACCAGAAAGGCGGCTGATCCCGCTTGATGATCCTGACGCGCGGCGGCGGCCCACCCGCCGCCGCGCATCTTCACGCGCATTCGGAGCTGCAAGATGACGGAAGACGTCTATTGGATCCTGCGTCTGACCATCCGGGATGGGCAGGACGCGGCCTTTGAGACGCTGATGGGCGACATGGTGGCCGCCACGCTGAATGAGAGCGGAGCCAGGGCCTATGAATGGCATCGCGCGGGGTCCGAGGTGCATATCTTTGAACGCTACGCCAGCGCTGAAGACGCCTTGATTCACCTGGGCAATTTCGGTGCGCATTTCGCCGACCGGTTCATGGCGATCCTCAAGCCGACCGGCCAGGATGTCTACGGCGCCGTCGATGAAAAGCTGCACAAGACGCTTTCGGCGCTGAACGCAAAATTCTACGACCAGGTGGGCGGCTTCAGCCGCTGACCGGGCAAGTCAAGGGAGGCCCGTCCGATGCGCCTGATACTCTCCGTTCTCGTCCTTCTGACCTGGGGTACCTTCGCCTGGGCGCAGGAGGCTCAGCAGGAGGCACCCTCAGCGCCTGACCGCTCCGCCACTGGCGGTGCTACCACGCTCGAGGACATTCTTGCCCGTCAGCGCGGCGAAAAAGTGGACGACACCTTTCGCTCGAGCGACACGGGCCAGGGCAATGTGGAAGGGTTGATCGGGCAACTTGGTACGCGAGGCACCGCCTCGGACAGCGAACTGTACCGCGCCCTGCGTTACGGAACGGCGGACGTCACGGTTTCCTCGCGCAGCCCCGGGTCCGCCGTGGTGATCCAGGACGCAGGCATGTGGTGGCTCGACTTCCGCTCGGGTCCGCTGCGCACCTACGGCACCTACATTCTGGGCGGAATGCTGGTCGTGCTGCTGCTCTTTTACCTGATCCGCGGCAAGATCCGCATCGACGGGGAAAAGACCGGCCGGACCGTCACCCGGTTCTCCGGCTTTGAACGGTTCGGGCACTGGCTGTTCGGCGGCTCGTTCCTGATCCTGGGCGTGACCGGCCTGATCGCGCTTTACGGCCGCGATTTCCTGATACCGGTTTTCGGCAAGGACGGTTTCGCCACCTTCGCGCTGGCCAGCAAATGGATCCACAACAACATCGCCTGGGCCTTCATGCTTGGTCTGGTCATCATCACCGTCAACTGGGTGGTTCACAACATCCCCAACATGGGCGACCTGAAATGGCTTGCCGCGGGAGGCGGGCTGTTTACCAAGGGCAGCCACCCCCCTGCCAGAAAATTCAATGCAGGGCAAAAGATCATCTTTTGGCTCTGCGTCATCCTTGGCGTGTCTATCAGCCTGTCGGGCCTGTCGCTGCTGTTTCCCTTCGAGATGCCGATGTTCGCCAAGACCTTCGTCATCGCCAACGCCACCGGCGTTCCCGAACTGCTGGGCCTGAACCTGCCCGAACAGATGTCGCCGCATGAAGAGATGCAATACGCGCAGATCTGGCACGTTATGGTCGCCTACGGCTTCATCGCCATCATCCTGGCCCATATCTACCTGGGCTCGGTTGGCATGGAGGGCGCGTTTGACGCGATGGGAACCGGCGAGGTCGAAGAACAATGGGCGCGCGAGCACCATTCGCTGTGGCTGGAGGAGGTCGAGGAGGCCGAGGCCTCCAAGGGCGCGGCCTCACCGGCGGAATAGATGCGAGCGCTGGCCTTCGCGCTGGCGTTCTGTCCGCTGCCCTTGTGGGCGGCCGAATTTTTCACGCTCAAGGGGCATGGCGGGCCGATCATGGACATTGCCGCCGCGGCGGACGGGCGGATCGCCACGGCCAGCTTCGACAATTCCGTGGGCCTGTGGAATGGCCACAACCCGAACTGGCTCGAAGGGCATGAGGCCGCCGTCAATGCCGTGGTATTCAACGGCACCGCCGTCTATTCCGCTGGCGACGACTTTACCCTGCGCCGGTGGCCGGACGGCGAGGTGGTCGGGCGGCATCAGGGCAAGATCGTGGGGATCGCTGCGTCCAAGATGCATGTGGCGACTGCCAGTTGGGACGGGACCATCGGAGTGTGGCCGGTTGACGGCTCGGAACCCCGGATGCTTGGTCCCATCGGCAGCGGCGTGAACGCGGTGGCGTTCACGGCGGACGGCACGCAGCTGTATTCCGCCGGTGCCGATGGCGCGCTCCGCCTCTGGGATCTGGCCAGCGGCACCGAGACCAATCGGGTCCTCAAGCACGGGTTCGGGATCAACGAATTGATCCTGAACGAGGCCGACGGATGGATCGCCTATGGTGCCGTGGACGGCGTGACCCGGATACTTGACCTGAGCACCGGCGAAGAGCGCGACTTCACCCTCGAACGCCGACCGATCCTGGCGCTTGCCCTCAGCCCCGACCGCAGCCAGCTTGCCGTTGGCGATGGCGAAGGATTCATCATGGTGATCGACACCCGGACCTGGAACATCGCCCGGGATTTCCGCGCCACCCTGCGCGGGCCGGTCTGGGCGCTGGCCTATTCGCCCGATGGCGAGAACATCCATGCGGGCGGCATCGACGATGCCATGTACAGCTGGCCCGTATCCGCGCTAGGCGAACACCAGCAGATGGCCAAAGTCGAGCAAAGTTTTCTGAAAGACCCGGGCGAGATGGAAAACGGCGAGCGGCAGTTTGCCCGCAAATGCTCGATCTGCCACGCGCTGACACACGACGGCGGCCGCCGCGCCGGGCCGACGCTGCACGGGGTGTTCGGGCGACCGGCAGGAACCGTTCCCGGCTATCTCTATTCCGATACGCTGAAAAATTCCGATATCGTCTGGAATGACGACAGCATTAATGCTCTTTTCGATCTGGGCCCGGACCATTACATTCCGGGCTCCAAGATGCCGATGCAGAGGATCACGGCTGCGCAGGACCGCGCCGACCTGGTCGATTTTCTACGCCGCGCCACTTCGCAGGAGGAGGAGAGATGAAAGCGTTTCTGGCCGCCGTCGCCACCATGGTCGTGATCGCCGCGGTCGCACCAATGGCACTGGAACAGGCAGGGTTTTCCGCCGACGGCTCGACAAGTTCTTCCGTTCGCCTCGACTGAATGCCCGAATTCCTGACCACCCGAGAGCTGGCCGACCTGCTGCGCATCGGCGAGCGCAAGGCTTATGACCTGGCATCATCCGGTGAAATTCCGCATGTGCGCGCCATGGGCAAACTGCTGTTCCCACGCTCCGAGATCCTGGCCTGGCTGAACGCCTCGCGGTCGGGGCCGCAGGTCGCGGACCCACCCCTGCCCCCGATCGTCGCGGGCAGCCACGATCCGCTTCTGGATTGGGCCCTGCGCGAAAGCGGATCGGGGCTGGCCACCTACTACGACGGCTCCTTTGACGGTCTGGAACGGCTCAGGGATCGCAGCGCGCAGGCTGCGGCGCTGCACATACATGAGGATGGCGGCTTCAACACGACCGCCCTGCGTCAGGCGGTCGGTGAATCTCCGGTCGTTCTGATCGAGATCGCGCACCGCCGGCGTGGTCTGTTGCTTGCCCCGGGCACCACAGGAATTGCCGGATTTGCCAACCTCGGGGGCCGCCGTGTGGTTCTCCGCCAGGACAGCGCCGCCAGCCAGCGACTGTTCGATGCGCAACTCGATGCGCACGGCTTGAAACGCGATGACCTGAAAACCCTGCCCGCCTGCGCCCGCACCGAGGAGGAACTGGCCATCGCGCTCCATGACGGCAAGGCCGAGGCCGGTTTCGGACTGGGCGCTTTGGCGGGGCTTTACGGTCTTGGCTTCGTTCCCACTCACGAGGAACGCTTTGACCTTGCAGTGTGGCGCCGCGCCTATTTCGATCCGCCGATGCAAAGCTTGATGGATTTCCTGCGTTCTTCCCGCTTTGCGAAACGGGCCGAAGAACTTGGTGGTTACGACCTTACCGGGCTGGGCACCGTCCATCACAACGGCGCCAGCGGTTAGGCACAGTAGACGCCGTCACCGGCACCATCCGTTCCCGCCGCGGACCGATCACTGCGCGTTCGGAAAGAACAACTGTTCCCCGTCAAGCTTGAAAGAGGCGATCGCCGCCTGCCCCTCTTCGCTCAGCAGCCAGTCGATGAACCTCTGGGCAGCCGCAACGCGAACGCCAGGGTGCTTGTCGGGGTTCACGAGGATCACGCCATACTGGTTGAAGAGCTTCGGATCGCCTTCGACGAGGATATTCAGTTTACCCTTGTTGCCAAAGGCCAGCCACGTGGCCCTGTCGGTCAGCGCATAGGCGTCCATTCCCGAGGCCACGTTCAACGTCGCCCCCATTCCCGAACCGGTTTCGCGGTACCAGTTGCCCGAGGCATCGGCCACGTCGATCCCCGCCTCTTTCCAGTGCCGCAACTCGGCCTTGTGTGTCCCGCTGTTGTCACCGCGCGAGACGAAGGGGGCCCTGGTGTCGGAAATCGCGGTCAAGGCCGCCACGATATCCGTGCCTCCCTTGACCTTGGCCGGGTCTGATCTTGGACCCACCAGAACGAAGTCGTTGTACATGACGTCGAACCGCTCGACGCCCCAGCCTTCGGCGACGAATTTCTCTTCCGCCTGCTTGGCGTGGACAAGCAGGACATCACCGTCCCCGTTCATCGCATTCTTGATCGCCTGCCCCGTGCCGACGGCAACCACCCGGACATCGATACCGGTCTCGGCTTCGAAGCCCGGCAGGATGTAATCCAGCAGTCCCGAATTCTGCGTCGAAGTGGTCGACTGCACCACGATGAAGGACTCTTCGGCCTGCGCGGTGCCTGCCGCCAGCCCAAGCGCGACCGCGCCCGCCCGGATCCAAGTTCCGATCATTGCCTGCTCTCCTGTTGTTTTTTCAGATGATCAATCCGCCGGCGAGGTAAAGTTGCGCCGCCTGGCTTCGCGGGGTGTCCAGCACTTCGCTGGCCGGGCCATGTTCGACCACGCGACCGCCCTGCATCATCACCACGTCCGCAGCCAGGCGCCGCGCCTGACCGATGTCGTGTGTCACCATCACGATCCGCACGCCCTGCGCCGAGGCATGCAGGACCATCCGCTCGATCGTCTGCGTGGCCGCCGGGTCCAGCGCGCTTGTCGGTTCGTCGAGAAACAGGATCTCGGGTCCGGTGGCCAGCGCCCGCAGGATCGCAAGCCGCTGCGCCTCGCCGCCGGAAAGCGACCGCGCCGACTGCCTGGCCTTCGCCGTCAGGCCGCCCTCTTGCAAAAGCGTCTCGATCCGGGCGCGCCGTGCCGTCCGGTTCAACCCCTGCCGCCTGAGCACGAAGTCCAAGTTGCCCGCCACCGACCGCCGCAGCAGGACCGGCTGCTGGAACACCATCGCCTGTTGCGCTTTTTGCCGTGCTCCGAGCGGCATGCCGTCCTGCAGCACCTGCCCCACGTCCGGGGCGATAAGCCCGTGCAGACAGCGCAACAACAGGCTTTTGCCCGCGCCGTTTGGCCCAAGGATCAGGGTCGGCCCGGGTCCGTCGAGCATCAGATGCGGAACATTCAGCAAAGTTCCGCCGTTGCGCCCTATGCGAATGTCCCGGACTTCGAGACCCGCAAGCGGTTCCAATGCCAGGTCACGCATGGGTCAGCCCCTCCTGCTCGGCCCGCAGACTCAGCGCACTGACGAGTGCATTCACCGCCACGGCGATGCCGATCAGGATCACGCCCAGGGCCAGCGCCAACGCCAGATTGCCCTTGGAAGTCTCAAGCGCGATGGTGGTGGTCATCACGCGGGTCACGTGGTTGATGTTGCCGCCGACGATGATCACCGCTCCAACCTCGGCAATCGCCCGTCCGAAACCGGCCAGCAGCGCGGTGATCAGAGCCAGTCGGGCGTCCCACAACAGTACGGGGACCGAAGCCAGACGGGATACGCCCAGCGAGCGCAACTGCTCGGAATATTCCTCGGCCAGCATTTCGACCACCTGCCGGGTCAGGGCGGCGATGATGGGCGAGACCAGAACCACCTGCGCTATGATCATGGCGGTCGGGGTATAAAGCAATTCCAGGACCCCGAGCGGCCCCGAGCGCGACAGCATCAGATAGACCAGCAGACCAACGACCACCGGCGGCAGACCCATCAGCGCGTTCAGCAGCACGATCACCGCGCGCCGGCCCGGGAAGCGTCCGACGGCCAAAGCCGCCCCCAGCGGCATCCCGATCACCGCCGAAACCAGAACCGCCAGAAGAGAAACGCGCAAGGACAGCAGAACGATCGCCCACAACTCGGCATCCCCTTGAAGGATCAAGAGCATCGCATCGCTGATTTCTGCTGCGAAATCCTGCATTTTCTACCGAGTTTTCACCCAACCGGACAATGTGCGCCAATTTGCCTTATTATTCTAACCCATTGGCGCTAAATCTCCATCAACAAAACCGACGCTCGCATGAAAAAACGCGGCCCCTTTCGGGACCGCGTTCTGCGCTTTTTTGTCCGTCTAAGCGGACTCAAAAGGTGATCGTCAGTTCAACGCCGCATCCGTGATCTGGTGAGTCCAGGCGCCTTCGGGCTCTTTGGTGATCACCGGATCCGAACCTCCTGCCAGCAACGTGCTTACCGTGCGCTCGAAATCGGCCGGATCAAGCGAACCGTTCGAACCGGCAGTCAATTTGGCGATCTCGCCCATCATGCGCTTCTGGTGCTCTTCGGTCTGAGCGCCGGTCGCATCGTTGTCCAGCACGATCATCGCCGCGTCTTCCGGATTCTCCTCGGCCCATTTCCAGCCCTTCATCGAGGCCCGCACGAAACGTTCCATCTTGTCGACAAACGCCGGGTCGCTCAGATTTTCCTCCAGCACGTACAGACCGTCCTCCAGCGTCGCCACGCCCTGATCCTCGTACTTGAACGTCACCAACTCATCCGGGCTGACGCCTGCATCAATGACCTGCCAGTATTCATTGTAGGTCATGGTGCTGATGCAATCGGCCTGCCGCTGCAGCAGCGGGTCCACGTTGAAACCCTGCTTGAGTACTTCGACGCCGTTTTCGCCCTTGCCGCCAGTATCGATGCCCAGCTGGCTCATCCAGCTCATGAACGGAAACTCGTTGCCGAAGAACCAGACGCCCAGCGTCCGGTTCTTGAGGTCTTCGGGCGATGTGATGCCCGCGTCCTTCCAGCAGGTGAGCATCATGCCCGAACTCTTGAAAGGTTGCGCGATGTTGACCAGCGGCAGCCCTTTTTCGCGCGCCGCCAGCGCGGCCGGCATCCATTCGACCGTCACGTCGGCGCCGCCGCCCGCGATCACCTGCGTGGGCGCGATGTCCGGACCACCGGGCAGGATGGTCACATCCAGACCTTCCTCTTCGTAGAATCCCTGATCCAGCGCCACGTAATACCCGGCGAATTGCGCCTGGGTCACCCATTTCAGTTGCAGCGTCACCTCGTCCGCCGCCCATGCGCTGCCAGCAGCCAGACCAAAGGCGGCGACCGCCCCACACATCATCTTTTTCATATTCGACTCTCCTTGTTGCGATTTCCGCCCCGTTCCCGGGGTCTGTTTGGTTATTCTAATCTTATCCGCGCTGTGACGGATGCCAAAAAGTGACCGCCTTTTCGATCATTGCCACCATACCGTAGAACGCAGTTCCCGCCAGCGCCGCGACGACGATCTCGGCCCAGACCATATCCAGGGACAATTGCCCCACGCTTGTCGATATGCGGAAGCCCATCCCGACCGTCGGCGAGCCGAAGAACTCGGCCACGATCGCCCCGATCAGGGACAGCGTGGTCGAAATCTTGAGCCCGTTGAAGATGAACGGCATCGCCGCCGGCAGGCGCAGCTTGAAGAAGCTTTGCCAGTAGGAGGCCGCATAGGTCTCCATCAGGTCCCGCTGCATGGCGGTTGCCTCGCGCAGGCCCGCCACGGTGTTGACCAACATCGGGAAGAACACCATGACGACGACGACGGCAGCCTTGGACTCCCAGTCGAAGCCGAACCACATCACCAGGATGGGCGCGGTTCCGACGATGGGCAAGGCGGCCGCGAAACTGCCAACGGGCAACAGGCCCATGCGCAGGAAATCCGAGCGGTCCACCGCGATCGCCGTCAGAAAGGCCGCGATGCAGCCGATCAGATACCCGCTGAGCGCGCCCTTCAGGATCGTCTGCACGAAATCCGCCCACAAGATCGGAATGCTATCGGAGAACCGCACCGCGATGGTCGATGGGGCCGGAAGGATCACCAGCGGCACGTCGAGCCCGCGCACGAGCAATTCCCAGACGCCGATGACGGTCAGTCCAAAGATCAAGGGCACCGCAAGCTGCACCGCCCGCGAACCGGAGTTCGGACCCTCGGCCAACCGGGTATTCACCCACCAGCCCACCCCCCAAAGAGCGACCGCAAAGGCAACCATCACCATGACGCGCCGTCCCCCTGCTGTTTTTTCCCGAAGGAACTGGGTGTGTACCGCATCCGCCTCATGCCGCGATCCCCATTCGCCTTAGCACCGCACGCTCGATCAGACCGAGAAGGCCCACCAGACAGGCGGCCAGGATGGCTGCGGCAAACAGCGCCGACCAGATCTGGACGGTCTGGCCATAATAACTCCCCGCCAGCAGCCGCGCGCCAAGGCCCGCAACGGCCCCGGTCGGCAACTCACCGACAATCGCGCCCACCAGCGAGGCCGCGATCCCGATCTTGAGAGAAGCGAAGAGATAGGGCATCGACGCCGGCAGCCTCAGTTTCCAGAAGCCTTGTGCGTTCGTGGCGTTGTAGGTGCGCAGCAGGTCGAGCTGCATCATGTCAGGGCTGCGCAGCCCCTTCACCATGCCGACGACGACCGGAAAGAAACTGAGATAGGCCGAGATCACCGCCTTGGGGATGATCCCCTGCACGCCGACCGAATAGAGCACCACGATGATCATCGGCGCAAGCGCGATGATCGGAATGGTCTGGCTGACGATGGCCCAGGGCATTACCGACATGTCCATGACCCGGGAATGCACGATCCCGACCGCCAGCAGGATTCCCAATCCCGTACCGATGGCAAAGCCCAGCACCGTCGCGCTCAACGTGACCCAGCCATGATAGATCAGCGATCGTTTAGACGTGATCTTCTTTGCAACGGTGGTGTCCCACAGTTCGGCGGCGACCTGATGCGGTGCAGGCAGACGAGGCCGCTCTTGCGCCCAAGTGGCCGGGATCGCGAAACTGTTGCGCGCCGCAAGCGCGAATTCGCTCAGGTCGCGCCGCTCTTTCGCGCCGGGCGGTACGACCTCGGCGCCGGCACGCTCGACCTCGGTCAGAACGCCCTTGATGTTCATCGGAACGCAGGCGCCGTACCAGAGGACGACGATCGCCGCGACAACCGTCAGAACGGCCAGCACCGATTTCATGACACCTCTCCCGTTCCAGTGCCGCGATCAGTCATCGGAATGCCCCGCGCGCAGACCTTCGCGAACCCTGTGCGCCACCTCGATGAATTCCGGCGTGTCGCGAATGTCGAGCGGACGCTCCTTCGGCAGCGGGCTGTCGATGATGTCGGTGATCCGCCCTGGCCGCGGGCTCATCACCACGATCCGGGTGCTGAGATAGACGGCCTCGGGGATGGAGTGGGTGACAAAGCCGATGGTCTTTTCCGTTCGCGTCCACAGCGCCAGCAATTGTTCGTTCAGGTGATCGCGCACGATCTCGTCCAGCGCCCCGAAGGGTTCGTCCATCAGAAGGATGTCCGCGTCAAAGGCGAGTGCCCGCGCGATCGAGGCGCGCTGCTGCATCCCGCCGGAAAGCTGCCAGGGAAATTTCTCGCCGAACCCTTCCAGATCAACGAGTTCCAGGACATTTCTCACGCGACTTTCCTGCTCGTCCCGAGAGTATCCCATGATCTCCAACGGCAGTTTGATGTTCTTGGCGATGGTCCGCCAGGGATACAGTCCCGCTGCCTGAAACACATACCCATAGGCGCGCTTCCTCCGCGCCTCGTCCGGAGTCATGCCGTTGACCGACAATTCCCCGCCAGTCGGGGTTTCAAGCGCCGCCACGCAGCGCAGAAAGGTGGTCTTGCCGCAGCCCGAGGGGCCGATGAAGCTGACGAAATCACCCTTGTTCACCGTCAGGTTCACGTCCTTGAGCGCCTGCACCGGCCCGTCATTGGTCTGGAACACCAGATCCAACTGCCTTGCCTCGATGACGGGCTGGGTATTGCTTTCAGTATTCATTCTATCGCCTTGAAAAGATGAAGGTCCGAACCGCCGAAACGGCCCGACTTCGAATCACACACCTGTCGCCGGAATCCCCGTCCGTTCCACCGGCCGCGGCGCGGTCAGTTCCTTCCAGGTGCTGAGCGCCTTGTTCACGGTGGTGTTCGCCTCGCGCGCCACGAATTTGCCATGGCCTTCCTGGGTGCGGATTTCCCCGTCATGCACCGCGACCTGACCGCGGGTCAGGGTAAAGCGCGGCAGGCCCTTGACCTCGTGCCCCTCGAACACGTTGTAGTCGATCGAAGACTGCTGAGACGACGCGCGGATCGTCTTGGATTTCTCCGGATCCCAGACCACCAAGTCCGCATCGGCGCCGACCAAAACCGCGCCCTTTTTCGGATAACAATTCAATATCTTGGCGATGTTTGTTGACGTGACTGCCACGAATTCGTTCGGAGTCAGACGGCCCGTGTTCACACCATGGGTCCAAAGCATCGGCATCCGGTCCTCCAGCCCCCCGGTCCCGTTCGGGATCTTGGTGAAATCACCGACGCCATAGCGTTTCTGTTCGGTCGTGAAGGCGCAGTGATCGGTGGCGACGACCGACAGCGAACCGGACTGCAACCCGGCCCAAAGGCTGTCCTGATGCTGCTTGTTGCGGAAGGGTGGCGACATCACGCGGCGGGCGGCATGATCCCAGTCGGGGTTGAAATACTCGCTCTCGTCAAGCGTCAGATGCTGGATCAACGGCTCGCCCCAGACCCGCTTGCCCTGCATCCGCGCGCGGCGGATCGCCTCGTGCGCCTCCTCGCACGAGGTATGCACGACATAAAGCGGCACGCCGGCCGTGTCGGCGATCATGATGGCGCGGTTGGTGGCCTCGCCCTCGACCTGGGGTGGCCGGGAATAGGCATGTGCCTCGGGGCCTGTATTGCCCTCGGCCATCAGCTTGGCCTGCAATTCAGCCACCACGTCGCCGTTTTCCGCATGGACCAGAGCGATGCCACCCAACTCGGCCAGCCGCTTGAACGAGGCGAACAATTCGTCGTCGTTCACCATCAGCGCGCCCTTGTAGGCCATGAAATGCTTGAACGTGTTGATCCCGCGCTGTTCGATCACCGTCTTGATGTCGTCGAAAACCTGCTCGCCCCACCAGGTCACGGCCATGTGGAAAGAATAGTCGCAATTGGCGCGCGTCGACTTGTTGTCCCAGCGTTTCAGCGCGTCCAGCAGGCTCTCGCCCGGATTGGGCAGCGCGAAGTCCACCACCATCGTTGTGCCGCCCGCCAAGCCGGCCCGCGTTCCGCTTTCGAAATCGTCCGAACTGTAAGTGCCCATGAAGGGCATCTCCAGATGGGTATGCGGATCGATGCCGCCCGGCATCACGTAGCAGCCTGTCGCGTCCAGTTGCTCGTCACCCTTCAGGTCGGGTCCGATCTGGGTGATCACCCCGCCCTCGATCAGCACATCCGCCTTGTAGGTCAGATCGGCGGTGACGATGGTTCCGTTCTTGATGACTGTGGTCATTTTGTTCTCCCTGCGGGCGCGTCAAGCACGCCTCTCTTCATCTTTTTTTAAATACTCCGGGGGTCCGGGGGCAGAGCCCCCGGCTATTCCACGACCTCCGCCGTCTCCACGACCGCATGGAACAGCACATCGGCCCCGGCGGCGGCCCAATCCTTGCTGATTTCTTCGGCCTCGTTATGGCTCAGCCCGTCCACGCAGGGGCACATGACCATGGCGGTCGGCGCCACCCGGTTGATCCAGCAGGCGTCATGACCGGCTCCCGAGATGATGTCCGTATGCGAATAGCCCAGCCGCTCGGTCGCGTTGCGCACGGCGGCCACGCAGTTTTCGTCGAATTTGACCGGGTCGAAGCCGCCCACTTTCTCGAATTCGATCTGCAGCCCCATTTCGTCGGCGATGTCCTCGGCGGCGACGCGCAGGCGGTTCTCCATGTCCCGGATCACCTCCAGATCGGGCGAGCGGAAATCGACCGTGAACACCGCCTTTCCAGGGATCACGTTGCGCGAGTTGGGATAGACGTCGATATGCCCCGCAGCGCCGACGGCGTGAGGCGCGTGGGACCATGCGATTTCGTCCACCTTCTCCAGCACCCGCGCCATGGCGAGCCCCGCATTCTTGCGCATGGGCATGGGGGTCGAGCCGGTATGGGCATCCTTGCCGGTGATCGTCACCTGCGTCCAGCTGAGGCCCTGCCCGTGGGTGACGACACCGATATCCTTGCCCTCGGCTTCCAGGATCGGACCCTGTTCGATATGCAGTTCGAAAAAGGCGTGCATCTTGCGTGCGCCAACCTCTTCGTCGCCGCGCCAGCCGATGCGTTGCAATTCGTCCCCGAATTTCTTGCCGTCGGCATCTTCGCGCGCATAGGCCCAGTCCTGCGTGTGCATCCCCGCAAAAACGCCAGAGGCCAGCATGGCCGGGGCAAACCGCGTGCCCTCTTCGTTGGTCCAGTTGGTCACCACGATCGGGTGCTTGGTCCGGATGCCCAGATCGTTCAGCGTGCGTATGATCTCGAGCCCGCCCAATACGCCCAGGACGCCGTCATACTTGCCGCCGGTGGGCTGCGTATCGAGGTGCGACCCCACATAGACCGGCAAGGCATCTGGGTCGGCACCCTCGCGCCGCGCGAACATGTTGCCCATCTGGTCTAGGCCCATCTCGCACCCGGCATCCTCGCACCATGTCCGGAACAGCGCCCGGCCTTCGGCATCCTCGTCGGTCAGCGTCTGGCGGTTATTGCCCCCGGCCACTCCGGGACCGATCCTGGCCATCTCCATCAGGCTGTCCCACAATCTGTCGCCGTTGATCCTGAGGTTCTGCGCCGGAGCCGCCATGTCTCTCCCCCTGTTGCTCGCGATTTGGCTCGCTTTTGGTCTCATGATTTGACCATCTGGTCAAACTCACGCTATCACGGGCAAGACACCAGTCAAGAAATTGCATCACGCTGCCGGAAATTTGCCCGTTCAAGGGGCGCGCCGCTGGAAAAACGAGACAAGAAACGCCGATGGCAAACGACCGTGCCCCGACGAGGATCCAGAGGAAGAACCGGGCCGCCATTCTGGACGCCGCCCTGAACGTGTTCTCGGCGCACGGGTTCCGCGGAGCGACCGTAGACCAGATCGCCGCCGAGGCGGGACTGAGCAAACCCAACCTGCTCTACTATTTCCCTTCCAAGGAGGCAATTCACACCGCGCTTCTCTCCGGTCTTCTCGACACTTGGCTCGACCCGCTTCGGGCGCTCGAGGACAACGGCGACCCGTTGGAAGAGATCCTTGGCTACGTCCGCCGAAAGCTGCAGATGAGCCAGGAATTGCCGCGGGAAAGCCGCTTGTTCGCGAACGAACTGGTGCAGGGGGCACCCCGGATTCACGAGGCGCTGTCGCAGGACCTCAAGGCGCTGGTGGATGAAAAAGCCGCCCTGATGGAACGCTGGATGGATCAGGGCCGGATCGCCCGCGTCCATCCCTATCACCTGATCTTTTCGATCTGGTCCCTGACGCAGCATTACGCCGATTTCGACGTTCAGGTCCGCGCGGTTCTGGGCGAGGAAGACCCCTTTGCCGGCGCACCTGATTTTCTTGAGACCCTGTACCGCCGGTTGCTGACGCCCAGGCCGTAGTTTCGAGGCTCAACCCTCGGCAGGCAGTTCCCGGTCCTCGCCTTCGCCCACGGCCAGAACGGTTGTCTCGGGCGTCATTGCGCGGGCCGCGGGTGACGGCACGAATACGGCCTTGTCCTCGGCCTCGACCGCAGCCCGCGTCCATATCCGGAAGATCGCGAACAGGATCAGCAGGCCATGGGCCAATGCCGAAGTGATGAACAGCCCCTGCCCGCCGAACGGTGTCATGCTGAAACCGGCGACCATCGGACCCGCTATGGACCCAAGCCCGAAAACCATCAGCAACCCGCCGCTGACCTGAATCGCCGTCCCCTCGGGCGCGTGGTCGTTGGCATGGGCGATGATGATCGGATACATGGCGTAAATCGCCGCTCCGAAAAGCGCGGACAGGGCCAGGTTGACCTCGACCGCTTCCGGGCGGAGCAATATGAAGACCAGATCGACCGCAAGCGCGGTCAGCGCAACCCCGACCAGAACGACCCTCCGGTCCATCCGGTCCGACATCCAGCCGATGGGAACCTGTGAAAAGGCGCCGGCAAGCACCGGCAGACTGGCGAACAGCGCAACCGACGCCACGGCCAATCCGATGCGGTCGGCATAAACCGCGGCCAGCGTGCCGAAGGCGCTGTTGGAGATGCCGACAAAAAACACGCCGAACACCGCGACGGGCGAGTTCCGCCACAGCGCCTTGAGGTCCAGACGTACGCTGACCAGCGGCTTGGGCACCTCGGTCGTGGAGATCGCCGTCGGAACCAGCGCCAGGCAGTAGAAGATCGCGGGCAAGATGAAGAACAGGAAACCCATCGGGTCCCCGAGCGTCAGAACCAGTTGCCCGGCGGTCGAAGCCGCGAGGTTTACCATGGTGTAAAGCCCGAAAATCCGACCGCGGGATGAAGGATCGGCGCGTTCGCTCAGCCAGCTTTCGACGATCATCGCGGCGCCCGCAAAACAGAACCCGGACAGCGCGCGCAGCGGAATCCAGGCACAGGGCGTCAGGAAGATCAGCGAGACAAGAACGGCGACCGCGGCAAAGGCCGCCATCACCCCGAACGAGCGGATATGCCCGACCTTGCCCACCAAGGGCGGCGTCATCAGGCACCCGGCCACGTAGCCGAACGCCCAGCCGGTGCCCAGCAGGCCGAGCGAGGATGCGCTGAATCCCTCGGCCGTGCCCCGGATGGGCAGGATCAGGCCGTTGATTCCGCCGGCAAACAGCAGCAGGGCCGAGCCGAGCAGCAGCGCGCTTACCGGAAGAATTTGCCTGAACATCTTTATGCGCTCTTGAACAATACGGGGCGGTCTTGCCGCCCCGCTTTACACAAGCCCAACCGCACGCGCCAGTGCGGCCGCGGATTTCCGCGGGTCACTCGGCCGCCTTGGCCATCGGGTTGTTCGGATGCGTGGTCCAGTTGGCGTACTCTGCCTCGACCACCTTGCCGGTGCGCGGATCGACCTCGCCCGGCTTCATCGGCACCATCGAGATGCACCCCTCGACAGGGCAGACGTCGACACACAGGTTGCAGGCGACGCATTCCTCGTCGATCACCTCGAATACGCGGTCCGGCGACATCGAGATCGCCTGATGGCTGGTGTCCTCGCAGGCGGCATAGCAACGACCGCATTTGATGCACTGGTCCTGGTCGATCTTTGCCTTGGCCACGTAGTTCAGGTTCAAATACTGCCAGTCGGTCACGTTGGGCACGGCACGGCCCACGATATCCGCAGTGTTGGAATAGCCCTTTTCATCCATCCACTTGCTCAGGCCCGCGTTCAGTTCCTCGACGATGCGGAATCCATAGGTCATCGCGGCGGTGCAGACCTGAACCGTTCCGCAACCAAGGCTCATGAACTCGGCCGCGTCGCGCCATGTGGTCACTCCGCCGATTCCCGAGATCGGCAACCCACGGGTTTCCGGATCGCGGGCGATCTCGGCCACCATGTTCAGTGCGATCGGCTTGACGGCCGGGCCGCAATAGCCGCCGTGGCTGCCCTTGCCGTCGATCGACGGTTCGGGGCTGAACGTGTCCAGATCGACCGAGGTAATCGAACTGATCGTGTTGATCAGCGACACCGCATCCGCGCCGCCGTTTTTGGCCGCCCGCGCCGGAAAGCGGATATCGGTGATGTTCGGCGTCAGCTTGACGATCACCGGCTTGTCGTAATGGGTCTTGCACCAGCGCGTGACCATTTCGATGTATTCCGGCACCTGCCCGACGGCGCTGCCCATGCCACGCTCACTCATCCCATGCGGGCAGCCGAAATTGAGCTCGATGCCATCGGCCCCGGTTTCGGCCACCCGCGGGAGGATCGCTTTCCACGCCGCTTCCTCGCAGGGCACCATGATCGACACGATCACGGCGCGGTCGGGATAGTCCGACTTCACCCGAGCGATTTCCTCGAGGTTCACCTCCAGCGGACGGTCGGTGATGAGTTCGATGTTGTTGAGGCCAAGCAGCCGTCGGTCGGCCCCGTAGATCGCGCCATAGCGCGGACCGTTGACGTTGACGACCGGCGGCCCCTCGGCCCCCAGCGTCTTCCACACGACGCCGCCCCATCCAGCCTCGAAAGCGCGGCGGACGTTGTATTCCTTGTCCGTCGGCGGCGCCGAGGCCAGCCAGAACGGATTGGGGCTTTTGATCCCCAGAAAATCGGTTGTCAGATCGGCCATTGGTCCTCCTCCCCGGCTCAGCCGGTTTTTCTGAATATCATCTCGGTCGGGCGGATGCGCCCGGCGTGAATGTTTTCGACGTAGTTGCGAAACTTCTCGGGCGCGGTATCGCCCATCATCAGATGGATGCCGAGCGGCGCTGGCCCGTTTTCGGCGATGCGTGCGAACGCCTCTTCAAAGAACTTGACCGCAAAGGCCGTCCGATCGGTTTCCGCCGTCAATGTCAGGCCCGCGGCCTTTGCAGCATCCCTGTAGTGGTCCGGCGTATCGACAAATGACGTGTCAGGCACACTAGACCAGGGCAAAGGAAAGGCCAGCGGTTCCTTCACTGCACCGCCCATCACGTCGAACAGCGCGAAAACGCCGCCATCAGTCAAGGTACGGGACACTTCGGCGAACAGGCGGTACTTGTCCTTGATATTCATGCCCACGTGCAACATGACCGCCAGGTCGAAGCTGGCATCCGGCACGGGCATGTCCAGCGCACTGCCGGACAGAAACGACGTTTTTTCACCCAGTCCGACCAGATCGCTCAGCGCCCTGGCGGTTTCCACGAATTCCGGGGTCAGATCAACGCCGGTCACGTCCGCCCCATAGCGGTCGGCCGCGTAGCGGGACGTTCCGCCGATCCCGCAGCCGACATCCAGAACCCGAGTCGCACCGGTCACCGTGAGCTGCGCGAACAGGTGATCGGTGGCAGCGACGCCGCCCGTGTGAAACTCATCTCCCGCCTTCAGGTCTGCAGCAGTGGCGGCATCCGGATCGACACCGCTGGCGCGCAGAGCATCGCGCACCCGTTGTATCAGGGCGCCGGTGGTATAGTGACAGGCAACTGCGACTTCTGTGTCGGACATCGGAATACCTCGGGCAAATTGGGGGAATGGGAATGCCCCCAGCCTATCACGAAACCAGTGTCGCGTGGATGTCCATCGCCGCGTCCCGGCCCTCGGCCACGGCGGTCACGGTCAGATCGTCACCACCCGCGGCGCAGTCGCCGCCGGCCCAAACGCCCTTGATCGAGGTGCGGCCCGGCCCGGATACGCCGATCTTGCTTCCGTCCAGGTCCAGGCCTTCCGGCGCGCCTTCGAGCGTCTGGCCGATGGCCTTTAGAACCTGGTCTGCCGGCAGGCGCACGGTTTCGCCGGTTCCGGTCAGCTTGCCGTTTTCACTGGAAGTATACTCCAACTCGATCTCGGCCGCTGCGCCGTTGCCATGAATGGCCACCGGCTGCACGTTGCACATGATCTTGACTCCGTTCGCGGCCGCGAGATCCTGTTCGTACCTGCTGGCCCCCATCGCATCGCGTCCACGGCGATAGGCAATGGTGACGTGTTCCGCCCCCAGAAGCTTGGATTTCACGGCGGCATCCACCGCTGTCATTCCACCACCGATGATCACGACGTTCCGGCCGACCGGCAGTTTTGCCAAGTCCTCGGCCTGACGCACTTCGGCGATGAAATCGACAGCGTGACGTACGCCCTCGGCGTCGACGCCCTTGACGCGCAGGGCATTCACTCCGGCCAGACCGATGGACAGAAACACCGCGTCATAGTTTTCCAGCAGACCGTCCAGGGAAATGGTTTCTCCGAGAACCGAGCCGGTTTCGATGGCTATGCCACCGATCTTCAACAGCCAGTCCACTTCGGCCTGTGCGAAGTTGTTCGTCGCCTTGTAGGCCGCGATGCCGTATTCATTCAGCCCGCCAGGCTTCGGCCTGGCCTCATGGATCACCACGTCATGGCCCAACATTGCCAGCCGGTGCGCGCATGCCAATCCCGCCGGCCCTGCCCCGACGACGGCAACGGTCTTGCCCGTCGGAGCGGCGCGATCAAACGGGTGATCGCCCTTTGCCATCACGATGTCGGTGGCAAAACGCTGCAGACGCCCGATCTCGACCGGCTTTCCTTCAGCGGTTTCGCGCACGCAGGCCTCTTCGCAGAGCGTTTCCGTAGGACAGACCCGGGCGCACATGCCGCCGAGGATGTTCTGATCCAGAATGGTCTTTCCCGCCGCCTCCGGCTGCCCCGCCTGGATCTGGCGGATGAACAGCGGGATGTCGATGTCCGTCGGACAGGCGGTCACGCACGGCGCGTCATAGCAGAAATAGCATCGATCCGCAGCCACCGCCGCTTCATGCGGCGCGAATGGGGGATGCAGATCCGCGAAATTCGAGGTCAGCTCATCGCTGGAGAGCCGCCCGGCAACGATGCCGGGAGCCATCTGGCCCTGTGCCATCACTCTACTCCCTGTAGATATGTTTGTTATTGACCCCAGCTTGCCACAATGAATTTTTTTATCAATTGGTAAAATTTGCCAAGCGGTCAAAAAAATGGGAAATCCGCGCGCAAGGCCCGGATTTCAGTTTGGTTTCGGTCAGAAGATTTTTTCGGGATGATCAGACCATGTCGGCCAGATGACCCGACTTGATCCAGACCCGCGCCCCTTTCGGCCCCGCGACTCCGTGAAAGACGGAACCAGGCGGCAGGCGCAGCCAATCCCAAACCGAGAAATCCTCTTCTGCTTCGGCAAAGCCGCCTTCGATGACAAAGACCTCGATCCCGCCCACCGCATCCAGTTCGACGGCTTCGCCCGGCCCCCACGTTGCGACCCGCACATCCTCGCGTGCATTCTTGAACAGGGCCGCATTGCCACTGGCCTTCAAGGACAGGCGCACCGCGGTCCGGTCGTCAGGGTCGAACTGATGCAGCTTGACCAGGATGGTCGCGCCATCCTGCGCCGAGGGCGTGTGCGAAGAAGTGGGCGGGTTGCGCACATAGCTGCCTGCCGGAAAGTGGCCCGTTTCGTCCTGAAAGACCCCATCGAGAACAAGAAACTCTTCTCCGCCGTCATGGGTATGGGCGGCAAAGGCGCTGCCCGGGGCGAAACGGACGATGGTTGTGGCGCGCGCAACCTCGTCTCCGATCCGGTCGAGCATCTTGCGCTCGACGCCGGCGGCGGGCGATTTCACCCAATCGGTATCCGCGAAATGGACGGCGGCGCGCTTGGTGAAGTCGGCGTTGATCCTCATCGGCTCTCTCCTGGTTGCCTTGCTTCTCCAAAGTGGCGAATACGGCGACGATTTCAAACAGGATCACGCAGCCATGCGCCTGTTTCGGGGTTTTGGCGGCCTCGACATCGCCCTATAGTCCGCGACGCCGACCGGGACGGCAGCACACACCGGCGCATTGCAGAGATCGCGATATGAACCAGAAATCCGCCACAAATTTCAACGTCATGGTCGTCGGCCAGAACAACCGCCTGCAATACGAAGCCGTCCTGTTCGCTGCGTCGCTGCGCCATTCCTCGCCCGATTTCAAAGGGCGCCTTTTCGTCGCCGTCCCGCAAGAAGGGCCCAAGTGGGCGAACGACCCCGCCATCGGCAATCAGGACGTGCTCAGGGCCCTGGAGCATCTCGATGCCGAAATCCTGCCCTTCGAAACCAAGGTGTTCGGCGAATCCTATCCCTACGGCAACAAGATCGAGGCGCTGTTCGCGATGCCCGAAGGCGAGCCCTTCGTCTTTTTCGACACCGACACGCTGATCACCGGCGATCTGACCTCGGTGCCCTTTGATTTCAACCGCCCGGGCGCGTCGCTCAGGGTCGAGGGGACGTGGCCCAAGCCGACCCTCTACGGGCCCGGTGTGGACGAGATCTGGCATGCGCTCTTCCGCCGGTTCGAACTGGATTTCGAAAGCTCGTTGGATCTGGACCAGCCCAAGGACTATTGGCGGCGTTACCTCTATTTCAACGCCGGATATTTCTTTCACGCCTGCCCGCGCGTCTTCGGGCAACGGTTCTTGGAATATGCGGTCGCGATCCGCGACGAGGGTCTTCCCGAACTGGTCGGGCAGAACCTGGATCCTTGGCTGGATCAGGTCGCGCTGCCCTTGGTGATCCATTCCTTCGGCGGCGGTCGCGACGCTTTGCCGCCGGGTTTGCTGGACGGGTCGGTCAGTTGCCACTACCGCCTGTTCCCGCTTCTCTATGCGCGCGAATCCGACCGGGTTGTCGAAATTCTCGAAACCGTGTCGGCGCCCAACAAGATCAAGAAGGTTCTCAAGACCTACGACCCCCTGAAGAAGCTGGTCTTTCAAGGCAAGGGCGCCAAGGTTCGCGCCATGTTCGACCAGAACGATCTGCCCGCCAAGGAACAGGTCATCCGAAAAAGGATCAAATCCAAGGGCTTGTGGCAGCGTTAGGACGCCGGATCCAACCTGATGGGCCAGGAGCAGCCGCACATCTCGTTAATCAAGCTCCGTTGTACCCGGACGGTCGATGCCCTACAGATTGCCGCAACGAATTTCCAAAGGGAGACTTTGACCATGTCCGACGGCCCCACCTACGGCTTCGACACCTTGCAGATCCACGCGGGCGCGCGACCCGACCCGGCCACCGGCGCGCGGCAGACGCCGATCTACCAGACT
Organism: Ruegeria sediminis; assembly: GCF_005938215.1. Lineage (GTDB taxonomy): Bacteria > Pseudomonadota > Alphaproteobacteria > Rhodobacterales > Rhodobacteraceae > Ruegeria > Ruegeria sediminis. The sequence goes on from NZ_VCPD01000002.1 coordinate 629,959, forward strand.
ACGGCCTACGTGTTCCGCGACGCGGATCACGCCGCCGCGCTCTTCAACCTGCAAGAGGTGGGCTACATCTATTCGCGCCTGACCAACCCGACGGTGGCGGTTCTTCAGGAACGCATCGCCACTCTCGAAGGCGGCGTCGGCGCGGTCTGCTGCTCGTCCGGTCACGCTGCGCAGATCATGGCGCTGTTCCCGCTGATGGGGCCGGGCCGCAACGTGGTCGCATCGACCCGTCTCTATGGCGGCACCGTCACCCAGTTCAGCCAGTCCATCAAACGCTTTGGCTGGTCTGCGAAATTCGTCGACACCGACGATCTGGAGGCGGTGAAGGCCGCCATCGACGACGACACCCGCGCAATCTTCTGTGAATCGATCGCCAATCCGGGCGGCTATGTCACCGACATCCGCGCACTGGCCGACCTGGCCGACGCGGCGGGCATTCCCCTGATCGTGGATAACACTTCGGCCACCCCCTATCTCTGCCGCCCGATCGAACAGGGCGCGACTTTGGTTGTGCACTCGACCACCAAGTACCTGACCGGCAACGGCACGGTCACGGGCGGCGCGATCGTCGACTCGGGCAGGTTCGACTGGTCGGCCAATGACAAGTTCCCGTCGCTCAGCGAGGCTGAGCCCGCCTATCATGGCCTCAAGTTCCACGAAACCTTCGGCCCGCTCGCATTTACCTTTCACGGCATCGCCGTGGGGCTGCGCGATCTGGGGATGACGATGAACCCGCAGGGCGCGCATTACACGCTCATGGGCATCGAGACCCTGAGCCTGCGGATGCAGCGCCACGTGGAAAACGCCGAGAAGATCGCCGCCTGGCTGGAAAAGGACGACCGGGTGGACTACGTGACCTATGCCGGGCTGCCCTCGTCGCCCTATCACGACCGGGTCAAGGCGCAGTATCCCAAAGGTGCCGGCGCGTTGTTCACATTCGCGGTCAAGGGCGGCTACGACGCCTGCGTGAAACTGGTCAACGCGCTCGAGATCTTCAGCCATGTCGCCAACCTTGGCGACACCCGGTCGCTGATCATCCATTCGGCCTCGACCACACACCGCCAGCTGACGCCGGAACAGCAGCAAGCTGCCGGAGCAGGCCCGAACGTGGTGCGCGTCTCCATCGGGATCGAAGATGCCGACGACCTGATCGCCGACCTGGACCAGGCGCTCGCCAAGGCCAGCGCCTGAGCGGCATTCCTGAAGACGACACCGTGGCAGAACCAAGAACAAACCCGTTGGGGCAACCCATCGGCGATCCGGTACCGGACAAGTTTCCCCGTCCGGTGCCGCCGCGATCACCTATGCGTGGCAGGTTCTGCACGGTGGTGCCGCTTGACCCTGCATCGCACGCGCCCGGGCTTTTCCGGGCGTTTGCCGAGGACACGGAGGGGCGGAACTGGACCTACCTGCCTTACGGGCCGTTTCACTCCGAATCCGGGTTCTCCGATTGGCTGGAAAGCAGTTGCGGCGGAACCGATCCGCTGTTTCACACACTTCTCGATTCCGCCGGAAACCCGGTCGGGATGGCGTCTTACCTTCGGATTGACCCGGCAAGCGGCGTGATCGAAGTCGGCCACATCCACTTCTCGCCCCTGCTGCAACGCAGGCCCGAAGCGACCGAAACCATGTACCTGATGATGCGGCGCGTGTTCGACGAACTGGGATACCGCCGATACGAATGGAAATGCGACGCGCTGAACGCGCCGTCGCGCCGGGCCGCGGAAAGGCTGGGGTTTCAGTTCGAGGGCGTTTTCCGGCAGGCTACCCACTACAAAGGCCGCAACCGGGATACTGCCTGGTACGCCATCATCGACAAGGACTGGCCGCGAATACGCGACGCCTTCGAAGCTTGGCTTTCGCCCGACAACTTCGATGCGACGGGCCAACAGATCCGGCCGTTGATGGCCCGTCCGGATCCCTAGGCGTCACTCTGCGATTTCGAACACCATCGATACGGAAGCTTCCACCGCGATCTCGCCGGCTGCGACCGGAACGCTGCCCGCATCGGCCATCGCCATTTCCGACATGCGCATCATCGGACGACCAACCGCACCATGTTCATCGATCGAGATCACCTTGCCCAGCTTCAACCCAGCCGCCTCGGCAAGTTGCTGCGCCTTGGCCATCGCGTCGGCAACGGCCTCGGCCCGCGCCGTGGCGGCGAGCGGTTCGGGGTCGAGAACGCCGAAACTCAGCCCCCCGAACTCGTTTGCGCCGTCGCGGATGACCGCGTCCAGAACCTCACCCAGTTGATCGAGGTCGCGCAGGCGGACGAAAACCCGGTTCGAGGCGACGAAGCCGGTGATTTTCGGTGCTTCATCTTCTTTCTCGGGGTTCCTGTTCCAGACCGGAGAAACCGACAGGTCGCGGGTCTGCACGTCGCGGGGTTCGACCCCCATCTGCTCCAGTCGAGTCAGAATCTGGGCCACCACTTCGGAGGTGGCCCACATCGCAGCCGCGGCCTCGGTGTCCTGGTTCGTGACGCCCAGGGTGATCGTCGCCATGTCCGGCGCAGCCTCGGCGGATCCCGTTCCGGTCACCGTGATGCGACGTTCTTGCGCATCGGCCAGGGCCGTCGTTGCCGCGACAAGCGCGGCGATAAGAAAAGCAAGTGTCTTCAAAACGCTTTCTCCCGTTGTTGCTCCATAAAGATGGGTGCGCGGAGCTTTGCCGGACAAGGGGGAAGCAGGCGTTTTTCTTTCCCTTGGCGACATCCTGCTTTAATCTCGCCGCGTGAACGCCGATATGTTCACGCGGAACCAAAACTTTACGGTCATTCCAATCCATGAAACCCGCATTTGCGTTGTCCTTGTCGATCGATGGTATCGCGTTGCTGCATCGAACCGATGGCGGCTGGCTGCTTGTCGGCACGGTTCCCGTCGATGCGCCCGGCCTGAAAGAGGCGATGCGCGACCTTCGGGACCGCGCCGCGGCGCTGGATGACGACACGCGGTGCAAGATCATCATTCCGAACGACCAGGTCCGCTACCTGGCCGTGGAAACGGGCGACTTGCCGGAAGATGAAAGGCTGGACGCGGTCCGGGCAAAACTGGCCGAGGCGATCCCCTATTCCCTGTCCGAGATCGTCCTGGACACCGTTCAGGACGGACCGATCACCCACGCCGCCGCGGTCGCCAAGCTGACGCTGGACGAGGCGAACGGCTTTGCCGTCGAGCAGGGGTTTCAGCCCGTCAGCTATGTCGCCAAGCCCTCGCCCGAGGATTATCCCGGCGAGCCGTTCTTTGGCCTGTCGCCCTTGGGCAAACAGTTGACAGGGTCCGACGCAGTGGAACCGGACGGCATCGCGGTCGAGGTCATTGGTGAGGTTGAACCCGCCGAGAGCACAAAGGAAAACACCGGCGAAGCCAGGTCCGACAAGAGCGCAGAGGACGACACAGTCGAGGCCGGGCTCGCGGAAAGCGACAAGACTGCCACCGCCGAAGAGCCTGCAGCGACCGACGCCGCCATAGCCCCTGTTCAGGAAACCGAAACCGAACCGGAATCCCAGGCGGCGACCGCTGACCCGGCGGAGCCTGATAAGCCGACCCCCGACGCGCCCACCATCCACCCGATCGCGGAACCCGCGTCTCCCAAAGCCTTTGCCGCGCAGCGCCTGCCCGGAAGCGAGGACATGGACGAGGCGCAGCGCATGACCATTTTCGGTGCTCGCAACCAGACCCCCGCCAAACGCCGCTTGCTGGTGCCGGCGCTTGCAGCCGGTGCCGTGGTGGTGACGGCCGTCATTGGCTGGGCCTTGCTTTTCCCTGGGGATGAACCTTTTGCCCCCGCCGATGAAGAAACACGGATCATCGCGGACGCGACGCCAAGCCCGGGCGGTGACAAGGCAAAGGTTTTCGCAGACGATGACGAGGTTCCTGCCGATGCGCTTCCCCCGGCAGCGAAACAGCCGCCGCAGGAGAATACCGATCCTGACACCGACTTGACCGCCACCGATACCGCGGTTTTGGACGCCTTGAGCATCGAACCGCAAACCATTGAAAGGGTTGGAGAAGAAGACCCGGAAGGCGAGCAGGATGTCTATTCTTCGGAGGAGCTGCTGGCCGAGGCGCCGCAGGCGCCGGAGGCTCCCGGTTCCGACCCGGCGATCGACCTCTATGTTTCGTCGATCGACCATGCCGACCTGTCGCAGGATGCCGTTGCCTTGCCCAAGGCGCAGGAATTCGGCACTGATGCGCCGCTCGAGCAAGTAAGCCTGCCCGTCTCCGCCGGCACCCGGTTCGAACTGGATGACCGCGGGCTCGTCGCGCCCAGCGAGCAAGGCACGCTCAACCCTGACGGGGTAATGGTCTATCTCGGCCGTCCCGACTCGGTCCCGCCGGCCGTGCCCGAGCGGGCCGAACCCGCGCCCGAAATCGACGAAGCGCAGCAGCGTCTGGCCGGCCTGCGCCCGCGCCTGCGGCCTGAAACGCTGGTCGAGCAGAACGAACGGCTGAACCTTGGCGGCCGGTCGCGCGAGGAACTGGCCGGCGTCCGGCCCAAGATCCGCCCTGAATCCCTTCAGGTCGAACCCGAGGTCGATGAGACCCCGACCGCGCTGGCCGTTGTCCGGGCTCCCGTACCGAAACCCCGCCCTGCCAACATCGCTGTGCAGGTCGCGCGGGCTCCGGCCGCAAAGAGCGCCGCCGCCGCGCCACAGAGCGACGAATTGGAGGAAGGGGACGAGGCGGAACCGGTCGCCGCCCAGAAAGTCACTCCGAAACTGCCTTCGTCGGCATCGGTGGCCCGCCAGGCGACCGTGGACAACGCGATCAACCTCAAGCGCATCAACCTGATCGGCGTCTACGGAACCCCTGCAAACCGCCGCGCCCTGGTTCGTCTGCCGAACGGGCGGTACAAGAAAGTGGCTGTGGGCGATCGGATCGACGGCGGCAAGATCATCGCCATCAGCGACAGCGAATTGCGCTATCAGAAAAGCGGTCGAAACATGACCCTGAGCATGCCCAAGGGCTGAGGCGCCGTAAGACGACACACGGCTTGCCTCTCATTCGTCGATGCGACTCTCCCAACTGAGCAACCGCCGGCTACGCCTTGGTATAGAACAAAAAAAGCGCCGCGCAATCATGGCGCGGCGCTTTGCAGTTCCGGATCGGCCTTGACCGATCCGGCCTCCCAATTGCGTCGTCAGGCGGCGGATATCTCGCCGCTTTCGATCTGTTCGCGTTCGATGGATTCGAAGAGTGCCTTGAAGTTGCCCTCGCCGAAGCCGTCGTCGCCCTTGCGCTGGATGAATTCGAAGAAGATCGGGCCGATCACAGTTTTCGAGAAGATCTGCAGCAGGATCTTGGTCTCGCCTCCATCCACCACGCCTTCGCCATCGATCAGGATGCCATGCTTCATCATCCGGTCCTTGGGCTCGTCGTGGCCCTTCACGCGATCGTAGGACATGTCGTAATACGCCTCGTTCGGACCCGGCATGAATTTCAGACCCTTCTCGGCAATCGCGTCGGTCGAGGCATAGATGTCATCGGTGCCGACCGCGATGTGCTGAATGCCTTCGCCCTTGTACTTCTTGAGGTAGGACACGATTTGCCCGGTTTCGCCCCGGTCCTCGTTGATCGGGATGCGGATGCGGCCGCAGGGCGAGGTCAGCGCCCGGCTGTAGAGGCCGGTGAACTTGCCCTGAATGTCGAAGAAGCGGATTTCCTTGAAGTTGAACAGGTCGCCGTAGAACTTGAACCACTTGTCCATGTTGCCCTTGTAGACGTTGTGGGTCAGGTGATCGAGGTAATAGAACCCGTCGCCACGCGGCTTGGACTGTTTCAGCCACTCGAATTCCTCGTTGTAGGGCGAGGTATCGTAATACTGATCGATGAAATAGATCAGCGATCCGCCGATCCCCTTGATCGCCGGCACATTCATGGTCTTGTCGGCGGCGTCGTAGGGCTCGGCCCCTTTCGAGACGGCATGCTCGTAAGCCTTTTGGGCATCGACCACGCGCCAGCCCATGGACGGGGCGCAGGGCCCGTGCTCATCGACGAACCTGGCGGCGAAACTGTCCGGGTCGGCGTTCAGGATGTAGGTCACGTCGCCCTGTTGCCAAAGCTCGACGGCAGGCTTGTCCTTGTGGCGCGCGACCAGTTCATATCCCATTCGGGCGAACAGAACACGCAGTTCCTGCGGCTCGGGATGGGCGAATTCGACGAATTCGAAGCCGTCGGTGCCGGAGGGGTTTTCTTTGCTGATGACGGATTTCGGGGCGTTGTGGGGGAAAGGACCCATGGCGCGTCTCCTGTTCGTAGGGGGAATGCGATTAGCTGAGTCAAGAATACTTCTTAGCTCATGCTGTTTCTGCGCGTTCTTTTCCGATATCCTCTATTCACATGCGTGATTTCCGCACTACATGCCATGAAAACGAGGAAACGCCGCACATGCTGGATTCCACCGACACGCGCCTGCTGGCGGCCCTGCAAAAGAACGCGCACCTGACGGCGCATCAGCTGGGAGAGATGCTGCACCTGTCGCCCAGCCAGGCCGGGCGCAGGCGGCAGCGGCTCGAGGCCGAGGGCTACATAACCGGCTACGCCGCCAAGCTTGACCCGCTGAAACTGGGACTTCACGTGCAGGGTTTCATTCAGGTCCACCTGGGCACTCACGGCCCGGAACAATCCGCCAGTTTCGCCCGCATGGTGAACTCCCGCTCCGAGATCACCAGCGCCTGGACGATGACCGGAGAGGCGGATTACCTCTTACACGTCTATTGCGACGATCTTCCCGCCCTGAACCGCTTGCTTCACGAGGTGATACTGCCGCATCCTGCGGTAGCGCGGGTGCAAAGCCAGATCGTCATGGATCAGCTGAAACGCGACGCCCCTTTGCCGACCTGAGCCCCGAGAAAGGACAATCATGGAAGAATTCCTCTACCAGGCTTCGATCTACCTGGCGGCCGCGGTGATCGCGGTGCCGCTGTCGGCGCGCCTGGGCCTGGGTTCGGTGCTGGGGTATCTGGCTGCCGGCATCGCGATCGGACCGGTCCTGGGGCTAGTGGGCGCCGAGACCGAGGATCTGCAGCACGTGGCAGAGTTCGGCGTGGTGATGATGCTGTTCCTCATCGGTCTGGAGTTGGAGCCGCGGGCGCTTTGGGACATGAGGGACAAGCTGCTGGGGCTTGGCGGTCTGCAGATCGGCCTGTCGACATTGGCGATCGCCTTTGTCGCCATCACCGCCAACCAACCGTGGACAATCGCGCTGGCCGTCGGCCTGACCCTGTCGCTGTCATCCACCGCCATCGTGCTGCAAACCTTGTCGGAGAAGGGGTTGATGCAGACGACGGGCGGGCGCGCGACCTTTTCCGTGCTGCTGACGCAGGATATCGCCGTCATTCCCATACTGGCCCTCCTGCCCTTGCTGGCGATCTATCCCAATGTCCATATCACCGCGGACGGGTCGATTGGCAGGGCGGACACCGGGGCGCATCACGACACCCTGTCGCTTGTCGAGGGGCTGCCGGGCTGGGCCGTGACGTTGGTGACCATCGCCGCCGTCGGCTTTGTCGTCCTGGCGGGCATCTACCTGACCCGGCCGCTGTTCCGCTTCATCCACGCCACCCGTCTGCGCGAGATGTACACGGCGCTTGCGCTGATGATCGTGGTGGGCATCTCGTTTCTCATGACGCTGGTGGGCCTTTCCCCGGCTCTCGGCGCGTTCATCGCCGGCGTGGTGCTGGCAAGCTCGGAATTCCGGCACGAAATGGAAAGCGACCTGGAGCCGTTCAAGGGCCTATTCCTGGGCCTGTTCTTCATCACCGTCGGCGCAGGCATCGACGTGGGCTTTTTCTTCGAGGATCCGCTGGACCTGATCGGACTGGCTTTGCTGGTGATCCTGATCAAGGGGATCATCCTGTACCTGGTGGGCCGGGCCTTCAAGCTCAAGGGGCGCGATCACTGGCTGTTCACGCTGGGCCTGGCGCAGGCGGGCGAATTCGGCTTCGTGCTGCTGGCCTTTTCGACCCAGCAGAATGTCATTCCGCCTGCCCTGGGGCAAAAACTGTTGATGATCATCGCCCTGACGATGCTGATCACGCCGTTGCTTTTCATCGTCTATGACCTGCTGTCCCGCAACCTGCGCGAAAGAAGCCCGCAGCCCCAGCCGGACAAGATCGACGAAAAGGGGCCGGTCATCATCGCCGGGATCGGGCGTTTCGGTCAGATCGTCAACCGGCTTGTGCAGGCCAGCGGTTTCAAGACGGTGATCCTCGACAACAACATCGAGACGATCCAGTTGATGCGCCGTTTCGGGGTCAAGGGATTCCTCGGCGATCCGACCCGGCCCGAACTACTGCGTGCCGCCGGCATCGACAAGGCGCAGGTGCTGGTGGCCGCGATGGACGATCACAAGCAGGTGACCAAGCTGGTTGCCTACGCCCGCCGTCATCGGCCGGACATTCATATCGTCGCCCGCGCGCGCGACCGCAACCATGTCTACGAACTTTATCAGGCGGGCGCGAACGACATCGTCCGCGAAGTGTTCGACGCCGCGCTGCGGGCTGGCCGCTACGTGCTCGAGAATGTGGGTCTTAGCGAATACGAGGCAGCGCAGGCTGAACAGACCTTCTACCACCATGACCGCAAGACGGTGCGCGATCTGGCGGAATTGTGGATCCCGGGCGTCCCGACCGCCGAGAACAAGGCATATGTCGAACGGTCGCAGTTGCTGGAGAAGGATCTCGAGACCGCGCTGCTGCAACTGGCCGAGGAAAACGCCAAGAAGTCCGCCTGACCCGCGCAAAGCGGGTCAGCGCGCGTTTCAGGCGTCCGAAACTCCGGCTTCGGCAAAGGTCGCCATGCCGGAATGACAGGCAACGGCGCTTTTCAGGATATTGATGGCAAGGGCCGCGCCCGAGCCTTCGCCCAGGCGAAGCCCCAGCGCAAGCAGCGGCTGCATGCCCAGCCTGGCCAGAACCGCTCCATGCGCGCTTTCGGCGCTTTGGTGCCCTGCGATTGCATGGTCCAGCGACCCTGCCGCCGAATGCGCCAGGCATGCCGCCGCCGCCGAGCAGATGAACCCGTCAAGGATCACCGGGATGCGCAGGATCCGCGCCGCCGCGATGGCCCCAGCCATGGCTGCAATCTCGCGACCGCCAAGGCGGCGCAGGATCTCGAGCCCGTCGCCGTTGCCGCCATGCATGGCGACGCCTTCAGCCACGACGCGGGTCTTGTTGGCCAGCCCGGCATCGTCCACCCCGGTTCCACGGCCGGTCCAGTCGGCAGCCGCCCCGCCGAACAGCGCGCAGGCTATGGCCGCGGCGGGGGTCGTGTTGCCGATCCCCATTTCACCGACAACCAACAGATCGGCCTTCGGGTCCACGGCCTGCCACCCGGCCCGCAGAGCCGCCAGGAATTCGTCCTCGCCCATCGCCGGACCTTGGGTGAAGTCCGCAGTCGGCTTGTCCAGGTCGAGCGCATGAACATCCATCTTGGCGCCCGCGGCCTTGGCCAGTTGGTTGATCGCAGCCCCGCCACGCCGGAAGTTCAGTACCATCTGCTCGGTCACTTCCGGCGGAAAGGCGGATACGCCCTGCGCCGTCACGCCGTGATTGCCGGCAAAGACGATGACCTGCGGCGCGTCGATCCGCGGCCGTGCATCCCCACGCCAACCCGCATACCAGATCGCCAGTTCCTCGAGACGCCCCAAGGCCCCTGGCGGTTTCGTCAGTTGCCCATTGCGCTCTTCGGCGGCCTTCGCCGCGGCCCGGTCCGGTCCGGTAGCATCGGCCAGCAAGTCGCGGAACGTCTTCAGATCTTTCAGTTCGGGCAGCATGGAAAGCCTCGTTGCATCAGAGTGGTCCTGCGTGTTTAACCATTGCACCCGTTGCCACAAGACCCGGAGAGGCCAGGGAGTGACCAAAAGCGACAAAAAGCCCTTTTCCCTCTGGGACATACCACTGGCGCTGGTCCTGCTGACGCGCTTGCCCCTACCCCGCTTGCCTGACGCAGTCTTCACACGTCAGGCGCAGGCGGCCTGGGCCTTCCCGCTGGCCGGTCTGGCGGTCGGGCTCCTGGCCTGCGGGGTCGGATGGATCGGGCTTGCGGCCGATCTGTCGCCTTGGATCTGCGCCGGGCTGGTGCTGGCAACGATGACCTTCGCCACCGGTGCAATGCACGAGGACGGCCTGGCCGACACCGCAGATGGGTTTTGGGGCGGGTTCACCCCCGAGCGCCGCTTGGAAATCATGAAGGACAGCCACATCGGAACATACGGTGTACTGGCCCTGGTCCTGTCGCAACTGCTGAGGTTTTCGGCGATCGCCGCACTGATCGCCGGCGGGGCGTTCTGGATCCTTCCGGCTGCCGCGATCTGGTCCCGTGCGCTGATGCCGGTGATGATGGCGGCCCTTCCGAACGCGCGCGGCGCAGGTCTAAGCCATCGCGTCGGCGCACCGCCGGCCTCGGCCTGCATGGCGGGTCTGGCGCTGGCATTGGCGCTGATTCTGGTTGTTGCCGGGACGAGCGTAATGATCCCGGCGCTATTCGCCACTCTGGCGGCGGCCGTCCTTGCTGCGATCGCCAAGGCGAAAATCGGCGGGCAGACGGGTGATATTCTGGGCGCCACGCAACAGGCGGCAGAAATCGGGTTCTTGCTGGCCCTGAGCGCGCAGGTCTAGCTTGCCCCGCCGGTCTCGATATTCAAAAGCCCGCCGCAATGCTTGCAGTGGACGGCATCGGTATCATGCCGGAAAAGGCCGCAACCCGGGCATCTGTACCGCACCTTCCGGGGCATGAAAATCGCCTGCGCCAGCCGCACGAAAAGCGCCACGCCCACCACCATGATGAAGACCGAGAACAGCTTGCCCGCAGGCGTCGAAAGGGTGATGTCGCCAAACCCGGTCGTGGTCAGCGTCGCCATCGTGAAATAGAGCGCATCGATGTAAGGGGTTTCACTGTTCGGCGGCACAAAGAACACCAGAACGGCAGAGGAAGTGGCGAACACGAAGACCAGCAGGTTGATGGTGGCGATGATCGCATCCTCGTGCGTCCGGAAAAAGCTGCTGTCCCGACGCAGATCGCGCAGCAGATGATAGGAATGGATCAGACGCAGGGCCCTGAGAACCCGCAGGAAGGCCAGTGTCTGGGTCAGGAATGGATCGAGAAGTAGCACAGCTATCACGATCGCATCCGCCAGCGTGTAGATCTGTCTGAGATGCTTCCACTTGTCCTTGGCAATCCACAGCCGGGCCGAGAAATCCATGAGGATGATCAGACCCATCACCATGCTGGCCGCAGTCAATGCGGGACCGTGTTCCACATGCGCGGTGCCGACGAAGAACATGATGGTCGCAGCATCGAACACGATCAGCACATAGCGAAAGCGGACGGATACTGGCCCGGTGCCCAGATAAAGCGTCCTCACCTGTTGCTTGAGCTTCGACATTCTCCGCCTCCACGCAGTCAGCAAAAGTTAAGCGTGGTTACGGGTTTGAAAGCAACTGTTCGAGCAACGAAAAAGGCCGCCCCGGTGAGGAGCGGCCTTTTTTGACATGTTTTTGGATCAGGCGGCGCGCGAGGTCAGCACCTCGTCCACCTGCTTTGCGGCCGAGATTTCGTCGCCGCCGGACACGGCTGCGACTTCGCGGGTCAGACGCTCGAGCGCGGCTTCGTAAAGCTGACGCTCGGAGTAGCTCTGCTCCCGCTGGTCGTCGGTGCGGTGCAGGTCGCGGACCACCTCGGCGATCGAGATCAAGTCGCCCGAGTTGATCTTCTGTTCATATTCCTGGGCGCGGCGGGACCACATGGCGCGTTTCACCTTGGCCTTGCCCTTCAGTGTCTTCATGGCCTGACTGATCACGTCAGGCGAACTGAGGGAACGCAGACCGGATTCGGTGGCCTTGTTGGTCGGCACCCGCAGGGTCATCTTGTCCTTTTCAAAGGAAATCACGAACAGCTCGAGCGAAAATCCCGCGACTTCCTGTTGTTCGATCGAGATGATCTGGCCGACGCCGTGCGCCGGGTACACAACATAGTCGTTGGGGCGGAATTCGAGCTTTTTCGACTTGGTCATTCAGTCTTTCCTTCATTGCAGACCGGAACACAGGCAACAAAAAACCGCAGGCAGGGCGGAGATGCCCCGACAGCTGGTGAAGTTGTCACAAAATTAGTACTCCAAAGTGAGCATACTTACGGAGCGCATCCCGGTCTCTGTCATCATGTAGAAGACCATCATACCACAAAAACAGGCTGCCTGAAAGCGGAGCCGGCGCAGATGCGCGGCAACAGGCCTGAAGCCAAGAATTATTGACCGGCCAACCCGCTAAGGCCCGAACCTGACCTGCGAATCACTCAGCCGCCTTCGCCCGGCGCTTCCGAGAAGTACTTCTCCATCTTGCCTTCTTCGCCATCGCGTTCCTCTGCGTCCGGCAGAGGGTCTTTCTTGGATACGATCACCGGCCACTGTTCGGCGTATTTCCGGTTGAACTCGACCCATTGCTCCATCCCCGGCTCGGTGTCGGGGCGAATCGCGTCCGCCGGGCATTCGGGTTCGCAGACGCCGCAGTCGATGCATTCGTCGGGATGGATGACCAACGTGTTCTCGCCCTCGTAGAAGCAGTCCACCGGGCACACTTCCACACAATCGGTGTATTTGCAGGCGATGCAGTTCTCGGTGACAACGTAGGTCATGGTCGAATTCCCGTTTGCGGTTTGGGCGATTAGCTAAATCAGACTAGCCCCTTCTTCAAGGGATGATCACCCCTCCGACCGGCGAGAAAGATCAAGCGCACGCCGATCGCGTTTCGAAGGCCTACCATTTCCCTCGTATTTCGGATTCGGCGGGGGCTCGTCCTGCTTTTCGGTCAGATCGGCATACAGCGTTTGCGCCTCGGTCGCGGGGCCGCGCCGTTCGCCCAGGGCCATGATGCGCACCACCCTGATGATGCGCCCCTGCGCAAAGGTCAGGACGTCACCGGGACCCACTGCATGTGCCGGTTTCAGGACCCGGTTCCCGTTCACCCGCACATGGCCGCCGCCGACCTGCTTGGCGGCCAGGCTGCGGGTCTTGAAGAACCGCGCCTGCCAGAGCCACTTGTCGATCCGCAGCTTGGCAGGTGCCTCGGCCATGGCCGGTCAGTTGTCCTCTTTCAGCGCCATCAACGCCGCAAAAGGATTGTCGGGATCGATGGCCTTTTCCTTCTTTGGCGGACGCGAGGAGAAGGTCTTGGCACCCTGATGCGGTTTGCCGCCCTTCGCGCCCTGCGGCTTGCCGCGGCCTCCTTCGCGCTGCTTGCCACGAGGTTTGCCCTTGCCCTGCCCTTGGGCTTGATCGGTCCGCTGCTCGCGGCGCGGGCCCCGATTGGCAGGACGGGTGCGACCCCAGGTGAAGGTATAGAACACCTCCGTCTCCGGCTCTTCGGGCTCTGCCGCGGCGGGTGCGACTTCCGCTGCATTGGCGTCGGCTTCCGGAGCCTCTGCCACTGCTGCACTCTCATCCGGTTCAGCTGCCGGCGCCGGGGTCTCCGGGGTCTCAACGGCATCCGGCCCTTCCGGTGCGGTGTCAACCGAAGCATCCTCGACAGAAGGAGCAGCAGCGACAGGCTTGGCCTTGGCGCGTTCGCCGCGCTCGGCCTTGTAGCCAAGCCCCTGCATCAGGTCGGCAAACTGTTCCAACGTCATGCCGGTGATCGACAGCATGTCCGCCTTGGCCTCGAACCCGCCGCGGCTGTCCTCGGAACGCAGCATGTCGGCCAGACGCTCAAGCATGTCGATGCGGATCGAGCGTTCGCCCGCCGCGCGATAGCCGCACATGGTGTCGTAGCCCTTGGGCGCATCGGCCGCGGTCGGTACGGTCACCAGACCCGGCGGCGGCGCTTCGGGGAATTCCTGCAAACCTTCGGCCAGCGCCCACAGAACCAGACGCAGGCGCGTCGGCGCGGGCTTGAGAAGCAGCGGCATGAAGACCGTGAACTGGCCGAACCGGATGCCATGCTTGCGCAGCGCGCCACGGGCGTCCTGGTCCAGGTCCTTGACCTCCTGCGCAATCTCCGAGCGTGGCAGAATGCCCAGCGCCTCGACCATGCGGAAGGCGAAACCGCGCGCCAAGCCGGTCAGCGCCTCGTCGCGCGACAGGTTCAGAAGCGGTTCGAACAGCGCGGCCACCTTGCGGTCGATGAAGTGCTGCAGGCGGCGCTGAACCTTCTGCTGCACATCAGAGCCCGCCGCCTCGTCAACGAAAACCTCGACCTGGGGCTTGAGCGGCTCCGACCCGACAACCAGTTTGCCGACGGCGTGTTCGCCCCACATCAGACCGCCCTGATCGGTGAAATCGATCTCGGTATCGGGCGCGTTGTAGAATCGGTCGGCGCGCAGATGGAATTGCGGCGCCAGGGCCTGCAACGATGCCGATTTCAGCGTCTTGGCTTCGGCGCCCTGCGCATTCTTGTCCGGGATGAACCGGAACCCTTCCAGACGACCGACGAATTCGCCTTCGACGGTCACTTCACCCTTGTCGTTCACTTCGGCCAAAAGGGCCTCCTTCTGTTTGAGCCGGCGCAACAGCACAGAAGTGCGCCGGTCCACAAATCTCTGAGTCAAACGGTCATGAAGAGCGTCCGACACCCTGTCTTCTACAGCGCGGGTTTCGGCGCGCCAATGGGATTCGTCGCGTACCCAGCCATTCCGCTGCGCGACGTATGTCCACGTGCGAATATATGCCAACCGTTTGGAAAGTGCATCAATATCCCCGTCCGTCCGGTCTATCCGGCGGATTTGCCGCGCCATGAAGTCCTCGGGGATCGAACCGCGCTCGTGCAAATGCCCGTAGATCACTTCGAGCAACCCGGCATGTTCGGCATGGCTGATGCCCCGGAAATCGGGAATCCGGCAGACATCCCACAGCAAACGGACCGACGCGCCGTCGCTGGCGCGTGCCGCCACCTCGGCCACTTGAGCCAGGGATTTCAACGCGTTGAGGTCGTCGGCCGGCCGCGCCTTGGTCAGATGTTCGCCGTCGGGGCTGACTTCCAGCGAGTCGATCAGCGCCGCCACCGAACCGAAACGAAGCGCAGCGTTGCGCCAGTTGAGCTTTTTCAGCGGGGTGAAGCGGCTTTCCATGATGGCTTGCGCCACGCCGTCTTCCAGAGGAGGCGCTTCGCCGGTGACGCCGAAGGTGCCGTCGGACATGCCGCGCCCTGCCCGCCCGGCGATCTGAGCCAGTTCGTTCGGCGCGAGCGGCCTCATGCGCCGGCCGTCGAACTTGGTCAGTGCCGAAAAGGCGACATGGTTCACATCCAGGTTCAGCCCCATGCCGATGGCGTCGGTGGCGACAAGGTAATCGACCTCACCATTCTGGTAGAGCGCCACCTGCGCGTTGCGCGTGCGGGGCGACAAAGCCCCCATCACCACCGCTGCACCGCCTTTTTGACGCCGGATCAACTCGGCGATGGCATAGACGTTTTCCACCGAAAAGCCGACGATCGCGCTGCGCGGCGGCATACGGCTGATCTTTTTCGAGCCCGAGTAGACCAGTTGCGACATCCGCTCGCGCCGCATGAACTGCGCTTCGGGAACCAGCGCGGCGATGGGCCCGCGCATGGTGTCCGCGCCCAGGAACAGCGTCTCGTGTGTGCCCCGCGCCCGCAGCAGCCGGTCGGTAAAGACGTGGCCGCGTTCGGGATCGGCGCACAGCTGGATCTCGTCCACCGCCACGAAATCCGCGCCCATGCCTTCCGGCATCGCCTCGACCGTGCAGACCCAGAACTGGGCGCGCGGCGGCACGATCCTTTCTTCGCCCGTGACCAGCGCCACGACCGAAGGGCCGCGGATCGCGACGATCTTGTCATAGATCTCGCGCGCAAGCAGGCGCAGCGGCAGGCCGATGACCCCTGTCCGGTGCCCCAGCATCCGTTCCACGGCATAATGCGTTTTGCCTGTGTTGGTCGGGCCAAGAACGGCCACGATTCGGGATGACCCGTTCACCTTTGCCCCCTGCCCCGTTTCCGGGGCGCTAGAGTGCCTCGCCCTCGATCCGGGGCTTCAGCCGATTCACGGCATTGGTTACTTCCTCGTGATGGGGATGTATAGACAGCGCCCGGGAATAGGCCGCGTAGGCCTGTTCCGGGCGGCCAAGCGCCTCGAAGATCAGCCCCAGCCCAAAGATCGCCTCGTACTGGCTGGGGTTGAGCGCCAGCGCGCGCTCGAGATCGGCAAGCGCCAAGCCATAGCGCTCCTGCCCGAAAAAGGCCGAGGCCCGTGCGTGCCAACCCTCGGCGAATTCGGGTGCATGGTCCGTGAGGGCCGTCAGATGTTCGATCGCCGTTTCGACATCTCCGACGTCCAGAGCTTCGCGCCCCCGCGCGAGCAGCAGATCGGCCGAGGCCGAGCCGGATTTCATCCAGATTGCCTGCAGTTCCCGGTCGATCCTCAAGGCCTGCGGCGGGTCTGCCTGCGACAGTTGATCCAGCAAGGTCGCTTCGTCCCCGGAAATCGTCTCTTCCGCCACACCGCTTCCGGAAAACGTGACTATGAACGCGACTGCCGCGACGATACCTTTGAGATTGGGGTATGCAATGCTCATAACAATGGTCACTGTAGCGTAGCGTTGGTCGATGTCCAATCACGGCGCTGAAACAACATGAGGAATACCATGAGTGACATTCTGGAACAGGCCGCGGCCGCTCTGAACGAAAAGCTGGCGGGCGGCGGATTCGACTCCTCGGCCAAGTTCGCGATTGCCGATCACGGCTCCATCGTGCTGGACGCCGGCGGAGCGCGCGTCAGCGACGAGGATACCGACGTGACCCTGAGCGCCGATGCCGAGACTTTCGAACAGATCCTCAGCGGAGAGTTGAACCCCACCGGCGCCTTCATGTCCGGCAAGCTGAGCGTGGATGGCGACATGGGTGTTGCGATGAAGCTTGCATCGGTGCTGGCCTGATGACCCTGACGCCGGCCCCATTCTTTGAAGACGTGGCCGGCGGCCCCGCCGGTGGCGCGGCCCATTGGGTGCAGACCTCGGACGGTATCCGCATACGCGCGGGACACTGGCTTCCCACCGGTGCGGCAAGCGGCACGGTGATGGTGTTTCCGGGCCGCACGGAATACGTCGAGAAATACGGCGATGCCGCGCGCGAATTCGTCGGGCGCGGGTTCGCCGTTCTTGCCGTCGACTGGCGCGGACAAGGGCTGGCGCAGCGGTTGCTGCCCGACCCGCGCATCGGCCATGTCGACGCGTTCACGGACTATCAACGGGATGTTTCCGCGGTTCTTGACCTGGCGACGGAACTGGACCTGCCGAAACCGTGGTTTGTCGTCGGTCACTCCATGGGCGGCGCCATCGGGCAGCGCGCCGCGATGGAGCGGGACTGTTTCAGCGCCAGCGCCTTCACCGGACCGATGTGGGGGATATTCTTCTCGTCCCTCATGAAGCCCCTCAGCCAGATCACCGCCTATTGGGGGCCGCGCTTCGGGTTGGGCCACAAGACCCCGCCGACCACGTCGCTGGAAAGCTACGTCGCCTCGCAGCCGTTCGAGGGCAATGTCCTGACCCGGGACCCGGACATGTTCCGCATGATGAAGGATCAACTGGCCGCCCATCCCGAACTGGCGCTGGGGGCTCCTTCCACGCTGTGGCTGCGCGAGGCGCTGGACGAATGCAAGTACCTCATGGCGCAGCCCGCCCCGAACATTCCCTGCCTGACCTTCCTCGGCGGTCATGAGCAGATCGTGGACCGCAAGGCGATCCGCAAGCGTATGGAGGACTGGCCCAATGGTACGCTGGTGGAAATACCTGACGGCGAACACGAGGTACTGATGGAAGGCCCCGACGTTCGCGGCCCGGTCTACGAACGGATCGCCGAACTGTTTTCGGCAAACCTGCCGAACAACGCGCGCCGCACCGCCTGAGCGCCGGCGCCCGTCGAAGGACCGTTGATTGCTTGTGATCGCGTGGTCCCGCGCATAGATGTGGGCAAACGCAGCTTCATGAGGTGTTCGATGATCCGTCTTCCCTTTCCTGTACGCGATGCCAACACGCGCGGCGGCGCCCGCGACCTGGGTGACCTCCCCGAATGGGATCTAACCGATCTCTACACCTCCAAGGACGCCCCGGAACTGGCGCGGGACCTGCAGTGGCTCCAAGCGGAATGCGCCGGTTTTGCAGCGGACTACGAGGGAAAGCTGGCCGATCTGGACGCTGACGGCCTGTTGAACTGCGTGAAGCGCAACGAAAGGATCAACACCGTCGCCGGGCGCATCATGTCCTTCGCCGGGCTGCGCTACTATCAGCTGACCACCGATGCCGAGCGGGCGAAATTCCTGTCGGACATGCAGGAAAAGATCACCAATTTCACCACTCCGCTGGTCTTCTTCACCCTGGAACTGAACCGGATCGAAGACGACGCTCTCAAGGCGCTTTTCGCCGCCAATGCCGAGCTCGCCCGCTATGAACCGGTGTTCCGCCGCATCCGGGCGATGAAGCCTTATCAGTTGTCCGACGAACTGGAAAAGTTCCTGCACGATCTGGGCGTCGTCGGCGACGCGTGGGAACGTCTGTTCGACGAGACCATCGCCGGACTGAGCTTTGTCGTCGATGGCGACGAGTTGAACATCGAAGGCACCCTGAACCTGCTGACCGACAAGGACCGTGCGAAGCGCGAAGAGGCGGCACGAGAGCTGGCAAGCGTGTTCCAGAGCAATATCAAGACCTTCGCCCGTGTTCACAACACGCAGGCCAAGGAAAAGGAGGTCGTGGACCGTTGGCGCAAGATGCCGACCGCGCAGACCGGCCGCCACCTGTCGAACGACGTCGAGCCGGAAGTGGTCGAAGCCCTGCGCAAGGCGGTCGTGGCTGCCTATCCCAAGCTCAGCCACCGCTACTACGAGTTGAAGCGGAAGTGGCTGGGCCTAGACAAGATGCAGGTCTGGGACCGCAACGCGCCGCTGCCGATGGAGGATACCCGCATCGTCGACTGGGACGAAGCCCGGAAAACGGTCATGGACGCCTACAACGCCTTCGATCCCCGCATGGGCGAGATCGCGGCGCCCTTCTTTTCAAAGGGATGGATCGATGCCGCCGTGAAGCCGGGCAAGGCGCCCGGCGCCTTTTCGCATCCGACCGTGACCGAGGTTCATCCCTACGTCATGCTTAACTATCTGGGCAAGCCGCGCGACGTGATGACCCTGGCGCATGAACTGGGTCACGGCGTGCATCAGGTGCTGGCCGCAGATCAGGGAGAGATGCTGGCCTCGACCCCGCTGACGCTGGCCGAGACCGCCTCGGTTTTCGGCGAGATGCTGACCTTCCGCAAAATGCTCGACACCGCAAGGACGCCGGAACAGCGCAAGGTGCTGCTGGCGGGCAAGGTCGAGGACATGATCAACACCGTGGTCCGTCAGATCGCGTTCTACGACTTCGAATGCAAGCTGCACGCCGCACGGCGCGAAGGAGAACTGACGCCCGAGGACATCAACGCATTGTGGATGAGCGTCCAGGCCGAAAGCCTTGGTCCGGCGTTTGAATTCATGGATGGGTACGAAACCTTCTGGGCCTATATCCCCCATTTCGTCCACTCGCCCTTCTACGTCTACGCCTATGCCTTCGGCGACGGGCTGGTGAACGCGCTCTACTCCGTCTACGAAAGCGGTGCCGAAGGGTTCGAGGACAAGTATTTCGAGATGCTCAAGGCAGGCGGATCCAAGCATCACAAGGAATTGCTCGCTCCCTTCGGCCTTGACGCCAGCGACCCGAAATTCTGGGACAAGGGGCTGTCGATGATCTCGGGCTTGATCGACGAGCTTGAGGCGATGGAGGAATAAGCCGGCGCCATGGCCGAAACGCCGAAACCGCAAAGCATCCGCGACCGCTTCCGGGGCTTCCTGAACCGGGTTCGGGCTCGGGTGCCGCGCGGGTTGCGGCTGGCACTGGGTCTGGTGCTGATCCTGGGCGGTACCTTGGGGTTCCTGCCCATCCTGGGGTTCTGGATGATCCCGCTGGGCGTCGCGGTCGCGGCGCTCGACATCCAGCTTTACAGGCGGTGGAAACGGCGCCAGAAACCTAAATAGGTCCGACGCTTCACCCTATTTCAACTGGCTGTCCTTGGACCCGCGGCGATTGATGCCGGCGCGCGGCTTGACCGCCGCATCCCGGTCCTGCTGGCAATCGATGCAGAGCTTGACGCCGGGCAACGCCACGCGCCGCGCCTCGGGGATCGGTTCTTCGCATTCCGCGCAGTGGGTCAGGCTCTCTCCTACCGGGCGCTTCTGCGACTGCATCCGCGCCAGTTCGTCATTGATCGACGCCTCGATCTGTTCACTTACCGCGCCATCGCGCGCCCAGCCGCCGGCCATGCCATTTCTCCTTCGCAGGCCATTCAGCTTACAGCGTCGGGAAAATCCTGCAAGTCGGCGGCCCGACGACGCAAAGTC
The DNA here is from genome assembly GCF_005938215.1 of Ruegeria sediminis. Classification (GTDB taxonomy): domain Bacteria; phylum Pseudomonadota; class Alphaproteobacteria; order Rhodobacterales; family Rhodobacteraceae; genus Ruegeria; species Ruegeria sediminis. The sequence continues at coordinate 650,331 of NZ_VCPD01000002.1, forward strand.
AGCCTTCCCTCAACAAGAGCCGTGCGTACTCTACCGGCAACAAAATGCGGAGAGGCGAACATGCGAAGGATTCTGAAATGGCTGTCCGGGCTGGTGCTGGCGGCTTTGATCGCCGGGGCGGTGATCTTCTTCGGTTTCCTTCCGGCCCATGTCGAGGACACCAGCAACAACGTGATCGACCATGAACCCTACCCAGTATCGGACACCGCCGCGCAACTGCACGAAACGCTGATCGTGGGCGATCTGCACGCAGATCCTCTGCTCTGGAACCGCGACCTGAACCAGCGCGGCGACCGCGGTCAGGTGGACATCCCGCGCCTGATCGAGGGCAATGTGGCGCTGCAGGTCTTCACTGCCGTGACCAAGTCTCCGGCGGGTCAGAACTATGACAGCAACGCCGCAGATGCTTTTGACAACATTACACTTCTGGCGATCGGGCAGCTCTGGCCGCTGCGCACCTGGGGCAGCCTTCGGGAACGCGCGATCTACCAGGCCGAGAAACTGCACGCCTTCGAGGCCGAGTCGGACGGCAAGCTCAAGATCATCAGGACGGCCGCGGATCTCGACATGGTTCTGGATGCCAAGGCGCGGGGCGAAAACGTGGTCGGCGGCATCCTCGGTATCGAGGGAGGCCATCCGCTGGAAGGCGATCTGGCCAATCTCGACCCGATCTTCGACGCGGGCCACCGGGTTTTCGGGTTGCAGCATTTCTTCGACAACGAATTGGGCGGCTCTCTGCATGGCGAGGGCAATTCCGGCCTCACCGAGTTCGGGCGAGCGGTCGTCGCCGAACTGGCGAACCGGCCCGTTGTCATCGACCTCGCCCATTCCAGCCCGCAGGTCGCACGTGACGTGCTGGAACTCACCGACGTTCCGCTGATCGTCAGCCACGGCGGTTTGCATGGTTACTGCCCGGTCAAACGAAATTTCCCGGACGATCTGATGCAGGACATCGCCGCGACCGGCGGCGTGATCGGCATGGGGTACTGGGCGGACGTGACCTGCGGCGACATTTCCCCCAATGGCATCGCCAAAATGATCAAGGCGGCCGTCGAAACCGTCGGCGAAGATCACGTGGCGCTTGGATCGGACTATGACGGTTCGGTCGAGACCGCTTTCGACACTTCGGAGCTTGCCGCCTTGACCTCGGCCCTTTTGGACGAAGGTCTGAACGAATTGCAGATCCGCAAGGTCATGGGCGAAAACATGGTTCGCGTTTTCCGCGCCCGGCTCAACTGACCAGCCTTCATCTTTTTCCAAATACTCCGGGGAGCGCGAGGGGCTGGCCCCTCGCCCCCGACCTCGCAAAGGAAACCCCGCCCGGACCTAAGGCCGGACGGGGTCGTTCGGAAACCGGTTGCCGTATCACATAGTGGCCAGCATTCCCTTTTCGCGCGCCAGTTCGCGCATCTTCTTCTGCAGCTTCTCGAAGGCCCGCACCTCGATCTGACGGATCCGTTCGCGGCTCACTTTGTATTGCGTGCTCAGATCCTCCAGCGTCACCGGCTGATCCATCAGGCGGCGCTGGGTCAGGATATCCTTTTCCCGGTCGTTGAGAACGTCCAGCGCCTCGGCCAGCAGTTCCCGCCGCGCTTCCAACTCGTCACGGGCTTCATAGTCGCTGGCCTGGTCTGCATCTTCGTCTTCCAGCCAGTCCTGCCACTGCATCGTGCCTTCGCCGTCCGAACCGACCGTGGCGTTCAGCGACGCGTCGCCTCCGGACATGCGGCGATTCATGCTGATCACATCATCTTCGGTCACGCCCAGATCCTCGGCGATCTGCTTGACGTTTTCGGGGCGCAGGTCGCCCTCTTCCAGTGCGCCGATGCGCGCCTTGGCCTTGCGCAGGTTGAAGAACAGCTTCTTCTGCGCCGAGGTCGTGCCCAGCTTGACCAGCGACCAGGACCGCAGAATGTATTCCTGGATCGAGGCGCGGATCCACCACATCGCGTAGGTGGCCAGACGGAATCCCTTTTCCGGATCGAACCGCTTGACCGCCTGCATCAGGCCCACATTGGCCTCCGAGATCACCTCGGCCTGCGGCAAGCCGTAGCCGCGGTATCCCATGGCGATCTTGGCCGCCAGACGCAGGTGCGACGTCACCATCTTGTGCGCAGCCTCTGTATCCTGCTCTTCGACCCAGCGTTTCGCCAGCATGTACTCTTCTTCCGGCTCGAGCAGAGGAAACTTGCGGATCTCCTGCATATAGCGGTTCAGACCGCCTTCCGGCGTCGGCGCAGGGAGATTTGCGTAATTTGCCATGTACCGTGTCCCTCCGAGAAATGTTTAGCTCTTTAACATAGGATGTGGGTCATCCATGTTGCCCTTTCAAGACCACGGGGTAACAGTTTGTTATTAAGCTTCCATTAAGAAAAGATAAGAATGCGTTCATCACGCTGAATTGCACTTCATGACACCTGCGCGCGCAGCGCAGAAATCAGGTTCTCCATGTCTTCTGGCAGGGGCGCTTCGAACCGAAGTTTCTCACCACTGACCGGGTGTTCAAAGCCCAGAACCGCCGCGTGAAGCGCCTGCCGCGGGAAGCCGCGCACCGCCTCGGCCGCCTCCTCGCGTATTGACCGCGCTGGCAGCTTGCGCTTGCCGCCATAGACCGGATCTCCGACCAGCCCATGCCCGGCATGGGCCATGTGCACGCGGATCTGGTGCGTGCGCCCGGTTTCCAGCCAGCACTCGACAAGTGCAAGCACGGCCGGAGATCCAAAGGTCTCGACCACCCGGGCCCGCGTCACCGCATGGCGTCCGCCGTGAAACAGCACCGCCTGTTTCTGGCGGTCGGTCTTGTGGCGGGCCAGTTGCGTGGTCAGGCGCAGGATGTTTCCGGGCTCAAAGCTTGCCCCCTTGACGCCGCGCAGACGCGGATCGTTCGCCTCGGGTACGCCAAAGCAGACCGCGCGGTAATACCGCTCGACGCTATGCGCCTCGAACTGAGCCGCCAGCCCCTGATGCGCTTTGTCGGATTTGGCGGCGACCAGCAAGCCGCTGGTGTCCTTGTCGATCCGGTGCACGATGCCGGGCCGCTTGACGCCTCCGACGCCGGACAGATCGTCGCCGCAATGATGCAGCAGGGCGTTGACCAAAGTCCCGCCGGGTGAGCCCGGTGCAGGGTGAACCACCATGCCCGCGGGCTTGTTGATGACGATCAGATCGTCGTCCTCGAAGACGACGTCCAATGGGATGTCCTCGGGCCCGATATGGCTGTCCTCGGCCTCTTCGACCGAAATGGAGATCCGCGCCCCCTCGACGACGCGCGCCTTGGCGTCCGTGACCACCGCGCCGTCGACCGACACCGAACCGTTCTCGATCAGGCGGGCCAACCGGGTCCGCGACAGGCTTTCCTCTTCTGGCACATCGCGCGAAAGCGCCTTATCAAGGCGGGGCGGCGGAGCGGCCGCGATTTCGAATTCTACCAGGCGAGTGCCCATGACTGTCCCTTCCGAACCCCAAGAACCGCAGGAAACGCCGCAGTTGAGACTGCTCAGGCGGATGGTCATGGCCCTGACCGCGGTGATGATTGGCGGCGTTCTAGTGACATTCGCACTGATTGTCATCCGTCTGTCGGACCGCACCCCCACCTTGCCCGACCAGATCGAATTGCCCGACGGCGCCCGCGCACAGGCCCTGACCATCGGCAACAACTGGTACGCCGTCGTCACCGACGACCAACGCATCCTGATCTTCGACAAGACAACGGGGCGGTTGAGGCAGGAGGTTGCGGTAGAGTGACACTGCGATGTCATACTGGTCTAGGTCATGCTACGCATGCCGCGTGCGCGAACAAGGCACTTTGAGCATTTAGTGCTTTGTTCGTGCGAGATAAATAAATGGAACGACTACAAAGATTTGACCCCTCAAGATTAGGTGAAATGAATTGTCCAACGAAAACCGCATTAGAACAGAACCGGCAACGCTGTGGGTAGGTGACGCATTCAGCGCTTTGGAATATGTCAGCCTGAAATCTTTGGTAATACAAGGCATGAATCCAGTGCTTTTCTGTTACGATGACGTCAAGAACGTTCCGCCAGGCGTGACAATAAAAGACGCCAACCAAATTGTCGGCAGAGACAAAATCTGGGTCAACAAGGAACGCAATTCTCTTGCACCCTTTTCGGACTATTTTCGGTACCTCTTATTGGCAACGACTAACTACTACTGGGTCGACGCCGACGTTCTTGCTCTGAGGCCGTTTGATTTTGTATCGGACTATTTTTTGGCATGGCATCCACCCGTATTGGCAGTCGGTGTTCTAAGCGTGCCTCATAACTCGCCAACATTATCTGATCTAATCAAAGCCTGCGAGAAACCGAATGTGAATTTCCCGTGGCTGAAAAGAAACAAAGGCCGATTGGAGGACCTTTCAGAAGATAGCGGGGCAATAGCTCCTGAGGATTTGCCATATAAAGCGCTCGGACCACTCGCCCTTACTTGGCTGATGCGCAAACATGGGGAAGAAAGACATGCATTGCCGGCGGCATCACACTATCCGCTGCAACCAAAACACATACTGAAACCTTTTCATCGCGTTTCCCCAAGAATTAATTGGGAAGGTGCCTATTCAATTCACCTTTTTGGGTCGGTTCAACACAGGAAGTTTCGAGAGATGAAAACCACGCTACCTCCTCACGGAAGTTTTCTCGAGCACATGTACAAACTGTTTGAGGTCGACCCCACGGCATTCGACCCTGATTTCTGAATTAGAGGGAAATTGACGGCGCCGTTTCAAAAATCAAACGACGACGCGTTCTTCTTCCAACAACCAAGAAAATGAGCGGGAAAAAGCCGATCTCGAAATAGAACTACTTCGCACATAAGCGAAGCTGCTCTTGCACCTTTGGATCAAGGCATTATTCATTAAAACAGCGCAAGAATCTCGCCAAGTTGCCTCGCGATTTCCTCTGGTGCGGTGCGGGCGCGAACTTCGCGCATTACCTCCAGTCCGCGTCTCCATTCCGGGCTGCCGTACAAATCGCGCGCCCTTGCGATACCCTCCAGGATCGATTGCTCCGAGGCGTCATCGATCAGAAAGGGGTAGTCCTCACCCAGATAGGCAATCGCATCATCAACCTGTCGGTTTACCAAGACGTTGGCGTCAACCGCCGCTGCATTGAAACCTTTCGTAAATGGCTTGGCCTGCCGGGCTGAGACGGCAGGGCGAGCACTTCTTTCGCGGACGCAATAGTGCATGGGGCAACTGCGCATCGCCTCAATCACCGAAGAAAACCCGTAGTCGCGGCCGTAGTCAGGCGACTGCACTGAACCTGCCACGGCCGCCGGCAGGTAGGTATTCGACAACTTGCCAAAATAGGAAATCCCAAAGTTTTCCGGTTCGTCTTGTGCAGGGGTCAGCCGCGGGTCCGCATGATGCGCCAGATGCATCACTTCGACACTCTGCGAGATGTCAGCACGTGAGGTCAGCGTCTTTTCGAGAATGTCCCTCCCTCGAAAAGACGCGGCGATATGAACATCCGCCAGGCCAAGTGTTTCCTGCGAGGCTGGAATGTCGAGGTGATCGATGCAAAGGCCACGCACCCGAGCGCGCAAGACATGAATTGCGGACGGTGTAAACGCTGACAGCGCGTTTTTCAGCAGGATGACAATGGCGCCGTCAAGAGATTGGGCGAATCTGCGTTGTCGAACCGGCCTACGTCGTGGAGGTGGCGACGCGACCTCAAAATGGTAACGATCCCCCAGATGCTTGCTGGCGATTACGGAAAGCTGATCACAACGCATGATCTTGCCGCCCATGTTGACCTGCCCCGGCCGATGCAGGAACACAACGCGATTCATTTCCTTCCCGCTATTCCGCGGCCTGAAACGTTGAAACTCAACGCCATTCGGAAAACAATCTCAGTGGCTTTTTGCAAGGCTTCGACCTCTCCCGCGGTGTCCCGTTGAAAGGTGAGTTCATCCTCGGTCAACTGCGGCGGTTCAAACAACGTTTTGCGGTCGGGGAAGAACTCGCGCAGAAAACCGTCGTCCGTGCCGGCAAGGTAGCCGTCCAGCCAAGTGCGTTCCGAAGATTCCAGTACATCATGACGACGCAACATGACCGGATCCTTTGCTGAAAGCCGGCGCAACCTCCGGCTTTCCCGTTTCCCCATCGCGCGCGTCACGATGCCGAATGCTTCGCTGGCCACGCGGGACAGCGACGGATTGGCGGGCATGTCCGTGGATGCCCCGTCAGGAACTTCGAGGCCCATCTTCTCAAAAAAATCATCAATTACGTTGCCGTTCTTCAAAAGTGCGCGATCGTAGATTTGCGGTTCGATCGCCGCTTCGGGAAAGGCCATGCGGATCTGTTCGACACGACCGGAATAATTGTGCCCTTCGGGAGAACGCTCAATTTGCTCAAGCCGGTCGCGGACAAACTTCGTGGCGCCTCCAGTGATGCGACCGTTTTTGGCTCTTTGTTTGTAGTCGGCCTCGAAAAAATCTGAATAGCGGCGGCAATAAAAGACAACTCTGATCTCTTTGGCGGGAATGCCCGAAAAAACTTTTGCTAGCCGCTCCATATCGGCCGTGAAGAACATCTCGGATGAGACTAGGCAGGCCTGGTGCCGATGTGCCTCGTATTCTTCGGCCAGCGCCTCTTGGAATCCGGCGAGGGAACTGGGCGTCTTGTTGAGGTCAAATACGATCCTGTTATGGCTGATGGGCAGATTGCCTTCTCCGTTGAGCCGTCGGCGGCCTGCCTCCATGTAACGCAGCCCAGATTCCGGCAAAAGGTTGCGGTTGCTTCGGAGAAACCCTTGTAGCGCAGTGGTTCCCGTTTTGGGCATTCCTATGTGAAGCCAAAGCATACAGGGACCTCGTTCACGTTTCGGCTTTTTTGTCTTGGTCCTTGAGGTTGACCAAACATGGCAAGATTGCTGCAGCTGCATCGTATGCTGAAATCGGCAAGCGAAAGACCATCAACACAACGACAATTCCGATATCAGCGCGGCGGCCAGCCGCCGTCCCACCTTGCGCCCGTCAAACAGGGACGGAACCGGGTGTTGTTCCCGAATGGGCGCCATATGAAAACGGTGGTTGCCGTCATAGAATTTGAAGTTCGTTTCGCACAGATACAATTTACCCGTACGGGCGCAGGGCAGAATGTCATGCGCGAACAGTCCTACCCCCAGACCCCTCTTCACCGCCGCGGCGATATCCGCGATCTGATCCTGGTTAGGCGTGATCAGTTTGTCATGGAAGTATCGTATCAGGTCGGCATCGACCGGAGTATCGCGGGTATGCACACTTGGCGCCGTTCCGGCACGCACCCAAGCGAAGAGAACCTTTCCACCAACGGCTTGTGCGCGTATGCATACGTGCCAGAGTTCGCCCGCATATTCATGGCGACAGTCAATGTATTCGGTGTTGTAGCGGGCCGGGTTAATTTCTTCTTCCGGCCCGATCAGTTGCACAGGAACGTGGGCATCGCTGACGGCGTTTGAAAAAACAGTTTCGAATTCTTCATTGAGCTGAATGAGCTTGGGCATGGGTACGCCCGCTTCCGTCAACACTTGGTTCTGGCGGATCTTGTGACCGACAATTCTTCCCTGTTCGACCGAATGCAGAATGTGGTGCCCCAGGTCGGCAAGTTCTCGTTCCCGCCCTCGCAGCCAGTCGACCTTTTCATTCTGAACGACAAACAGCTCGTTGTAGTGCAAAAGAACGAAACTTTTCGGGTCTCGTACAGCTCCCTGATCCAGCAAGTCCGAACACGAAAGGATGCTGGACGGCACACCCATTTTTGCAAGTGTCCGCGTCAGCCTCAGAATGACGTTGCGCGAGCCTTTGCCCTTTGCAACTACACCTGGTTCGTCGAAATCAACCACATGGAAGCGCGCCATCAAACGCTCTCCGTCCGACCGGTCGCCATCATGCGTGCTAGCAGGTCCGCCATCTCGGGCAACTCCCGCAACTCCGCGATTTGCGCACGGTGCGAGTCGCAGCAAGCCTTGTGCAGACGTGCGGTCTCGGCGTCCGACATCAGTTCCTCGTACATGGCGGCCTTTCGCGGGGCGATGGCGTCGATCGAGCGATCCTCGACCGAGTTCTGATTCATCATGTTCCAGTATTCCAGACCCAGGCTTTCTCCAAGATGGTGCGCACGTCCGCGCATTTTCTTGACGAGATAGCTTTCGCAGGACTTCAGCGCGTAATGGTTGAGCTGCACAAGATCGTACCCGACCGAGTCCCTGGCAGAACGCCAGCTTCCGGTGAAATAACGATCGGGCATCGGCTGCCCGGACCCGTTGTACCAATGACACTCGTCCATGCCGTCGACAAGCGGGCGCTTTGGCCGGTGAACGCCCAGAACACCCCACAGACCGCCCTTGAACATCGTCTTCAGCCCCCAGGCCTGCGGTGGGCGGGGACAATGCTCGGGCGCCGCCATTTGGAACCGTTCAGACAGAAAGCCGTCCTCGTAGCGGACGACGCCGGCATTGCCGAACAGGCGCCAGGTCATGGAAATCATCCGCGCGTCGGGAATGGCCGCGGTCAGGGCGCGCAGAGTGTGATCGCCGGTCTTCACGTTGATCTGCTCGTCTGCATCGATCACGATCACCCAGTCCTGATCGCGTGCCACGCCCATTTTCATGAATTTCTTGTAGGCGCGTTTTTGGGGGTTGCTCCGCCGGCCCGAATTGTTGTCCACGTGGGTCAGAATTCCGCGCGCATCCAGCCTGTCCAGCAAGGTGTCGGTGCCGTCAGTGCAGTCGTTGGTCATGACGACCATCTTGTCGATGCCGATGGCCAAGTTGTGCGCCACCCATTCCAGCAAGAACGGACCCTCGTTTTTCATTGGGGTCACGCTGATGAACAGCGGCTCTCCGTCTGACATGTGCTTCCTGCCCGTTATGCGTTCGCGAACTCAGGATCTGCCCCGCCTTCGCGCACCTTGAGTTTTCCGAAACCTTACGGCACGCGCCATCAAAGGCAAAGAGGCTTTGCTCGAAGCAACCAAATACCTTCGGGTTCCGAAGCCGGAAGGTCAAAATCGTCAGAAACCAAGAATTCTCTTTATCCAAACCTGCGAGAGCGGATAACAAAGCCTGCCGGGACCAGGTCCGGGCGTTGAACGGAACCCTTGGTCCAAGGTCAAACTGCATATGAGTACATCCCAGCTAGCCCCGGTCGCGAATGGACTGCCCGCCGTCGAATATCTGAAGAGCCAGTTCAAGATCCTGCCGCAAGGCATGATCCAAGTCGGTGCGCACAACGGCCGCGAGATTCGCCAGCTTGCCCGTTCCGGCGTGTCGCGCGGCGTATTCATCGATCCGTTGGACGAAACTTTTCCCATGCTTTCGAAAAGGGCCGCGCAGCATCCCGGCTACCGGGCAGTCAAGGCGCTGGTCGGGGACGAGGACGGTCGCGAGGTCGAGTTCCATGTTGCGTCGAATTCGGGAGAAAGCTCCAGTTTTCTGGCTCCGGACGCACATCTGGAAATCAAGTCCGGCATATCCTTCGACACGACCCGCAAGCTGACCCTCCGCAGTCTCGATGCGCTCCTGGACGAACAAAAGGTGGATACTTCAGAGTATGATCTCCTCTTTGTCGATACCCAAGGCGCCGAGCTTCACGTCCTCAAAGGGGGCATGAAGACACTCGGTCGGATGCAATTCCTGTGGATGGAGGCAAGCATCGGCGGAATCTATCAGGGCGACACGGCGCTTGGTGATTTTGTCCCATTTCTGAAGACGTTGGGATTTGAACTGGCCTGGTGCCAGATGAAACGTCTGGGTTGGGGCGACGCGCTGTTCGTCCGGCGCGAGCTGTTTGCGGGTGGCAAGGCCTGAGCGCAACTCGGCATTGGCCCATCCGGACCGTTCAGATCCAGTCAAGAAACACCCTATCCTCCAGTTGCGCCGCCGCCACCCGCCTGCGCAACATGCGGTAATCGCGCCGCAATTCGGGAAACTGCCGCTCGTGGGTTTCCACGACGGTCAGCCTGACATGCCGCAACAGATCCCGATCCATGAGATCGTTCATCACTTCAAGTTCGGCGCCTTCGATGTCCAGTTTGAGAAGGGCGATGTCATTGCGCTCCTCAAGCCGCTCTTCGATGATCGCGGCGAGGCGCACGATCGGGACCGAAACCATGTTTTCAGAGTTGGCATCCACCTCGGAACTCCCGGAGACGACCGTGCTTTTGACCGTCTGAGCCAAGGGGTTCCGATCGAAGGACACCGATCTCATCAGATCCACCTGCCCTTGGCGCGCGCCAACGGCCACATTGTGGAGCCGGACACTTTTTGCCCTGCGCATTGCCCGGACAGCTGTTCGAATGCCAGGGGATCGGGTTCGTACGCATCCACATCCGCCCCGGTTCGCGACATTCGCGCCGCAGTCAATCGCCAGGTCGCCCTCCCGCAGCAGAGCGCGAATACCAAAGACCAGCCCTTTGGCCTGCGCATGCAAACGATCTCGGCTCAACTGGCGGCGTTGCTTTTTCGAAAGCCCTTCCGTATCGAAGTACCCATGAATTAAGCGAGTTGACCCTCGGCTCGGGACAGGTTCGGGGGCCTTTTTTCGATGTCCATCACCTCAGAACCTACGGGCATATTCGAATGAATATTTGTGCGATCACAATGGCGTGGAAAGATTATTGGTTTCTCGAGAAATGGGTTCGCTACTACTCGGAACAATTCGGAAGAAACAACCTTGTCATTGTCAGTCACGGCCAGGATCCAAGGCACGAGGAAATCGCGTCCGGCTGTCAGTTGCTGGCTGTTCCCCGCAATGGGGCGATGTCCGAAGACCTCGAGCGGCAGCGGTGGCGCTTCCTGTCGGATATCTCAACCATGATGCTTCGACATCACGATACGGTGCTATGCTCGGATGTGGATGAAATCGTTCTTGCCGCGGACCCAACCAGAAGGTTGCAGGACGTACTGACCGAACTTGGCGACTTCGCCACGATTTCGCCGGTCGGCGTCGAAATCCTGCCGCCACGCCAACCATACAATCAATCTGCCGGAATTTTTCCTCAGTGCCAGGCCGCGTTGTTCAGTTCCCGTTACTCGAAACCCTGCATCACGCGCCAACCGATATCGTGGAGCGTCGGCGGCCACGGCGTCTTCGGAAACCCGTGGCGCGTGACCCCGGAGCTCATTCTGTGCCACATGCAGTACGCGAACCCCGAGATCCTCGAAATCAGGCGGAGTGAGCGCGCGGCGGACAGCGACGCCACTCCCGACGGGGCCGGGCTTCCCGCCTGGTCACGCAAGCGGCGCCACCGCCGGGGCTTGATACAGCTATACAATTCCCTCGAAGCGACCGAAAAAACGACTGCGCTGAACACGGCCGCGCGATTGTTGCAAGAGAGCCAAAACACGCATCCAGACGGCGAGCTTCGCTATCCGCGGCGGCTGGGCGTCTTGCATGCCATGCAATTCGATATCGGACAGCTAGCCACCGAAGGGCTGTGACACCGCTAGCTCCGCGAAGAAATGCGGTCCAACTGGTTGGCAAACCGCTGGTATGACGGGCAAAGGTCGCGGGCGCGCTCCAAGAAACGTCGGGCTTTGTGATCCTCGCCACGGCGCATGAGGATCTGGCCCGCCGCGCCCTGGATCGATGCTGTCTCGTTGTCCAGGCCCGCCGCCTGCAGGATCTGGCTTTCTCCCTGATCCTTGGCGCCAATGCGTTCCAGAAAGCGCCCGGATGAATAGATCAGAAACGGGCTGTCCGGGGACAGGGCCAAGGCGTCGCCATACGCGAATCTCGCCGCCTGGTGGTCACCTTCGGCCTCAAGCAATTCTGCCAACCGCTTGTGATACAGGGGGTTCTCATTCGACAGCGCCAGTACGGCGCGGCTTTCGTCTATCGCGCAAGCGGCGGATACCTCTCCCAGACGGTATCCGAGCATGGCAGCCAGGCTGCGCCGGCTGGGATGCTCGGGGGCGATGGCTTCCACACGGTCCAAGCCCTCTTTCAGTTGCGCCAGGCGGTCGCCGCTGTCCAGCAACCGCCGGGCTTTCTGATCCAGGGCAAGCTCGTGCCAGTCAAGCAGGATCATGTCGAAATTGCAGGGCTGTCGAACGATCACCTTCCACTGCACCAGATGCAGGTTGCTGAACGGCGTGAAACTGCGCTGCCGGACGTGCCTTTGAAGTTCCCAGTCGATCGGCGGGCAAAGGCGCTCGGGCAACTGGTTCCGGTACAGCATGCGCGAGCCCAGAACGATGACGTCGGGCCGCATCGGTTTCGCCCAAAAGGCGCGGGTGAACATCCGCCCCGCGCCCCAGCGTTTCCCCCGCGCGCCCAGAACGGCGCCCAGCAGGGCACACAAGGCCGCGTGATCTTCGGGCCAAAGTTGCTTGTTGTTCAAACCCTCCCGCGCCAGCTTTTCCGCTTCGGCCCACTTGCCCAGGTAGAAACAGTTCAACGCCTGCAACAACGGCAGAAAGGCGTTGTCCGCCCCGGCTTCGATGATCGGCCAAGCCAGGTCATAGGCTTCCTTGCTGCGGTCGCCCGCATTGAGGTACTGCGCCGCCTTGGAATAGATATGCGCGGCCTCGGACGGGTTCAGAAAGACCGAAGGCCCCTGTCGCACGCGCCCGATCACCCGTTCATTGGCCTCCGCGATCTCCTGTTCCGTCAACACATCGCGAAACACCAGCCTCTGCCGCCCCGAGATGCGGGCTGCGGCCATGGAAAACGCCGATATGATCGGGGCTATGATCTGATCGGCACGCGACATGGCGTAGAGTTCCAGGAAATCGCGCTGGGCCCGCGTCATGCCGGTCAGATCCGCGATGTCGGACATCTGCATCAGATGCGGATGGCCGCGCTGAAACCGCTTCAGAAGCTCCGGCTGGTCTGAAAACATGATCGCCGGAGCGCCCGAAGCCTTTTCCAGATGCCGCTCGTAATACTCCTCCGGCTCGACTTTCGCAGGCCAGGTCGTGTGCTTCCACGGCAACCCGTTCAGGATATCGCCTCTGCGGATGTGATAGGCGGATACACCCTGCCCCGACAGAACCCGATCGGCACGGTCCATGATCGCCCTGATGGCGGGGTCAAAGCCGATCCGGTCCATGAACGCGCGATAGCGCGGGCGGATGGCCTCGATGTCCTCCCATGGAAAGGCCAGTATCTCGAAACCTTCCTCGACGATGACGGCACGCCCCGAGGCCAGATGCGCGTTCAGCCTGTTCGGGCTCGTGTCGCTCTGAAAACTCCAGATGGGCGCAGCCGTCCGGTTCAGGTCCTCAAAGTCCTTTTCCGAGAGGAAATGCTGCTCCATCCAGTCCGGTGCGAACAGTTCTTCGGGATTGTCCAGTTCGGGCGCATCGGCCCCCTGAGGAAACCAGTTCACCCTGAAGCCGGTTCCAAAATCCTCGCCCAAGCGGATGCAGGTCAGCAACATGAGCAACCGCGCGCCCAGCCGGTCCCGCCGCTGCCCGATGAAAACGCCGCGCCCGTCTGTCACGCGTCGAGCCCGTCCGCATCGTCCTGAGGTTCGGCGTTCCGCCTGCTCTCGCGGCGCAGAGTCTTGAACTTGCGCCGCGCGGCCTGCACAAGCTGCGCATGGGTCTCGGCGCCCCGTTCTTCCAACCCACGCATGTACCACGGCAGCGTGCGCCTGGCTCTGAACATCTGATAGAACTGCGCTTCGGTCAGGGTTCCATCCATCGCGCCGTTCATCAGCGGTTTCAGCAGACCAAGCTTGCGCAGCATTGGCGCAGAGAAATGGTTCGAGAACCAGGTTTTCAGGATCGTGGTGTTTGGCCCCATCAGGCGTTGTGCGTGCTTGTGGTCAAGGTCGAAGAAGGGATCGTAGAACAAGTACAGCCGCCCAATCGAAGGCAGGGACTCGGCACAATCCCCATAGGGCAGATCCCAGTTCTGGATGCGGCCATAGCGGTACCGCGTTTCCCAGGGTACCAGCCTTTCGTCCAGAGTGGATTGCGGGTTGAAGGCGACCACGGTCGCGCCGGGAACCAGCCGTGCGAATGCCAGCGCCGCGAAAGCGCCCATCGAAGAGCCGGTCAGCACCACTTGCCCAAACCGGTCAAAAAAACCCTCACGAGCCTTGCCTTCGAGATAGGTGATGATTTCCTCGTCCCGAAACCAGGCCTTCGTGCGTGCGAATACACCCAGGTGGGACCAATTCCGGTCCCGGAAGAACTTCCACCCCCAGGGTTCGCGCGCGAATGACAGGTCGTTCACGACGGCGATGTTGTCGAAGCTGACGACCAGGCGTTCTTCGGACCGGTGATGGAAGCTGATCGCGTGACGCTCGAGTTTCTGCAGGAACCCCTTGCCGTCGCCGCCCGGGTAAAGCTCGACGAACCAGGGGGGCGCGGGGTCGGTCAGGATGCGTTCGTACCCCGTCGTGCGGTCCGGGTGGTCGGGCTTGAGTTGGCTTTTCGATAGTTCTTCTGTCATGGCCTCAGACCAGATTGTCCGCCAGCCAGCTGCGGAAGGCAACCCAGTCGGACCGCATCTTGATCTCGGCCACCTTGGCGCGATGCCAGTCGCAGGCGTCTTGATGCAGGCGCGCCAGGTCCGGATCGGCCTTCAGTTCCGCCAGCAAGGGCGCCGCCCGTTCGGCAATCGGCTGGATCGACGTATCGGGCGTTTTGTTGGCGTTCATATCGCGCCAGTAGGACTGCCCCTGATCCACACGGATGTGATTGGTCCTGCCGCGGTCCCGCTTGACCAGGAAGCCATCAAGGGACCGGACCGAGTAATGATGCAGCCGCCCCAGCGAATGATCGAAGTTTCGCCAAGCCCGCCAGCCCACGTCAGCGGCGGGAAACAGGTTGCCGCCTGCATCAGACCAGGCGACTTCGTCCTCCCTGCCCTCTTCCATGCCTTTCGGACGGTGAGGGCCGAACCGGGTGAACTTGCCGTTGTTCCGGAACAAGGTCTTCAGGCCCGACGCCCGCCCCGAATGATGGGGAAAGTCGATATCCGCCATGGTGAACGCCTCGGTGACCGGCCTGTCCTCGAATGCGATGTTGCCCGAACTGCCGAACAGCCGCCAGGCAAAGGAAATGGCATCCACCTGCCGGCCCGCACGGCGTTCCACTTCCGAGATCAAGGCGGGAAAGGTGCCGTCACCGCAACGGATGTTCCAGAACTCGTCCACGTCCAGGCACAAAAGCCAATCGGCGGATTTCACCTTTGGCTGCCTTCTGGCCCGCCGCAGCATCTGGTGCTGCGGGTTTCCGCCTTCTGCCACCTCGTTCACGACATGGGTCGCCAGCCCCAGATCCTGCAGCCGTTTCGCGATATCATCCGTGCCGTCCTCGCAACTGTTCGTGAAAATCACGAAGTGTTCGACGCCGAGTGTCCGGTGAAACGCCACCCACTCGAGCATGTACGGCCCCTCGTTCTTCATGGTCGTGAAAATAGTAATGTTTTCAGGCACGTTTACGCTGTCCCGGCATTCTCATCAAACCCTTCGCACACAACCGAACCAAGGCTCGCGACGTTGCTTCGCAGGCGTTGAAGCCATCGCGCCGGCCCTTTCGGAGTGGAGCGATTCAAGTGGTACTGCATGCGCTTCACCCGGTAAACCGCAACCTCGGGCATCCGGTTCCGTAGCCGTTTGTGCCTTGCCTACGGGCAACAATGCCACCCTGTCAGGAAGCCTGAAATCAATCCAGCTGCCGACGGGCGATCCGCATTCCGTCAACCAGGTTGGCGGACGGGAACAGGACGACTGTATCCCCTGTCTCCAGCCCTCCGAGAACCTCGGCATCGACGCCGTTGTTGCGGCCCACATCGATCTTCCGCAGCTTGGCTCGGCCATCGTCGACAACGAACACGGCCCAGTCCTGCCCCTGCCGGAACAGCGCGGCCGAGGGCACGACGACCGCGTCCGGCTTTTCCCAGACGACGATGCGGATCTCTACCCGATAGCCATGTCCCAGATCGCCCCGGTCCTCGCCGGGGTTGGCGAACTGTATCGTGGTCTCGACCCGCTGTTCCTCGACGCCGAGGGCCGAGTACTTGGTGTATCCGTAGGGGTCGATCCGGCTGACGGTGCCGGTCAGATCCCCCTGCCCGCCCCAATTGGTGATGACCACGCGGTCGCCTTCGGTGACCTGCACCGCATCCGATGACAGCAGTTCGGCCATGACTTCGAGATCGCCGTCGACATCCCCGATTTCCAGAATCGGTTCGCCCGCCGGCAGGGTCGTTTCGCTCTTGTGGTTGACCTTCAGGATCGTTCCGTCGATTGGCGCGCGCAGCGGGATGCTGTAGGCAGGACGTTCGCTGTCGGCCAGCGCCGCGGCCAGCGCCATGTCGTCGAACCCGATCAGTTGCGCGCGGGCATTGGCCAGTTCTGCCTCGCGCATGGCGATGGCGGCCCTGACCGTGTCGAGATTGGCCTTGGCGACCTTGGCCGCCTGTTCGGCGCGCTCCATCGCCACCTTGCTGGCGACACCCCGGTCGACAAGCTTTTGCGCCCTTTCCAGATCGCTCTCGGCAAAGTCGTGCTTGGCCAGCGCAGCGTTCAGATCCGCATGCGCCACGCGCAACGCGGCTTCGGCGGCGGTGACCGCCGCATGGGCCTGCTCGCGTGTCCGAACGTCCAGCGCCGAAGGATTGGTGGGTTGCATCCGGGCGACGATGGTTTCGCCGCCGACGACCCGTTCACCGGGCAGAACCGTCACGCGCTGCAATTCGCCGGCCACGGGCGACGAGACGACATAGGGTTCCTTGACCCGCGTGCGGCCTTCCTCGTTGATCGTCACGATCATTTCGCCCTGCCGGACATCGGCCATGTCCACCAGCACGGACCGGGGCCAGAACGCCGCCGTCAGGACACCGGCCACGAGTACCACTGCGATCGTCGTCAGAAGCAGGCGAGAATTCTTCTTGCGTGCCAAGTGGGTCACTCCCTAGTTTTCAGGGCCAGAACAAGGTCCGACCTGTCGATATCCCGTTTCACCACCCATCCCGACAGTACCGCAGCCGCCACCACCACGACCATCGCCTGCCCGAAGGTGGAGAATCCGAAGCTGGCGGGCAACTGGTAAAGATCCGTGCTGAATCCCGCCGAGATCGCGAAGGTCAGGCCGTATCCGCCAAGCGCCCCCAGCGGCAGCGCCAACAACGTAACTACCGCCAGTTCGCCCAACAGGACAAAGGCGATCTCGCCGCGCGTGAAACCCAGCACCCGCAGGCCGGCCAGGTCGCGCGCCCGTTCGGCCTGGGCCACCCGGGCGGCATTGTAGATCACGCCAAAGGTGATGATCCCGGCAACCAGCGCCATGATGTAGCGCGTCGCGCCCGCGCCCCGGTCCGTGATTTCCTGAAAAGCTGCCCGGCTGTCGCCCTTTGGCGCCACCCCGGCCACCATCGGCATGTGCTTGAGCGCCCGGTAGATCTCGCCGGCATGAGCGGTATCGATGCGCAAATAGGCGCCCGAAACGCGCAAAGGCTCTTTCAGGGCCCGGTTCAGCGCCAAGAGTTCCATGTATGCGGGCGATCCCATCAGGCTTTCGGCCACGGCGATCACCGGCAACCGCACCTCGGGGCGCCGCCCCTCGCGCACGTCGACCGTCAGCCAGTCGCCCGGGGCGATATCCAACCGCCGGGCAAGACTGGCCGACAGGATGATGCCGTCCTGCCGCAGGCGTATGGCCCGCGTATCCGCGTCCACCGCCCGGTTCGGGCGCGGCAACTCGACCAGACCGCTGATCGCGCCGCGATGGGTATGGCGGCCGTTTTTCAGAATCGCGGGAACGATCCGCACCGGCTCCACCTCGATCACGCCCGTCATTGTCTCGATATCGTGCAGGCTTCGGGCTTCGATCGGATGAATGAAGCTTACGGTCACGTCGCTGCGGTCGATCACGTCGAAGGTCAGTTCCATCATTTCATCGAAGCTCGCGAGGATCGCGGCCATCGCCGCCGACAGCGCCACGCCAGCCGCGATTCCGACAATGGCGCCGCCCATGCGGACAGGCTGCCGGGTCAGGCGGCGCAGCACCATCCGGGTCGGCTGATCCAGGAACCCCGAAAGCGTCCCGTCGAACTTCAGGGACTTGCTGTAATCCGCCGGCGCGGCCGCCCGCATGGCCACGGCTGGCGTCAGGGCAAACACACCGCGCAGCACGAAAAGCCCGCCCGCCGACGCCGCCAGGACACTCGCTCCGATGCCGATGACGAAGCTGGACGGAGCGAGCCGGAAAACGAGGAACGGGAACTTGTAGTAAAGAAGGTAGACATCGACCAGCGCCCGACCCGCGGCAATGCCCATCAGCCCGCCAAACAGCGCGCCGGAAACGGCAATGGCAAGGATCAGTTGCAGATAGTGGGCGCCGACTTCCCAGTCGGTATAGCCGAACGCCTTCATCAGCCCGATCTCTTCGCGCTCGGCCTGCATCATGCGCGAAATGACGATGTAGAGAAGAAAGGCCGCCACGGCCATGAACACCGGCGGAACCGTCGCCGTTGTCCGGCGCAAACCATCGATTTCCTCGGCGATGAACTTGTCCGATTGCAGATCCTCGAGCCCGTAGGCCCCGAGCCCCCCGAAACGGTCCAGCAGGCGGTCGGCCGCCGAGATGACCTCAGCAGGTTCGGTGCCCCGGCTCAGAGAGATAAGCGCCTCGTTGAACGCGCCGTCCATGTCGAAGGCCGCTTCCAGCGCGGTGCGGCTCATCCATAGAACGGCAAACCGGTCGTCATCTGGCACCAATTCGCCCGGGGCCGTGGAATACAGGAACTCAGGCGACATCGCGAAACCGACGATGCCGAAAGTCCGCCGGGCGCCGTTCATCGTGACGTTCAGACTGTCACCCGGCTTCAACCCGTGCGCCTTGGCGAAGCTCTCCAGGATCACCACCTCATCGGGTCTGTCGCCCTCGAACATGCGCCCGTCGGTGAGATAGACGTTGTTGAGGCGCGGTTCGCGGAAGTCCGGCAGGGAAACGGCCTGAGCCTGCAATGGCAGGTCGATCCCCGGCATATCCAACAGAGCGTGACCGACGATGCGGGTTTCGACCGCCGAAACCCCGGGTATCCGGCGCAGATCCGCCGCCAGCCTTTCAGGCGTGCGCGCCACCGGCGCAAAGATCTCGGCCAGGCGGTACCGCTCGTAATAGGCGCGGCGGGTTTCGTCCAGGCTGGCGACAAGACCGGTCTGCATGACCTGCATCAGGACGCCAACGGCTATGACCAGGGCGATCGCGATCGCCTGCCCCTTGATCCGCCACAGATCGCGGCCAAGCTTTTTCGTCAGCGGGGACATCGGGAACCTACCATTCGATATCCTCGGGCGTCAGCTTGGTTTCGTTGACCGTGACCTCGATCACCGCGCCATCCCCGAACCGGATCACGCGGTCGGCCATCGCCGCCTGCGACGCCGCATGAGTGACGATCAGGACCGTGGCGCCCAGCTTTTCGTTCACGTCTTTCAGGACATGCAGCACGGCCCGGCCCGTCGTGCTGTCAAGCGCGCCCGTCGGCTCGTCGCAGAACAGCACGTCGGGCTGCTTGGCCACGGCGCGGGCGATGGCGACGCGCTGCTGCTCGCCGCCCGACAGTTGCGCCGGAAAATGGTCGGCCCGATTGGCCAGGCCGACAAGGTCCAGCGCCTCGCCCGGATCCATCGGGTTTCGCGCAATCTCGGTCACCAGTTCGACATTTTCGCGCGCGGTCAGGCTGGGCATCAGGTTGTAGAACTGAAAGACAAAGCCGACGTGGTCGCGCCTGTACCGTGTCAGCTCGGTGTCTGACATCGCCGACAGTTCCTTGTCGCGGAAATGGACCACGCCCTCGCTGCCCCGGTCCAGCCCCCCCAGGATGTTCAAAAGCGTGGACTTGCCGCTGCCCGAGGCACCCAGCAGCACCACGAATTCTCCTTCGGGAATTTCCAGATCGACGCCGCGCAGGGCGTGAACCGCCGCCGGTCCTTCGCCATAGACCTTGCGCAAGTTCCTTGTGGTGAAAGTGTTCCGGGTCACCGCTGCACCTCTTCCCCCATGCATATCAAGGGCTTGCGCCTTTGTCGACGCCGCTACACACCCTCGTCCACAAGCTGTGCCAGCGCGCAAGAGATAAACGCGAAGCGCCCCCTGAATGGGTCCGGCACCGAACGACAACCAGCCTAGAAATTAGCCAGGACCGGCGCATTGATCTCGCGCAATGGAACGCGAAAGGCTGCTGCGCTAGTCTGGGACGCGGCCCGCGAGAGGATCATGGCGTGAACACCGAAGGCTCAGGAACGCTCCAAAACCCGGAGAACAGCCCGGAACACCAGGCCGTCATCGCCTTTCTGGCCGATCCCGCCACGCATGACGGGCAACAGGTTCAACGCGTCGACACGCATATCTCGCATATCTTCCTGACGGACACCGAGGCGTTCAAACTCAAGCGCCCCATTCGGACGAATTTCCTCGACTTCAGCACGCTGAATCGGCGCGAGGCCGCGTGCCGGCGCGAAATCGAGGTGAACCAGACGGTTGCCGCCCAAATCTACCGTGACGTCCTGCCGATCGTTCGCCGGGAGAGGAGGCTGCAGCTCGGCGGCCAAGGTGACCCTGTGGACTGGGTGGTCAGGATGCGCCGGTTCGACCGCGCCGGAGAATTCGACCGCCTTGCCGAGCGCGGGGAACTCGGTGTTCAACTGGCCGAGGCGCTGGCCGATACCGTCGCGAAAATGCACCTTGGCGCCCCCGTCGCGCCAGAATTCGGCGGGGCTGCGCGGGTCAAGGCGACGATCGAGCAAATTTCCGAGGCCATCGAGACTTCGCCGGCGGCTGCGGATCTGAAGGACCCATTGACAGACTGGCGGTCGCGGGCCCAATCGGAATTGGACAAGCGCACGGCGCAGTTGAATGCCCGCAGGCGGCATGGCTATGTGCGCCGCTGCCACGGCGACCTTCATCTGGGCAACATCTGCCTGATCGACGGCCGCCCCACCCCGTTCGATGCGCTGGAGTTCAACGAAGAAATGGCCTCGACCGACGTCATCTACGACATCGCCTTCATCGTGATGGACATGTTGGAGCGCGGATTGCGCGATCAGGCGAACGCCTTTCTCTGCCGATATCTTTCCGCGACGCGCGACTATTCGGGCTTGGGGCTGCTGCCGCTTTTCATCTCCATGCGGGCGGCGGTGCGGGCGCTTGTCGCGGCCTCGCGCAAAGAACCGGACCCGCACGAACCCGGCGCCGGCGAACGCCTCGCCTTCGCCATCAGGGCGCTTCGCGACCAGGCAAAGCCGCGATTGATCGCCATCGGCGGCTTGTCCGGTTCGGGAAAATCGACCATCGCGCGCCGTGCCGCACCGCAGATCGGTCGGGGCATCGGCGCGGTCGTCCTGCGTTCGGACGTAGCGCGAAAGCACATGTTCGGCGTATCGCCCGAAGACCGGCTGCCCGAAGACGCGTATGGGCCGGGAACGACGGAACTGGTTTATACCCGGCTTCTGCGCGACGCCGGGCGTGTCTTGAGACAGGGTTTCCCGGCTGTCGTCGACGCCACTTTCCTGTCGCCGTTCGAGCGCGAGCAAGTGCGATTGGCGGCGCGACGGGCGGGCGTACCGTTCTGCCCGATCTGGATGGACTGCGGCCCGAAAACCTTGCGCGCCCGGATCAGCGCTCGCACAGGGGACGCATCGGACGCCGATGTCGGGGTGCTGGAGAAACAACTGGCGCTTCGGGCCGAAGCCGGGGACTGGACCCGCGTGCCGGCGGATGGTTCGGTCGAAGATACCGCCGCGCTGGCATTGGCGGCAATCCGCAGCGGTTCCGATTGAACGCCGTCGATGCCGACCGGCGCTTGCAGCAAACCACTTACAACTGGCCTCCGATCGGCAGAATGGCATAGACGCCGCTCATGAACGCGCGCCAGGACGAGTCGATGGGCTCTCGCCGGTACAGCAGCAGCACCCCGTCCTCGCGCCGTGCCAGCCATTCGATGTCGCCATCCTCGTCAAGGCGAAGCCGGTAGGCGTTCCTGTCGAGATTTTCCTGGAACCGCCGCACCGCCTCGTTGGCCAGGGCTTCCGACTCGATCAGAACGCCCATCTCGTTGTTGATCCTGACCGAGCGCGGGTCCCAGTTGAACGACCCGACAAAGAGATACTTCCGGTCGATGGCAAAGGCTTTCGTGTGCAGCGAGGACTGGGACAACCCCAGACCAAGGCGCTCTCGATCTTCGCGCGAACTGTCGGGGCGCAACTCCCACAACTCCACCCCGGCGGACAGCAGATCCTCGCGAGACAGGGCATAATGGCCGTAGACCGGCACAACGTCGGTGGAGTCCAGAGAATTGGTCAGGATCGAAACCTCGACCCCGCGCGCGCTCATCTGCGACAGGAATTCAACGCCCCTTTTCCTGGGCACGAAATATGCGGATGAGACATACAGTTCTTGTTCGGCGCGCGTCAGATAGGGAAGCATCTGTGCGGCCACGAAACTCTGTTCGTCGGCGTCGCCTGCCGCCTTCTCGGGCGGGTCGGCCAAAAGCCGTGCCGGCACCCAGGTCAGGCCAAGGTGCCGGTGGGTGATGCTTTCGCGGATTCCATGCTTCAGCGCCTCCCCGTAAGGGCTTCGCCTTGCTTCGGCGGCCAGTTCGGACAAGCCCTGCCGCGCCTCCGCAAGCGTCAGGTCCTGTTTCTTGTCGCCCACCACCACGCTCGCGGGAACGGCATAGGGGCTGTTCCAATAAGCATCGAACGAGGCCGAAACCTCCTTGGCGATGGGGCCGACGCCAAGGACATCGAGATCGTTGTAATTGCTGTCCTCGCGCGCCGCGAAATACTCGTCACCGATATTGCGCCCCCCGACGAGCGTCACCTCGTTGTCGAAGGTCATCGACTTGTTGTGCATCCTGCGGTTGACCCGCTCGAACTCGAAAACGGCGGCCAGGTTCCTGCCGAACCCGCGTCGGAACGGGTTGAACAGGCGGATGTCGATGTTGGGATGCCGGTCAAGCGCCGCGGTCATCCGGTCGTAGCCAGAGACGTCCATGTCATCGAGCAGCAGGCGCACCCGTACGCCGCGATCCGCCGCCTGCAAAAGCTGCCAGGTGAACAGATGGCCCGAGGCATCGTCATGCAACAGGTAGTATTGCGCGTCGATCGTGCGTTCCGCCCGTTCCGACAACACAAGCCTAAGCGCCAGCGCCTCTGGCCCGTCAGACACCAGGTAGACGCCGGAACGTCCGTCCATCGGGTCGCCCAGGGTGCTGGCCCGCTGGGCGAGGAATGTCCCGCCGGTATCCGCCGCCGCCCGCGTCACTGTCTTGGTGTAGGTCGTGGGACCAAAGGAACAGGCGGACAGCGCCGAGGCCGCCGCCCAAATCAGCGCAAACGCCAGCTTCCCGGGAAACCGGCGCGCCAGAGGCGACGCCACCATCCCGCTTCCTGATCCTGTGGCAAGCGTCAACCGACAGCCCCCTGCGAGTTTTCAACTCCGGCCGTCCTTCGCGGCGGCCCAAGCCTCCATGCCAACGACAGTATCGGGAGTGTCGCCCTGCTCAAAGAGCTTCACCCGCTTTCGGCGGACGAAAGTTGCCGAAAGATCGCCACCAGGTTCGCGGCGATCCTTCGGCCCTGTGCGTCAGGCGCTTTTCGCCGCGTCCACGGACGCTTCGAGAATGTCCATGGCCTCGGCGAAGATGTCGTCCGGCACGGTCAGCGGCGCCAGGAACCGGATCACGTTGCCGTAGACGCCGCAGGTCAGCAGGACGAGGCCGCGCTTCAGCGCCTCGGCACGGATCGCGTTGGCCATCTCGGGGTTCGGGGCCTTGCCGTCGGCGGTGTTGAACTCGGCCGCCACCATGAAGCCGGGGCCGCGGATATCCACCAACTCCGGGGTGCGTTCCGAAATCGCCGCAAGGCGTTGTTTCAAACGCGCGCCCAATTCGTTTGCACGTGCGCAAAGGTCTTCTTCCTCGATCACGTCCAGCACCGCATGCGCGGCGGCGATGCCAAGCGGGTTGCCGCCGTAGGTGCCGCCCAGACCGCCGGGTTCGGCGGCGTCCATCAGATCGGCGCGGCCTGTGACGGCGGCCAGCGGCAGGCCACCGGCCAGCCCCTTGGCCATGGTGGTGATATCGGCGGCGACGTCATAGCCTTCCATCGCGAACAGGTGGCCGGTGCGGGCAAATCCGGTCTGCACCTCGTCCGCGATCATCACGATGCCGTGCTGGTCACACAGCGCGCGGAGGCCGCGCATCAGTTTCGCCGGGGCCGGGTAAAAGCCGCCCTCGCCCTGCACCGGTTCGACGATGATCGCCGCGACCCGCGCGGGGTCCAGATCGGCCTTGAACAGCTTGTCGAGCGCGCCCAGCGCGTCTTCGGTCGAGGTTCCGTGCAAATCGACCGGGAACGGCACGTGGTAGACATCCGGCATCATGGCGCCAAAGCCCTTCTTGTAGGGCGCGACCTTGCCAGTCAGGCTCATCCCCATGAAGGTGCGGCCATGAAAGGCACCACCAAAGGCGATCACCGCCGGGCGTCCGGTCGCGATCCGGGCGATCTTCACCGCGTTCTCGACCGCTTCGGCGCCGGTGGTGACAAAGACCGTCTTCTTCTCGAAATTGCCCGGCACCTTGTCGTTCAGCCGCTCGGCCAGCCGGATGTAGTTTTCATAGGGCAGCACCTGGTGGCAGGTGTGGGTGAAATTTCCCATCTGCTTCTGCACCGCCTCCATCACCTTCGGGTGGCAATGGCCGGTGTTGACCACCGCGATCCCGGCCGCGAAATCGATGTAGCGACGGCCTTCCACGTCCCAGACCTCGGCGTTCTGCGCGCGCTCCACATAGATCTGTGTCTGCATCCCGACACCCCGGGAAATGGCGGCCTCGCGGCGTTCTGCAATCTGTGCGTTGGACATGACGTTCCCTTTCGCGGAAGGCGGGCCTTGAGGCCCCGTTTCTTTGGCTTGCGCACAGTAATTCGTCGAGGCACCGCTTGACAGCCTGTTTCTTGATTGCCGCAACATGTTGATTTATCGCTTGGCGAAACGAATTCGTTGCGGATACTCAACATGCCGAACAGTTTCGACGAAGACCTTGATCTGGGATTGCGGCTGCGCGCCCTGCGCGAAAAAGCCGGCCTGTCCCAGCGCGCGCTGGCAAAGCGCGCGAATGTCACGAATTCGGCGATCTCGCTGATCGAAGCCGGCAAGACCAACCCGTCGGTCGGCGCCTTGCGGCGCATTCTGGACGGCATTCCCGTCAGCCTGTCCGAGTTCTTCGCATTCGAGCCGGAACCGGAGAAAACCGTGTTCTACGCGGCCGAGGATCTGCCCGAGATCGGCAAGGGCGGCGTGTCCCTGAAACAGGTTGGCACCAACCTGTTCGGGCGCGCGATGATGATCCTGCTGGAAACCTACGAACTGAACGCCGACACCGGCCGCGTGATGTACGGGCACGAAGCCGAGGAAGGCGGCATCGTGGTCTCGGGCCGCATCGAGGTCACGGTCGGCGATCAGCGCAAGATCCTGGGCCCCGGCGACGCCTATTACTTCGACAGCCGCACGCCGCACCGGTTCCGCCAGGTCGGCCCCGAGAAATGCGTGATCGTCAGCGCCTGCACGCCGCCGACCTTCTGACCGGACGCCTACCCCAACGGAAAGCCCATCCGCGTGACGAATTTGAGCCACAGGTTGCGCCAGCCGCCCTTCCGGTCGGCGGTATCCATCGCGTGCATGGTGATCCTTGCGCCGATATGGCGGAACGGTTCGGGCGGAATCCAGTTCGGCATGGTGCGGGCAAATTCCATCTCCAGTTCGGGCCGGTCGCTGCCCAGCAGCTTGGCCAGGCCGAACTCGGCGCCGAACCGGCTGGTGGAAATGCCAAAGCCCGAATAGCCGCCGGCATAGACCGCCTTGCCGCCGAAATAGGTCTGGAAATGCACCGCCATTCGGGTGGTCAGCGCGATCGGTCCGCTCCAGGCGTGGCTGAACCGCAGATCGTCAAGCTGCGGAAAGGTACGGAAAAAGGCCGCCGCAAGGCTTTCGTAGGGTTCGGTGGTTCGGTCAAGCTCGGGGTCGCGCGGGCTGTGCATGAAATAACCGAGCCGCCCGCCATACAGGATCCGGTTGTCCCTGGTCAGCCGCATGTAATTGAGCTGGGTGCGCGTGTCATAGACGCCCTGCCGGTTGGCCCATCCGATCCGGGCCATCTGCTCGTCGCTCAGGGGCTGGGTCATCAGGACGCGGTCGCGCACCATGGCGACGCGGCTGCGGATCTTCTTGTGCCCGGCCGCAAAGGCGTTCGTGCAGAGCAACACCTTCGGCGTGTACACTTCGCCGTCCCGGGTGACGACACGCAGGTGATTGCCCCGGTCCTCGATGCGTTTCATCGGGCATTGCTCGTAAAGCCGTACGCCCAGCGACAATGCCGCCCGCTTCAGCCCCCAGGCCAGTTTCGCCGGATGCACCGTGCCGCTGTTCCGCTTGGACCACAGCGCGCCGTGAAACAGCGGCGAGTCCAGCTGCGCCCGGGTTGCCATGCGATCGAGCAACTCGACCTCGTGGCCGTGGGCCTTGTGCAATTCATACTCTTCGCGAACCACCTCGATGTGATCTTCACTGACCGCGACGGTCAATTCGCCGTTCCATTCGGCGTCGCAGTCGATGCGATGACGGTCCAGCGTATCAAGGAAACCCTTCATGTTGGCGTGGCCAAGCTGTTCCAACCGCTCCAGATCGTCCGGGAAGACGCGCGCCGCATTGTGCAGCCCATGCATCACCGACGTCGAAACGATGCCGCCGGGCCGGCCCGAGGCGCCATAGGCGACCTTTTCGGCCTCGATCAGCACCACGTCGCGGCCGGGGTCGTCCTCCTTCGCCTGTATCGCCGCCCAGAGGCCGGTAAAGCCGCCGCCGACGATCAGCAGATCAGCGTCGGTGCGGCCGATCAGCTGCGGCTCGATCGCCGGCACCTCGCCGTTGCCGTCCAGCCAGAATGGGAACAGGGTCACATCCCGCAATGCGGTCTTGTTTAGGTCGGACATCGGTTCGGCTTCGTCTGGTCGGTTCAAGTCTGCGTTTGCGGGTTCGGGCACTCGGTGTCAGGCCGGTGGGCAGGGCCATCCGCCTGCACGACCATGCTAGGGAAAACCTGCCACCATGAAATAGCGCATTGCAATATGATACATTTGGCGTTTTCAATACATTCATGAAAATCTCGGGCACCGACATTCACCTATTGACCGTTTTCGACAGCGTCGTGCGCAACAACGGGTTTTCCGCCGCGCAGGCGGAATTGGGGCTCAGCCAGCCGACGATCTCCAACCACATCACCGCGCTCGAAGAACGGCTGGGCGTCAAGCTGTGCCAGCGCGGGCGGCGCGGCTTCCTGCTGACCGACGAGGGCCGCATGGTGCATGAAATTGGCCTGGATCTGCTGGAAACGCTCGATGCGCATTCGGGCAAGCTGGCCGCGATCAAGGGATCTCTGGCTGGCCGGCTGAAAGTGGCGATGGTCGACTGCATCGCCACCGACCCGCACCTGAAACTGCCCGATGCGATCGGCGATCTGGCCGCGAGCGCACCATCGGTCCGGCTGGAACTGAGCGTCGATCAGCCCCAAAATATCCTGACTGGGGTCGTCGATGGCGATTATCACCTCGGCATCGGCGGTTTTGACAACAGGATCAGCGGTCTTGACTACGAAGACCTCTACGACGAGCAGCACGCGCTCTATTGCGGCAAGGGGCATCCGCTCTTCGATCTGGCGGACGAGGAAATCACGCAGGAAGCCGCCTACGCGCACCCTTGGGCGCACCGGGGATATTGGAGCCGCCAGCGACAGAAGTCCTTCATGCAGGTCGATGCCGACCGGATCGTGCATTGCATCGAGGCGCAGATCGTTCTCGTTCTCAGCGGCAGCTGCCTTGGGCTTTTGCCCACACACCATGCCGCCATGTTCGCGGCCGCCGGCCGGCTGCGCCGCCTGCCCGTGACCAGCGACGATTTCACCAGCCGGATGCAGATGGTCACCCGGTCAGGGCCAAAGCCGAAGGTCATCGCCTTTTTCCGCGACGCGCTGCACCGGCGGCATTCCCGCTGATACATTTGCCCAGACAAATGATCCTGTTGAGACGGCGATATTTACGAACGCGAATGCCGTGCAGTAGCGTCGCCGGGACAGTTCATGCGTTTTCCATACAAAGGGTCTCTGATGCGCGACAAGTCAGGAAGCCAGTTCAACCAACCGCTTGGCGGCAACGCGATGCCGCGCTTCGGCGGCGACGCCACGATGATGCGCCTGCCGGCCCAGAAATCCGCCCAGGGGCTGGACGCGTGTTTCGTCGGCATCCCGATGGACATCGGCACCTCGAACCGCGCCGGCACCCGCCACGGACCGCGCGCGATCCGGGCCGAAAGCTGCATGTTGCGTCCGTTCAACATGGCCACGGGCGCGGCGCCCTTTGCCAGGATGCAGGTCGCGGACATCGGAGACGTCGCGATCAACACGTTCGACCTGAAAAAGACCATCGACATCATCACCGCGGCCTACAGGGGCATCCTGTCCCATGACGCCGTGCCTCTCACGCTCGGCGGCGACCACACGCTGACCTACCCGGTGCTGCGCGCCATCGCTGAAAAACACGGCCCGGTGGCGCTGATCCATGTCGATGCCCACGCCGACACCAATGACGAAATGTTCGGCGAGAAGATCGCACACGGCACCCCCTTCCGTCGCGCCGTCGAGGACGGTTTGCTGATCAACGACAAGGTCTTCCAGATCGGCCTTCGCGGCACCGGCTACGCGCCGGACGATTTCGACTGGGGCCGCCAAAAGGGCTTTACCGTGATCCCCGCCGAGGCCTGCTGGCACAAATCCCTGGCGCCATTGATGGACGAGATCCGCGGCAAGATCGGCGATGCGCCGGTCTATCTGACCTACGATATCGACAGCCTCGACCCGGCCTACGCGCCCGGCACCGGCACCGTCGAAATCGGGGGGCTGACCACCATTCAAGCCCTGGAAATCGTGCGCGGCTGCGCGGGGCTGAACATCGTCGGCGCCGATCTGGTCGAGGTCTCGCCGCCTTATGACCCCAGCGGCAACACGGCACTGATCGGCGCCAATCTGCTGTACGAGATGCTTTGCGTCCTGCCGAAGGCCCAGAAAACCTGACGCCCAGGCACCGTTCACGCCGCTATGCGTCCCCTGCGCCGATCTCACCGCAGATCGACCGGCCAAGCCAATCCCGCCGGGCCTCGGCCTCGTCATGCCGGGCCAGCGCATAGGCCAGCTTGGCATAGGCCGCCTCGACCGTCATGTCGCGCCCGTCGATCACGCCGTGCCGCCGCAGGATCGCGGCCGAGGCGTAGGTTCCGAACGCCAGACCGCCTTCGGGGCATTGGCTGACCGCGACGACCGGAATGCGCCGTGTCCCGGCAATCTCCAGCGCCCGGCGCAAACCCGGCGTGTTCGGAACCGTACCGGAGCCGTAGCATCGCAGGACGAATCCGTCACAGGTTTCGGCTGCGTATTCCAGCACCCCGGCGGACACTCCCGGCGCGACCGCCAGCACCGCGATGGAATGTGTTCCCGCTTCATGCAGCCCCAGCGCGCTTGCCTGCTGACACGGCTTAATATCGCTGGGGTCCGCCGCGAAGGCGTCGAAAGCGCGCGAGTGCGATTTGCGAACACGCGCGCCGTGCAGCAGCCTCCCGGCGAACTGAACCCAGACCCCCGCGGGTGCGGTCGTCGCGGCGGCGAACGCGTCCGTCAGGTTGCGCTCGCCATCGTTGCCTTCGACGGTCAACGGCAGCATCGCGCCGGTCAGGATCACCGGTTTGGACAGCCCCCCAAGCGCAAAGCAAAGCGCGGCGGCGGTGAACGCCATCGTATCGGTCCCGTGCGTGACGACGAACCCGTCATATTGCGCATGGGACTCGAATATGATTCTGGCGATACGGTTCCAATCGGCCGGCGTTGCGTTGGCGCTGTCGATCAGCGGTTTCAAAACCACGATGTCGAGCTGATCCAGACCGTCGATCCGGCCTGCGCGGTTGTGGGCAAAGCCCTCTACGACGCCTTCCGAAGGCACGAAACCGTCCTCGGCGGCAACCATGCCGATCGTGCCGCCCGTATGGATCAGGAGTACCGCCAATTTTCTTGCCCTTCCCTTGATCGAGGTCCAGAACAACCCTGCCCGTCGGGAAAGGTCGGATTTGCCCTCCTTCCGCGACCACAAACTGCGTCTGCCACCGCGCACGGCACGCCGCAAGGGTTGCGGCGAATTACGACCCGGAAGTCGGGTGCATCCGATAGAATTTCGCCGCGTTCGCACTGAACACACGCTCGTGGTGCTCGGCGGGAACCAGGCTTTCCTGCGCGCGCACGATCGCAGCGTAGTCCGAGTACAGGCTGTCCACCGGGAAGTTCGATCCGAACATGCACCGGTTCGCCCCGAACGCGTCCAGGCAGGTCTCGACGATCGGAGCGATGCTGTCGCGAGTCCAGTTGTGCTCGAACATGCCCAACCCCGACAGTTTGCAGACCACATTGGGCAACCGGGCAAGGCGTCCCAGTTCGCCCGCCCAATTGCGCAACCCCGCCGGGCTGCGGTCATGCGGAGAGCCCGCATGGCACAGCGCGACGCGCGTTTCCGGCGAATGCGCCAGAACCGAAGCCGTCTTTGCCATCAGTTCGGGAAGCAGTTGCAGGTCGAAAGACAGCTGCCGATCCGCCAATACCTTCAACCCGCGCAGGAATCTCGGGTCGTCCAGCAGGGCATTGGTCCCGGTCCGCGCATCCTCGCCCGGGGCGCGGCCGATGATCTGGCGGACGCCGCGCAGGCTGGGCAGGCTTTGGTATCGGCCCAGTTGCGCCTCGAGGTCGTCCGCGGTCAGGTCGCAGAACGCCACCTGCGCCAGCGGCCAATCGGGATTGGCGTCGGCGACGGATTGCACCCACTGCGCCTCCGCCCAGCCATCCTCGGCGCCGACCTGGATGTGGACCGAGCCGCCGATGCCGCAGGCTTCGGCGGCGCTACGGAATTCGTCGATCAGGTAGTTGCGCTGGATCGGGGTCGGATCGCCGAAGAACCTGACCGCACCGCGCTCCATCAGCCACGGATACCTTACCGCGTCCAAATCCCAGAGGTGATGATGCGCGTCGACTCTCATGGGCTTCCGATCTCAGTGGTTCGGGCCAGGATGTCCACGCCCTGCTGCTGCCAGAAATGCAGCAAATCGATGAACACCCAGTTCTCGGCCAGCTTGTCGCCTTCGCGCCGGTAGATGTCGATCACCCTGAACTCCCCGGCCTTGCCGGTTGCGGGCATGCCCATGAAGCCGCCCGTGGGCGCGGCGGTAAAGTTGGGCCAGCCGAAGAAGCCGCCGAAACGCCCCTCGGCCATCCGGCAGACATGGCCGGTGCCGGACCGGTCGGCGAAGGACGCCCGGAACGGGCGGGAATGCTGCCTGGCGTAGCGTTCGATCGTGTAGGTCGCCCCGATCCCCGCCGGACCCCACCAGATCATGTCGTCGGCCCAGGTTCGGGCCAGTTCTTCCTCCAGCGGCAAGCCGCTTTTCCATTGGCCAAGATCCGAGATCATGGCGTTGATCAGGGCCAGCGTGCGTTCGCCTTCTTCCGCAGGCTGCGCATCGAACATCAGCCCGCCATGGGTCATCGGCCCCGGCTGCACCAGATGCGCGGCGGTCTGTGGCGGAAATGGCTGCAACCCGGCCTGCATCATCAAGTGCGGAATGTCGAAGAACATCGCGGTTTCCGCGATCCGGCCATCGGCGACCCGGTGAAAGGCGCAATAACGCAGAAAAGCCATCTTGCCGGTCGGCCGGATGTTCAGCCACGGGCGGTCGAACAGGCCCATCAGATGCCCCATCGAGCAAACCCAGGTGGCGTCCTCTTCGAACATGTTGCGCCCGGCCATAAAGATGTCCATCCGCCGCTGCAGGCGCGTCAGACCGTTGCGCAACGGCTGCCAGAACCGTTGCCCGACCTCTGCGGGGCCCCTGATCTCGTCAAAGGGATGATAGCCGCGCCACAGCAGATCATCGGCGCAATGGCTCGCCAAGACACCTGGGATCGCCTGCTCATCCGCGGCGTCGAGATCCTGATAAAAGGCCCGGACGATCTGCTTTTCTGTCTGGAAACTTGTCATCGCCTCTTTGCCTGCAAGTATCTGTTTTTCAATGCCTTCGGATCCGCCGCCACATTGTCCGAATGTGCGCATCCGGGACCGCCAACGCGCATCGCATCACCGCAGAAGTGAATCGGCCGCCACCGACAATATTGCATACGCTTGCAAATATGTCTTGCAAGTACGAATTATCGGCTCTACAAATTTTGCAAACGTATGCAAAAGCGATTCTGCTCAGGGAGGAACCATGGCCGAGATCCAGCTGCGCAACATCAGCAAGCGTTGGGGCAGTTTTGTCGGGGTCAACAATTTCGACCTGACGATAGCTGACAAGGAATTCCTCGTGCTGCTGGGCCCTTCGGGCTGCGGCAAGACCACCACGATGCGCATGATTGCGGGACTCGAGGATACGACAGAAGGCGACATTCTGATCGGCGGCAAACGGGTCAACGATCTGGAGCCCAAGGACCGAGACATCGCCATGGTGTTCCAGAGCTACGCCCTCTACCCCAACATGAACGTCTACGAGAACATCCGCTTCCCGCTGAAGGTGCGCGGCACCGACCCCTCGACCCACAAGGAGCGCGTCCTGCAGGCGGCCGAGCGGGTCGAGCTTCTGGATTTCCTCGACCGCAAGCCGGCCGAGCTGTCGGGCGGCCAACGTCAGCGCGTGGCGCTGGCGCGCGCCATCGTGCGCAAGCCCAAGGTGTTCCTGATGGACGAGCCGCTCTCGAACCTCGACGCCAAGCTGCGCGTGTCCACCCGCGCGCAGATCAAGAACCTCAGCCACGACCTGGCCGCCACCACGATCTACGTGACCCATGACCAGATCGAAGCGATGACGCTGGCCGACAGGGTCGTCGTGATGAAAAAGGGCGTCGTCCAGCAGGTCGGAAGCCCGACCGAAATCTACGACACGCCCGCCAACACCTTCGTCGCCAGCTTCATCGGCAATCCGGCCATGAACCTTGTGGACGGGGTGATCGAAGGCGGGGTGTTCAAGGCCCAGAATTCGGTGATCCCCGGCCTCGATGCGCCGGACGGCCCCGTGACGCTGGGTTTCCGCGCCGAGGATGCCAACGTCGTCGAGTCGGGCGGCGAGATCAACGCCCCGATCTATACGATGGAACTGCTGGGCGACGCGACCATGGTCTCGGTCCGCATCGGCGGCGCGCTGGTGGCGGTCAAGGCCGACAAGAACTACCGGGCCGAAATCGGCGACCAGGTTTCGCTCCATGTCCATACCGATCACTGCCACCTGTTCGACGCCACGACGGGTGAGCGGATGGGGCCGTGACGCCCCGCCTATTCCCGCCGCGTGCGGGATCAACGGGTGCAGACTTCGAAGATGCACCCATATTCTCAGGGAGGAACTGATGTTTCTGAAGAAAGTCATCGCAGCCAGCGTTCTGGCGGTGTCGGCGGGGGGTGCACATGCCGCCTGCGAAATCTCCGGCCGCGTCAACATCATCGGCAACGAATTCCCGGCGATCCACGCCGTGGCCGACGGTGCCAAGGAATGCTCCGGCGGCGAGGTCAAAGCGAACCTGACCGCCGATCACCAGAAGATCAACGTCGCGGGCATGACCGGCAACCCGGCCGAGTACACCTCGGCGATCATCGCCAACTCGTCGATCGTGGCGCTGATGAACGAGGACGTGATCCGTCCGTTGGACGACCTGGTCGCGAAGCACGGCCAGAGCCTGTCACCGAACCAGCTGATCGTCGTGGACGGCAAGGTGATGGCGGTGGCCTTCATGGCCAACGCGCAGCACCTCGTCTACCGCAAGGACATCCTTGAACAGGCGGGCGTCGAAACGCCGACGACCTACGAAGAGATGCTGGAAGCCGCCAAGAAGATCCGCGAGGCCGGGCTGATGGAAAACCCGATCGGCGGCCCCTACAAGGCGGGCTGGAACCTGGCGCAGGAATTCAACAACATGTTCTTGGGCCACGGCGGCGAGTTCTTCAAG
This sequence comes from Ruegeria sediminis, assembly GCF_005938215.1. Classification (GTDB taxonomy): domain Bacteria; phylum Pseudomonadota; class Alphaproteobacteria; order Rhodobacterales; family Rhodobacteraceae; genus Ruegeria; species Ruegeria sediminis. The sequence goes on from NZ_VCPD01000002.1 coordinate 684,360, forward strand.
GAAGGCACCGCCGAGGTGTCGATCAACAACGAAAAGGGCGTTGCCGCGCTGAACATGATGAAGGCGCTGTCCGAGTACATGAACCCGGACTTCCTGACCCATGACTCGAACGCAACCAACGCCGAATTCCGCGCCGGCAACGTCGCGCTGATGCACATGTGGGGCTCGCGCGCCGCCACCATGACCGAGGCCGAAGGTGTCACGGACGACGTGAAGAACGGCTTCGCGATCGCCGGCCCCCTGACTGTCGGCGGCGGCACCACACCGGCGTCGACCCTGTGGTGGGACGGCTGGACCGTGTCCAAGAACATCACCGACGAGGATGCCGAGGCCACCTTCGTCGCGATGACCCACGGCATCGCGCCCGAGCGCCTCAACGACGAGATGAGGCCGCTGGCGGTCTGGCTGATCGACGGCTACGAGCCGACCGAGGCAGCACAGGGCGTCTATGACGCGATCCAGAGCGAGACGACCCCCTACCCGATGCTGCCCTACATGGGGCTGCTGCACACCGCGCTGGGGACCGAGCTTTCGGACTTCATGCAGGGCAAGGAAAGCGCCGAGCAGGCGCTGGCCGATGTCGAGGCGGCCTATACCGCCGCGGCCAAGGAAAAAGGCTTCCTGCAGTAACCTTCTTCCTCCCCGTGGCCGGGCAGGAGGCGCCTCCGCCCGGCCACAACCCGAACCGAAACTCCAAAACACGCGGACAGGGTCAATGAAACATCGCACGTTCTTCTGGTTCATCCTGCCGACGGCCGCGGCCATGCTGCTGTTCATCGCCCTGCCGATCGTCTCGGTGGTGACGCAGTCGCTGCACACGCCGCATGACGCGGTGCTGACAGTGACAAAGAACTGCGGCCCCTTCGGATGCAAGGACACGACCGTCATCGACCAGGAGGCCACCGCCGCCCTGCGGACGGCCGAGCCGCTGGGCAAGTTCGTCGGCCTCGACATCTATTTCGACCGCGGGCACCTGGCCGTGGCCGAAGTGGCGCAGGCCTGGAGAACCAGCGACGGCCTGGGCGCGTTCTTCTCGCAACTCAGCAACCTGCCCTTCTACCGGGCGATGGCCTTCACGCTGACCTTCACCTTCACGGTGACGCCGCTGATGCTGATCCTGGGCTTCATGATCGCGGTCGCGGTGAACACGCTGCACCGTCACCTCAAGGGCCTGGTGATCTTCTTTTCGCTGCTGCCGATGATCGTGTCGCCACTCATCGGCTCGCTGGTGCTGTTCTGGATGATCGACAGCAGGGGCGTCATCGGCGCCGCGCTGCAATGGCTGTTCAGCGATCCCAACCTGTCGCTCAAGGCTTCGACCGGGCTCACCTGGGTGATGCTGATCGTCTATGGCGTATGGCACGCCGCGCCGTTTTCCTTCGTGGTCTTCTACGCCGGCCTGCAGACTCTGCCGCAGGACCAGCTGGAAAGCGCGCAGATCGACGGCGCGACCCGCTGGCAGCGGACCCGCTACGTCATCATCCCGCATCTGATGCCGCTGGTGACATTCGTGGCGCTGATCCAGCTTATGGACAATTTCCGCGTCTTCGAGCCGATCCTCGGCTTCAACTCCGAGGCGCATGCAACCTCGCTCAGCTGGTTCATCTACAACGATCTCGGCGGCGAAACCCGCCTGCTGTCCTCGGCCGCAACATCGTCCGTCCTCACAATCCTCGGCGTGGCGATCCTGCTGGCGCCGGTCCTCGTGCGCACCTGGCGCGATTTCAACGCGAAGGTCTGACCCATGGCATCGAAAGCTCAACAAGCCCCCGCCTATCTGCGCATCGTCACCGTGGCCTTTGTCGTGCTCTGGCTTCTGGTGGCCGCCTTCCCCTTCCTCTGGACGCTCTGGGGGTCGTTCAAGGTGGAACTCGACTTTTTCTCCAAGGCCGACTGGATGAACGCCCTGACCGGCCCGCGCACCCTGGCCGAAAAAGGCTCGCCCTTCACCACCGACGGCTATTACGGAGCCTGGGTGCAGGAGGAATTCTGGCGCTCGGCGATCAACACGACCCTGGTCTGCTTTTTCGTGGTCTGCACCTCGCTGACCATCGGCACTCTGGGCGGCTACGCGCTGTCCCGGTCCGGTTACCGCTACACCTTCTGGCTGCTGATCACCGCGCTTATCTTCCGCGCCATGCCGCCGATCACTCTGGTGTCCGGCTATCTGCTGCCGTTCTTCGAATGGAACCTCTGGGGACACCTGGCCACCACCATCATCGTCCTGGTGGCGATCAACCAGCCATTCACCCTGTGGATGCTCTACAGCTTCTTCCAGAAGATCCCCAAGGAACTTGACGAAAGCGCCAAGGTCGACGGCTGCACCCAGTTCAAGGCCTTCCGCCACGTGATCATCCCGGTGATGTGGCCGGGCGTCATCACCACAGGGCTGTTCAGCTTCCTGCTGGCCTACAACGACTTCGCCGTGACCGCGATGCTGCTGAGCAAGGAGAACCAGACGATGGTGCCCAAGATCGCCAGCTTCCTGGGCACCACCCAGACCGAGGGCAACGTGATGTTCGCGGTCGCCGCCGTGGTCTCGGCCACCGTGCCGCTGTTCATCCTGGTGATGTTCTTCCAGCGCCAGATCGTTTCCGGCCTGACCCAGGGCGCGGTGAAAGGCTGACCGATGAAAGGCACCCGCCCCGAACAGGCCGTGCTGACCCGCGGCACCGACATGGACAAGACGGACGAGACCCGCGCCGTGATCGAGCGTATGGTCGACGGCCTCAACGACCACCGGATCGACGACATCGGCGAGTTCTTCGCCGACGGTTTCCGCTGGATGGGCAACCGGGGCTGCGGCACCAAGACCGGGCTGCGCGAGTTCCAGGAGAACTGGCAGCGCCCCTTCCAGGCCGCTTTCTCGGACAAGGTCTGCATCGACGAGGCGCGGCTTTACATGGGCGAATGGGCGGCCGCCTTCGGCCGGCAGGAGGCGACGCATTCCGGCGAATTTCTCGGCATCGCGCCCACCGGCAAGCGGGTCGAGATCCGCTACATGGATTTCTGGAAGGTCGTGGACGGCAAGATCGTCGACAACTGGGTGAACGTCGATTTCCCCCATATCGCCGCGCAGCTGGGCGTCGATCTGTTCGACGGCCACGGCTGGGAAGCATTTGACCGGGGCGAAAAGACACCGCCCCGACCCGAAAAGTGAGGATCTGAGACAATGGCAATCGAGTATCTCAAACGCGGCAAGCCCGAGGCTGACCGGGCCGAGGACGACGCCAGGACGCGGGCGGTGGTCGAGGCGACGCTGAAGGACATCGAGGCGCGGGGCGACGCGGCGGTGCGCGAACTTTCCGAGAAGTTCGACAACTATTCGCCGGCTTCCTTCCGGCTGAGCCAGCAGGAGATCGACGACCTGATCGCGCAGCTTTCCGAGCGCGAGCTGGCCGACATCAAGTTCGCGCAGGAGCAGGTGATGAACTTCGCCCGCGCCCAGCGGGACTCGATGCTGGACATCGAGGTCGAGACCCTGCCCGGGGTGATCCTCGGGCACAAGAACATTCCGGTGCAGTCGGTGGGCTGCTACGTGCCGGGCGGCAAGTTCCCGATGGTGGCCTCGGCGCATATGTCGGTGGCCACCGCGACGGTCGCCGGCGTGCCGCGCATCATCGCCTGCACCCCGCCGTTCCAGGGCAAGCCCAACCCGGCGGTGATCGCCGCGATGCATCTGGGCGGCGCGCACGAGATCTACGTGATGGGCGGCATCCAGGCGATCGGCGCCATGGCGCTGGGAACCGAGACGATCGAGCCGGTTCACATGCTGGTCGGCCCCGGCAACGCCTTCGTGGCCGAGGCCAAGCGACAGCTGTTCGGCCGCGTCGGCATCGACCTATTCGCGGGCCCGACCGAGACCATGGTGATCGCGGACGAGACCGTGGATGCCGAGATCTGCGCCACCGACCTGCTGGGCCAAGCCGAGCACGGCTACAACTCGCCGGCGGTCCTGGTCACCAACTCGCGCAGGCTGGCCGAGGAGACGCTGACCGAGATCGACCGCCTCCTCGGCATCCTGCCCACCGCCGGCACCGCCCGGGTCAGCTGGCAGGACTACGGCGAGGTGATCCTGTGCGACACCTATGACGAGATGCTGCAGGTGGCCGACGACATCGCCAGCGAGCACGTGCAGGTGATGACCGACCGCGACGATTGGTTCCTGGACAACATGACCTGCTACGGCGCGCTGTTCCTGGGGCCGCGTACAAACGTGTCAAACGGGGATAAGGTGATCGGTACAAATCATACACTTCCCACGAAAAAGGCCGGCCGCTACACCGGCGGGCTCTGGGTCGGCAAGTTCCTCAAGACGCACAGCTACCAGAAGATCCTGACCGACGAGGCGGCGACGCTGATCGGCGAATACGGCTCGCGCCTGTGCATCCTCGAAGGCTTCGTCGGCCACGCCGAACAGTGCAACGTCCGGGTGCGCCGCTATGGCGGCATCAACGTCCCCTACGGCGAGGGCGCGCCCTATCGCGAGGCGGCCGAGTAACCGGAGCGGTCAGAAAGATGGACGAGCACAGTCGGAACAAAGCCCTCATGCAGCCGCTTTTTGCGGCCATGCGGGACTTTGATGAGGCGCGTGTCCGCTCCGTTCTGGCGCAGGTATTGGCTCCAGACACCCCGGTCCGGCTGGCACATCCGCTCGGAGAGTTGGCCGGACCCGACGCCTTTTTTGACCGCGCCCTGGCGCCGCTGTTCCGGGCGATCCCCGACCTGGAACGCCGCGACTGGATCATCATGGCGGGCCGCACCGCCGAGGGCGCCGACTGGGTCGGCGCAGGTGGGCACTATGTCGGCACATTCACTGCCCCGTGGCTGGACATTCCGCCCACCGGCCATTTTGTACACATGCGGTTTCACGAGTTCTACCGGATCGAAAACGGCCGCGTCGCCGAGATCCAGGCAATCTGGGACATTCCCGAACTGATGATGCAGGCCAACGCCTGGCCCTTGGCCCCCAGTCTCGGGCGCGAGATGTTCGTGCCCGGCCCGGCGACGCAGGACGGCCTGGTTCCCGGTCCTTGGGATGCCGATCGCGCCGAAGCGTCCTGCCGGCGCGTGCTCGACATGCTGGACCACCTGACCCGCCATCCCAAACAGGGCGGCCCCGAAGTGATGGAGATGGAGCGGTTCTGGCACCCGCGGATGAACTGGTATGGACCGGCCGGTATCGGCACTGCGCGGGGCATCGAAGGGTTCCGCAACTGGCATCAGATCCCGTTCCTGAACGCCATGCCGGATCGAGGGGCGCACAACGACGAATTGGTCTTTCACTTCTTTGGCGACGGCGACTATGCCGCCGTCACCGGTTGGCCCAACATGAAGCAGACGATCACCTGCGGCGGCTGGCTGGGCATCGCGCCCGCAGGACAGACTGTCACCATGCGCAGCCTTGATTTCTGGCGGATCGAGAACGGCCTCATCCGCGAGAACTGGGTGCTCGTGGATCTGCTCGACCTCTATGCACAGGTCGGCATTGACGTTCTGGCGAGGCTCAGAGAGTTCAACAAGGCCAGAAACCTTGCGCCGCTCGCCCTGAAAGGAGGCCGCCCGTGACCCTGCCGAAAACGCCCTCGTTCCGTCTTGACGGCAAACGCGCCCTCGTCGCGGGCGCCAGTTCCGGCATTGGACTCGCCTGCGCAGTGGCGCTGGCCGAAGCTGGTGCCGACGTCACCGTAGCCGCCCGTCGCGTCGAGGCGCTGGAGGAACTGGTGAACGAGATGAGCAAGGCCGGAATGAACGCGCAGGCAATGCCGCTGGACGTTGCCGACGTGACCGCGACACAGGCCGCCGTGGCCACGCATGGCCCTTTCGACATCCTGGTAAACTCCGCCGGGCTGGCCCGCCATGCGCCGGCCGTCGACACCACCGAAGAGGACTTCGACGCGGTGGCCGGTCTGAACGTCAAGGGCGCCTATTTCCTGACCCGGGCGGTTGCGCGCGGATTGCTGGACGCAGGCAAGCCCGGAACACTCATCAACATCAGCAGCCAGATGGCCAAGGTCGGCGGCATCGATCGGGCGGTCTATGCCGCGACCAAGCATGCGGTCGAGGGGTTCACCAAGTCGATGGCGATCGAATGGGGCAAGCATGGCATCCGCGTCAACACGATCTGCCCCACCTTCATCGTGACGCCCCTGACCCGGCAGACCTTCGACCGCCCCGAGCGCCGAGCCTGGGTGGAGGAAAAGATCAAGTTGGGACGTATCGGCGAGGTCGAGGACATCATGGGCGCAGTGGTATTCCTGGCCTCGGACGCTTCGGCGCTGGTCACGGGCACGGCGCTGATGATCGACGGGGGTTGGACGGCGGACTGATGGCGGACAAGGTCACATCGGCTGAGGTTGCGGCGCGCGCTGGCGTCAGCCAGTCGGCGGTCAGTCGGGTATTCACCCCCGGCGCTTCGGTTTCGAAAAAGACCGCCGAAAAGGTGCGCAAGGCGGCCGCGGAACTGGGCTATCGCCCCAACGTCCTTGCCCGTGCCATGGTGTCGGGCAAGAGCCGGATCATCGGGCTGGTCGTCGCCTATCTCGAAAACCAGTTCTACCCATCTGCGCTGGAGAAACTGTCCAACGCACTGCAGCAACGCGGTTACCACGTGCTGGTCTTCATGGCCTCCCAGACCTCCGGCAGCATCGACAACGTGATGGATGAAATCCTCGACTATCAGGTTGACGGCATCGTTACCGCCTCGGTCGCCATGTCCTCGGACATCACTTCGCGCTGCCTGGCGGCGGGCGTGCCGGTCGTCCTGTTCAACCGCAGCCAGGACATCGAAGGCATCACCTCGGTTACCTCGGACAACTTCGCCGGCGGGCGCAAGGTGGCCGAGTTTCTCGTGGCGGGCGGACATACCCGGCCCGGCTACATCGCGGGATGGGAGGGCGCATCGACCCAACGCGATCGCGAAGCGGGGTTCCGGCAGGGTCTCGCAACCGCCGGGATACCTCTTTTCGCGCGCGAAGTGGGCGACTTTCACACCGAAAGGGCTCGGCAGGCAGCGCGGGCGATGTTCGGCGGGGCGCCGGAAACCCGGCCCGACTGCGTCTTCATCGCCAACGACCACATGGCGCTGGCGGTGATGGACGTGCTGCGCTTCGAACTCGGGTTGCGTGTCCCCGAAGACGTTTCGGTCGTGGGGTACGACGACGTTCCCCCCGCCGCATGGCCCGCTTATGACCTGACCACCGTGCGCCAGCGCGCGAACCTGATGGTCGAGGAAACAGTAGCTGCGCTGATGGAACATATCGAAACCCCACAGACCGCGGCCCCGCGCCGGGTCGAGATCGACGGTCCGCTGATCCCGCGCGGATCGGCCCGCCGTCCCATGAATTTGCCCTTGGAAGGACGGAACACATGAAAGGCTTCGACCCGAAGTTCAAGGATTTCCCCGATTACGTAATCGGCATCACCAAGGAAATCTGGGAAGACCGCGGCATTGCCACGCTGCACCACTATTACGCACCGGACATCGTGGTGCGTTCGCCCGCCTCGGTAGTGCTGGGCAACCAGAAGGTGATCGGCGCCACGATGGCGACACTGGCCGAATTCCCCGACCGCGCCCTCTATGGCGAAGACGTGATCTGGTGCGGCACGCCCGAAGACGGGATGCTGAGTTCGCACCGCATCATCTCGACCGCGACGCATCTTGGCGATGGCGTCTATGGAAAGGCCACCGGCAGGAAACTGCAGTATAGGATCCTCGCCGACTGCCATGCCATCGACAACCAGATCAACGACGAATGGCTGATCCGCGACCAGGGCGCCATCGTTCGGCAGATGGGTTGGGACGTGGTGGACTATGCCCGAGACCTGATTGCCCGCGAAGGCGGACCGGAAAACTGCGTCCGACCCCTGACCCCGGCCAACGACGCCGAAGGCCCCTACACGGGCCGCGGCAATGACAACGAATGGGGCCAGAAATACGCCGACATCCTGACCCGCATCATGGGCGCCGACATGGCGGTGATCGAGTCCGAGTACGACCGCTGCGTGCAGTCCGAATATCCCGGAGGCGTCAGTGGCGTGAGTTGGAGCCCGGTGGACAGGTTCTGGATGGGGCTACGCGCCTCGGTCCCGGACGCAAAGTTCTCCATCTATCACCAGATCGGCCGCGAGGACCGGATGATGCCGCCCCGCGCCGCGGTTCGCTGGTCGCTGCATGGCAAGCATGACGGCTGGGGCGCCTTCGGAACGCCAACCGGCGCCGAGGTCTACGTGCTGGGCATTTCGCATGCCGAGTTCGGGCCTTGGGGTCTGCGCCGCGAGTACACGCTGTTCGACGAGACTTCGATCTGGAAACAGATCCTGCTGGAAACCGGCGATCTGTAGGATGACTTACCGTTTCTCAAATCTGGATGCCGGACAAACGACCCAGCGGTTCCACACCCACCGCGCGGCCCTGCGCGCCCGGCGGCTGAACAACCACCCACCCGGTAGTGCGGTTTGATCCGATCAAACCTCAATGCAGAAAAGGATGAAAGACATGAGCACTATCGAAAGCCGCATCGTACGTTATGGCGAGTTGAAGCCCTGCAAGACCGCCTTCATCGACGCGCATACGCCCGGCTCGGACCAGAAAGAGAACTTTACCATCATCGGTGGCGGTGTCAGCGAAAGCCCCGACCAGCACGTCCACATCACCGACAAGATCGGGTTCAATATCGGCGCCGCGGGCCAGCCGCCGAAGTGCCGCAACTCGTTGCACAGCCACACCACGGCCGAGGTGTTCTTCGTCGCAAAAGGGCGGTGGCGCTTTTTCTGGGGCCGTTACGGTACGGCGGGCGAGTTCATCGCCGAGGAAGGCGATATCTTCAACATCCCGACCGGCATCTTCCGCGGTTTCGAGAATGTCGGCACGGATTACGGGATGATCATGTCGATCCTGGGCGGTGACGATGCTGGCGGCGGCGTGACCTGGGCCCCGCAGGTCATCGAAGACGCCAAGGCTCATGGGCTAATGCTGGGCGACAACGGAGTTCTGTACGACAGCAAGAAGGGCCAGAAACTGCCGCATAATGTGCGACCGATGCCTGTTCTGACCGAAGAGGAATTGAAAGCCTACCCGGAGGTGCCGGTCGAGAACGTAGTTCGCGACTACGTCGCCCGCTACTGGGATCTGATGGCGCTGGCGGCCCGGAAGCCGGCCAAGGTGATCGGCGAGAACGCCCTGATCAAGGACAAGCCCGGCTTCGAGGTCGATTTCCTGGCGCGTGGTTCCAGCGTGACGGAACGGGCCAGGACCGAAAAGCCGGTGGTTCTGATGCCGGCCAGCGGCCATTGGCGGGTCACGATTGATGATGTCGAAGCTACACTGTCCAACGGCGACACGGCGCTGGTCCTGCCGGGCGAAAGCTATGGCGTCGAGCCTTCGATGACGGGCGCGGCGGGCCTTTTCCGCATCACCGCTACCGACGATCCGGCCGGTCCGATCTGGACAGGAGCCTGATCCGCGAAACGAAACGGGTGGACCGCAAAAAAGACGGTCCGCCCGAGCAAACATAGGGAGATCAGCCATGGTTCCGACAACTCACGTAGGGTCCCTGCCCCGCACGCAGGAAGTGGTGGATTTCATATTCGCCCGCGAGCGTGAGGAGCCCTATGATCCGGCAGCCTTCGATGCATGCATGACGGCGGCCGTGTCGGAAACCGTGCGCAGGCAGGCCGAGGCTGGCATCGACATCGTCAGCGACGGCGAAACCTCGAAGATCTCCTATGCGACCTACGTGAAAGACCGCTACACCGGCTTTGCCGGCGACAGCCCGCGCAATGCGCCTGCGGATCTCAAGATGTTTCCCGGTTTCCTCCAGCGCATCGCCAACGAGGGCGGAACGCCGCAATACGCGCGGCCGATGTGCGTGGGCGAAGTGCGCTCCAGGGGCCAGGGTGAGCTTGAAAAGGACATTGCCAATCTCAAGGCTGCGATGGCCGCGCACGGTGTTGAACGCGGCTTCATGAATGCGGCTTCGCCGGGGGTGATCTCGCTTTTCCTGCAGAACGACTTCTACCCGACGCGCGAAGCCTATCTGGCGGCGCTGGCCGACGCGATGAAGGCGGAGTATGAGACCATCGTCGCGTCGGGGCTGGATCTGCAACTCGACTGCCCGGATCTCGCGCTCAGCCGCCACATGCTGTTCACCGACCTGTCCGACGAAGACTTCGTCCAGGTTGCCAACCTGCATGTCGAGGCGCTGAATCACGCCTTGTCGGATGTGCCGCAGGATAGGGTGCGGGTGCATATCTGCTGGGGCAACTACGAGGGTCCGCATTGCTGCGACATCCCGATGGACAAGGTCTTTTCCACCCTCATGTCCACGAAATCCCGTTACGTGCTGTTCGAAACCTCGAATCCGCGCCACGCCCATGAATGGACGGTGTTCAAGGAACGCCGGGCGGAAATCCCCGAAGACAAGGTTCTGGTTCCTGGCGTCGTTGATACGACCACGAATTTCGTCGAACACCCGCAGTTGGTGGCGCAAAGGATCGAACGCTTCGTCGATATCGTGGGCCGCGACCGGGTGATCGCCGGATCCGATTGCGGCTTTGGCACTTTCGCGGGCTTCGGCGCCGTTGACCCCGATATAGCCTACGCCAAGTTGGCGGCCTTGGCAGAAGGGGCGGCGCTGACCCGATGACGGCGCCTTTGGTCCTGATCCCGGGAATGATGTGCGACGCGCGGCTGTTCGGCCCGCAGATCGCCGCGCTGTCGGGAACGGCTGCTCTCCATCTGGCCCCGATTTCGGCGCATGACACGGTGCAGGCGCTGGCCGCCGAGGTTCTGGCCAACGCTCCGCCACGTTTCGCGCTGGCGGGGCTGTCGATGGGCGGGATCGTGGCCATGGAGGTTCTGCGGCAAGCCCCCGAGCGTGTCGAGCGCATCGCGCTGTTGGATACGAACCCTCTGGCGGAACGGGTCGAGGTCAAGGCCCGCCGTGGCCCGCAGATCGCCGCCGCGCGCGCAGGCAGGCTGGCCGAGGTCATGCGCGACGAGATGAAGCCCAATTATCTGGCCGAGGGCCCGGACAAGCGGGCCATTCTCGACCTCTGTATGCAGATGGCGCTGGATCTGGGGCCCGACGTGTTCATCATCCAGTCCAAGGCCCTGATGGATCGCCCGGACCAGACCGAAACGCTGCTGTCCGCGCGCATTCCGGCGCTGGTTCTGTGCGGACGTGGCGACCTGCTCTGTCCGGTCGAGCGGCACGAACTCATGGCGGGCCTGATCCCCGGTGCGGTACTGCACATCGTGGAAAACGCCGGGCACCTACCCACACTGGAACAACCCGAGACAACCAACGCGGCGCTGCGCCGCTGGCTGGAGGCCACATGACACCTTCCCTTCTGGACCTGCTGAAAAAGGTCGACACTCCGACCGTTTGCAACGCGATAGAAGTGGCGCAGGGCAAGCGCGGCTTCGACGCCTTCACGCGGGGCACCATGTTGTGTTCCGACACCGGTGCGGGAGCGATGGTGGGCTACGCCCGAACCGCCAGGATCGCTGCTGTGAACCCTCCGGCCGAGCCGCCCGAAGTGATCAAGGCGCGGCGGATGGACTACTACCGCCACATGGCTTCGGGCCCGCGACCGGCAGTGACCGTTGTCGAAGACATGGATTTTCCCGACTGCGTCGGCGCATATTGGGGCGAGATAAACACCACCATTCACAGGGGCTTCGGCATCAGTGGCGCACTGACCAACGGAGTGATGCGCGACCTCGGCGATCTGCCCGAGGGGTTTCCGGTCGTCGCCGGCTCTGTCGGGCCATCCCACGGCTTCGTGCATGTGCGCGAGATCGGCACACCCGTCACCATCTTCGGCCTGACGGTGCAAGACGGCGATCTGATCCATGCCGACCGCCACGGCGGCTTGGTGATTCCCCCCGAGGTCATTCCCGCCCTCGAGAGAGCGATCCAAAAGCTGCTGGAGACCGAAAACCTGATCCTGGAACCGGCGCGCGTCGAGGGGTTCGATTTCGATGCCTTTGAGGCCGCCTGGGCCGAATTTGAAAAGGCTCGTACGTAACGGGTTGACATCAGACCAGGCCCAGGGCGATCGCGGATTGCGGCTCGATCCCGAAGTCCGAAAATGTTGCGGCGTCTTCGCCGACCACGTTGTCCCGCTGCATGAGCGCGACATGCGCAGGGGTCAGGGGCGGGTTGGAAAGCCCGCTCAGAGTCGAAGCCAATGTCCACCAGACCCCGAAAGGCACAGGCATGAGAAGCCTTCGCTTTCCCGCGCGCCGCGCAAGGCGTTCCAGGATTTCCTTGTAGGTGAACACGTCAGGCCCACCCAGTTCGAACACACCACCGTGACCGGCACCCCCGGCGGTCATTGACACCGCCTTGGCGACATCCCCCGCGTGAACGGGCTGGAGCCGGGTGCTTCCGTCGCCAAACAGTGGAATGACCGGCATCCTTCGAACCAGCGCGTCGAGATCTCCGAAAAGCGCGCCGCTTCGGCTGAACATCGCGCTCGGGCGCAGGATCGTCGCCGCTGGAAAGGCGCTGCGCACTTCATCCTCTCCTTCGGCGCGGGCCCGAACATAGGCAGAGGGAGAATCGCGTGTCGCTGCGATCCCGGAAATCTGGATCAGGTCGCGCACCCCGAGGGTTGCCGCGGTCGCCGCCACGTTGCGGGCTCCGGTCACATGCACGTCGCGAAAACTGTCCGTGCGGGTTTCGACATACAGGCCGATGCAATTGACCACCGCCGAAGCGCCTTGGAAAGCGCGTTTCAGCGTTTCGGCGTCGCGCAGGTCGCTTCTGGCCACCGCGACTTCCGCGTCGAGCCCACCGGGCGACCGGACCACCCGTTCCGGAAAGCGTGTTCCGATGCTGACGGCGAACCCTTGGTTCCGCAATTCCCGAACGACCCGGCTGCCAAGGAAGCCGGTGCCTCCGAGGACGATTACCTTTCTCTCCGGTTTTGATGCGGTCACGCCTTCAGCGCTCCCTTCGCGCGGCCAACCATCAGCCGGCCATGTGTTCCATCCCAACAATCAGGAACCTCGTCCCAGAAATAGCTCGAACTTCCGGGCTGGAAACACGACCGCGTCAAAACGGATTGAGCGGGGCCAACGCCTTGTCGGAGGGCTGATGCCGCGCTGCGGCAAGCCGCGCCTTGCGGATCGTTTCAAATGAAGCGGCCACTTCTGCCCAAGCGGACGCTTCGGCCTGTGGGCTGCTTCCGTAGCGGGCTTCGCCGACCTTGAGGAGGCTGCGCGAAAAGACTGCCTCTGCTGGGTCGTCCACAGGCGATACCCTTGCGTCCCAGATCTGGCGCCGCTGCGCCACCAAGGGAAGATCATGCTTGCCGATTGCCGAGCGCAGCAATTTCGCCGCATGTGCTTCGCTGGCCAAACGGCGCTGCCTGCGCCGTTCCAAAGCGTCGAGCAAGGGGGGAGCCAGGTAGCGTTTGGCCGCCCATCCGATCAAGACCAAAAACAAGAGCCCGACCACCACAAGAACCATCTGGCGCGGCGTCAGCACTGGATCGCGCGGCGGCGCCGGCCCCCCGACAGTGAAATCCATGCCGGGCACGCTGACAGTTTCGACCTTGCCCGTCGTGCTGTTGAACCACTCGAGTCGGATCTCTGGCAGGCTCACACCGCCGCCATATCGCGCGACATAGGTCACGCTATCCATCCGCTGGCCCGACAAGGTGCCGCGGTTGTCGGTTTCCTTCAACGCCGGATCCTTGGGATAGGCCTGAACCGCCTCGGCCTCGACAGGCGCGATAAGCGGCGGGATGAACAGGGGCGACGTTCCATCGACCTTGGCCGTGACCTCGCGGGTTACCGCCGCGCCGACTTCCAGCGTTTCGGCACCACCTTCGTAGGTTTGTTCCAACGTCAGGCTCCCGGCTACGATGAGTGGGTCCAGATCTCGGGCCGCCTCCGGAACCGTGGCGGCAAAGGAAACCGGCGGCAAGGAAACCGAGGCCGCAACCGGATCGGTCGAAGGCGGGTCGGCAAAGACCAGATCGACGACTTGCGGGGGCAGCGTGAATGTCCCCTCGACCATGGGATAGAGCCGGTAGGCCCGGCTGACGCCAGACCAGGTCTCGCCTTCAATACTCTGGCTGACCGGGCCCGAGGCGTTCTGCGGCAGGCGAACGATCAGGTTCGGCGCCTCGAAGCTGGGAAAGGTCGGCGGCGTCGGCATCCAGGTCGGCACCAGAACGGTGATCCGCAGAACCACCGCCTGTCCGACCGTCACGCTTTCGGCGCTGAGTTCGGCCGTGACCCGCGGTTCGGGCGGCGTGTCTTGCGCCAGCCCGGCCAGCGGCCAGATCAGGGCAAGAAGCATCAGAAGTGGTCTCATTGCCCGTCCTCCGCCGCTTCGAGTCGAAACCGAGTGCGAAGGAAGTCGCTCATGTCGGTGTCGACCGAGCGCATCCATTGTTCGGCGGTCTGGAACTCGGGAACCTCTTCTTGATATTCCTGCTGCGTTTCCGCGCCACGCTGCGCCTCATTGTCAAAGACGACGTCGTCCGCGCCGATACCGGATTCCTCGCCCGTGTCGCTCTGTTCGCGTGCTGTTTCGACATAGTCGACGATGTAACGCGCAACTTCGAGATTGTGCTGCGCCTCCGGATAGTCCGGGCGAAGTTCCAGCGCGCGCTCAAAAGCTGCGACGCCCGGTCTGTACTCGCGGTTGCGAATTCGGGACATGCCTTCGCCCATCGCCGCCTCGGCCGTTTCGATCCGGGCGAAAATCTCGGCGGCATCGGCATATTGACCCGCGCGAAACTTGGCATAGGCGCGCCACATCGGGTCGAGGAACAGCTCACCCGCCTTGGCGAAATCCTTGTCGCGATACGCCATCATGCCCTGTTGGTCGGGCGTGAAGAACCAGTCGATCACGTCTGCCTCCGCCCTTTTCGGGCCCGACAACCCCAGCGCGAGGCCAAGAACCAGAGCCCAGCGCGCGGTCCATCCCTTGCGGAACCAGAAAAGCAGGATCACGGCGGCGGGCCAGGCCAGCATCCAGCCGCGATCTTCCCAGTCAAGGCGGTCATCGCCCAGAAGCGCCGCGCGATAGGCCGCCTGAGCCGCGCGTTCGATCCGGTCGAGGTCCGCGTCATCCGCTGTCATCTGAATGATCTCGGCGCCGGTGATGTTGTCCAGAGCGCCCTTCGTCGCCGTTTCAGGCGCTGCGAACAAGACCATGACCGGCGGATCGGCCTCTGAGCGGTTGGTGAAGGCAGGCAGGTCCACGCTGTTCAACCCATCGAGCACGAACAGGATCGCCCCGGGCGTTTCCACTCGCGCCAATTCCGCCTCGGCCAATTGCATCGCCGCCGACGCGTTGTCGCCGTCGGCGGGCATCACTTCGGGGCCAAGACCATCGAGCAGCGCCTTCAGGATGTTCGGATCGTCGGTCAAAGGGGCAACCCGATGCGCGGTGCCGGCATAAGCGACCAAGGCCGTGCTGGCCCCGGCGCGGCGTTCGATCAGATCGATTATCTTGAATCGCGCCCGATCCAGCCGCGTGGGCGGAACGTCCGGGTTCTGCATCGAGTCGCTGACCTCCAATACCACAACCAACGGCGCCGTCTGAGCCAGGAAGGGGTTGGGCACCCTGCTCCAGGTCGGGCCGGCAGCAGCGAGGGTCAACAGCACCATCGCGAGCGCGGCGCCGTCGATGGGCTGAACGCGTCTCGCGCCGGCCTCGCCGACCGTCAGCGCCTCGGCCAGGTGCCTCGCGATGCCTGAAGGCTGGTCCGCCGCTTTCCCACGCGTCCTCCGAACCCGCCACCACAACAGCAGTACCGGCAGCACCAGAAGCAGCCACCACGGGCGCAGCAGGTGCAGGACCGACAGGCTGTCGAGCACGGAGTCCATCAGACAGCCTTCCTTTGCGGCCAGAACGACAGCCAGAAGAGCGCGCAAAGCGCCAGAACCACGGCTGCCCCGAACGGGATCCAACCCAGCGGCTGCCGCGGCTGGAAGGTCACAGTTTCGGTGATCCGCGGGTTCAACCTGTCGATCTCGTTATAGATGCGCGCCAGCCCTTCCTGATCGAAGCCATAGTAGAAGTCACCGTTCGCACGCCGGGCGATATCCTGAAGCGCGTCGAGATCCACTTTGTCATTCCCACTGCCCGAGGGATCTCCGACGCCGATCGTATAGATGGTGACACCCTCCTGCGCCGCGATCTCGGCCGCGTTGACCGGGCTCATGCGGCTTGCATTGTCGGCCCCGTCCGAAAGCAGCACCAGCAGGCGCTGTTCGACCTCGCTTGTCTCGAACGTGTGGATCGCCAAGCCGATCGCGTCGCCGATCGCCGTATCGGGACCGGCCATGCCGACCCGCGTATCGTCCAACATCTGCGCGACCGTCTCGAGATCCTCGGTAAATGGCGTCTGCACATAGGCCTTGGTACCGAACACGATCAGGCCGATGCGGTCGCCATCCCGTTGCGAGACGAAATCGGCCACCACGTCCTTGACCACCTGCAGACGCTGCTGCGGCTGACCATCGGAGTCCTTCATGTCGCGTTCGTCCATGGACCCCGAAAGATCCACCGCCAGGGCCAGATCACGTGCGGCTTTTTCTACGGTGACGCGCTGACCCAACAGTTCCGGCCGCGCCAGACCTGTCAGGACAAGAAGCCAGCATAGGATTGCCGTGGCCACCTGCAGCCGCCTGCGGATCAGGACGACCGATCCCTCGCGCGGCGTCAGCCCGGTTGCCTCGGACACCTCGCGGAAGAAGGGAATCCGAATGGCCTGACTGGTCGTCCGGTAGGGCGGCAGGAACCGCCAGGCAATGAACGGCGCGGGCAGCAGAAGGAATGCCCAGGGAAATGCCAGAGAAAGGGTCATGTCAGCCCTTCCACCGGTCTGTGGCGGCGAACCCATTGCTCGGCCAGCGCGGCCAGTCCGGCGACCGGCGCACGATCACCAGCGAACGGCGCGCGGGTTATCGCCTGCCCCGGGCCATCGGCAAAACCGCTACCCCCGTAGCTTTGATCCAGGAAGGCCAGCCACTCCCGCCCCAGCAGCCCGGCTACTTCCGACCGGGGATAGGCGCT
The DNA here is from genome assembly GCF_005938215.1 of Ruegeria sediminis. Lineage (GTDB taxonomy): Bacteria > Pseudomonadota > Alphaproteobacteria > Rhodobacterales > Rhodobacteraceae > Ruegeria > Ruegeria sediminis. Next base: position 701,408 of record NZ_VCPD01000002.1, read on the forward strand.
CAGCGCCGTGCGGCGAAGAATGACGGCAATGGCCACCGGATCCTCACCCGCGGCCTTCAATTCCTGCAATGCAGCGCGGCGATAAGCGTTGGCCTGCCTATGCGCATGCCAGCGCAGCCCGGCCCAGATCAGCAGCGCCAGGACTACGACCGCCAACCAGATCCATCCTTGGGTCTGCGGCCACATCGGAATGGGATCAGGTTCGGGCGGTGGGACAAGCATGTCCATCAGTTGGGCAAGGTTCTTGCCGGCGAAGTCTTCCTCGGTCATCGCCGTTCTCCTGCGCCGAACAGCGACAGCATCTGAGGCAAGGTCTCTTCGGCCGTCGTCAAAGGCAGAACCGGCGTTCCGTATTTGCGGCTCCAGCCCAGCACCGGCTCCAGACGCTTGTCGAGATAGTCCTGCAGCCGTCTGCGGGTTTCGGAACTGGCGCCTTCAAGCGACATCTGGAGTTGCCCATCTGAGGCAACGATGCGAAACCCCTCGGGCAGCTCGACTCCGGTCGGGTCGGACACAGGAAACAGAACCACATCATTGTGCAGCGACAACCGGTGAACCAGTTTCTCTGTTTGCGTATCCATGCCCGCAAAGTCGCTGAACACCAGGATCGTGAATCCGGTCTTGGCAATGCGGGCGGCGGCCTCCAACTGACCGTTCAGTGTCACCGCCCCATTGGCGGGCAACCCTGCATGCAGGCTCTGGTTCGCTTCGGCCAGAACCGACAGGAAACGGTTCAGAGCCACTCCGCTCGCTCGCGGCGGCAATTCCGCGACGCGGGCATCCCCGAAAACCAGCCCGCCGACCCGATCACCCTGAATACGCATCCGCCACGCAGCAAGCGCGGCGGCCTCGGCCGCGGTCACTGATTTCATGTTGAGAACGGTTCCGTAGAACATGCTCATTCGCTGATCGACCAGCAGCAAGGCTGGCCGGTCGCGTTCTTCGGTGAAAACGCGCACATGCGGCTCGCCGGTACGGGCGGTGACCTTCCAGTCGATGGTGCGGACATCGTCGCCATGCTGGTAGTGGCGAAGCTCTTCGAAATTCAGTCCCCTGCCCCTCAGCCGGGACGCATGGCGCCCATTCAGCGCCGATCGCGCCGGTTGCCTCGGCAGGAAACTGATGGCGCGCGCATGCCGCTCGAACCGGCGCAGGTGGGCCAGGTCCACATGAATTCGTGGATCAGGCCCGGTATCCGCAGCGCCCGCCATGACCGCCTCAGGGAAGGGCTACCAGCGACAGGATACGGTCGATCACACCGTCGCTGGACATCCCGTCACCCTGCGCCTCGTAACTCAGCGAGATCCGGTGGCGCAGCACGTCATGGGCGATGGCGCGGACATCTTCGGGATCGACATAGTCGCGCCCCTGAAGCCACGCATGGGCGCGGCTGGACTTGTCGAGCGCCAGAGACGCACGTGGCGAGGCCCCGATCTCGATCCACCTGGCCAGATCGGCGTCAAGCGCGTCCGGCGTCCGGGTAGCCTGCACCAGATCGGCCATGTAGCGATCCATCGCATCGGCGACATGCAACCCACCTATCTCGGCCCGCGCGTCGAACACGGCCTGCTGCGGGACTTCTGGATCGTCGCCCGGGTTATCCGTCTTGGGCGAGTTGTTCCCCTGTTCTTCGCCACGAACGAGGCGGATCACTTCGACCTCGTCCTCGACCGGAGGGTATTCGATCAGCACTTTCATGAGAAAGCGGTCCATCTGCGCCTCGGGCAGCGGATAGGTGCCTTCCTGCTCGATCGGGTTCTGCGTGGCCATGACGATGAAAAGCGGCGGCATCCTGTGGGTCGTACCGGCGACCGTGACCTGCCGTTCTTCCATTGCTTCCAGCAGCGCCGCCTGCACCTTGGCCGGGGCGCGGTTGATCTCGTCTGCCAGAACGATGTTGGCAAAGATCGGGCCCGGTTCAAACCTGAATTCGCCGCTGCCTCCCGCCTGGTGATAGACTTCGGTGCCAGTCACGTCAGAAGGAAGCAGATCGGGGGTGAACTGGATCCGGCTGAAATCCGCCTCCAAGTTCTTCGACATGGCCTTGACCGCTCTCGTCTTGGCCAGTCCAGGCAGACCTTCGATGAGAAGGTTGCCGTTGGCCAGCAAGCCGATCACAAGCCGGTCGATCACGTGTTCCTGGCCGATGATGGATTCGCCAATGCGCTGTCGCAGCAACGCGATCTGCTCTCGCGAGTTCATGATGGTTCCCGTCCCTTTGGTCAGCCACTGCCTCGGTTGCAGACCAATACTAGCGGGGAACCGGCATCGATCCAGCCGGTAATTTTGTTTCACGCCCGGTGATCAAATCATGAATTGAAAAACCAAGGGATCGGCCGTTTTCCAACTGATCTGCAACCCGGATAGGATCAGGTAGCGGAACATTGCAGGCACGCGTTTCTGCAACCTGAGCTTCCGGGGGCATCGTCCGCCTTGTGCTGGACGACTTGTGAGTTCGAGCCATCACCGGTTTGAGCGCGCAAAAACGGCTTCCCGTCACATACAAGACGCAGCCATCAAAAGACTCCAACATCCGAAAATTGAACAAACGCCCGGCTACAATCAGATCACACTACCCGCATATTGCTCATCTGAGCGCCGCTTCGATGTTGCCACCATCCACCGTCATGACATGAGCCGTCGTTCGTTCGGCGCTGGCCAAGGCGGCGAAAGCCTCGGCGACGTGGCGCGCTTCGACCTCGCGTCCAAGCAGGTTGCCGGACATGTACTCCGCTTCGCTGACCTCACGCGCCTTTGCGCGTTTGACGATGAATTCGTCCGTCAGCAGGCCCGAGCGGATCCGGTCGGCATTGACGCCGTTCACCCGTACGCCTTCCGCCCCAAGCTCCAATGCCAGTTGACGCATCAGGAACATGGTCGTTGCCTTGGGCATACCGTAAGCCCCGAAATTCTTTCCCGGGTTGACCGCCTGCTTCGACAGATTGAACAGAATTTGCCCGCCCCGCCCTTGCTTTCGGAACAGGTTGGCGGCGGCCAAGGCGAAGGCCTGATGCGCAAAGAAGTTCAGTTCGAACGCCTGCCGGATGTCCGCGTCACTCAATTCGGTCAGCGCGCCGGCCGTGGCCGCGCCGGCATTGGACACCAGAATATCGAGCCCGCCGTAGCTTTCGCAGGCTACACGCATGGCCACCTCGGCAGCGCCCGGTTTAGTCACATCGCAGACATGTCCAACATGGGTGCCGCCAACTTCATTCAATGCGGCCTCGATCATCGCCGCATCCCGATCCACCAATACGCAGTCGGCCCCCAATGAGGCGAACTTCCGCACGATGGCGCGGCCGATCGTACCGCCGCCGCCGGTGACCATCACCACCCGACCGCGCAGAGGCGGTGGCGCGCCTTTGCCGAGCTTGGCTTGTTCCAGCGACCAGTATTCCAAGTCGAACAAGTCGGCCTCTCTAATGGGATGAAACCCGCCGGCATGCTCGCCGACCGAGCGGACCCGCGCGTTCTGTTCAGCCAGATCGGCGGCCACTTTCGCGGCCTTTGCGTCAGCGCCCAGCCCGACGATGCCGACATCCTCGATCCAAACGACCTTTGGATCCGGTCGCAGCATGGTCTTGGGTTCTTCCGCACGCGCCGCCTGTCTTTCGAACATCGCGGCATATTCGTCCGCAAAGGCCCGGACCGCCTCTTGAATGGCCTGCGATCCCTGGCTCCAGACGGCTTTCGGCAGCACAAGCGGTGCGCCCTTGATCCGTATGACATGGTCCGGCGAAGCGGTTCCCCTTGTTGCGAGCGCGGCTAGGTCAGACCGCTTCAGAAATTCCATCACGTCCGGTGCGTTTCGCAGATCGCAAACCGGCATCGCATCGTCGCGTCCGCCGGAAACATCGGCAATAGCACCCCGCAGCAGAGGTAGAACATGAGGCTCCGATGCCGGATGCCGTACGCGCAAGGACGTCTCGCCCTGCAACCCGAAATGGGCTGCTACCTCGTTGGTGTGCGCCACGATCAGATCATAGCTTTCCCTGGCAGTTTCGGCGAACGCGAAATGCCCATGCCCCAACAGCAGAAGCCCTTCCACTGAAGGATCGGCCTCATAGACTTCGGCGGCACGTTTCGCCAGAGCGAAACCGGGCATTATGTACGGAACGATGCCGAGCCGTTCCCCAAAGATCTTTCGGCAGACACCCTCCGCATCGGGCAGGTTGGCAAGGATCAGGAACGGCGTCGCGTGGGTATGGTCCACATAGCGATGCGGCAGGAAGGCATGCAGCAGCGTTTCGATCGACGGGTTCGGCGACGAACTGTCAAGAAGATTGCAACGCTGGACATTCACCATGTCCTCGTCACTCAGTCGATCCAACTGGCGCAGCCTGCGTAGTGGCTCCAGACGCAGCCCGGGAAGGCCCGGCGCGAGGATCGTATCCAGGTCCCACCCTGACCCTTTCACATGCAAAACCTGTTCGACCTCGCCAAACAGGTTCTCGCGCTCGAGCTTCACGGATGTGTTGCCGCCGCCATGCATGACCAGATCGGGACATTGGCCGATCAGCCGACTGGTATAAACCCGACGTGCCAGTTCCTGATCCGCAGGATCGCTGCCCGCCTGTTCCATCCAGTGCTGGGCGTCTGTTTCATTGTATCGGTTTTCAATCATTATTGCGCCCGGCCTTTCAAATCGGGGAACATCTTTGCCAGGCCTGCCTCGGACGCCTCGGCCACTCCGCGCTCGGTGATCAACCCGGTCACAAGCCGCGCCGGGGTCACGTCAAAGGCCGGGTTGCCGCCGGGCGAGCCATCGGGCGCGACCTGCACCTCGCCGATGGTTCCGTCCGTCAGCTTGCCCAAGGCGAATGTCACTTCGCGCTCGGGCCGATCCTCGATCGGGATCTCCGCCACTCCGTCCCGCACCGTCCAGTCGATTGTTGGAGAGGGCAACGCGACATAGAACGGCACGCCATTGTCCCGAGCCGCCAGCGCCTTGAGATATGTACCGATCTTGTTGCAGACATCGCCGGTCGCGGTGGTCCGGTCGGTGCCCGTGATCACCATATCCACCATTCCCTGCTGCATCAGGTGCCCGCCGGCATTGTCGGTGATGTAGCTGTGACTGATCCCATGACTGCCGAGTTCCCAACTGGTCATCGCGCCCTGGTTGCGCGGTCGGGTTTCATCGACCCAGACATGTATCGGAATGCCTTCCTCGAACGCATGATACATCGGGCTTGTGGCAGTGCCCCAATCAACTGTCGCGGGCCAACCCGCATTGCAATGGGTCAACAGTCGAACAGGCTCGCCGGCCGGTTTCCTCGCGGCGATCTGCCGGATGATTTCCAACCCGTTGAGGCCGATATTTCGGTTGATCTCCACGTCTTCGTCCGCGATTTCGTGCGCAAGCTGGAGCGCGGCCCCTGCCCGTTCATCTACCGGCAAAGGCAGCAGCGCGGCGCGACACCTGTCCAAGGCCCATTTCAGATTGATCGCCGTGGGCCGTGTCGTGTGCAGTTTATCCCAAGCATGGTTCATTGCGGCATCCGAGGCGTCCCGTGCCATTTCGATCGCCATTCCGTAAGCCGCCGTGGCCCCGATCAACGGCGCCCCGCGCACCCACATGTCGCGAATTGCGGTGGCAAAGGCGTCCAGAGTGGTCAGGGAAACAACCTCGAACCGGTGCGGCAACCAGCGCTGATCGATGATCCGAACTTCGCTCAGATCATGATCGAACCAGATCGAGCGATAATGCGTGCCATTCACTTTCATATTCTGTCTCCTGACCGCTGGGCCGTGAGGCCGGGAACGTGGGCGACCGATAGAACACCGGCCCCGACAGGGCAAACTGGTCAAGTCGGCCTTCTCTTCCTGTTCTCGATAGGATCAGGCACAGGGATTTGATCTGCAAGCGCTTTGTCCCTGAAAAGAGGGTCAAAGAGAAACGACCGGGTGCATGCAGGCCCATCCGAAATGCCGCATTTGCCAAAACGGCGAATTCCATCCGATCCGGTCAGCACCTTTGGAGCAGAATAGGCTGATTGCCTAGTGGAGGATTTCAGGCAGGAGTGGAGTATACTAGTGCCGAAGAAACGATTGAGCGAGGAACAGATTGCCTTTGCGCAGAGGCAGTCTGAATCCGGCACAACTGTCGGGATATTTGTCGCAAGATGGCGATCGCCGAAGTCACATTCTATCGCTGGAGAAAGGTCCATGCGGGGATGGGCGTATCGGAGATACGGCGGCTGAAGCAGTGTGAAGAAGAGAACGACCAACTGAAGCGCCTGGTCGCCGATCTGACACTCGAAAAATCGATAGTGAACCAATGGAACGCTAATGGTCCGAGTTGCATTGGCGAACGGACACGCTCAGAAAATAGTGGTGAGCCTTTCCGCCACCGCGAAGTTGTCCGGTATTGTCGGAATATCCCTGAAATATCGGAGCACCGGGGCTGCTCGGCCTTGAGATTCGGGTCCAGATTCTGACCATCGTGGACTTATTTTTGGCAGAGGCCCCGCGACCCCTGCGAGGACCAACTTCCGGACCTGCCAAGTCAACGACGAATTGGACCAGTTGGCGCGCGACAGAGGAAAGCCACGGAGCATTCGTGTTGACAGCGACCCGGAGCTCGCTGACCGGCTTCTCGATCATTGGGTCTATCTGAACAAGGTCGAACTGGGCTTCTCACGTCCAGGAAAACCAACAGGCACTGCCGATATCGAGGCCTGACAGAAGACCTCACCCGATCACACGCATATGTCTCAGAAATATCTTGTACAACTCGCGGCAACCACAGGAGAGCCAGCCGTCGATTTCACCGTACACGAAGGCCGGACACAAGACCGCACTCTGCAACCATTTACGTCAGATCAAAACAACCTTTCCGCAAACGGAGCAATCCACAAATAATAACGCCCATTGACACTGCCGAGTCGGGAATAAACGAGCTTTCGATCAGGTACTTGCAACGACCCGATTAGCCCCGTTCTTGCCGGTCTTCAATCCGTTGCCGAAAGGATTCGCGAAGGTATTTCCACGGGTATCTTTTCGAATGTTCCAGCTGTTTTCGCAGTTCTTTCGTGTCCGCTTTCAGTTGCTCAATTTCGCTATTTTTCTGAGAAATCTTATTTTCGCAAATGACGATCTCTCTCTCCAGGCTCTTTTCTCTCTCTTTGAGCGCGTTCAAGCTTCGCTCAGTAGACTTTTCGTGTTCCTTGGCTTCGGCGAGTGCGCGAGACAAATTGATCATCCATAGAACTGCAGCGTCCAATAACTCGGAATCCGAAAATTCCAGGTCAGGCTTTGACAATTCAGTTTCTTTGGTTTCCGCACTCGCATCGGGCGCACTGTCAAACCACTTTGACGAAAGCCCCTGTGGCAGAAAAAATCGCTCAATTTCTCTGTGGGCCGTCTCGAAGCTACTTAGCACCCATGACAGATCTTCGTGGAGTTGGTTTTCGGCACTCAACTTTGGTGCATGGTTTGCCAAGGCAGTTCTCAACGGTCGAGTGCTGCGCCACTCCTCCAACGACTCACCTGGTGTCGGAAGGTGGGTGTTCACGCGTCGCAGAATCTCTAAGTGATTTGAAGCGAGAGAGGCGTTTTTTCTGCTGCTGGCCGCAAAACCCTGTGTGTCGATACCGATTGACTGACAAAAATCTTCGCAAATGTCTCCGTTTGCGAGTAATTCTGTATTGTATTCCTTCACAATTAGGTTGTTTTTGCCAAAGACGTCAGCCCATAGGCGCAATATTTCCAGCGCGTTGAAGTAGAATATCTCTGGATTGATTTCTCGAATGTCCAAAGGGGAACGTCGCTCAACGCGAATGCCGGTGGAATAGGCCGCCCGCGCCAGGCTGATGGGATCCCGGATATAACACACTATGCGAACATCTTTTCCTGTGCCAAGCATTAGATCCTTCAGCATTGAAAGCTCATCGGAGCGGCGGACACGCGACGAAAAGTGTTCGCAAGAGAGGATCACGTTGTCCGGTCGTACCCTCAGATCTTCGACCAGCTGATCTAGTGCAAGACCCCGGAGTTGATCCTTTTCTTTTGAAACAAACTCGCGAACCGAGGCCTCGGGCAAGAGGGCGCCGGCGACCGGAAAGTGTCCTGAACCTTCGACATACGGTAGCTTTCCGTCCCGTGGGTAGTGAAATCCTTGTCTTTCAAGAGCTTCTGCGTTGTCACAGAGAAACTCTTGAAGCGAAGTCGAGCCGGTTTTTTCACAGCCGATGTGCAGAAAAATGGTCTTGTTCGTTGCCATTTAGTTTGTCGATCCGCGAACTATTGAGATTTCTAATCTATCCCGACTTCTCACAACGTAGCTTGCCGTTCGCGGGAAGCCAACCGCACAAGAGACTGGAGCCAAATCGACCGAAACTGCCGCAACAAGGCGACGCTATTTGGCGGGAACTCCAATACATTCCGGTTCTCGTTTGCAACCAGCAAAAAACGCACCGGCAAATTGTTTGCGCAAACCGATTCCGACGGCATTTAGGTGCCCAGGGCATTTCAACACTCAAAAGGAGCGGATTCGAGAGGTTCAAACGTTCGACGCGAAACGATGCCCCTTCTGAAGGAGAAACGTTGGTGGCAAGACCCTTTCGCGTTGTGAGATGTTGGCTACAATTTTCTACAAGACAGCATTCCGAAAATTCCGACTATTTTATTGTTTATGCAAGAAAAATGTGCTCCCGAGATACGAACTTGGAACAGGTTGCATTGCAATCCAAATATCGCTCGTCTATACGCTGCTGGTATGCATGCTGCCAGCCGGCGAAGGCGTTCGAAAACACGAGGATTTGCAAGTTATGCATGACATTCGGGCAACGTTTGCGTCAGCCACCAGGAATGTCGGCGGCATCCGGTATCTATCTTACCCCTCGCCAGAGGCTGCCAAGGCCGCAGCCCCAAGAAATCATGACACTGCAGCCATGTTGAGCGTCATCATGCCATGCTACAATGTTGAAGACTATGTTGCGGACGCATGCGTTTCCGTCATGGCGAATGCAGTGCATTGCCCGCTGGAACTGATCATTGTCGACGATGGTGGCACAGACTCCACGATTGCCAAAGCAATCGAGGTTTTGCAGCAAACAGACATACCCGTTATAGTTGTTTCTATACCGAATTCTGGTCTTTCCGCGGCGCGTAATGTCGGGGTCGCCCATTCTTCAGGTAAATACATTACCTTTCTTGATAGCGACGATTTCGTCGCTCCAGATCTCTATCGCTGTCTTGTGGATCATGCCGAGTACGAGAATTGTGTTCAGGTATTCGGCAGAACTTCTACCTTTGCTTCCGACCGCCTTGAAGACTACATGTTCACCGACTTCTCCAGTTGGGACGTAATTCTTTCAGGCGCATTTCGACGCAGTTTTCGGCCGTTTTCCGAACCCCTGGTTTTCTTCACAGAGGCCAAAATATGTGGACGGATATGGCTGAAGAGCTTTTTTGTTTCCAACAATTTGTGGTTTCCCGAGGGTTTGATATTTGAGGATGTCGGCGTTCACCTAAAATCTTTGGCGTTGAACCAGAAGATTGGGGTCGTGAACGTCCAAGGGTTGTTCTATCGCGCCGGGCGCCCCAAATCCCTGTCTCTGGATCGCAGCAGACAGCGATTTGACGTCATCGAAAATTATGAAAATGCACTCGTATCCTCTGATGTGGCCAATATTCCGGTGGAGTGCGGCGCGTATGCATTGAAACAGATCATTAGGATTTGTGAATGGAGTCGAAATGAGGTTCACATTGATCTCAAAGGGAATTTTGACCTGCGTCTGGCGGAATGTTATCGCAACGTACCTCAAAGCTGGGTGAAAAGACTGGCGAGCCTTGACGGAGATTCGTGCAACTTGTTCCTTCGTTCCTACAAAAAACCGATGAACAACTTTGCAAAGCTGCGCGAGTGGTCGTTTCTACGACGCACGAAAAAGGAAGCGAGAAAGCGTCAACATCAGCAAATTGGGTGGAGGTTCTTCGGCGCGAACAAACCAGGACCTGAGCCAAAATTGATCGAACTATTTTCGTTCTCGGATTACCGAGAGTACGGACCAGAATTTGCAAGAATTCCTTGGTGTGGGAATGCAGGTTTTTTTGCCGAACATGATATCATGCGCGCAGTGCGCCTAGCTCGCAGTCGGCCAGATCTGACGGTGTTTGCGGTCTCGGGACCTCAGAACGCTTTTTCAAGCATTACAGACGCGCTGTCGAATTTGCGCTGCTTCGAAAACGTCGAAAAATTGGTTTCGAGTGCTCTGGCCGAAAATCGGAAGTTTGCGTGGGCCGCCCTCGGCGAGGTGCACCATTTCCAAGATATCGGCAAGTTTGAGGATCTGGAGATCCAGGTGCTGTATGGTTGTTTCAATCCCATACAGTTCGAGCCAGCAAAACTTTTGAAAAAGTTGGGGCGCTTCGCAAAGAAACGGTGCCAACTTCGTCAGAACGATGGCCGCTTGCTGAATTACCAGCCGGAGAACTCATCCGGGCCCGCAGTTTCGGTCGTAGTTCCAGTGTACATGGTTGAGGAGTACCTGGACGCCTGTGTTGAATCACTTTCCAACCAGACCCTGCAGGATAGAGAGATTATCTTGGTCGATGACGGCTCTCCTGATCGCTCTGGTGAAATCTGTGATGGCTGGGCCGAGCGGAATCCAACCATTCGTGTTCTCCACAAGGAAAATGGCGGGTGTGCTTCAGCTCGGCAGGCCGGCCTTGAAGCCGCTCGCGGCGAGTACGTGACATTCGTCGACAGCGACGACTGGACGGCGCCGACCATGCTTGAAAAGCTCTACGATCTGGCGTTGGTCACTGGGGAAAACGTGGTTGAAGGCGGTTGGAGCTATGCTTATCCAAATGGGCAATTCGATGATGAGACCCCAAGGGAGGCCCAAACATGCTATTCAACGGTATCCGCGTTGTCGTACCGGCCTCTGAAATCGGCGATCCTAGAGAAACCTACGATTTGGCGCCGACTATATCGTAGACGCTTTTTGAACCAGTACGGCATTACATTTGAAACCGCGTTGCCTCGCTTCGACGATGCTCCGTTTCAATTCAAAGCTCTGATAAATTCGAAAGATGTACCCTATCTGGATGAGTGTTGTCTTTTCTACCGGCAACAAAGAGTGGGTCAGGATGTTGCAGCTGACGACGACCGTTTGAACGTCCACTTCCCGATACTGAAGATGATGCGGGACTATCTCTCGGATGCATGGGACGAAAAAGCCTATGACTATTTTCTCGAAATTCAGTTCTATATGCACAACTGGGCATTGAGCAAACTCCGCCCGGAGTTCTTTGACCAGTATGAATTGCGCGCCGCTCGTGACATTTTTGGCCCGGAACAGTTCGAGAGTTCGCCGAAGACCCTTCGTCGCCTGTTGAAAATATTGCCCGGCGAAAGAAAACGCGTCAAAGAGCTGTACCGAATTTTCCGAAAACGTGCCGCAGGCGAGGTTCTGCCGACCGTTGATGACATCCGTTAACTTGTTTGACCATGTGACCTGCCTGGGTATCACTTTACCTGCAAAATCGGCTGTCAAACCTACTTGCGATATCCATAGTTCGACAAACGGCGGAATGCGTATCCAAATGTTTTACCCGACGCCAACTTCAATGGCCTTGAATGGCCAACCAAGAGAATTCGAGGGTTGTGTGGTTCTTGAAAGACAATCTCCTGTAAGTGTTATCAGTATGAATTGGCACACTGACAAATCCGGCGCCGTATAGGAAACGAAAGATCTTAAAGTTGGAAAAACCGGATATTTTCATCGGCGTCTGCTATCACAAAAACTCCCCCACTATCAGCTCTCAATACCTGAGACCGCTGCACGTTGGCGCGACGCTTTCGAAAGAGAAGCTTGATTTTGCTATTCGAGATGACGTGGGAGATTCCATTTCAAATCGGAATCCAAATTGGTGTGAACTAACTGGCCTGTACTGGATTTGGAAAAACGTCGATGCTGACTATTACGGGCTTATGCATTATCGCAGGTTGTTGAATTTTAAACCCAGGGAATCCCATCGTACTCAAAGCTTTTTTGAAGTAACCGATCGAGAGATTGCGAAATTCGGTTGGAATGATGCCAGCATTCGCAACGCCTGTTCATCGGCAGATATATTGACGGCGCATTCCTGCGTTATCCACCCGAGTGGAGCGTCTCACGTGTCAATGTCGAACTACGAATTTTACAAGAGGGAACATTTTTCGAAAGACATGGACATTGTAGAACGGCTCGTTTCTGAAATGAGCCCGAATATGCGTCCCTTCTTCATCAACATGCTCAATTCCCGAACTGCTTTTTTTGGCAACATCACGGTGATGAAACGTTCTTTGTTTCGAGAGTATTGCGAGTGGCTGTTCAAAATACTCTTCGAAGCCGAGAAGAAGATCGATGTTTCCTGTTACGATGAATACCAGAAACGTGTGTGGGGTTTTTTGGCGGAGCGTCTTACGATGACTTTCGTCGATTACGCGATGGCGGTTCATGGTGCGACGCGGCGTGAACTGCCAGTTGTGCTACGTCAGCTTCCACCATGCAGCACCAATGAATTGCTGCAAATCGCGCAAGCCAAAAAGCGGATAGCGCAGGTCGCTCAGCCGAAGGACGACGGGCCTGATGATTTCATCGACATCGTAATGGCGGTGGACAGCAAATATGCTCCGCACGCTGCGGCGGCGATTCACTCCGCGCTGGTTAGATCGGAACGCCCTCAGGATATGCGTTTTCACCTTTTGGATGGCCGCGCTCTGCGTGAATCTGACAGTATCAAGCTTGAAGCGACGGTTTCCCAGTTCGGCGCCGAATTGCACGTCGTGGATGTCGACGACAAGAAGCTGCGATGGCTTCCGCTGAATCGCTCACACATTTCGCTCCAAACCTATTTCCGGTTACTCACACCCGAGCTATTGCCGAACATTGCCAAAGCGATCTATCTGGATGCCGACATTATCGTCTGTGCCGATCTAAGGAAACTGTGGGACATTCCCCTGAATGGAAACCCGATAGCCGGAGCACCAGATGAGGGAGGTCGATCTCAATCGCGCAGGTTGCAATTGCCGCTTTCCCACAGGTATTTCAATGCGGGGGTCTGTGTGCTCGACCTGCATGCGCTTCGGCAGTTTGACATAACTGAAGAAGTTCTTCGAGCGTTCCGGAAATATGGAGATTTGATCACGCTTCAGGACCAGGATCTGTTGAACATCATTTTCTCAGGCCAGACTACGTCACTTCCACTCGCTTGGAATGCCAATACAAGAATCTTCACGGGAAACTCATTGGAACCCGATTATAGCGAGGAAGAAGCACAGGAATCGGCATTGGATCCTAAGATCGTTCATTTTACCGACCGAATAAAGCCGTGGAACACAAAATGCCCGCACCCATTGCAGGAATTGTACTGGTTGCACAGGAATGAAACTGCTTGGCGAGAGACGAAACTCAAGACAGTGAAACGCCAACTCCTAACTTTAATTCGAAATCGCGTCGTGGCTAAAAACCGCAGGTTGCGAAAGGCCAGGACCAATTGATTTCGAGTTGGCGGCATGCTTCACCGGCAAAAAATCGAGCGGTGACATTTCTGATCCTTTCTGGCTGATCGACGCGCGGTTGGCTCGCCTTGAGTTCAATTTCCCAAAGTCTCACGGCAAGCCACGTGTCGAAGAGCGGCGCGTGTTGAGTAGGTTTAACGTTAAATATCGCAATGCATTACGGTCGAGAGACGCGCCCACCTGGTGCGCGAAGACGCGACAGATCCGGCCCTTTAAAGTCGCGGTAACTGGCGCCTTTTCGTACGTTCGCCGCAGTTCCAGAAAGCCCGGAATACCAGAAACGTGCCGCAGCTTGTGCACCCGAAGGTTCAACGTCCCGAACCGGGTGACTAGCGGCCGGCCGCGATACCCGTAGCGGTAGGTCGTCGGGCCCTAGGCCCGTTCGCGCCGCCCGACACCGATCACACCTTCCATTTCGGCTTCCGTAATAACACAATGAGTTGTCGGACCGCCTCGGCAATGGCGCACAGAAATTTTCCCTTGTATTGCCTCTCAAGCGACTCAGTGTGGGACATATCGGTATTCGTAATCCAGGCCTACGTTCGATGATTTGAAGTCGGCAAACTCCAACACCTTCTTACACCTCGAAGGCCACCTCGCTAACAGCGCAAAAGACGGAGGAAATTCCGCCACTTTCTCAATCACTATCAGACCCGTCGTAACACCATATGACAGATGCCAAATGGTTTTCCCGACGGAAATCCCGCTCTCCGCAACCACCATCCAAAGTCTACGAGTCCTGAACCTAGGATATTGTTCCGACCAACTTTTTCAATTTGTCCCGTATCGAGCGTGGCTTACCAGATTTCCTTTTCGGTTTGCCCCCAGCGGTTGCCTGCAGTTGCGCAATCTTTTTTCGCAACTCTGCGCCGGCAGCGAATGGGTTTGCGAAATCCCTTTGCAGGCTAGGCCACTTGCGAAAGGCGTCCCGATGATCGGCGGGGATAGGTGTACCGTCGTCATAGGTGCCGAACCCGAAAGCGGCGGAAAGCTCGGGTCTCGCCTGATCCTCAGCCAACCTTTCGGCGTAGGACTCGGACAATTCGTCCATGACCTGCAGATCCTCACACCATTCCGCAGATTTGGAATCGTAGAGCCCACGGACATAGGTGCCCTTTTTGAGGAAGCCGGAATAGTGAATGAAATCCAGCGGTTGACCGTCAACAAGCACCGTGCCTTCGATTCCGCGCGTGATCTTGCGCTGAAAGGAATTCCAGCGCGCAACATTGTAGGTAGGGCTGCGCAGTACATTGACGGACGAGAAATAACTTGGAACCAGGTCGATCCACTTCTGATCGGTGAACAAATGGCGGGATTCGTCGATGACGCAGTAGTTCTTCAACCTATGTCGCCACCAATGCGCGAATGTCCGGCCCTCTTCATCGTTCTTGACACCGAAAAAGCCAAGATTGAACGCTCCAACTTTGAGTTGATTCAACTCGAAAAAAACCCACGGTTCCACAGTATGCGGTATACAACTGTGTGGCGTAAGCGTGATGGAGTGGTCGCGAACGCTTTTCTGGATTTCAGGTAGGGCCGAGTGCAGTTCGCAGTCGGGGTCGAAAAACAACACAGCGTCGCAGTCCTCGCGCTCAAGCAGTGCGCTTAACACGAATGGCTTGGCCGCAGTCGCCAGTTCCATCACGTCGTGGCGGAAAACCCACTGCTCGAGATCCGGTATCTGCGGACGCAGGTCCTCCAACGTCCAATACTCGTCGAAACCTTCCTCGACGGCATCGAAGCCCGGCGGCGGCACATCCGTAATGCAAAAAACCGTCCGTGCCTCGGGCAGGTACTTTCGCAGCGAATGCGCGAGAATTCGGGCATTCGGGAAATAGTTGAGAGCACAGGTGGTGAAGACATAAATCAAGAGTTCAAGACCTTTTCTATGATATTTCGGTACTTTTTCTTGTTCATGAAATAGAAGCTGAAGGGTCGCTTGGAAGCTTTTCTTATGAGCGGGATCGCTTGTCGGTACTGAGCCAACTGGCGGTACAATTCAGAAAGCTGAAGTTCCGCCATTTCTGCCCGCGCATGATTTCCGGTCGGATCGTGGGTCAGGGTTGGCGCGATACTCATCCCCGGCCGCCCCTCAGCCACTGCCACGTCTTCGGCTTCAAGCGCTCGCCAGACTTGAACCGCTTCTTCGATCAACTCCTGGCTTTTCACATGAAGGTTAGGCGTCTTTTTCGAGAGCGCTTCAGGATCGATCGTGGCCCGCTCTGGCGTCTTGGCCGGTTTGATCCCAAACTGATCCTCCATGGCAGGTACGATCGGAAAGCCAGCAAGTATGTGATGGTGGCCCAAAACCATACAATCCTCCGGAAAGGCTTTCTGCAGCGCTATCAACTCGCGATTGTGCTCTATCCAGAGGCGCAGCGCCAAGTCCGGTTCGTTGTAGAAACGTCGCGAGATTGCGTCGGTATCTGCGCTGCGAGCCATAAGAAGGTTCGACCGCCGGTTCAGGGATTGGCAGGAATCCGCCGCGCTGCGGTAGACAATCAGGAATTTCAGCTTGGGGGCGACGTCCTTCCACTGAAGCATGAAACGGCACATTCGGGGGTCCTTGAGTGCCCAGTCGCCGCTGTCTGTTTCTCGCTTTTCGACGTAGGTGCGCACCCACTGTCGCTCAAGGTCGGTCAGGGTTATCGGCTCATTCAGCGGAGTCGACCAGTCGGCGCCAATCCTGCCCAAAACCTCATCGTGAAACCGAACGACCGGCCAGCTCTCGAAATGACCGAACTTGTTGAATTCATTTCCAGCCATGAGTTCGTCCCCCAGCGAAATCCCGTAGCTGTCGAGCATCTGCGCCACGGACGAGGTTCCACTTCGGTGAAAACCGGCAACGATCAGCCCCGTCATTCAACGCTCCGCACTTCTGTCCGTCACTCGAAAACCGGAAGAGAGAGTGGCCGGAATGGTTCCCATTGAGGGTTGCTAACTCTCTACACAGCCCCTACAGCTACTTCAATAGATGTGTGGCAAGACACCGCCGACGCTGGCCCGAAAGCTTTTCATACTACTCAAAACCACTTCAAGTGATGGATAATAAAGAAGAAATATTTCGGGATAGAATGAGCCGAGGCGACCCCAGAGTAGCGTTCACTTGCGTTGTCGACCGCAACGACGCCATTGAACGTGCAGCGTTGATCTGGGCCAACTCTTTGCTCGGAATGGAAAAGATCGAGCCCAACCAGATCTTTGTACATACCGTCGAGCCGGATTTGGCGGTTCTGGAGCCGCTAGCGCGGCTCGGAGTCCAAATCGTGGAAATTGAGCGCTTCGGCGACGGAAAACACTGCAACAAACTTGCCCAGCCGTTGAGTCCAGCCGAGTACGACGCCGATATTCTGATCATGAACGACTGTGATATCGCCATGACCGGCAGCTTCCTGCCTGCTATCAAGCATGAAGCCGCTATTGCCTTTGAAAATGGCGGGCGTTTCGCACTTGGAAAGACGGTCGATTTCTGCAATCCGCCTCTGGCGATCATGTCCCGTCTTATGACGCACTTTCAGATCGGGGCGCCCACGCCGCTCGCGTTCGATACGCTCGCGATGGAACCGATGCCTAAAGGTTATTTCAACGGCGGGGTCTACGGGCTTCCTGTGCCCCTTCTGAAAGAGTTCGGTTCGGTCTGGCAGGAATGGGCTACACGTCTGCTGGAAAGCGGCAAGGCCAGAGAAATCCTGGGCGACTTTCTATGGCATGTCGACCAGATTTCCTTCTATTTCGCAATGCGGGAACTAGCCATACACGCCCACACACTTGATGAAAGATTCAACTTTCCGATACATGTGCGGTACCCTGCTGCAAGATTGAAATCTGTCGAGAGGCCCCACGCGATCCACTTTCACAACAACCTGGGCGAAGACGGTATGCTCGGCCTGAACGGGATCCGGGTAGTGGACATCGTATCGGCTAAGGTCAACGCCTGTCTCGATGCCCGCGGTCTTGGTATTGATAAGGACTGTGCGAAAAATAAGCCTTTCAATAGCTGGCGGCCGCTGGAGAAGGACTTTTCGATGACCACGGAAAACGCTGCGCAATTGCATACGTTGTTGAAAGCGGCAGGGATAAGCACGGCCGAGACAGTACTAGATGTAAGATGTGCAACAGCCCGCCACGTCGAGGGGTTGGACCTGAAGTACTACCGCGGCTTCGATACGCGCCCGACGCAAATTGGGCTCGCAAGAAGACGGGGGATCGATGCCCTGTTCATCGAGGCCTTGCCTGAGGCAGACGATCGGGCAGAACTTGTCCTCTGTCTCGATTTTCGCGGATTCGTGGAGGACATTGGCAATCCGGAAGACGCTGCCAAACTACTGGGTGACTTGACGGCCAACCGACTGCTGGTACTGGCGGAGCCGCCAAGCGACCCGATCTGGAACGCCGAAGGTGCCGCGCAAGTTGACGCGGCGAGTGCCCTTGCAGGAACCGGAATGTTTCAAGACATGCTCGAACTGGGCGTCTTTGCCGGCCGCAGGGCTATTCTCGCGTTTTCCAAGCGCGAGGTAACCGATGCGACCCGACTGCTCGGTTCCGGCGTCGAGCGGTTGTATGCTTGGCTGGATGGAAAGAGGACTGTGGACAGGTGGTCGCCCGACGCTGGATGCGCGGCGGAGATCCGTATACTGAAACGCCTTCCGGAACAGTTGCACGGCTGTCGGATCTGCTTGTTCGCCGGTAAGGCTAACCACAGTGTTTTTGAGGCTGCCCTTGACTTGCGAGGTGCCATTCGTTTCGCGTCGAACCAGTCCGCCACGGACGGCACAGCCGTCAATGCAGGTATCCTGGAAAGCGATGCTGCGACCACTTCCACCGATGCAGATCAAAGAAACATTGAGCAGTTCGATTTTATTGTCGTGTTGCCGGATGTCGATGCGCGGACGATCAATGCAGGGCTCATTGAACGGGTTTCCAGCTTGTTGAAGCCGGGCGGGACTGTTTTTGTTGCACTTCCGACAAGAAAACGCTCAAGCTCTGTTGTTTGTCAGGACGAGGGAAAATCCCTGTCGTGCGGCGACATAGTCAACTTGTTGGAAAATCATTCTCTTTTAGCAACTTCTGTGAAGCACTTGCCTTTGCCTTACGGGCATCCAACCGACGTGGTAACGGTAGAGGCGGTCAAAGTTGGCCGGAAACTGGCGCAAAGGAAGAAACGAAAGCGCACCCCGGAGTTTCTGCGCAGATTTGAGCAATCCGTCCGTTTACGCATCAGAGGCAATAAGAGCGGCAAATGACCGAAATTGCCTGCCCTGTACTGGTAAGTTACGAGATCACTGAAGGAACAGGGGATCTCTATTTGGCGACGGTCAGCCTGATAGCGCTGCAGAGACTCCTGGGCAACGAGTTGAGTAAGATCGAGGTTGTCATTCCTGATCCGGCGGTTGCACATGATGCGCGGGCGAACTGGTCGCTCGCGAAAGAAATGGAAATTTCTATTGTCGAGATTCCATCGCTGGGCGTCGACGATATTTCTCCCGAAGGTGGATTTCTGATCCGGGGTGCGCCTATCGTGCTCGCGTGCCAAGAGTTGACGATAGAGCATTCATTCACGATTTCTGACGGATCACGCCGTGCGGTCTGTATCACCCGAGGCCAGGAGTCTCCTGAGACACCGCCGCCTGCAGACATTTTTCCCTTGCAGGCAAGGCTCGGCGCGTCCTCGCAACCCGATCGGCACGTCTTTCCCGATATCAACGACGCTGTGTTCGCCGAATTGCGCGAAACCATCCGTAGGCACCACCGGAACGGCTATTTCTGGGATTATCGCTACCGGTCCAACCCGCAACTTGGCAGCGGAGTGGGCTCCCGTGGCATCTACCAGACCATCAAGCGCGAGGTCCTGAACCGGTACGTGGTCGCTCACAATTTGTCAGTCGTAGATCTTGGCTGCGGGGACCTCGAGGTTTGCCGTTTCCTTTCCTTTCGCAGCTATCTTGGCGTCGATGAAGCGCCACAGGCGCTGGAAATTGCACGACAGAAACGGCCGGACTGGTCCTTCCAGCTAGCTCCGGTAGACGCTTCTGCCGGGCCGGTTGCCGACGCAGCGATCTGTTTCGAAGTTCTCATTCATGCGCCCAGTCAAAAAGCCGCGAAAGCACTGATCGACACCCTTGTCTCCTGCGCCTCCCAGCGAATCGTGGTTTCAGGCTATGATCACCCCGTGCCCAAGAGCAGCATCATTTATTTTCATGAGCCGCTGCATAACATGCTTGAGCGCATTCCGGGTTGGAACGCCCCCGTTCTCGTTACCCGCTACGAGAACCTCTCAGTTTATGTGATGGATCGCGAAAACGCCAATCTTCCCCATCCGGAGCCGTTCGATGACACCGACACCCACCCATTCACGTGGGACGCGTTGACGAAACTTGAACGGTCCATGAACGAAATACGGGCCCAGATTTCGCAGCAGTTTTCCGCGCAATCTCAACAGAAATGCCCGGAAGAAGGACGGCTGATCGCGGCCCCTCCGATTGTCGGCAACGAGCCAATCGTATCGGTCATTGTGGCGTTCAGAAACGAAAGGGAGCGGATCGGTAGGTTTTTGCGCACTCTATCCGAACAGAATGAGCCAAGTTTTGAGGTGCACTTGGTCGATGATGGCTCCGACGACGAATCCGGAGAGATCGTTTCCGATTTTGCAAGGAAGGACTCCAGGTTCATTCTGTGGGACAACACCGATAGCCGCGGCCCTTCTGCGCGGCGCAATCAGGGTATGGAGGCCTCCAACGGAAAATTTCTCCTGTTCGCCGATGCCGATGACGAACTGACTCCAGATGCGCTGCAATATCTCTTGGATCTTTCGCTTCGAAATCGATCCGAAGTAGTCCGTGGTTCACATATGTTTTGCTTCGAAAATGGTGACAGTTCGCCCAATACTTTCGACCAGTATCACCAGCCGGACATAAACGGCGTAACGTATGCGGCAATGCCGAGCCTTGTATTTCTTTATACGTCTTGGAACATGCTGATTGATCGGAAATACCTTGAAGAAACGGGAATTCGGTTCGATGAAACGCTTCTTCTGGGTGAAGACCGGCTGTTCAATCAACAGTTGTTTGCAGCAAGTCGCTCGATCTCACTAACCAAGAAGATTACATATCGCTGGATTCGGGATCGCACTTCGACCCGGCACTTGTCGTATTCGCGATCTTCCGACGCCCGGATCAATTCGATTCATGCATTTCTTTCCTTGATGTTCAAGCTTCCCGAGGCAGGTGCACGGCATCGCGAACTGGCACAGGCTGCCATGTTCTGGGAAATCTACCATGATTTCTTGAAAACAGGGTCGCCTGCCGAATTAACGCACGATTCCGGGGTCCGACTGGGGCATATTGTCGACATGCTGGATTTCCCGGACTGTCTTTTGCAGGATCCGAGCGTCAAGGGATGGTCGCGCGAGGAAATGTCCAACGCGAGGAGCGCCTACCTTCGCATGCGACGAACAAGAACGTTCGAATAAAGCGCTGCGAGATCAATCTGGGCGAACCCGGCTGCATTGAAATCGATTAAACGAATTTCTCATTTTGGACGCCTTCTTCCTCAAATTTTGGAGCAATTAGGTGACAATCCCAGCGCAAAATGGGTCAGTTTCCCAGAGGGTGCTGCCAAACCGCTTCCGACCAATCTCATTTTCTCAATAACCCCGGGAACTTAGCAACTGTATTCCTCATACGCGTTGAGAACCCCAACATTGGCGGGATTTGCACAGAGCATTTGCCATTGTGACGAGTTTTCGGGCAACGGCGGTGATAATGGCTTTGTGCGGTTTTCCAGCCGCGCGGAGGCGATCAGCGAAGACTTTCAGAGCCGGGTTGTGATGAGCCGCAACCAGCGCGGCCTGGAACATCACATGACGCAACAAGCGTCGTCCACCGCCAATGGCTCGTTTCCCGCGCAAGGTCCCACTGTCATGGGCGATTGGCGCGAGCCCGGTCAAGGCGGCCTGCTGTTCGCCAGAGATCTGGCCGAGTTCGGGCATCTCGGCGATCAGCATCGTACTGGATACCGGGCCGATCCCCGGAATGGAGCGCAGGATTTTCGCGGTCTCAGCCAACTCAACATCGGCCGCGATAACCCGGTCCATTCGCATTTCCAGTTCGGCAATCTGGCCATCGAGGAGCGTTTTGAGGGCATCGTTCATGTCATCAAAGAGGTCGGCTGTTCCGAGCTTTCCATGTGCTTTGATTTGCGCAAGGAGCCGTTTGCGTGTTTCGACAAGCTGTCCACGCTTTGAAGTCAAGGCCCTGAGAAGGCGTAACTTCTCATGTGGAAGACACCGCCCGGCCTCCGGGCGGAAGGCCATGAAGCGGACAATCAGTTCGGCATCGATCCGATCCGTTTTGGCGCGTGTGCCACAGCTGGCAGCGAAGGCCTTGATCTGTGCGGGCGGCAATTGCCGGGTGCGGATACCTGCTGTGTCCAGGGCCGCCCATAGTCGCCACTCCTGCCCACCTGTGGATTCAAAGCAAACCAAAGCACGCCTTTCAGTGGCGACATCTGTCAGTCGCGCGTGACCTTCAGCCGTATTCGGAAATCGAAGCCGATGGCCGTCGGGCAGGCAATGGATGTCCAGCCAATCGCGCGAGACATCTATTCCGATAATCTGCCCTTATGCTACCATATTCATGCTCTCTTCCTTCTGCTCCGCGGTCCTGATCGGCCGCTTTCAACTGTTCGAGACGATAAAGAGAGACGGTGCTGGCACGCCAACAAACGTGGTCAATGCCACAAGGCTCAGACGCCAAACACCGCCCCGTCATCACCCTAGGCCCAGGGCGGTGACGGGGGCAGATTAGCAAAGGTCAGATACAGAAGGGTCAAGATGCATTGATTTTGAAAGCGCTGCATGATTCACAGTTCGGAAAACGGAGCGGTGATAAGAGCGACCTTTTCTGGCTGACCGATGAGCAGATGGCCAAGCGTTCCCCTTTCTTCCCGAAGTCGCACGGCAGACCACGGGTCGATGATAGAAGGGTACTGAGCGGGATTATCTTTATCAACCGCAATGGGTTAAGGTGGCGAGATGCGCCCGAAGCCTACGGGCCACACAAAACGCTCTACAGCCGGTGGAAACGTTGGAGCGAGAAAGGCATCTTCGCCCAGATGATGGTCGGCCTGGCTGTCGAACACGGCGAGGAAAAGACCGTGATGATCGATGCGACCTATCTGAAGGCACACCGTACTGCGACCAGCATGGCCGCGAATAAGGGGGGCGTGGTCGCCTGATTGGCCGAACCAAGGGCGGCATGAATACCAAATTGCATGCCATCTGTGACAGCCAAGGGCGGCCGCTCAGCCTTTTTGTCACCGCGGGGCAAGTCAGCGATTACATCGGTGCTCGGGCTTTGCTCAGCAGCATACCAAATGTGGACTGGCTGCTCGGGGATCGTGGCTATGATGCAGACTGGTTCCGGGACGCCTTGAAAGACAAAGGGATACGCGCCTGCATCCCGGGTCGAAAGCAACGCAAGACAACCGTGAAGTATGACAAGCGCCGATACAAACGGCGCAACCGTATTGAGATCATGTTTGGTAGGCTCAAGGACTGGAGGCGCGTGGCAAAACGTTATGATCGCTGTCCGAAAGTCTTCCTCTCAGCCATCGCCCTCGCAGCAACCGTCATCTACTGGTTATGAATCCTGACCCTAGGGGGACAGAGTTGACGCCACTCAGCAAGAGCTGCGTTGCAGATCAGCTTGAAGTTTGCCCGGGTACAGAGGTGGCACTCCTGATCGAAATGGTATGAGACGGACGAGTGAACAGCGGCGAATTTCTGCAAACTTCGCATTCTACGGAAGCGCTGCATCGCCCGTCGCCGTCGTCGGAATGCCAGGTGAGAATTCTCCGCTCGATTGTTCAGCCAGCGGTCAGTTTTCTGCGTAACGGCATTGCCAATGTCCTTCGTTGCAGCACCGTAGGACCGAAGCTTGTCGGTCACAATGATCTGAGGCCCACCATAGCGCTTCATTGATTTCCTTAAGAATTTCAACGCGGATTTCTTGTCGCGTGTCTTCGTCACGAAGCTTTCCAGAACCTCGCCTTCGTGGTCCACGGCCCTCCATTTATCTTCACGAACATCTCGTCCAGATGCCACTTCCAACTCGAATACGAGCGAAGGTTTTCAACGCGCTTCTTGCGAATCTCAGCCGCAAACTTCTGCCCAAACCGCTGCCACCAGAACCGTACGGATTCATGGCCAACGTCGATGCCGCGCTCGCGTAGGAGATCCTCCACATTCCGAAGCGACAGCGGAATCCGGATATACATCATCACCGCCAGGCGGATGATTTCGGGCGAGGCTCGGAAATAGCGGAAGGGGCTGCGCTTGATCATCGATAGACGCAACGAAACCGCCCTGCCCAGCTCAAGGCAAATTTCTCTGACAAAGCCCGCCAATACGCCCAACAGAGACACCCGCCAGTACCGCGCCCTGGGTGTGCTTGTTGGATCGTCCCGGATGGGAAATGGACACGACAACCCGCGGGAATCGTGGCACAATTTCGGGTCAACAAACACCACTGAAGTGAGGCAGGCATGGGTGCGGTACTGCCTGACGGATTCTAACCAGTCTCACCAAGGGCAGGATCGCTGTCGCATATTCTGCGCGGAGACCGCCCACTCGGCGAGAGCAGCCGCGCGGTTCAGCTTGAAATTTGATCTGGAGGTGAGGCTGTGCGCCGCGTTGAACCAGTTGTAGACCGAGGCGTGGACGGCGGAGAATTTCTGCAAACTTCGCATCCGCCTAAAGCGTAGCATCGCCCGTTCGCGTCGACGGAATGGCAGGTGCGAATTCTCGGCCCGATATTTTTTTAACCAGCTTCCCGTTTCCTGCCGTTCCGATGCACCAATTTCTTTCAGAGTAGCGCCATAGGAGCGCAATCGATCGGTAACAATTGTCTCAGGCCGTCCGTGCTTGCGCATTGCTTTCCTTAAGAATTTCAGCGCCGCCTTCTTGTCCCGCTTTTTGGTGACGAAGCCCTCCCGGACCTCACCTTCGTGGTCAACGGCGCGCCAGAGGTAGTGCATCTCACCGTTGATCTTCACGAACATCTCATCCATGTGGCATCGCCAATTCGAACAAGCGTGCAGTTATTGGACGCGTTTCCTTCGGAGCTCAGCCGCAGATTTCGGCCCAAACCGTTGCCACCAAAACCGCACCAATCAACAGCTAACGCCGATACCGTGCTCATTTGGAAGATCCTCCACATTCCGAAGCGAACGCGGAAACCGAACGCACATCATCACCGCCAAGCGGATGATCTCGGGGTGAATCGGAAATAGCGAAACGGGTTCGGATTCGTAATTGCAAAACGCTACGAAACCGCCCTGCCCGTCTCAAGCGACATCTCTCTGACAGTGCTCTTGAAACAGCGCAAAGGCGATCGTTTGATCATGGCGCGACGCTACAAAACCGCCCTCCTCGCCTGAAGTTGGTTTGCTTTGACAGCGCCCGGAGAGATCCTTGAACCCTCAAGGGAAACACCGTAGAGCTGCGCAAATCACAGATCCTGACGCCAATGCGCTTGCCGGATCAAGAACACTTGGGGAGCTCTTCAAGGAACTTGCACAGTTTCCTCAGACAATCGGCCACCCGGGACATGTAGTCCTGATCGTACCCGTCTTCGTTTTCAAGCACGCTGAGAAAAGCGCAGGAGGTCCCGGAGGCTGAATCGACCATCAGGAACTGGCCGCCATATCCGGCATGACCCAGAAGACGGCCATCGGTCATCATGTGGCCCGAGTACCTGAGCCAGTCCCTCGGAGGTTCAAGCGATGGCGCGGGGCGGTCGAGGCAATCGTTCAGGAAGCCCTTGTTCGGGTATCTTGCGTCGCCGGACATTCCAGCAAACAGCAGTCCGAACCGTGCCAGATCGCGCGCACAAAGGCAGCCTCCTCCGGAAAACGCGGGAAGGTTCTCGGGACTCAGGCTGATGTGAAACGCGCCCTCATAGCCGGCGGCGTCGGCGATCTCTTCAATCAGCTTTGCCAGGGGCACCGGTGACGCCGCCGCCGCGATCAACGTCAGAACGTCGGTGTTGGCCGACTTGTAGTCGGCTCGGTCCGGTTGCGGCCCGGGTTTGTAGCCGGTGACACGCGCGGCGAATTCGGCCAGGCTTGGCTCCGGGGCGCCACCGGGCGGAAGCCGCCAGCCGAGCGCCATTTCCTCGGCGTAGCAGTCCGACTGCGAATTGGAGTAATCCTCTGAAAAATCGTTGTGAACCGCCATGTCGAGAACGGCGCGAACCGGCGCTTCGGCATAGCCGCTGCCAATTCCTGGCAGATAATCCGCCACCCGCGCATCCAGAGACAAGAGGCCTTGCGCAAGCAGCCGTCCGACAATCAGATGCATGTGCAGCTTTGTGACCGACTGGATCGAATGGGGGGCTACGGGGCTGAAATCGCTGGCCGCTGCCTCGTGAACGAGCGTGCCGCCCCTCAGGCAGCAGAAGGCGGAAAATGCCGGGTGGTCCAGCAACGCGCGCAGTTCGGTTACTTCTGCCGGCAGGTCGATCGGTGCCGGTTCGAGCGGCAGGACCGTACGTGACCTGACCATCAATGCCCGGCGGAACAGGCGATGCGCGTTGTGAAACCCGTGGCGCCGATGGGCCGGGCGGTTCCAGCGTTGCTTGTTGGTGTGGTCGACGGAAAGGTCCGGGTTCGGGATGCGGGAGAGCATGGTCAGCAACGGGCCTCGCGATGCAGGAGCACGTCCACCGCAGCGATCCGGTCCTGAAAGATGAAAAGCGGGTTGATCTCGATCTCGGCAATCTCGGCGCAGTCCGCCAGATAGGCTTGAGTGAGCGCATGAATGTCGCGGGCGATCCGTGCCAGATCGGCTGCTGGACGCCCGCGATAACCTCGCAAGAGCGCTGCCGAGCGCAACCCCTCCAATGCGCGCCGTACATCCGCGTCGCTGCACGGCAGAAGCAATGTCACCGCGTCGCCCAGAAGCTCTACCAGAACGCCACCGCTGCCAAGCACCAGCGCATGCCCGAATTGAGCATCGCGCCGCAAGGTCAGGATCAGTTCCGCCAATGGGGGCGGCGACATTGTCTCGACCAAAAAGCAGTCGCTGATCGCCTCGGCGTCATATGCAGCAACCGCGTCGTTCATCTGCACAATCGCCGCCTTCAGACCGGCCTGGTCCCTGATGTTCAGCGCGACGGCTCCCGCCTCGGTCTTGTGGGCCAGTCGCCG
Organism: Ruegeria sediminis; assembly: GCF_005938215.1. Classification (GTDB taxonomy): domain Bacteria; phylum Pseudomonadota; class Alphaproteobacteria; order Rhodobacterales; family Rhodobacteraceae; genus Ruegeria; species Ruegeria sediminis. Next base: position 728,127 of record NZ_VCPD01000002.1, read on the forward strand.
GCTCATCATCTTCAGCGCGACGGGAAAGCCGATCTCACCAGCAGCGCTCCCGACCTCTCGGGCGGGCACGACGCGGCCCTCGGGCACCGGCACACCGGCCCGTCGCAGCCAATCCTTGCCCACATCCTCTGTCTGCCCGGTCAGTGCGGCGGGGGCATGGGGCGGGATCAGCGGCGCAGGCGGGGAGGTCAGGATCCGCGCTCGTGCCGCGTTCCAGCACGCTGCATCCCGGATCGCATTCAGGGTTTCGTGTATGCCCTGCATCGGCGCGACCCCCTGTTCGATCAGCATCCGGCGGGTATCGGGATCCATGTTCTCGGGAATGGTGGCAAGGATCGCGGCGGGCACCTGACGTTCCGTGGCAGCGCGGGCAAAGGCCTCGGCGTCGTTCAGATAATACACCTTGGAGTCGTCCAGTCCTGCGGCGGGGTAATCCTGCACCAGCACCGTGAAATCGGGTGCCACGGCCTCGAGCGTTCGGGAGAACACCGGATAGGTGTGTTCGGGCTGGCCCCAGATCGGTGTCGTGTAGTCAAGCGGATTGGACACGGTGGCGATCTCGGGCAGCAGGGCCTTCAGCCCGGCGCGATCCGCACCTTCGATGGCCGGAAAGCTCAGGCCGATCTTTTCGGCGTGATCGGCCAGCATCGTGGCCCCGCCGCCCGAACAGGTGAATCCCGCCACCCGCGCACCCCGAGGAGCGCCGGTCACGCACAATAGCTTGAGCGTTTCCAGAAATTGCGAGGGGTTGGTCACCGAGATCACGCCGCAGCGGTCAAAAAGCGCCTCGTAAAGCTCGTTCGCCCCGGACAGCGAGCCGGTATGGCTGATCGTCAGCGCGGCCCCGATCCTGGATCTGCCGGATTTCAGCGCGACCACCGGCAGCCCGCGTTCCAGCGCGCGCAGCGCGGCGCGTTCGAACCGGGCGACATCCTGCAGCCCCTCGATATGCAGGCCGATGGCGCGCACCGCCGGGTCGGTCGCAAAGGCGTCGAGGTAGTCCTCGAGCCCAAGAACCGCCTGATTTCCCGCCGACACCATGTAGGCCATTGGCAGCGAACGCTGGCTCATCGTGATATCCGACGAGAACATGCCCGATTGGGTGACGATCGCCGCGCCATATCCCGGCGACCAGCCGCCGTGCTCAAATGACCACAGCGCGGAATTGCCCACATAGTTGATCAGACCATAGCAATTGGGTCCGACCAACGCCAAATCGCCCGCCGCCTCGATCAGCGCCTGTTCCGCGGCGGCGTCACCGGTTTCCTTGAACCCGGCGGAAAAGCAGACAACACCACCCGCGCCCATCGCCGATAATTGCGCCAACGCTTCGGTAACCGCACCGGCGGCAATGGCCAGATAGGCCGCGTCGGGTGCCTCGGGCAGATCCGCGATGGTCGGCACGCAGGGCACCCCTTCCAGCCTGTCGCGTTTGGGGTTCACCGCCCACATCTGCCCGGCAAAGCCACGCCGGCGCGCCTCGCGGATGGCAATCGCCGCATCGCGCCCGCCAATGAACGCGATATGGCGCGGTGTCAGCAGGCGCTGGAAATTCTCACGCTGCGCCAGTCTCATGCACCAAGCGGCCTCAGCATCGAGCGGGTGATGATATGGCGCTGGATCTCGCTGGTTCCGTCCCAGATCCGTTCCAGCCGGCTATCCCGCCACAGACGCTGAACCGGCAACTCCTCCATCAGCCCCATGCCGCCAAAGATCTGCACCGCGTCATCGGCGATCCGGCCCAGCATTTCCGAGCAGAAGACCTTGACCATCGCCGCATCCTGATCGGCGATCCGGCCGGCCTGATGGCGGGCAACCGCGTCCGTCACCATCAGGTTGGCCGCGCGCAGGTTCATCGCCCCGTCCGCCAGCCGGAACCCGGTTGCCTGGAACGCGCCGATCGGCTTGCCGAACTGGCGGCGGCTGGCGGCCCATTCGGTCGCCATGTCCAGAATGCGCTCGGCCTTGCCGCAGCAGGACGCCCCGACCCAGATGCGCCCCATGCCCAGCCACTGACCGGCGATCTCGAAGCCCCTGCCTTCTTCGCCCAGGACCTGGCCGGGGCCAAGACGGACATTGTCGAAATGCAGTTCGAACGTCTTGTAGCCGCGATAGCTGACCGATTTCGTGCCTTCGCGACAGACAAATCCGGGCGTGCCGACATCCACCAGAAAGGCGGTGACGCGCTTGCGCGGCCCGCGCGGTGTGTCATCCGCACCGGTGGCGGCAAAGACGATGGCGAAATCGGGCATGCAGGGGCCCGAGATGAAATGCTTGGAGCCGTTCAGGATCCAGTCGTCCCCATCCCGGCGGGCGTTGGATTTCATCGCCATCGCATCCGACCCGGCATCGGGTTCGGTCAGGCCGAACAATTCGCGCTTCTCGCCGCGCACGCTGGGCAGCAGGTATTTCTCGCGCTGGTCGCCCTCACAGGCCAGCAGGATCTCGGTCGGGCGGGCGGCCCAGCTGTGCAGGGCGTGGGTGGTCTTGCCGTATTCCTGCTCGATGATGCGCTGCGCCGACAGGTCAAGACCGCCGCCGCCGACCTCTTCGGGCAGGTTGCAGGAAAAAAGGCCAAGCTCGTGGGACCTTGCCTCGATACGCCGGCCAATCTCTTCGGGGACATATCCCAGCCGGTCGACCTCGTCCTCGTGCGGCATCATTTCGGTTTCCACGAACTTGCGGACCGTGGCTGTAAGCAATTCGTGCTCGTGGCTGGTTTCCATGTACATTTCGGAACCTTTCTCAGCTTCTGCTCTCACCCGCGTTGCGCCGCGACAGGATGGCCGAGACGACAAAGGCGATGATCGTGATCGCGATAAGAACTACGGCCGCGGCGGCCACGGTCGGGTCGGTGTTTTCGCGGATCCCGTTCCACATGCGGCGCGGCAGCGTGTAGACGCTGAACTTGGAGATGAAGAGCGTCACGACGATCTCGTCCCAACTCAGGATGAAGGCAAAGAGCGCCCCGGCAAAGACTCCTGGCCGGATCGAGGGCAGGATGACCCGCCGCATGGTGGTCCAGTTCGATGCTCCCAGGTTCTTTGACGCCTGCTCGAGCCGGGGATCGAATGTGGCAAGCGAGGCGCTGACCGTGATCAGCACCATCGGCGCGGCCAGGATCGTATGGGCCAGGATCAGCCCGAGATAGCTGTCCAGCAGGCCAAGGGGAATCCAGAGCCGGTAGAAGGCCATGGCCGAGATGATTTGCGGAATGATCAGCGGCAGCAGCAGGAAGGCGCGGACAAGCTCGCTGTATTTCGACGAGACACGCCACAGGCCAATGGCACAGAGTGTGCCCAGAAACGTGGCCAGCACCGAGGTCGACAGCGCGATGACCCCGCTTTGAAAGAAGCTCGACAGCCATTCCTCGCTGGTGAAAAGGTGCTGGAAATGCCGCAGCGACAGCTCGTTCCCGGGCATCGACAGGAACCGTTTGGGCGTCAGCGAGACCGGGATGGCGATCAGCGCCGGCGTCACCAGGAACAGCAGCAGCACCCAAGCGCCGGCGCGGTTGAACAGGGAAAACAGGCCCGGTCTCATCGCGTGCTGCCTCCGAAGACGGCGCTGAGTTTCATGAAGCGCGACATGATCCACAGCATGGCCAGAACGCCCGCCAGCATCAGCGCCGCCAGCATCGCCGCGGTGCCCCATTTCAAGGTGACGAGTAGCTGGACCGAGATGTATTCGGCCACCATCAGAACCTTGCCACCGCCCAACACCGCCGGGGTGACGTAGAAGCCGAGGCTGAGGATGAAGACCAGAAGGGTCGAGGCGACGATGCCCGGCAGGGTCAGCGGCAGGTAGATGCGCCAGAAGGTCTGGCTGCCGCTGGCGCCTAGGTTGCGCGACGCGTCCATGACCCGTGAATCGAGCGATTGCATGCTGACCAGCAGCGGCAGCACCGCATAGGGGATCATGTAATGCACCATGCCGATCAGCACCCCCAGCTCGTTGCGCATGAAGGCGATCGGGGCCGAGATCAGGCCGAGTGTCTCAAACGTGTTGTTGACCAGCCCGTTGCGCCCCAAGAGCATCAGCCAGGAAAAGGTCCGCACCAGAATCGAGATCCAGAACGAGACGAGCAGAAGGGTGAGCATGTAGTTCTTCTGCCGCAGATGGCAGTGCACCATGGCATAGGCGATCGAATAGCCCAGCGACACGCTGAAGATGGTCGTGATCACGCAGATACGCAGGGTCGTCCAGACGATCCGCAACAGCGAGTCGCTTTCATATAGCTTGCGATAGTTTCCAAGCCCCGGTTCGGGATCGGTCACGCTGAGCCACATGATGTTCAGGATCGGGCCGAGATAGAGCGCGACCACGAGCACCAGAAGCGGTGCGACGATGGCCCAGCCGGGGTGGATATGTCTTGCCACTGCGTTCATGTCCGTGTTCCGAACGGCCGCGCCCGGTCGCCGCGGGCGGCGGGCGCGGCCGCAGGGTCCTAGCTGATGGCCTCGAGGAAGGCGTTCACCGCGTCGCCGCCATTCTCGCCCCACCAGGTCGGGTCGTTGTAGACGATCTTGTCGATGTTCATCGCCGAGGTGATCGCATAGGGCTGCTGGTCCTCGGGGATTTCGCCAAAGGCCGCCGGGTTCGACGGCGTCATGCCAAGGCAATCGAGCAGTTTCAGCTGCGCGGGGACCTCCTGTGCGGTGGCGATGAACTGCATCACCGCCTCGCGGCCGGCCGGGTTGCCCTTGGGCACGATATAGGCGCCGGGCATGGCCATGGCCTGGTTGTTGACCAGCTTGAAACGGCCGTCGGTATCGTTCTCGATATTGCGCCCCCGATTCTGCCAGATGATGGCCATGGTGACCTCGTTGTTGACTACCATCGAATGCACTTCGGAGCCCGAGCCCCAATAGATGCTGTCATCCTTGATCGACTTGATCTTGTTCAGCGCCCGATCCATGTCGAGCGGATACAGCGCGTCGCCAGCCACACCATCGGCCATCAGCGCCGCCTCGAGCGAGCCGTTGGCCCATTTGTAAAGCGCCCGTGTGCCCGGGAAATTGGCGGTGTCGAAGAAGTCCTTCCAGTCCTTGGGCGGGTTGTCGCCATAGGCCTCGGTGTCATAGACGAAGGCATAGCCGTAGAGGATCACCGACACCCCGTATTCCAGCGCATAGCCCGGCAGGGTCTTGTCCTTGCTGACGATGTCATAGTCGATGGGTTCCAGGTGCCCGGTCGGGCCAAGCGACACGGCGTTGAACAGGTCCGCATCGGCCACATCGGCGGTCACGTTGCCGCTGTCCACCATTTCCTTGATCTTGCCTTCGAGCGGGCCGGAGGTGTCGAATTTCACCCCCTTGCCGGTGGCCGCGGTAAAGGCATCGCCAATGGCCGAACCGTGGCATTCGACCGACTGGCCGCCCCAGTTCCACATCACGACATGGTCGGCCGCCGCCTGCGCGTCGCCCGCCAGCACGGCGTTCATGGCGACACCCGAGGCACCGCAGAGCGCCAGAAAGGTCCGCCGGTCCATGCGCCCCTCCTTGTAGGCATGGGCGCTTTCGGTGAGCATTTCCTTCATGAATTGCTTGTCTTGCATTTCGTCCTCCTTGTCAGATGCCCAAGGCCTTGCCGGGCGATTGTTGCGACGCCTTGACCGGCGTTCTTCGGGTGCTCATTCAGCTTTCGTTTAGTTCCACCGCCGCCTCGTCCTGCCAGCTCAGCTCGACGGTTTCGCCCTCGTGCAAAGCCTGACGGTTGCGCCAGACGTCGATATCCACCTCGATCTGTTCCGCCTGGGTGGTCTCGACGATGATCCGCTGCATCGACCCGAAATAGGTGATGCTGGCGATCGTGCCCCGGCGCCGGGCCTGCGGATGGCCGGTGCCCAGGTGAATGTCGATCTTCTCCGGGCGCAGCGCGAAGACGGCGCCGTTCTGTTGAACGAAGTTCGACTTGCCCAGGAAACTGGCGGCAAAGCGGGTTGCGGGCCGTTCGTACAGCTCCTGCGGCGAGCCCACCTGTTCGATGGCGCCGTCGCGCATGATGACGATGCGGTCGGACATCGACAGCGCCTCTTCCTGGTCGTGGGTGACATAGATGAAGGTCGTCCCCACCCGGCGGTGAATGTCCTTGAGCTGTTCCTGCACCTCGACCCGCAGTTTCTTGTCGAGCGCGCCCAGCGGCTCGTCCAGCAGCAGGACCGGCGGCGCGAAACACAGCGCCCGCGCCAGCGCCACCCGCTGTTGCTGACCACCCGAAAGCTGGCCGGGCTTGCGCGTGGCGAAATCCTGCAACTGCACCAGTTCCAGCATCTCGTCGACGCGGGCCCGGATCTCGCCCTCAGCCCGTTTGCGCACGCTGAGCGCATAGCCGATATTGTCGCGCACCGTCATGTGCGGGAACAGGGCATAGCCCTGGAACACCATCCCGAAGTTGCGCTTTTCGGCAGGGACGTTGGCGATCGAGGTTCCGTCCAGCGCGATATCGCCGCTGGTGATGTCCAGAAACCCCGCGATCATCATCAACAGAGTCGTCTTGCCCGAGCCCGAGGGGCCAAGCAGGGTCAGGAACTCACCCCTGCGGATTTCCAGTTCGACCTCATTGACGGCCCGGAACGCGCCGAAATACTTCGACACCCCCTCGATCCGCAGGCTCCCACCGGAGAACGCGTCGGCCATCTACCCCTCCGCCCCGCGCAGTTTCAGCTTGTTGCGGGCCTCGCTCGGTGTCAGCAGGCGCGCGCCCATGCGTTCGATGATCTCGCGCGCGCGGGTCACCAATTGACCGTTGGTCGCCATGACGCCACGTTCGAGATAGATGTTGTCCTCCAGCCCGACGCGGATATTGCCGCCTAGCGCAACTGCGGAGGCGGCCATCGGCATCTGGCCGCGCCCGATGCCGAAACTGGCCCAGCTGGCCCCTGCCGGCAGTTTCGATTTCATCGCCACCATGGTTTCGACATCCTGTTCCGCGCCCCAGGGGATGCCGAGGCACAGCTGGAACATCGGCGGCGCGTCGATCAGGCCCTCGGCGATCATCGCCTTTGCAAACCGGATATGGCCGAGGTCGAACACTTCCAGTTCGGGCTTCACACCCCATTCCTGCACCAGCGCCGCCATCCGGCGCAGGGTCGGTGGGGTGGAAATGTAGATCATGTCGGTATCCGAGAAGTTCAGCGTCCCGCAATCCAGCGAACAGATATCGGGGCGGCATTCCTCGATATGGGCCAGCCGGTCCTCGGGGCCGATCATGTCGGTGCCCGGTCCGGGCATGGCCGGATTGGCGGGGTCGGAAGTCCAGTCACCGCCCATGCCTGCGGTCAGGTTGATCACGACGTCGGTGCCGCTGTCGCGCACCCTGTCGACGATCTCCTTGAACAGTTTTGGATCGCGCGAGCCCTGGCCGGTTTCCGGATCGCGGGCGTGGATATGGGCGATGGCCGCGCCGGCCTTTGCGGCTTCGATTGCGGCCTCGGCAATCGCTTTGGGCGTGACCGGGACATGCGGGCTTTTTCCGGTTGTGTCACCGGCGCCGGTAACGGCGCAGGTCAGCACGACTTCGTAGTTCATGCGAATTTTCCCTGTTGTTTACTCCAATTTGCTGGCCCGATCCCCTCGAAAACTATCGATTATTCGCCGCATTTGACGTGTTCATGTCGAAAAATACTGATACGGTGCAAAGAATTGTAACCTCGGGAAACGTCATGCAGCTCGACTTGTTGAACCCTCAGGACAGAGGTCAGGTCCATTCGGTTTTCGTGGTGGTGCCGCGGTTCAACCTGACGACCCTGATCACGATGATCGAGACCATGCGGATCGGAAACTACCTGTCATCCGAGCGCTTGTTCTCGTGGGAGGTGACCTCGTTCGACGGGTTGAACTTGGGGGCCAGCAACGGCGTGCGGGTGCATTTGGACACCGAGCCGGAACAGACCGCGTCGGCGGATCAGGTCTTTGTGTTGGCCAGCTGGGGCGGCGAGCACTATCAAAACAAGGCGCTGGCCTCTTGGCTGCGCAAGCGCGCCCGCCGAGGCGAACGCATCTGTGCGGTAGAGCTTGGCTGCTATCTTGTCGCCCGAGCCGGGCTGATGGATGGCAAGGAGGCCACGACGCATTGGTCCTGGATCAACGGCTTTCAAGAGAAATTCGACCAGATTTCCGTTGTCGAGCAACTGTTCACCATCGACGGACGGATCCTGACCTGTGCCGGCGGCATGGCCGGGGTCGATCTGATGCTGCGGCTGATCGAGCAGTCGCACGGGGCGAGTTTCTCGGGCGAGATCGCCGACCAGATGCTGCACAATCCGATCCGCAAGGGATCGTCCTCGCAGCGCCGGACCATGGGGCGTGGTACGGAATCGATCCTGCCGCTGGTGCGGCAAGCCATGACGCTGATCGAACGCAACATCGAAGAGCCGCTGACAGTGCCCGAAATCGCCGCCGCGCTGGACGTGTCACAGCGTCAGCTGGAGCGGCAGTTCAAGAAACATGTCGGCTGCACCGTCGTTCAGTTCGGTCTGTTGCGCCGGTTGCAGAACGCACGTGTCCTGCTGATCGCCACAGAACTCAGCGTGCGGGAAATCGCCACCGCCTCCGGCTTCAACACGCTGTCGCATTTCTCTTACTCGTTCAGCAAGTTCTTCGGTCGCAGGCCCTCAGACTATCGCGAAGCCTGGCCCTCGAACGAGACCGCGCCGACCTGGCCCGGCACCCTGTCGGATTTTCTGCACGCGCTTAATTCGGGTGAGAAGCGCGCTACTGCGCCTCTCGCGCCTCCCGAAGAGCATTGAGAACGGCAACAATCTCGTGGTCGCGCTGCGCCGCCAGGTCGGCAAAGTGCCGGTCACCGGCGATGGCGTTGCAGCCATCCACCATGCGGTCGCGCAGCTCCTGCGTCAACTCCGGAGCCTCAAGTCGGGTCCAGGGCAGTTTCAGCGCCGGGCCAAACTGGTCGAGATTGGTGGCCATGCCACCCGCGCCGCAGGCCACGTGAAATGCCATGCATTGCCCCTGGCTGGCCATGCGCGGCGCCGGGCCGTTGATCAGCGCGATGTCGATGTCCTCGGGCGTGGCCTCGCCATTGGCGACCATGTGCAGCGCCTCGCGCCACAGCGCCTCCTGCAGCCGCGTCGCCACGAAGCCCGGGATTTCCTTTTTCATCATAAGCGGGGACTTGCCCGCGACGCGATAGAATTCGCACGCCCACTGAACAGCCGCCGGGTCGGTTTTCTCGCCGCCGACGATCTCGACCAGTGGCAGCAGGTAGGGCGGGTTGAACGGGTGCCCGATCACCGTGCGCCCGGGCGTTTCGCACTCGGCCTGGATGTCGGTCATCATCAGGCCCGAGGTCGAAGAGCCGATCACCACCGTCGCGGGCACGATGCGCCCCAGACGCCGATAGAGGGCCTGTTTCACCGCCAGATTCTCGGGCGCGCTTTCCTGAATGAAACCCGCGCCCTCGACCGCCGCGCCGAGATCGTTGACGACGGTCAGCCGGTCCAGCGACGCGCCCGGCGCGAGGCCCAACGCGGTCAGGCTGATCCACGCGGTTTCGAGGATGGTGCGGAACGCGGCCTCTTCGGACGGATCGTGCAGATAGCTAGTGACTTCATAGCCGCGCGCCAGGAAATGCGCGGTCCAGCCGCCGCCGATGGGCCCGCCGCCGATGCTGGCGACGCGGGTGATGGCTGAAGGGTCGGGATACATCATTCGCCCTTGAACTTGGGTTCGCGCTTTTCGACGAAGGCGGCGACGCCTTCGGCCGCATCGTCGGATCTGAGCATCTTGCGATAGGTCGGCATCGGGTCGGTGCGCATCTTGTGAAACGCCTGTTCCAGCGGCACGCATTCGATCTCGCGCTGAACCTCCTTGACCGATTGCATGGCCAGCGGCGCCGACCAGGCGATCGAGGCGGCCCATTCGCGGGCCGCATCCATCAGCCGCTCCTTGGGCACCACCTTGTTGACTAGCCCGTAGTGGGCGGCCTCCTGGGCGGACATGCGGCGGCCCAGAAGGAACATCTCCATGGCGATGTTATGCGGAATGCGCCGGGGCAGACGTTGCAGCGCGCCCGCATCCGGCACGATCCCCAGCGGCATTTCCGGCAGGCCGAACTCCACATGATCGGCGGCGATCAGCAGGTCACAGGCCATCGCCATTTCGAAACCGCCACCGATGGCCAACCCGTTGACCGCCGCGATGACCGGCTTGTTTAGCGACCAGTTCTCGGTCAGGCCGGTAAAACCGCCAAACCCGTAGTCATCGCTCTCCCACCAGTTGTCGAGCTGCATCTCGCCGGCGTTCAGCGCCTTGAGATCCCAGCCCGCGCTGAAGATCCTGTCACCGCCACCGGTCAGGATCGCACAGCGCAGTTCCCTGTCCTCGTGCAGTTCCTGAAACGCCGCCGCCAGCGCCTGCGAAGTCGGCACGTCGATGGCGTTGACCTTGCCGCGCGACAGCGTGACCTCGAGTACATGGCCATCGCGGAGTGTGCTTACCCCTTCGGTCATCTGGGTCTCCTCCATCACCGGAATTCCGGCATGACTTCGTTGCAGAACATCCTGAGCGAGCGTTTCTGCGCGTCATGGTCCAACCCCATCGAGGCGTAGTAGATGAACTCGCTCACCCCCAGGTCCTGATAGCGTTTGAGCTTGGCGATGGCGGTTTCGGGCGAACCGAACAACAGGTTCTCCTCCAGCATCTCCGGGTCGTATTGCTCGCGGCCCGCGATCTGGTCCAGCGGCAGCGCGGCCGGGAAGCCGTTGACCACGTCGCCGGCATTGCGGAACAGGTTCTCGAATTGCGACAGCAGACGCCGGATCGCGTCCAATGCCTGCTGGCGGTCGGCGGCATTGTCATAGATGCAGGCATGGCGCATCAGCGCAAAACGGGGCAACCAGCCATTGTCGGCCTTGGCGATGGCCTCGTCCAGTTGCCGCTTGTAGAGTTCCGCCTCGGCAAAGGGCCGAGTCAACGGCCAGCAATTGATGTGGCAGCGGTTGCGGACCGCGTAGTCATAGGTGATGGGCGAGCGCGCGGCGACCCATACCGGCATGTCGGCCTGCACCGGCTTGGGCACCGAGGTCGAGGTCGGGAACTGCCAGTATTCGCCATCATGGGCATAGTCGCCCTTCCACAGTTCGCGCACCGCCGGAAGCATCTCTTGCATGTAGCGCCAGGCATCGGACTGTTTCAGCCCCGGTTTCATCCGGTCGAACTCGCGCTGGTAAGCCCCAGAGCCGATGCCGAATTCCAGCCGCCCGCCGCTGATCAGGTCAAGGAACGCGGCCTCGCCCGCCAGGTTGATCGGATGCCAGTAGGCCGCCGTGGCCACCGCAGTGCCCAGCCTGATATTGCTGGTCTCTCCGGCCCACCAGGTCAGGATCTGGAACGGGTTCGGCGCGATCGTCATCTCGATGGCGTGATGTTCGGCGGCCCAGACGATGTCGAAACCGCCCTCTTCAGCCATTTGCACCATCTCGAGCGTGTGGCGGGCGACATCATTCATGTCGAGACTGTCATCGATCCGTTCCAGGTTGATGGCAAGTTGGAATTTCATTGTCTGTGTTCCTCTAAGGGCTCTCGGTCAGCGCATGACAAAGGGGTTGGCCATGGGTTCGTCGGAGGTGTTCATCCAGACCGTCTTGGGCCGGGTGTAGTCGTAGATCGCCTGGAACCCGCTTTCGCGGCCATAGCCGGACCCCTTGATGCCGCCGAATTCGGCGATGGGAGAAACCACGCGATAGGTGTTGACCCAGACGATCCCCGCGCGCACGGCGCCCGCCATCCTGAGCGCGCGGGCGCTGTCGCGGGTAAAGATCCCGGCCGCCAGGCCGTGTTCGGTGTCATTGGCCAGCGCCAGCACCTCTTCTTCGGTGCGGAACCGCTGCACACACAGGACCGGGCCAAAAAGCTCGGTATCGACAATGCGCAGATCCTGGCGCGGACAGGCGATGATCGTCGGTTCATAGTAGAGGCCGCTCAGCCCCTCGGGCTGCTTGCCGCCGGTCAGCACTGTGCCGCCCTCGGATTGGGCATGGGCGACCTCGCGCTGGATATGCTCGAGCTGCCCGGCGGTGCAGAGCGGCCCCATCTGGGTGTCCTCGGCCAGCGGATCCCCGATCACGATGGCGCGCGCCTGGTTCACCATCCTGTCCAGGAATTCATCGGCGATATCCTCGTGCAGGTAGAGCCGCGATCCGGCGACACAGCTCTGCCCCGTGGCGCCGAAGATGCCCGCGATCGAGGCGTTGACCGCGCTTTCGATATTGGCATCTTCGAACACGATGAAAGGCGACTTGCCCCCCAACTCCAGCGAGACCTCGGCAAAGTTGCGCTTGGCGTTCTCCAGCACGTGGCGCGCGGCATTCGGCCCTCCCGTGAACGAGACCCGCGCCACCAGCGGATGCGCGGTCAGCGCCCGGCCGCAGGGTTCGCCGTGGCCGGTGACGATATTGACCACCCCCGGGGGAAAACCGGCCTCTTCGATCAGCTTCCCGAATTCCAGCATCGCCGCGCTGGCGTGTTCCGAAGCCTTCAGGACCACTGTATTGCCAGCCGCCAAGGCCGGGCCAATCTTGACCGCCACAAGGAAAAGCTGGCTGTTCCAAGGCACCACGGCAGCAACCACGCCCAGCGGTTCGCGCTTGGTAAAGACGAACATGTCCGGTTTGTCGATGGGCAGCGTTTCGCCGCTGACCTTGTCGGCGCACCCGGCGAAGAAATGGAAGAATTCCGCGATATACTTGGCCTGCCAGCGGGTTTCCTTGAGCATCTTGCCGGTATCCACCGACTCGATCCGCCCCAACTCTTCGGAACGGTCCGCCAGCAGATCGCCCAGTCGGCGCAGATGCTTGCCACGCTCGGTCGGCGTCATCCTGGCCCAGGGTCCCGAGGTGAAGGCGCGATACGCCGCCTCGACCGCCCGGTTCACATCCGCCTCGGTGGCTTCGGGAACCCGGCACCACACCTTGCCATCGGCGGGGTTGGTGCTGTCGAACAGCGACCCGTCCGAGGCATCGATCCAAGCGCCGTCGATCAGCATCCGGTAGCTCTGGATATCGGCCATGTCGGTCCCCCCTTTTGTGACTTGTCTCATTCAAAACGGCGAATCGTCGGCGAGTTGTGCGAAAAATCGCCATCCACATGTCGAAAATTCTCAAGTTGAGGATTGGGGGTCAGGGCAGGCTGACCGCAAAGGGAGATGTGAACGTGACCAGAAGCAAGAAACAGGTAGTCGGCGGCCCTCTCGAAATCGGTGGCAGGGTACTGTCGCTGTCGCGTGCCATCCGGGCCGGCGATTTTGTATTCCTGACCGGCCAGATCCCGATGCGGAAAGGCGTGCCGATGACCACCGGATCGGTCGAGGAACAGACCCGCGCCGTACTCGATGATATCACCGCCACCCTCGCCCTGGCCGGCTGCACCCGCGACGATGTGGTCAAGGCCATGGTCTGGCTGCGCGACCGCAGCGATTTCCCCGGCTTCAACTCGGTCTATGGCGAATACTTCCCGCACGACCCGCCGACCCGCTCGGCGGTCGTCAGCGACCTGTTGGTTGATGCCCGGGTCGAGGTCGAGGTGATGGCCTACAAGCCCCTGAGTGGAGAGGACTGATGCCGATTGCACCCGATGGCAGCGCCTATGAGCTTGCGGGTCCTGAACATGCGCCCTGCGTGGTCCTGATCCACGGTCTGGGGCTGAACCGGGCCTGCTGGCAATGGACCATTCCGGCGTTGGCCGACGGCTATCGCGTGCTCAGCTATGACCTCTATGGCCACGGCGACTCGGTGGATCCGCCCGAGGCGCCGAGCCTGTCGCTCTTTTCGCGCCAATTGCGCAACCTGCTCGACAATTGCGGCATTGTCGACGCCGTGATCGCCGGGTTCTCGCTGGGGGGCATGATTGCGCGCCGGTTCGCGCAGGATCTTCCCGACAGGGCGCGTGCGCTGGTCATCCTGCATTCGCCTCACCAACGCAGCGCAGAGGCGCAGGCCGCGATCCTGGCACGGGTCGAGCAGGCCCGCGACCAGGGCCCGGCAGCGACGGTCGACGCGGCGCTGGAGCGCTGGTTCACCGAAGATTTCCGCCAGGCCAATCCTGCGATGATGGACACCGTGCGCGGCTGGGTCACGGCGAACCGCAAGGAGGTCTATCACCGGATCTACCGGGTTCTGGCCGATGGCATCGACGAGATTACCGCCCCGGTCTCGCCGCTGTCCTGCCCCGCGCTGGTGATCACCGGGGACGAGGATTTCGGCAACGGCCCCGAGATGACCCGCGCCATCGCCGCCGAGATCAAGGGGGCGCAGGCGCTGGTCCTGCCGGGTTTGCGCCATATGGCCCTGGCCCAGGACCCCGCGGCCGTCAATAAGCCGCTGCGCCGGTTCCTGGACGGCTTGCCAAGGGGGGCGACCGGATGAGCAGCACGATCCTCAAAGGTCTCCGGGTATTGGATCTCAGCCGCATGTTGTCGGGTCCCTATTGCAGCATGTTCCTGGCCGATCACGGTGCCGAGGTCATCAAGATCGAAAGCGGCACCGGCGACACCAGCCGCAACAACGGACCCTATCGCGAGGACGATCCGAACCGCGACTGGTCAGGGTATTTCGTCAGCTTGAACCGGGGCAAGAAAAGCATCCGTCTCGACCTGAAATCGCCCGAGGGCAAGGCCGCCTTTCGCAGGCTGGCGGCGACGGCGGATGTAGTTTTGGAAAATTTCCGGCCCGGAGTGATGGACCGCCTCGGGCTGTCTTATGAATCCCTGGCCGAGGCCAATCCCCGGCTTGTCTACGCCGCCATCCGCGGTTTCGGCGACCCGCGCACCGGGGCCAGCCCCTATGCCGACTGGCCCTCTTACGACGTGGTGGCGCAGTCGATGGGCGGGTTGATGGCGATGACCGGCCCCGATGCCGACACGCCGACGAAGGTCGGCCCCGGCATCGGCGACATCTTTGCGGGAATGATGATGTCCTTTGGCATTCTCGCCGCCCTGCGGGAGGCCGAGGCGACCGGCAAGGGCCGTTTCGTCGATGTCGCCATGTATGACGCGATGATCTCGATGTGCGAGCGCATGGTCTATCTGAATGACATGACCGGACAGGTAGCGGGCCCCGAGGGAAACGGCCACCCGCTGCTGGCGCCCTTCGGCGTGTTTCCCGCCGCCGACGGTCATGTGGCACTTGGCATTGTCGATGACAGGTTCTGGCAGAAGCTGACCGAGATCATGAACCGCCCCGACCTTGGCGCTGACGAGCGTTTCTCCACCCGCGCGGGGCGTTCCGCCAATTCGGTCGAGATCAACGGGATCGTCTCGGACTGGACCGCGACCCGCAGCAAGGCGGAACTAGCCGATCTGCTGGGCGGCCATGTGCCCTTTGGTCCGCTCAACACCGTGGCCGATATCGTCGCCGATCCGCATGTCGCGGCGCGGCACATGCTGGAGACAATTCCCCATCCCGAACCCGGCCATGCGCCGTGGACCGTTGCCGCCAACCCGCTGCGCTTTGGCGGGCAGGCACCGGTTTCCCTGCCTGCCCCGCCGCGGCTGGGCGAGCATGACGCGCTGCTCGACACGCTGGTGGACAGCGCGCCCCTCGACGACAGCGCCCGGCGCGACCTGCGCCGAGCCTTTGGGCAATTCGCCACCGGGGTGACCGTGCTCACCACAAGGCAGAAGGACGGAACGCCACGCGGCTTTACCGCCAATTCTTTCAGCTCGGTCTCGCTCGACCCGCCTTTGCTGCTCGTCTGCCTCGCCAAGACGGCGCATAGCTGCGATGTCTTTGCCCAGGCGCCGCATTTCGCGGTCAACATCCTGTCGGATGCGCAGAAAGAGATCTCAGGTGTGTTCGCCTCGCGCTCGGCCGAGAAATTCGCCGGCACCCATTGGCATGCGGGTCCGTATGAGCTGCCGCTCATCGACGGGGCGCTAGCGACCTTTGCCTGTGCCCGCCACAGGCTGGTCGATGCCGGGGACCACCTGATCCTGATCGGGCGCGTCCTGCGGCACGAAGTGATCGAGGGCAAGCCGCTGGGCTTTTTCAACGGCGCCTATTTCGACCTTGGACTGGAAAACAGGCTGGCCGACGCGGCGACCAAGGATGCGAACGGTGTCATCGCGGCCGTCCTGGCCGATGGCGAGCGGATCCTGCTGGAGGAGGCGCCGGACGGCACCCTCGCGGTTCCCAAGGCACCGCTGGGCGACAACACGGTCGCAGGTTTCGTGCGGTACATGGACGGTCGCGGCCTCGCTCCCCGGCTCGACCACCTGTACGCCGTTTTCCAGAACAGTCAGACCGGCGCGCATTCGATCGTCTATCACGGAACGGTCAGCGGTGCCGCGCCCGAGGGCATGCGCTATCACGACCTTGCCGCGCTGCCGCTGGAACAAGTCGCCAGCAGCACCGAACGCTCGATGCTGGCGCGATATCAGCGGGAATATCGCCATGGCAGTTTTGGCATCTACCACGGCACCGAGAGCAGCGGCGTCGTCCATTCGATTTCCGATCACACCGAATACACCGTCTGACAGGAGAACCCAGATGCTTCCGGAACTGAGAAAAGTGGTCACGTTTGACGAGGATATCCACACCGAGGGCGGCCGGGCCGCCGACCCGGTCCTGCGCATGATCGGGGTCGCGGCGGTGGTGGCCAACCCCTGGGCCGGGCGCGGCTTTGTCGAGGATCTCTCGCCCGAGATCCGCCGCATGGCGCCGGTTCTGGGCAAACTCCTGACCGACCGTCTGATCGCTCTGGCCGGATCGGGCGAGGCGATCGAGGCCTATGGCAAGGCTTGCATCTCGGGAACGAATTGTGAGGTCGAGCATGCTTCGGCGCTGATCCACACGCTGAAGTTCGGCAATTTCTATCGTGAGGCGGTGGGTGCGAAAAGCTATCTCGGTTTTACCAACACGCGGGGACCCGCAAATACGCAAATCCAGATCCCGCTGATGGACAAGCACGATACCGGCCGCAGGTCGCATTATCTGACGGTGCAATTCTCGGTCTATGACGCACCCGCCAGTAACGAGCTGGTGGTCGCGCTGGGGGCCGCAACACGCGGACGACCGCATCACCGCATCGGGGACAGATACTCCGATCTGGCCGAACTAGGCCGGGATGTTCAGGACCCCGCCGCCGTAGGAACCGGAGGAAAGCAATCCTAGCTTCATGGGGCGGCTTGTCTGACGTCGGCACCCAACCTTCCAGAAAGGGCCGGGGTGACCCCATCAATGGGGGCCCCGATCCCAGCAGCGGTTCTGTTAGACGGGTGCTGCCGGACTAATGCGAACCAGTCTCTGCAAGGACAGTATTGCTGCCCCTTATGCCGCGCAGAGACCGCACCACTCGGCGAGAGCCGCGGCGCGGTTTTGCTTGAAGTTGGCTCGGGAGGTGAGGCTGCGCTCCTGATTGAGTTAATTGCAGACGGAAGCATGAACGGAGGCGAATTTCTGCAAACTTCGCGTGCGCCTAAATCGCTGCATCTCCAGTTCTCGTCGTCGGAATGGCAGGTGCAAATTCTCGGTCCTGCTGTTTTAACAGCGCCCTGTTTCCTGCCGATCCGCTGTACCGATTTCCTTCAGAGCAGCGCCGTACGAGCGCAAACGATCGGTAACAATCGTCTCAGGCCGTCCGTGCTTTCTCATTGCCTTCCTTAAGTATTTCAACGCCGCCTTCTTGTCCCGGGTCTTTGTCACAAAGCTCTCCAAGACCTCACTTTCGTGATCTACGGCCCGCCACAAATAGTGACGTTCCCCATTGATTTTCACGAACACCTCGTCGAGATGCCATCGCCATTGGCTCGACTGCATCATCATCACGCGACGTTTTCGGATTTCGGACGCAAGCATCGGACCAAACCGATGCCACCAGAACCGGACGGTTTCGTGGCTCACGTCGATGCCCCGTTCATGGAGAAGATCCTCGACGTTTCGCAAAGAGAGCGGAAATCGGATGTACAGCATTACTGCCAAGCGGATGATTTCCGGGCTGGTTTTGAAGTAGCGAAACGGCGATCGCTTGGTCATGGGCGGAAGCTACAAAACCGCTCTCCCCGCCTCAAGCCGGTTTGCTTTGACAGCGCCCCGCCAGCGGCTTTTCTTGTTTTTCTCTAGCGAAAATCTCTTGCGCTCTTGAAAGATACTTGCCGCGTGTCAGGCGAGGGACATGACACGCTCCAGCGTCCAGAAGGCGGCGATGCTGCCTATGGCAGCCCCGGCGACCAGCCCGCCGGCGCGTTCCGGAAGCTGCACGAGGCGAGCCAGAACGGCGCTGCCTTGGATCAAGGCAAACAATACAAGGATCTGACCGATCTCGACTCCGAGATTGAACCCGAGCAGCGCAGAAATCCGCGCCGTGTTCGGCAGGCCGATCTCGCCCAGGACACTGGCAAAACCCAAGCCGTGAACCAAGCCGACCCCGGCAAGCAGCGCGGTATGGCGCCGGCCGAGCCGACGACCCAGCACCACGTCGCGGGCGAGGAAGACAACCGACAGGGCGATCACCGCCTCCATTGGACCGGCCGGGACCCGCAGGATGTCGAACGCAGCCAGACACAAGGTCAGTGAATGCCCGGTGGTAAAGGCCGTTGCCAAGCGCACCAGCGTCCACCCGCTGGCCAGCAGCGCCAGACAGACAAGCAGGGCGATGTGATCCAGTCCGATCAGGATGTGCTGGATCCCCAGGGACGTATATCCGACAAGCGCGGTCCAGAAGGATGGGGGGTGGCCCCCGGCCCCAGTCAAGGACAACCGTATGCCGTCCGGGCCGGCTTGAATCAATTTGCTGGTGGCCTGCCCGCCGGGTTCGAGCCGCGTCACCATCGCGGCCTGCAAGGCCCATGGCAGCAGAACATCTGTCGACTCGCCGAGGCCGGGGCACGCGATGATCCAGCGAACGCGTTGATTGCCGCCCGGTGCATCGCGAGCGATTGCGTGGCTGGACGTGCAGGCGGGCGCGACCACCGGGTCTGTGGCTTGGACCGTGGCAGAGAGCTTGGCACTCAACGACATGTCTCCGGTTTCGGTCCGCGTCAGTTCAACCTGCGCCAGCCCCAGGTCATGGGCGGACAGAGGGGCGGCCAGAAGCGCTAGGCACGCCACAAGAAAGAAGAGCGGCCTCACGGTTGGCGTCCCGGCCGGACCGTGCCAAGTACCAGTTCGGAGACATTCCGAACGTCGTCCGGCGGCGTATCTGCCAGATCGACGCGATAGTGTTGCCGCATGTCGGCCAGTTGCGCGTCATAGGTCTGTCTTCGATAGGCGGCTTCCCAATCCTCGCGCAATCGGCGCTGCAATTCGCGATCCGGCAGGGGTTTGGGATCGTGGAAAGCAATGATACGCAACACGTGCCACCCGCGGGCCGATCGGACCGGACCGGCCCAGGTGCCGGGTTCCAATCTGTTAAGGCTCTGCACGAAGTCATGGCCCAGCAGGGTCAGTAGCTGCGAAATCGTATACTCTTCCAGTTGCTGGCCAAGCCAGAACCGGTCGCCCGCGCCGTCCGGAACGGCAGCACCATCGGTCAGGTCAAGGAGCAATTGCCGTGCCGGTTCGGGGTCCGCCATGAAAAACACATGCTCGAAACTGATCGTGCGCGGATAGAGATAGCGATCCGGCCGTTCCGCTCGCAGGCGTTCGAGATCTTCGCGCGTCGGGTCCGGCGCGCGTTTCGCCATCAGGAAATGCATCTGGTCGATCATGCGTTTGCGGGTAATCGGATCGTGCATGTAGAGGCCCAGCTTGACCGCTTCTCGCACCAGCACCTCCTGGTCGGCAAGATTCTGGAAGATCTGCTGGCGTTCCTCCTGCGTCAGGTCGCGGCCCAGCATGGCTGCGCGGTTGTCGATCAGCAGTTCGACGGAGTCGGGAGAGAGTACGATCGTTTCCTGCTCGGGCTCGCCGATCATGGCGTCAAAGCCAAAGATCGCAAGCGCCATCATCGTGAAACCGACCAGAGGTTCGCGCGACAGGTGCCGGAGCATGCCTGCCACATTCGCCTTTCTCACCCCGGCTGGCGTCATTGATCGTCGTCCAGAATCTCGGGGTTGATGTAGTCGTCCGGGAAACCCCGTTTCTTCATCGCCAACCCGTTCAGGCACTGGCGAAGCACGGCCTTGGAGTTCAAGATGGTGGTATAGCCCGGATCCCGCTCGGGGCGCAGTTCGACAATCTCCATTCCGACAAGATTCAGCTCGTGGCACATGCGGCGGATCGCCGGCAACACCTCGCGCATGTACATGCCGCCCGGTTCCGGGGTCGAGGTGCCGGGGATGAACGCCGGGTCGACCACATCGATGTCAAACGAAAGGAAGACAGGTTTGCCGTTGGCCTTGGCCTGTTGAAGGATGGTTTCGAGCGTCGGACCCCATCCGTTGCGGTCGATCTCGATCTGCATGTGATAGCGCAGACCCTGTTCGCGATTCCAGGCGACACCGCTTAGATCAGTGGAGTTCGGACCGCGCAGGCCGATCTGCACGACGTCGTTGCCGGTGATGAGGCCGTCCTCGATCAGTCGCCGCACCGGGTTTCCGTGGGTGTTGAACACGCCAAAGCCCACCGGCGCCTGGTCCGCATGGGCGTCGAAATGGATGATTTGAAGGTTGCCTTTACCGTAGATGTCCGTCAGCCCTGCGGCATCGGGATACATCAGCGCGTGCCCGCCGCCGATGATGATCGGGATCGTGCGCCGACCATCCTCCAGTTCTACGCCCGCGACTTCGGCTACGAAATTCCGAACCTCGGGGATTGAGGCTTCCATGCTCAGCGGATGCACCGGTGCATCACCGTAGTCGACAACGTTCAACTCGTCCAACGCGGCCAGCCCGCTATCCAACTCGGGCATGTGCAGGCCCCAGTTGTGATAGATCTCGGACTTCATCGGCGCACGCATTTCCATCGGTCCGTAGGACTGCACGCGCATGCCGTTGTACATCTCGGCGCCAAAGATCGCGACCTCCACCTGACCGGCCTTGAGGTCCTCGGGCGTCAACGCCACCGGCAGGTGGAAAAAGGTCGGAATGCCGACCCAAGGGAACCCGCCAACATAGCGCTGGACGTTGATCGGACCGGGTTCGCGGCCCTCTTGCAGATCGTCGCGCATCTTCTTCCAGAGATCGTAGGTCGGGTCGTGTCGGTTGAGACGGATCAGGGGCTCTTCCCCCTCCCGGATCGGGGCCATTTCATCTTCTTCGTCAACCGAAACGATCTGCGCCGCGGCGGCAAGAGGCATCAGCGCGGCCAAAGCGACGCTTGCCAGAAATGTCTTTGGGGTCATGTCGTCCCTCCTATTGGTCAAGCTTTTTCGGGAGAAAGGTAAATCAGTAGTACTGGACCAGTTCAGCGGTCACCTCATCGACGATGCCTGCCATTAGGCGGTCGGCATCTGCGGCACAGGCATCCCCAATCTGGTCGGCGAATTCGGTCTGGATCTCTTCGACTTCCGCATCGGTGAGGTTCATCTGCAGAAAGTCGATTCCGCGATTGTTGAGCGACACGGCCAGCATCAGGCCGATCACGTCGAGCATCTTGTCCTCGTCGTTGTCGTATTGCGCCACAAGGGTGTTACAGGTCAGATGCAGATAGCCCTGCGCCTCGGCGAGAATGGCCTCGGCCTCGGCGTCTTGAGCAACGCTTGTGGATGCTGCCGAAAACAGAGCCAGCGAAAGAACAATAGTTCGAAACATCACGGTTCTCCTCAGCGTTTACGCTTGTTTTTCTTGACGCCACCAACGATGGCACCTGCCAGCGCTCCGTTACGGGCGCCCTTCTTGCCGCCAACCAATGCGCCGACGCCTGCTCCGATGGCAGCGCCTTTCAGGGCATCAGTATGTGCGGGAGTAGGTGTAAAACTCACCGCCAGCGCGGTAAGCGCAGCGGATACAAGCAAACGTTGGCCGTATAGGTACATTGATTACCTCTTCATTCTGTACTCAAAGCGCGAGCCGCAGGCGCAGGCCTAGGACGACCTCCGAATTTGCGTTGCTGTTGGCGGGATCGAACACGACCTGAATGTCCGGCGTGACCTGAAGGTAGGGCGTGACTTGTGCGTTATAGAACATCTCGATGCCTCTCTCGTCGCGCAGGGCGGGGTTGGACGGGTCACCCCACCAACCACCCAGGCCGAACCTGTCATAGGTGAATCCAAAGGGTTTCTTGATCTGAAACCCCAGAGCTGCCCTGCGCCGGAAATCCCTGAACGTGGTATCCGCGCGTGCGTATCGGGCAAATCCGCCGAAACGTGCGCCGAAATCCTGGTCCGCGCTGATCGACCAGGTTTCCATCCGGGGCAGAGTATCGTTTGCTTCGTCCAGCGACCAGGTCAGCCGGTAAATGCCATCGCCCAATCCGGGGATGCCGGGTGTCAGCGCCGCCTCGACCACGTAACCGCGCTTGCCTTCCTTCCAGGCATCAGTGGACAGCCCCAGTTCGGTGTCAGGTGCGCGCACGAGGGCCGACACCCGCCACAAGTCGCTCCGGTATTCGCCAAATACACCGAGCCCAAGCAGCGCGGTGTAGGGCACGACCGGGTTGTTCCCCAGCATGGGCGAGAAGAACATCTCGCTGTCGCCGTTGGCGTAACGGTTGAGGTTGACCAAGGTGCGCAGAGCCAGCTTGCCCGCTTGCACCCGCCAACGTTCGTCCGGGGAAACATACTCGACTACCAGCATCTGCAGGATCTGGTTGGAGGTGTCCGGCCCGGAATTGCCTCCGTTCAGGGGGGACAGGATCCCGAGGTCGTTCTGGAACCGACCCGCAGTGCGCCCGCCAAGCGAATTGGCGAACTGACCCCAGATATTGAGCGACACCGTGCCCGGCGAGAACCGAAAAGCCTCTTGTCGCGCTATGAGGTTGAGTTCGTTGTCATAAAGCTCGGCCTCCGGACCCCACTGATTGATCAGGCGGTTTTCGATCAGGAACGACAGGCCATGGCGCTGCTGGACCCCGGTTTTCCAATCGGCATAGGAGTCGTAGGCCCTGTCGATCAGCCCGATAGACAGGTAGCCATCACGCTCCGAGGTCGGCTCGAATACGCCCGACATCTCGCCATATTCAAAGCCGACTGTCTCAGCATGAAGGCCGGAAGGCCCGGTCAGAAAGACGATTGTCACCAAACATATCGTCAAATGGCGATTCAAAACGCGCATTCTGCATCGAAACTCACTATGCTCTCAGTCTGATGATAAGATGAGGCCAAAATGCAGGTAAGTTTCCGAGCGTTACAAGATTGAAGGGAGCATGAGGGAATCCAACAACACCAATGCAGCTAAATGTTGAAATCGCGAGCCGAAATGGCGAATCGTTCTGATACCGGCGACAACCAAATCTCGGTTGAGCGCGAACTGACCTTTGTTCTGGGTCATGCCCGCCGCGAGCTGCGTCCGCAGAGCGTTCGCCTGCTGCGCTACCTGGCCGATGCCGGGGCGACGGGCGCTGTGGACCAGACGTCTATCGCCATCGACGTCTTGGGACGCGGTTCACGATTTCGGGCGGATGTCGATTCCCAAGTCCGGGTGGTGGTCTCTCGGCTCCGCAAGGACCTGGCCGCGCTTTATGATGGGGTCGGAGCCTTTCGCCCACTGCGCCTGAGCATCCCGAAAGGCCGCTATTGCGTCTCGGTCTTGCCCAATGACGCCATCGTTCTGGACCGGGACCCTGCTCCGGAGCTGAGGCCGTTTTTTGTCTGGACCGTTTCGACAGAAATGACGCCCGAGGCGATGTCTGTCGGGCACCGGATCGACAGGGCACTGGCCGCGCGGTTTGTCCAAGCCCCCCTGGTGCATGACGGCGCGCTCAGGGCGGACCGGATCCCGCCATCACCACCGGAAAAGGCGCTGGACGAGGCTCAAAGGTCCGGTGCCCCTTGCCTGGCGCTGGTGGTTGTGCGCGCGCCGGACCAGCCGGTCGTGCTGGAGATACATTGCCCGAAGCGCGACCGTGCGCCGATCATCAAGAGCCTTGGCCGCTTGGGCGACGATCTGGGAGTCGACCGGCTGGTGCGGCGCATCGTACTGGCCTTGACCGACCCGCTCCAAAGCGTGGTGCCCGGGCGCCTTGCGCGTCTTTTCCCAAACTGCCGACTGGCACTGGCCGGGCGCTTTTTGGGTTTCATGGCCACGCAAGATCATGCGCGACTGCCGGCCTGTTTCGACGCGTTTGTAAACGCCGCCGGGTCGCGACTGGACTCGCCGCTGATCCGGGCACTGCGGGTCGACACGATCCGGTCGAATTACGCCTTTGCGACGGGCCGGGTGGCCTGGTTGCGACCGGATCTCGTCGAGACAGCCGCCCTCGTTTGCGAAAGCGACCCGTACCAGCCGTATGCGGTCTTGGCGCATGCCTATGCAACAATCGCGACGGGTGCGGATCACCCTCCGGAGCTGCCGTCACGGGATGCCGAGGGTATCAATTGGGAGGGGTCGCTGGGGGACGATTATGAACTGTATCAATCCCTGAAAATGGCGCCCGAAAGCGGCTCGGACAACGCCGGGTCCGGCCATCCGGGTTCTTTCATGGCGGACTTGGCGCATATCCTGTCCGCGGTTCAGTCCGGGGATATCGAGCAGGCCGCAGACCAGGCGTTCAAACCGCGGCCGGACGAGAATTTTTGGACCCGTGTATTTCAGTGTTCGCTGGCGGAGGATCTCGGCGATCGGCACACGTCGCGGCAGATCTGGGCGTGGCTCAGGGCGGAAGTGCCCCGTGTGGAGGATTTCGCCGGACGGGCCATCGTGACAATGATACCCGACAAGGACCTGCATTCCCGTCTTTTGTACAACCTGGCCAACATCACCTGATCCACCAAGTGTAATTTCTCCTTGAATGATGCCCTGGGGGCCAGCCGGCTCAAATATCTTGAGAGGGTTTTCGCATTATTCACTTCTGACCCAGCTCCCGGCTCAACGCCGCGGTCGAAGCTTGCGATCGCTGTATTGCTGCTCGGATGACGTGCGTGGTCGTGGCGCTGCCGTGACGAACTTGTCCCATAGTACTTCCTTCCATTCTCGTGAATGGATCGCACCATCAAACCGTGGGATCAAACACCTAGCACCCTATGTTCTGACCGCGAACAAGGAGCGGCATCCGGCGGCACTGGACATAGCCGTTTCGGTGAATGGCGCACCGTGGGGAGGCGGAAACTCGCGTGACATGCTTCATGACTTCGCCGATATCGTTGCTCATATTTCCGCCAGCGAAACTCTCTATCCTGGCGAAGTGAACGGATCCGGTACCGTTGGCACAGGCTGCGGTCTGGAGACTGGCCGATTTCTGTCGGATGGTGATAGCATGGATTTGACGATCCAGGGGATCGGAACGCCGAGCCCTCGCATCGTGAAACCGGCTGACAAGTTGACGTGCAGATCATCGACCCCGACCTCCCGCCCCGAAAGCGGGAGGCTGGCAATCGTCGGTCCGCTCAGCCGCCGTGCCGGGGCCGGACGGTGACGGTTCCGGTCATGTGCGGATGAAAGGCGCAGAAATATTCAAACGCGCCCTGGGACTCGAAGGTCACACGCGCCTCCTTGCCTTTGCGGATGGCGCCGGTGTCCCAATCGCCATCCGTCGCAGTCGCCGTATGCGGCGCGAGATCTTCGTTGATCCAGACGATGGTGTCGCCTGTGGCGATCTCGACCCGTTCCGGATTGAACGCGAAGTCGGAAATGCGGACTTCGACCACCCGCGGGGCGTCACTTGCGGGCACCGGTCGCGGCAGCATGGCCAGAGCAAGAGACGCGCCCAGGCTCTGACCGAATGCGCGGCGCGACAGGCGGCCTAGCCGTCGCATGTCAGCCCTGCCACCATGTGCTCGGCATGCTTTTCATGCGCCTTGAAGGTCACCAGCGCCTCCGACAACAGCGCCTTCAGCGGCTCGACCGTCGCCCAGGGGATGAACTGGCCTTCCACGGTCTTGTTGACCACCTGATGATAGCCAAGCTCGTTCTGCGCATAGGCGCAATCGAAGTCGTTGCCGGACAGCGCGATCAGCTCGGCCCGCTTGGCTGCCGCGCCGGCAACCAGCGCGCGGCTGAGGTCGTTGTCCTGCGGTGTGACGTTCAGCTCGGCGATCAGCGCCCCGGCCTGCTGGTTCACGGCGCTGTGGTCGCGGATCATCGTCTCGGCGAACTGGCGCACGGCGTCGTTTTCCGACACAGCCAGCGCCAGATGCGCGTAGCGGATATCGAGTTGTCCTGCGGTATAGGCCGTGTGCGCGATTTCGAGGTCGTTCATTTTCGCGCCTTCGCCGGCCACGGCACCGGTTGCCGCGACAGTCAGGGCGGCGAGCGTCAGTTTCAAGGTCTTCATGATGCTTCTCCTGTTTTTTTGGTGACATCAATTAAACCCGCCTATGGCGCCGCTTTAATCTCTGATTGTCCGGAAATCATGCTCATTCGTTCAGAAGTGTGGACATGAGCGGGCGTATCAGCGATATGACTTGTATGACTGATCTGTTGAGTGACATCCTGACGAAGCTGTCGCTGAAAGGAACCTTGTACTTTCGCACCAGCTTTACCGAACCCTGGGGCGTGCGGGTGCCTGCCTTCGAAAACGTCGCCCGGTTTCACTATGTCCATCGCGGCGAATGTGTCGTGCGGATCGCGGGCGAAGACCGGCCCTTGCGGATGGCAAAGGGCGATCTGGTGCTGATCCCGCACGGCGCGGCTCATATCCTGAACTGCCGCCATTCGGGCCCCGAAGACGCACTGCCGCTCGACGATGTGCTGGAGCGGTCTGGCTATGACGGCGCTGGCGTACTGGTTTATGGCGGCAACGAGCCCGACATGGAAACGCAGCTTGTTTGCGGACATTTTTCCCTTGCGCGCGGGTCACGGCATGTCCTGTTCGACCGGCTGCCGTCCAGCATCCTGATCCGCGACTACGGTACCGAGGCGGGCGACTGGCTGGAAGCGACCTTGCGGGTGATCGGCGCCGAGGCCGGAAGCGACAAATACGGCGCCGATCTCATATCGCTGAAACTGTCAGAGGCGATTTTCGCGCAGGCGATCCGGCGTCATCTGGCGGACGTTGCGGCGGCCGGCGGGCCGCTGTCGGGCTTCGGCGACAGCAACCTTTCCCGTGCGCTGACGGCCTTTCACCGCGATCCCGTAGCCACCTGGACAGTCGAGGCGCTGGCAAGGGAGGCGGCGCTTTCGCGCACCAGCTTCGCGCTCCGGTTCTCCGACAAGCTTGGGATCACGCCCATGCAGTATGTCACGTCCTGGCGCATGCAGATTGCCCGGAACGCGTTGGTGGAACGCGGCGCCAGCGTCGCCGAGGCCGCCGAATTATGCGGCTACAGCTCTGAAGCCGCCTTCAGCCGGGCGTTCAAAAAGGAACTTGGCTTGGCCCCTGCAGCGTATCGATCCATGCACTGATGGCACTGATTGCGAATGATCTGCAATGAATTCTGAACAAACCAGCATTCATCATCCGGATCACGCGCCTCATTTGTTGTATCAGAAGCTCCGGCTTCAACATCGCAACAACGGAGAAGCACCATGCCTCGCTTTGTCACCAAGGAAATCCACGCCTATCTTGACTACCCGGTCGCCTTCGCCCTGATCGGACTGCCGTTTCTTTTGGGGCTGGGAGAGTCAAGCCAACTTGCCCTTTACATCTCGCCTGTCGTCGGGTTGGCCGCCCTGATCCTGACCGTCTTCACCGATCACCACCTGGGGATTGTCAGGATCTTGCCCTACAAGATCCATCTCGCCGTCGATCTGGCCGTCGGCATCCTTTTCCTCGCCATTCCGTTCGCCCTTGGGTTCTCAGGATTGGATGCGCTCTATTATTGGGCCAACGGGGCCGCCGTCGTCGCAGTCATCTCGCTTTCGAAACCGGAAGAAACCGGGCAGGCCGCGTGACCCCAACGGGGATCCGGCCGGGCCGTCAGTGATGCGGGCAGCCGCCAGGCTGCCCGTTCATTGCCGAGGGCACTCGCGATGCTGTCGTATCGGCGGATCGCGCAGGAGCCGGAGGTTAGGTCCCGCGCCGCTTTCCTCTCAATTGACGGACCCTGTTCACGGCCGCGCCGTTTGACGGAATGAGATTGCGGGAAGACAATGTGCCAGAGCGGACGTCATACCGCACGGAGCCTTTCGGGAACTCGAAACGGTCAAGCTGCATGTCCCCGATGCTTCTGAAAAAGGCGACTGAACGGGGCCGTCGTTTCAGGCGACCTGCCGGATCGCGTAGTTCGGTGTCCCCTCCCACGCCAATTCCCACGACGCGCCGGGGCGGACGTTCTGAATGGCCTGGGGGTCAAAGCAGACCAGGCAGTTTCCCTCGGGCGCCCGGACGGAAGGATAGATCAGCCCGCGCGATCCCGCGCGGCGCAGGCTTTCCGCCAGGCTCTGACCTTCCGGATAACCTAGCGTCGGATCCGGGTTCAAAGCAGCGTGCCGGGGCTCGTCCGTGATGTCATCGAAGCTGCCGATGAAGTCGGCGTGGATTTCGGCGTAGCGTGCGGTGTCCTGATAGTGCCGGGCATACTCCAGTTCGCGCGTCCGGTGGAAGGCGACTTCGGCCACGGACACCATCACGTCCCAGGCGCAATACCACGCGCCTCGGTCCCCGCTGTTGAACCGGTTGCCGCCAGCGCGCGTGTAGGTGAAGGCGGCGTTGACATGGGTGTTCCCATAGACCCTGAGATCCGCCTTGCGGCGATGCCAGGCAAGCTCGCGCGGGTCGAAATGCGGGCTCTTGCCGCGCTCGGCGACCAGGCGCGCGCTGGTCAGCCCCTCGATCTCGGCCAGAATCTCGGCTTCGTCGTCGCTGTCCACCAGCCCCCTGAGAACCGGTGGCTTGTGATGGGTTGCAGCGATGAGACGGATCAGCCCACGGTCCGAGATCTCGGTCTTCCTCATGCACCGCCTCGCAGCGCGTCCAGATAGGTCCTGATGTTCAGGATCTGAGGCAGGCCGCCTTCGATCGCGGTATCGACCGGGCGCGCGCCGCCGAAAAGCGGGCCAGTATTCGGGCGGGTCATCCACTCCGCCGCTAGGGGTGCGGAGAAATACAATTCAAGCGATTTGTAGATCCCGATGATCGCGGAAAGACGCAAGTACTGATCCTTGGTCAATTCCCCGGTGAAGCCGGGCTTTTTGGCGCGCTTCCAGGTGCTCTCCGACATATCGGCCAATCCTGCGGCTTCTTTCTGAGACAACCGCCACGCAGCGGCCGCACGCGCATATGCTTTCAGTGCGACGGCTGTATATTCAACCGGTTTGCGGCTTTTGACGGAAATCTGCATTCTATTGCTCCTTGACTCCAATATGGACCATATGGGCCAAATGTAAAGGCCAAATGGCCCATTCACGTTGTCCGGAATTGGATGCCGGAGTCGCTGCCCTAATGCCGCAACATGACATTTAGAGGCGCGTTGTCCTTAAAAGGTACCTGCCTAGGTCATGTTGACAAATGGCGGAGCCATAGACGCATGGATGCGGTGTCGATGAACCCGAGAAAGCTTTCGGAGGTTTTGTCGTAGCGAGTTGCAACTCGGCGTGCATTCTTCAGCTTGTTGAAGCATCTCTCGACCAGTTTCCGCAGGCGATACAGGTGGCGATCAACGCCAACGCGCTTCTTTCGAGATTTCCGCCTCGGGATCACGGGTTGGATGTATCGGCTGCGCATGTCGTCGCGAATGCTGTCGGCATCGTAGCCATTGTCCGCCAGCAGCACGAAGGGTTCCGGCAGGTTACCGTCCATGACGAGGTCGAAGCCGAATTAATCTGATGTCTGACCGGGCTTGATGTCCGTTCGCATCGGCAGCCCGGCGGCATTCACCCGGAGGTGGATCTTGGTCGGGAAGCCACCTTTCGAACGGCCGAAACCCTGTCGCGGAGTCCCCTTTAGCGCCCGCCGCCTGATGATGGGCGCGAACCACAGTGCTGTCGACCATTTGAAGGGCGTCTGGGACGACCCGGCTCTCATTCAGCGCCTCCAGGATTTGCTACCATAGCCCTGCGAGCGTCCACCGCCGAAATTGTCGATAGACACTCGCCCATTTCCCGAACTCTTCAGGAAGGTTCCGCCATGGCGCTCCTGTGCGCGAAATCCAGAAAACGCCATCAAGAACAAGGCGGTGGTTCGTGGGTTTGCGCCCATTCGGGGCGCGGACAGACAGGATGAACCGTTCAAAGAACGCCAACTCTTCGTCCGACATCAGGTCTCGTGCCAAGCTGGTCTCCATCGCAGATGCCAGCTTGAATCACGCCTATCGTCGGGTGTGAATCCCTATTGCCAAAACGACCTAGGGGAAATTGTGCCTTAAGCCATTGAAGAAACTGCTGATATCCGCGTGCGAAACGACGGATTCCGGCCTATCCGGCAAAAACTCCCTGGAAATCGCCCGCTATCAGGGAAATGCCAGCCAAAGCGACCCCGCCAACACGCCCAACAGAGACACCCGCCAGAACCGCGTCCCGGGTATGGTGCTGTCAGACAGATTCTAACCAGTCTCAGTTTTCTAAAAAACAAGGGAACTTAGGCGGAACAGAACTGACGCCACTCGGCGAGAGCGGCGTTGCGGATCAGCTTGAAGTCTTCGCGGGAGTATAGGTGGCGCTCCTGGTTGAAATGGTTTGAGAAGGAAGAGTGAACGGCGGCGAATTTCTGCAGACTTCGCATTCGCCGAAAGCGCTGCATTGCCCGCTCTCGTCGTCGGAATGGCAGGTGTGAATTCTCGACCCGATTGTTCAACCAACGCCCTGTACGCTGCAGATCGGCAGCTCCGATTTCCCGCAAAGCGGCCCGGTCCGAGGGAAAGGTCCTCGACGTTCCGCAGTGAGAGCGGGAAGCGTACGTACATCATGACCGCCAACCGGATGACTTCCGGGCTGCTGTGAAAATGCTTGAATGGGTCGCGTTTTGGCATGGCGGGAAGCTACGAGCCCGCCCTGCCCGCCTCAACTAGATTCCTTCTGACACCACCGTTTTCTGATCTCGGCGGCGAACATTGGACCGAACCTGTGCCACCAAAATCGAACGGCCTCGTGGCTCACGTCAATGCCGCGCTCGTGGAGCAGAACTTCCACGTTTCGCAGCGACAGCGGGAACCGGAAATAAAGCATCACCGCCAGGCGGATGATCACAGGGCTGGCTTGAAATAGCGAAACGGCGATCGTTTGTTCATGGGCGGAAACTACGAAACCGCCCTGCCCGTCTCAAGCTGGTTTCATCTGACACTGCCCAAAACCGCCCTCCTCGCCTCAAGCTTGTTTGCTTTGACAGCGCCGGCCCAACCGCTCCAGTTCCTTGCCCCTGTACACGAAGTCGCTGGCATCCTCGGACGCTGCCGCTTCCACAATATCGCGCACGATGAAGTGCTGTGGCGATTTCCGGCACACCGGGTCGGTTGCGCCGGCATCTCCAACCAGCGCCAGCGCCTGACAACGGCAGCCGCCAAAGTCGATTTCCATTCGATCACAGGTCTGGCAGGTTTCCGGAAGCCAGTCCGTGCCCCTGTAGGCATTGAACGCGTCGCCGTCGTACCAGATCTCGGACAGCGTTCGGTGTCGGACGTTTTCGAAGGTCAGATGCGGAATGGTTTCGGCTGCATGGCAAGGCAGGACTGTTCCGTTGGGTGTCACGTTCAATCCGGCCGATCCCCATCCACCCATGCAGGCCTTGGGAAAGTCCGAATAGTAGTCGGGCGGCACGAAATCGAAGGCCAGCACGCCGCGCAGTCGGGCCTCGGCCTCGGCCACGATCCTTTTTGCGTCCTCGGTCTGCTCGCGGGTCGGCATGAGTTGGACCCGGTTGATTGTGGCCCAGCCATGGAACTGCACGCATGCGACTTCGAGCCGGCGCGCTCCAAGTTCCACTGCCATTTCGATGGTCCGTTCGAGATCGTCAAGGTTGTGCCGATGCATGACCGCGTTCAAGGTCAGGGGTATGCCGCGTTCCCTGATCGCATGGGCAACCTGCATCTTGCGTTCGAATCCGCCCTTGTAGCCGCCGATCCAGTCGGCCAGATCGGCATTGGTTCCCTGCAACGACAGCTGGATATGATCCAAACCCGCCGCTTCGAGAGCGTCCAGCCGCCTCGGCGTCAGGCCGATCCCGCTGGTGATCAGATTGGTGTAGAGCCCTGCCGCTCGGGCGGCTGCGGTCAACTCGACAATATCCCGGCGCGAGGCCGGCTCGCCTCCGGACAGGTGGAGTTGCAGAACGCCGATATCCGCGGCCTGCCGAAACACGTCGGCCCAGGTCTCCGTATCCAATTCATCCTGCGCCGCCTGCAACTCGGTCGGGTTCGAACAATAGGGGCAAGCCAGCGGGCAGCGATGGGTCAATTCCGCCAGCATGGCGATCGGGGGCAGAACGTTCACGGCCGCACCCCCAGGAACATTCGGGCCCTGAGCCCCATCATGAATCGCTGCACGTCTTCGAGAATCTGCGCTTCCGGCGCGTCATAGGTTGCCGCAAGATCTGCCACGATCTCGGCAAGACTCGCGGTTCCTGTCACACGGCTCAGGATCGCGACGCCTATCGCGTCCAGCGCGATGGCCTTTTCAGGCGCCAACAACACTTTACCGCCCCGGACCCGATCCTCGACCACGCGCACGCCGCGCGGCAGATAGGGACGATCGTCGGCGGCAAGGGCGAGGGTCATGCCAGTCCCTCACCCGGCCGCCAGGCCCCCGGCGGGATGCGGCCCGGGTCGACATAGGCGCCCCAGAGCGCGTCCAATTGCGCCCAAAGCACGTTGGTCTTGAAGATCAGCGCCTCGCAGGCGGCCTCTTCCTTTTCGGGGGTATCCGCGTGTTCCAGTACCCAGGCGAGACCAAATTTCACATCTTTGGGAGCTTCGGTGAGGCGCTTCCGGAAATAGGCCATGCTCTCGGCATTTGCGAAATCATAGTGTTTCAGCATGCCTTCGATGCGGCGCTCGTGGATCGATGGCGCGAAAAGCTCGGTCAGGGAAGAGGCCACCGCCTGCAACAGCGGCATGTCGCGCACGTACCGCACATAAGCGTCCACCGCGAACTGGGTCGCCGGCAGAACTCCACGCCCCGAGGCCACATAGTCGGGATCCAACCCGACCGCTTCGGCCAACTTGAGCCAGCGGCGGATACCGCCGCCGCCTTCCACGTCACCATCGTGATCCACGATCCGGCTGCGCCACTCGCGCCGCATCTGCGGGTCGTCGCAGCGCGACAGGAAGGCTGCGTCCTTCTTCGGGATCGCTGCCTGATAGGCCCAACGGTTGATCACCCAGGCGCGGACCTGATCCGGACTGCACCGACCGTTGTGAAGCATGTGGTGGAATGGATGCTTGTCGTGATAACGTTCAGCGCCGATCGCGCGCAACCGCTTCTCGAGCGATCCTATTTCCCGGTCCTGCGCGTTCATGTCTCGATCTCCATCCCGTCCGCCGCGACCGACCATCCCTGCGCGCGAACGAAGGCGCGCTCGGGACCGTCCGGTTGCCAGACAGGGTTCGTGTTGTTGATATGGATGAAGGTCTTTTTCGCCTTCAGCCCCGCCAGCCTGGCAATCGATCCGTCAGGCCCGCTGATCGAAATATGTCCCATCCGGAGCCCCGACTTGGTCCCGGTTCCCGAGCGGATCATCTCGTCGTCGCTCCACAACGTGCCGTCGAAGAATATCTGGTCGGCATCTCCCAACATGTCCAACAGATCCGCGGTCACATTTGCGCATCCGGGGATGTAGTAGGCCACCCTGCGCGCGTCGCTGAGGCGCACGCCAACGGTCTGCTCTCCGACCAGATCGGTCCGCACTAGGTCGCCCTCCATGAAAAGCGGCACCTTTCCTGGCACGGGAAAGACCAATGCCTCGAGACCGGGCAAGATTTCGAAGGGACGGTCGATTTCGACCTGCTCTCGCGACACCTTTTCCGCATTGAGTGCGTTGAACACCGGATTCCCGGCCAGAACGCCGAGAATCTCGGAGGTCGCGAACAAGGTGAAGGGCGTCTGCTCGCGCAGCGACAGAAGCCCCGCGATATGGTCGATATCGCCATTGGTCAACAGCACCGACACCAGCGGCGTGTCGCGCAACTCGCGCGGGTGCATGGACGGGCAGCCCATCATCTGAGCGCGAATGTCAGGAGAGGCATTCAGAACGGCCCAAACCTGACCGTCCAAAGACACGGCCAGCGACGACTGGGTAGCCGAAGCGATCTTGCCGCTGCGCGCGTCCCTGCAGTTGGGGCAGCCACAGTTCCACTGCGGCAACCCACCACCGGCCGCAGCGCCAAGCACCAGAAATCGCATGGCCGTGTACCCGGATTAGTCGCGGATCAGAACAGGTCGCGCTCGTACTCGCGGCCTTCGTCCTCGGACGGTGCGTACATGTTGATTTCCATGCCGCAGTTCACTTCTTTCAGTTTCGGTGATGCCCAGGCCATTTTCATCCTCCGCTGGCTGGTTAGGGTTTGTGCAGTCTAACAACGCGCCGCCGATCTGCGTATAGGTCTTTGGTCGTAATTCTTGCGACCAAGGTCGAATAGGGCAAGCACCGCATGGGCGTTTAGGCTCGGCCCATGCGCGCGATCATATACACGATGGTTCTATGGCTGGTCACGGCACTGCCGCATGCAGCACCGCTCGATCGTGCCGCGTTGGCGGAACTCATCATGCCGCCCTTTTCGTTGGGCGATTCAGTCAACGACAAAGGTGTCTATTCGCTGCTGAATTCCGGAGGCGCGGAAGCCGGCTATGTCTTTGAAACCGAACCGCTCGCCCCCCTGCCAGGCTTTTCCGGAGCGCCTGTAAACGCGCTGGTCGTCCTCGACCTCGAAGGGAACTTCCTTGACGTCCGGTTGATCGAACACAACGAGCCGATCTTCGTTTCGGGTCTGGGCGAGGCCCCGTTTCACAAGTTCTTCGAGCAATATCCCGGCCTGTCGATCTCATCTTCCATCGTTGTCGGAACTCCATATGGCGATGGCGGCTCGGGAAGCTCGCTGGTCTATCTGGACGGGGTGACCAAGGCGACCGCCTCGGTCCGCATCGCACATGAGTCGGTCATGGCCGCGGCTCTGGCCGTCGCGCGCGAAAAGATGCAGGGAATCTCGAGCAGTCCACCTGCACATCCCAACCTGGAACATGACGAGACGCTGTCCTGGGCCGACCTCGTGGAACAGGGCCTCGTCACCCGCAGGACCGTCAGCAACGCCGAAATCGATGCCGCATTTGCCGACACGCTCTGGGAAGATGACGATCCAGAGGCCAAGGACTATCCGGAGGAACTTTATCTCGACCTCTGGATCGTCGATCTGGGGCCGCCTTCCATCGCACGGGCCGTGCTCTCCCAAGATGGGTACACGGAGTTGCAGAATTTCCTGTCCATTTCGCCGGATGACGAACCGATCCTGCTGATCGAAACCGCCCGCCACGGGCTGGTCAGCCCGGATTTCGTGCGCAACACCGCGCCCGACTGGTTGTCGGCCGAACAGGATGGTCTGCCCATAGCCCTTCGCGACAGCGATCTCTATGTCGACCTCTCCGCGGATTTGCCCGACGACTTGCATCAGGGTACGGCGATGATCCTGCGGACCGACCGCCGCCTGGGCTTTGATCCGGCCCGCGAATGGAAGCTGAACGTCGCGGCGATCCGGGAACACGGTATGTTCCAGCCCGAAACCGGTTCCGTGACCCTGACCGCTCGACATTCAACCGATGAAAGGTTCTTTTCCCGACCCGAAGCGGTGAAACCGGTACCCCCATGGCAAGAGGCGTTGCGGGCGCGAGTGGGCGACATGATCGTGCTTTCCGTCTTTCTTGTGGGCCTGACGGCGCTGCTGTTGCTCGCACAGAACCCGCTTGCAGACAATCGTGCGTTCACCCCATTCCGCCTCTTGATCCTTGCCTTCGTCACCGTGTTCATCGGGTGGTGGGGCCAAGGTCAACTGTCGATCGTCACCGTGCTGGGCGTGATCCGCACCGCGGTCGAAGGCGGCAGCTACGCCTTCCTCGCTTATGACCCGTTTTCCCTGCTGATCTGGGGATTTGCGATCCTCGGCTTCGTGCTTTGGGGACGCGGCTATTTCTGCGGCTGGCTGTGCCCCTTCGGCGCACTGCAGGAGTTCGCCCATCATCTGGGCCGTCTCTTGCGGCTGCCTCAATTCGACCCTTCGCCCAGGTGGGACACCCGGTTGAAATGGGTGAAATATGTTCTGTTGGCAGGATTGATCGCCACCGTTTTCGCTGCCCCGGACCAAATTGACAAAGCCGCCGAAATCGAACCCTTCAAGACCGCGATCACCACGTTTTTCGTCCGTGAATGGTATTTCGTGGCCTACGCGGTTCTCTGGCTTGTCGTTGGAATGGTCCTCTTCAAGGGGTTTTGCCGCTACGTTTGCCCACTGGGCGCGGTCATGGCGATCGGAGGGCTGTTGCGCGGGCGGACCTGGATTGCCCGGCGCGCCGAATGCGGCAGCCCCTGCCAGCTTTGCCGGGTAAAGTGCAACTATCGCGCCATCCGCAAGACCGGCAAGATCGACTACTCGGAGTGCTTCGGCTGCCTGGACTGTGTTTCGATCCACAATGATGAGACCCGGTGCGTGCCCCTTATCCTGTCGGCGCGACAGGGCAGCAGACTGAAGGCCGCCGAATGACCCGATCCCTGACACGCCGCCGTTTTCTTGCCATCTCGGCCGCAGCTCTTGCCGGTCCCGCCAACGCTTCTCCCATACGCTGGCAAGGACATGCGCTTGGCGCCGAGATCGGGCTGACCCTGCATGCTCCAGCGCCGCAGGCGGAACTGGCGATCCAGCAGACGCGGAATCGTCTGCGCGACATTGAGCGGCTCT
Source organism: Ruegeria sediminis (assembly GCF_005938215.1). Lineage (GTDB taxonomy): Bacteria > Pseudomonadota > Alphaproteobacteria > Rhodobacterales > Rhodobacteraceae > Ruegeria > Ruegeria sediminis. Next base: position 764,864 of record NZ_VCPD01000002.1, read on the forward strand.
TCAGCCTCTACGACCCCAACTCGACCTTGTCGGTTCTGAACCGCGATGGTCTGCTGCCGGAACCTCCGGCCCTGTTTCGCGACCTGATGAATGCATGCACGCGGATGAACCGGGCAACGTACGGCGTGTTCGACCCCACGATCCAGTCGCTTTGGCACGCGATCGCCACCGGCGCACCGACCGACGCCGCGCGCCGGGCCGTCGGCTGGCAACGCGTCCACATCGACGACACAATCCGCCTCGGCCCCGGTCAGGCGCTGACTTTCAACGGGATCGCACAAGGGTTTGCCACCGACCTGATCCGCGCGGATCTGGCCCGGATAGGCCTGGACCACGCATTGATCAACATCGGGGAACTATCGGCCTTGGGCGGTCCTTTCCGCATCGGCCTTGCCGATCCGGTTCGTGGGATATTCGCGACGCAAAACCTTGAGAACCGCGCTATTGCTACATCGAGCGCATCGGCGATGCGTCTGGGCGCGGCTTCCCACATCCTGCATCCGGTCCAAGCCCGGCCCGTTCAATGGGCGACCGTCAGCGTCGAAGCAGACAGCGCCACTCAGGCCGATGCCGCCTCGACTGCGTTTACGCTGATGACGCGAACGGAGATTTCGGCGTCGAAGGCACAGTTGCCCGGCGACGTTCGGGTGACGTTGTTGTCCGAGGCTGGGGATATCGAGACACTCTAGCGCAGCTCCGGCGGGCGAAAGCTCAGCCCGTGTCTGGCGAAAATCTCGGCCATCCGCCCGTCCTGAATCGCGGCATAGATCGCGTCCTCGACCGAATAGGCCAATGGGCGATAGGCGAAATGAACCGCGACCCCGGCTGTCCAGGTGCCCACGGTGAACCCCGGTAGCGCGGGGGTGTGAACGGAAATGCCATCCGTCAGACCGGCCTCCAGTTGCGCCAAGGGCCCCATCGCGGCCATGGTTTCGCCGGCGGCAAGCGCCTCCATCGCCGCTTTCACGGAAGGGAACCGATGCACGTTCCCGCTCAACTGCCCGCCGGGGAAGGCGGACAGGTAGAAATCGGCAATCGAGTCGTTCTCGACCGCCACCGTGTCGAACCGGAAATAGGCTGGCACCGGCGGATCATCCGGGTACGCGTCTTCGCGATAGGCAATCGCGATTTCTTCGACGTGATACTGGCCCGTGAAGACCACCTGCTCCACCCGGCAGGAAAACTCGCTGTCGTAGGGCACGTGCAGCATCACGTTGGCCACACGTCCCCCGACGACCGGACCTCGCCAGACCCAGTTGCGCAGATCGGCCTCAAGGTTTTCACCCGCGGCAACCAGCGTGAAACGCGCCTCGACCCCCAAAGCCTCGGCAATCAGGTGGCCGATCTCGATATCCACGCCCTTCGCCGTTCCGCCTTCCTCGTAGGACCAAGGGGGAAAATCCTCGTAGGCGGCGAAGGTGATGAAGCCGCGTTCCTGGATCGTGTCCAGATCCTGCCCGACGATGTCACGCGAAACGTTCTGGGGTTTGGCTTGGGGCACGTGGCCTTCGCAACGCGCCACGGCGATCTGCGCAGTGGCGCAGACCATAGCTGCAGAGAAGATCAGGCCGTAGAAGCTTTGTGCCATGTGCCCCGATTTGATTTGGTCAGTTGGCGGCAGACAGCCCGATGGTCAGGGCCTCGGCCGCCGCACCGAAATCTGGATTGTCGCCCGAAATCAGATTTGCCGCTCGATAGGCAACGCTGTCGGCCACTGGCGCGCCCGAGCCGGTCTCGATGTCCTGGGCAATCGCCGTCAATTCGGTTTGCAACGCCGTCGCATCCCCCGAAGCGCCGCCAGCCATTTGGGTAAGCTCATCCCGGATCTCCAGCAGGCGGGGCGTCACTTCGTCCAACTCTCCGTCATCCGGACGCGTTTCGATGTAGGTGCGTATCGCCCAGGCCGCCTTCTGCCCCAAAAGCTCTCCGAAGGCCGGCATCTTGGTGATGCCGTTCTGGGTGTATCCGGTCCGGAACCGCTCCATGAACCATTCATCGCCGTATTCTTCCGCCTCGAGATAGCGCAGGTCAGGCGCCAGCCCGCCCGACACGCCTCCAAGCCCGTGGCAGCGCGCGCAGTTCTGGTTGTATCCGCTGTCGCCGATTTCGATGGCGGCCTTCCAGACCTCGTCGCCTTGATCGCGATAGGGATTTTCGATCAGCCATTCCTCTCCCAGATCCGGCAGAGCATCCGTATTCATGGGCTGAGGCGCCACATCGCCATGGGCGTGTGCCATCGAAGCTGCAACGATCAGGCCGAGCGCGGTCTGGGGCAATCTGAACATAGTGTCCTCCCGTTGGTGAGTTCCTTGCTCAGTGTCTACCGGAGTCTAACCATAGGTTCATACGAGACTAAAGTTTGAAATCGTGTTTTTCACCATACGACCTTGGTACAATGGCGAATGCCGCTGACCCGCCTTTAGGCTCACGGGAAACGCTGCACAACATCGGGAGGAACCGTGCAACGCCGCAACCTTGGCACCTGCCTTGCAGGTCTAGTGCTGGCTGCCCAGGCTGCGCTGGCCGACGTGAATGTTCCTGCCGTTTATCTGAGGCAGGAGGTGGATCTGCCCCCGACCCTTTCCAATCTCGACCCCGTTCCCGGTGATCTGGGCGAAATCGGGGCGCGGCTTGGCCTTGCCGACAACATGACCACCGGATCCTTTCTGGGACAAAGCTACGCGCTGGAAGTGATCAGCATTCCAGTGGGCGGGGACCTGATCGCCTCGGCCCGGAATGCTCTCGAGCAATCGCCATTTCTGATCCTCGACGCGCCGGCTTCGGATCAGCTCACGGTGGCGGATCTGCCCGAAGCGCAGTCCGCACTTCTGTTCAACGCCTCAAGCGCCGACATGAATCTTCGCGGCGAGGATTGCCGAAGCAATCTGTTTCACACTCTTCCGTCCTACCAGATGCGCAGCGACGCCCTGATGCAGTTCGCCCGGTTCAAGAAATGGGAGTCTCTGCCTCTCGTCGCAGGCACCCACCCGCAGGACAAAGCCTTTGCCGAAGCGCTGCGGCAAAGCGCAGCCAAGTTCGGCCTCCGGATCGAGGGCGAGAAGTCCTGGGTTTTCGACGCGGACATGCGCCGAAACGCGTCGCAGGAAGTACCGCTGTTCACACAGGATTTCGGGGACTACGACATTCTGCTGATCGCTGACGAGTTGCACGATTTCGGCCGTTACATCGCCTACAACACATGGCAACCCCGTCCGGTCGCGGGATCCGAGGGGCTGGTTCCCACCGCCTGGGCCCCGGTTGTCGAGCAATGGGGCGCGGCGCAGCTGCAATCGCGGTTTCACGACCTGGCGGCGCGTCCAATGCACCCGCAGGACTACGCCGCCTGGGCCGCCATGCGCAGCATCGGCGAAGCGGTGACTCGCACGAATTCGGACGACCCCGCCGTACTGCGCGCTTTCATCCTGTCGGAGAAATTCGAACTCGCCGGGTTCAAGGGCCGCCCCCTGAGCTTTCGGTCGTGGAACGGCCAATTGCGCCAGCCCATTCCCTTGGTGACGCCCCGCGCGCTGGTCGCCCAGGCTCCGCTAGAGGGTTATTTGCACCAACGTAACGAATTGGACACACTCGGCCTCGACGAACCGGAAAGCGCCTGCGAGGCGTTCAGATGAGAAACTCCTGTTCAGATGGCCGGCAACGGAGGCTTCCCATGCTTCGCTCGCTTCCCTTACTTTCCCTTCTTGTTCTGTCCGAACCCGCGATGGCCGCCGAGATCTGGGTGACGAACGAAAAGGACGATACCATCAGCGTAATCGACATCGCTTCGCTCGAGGTCGTGCGTACCATCCCGACGGGCGAAAGACCGCGCGGGATCACCTTTTCCAAGGACTTCTCCCGCGTCTACATTTGCGCCTCGGACAGCGACACGGTGCAGGTGATGGACCCTGAAACGGGTAAAATACTGCATGATCTACCTTCAGGCGAAGACCCCGAGCAATTCGTGCTGCATCCCAACGACCGCCATCTCTACATCGCCAACGAGGATGACGCGGTCACGACTGTGGTCGATACCGAGACCCGCAGCGTGATCGCCCAGATCAATGTCGGTATCGAACCCGAAGGCATGGCCGTTTCGCCAGATGGCAAGATCGCAATTACCACGTCCGAAACCACCAACATGGCGCATTGGATCGACACCGAAACGCGGCAACTGTTCGCAAACACGCTGGTCGACTCCCGCCCACGTCACGCCGAGTTCACCGCCGGAGGATCGGAGCTTTGGGTAAGCTCCGAAATTGGCGGCACGATCACCGTGTTCGACACCGGCACCCAGACCGAGAAAGGCAAGATCGAATTCGAAGTCCAGGGTGTGCATCCCGACAGGGTCCAGCCGGTGGGGTTCGAGTTCACAGCCGACGAAAAGACCGCCTTCGTGGCTCTGGGGCCTTCCAATCATGTCGCAGTAGTAAATGCCGAGACGTTGGAAGTCGAAGACTACATTCTCGTCGGCCGCAGGGTCTGGCACATGGCGTTTTCGCCCGACAAGTCGCTGCTGTTCACCACCAATGGCGTTTCAGGTGATGTCACCGTGATCGATGTCGCCAAACGCGAGGCCATCAAGTCCATCAAGGTCGGCCGCTTCCCTTGGGGCGCCGCGCTGCGCCCATAACCGCCGCCTATTATTCATCAAGGAGACAACCAGATGACCAGACGCGCCGCCGCCTTTGCCATCGCCGCAAGCCTTGCTTGGCCCATGACGACCTTGGCCGATGAAGACGACAAGCCCGGCTTGGGTCTGGCCGGACTACTGTCGGCCTCCAACAAGGAAGATCTGCCCCCCATTATCCTGTCTGCCGGGATGCCCCTGGCCGAAGCACCTTGGGTTCTGCAATCGGGTACTTACTACGAGTTTGAAATCCAGGGCGACGGAAGCCAGGAACTGGCACTTGTCGGTCCCGAGTTCTTCCGCGCCATCTGGATCGACGAAATCGTGGTCGAGGGGCTGGAAATCCGCCCGCTCGGCCTCGATAGTATCGAGTTCGACGAAGCCGGCGAAATGGAGATCGGGTTTATCGCGTTGAAGCCCGGCAGCTATTATCTGAAAGTACCGGGATCGACCGGGGATACACAAAGGCTTGAGATTACCATTCAGTGACAGGGCTTCGCGTCGAAAACCTGAGTTTTTCCTACCGATCGAAAACGGCCCTCAGCGGGGTCAGTTTCGAGGTCGCGTCAGGAATGTTCTGCGCCCTGCTCGGCCCGAACGGCGCCGGCAAATCCACGCTTTTTGCCCTGATGACCCGCCTTTTTACTTCGCCGCAGGGAAGGATCGAGATTGCCGGGCATGACATGGCCCGTTCTCCGCGCGCTGCACTGAAGCGCATGGGCGTCGTTTTTCAACAACCGACGCTTGACCTCGACCTGACGGTGCAACGCAACCTCGACTATTTTTCGGCGTTGCACGGCCTGTCTGGCCGCACCGCCCGCTCCCGGATCGATGAGGCGCTCGACCGTTTGGGGATGCGGGACAAGGCATCCGAAATCGTGCGCAATCTCAATGGCGGCCACCGACGACGGCTCGAAATCGCCCGATGCCTGTGTCATCGCCCAAAGGTGTTGTTGCTTGACGAACCCACAGTGGGGCTTGACGCGGCCACACGCCAAGCCATCACGGAGCACGTGCACGATCTGTCCCGAAGCGACGGGTTGACCGTGCTTTGGGCGACGCATCTGACCGACGAAATCCGCGATGGCGACCAACTGCTAGTCCTGCACCACGGTCGGCTACTGGAGAATGGGCAAACCGGAGAATTGCGCGGCGGCGTGCCGCTTGCGCAGCATTTCCTTTCCCTGACCGGAGAGACGGAATGATCCCCGCGCTGATCGCTCTCCGGGCCATCATCGCCCGCGAGGCGCTGCGCTTTGTCGGTCAGCGCAGCCGGTTTGTCGCCGCCCTTGTCCGCCCGCTGCTTTGGCTGATCGTGTTCGCGGCCGGCTTCCGCGCCGCGCTGGGCCTGTCGATAACTCCACCGTACCAGACCTACACCACCTACGAAGTTTATATCGTGCCCGGGCTCTGCGGCATGATCCTGTTGTTCAACGGCATGCAAAGCTCGCTGTCGCTGGTCTATGACCGAGAAATGGGCTCGATGCGGCTGCTCCTGACCAGTCCCTTGCCCCGCTGGTGGCTTTTGTTCTGCCGCCTTCTTGCCAGCACCGCGATTTCGATCCTGCAGGTTTACGCCTTTCTGGCCGTCACCGCGCTGTATGGCATTCAGTTCAGCGCGGCTGGCTATGTCGCCCTCTTGCCCGCGCTGGTCATCGCGGGGCTCATGCTGGGTGCGCTGGGGCTGGCGCTTTCATCGACCATCCGACAGCTTGAGAATTTTGCCGGGGTGATGAATTTCGTGATCTTTCCGATGTTCTTTCTATCCACTGCCCTCTACCCGTTATGGAAAATGGCGGAAAGCTCGGAACTCCTGCATGACATTTGCGCGGTGAACCCATTCACCCATGCGGTCGAACTGATCCGCTTCGCCCTCTACGCCCAGTTCAACGGAATGGCGCTGTTGTGGACGACGCTGACCGGGCTTGTGCTGCTGGCACTCGCCATATGGGGCTATGACCCGGCTCGAGGAATGGTACGTCGCAAGTCCTGATTACGCTTGCGACCATCGCGGGAATGCAAATTCCTTGCCCACATGTTAGTCTTGGCAAAGGGAGACCTGCACGATGTTGAGAAAACTCGCTTTCCTGTCCCTGATGACAGCCACCCCTGTTTTGGGTGAGAACCCGGCCGAGTTGGGCACACTTAATCCCGATGAAATGACAATGGGACACGTGATGGACAACATCCGGCGCGGTCAAACCGATATGACCACCTGCGCCGCGGGCTACCTCATCACCAAGAGTGGCCGTCACGCCATGGCTCGCGAATTGTTCGAAGTCTGCGCCGAGGCCGGATATACGGGCGCGATGACCTGGATGGGGCAGTTGGACAACAACGGCCTGGGCGGTGCCTATGACCCGGATGCCGCCGCAGAATGGGACCGCCGCGCCGCCGAAGCCGGAGATCCCGTGGGCAAGTTCAACTATGGCCTCGCCCTGATGCGCGGCCACGGCGTGGCGCGGGACGAAGCGCGCGGCCGTGCGCTGGTGGACGAGGCCGCTCGGGACGGGCTGAAAATCGCCCGCCGACTGCAGCGTGCCGACTATGACCTGGACGAGGTGACGCCGGACGCCGACAACTGGAAATATGCACCTTTGTTCTAGACGCAGCGCAAACCGGCCCTTGGACTGCGACTAAAGTCTATGACTAACCTCATATTTTCGCTCATTATTTCGATGATCCGAAATCACGGGTGCCGTACACTCCGTTCAAGCACAACCCGGAGGACGAAATGAAACGGATCATCCCTGCCCTATTCCTCGCCCTCGGTCCGGCCCTTCCCGCCGCCGCGAGCGAGACCATCTACGAGAGCATCAAGGTAGACGCCGGTCAGACGCTGTACGACGCCAAGTGCCGTCGCTGCCACGCCGACGACTCGACCGACCCAAGCTATGGGCCGCCGCTGGAAAACATCGTCGGGCGCGCCGCCGGCAGTTATCCCGACTACGACTTTTCCGTTGCACTGGAAGCGTCCGGCATCGTTTGGACTCCGGCCGCCCTGCGCGCCTGGATGGAGGACAATGACGGTTTCATGCCGGGCACAAAGATGCGTCACGTGGGCATCACCGACCGCACGGTGCAGGACTTCATCCTGGCCTACCTGGGATCGATCACCACCCGCGACGGGTCTGCGGTTTCCGAATAGGCGACAGGGCCACTTGCACGACTTATTCGATCAGCAACTCCGGCAGCCAATGGCTTTCGGGGTCTGCCTCGTGCAGATCCATGTCCGACAGCGGGCGAAGGTCGCCCGGCTCGGGCGGGGCCGACAATAAATCCATGTCCATCTCGTGCAAACGCCCGACAAGCCCGTCGTCGGTGGCGTCAAGCCGGTAGTATACCCCGTTCCACATGTTGATGCCGTATTCCGTGGAGCCTTTCCACAGGAAGAGCAGATCGTATTCAAGATCGGTCAGGTCGCCCACATCGACCTGTCGGTTTATCTCGTAGGGGTATGGTACATGACACCAGTGCTTGTCCGGACCCTCGATGCACTTGAATGGACGCATCGAAAGAAAATGATCCGCGAAGACCTCGTCGTTCCAATCGATGCTGTAGCTCATCCGCTCGCCACGAGGTTCAAAGGCAATGGTGGCGATCGCGGTGCGCTGGCCCTGACCGTCCACAAGCCAAACGGTTTTCTGTCCGCCCAACGGTTCCGCCCACGCTGAGGGACCTGTCAGGGCAACTGCAGTCGCAACTGTTTTCAGCAGTTTGCCCATGGCTATCTCCGCGAATTTTGTTTGCATCCTGCCCGGAACAGTAGCGCGGGCATCTTCCCCTTGCCCTACGACCATTGTGCAATACCGCCGCGACCGGCCGTTCCCGATAATGCGCTTGCCGGTAACCCGCGCGAACGGGGCTCTGGCCTTGGAACTAGTGACAAATGGGAGGAGCCCACATGAATCGCTTTACTGCAGCGGTCGTCGCGAGCGTCATGGTGGCAGGCGCAAGCTTCGCCGGCGTGACCGAGGACGATCTTAAGAATGACCAATCCGTAACCACCCAGGTGGTCACGAACGGCATGGGGCGTCACCTTCAGCGTTACAGCCCGCTAGACACCCTGAACAAGGACAACGTCAAGAACCTGGTGCCGGCATGGGCCTTTTCGCTCGGCGGTGAGAAACAGCGCGGCCAGGAAACCCAGCCCCTGATCTATGACGGCGTGATGTACATCACTGGCTCCTATTCGCGCCTCTATGCGATCGACATCACGACCGGCGAGGAAATCTGGCAATACGACGCCCGACTGCCTGAAGGCATCCTGCCCTGCTGCGACGTGATCAACCGCGGAGCCGCCCTTTATGGCGACAACATCTATTTCGGAACGCTCGACGCCCGCATCGTGGCGTTGAACCGCATGACCGGAGATGTCGTGTGGAACAAGAAGATTGCCGACTACAAGGCCGGCTATTCCTACACCGCGGCGCCGCTGATCGTTGACGGCCTGGTGGTCACAGGCAATTCGGGCGGCGAATTCGGTATCATTGGCGAAGTGCAGGCGCGCGATGCCGAAACCGGAGAACTGGTTTGGACCCGACCGGTCATCGAAGGCCACATGGGCACCCTCAATGGCGAGGAATCGACCATGACCGGCACGCTCAACGCGACCTGGCCGGGCGACATGTGGAAAACGGGCGGCGGCGCCACCTGGCTGGGCGGATCGTACGACATCGAGACGGATACGCTGGTGTTCGGCGCCGGCAACCCGGCACCGTGGAACAGTTGGCTGCGCGATGCCGGCACGCCGACCGAAGGCAACAAGGGCGATAACCTCTACGCCGCAAGCCGCCTCGGCATCGACCCGAAGACCGGCGACATCAAGTGGCATTTCCAGACCACCCCGCGCGAAGGCTGGGATTATGACGGCGTGAACGAAGTGGTGGCCTATACCGACCGCGAAGGCAACAAACGCTATGCCACCGCCGACCGCAACGGGTTCTTCTACGTGCTGAACCGCGAGGATGGCGCATTCGTTTCCGCCACGCCCTTCGTCAAGGACATCTCCTGGGCCGAAGGCATCGACGAGAACGGCCGCCCGATCTTTGTCGAGGACAACCGCCCGGGCAACCCGGCGGATGCGGCGGACGGCAAAAAGGGCGAAGTGATCTTCGCGTCGCCATCGTTCCTCGGCGGCAAGAACTGGATGCCGATGGCGTTCAGCCAGAAGACCGGCAATTTCTACGTCCCGTCCAACGAATGGGGCATGGACATCTGGAACGAGCCGATCACCTACAAGAAGGGCGCGGCCTATCTGGGCGCTGGGTTCACCATCAAGCCCAACTACGAGGACCACATCGGCAGCCTCAAGGCGATCGACCCGGATACCGGCGAGATCAAGTGGGAATACAAGAACGACGCACCGCTCTGGGGCGGCGTGATGGCGACCGCAGGCGGTCTTGTGTTCACCGGCACGCCCGAAGGCAAGTTCATCGCCTTTGACGACGAAACCGGCGACGTGCTTTGGTCCTTCCAGACCGGTTCGGGCATCGTCGGTCAGCCCATTACCTGGGAACAGGACGGCGAGCAGTACGTCGCGATCGCGTCCGGCTGGGGTGGCGCGGTGCCTCTGTGGGGCGGCGAAGTCGCCAAGAAGGTCAACTACCTGAACCAGGGCGGCATGATCTGGACGTTCAAGCTGCCCAAGCAGTTGGCTTCATCCAACTGATCCTAGAATGCGGGACAGTGAACGCGCGCCCTGCCGGGCGCGCGTTTTTTTCGCTCTACGACTTTTAGCGTATATGCCTCCCTCGCCCGGTTTTGTTAGGCTGATGGGAAAGCCAACGAAACGGACCGCGGATGCGCCCAGACCCAGACACGCCGCATAGCGCCAAGTTCCAGTCGGCGCTGATCGTCGATGACCACCCGTTGTTCTGCGACGCCCTTTCGATGACGTTGCAGGCGGTTTCGTCCATCAACAGCATGCACACCGCCCCGACCTTGCAGGATGCGCTGGACCTGATCGCGCAAGGCGCGTCGATCGACCTCGTGGTGCTCGACCTGAACCTGCCGGACGTGAACGGGCTCGACGGCCTGTTGCGGCTGCGCAATGCCACCAAATCTCCGATCATCGTGGTCTCATCGATGGCGGACAACCGTATCATGAGCTCGGTCATCCACGCCGGAGCGAAAGGTTTCATTCCCAAGCACAGCCAACGGGACGTGTTCCACAAGGCGCTGGACACGCTGCAGAACGGGGAAACCTTCATTCCCCACGGCTACGATCTGCTGGAAGAAGCCGATACGGCCGACAAGGACGATGCCGTTATGCGGCTGGGAACGCTGACGAACCAGCAGGCCCGAATCCTGCAACTGATCTGCGAAGGCAAGCTCAACAAACAGATCGCCTATGACCTGTCCATCGCGGAAACCACCGTCAAGGCACATGTCACGGCCATCATGCGCAAACTCGGAGTGCAAAGCCGCACACAGGCGGTTTTGATCGCAAAACAGACCAGTTTCGCGAACGTGTTGCATGATACGACGCCCCCCGCGTAATCTTGCGGGCGTCTCATAGGGAGGAATATGTGATGGACCATTTCCGTGGTCCGTCCGGAGATGCAGTCGACACCGCACGGATCGTGCGGTCGGGAAGCGTCGATTGCCGGGCAAGTGACGCGGTCGCGCAACTTGCAAGGGCGCTGTCTCCGGGCGACCTATCGCTTGTCGTTCTTTTCCTGTCTCCGCAAACGGATGTGTCGCAACTGATCGACGAAGCGCAGCGCACGTTTGCGCCTGCGCAAGTCGTTGGCTGCACCACCGCGGGCGAGATCGGCGATGCCGGTTACGTCGAAGGCCAGATCGTCGCCGTCGGCTTCCCGGTCTCGCATTTCCGCACCAGGACAATCCTGATCGACGACCTGGATACCTTTGAACCCTACGGGGTGATCGAGCGGATGATCCGGAACCGCAACCACATGGCAGGGGAAACACCCGATTGGACCTCGGACTTCACGTTCCTGCTGATCGACGGGTTGTCCACCAAGGAGGATGCGCTGACTTCGCAGCTGTCCGCCGGACTGGGGCCCGTGCCTTTCTTCGGCGGCTCGGCAGGCGACGGAACGGATTTCGGCGCCACCTATGTCCTGCATGGAGGACGCGCCCATCCGAACGCAGCCGTCCTGATCCAGATTCGCAGCAAATGCCCGATCAAGGTGTTCAAGACCGACCACCTGATCCCGGCGCAGTCACGCATGGTCGTGACCGGAGCCGACCCGGCCCGGCGCATCGTGCATGAAATCAATGCCGAGCCCGCCGCCCGCGAATACGCCCGCGTGCTGGGCAAGGATCCCGAGCAACTGACCAGCTTTACTTTCGCCGCCCATCCTGTCGTCGTGCGGATCGGCGATCAGCACCATGTGCGCGCGATCCAGCGTGTCGCCGAGAATGGCGATCTGGTGTTCTTTTCGGCGATCGACGAGGGCGTCGTCCTGACCTTGGCAGAGCCGGAAAACATGGTCTCCCACTTGACCCGAGAGATGACCGCCTTGTCCGAGCAGGAACAACCGGAGATCATTCTGGCCTGCGATTGCATCCTGCGCCGGCTGGAAGCCCAGCAGAAACAGCAGTCCACCGAGATATCGCGCATACTGGCCAGGAACCGGGTTGTCGGGTTCTCAACCTATGGCGAACAGATCAACTCGATGCACGTCAACCAGACTCTGACCGGCGTCGCGATCTATCCCCCGGTCGAGGCCTGAGTCATGGCGCGCGAACTGATCGATCCGCGGGACTCGTTGGAACGTCAGAATGAAAAACTTCTGAAGATCACCGAAACGCTCATGCGGCGGGTCGAGCAGAGTTCCGCCGCCTCGGGCGCAGCCTACGCCCAGTTCCAGCGGGCCGTGATGCTGGAAGAAGAGATCCGCGCGCGAACGATCGCGTTGGAAAAGGCGCTGGACCTTCTGAACGAGTCCAACGCCAAACTGGCGCAGGCCAATGCCGAAACCGAAGCGGCCCGCTCGAACCTGACCAACGCGATCGAAACTGTGCAGGAAGGCTTTGCCCTGTTCGACGCACAAGACGAGTTGGTCATGTGCAACAGCAGGTTCGGCAAACACATGCTGGACATCTATGACCTGTTCAAACCGGGGCTCCGCTTCAAAGACTATGTAAACCTCGTTTCCACCAGCCCCTACCTGTCGCTGCCCGAGGGCGAGTCGCCGGAGTCCTGGTTCGCCTTTCGCATGGCGCGCCACAAGGATAGCCACGCGGTGTTCAACGTGCGCATCGCGGGCGCCCGATGGCTGCAGGTCAGCGAACACCGCACGCCTGACGGCGGCACCGTGATCCTGCAGACCGACATCACCGACATGATGCGGCTGGAACGGCAGGAACGCGAGCGGCTTCTGGATGACCAGGCTAGGCTGATCCGTGCGACGCTGGAACACCTGAATCAGGGTGTGTGTATTTTCGACGATCAAAACCGGCTGGTTGGCTGGAACCGGCGGGCGGGCGAGTTGCTGTCGATCCAGGCACACCACTTCCAGTTGGGTGCGCAGTTCTCCTCGCTCTACGAACGCATCCGCGCCGATGTCCGATTTCTGGCCGACACCAGACCCGAGGACGTCGAGGCCTGGGTGGCCAGGAAGGCCGAGCGGGCCCCGCTGGCCTTTGAGATCGAAATGGGGGCGGATCGCAGTCTGGCCGTGTTCGCTCAGCAGACGCCCGACGGCGGCTTCGTCATCAGCTTCACGGATGTTTCGGCCGAACGCGCCGCCGTTCGGACGATCAGACAGGCCAATGAAACGCTGGAACTGCGCGTCGCGGAACGCACGCTGGAACTAGAGGACGCACTGACCGAGGCGGAACGCGCCAATGCCTCGAAATCCCGCTTTGTCGCCGCTGCAAGCCATGATCTGTTGCAACCGCTGTCGGCCGCCAAACTCTTTGTCGCCTCGCTGGAGAATGACCTGACGGATCCGGGCCAGTCTGAGCGCCTTGCCAAGGCGGGTAACGCGCTTGTCAGCGTCGAACGCATCCTTGGCGCCCTGCTTGACATCTCCAAACTGGATTCGGGCCTTGCCTCGGTCGATATCTCTTCGATCTCGCTCAAGGACATGCTCAATCAATTGAATGATGAACTCAAGCCGCTGGCCATAAGAAAAGGACTGGATTTCAGGTTGGTAGGCAGCGATGTTCATGTCGACAGCGACGTGTCATACCTCCGCCGGATCCTGCAAAATCTTGCCTCGAACGCGATCCGCTACACCGAAAACGGCAAGGTTCTGGTGGGCGTGCGCCGCCGCAAGTCCTTTGTCCGGGTAGAGATTTGGGATACGGGGCCCGGCATCCCCGAGGACCAGCAGGAGAAGGTGTTCGAAGAATTCCAGCGCCTGAATGCCTCTGCCAACCCCTCCGAGGGCATGGGGCTTGGCCTCGCCATAGTCGAACGCGCCTGCAGGCTTTTGAAACACCCACTGCATCTCAATTCGCGACTGGGTCACGGAACCTGCTTTGCAATCGAACTACCGCGCAGCACCGGCGCACCGCTCCGCAAACCAACCGACAGCGGCGCGGCAAACGGCATGCCGCTGACCCATCGCATCGCGCTTTTGATCGAAAACGACAATGCGCTTAGATCCGCCATGACGATAACGATGGAAAACTGGGGTCTCGATGTCCTGCCGTGCAGCAACCGGCGCGAGGCCGAAGAATTGCTGCGCGAGGTCGACATTGCCCCCGACGTGATCATTGCCGACTATCAGCTTGACGACGAAGAACTGGGCACCGACGCGATCCTCGCCTTGCGCAACTTCCACGGCCCGATCCCTGCTTGCCTGGTGACTGCGAACCGCTCGCCGGACCTGCACAGCGCCTGCGAGAAACTGGGGGCTTCCTTGATGCACAAGCCGATCGATCCCGGCGAATTGCGCGGTTTCATCGAAAGCGCACTGGCCGACTAGGGCAGACAGAGGTGCGAGCGGGTCAAGAACCGCCGCCCGCTGCCGTTTTCCAGAGAGAACATTCCGCCGATGCCATCGATCGCATCGATCACCAGATCGGTATGCTTCCAACGCTCGTGCTGATCTGCATTCATGAAGAACGGAACCCCGCCGATCTTGCCCACCAGCACGTCACGGTCGCCGACGATGTAGTCGCTTTGCAGGAAACACATCGGCGCCGAGCCGTCGCAGCATCCGCCCGATTGGTGAAACAGCAAATTGGGGCCAAACCGGCCTTTCAACTCATCTATCAGTTCAATCGCCGCATCGGTGGCGGTGACGGTCATGGCTTCGGGCAAGACGCAATCCTCTGAGAAAGGGTGGCGGCCCCTGGGGAGAACGGGGCCGCCTTTGAAACCCAGGGTCAGAAGAAACCCAGGGCGTTCGGGCTGTAGCTCACCAGCAGGTTCTTGGTCTGGCGATAGTGATCCAGCATCATCTTGTGGTTCTCGCGTCCGATCCCCGATTGCTTGTACCCGCCAAAGGCCGCATGCGCCGGGTAGGCGTGGTAACAGTTGGTCCAGACGCGGCCGGCCTGTATTTCGCGACCGAAGCGGAACGCGCGGTTGGTGTCGCGGGTCCACACGCCGGCGCCTAGGCCGTAGAGCGTGTCATTGGCGATCTCCAGCGCTTCGGCATCGTCCTTGAAGGTCGTAACGGACAGGACGGGCCCAAAGATCTCTTCCTGGAAGATCCGCATCTTGTTGTGGCCCTTGAACACGGTCGGTTCGACGTAGTTGCCGCCTTCGAGGCCACGCAGTTCCGACACGTTGCCGCCAGTCAGAAGTTCTGCGCCTTCGTCCTTGCCCAACTGCAGATACGAGGCGATCTTTTCCTTCTGTTCCGTCGATGCCTGCGCGCCGATCATCGTGTCCATCGACAGCGGGTTGCCTTGCCTGACGGCCTTCACCCGTTCCAGCGCGCGGGCGATGAAGTCGTCATAGATCGACTCCTGGATCAGCGCGCGGCTCGGGCAGGTGCAGACCTCGCCCTGGTTCAACGCGAACATGGTGAAACCTTCGAGGCACTTGTCGAAATAGGCGTCGTCGGCATTCATCACGTCTTCGAAGAAGATGTTCGGCGATTTGCCGCCCAGTTCCAGAGTCACCGGAATAAGGTTCTGCGACGCATATTGCATGATCAATCGACCGGTCGTGGTCTCTCCGGTAAAGGCGATCTTGGCAATGCGGTTCGACGAGGCCAGCGGCTTGCCCGCCTCAAGGCCAAAGCCGTTGACGATGTTCAGCACACCGGCAGGCAACACGTCGGCGATCAGTTCGGCCAGCACCAGGATCGAGGCCGGGGTCTGCTCCGCCGGCTTCAGCACGACGCAGTTGCCGGCGGCCAGCGCGGGCGCAAGCTTCCACACTGCCATCAGCAGGGGGAAGTTCCAGGGAATGATCTGGCCCACGACGCCCAGCGGTTCCGGAATGTGATAGGCATAGGTCTCGGCGTCGATCTCGGAGACATGGCCTTCTTCGGCCCGGATGCACCCCGCGAAATAGCGCCAGTGATCCACGCAAAGCGCGAGGTCGGCGGCGATCGATTCACGGATGGGCTTGCCGTTGTCGAGGGTTTCCGCAGCGGCCAACAGCTGGGTATTCGCCTCCATGATATCGGCGATTTTCAGCAGCAGGTTGGAGCGTTCGGTGGTCGAAGTCTTGCCCCATGCCGGAAACGCAGCATGTGCCGCGTCCAGCGCCGCTTCTACATCCGCCGCATTCGAACGGGCGATCTCGCAAATCACTTCACCCGTGATCGGCGTCGTATTTTCGAAATACTGCCCCGATTTCGGCTCGACGAACTGGCCGTTGATGAAATTGCCGTAACGCGACCGGAACGGGAATTCCACCCCAAGATGCGAGGTATCCAGTGCGGCGCTGACCTGCACCGTGGTTTGAATGTTCATGCCATTCCTCCCCATGAAAAGAGATCCAAGAAACGCAACGATCCGCCATGGTCCAAACCGATTTGACGAGAACCCGAACCGATGCAGGAGGCACCATAGAAACCCGATGCGACGGGCGGTATTGGACCTTGGTCTGTTCGACTAAGGTCCGAATGTTCATGCCGCACGTGGCGCGGAGTTCATCGTTGAATGGCGATGTGGGGGTAAGTTGGTGCCTGATGGTCGGTTGCGGTGGCGTTCAAAGCTTCTAAGACCGAAGCCAACAGTTTTGCCATCGTGCTGCTGGCGCCGCCGTCCCTGTTCGATCCGCACCTGTCCGGCGATCCCGATCTCCGGGACGCGCAGCGCGCCCGGGACAGTCTGGATGTCAGGCTGGAAGCCTGCACCCGCCGGCTGCTCGAGCGGCGCCCGGAGCCATTGGCCGCCGTCTTGTCGTACCGGTCGTAGGTGCGCTATGTGATCAGGAGCAATGGATTTCCATACGTGCCCCTGAACAAGGGCGCCAGGCTGCCTCAGACCACGCAGGCCTTTCGCGCCGTCGCCAATGGAACGCACGGCTTCAACCGGCTCGCGGAAACGCACCCGCACGCCTGGACAAGTTACCCCGACATCGACATGTTCGAACAGACCCGGCTGGCGCCGAATGGCCATGCTGTAACCCTGCTCTGGGCGGAGTTGCCAGAAGATGACAGGACGAAAATGGCAACCCGCCAGAACTCGGATTGCCGCGATTCAGGTAGTATCTGCCAACAATATACCGGGGCATTCCCTGATCGCCCCCAAAAATTCCCTGTTTCCGGCTGGTGAATTCCCTGATCCCCCGCTTTCAATTCCCTGTTCCTTCAGGAACAGGGAAATCGCCGCAACTCACGAAAATCACTCATGCATTCTGGACGAAAAACTCAAATCTCGAAGGAATTCGATCGAAAAACCACAGAATTCCCTGTATCCGGCGCAATCGGGCGAAAGCGACCGCGCCGAAATGCGGAACCGTGACACCCACGGGAAATGCGCCCGAACGGTGCACACTGGACCGTCTCTGATCTGGAGGTCACACGACAACCCGCGGGAATTGCGGCACAATTCCGGGGCAATAAACACCACTGAAGTGAGACGGGAATGGGTGGCGGTGCTGCCAGACGAATGCGAACCAGTCTCTACATGGACAGGATCGCTGCCCCTTATTCGGCGCAGAGGCCGCGCCACTCGGCAAGAGCGGCGGCGCGGTTCAGCTTGAAACTCGGTCTGGAGGAGAGGCTGCGCTCCGAATTGAACAGGTTTAGGACCGAGGCGTGGACGGTTGCGAATTTCTGCAAACTTCGCATTCGCCGAAAGCGCAACATCGCCCGCTCCCGTCGTCGGAATGGCAGATGAAAATTCTCGACCCGTTTGTTCAACCAACGTCCCGTTTCGTGCCGATTTGCAGCACCGATTTCCCTAAGCGCGGCACCGTAGGACCTCAGCCGATCGGTCACGATCACTTCTGGGCGGCCGTGCTTGCGCATTGCTTTTCTTAGAAATTTCAGCGCCGCTTTCCTGTCCCGCTTCTTGGTGACGGAACTCTCCAGGACCTCGCCCTCTTGATCGACGGCCCGCCAAAGGTAATGACGTTCGCCGTTGATCTTCACGAACATCTCGTCCAAGTGCCAGCGCCAGTGGCTCGACTTCATACCATTGATCCGGCGTTTCCTGATCTCGGCAGCGAACATCGGTCCGAACCGGTGCCACCAAAATCGAACGGCTTCATGGGTCACGTCGATGCCGCGCTCATGGAGAAGATCCTCGACGTTCCGCAACGAGAGCGGAAATCGGATGTACAGCATTACCGCCAAGCGGATGATTTCGGGACTGGTCTTGAAATGGCGAAACGGTGATCGTTTGGTCCTGGCGGGACGCTACGAAACCGCCCTGCCCTTCTAAAGCTGGTTTCCTCTGACAGCACCTCCGGCATTGATCATTGGCATCTGGCACATGCGATCCGATAACGCCCCTATGGCCGCCTGGATGCGGAGCCAAGTCTTCGGTCTCATTACGGCATTGGATGTAGATGCATAATCAGCCTGCTCACTAACGCATCAACTGGCCGATTCCGATAATAAAGACCGAACGTCAGATTTGATCTCGCCTGTATGTCAAAGCGGAAACTGGAGCAGAGGCAGCAAATGGCAGTAACGTCCTGCTGAGCGGTCATCTGACAAGTATGGGCCGACGGCGGCTCCGAGCCTGAAGCCGACGAACGCTGATCCATCGCGATGTGGAGTACAGAGGGACCATACTGGACGTCGCTGCGAAATCAAAAGACGCGGAGAAAAATGTGTCGAGTGGAGCTGGTCCGCACTTCGTCCAGTTCAGGGCACCCGCCTTGAGCCAAGTGCAAACTTTGGAAATCGCCGGCTTTCTGGTATCATTTCGGGGTGTTTTGGTCCGGGGGGGGGAAGTGGATTTTCGTCAAGTCGTTGTCCTATCAATTTTTTCTTCGGTGTTGGCCTCTGCTCTAATGATTGCATCGCAGGGGAAGGCCGGGCCGCCGAGCTTTGATTGCTCCAGGGCAGGCACGCCGACCGAGTTCGCCATCTGCGCCTCAGCGGAGCTGTCGCAGCTCGACAGCCAGCTCGCGACGGCGTACGGCGCGGCGCATGCCGCCGCCTCGCCGGCCGAACGCCAGCAGATAAAGGCGGCGCAGGTCGCCTGGATTGGACAGCGCGACGCCTGCGGCAGCAACGCCGCTTGCCTCAACGACCGGATGATGCGGCGACTTGCCGAGCTGCAATCCGGCAGGGGCGGCCAGGTTGGGAATGCCAACCCAGTGCTCGGCCAGCAGCACTGGACTTTCGCGACCGATGAATACAGCTGGTTTGGCCGGGCAGCGCCCGCGGTTGCAGGTGGGCAACCCGATGTCATGTTCCGCTGCATGGCCAAGGGTGTCGATATTGCGTCCTACCCCGGGGATCCTAGTACAGTTTCACTAATCCCACCCCACGAAGGCTCACTGACTATCCTGATTTCCAAGAGGCTACAGCCAGAAGCGGCGACGGCTGGGGCTCTGGTGGGCGTCTCTGTCGCTGTCGATGGAATTGCGCTTGGGCCCTCGCAACTTGCTTTCCTCCAGCCGGAAGGTGCGTTTGCTGCACGTGTCCCAAAAAACCACCCAATGCTTGAGGCTATGAAGCGGGGCGGCACGCTGACATTCCAAAATCTGTCGTCCGGCTTGATTTTGAGTGTCGCGCTCCGCGGCTCCAGCAGCGCGCTCACGCAGCTTGAGACCTTCTGCAATTCGCCTCGTCGCAGCCTTCCGACCCTCCCAGTTTTGTCGGGAACCGAGCCGTTTGGGGTAGCGGGGCCGGCGAGCGCAGCCGTTTCTGCAGATGTAAACGCACCGGTATCAATTGACGAAAGTGCAAATTCGAACTCCGGCCGAAGCAGGCTCATAGCCTTTGGCGCTACTTGGTTTCCCAACACCATAGTCGAAGACACAGCAGTGGAAAGAAAACGGTTTGCGGGCCTCGTTTCGCTAGCGCTCCTAAATTTGAGGAAAGACGATCTGGGAACCCTTCTGTCGGATCAGGATGCTGCAATCAGACAGCTCGCACATTTCCCGGAAGACAGATCGCGACAGATCTATAAATCCGCAACTGGACGGGATGAAGAGCATCTTGCCATTCGGCTGTCCAGCATCCGGCTGACCCCATTCGAGGCTCAGAGATTGGCAAACGAGATACGGCAGTCTCTACCGCAGCTCATGGAGGCTTCCGCGCCAGAATTTCCAATAATGATAAGGCTGTATTGCTACCTGAACCTCGGTGAGTACGACTTCAGCACAAATTCGTTTCCGATGCAGGGGGCTTCACCAGTAAATCACGACAAGGAGGCCTGCGGAGATTTGGCGCTGCCGCTGTTCGTGACAGTTCCTCTATCAGGCGATCCGGAGGTCGATTTGGAGAACTTCCCCGAGCGACTCCCAATGGAGCCAGCGCAAGCGGAGGCGCTTCTCCAAGCCCTCGGCGGCATCCCGAAGGCTCCGATGTATGTCGATGCCGAACTTACGGCTGAATGGGAAACAGGCAGCCCACGCGGGAGCCAGTTCAAGCTCAGTTTGACAGCCGCTGGCCCGTACTTCCTGACTGGACCATCCGATCTGCAGACGCCGATCGTCCAGATGATTGGCGAGAGAAAGCCGACTCCCGGGGAGATACTGGCGCGCAAGATGTCGGGGGAAGAGGCCTGGGACGCAGGAGTATCGGAAGATCAGTCGCAACTGGCGGAACTTGCCACCCTCCTGAGCGCAGAAACACGCGGTCCGGTCCCGATCTTCGAGGAGCCCGGCAAGTACGGAAAGCTGCGGTTCAGAGGATACATGGGAGCATGCGAGGATAATCCGGCACAGCTCTGTCCATTCGTTCCCAATCCGGTGAACTTTCGAGTTCACGAGGATTTGGGCATCCCGAGCGACTACATCATCGGCAACAATACCGGGGGAGTGGGGAGTGACTTGATCTCCGGTTTGGGGGTCATTCTGCCATCGACAGAAGCAGACTATCGGATGCCGATGCCGGCAAATCTGCTTGGCAAGCGCCCTAATGTCATCTTCGAGTTCGACCTCTCCGACGTCTTCTTGGTGGCAGGATCGCGAGGTCCGCAGCCCGTGCTGATGGTTGCGGGTATGCCCACGTCCGCCGGACTCGTTCGGGGCGGTGACAAGGAGCCTTACTCTTGGATCTCTCTCCCGCAGCCAGAAAAGAGGCTGGAAACAATATTGGAAGTCGCCCAAACTACGGCTGCTGAAACGCCGTCGGCGGTGGGTTCTCAGGTCACCAACCTCGCGCTTCGCGGAGTGCGTCCGGGACTCTCGAAGATGGCTGCCGAAAGCGAAGTAAGGGCGAACATGAGCGTTGGATGGGTCGGGACATTTGCCGACCTAACGATCCCAGAACCCTTTCAGGAAGGGGTCACCGCATTTGTCAGCAGTGACGGAAAAGAACAAATTCAGCTGATAGAAAGCCTCGACGGCACCGGGACCGTCCAAGCAATTGCGAGCTCACAGTGGATCAAATCCACAGGCTCCCTAGATTCGGTCAAGGTCGATCTGATCAAGCAAATGGGGAATCCGCAGATCTTTGAGGAGGGAAACACACGTTTGCGGCTGGTCTGGTCTACCCGTCCTCTCGGGGAATGGTCCAATCAAAACCCGTGCTTCTTCAAGGTCGAGCCCTCTACATCTGTTCGGCCAACAATGGAGGCCGTAGTCGGCGACGGACAGGTACACACGACACCTGCGCATCGGTTTACACCGGCGATCAAGATCGGTGGTAACCTTGCGCTGAAGGGGATGGACATGGTGTCAGAACGTCTGGAAACACCTGGCGCATTCAGAGATTGCGGACAATCATTGGTCGTTGAACTCATTCAGACGAGTGACGGCATCCTCATGCTCCAGGGGCTGGTCGACCTCGATGGGTATCAAGAATGATTTCGGATTGAAACGAAGCAATGTCGATCATGATTTTCGACTATCTGCAACTCACTGAACCACTTCTTACTTCCGCTATTTTTGCATTTTTTCGTCATTTACTTTTTTGTACTGGTCATAATACACTCTATCGATATCAGCTATGCGCTCATTCATGCCATCACGGGTTTTCTCCAACTCTTGGTTCTCCTTCAATAGGGCCGAGTTAATATCTTCAAACTCTTTTTGAATCCGAGCGCGAGGCAGAAATTTTTTGAAATGATTCACCTCCAGGTTGTTTATCTTTTTTCCTTTTCTCTCCACGCATTCTTGCGAAGCTCATTATTTTTCTCTATCTCATTGTCCACAAAAATTTGAATATCACTCTCAACTGTCACCTTTAAATTATTCCTGCGTTCGTTTTCAGCGTTGAGTTGATCAACTCTTTGTCTTTCCAAATCTGCAATCAGATCATGGCAAGTCGGAACATCAGAATACGACGGTGAAAAGATGAGCAAATATAGGATTATCGCGTTCCCGAGGCTATTGGGAGATGAAACCATGCTTCTCAATCCCTCAAGGACAGGAGCGCGGGAAGGCACCGCCCTAAGTGTCCGCTTTCTTAAAGTATCACATTGAGGACAATCCTGCCAGTTTTGTTGGGCAGGCTTCCTAACAGTCGTAGCGCAATGGGTGCATACCGCCCTGTAGCGAACGACGGCTCCGAGCCCAGTGTTACGGATGCTGCGTCGTGAACGAACTGCGATTCTGGGTGTGCCTGCATTCGCCCAAGTAGAATTTTCTCGTAGCAGGTGCGCTCAAGTGCCCAACAATCGCCGAATTAGCTTGTCTTTATTTGAGTATGAAAAAGGAAGCTCGGCCAGCTGTTGACAGATTATTGAGAGGCATTTCGACGAACCACGTCGAGACCATTCGAGATGCTTGGCGAGAGATTTTGCAAGACGACGCGAACTCCGTCATCCAAATCCAAAACAAACTGACGTCATCTGCATGGGCTGAGAACCCTCGCGGGCCTTTGGCCAAATATTTTGGTGTGTTGCTTTCCATACTGGATGAACTGGACGCATCTGCTTTCGAGGAGGAAGTCTCAAGGCTTCGTAAAAGCAAATTGCACCCTATGCACATCAAGACATTGGATATTCTTTCACAGCGCATTCTAGAAGAACCTGCAACTCATGTTGCTGATGGCATACCTGTATTTGTTGCCTCTGAAATCGCGGATCGCTCCGTAGTCGTCAGGAATATTGAAGGCTGGAGCAAAACAAAGGGGCTATCACTAAACAACGTGACCCGCATAGATGTCATCGCGCGTCGCCCTGAACTAGATTATCTGGGAAAGTACAATTTGTTTTTCTCTGGAATTATTCTGACTTGGCCTATCAACTCCGCCAGTGGCGCCAAGCTTTGGTGGTGGCGTCTAGACGCGGAGTTCACCTTCTACCATGAAGTCGGGCACCACGTGGCTGGGCACATTGAGGGTGGGCAGGTGGCTGAGCAAGAACAGGAAGCCGATGAGTACGCTCGTTCAATGATGCGCAATTCGAGGCCCGTTCTTACGTTTATTGGTAGGATGCTTCTTTGGCCGCTCAGGCCGATACTAAAGCGCTTCGCCGCATCCGTGGGGCGCATCAGAGTTGAGGCTACTTAGCCGAACGACGTAGATAGCAGACATTTGCAACAAAGTATTGGACGGCCGCAATGTCCCGCTTTGCTACCGACCAATTACCTTGCAGTTAAGGTCCGGAGCGAGCCCAGACTTACCGACTACTGCGCCCAGCACGAATGGCAGCTTTGACCTTGGTTTCGCGAGGCTTATTGGTGCCCTGCGGCAAAAGACTCAAATATTCAACAAAAGACTGCAAAACATGGAGCGTCTTAAGTAAAGATCTTTATCCATTTCCATTTGCATCGAGGATTTCTTCAATGAGAAGGTCAATATCCGAGTAACTCGTTGCATGGTTGATGATGGAAACACGAATGATCTGTCTTCCTTGCCAAACCCCATGACTGGGATAGACCTGTGCCCTTTGCTGTATTCGTTCCAAGACCGCGGTCGTCTTTTCGTCCGTTCCGCAGGCGATGGCCACTTGGTTCAGCACAACGTCATTCACAATTTCGATGCCGGGTACAGTGCTCAAATGATCCGCCAAGTATGCCGCCATATCGCAATGGCGCGAGATCATCTCGCGAATGCCATCTGCCCCCAAATGCCTCATGATTGCATAGCTTGGAATGCCCCTCGCGCGGCGGCTGAGTTCAAGGGTAGAGTCGCTGGGCTCCCAGGTCTCACCAACGCCAGGCAAATAAGCGCCGCGAGCGCTCATTGCGGAAACCAGCGCGGAGCGGTCGCGCACAATGCAAAGCCCAGCATCATAGGGCGCGTTCAGCCACTTGTGCAGATCGACCGCCCAACTGTCGGCGCCATCTACTCCTGTCAACCGATCCCGTAGGCTTGGGACGGCATGAGCCCACAGCCCGAAAGCACCATCTACATGCGCCCAACCGCCTGCATCCTGTATCATTGGGATTGCTTCCGCGAATGGATCAAAAGCGCCAGTGTTGATCTGACCTGCCTGAAGAATAACCAGAGGTGGGTTCTTGCAGGCCTCCAGTTCGGTTCGAAGTGCGCTTAAGCTGATCCGACCCTGATCATCTGTCGCAAGGCGTGTCGCGCGGCCCAACCCAAGGCCCGCGTAACGTACGCCAGCCATCGGCGCAGAATGGGCCGCATCGCCGATCACGACAGGGACGTCCGGCGCTCCAAAGAGACCGTCTTCAAAGACGTCCCAGCCTTGTCGATGTAGCAACGAATCCCGCGCGGCGATGATACCCTGCGCGTTGGCCACTGTCGCCCCAGAGACAATTCCAACGCCACTGTCCAATGGCAGTCCAAGGAGCTCTAGACACCACTGGCAAACGGTCTGCTCGATGACGGCAGCAGATGGGCTTTCCCACGAGGAGGCTGCGTTTTGTCCCCAAGAAGTCACAAGAAAATCCGCCGCTGCACCAACAGGCATTGATCCGCCGCACACGTAACCAAAGAACCGAGGGGACGCATGGCCATGTAGCCCCGCGCTCGCAGTTGTTATCAAGTCATCAATAACCAAAGAGGCGGGCATTCCTTTATTGGGAAGCACGCTGTCGAAGTTTGATGCGAAATCAGCGGGTCTCAACTCCGGTTTCACAGCAGATGATTTGAGACTTTCCCGGTAGGCAATAGCTTCCTGTGCGGCTGCCAACATTGCAAATCGGTCGTCTTCACTTAGCGATAGTTTCTCATTTTCTTCCAATTCTCTACTCCCCTTAAAACCATTCAAAAACTTCTGGTCTGCCACATCGGGTGTGTCGAGTCTTACTCGTGATCGGATTGATAGCGAGACGTGTGATTGAACACACAGTCTATCCATGAGCGTCAAAGCAGCCATTGATGATGATGCAAGAAAGGCAGTATTTTGCGCACGACCGACCATGATGAATTGCGCGACAAAGGTCTGGCATAAGCCCTTGGCACTCGAATTCGCGCGGTGATATGTAGAACATGTTGCCTAGGTTGGGAAAACTTCATGACGCTGTCGGATCTGATTGAGCGTTTTTACAACGAAGCATGGAACCTTGCGGACCACGACTGCGCCAGAGAAATCCTGCACCCACAGTTCGATTTTCGTGGGAGCCTCGGCCCCAAGCGCTCAGGGCCGGATGAATTCATTCGTTACATGGAGGAGGTTCGCGAGACTCTTCCGGATTTTCAATGCAATATCATTGACATCGTCGATGCGGGACAAACAGCGGCTGCACGAATGTCCTTCGTCGGTACGCATCAAGGCAAATTTTTCGACGTAGACGGAACCAAGCAGCGGATCGAATGGTCCGGCGCGGCCTTCTTTGCTTTGCAGGATCAAAAAATTGGGAAACTTTGGGTTTTGGGTGACATTGACGCAATCAAGAGACAATTGAATGTCCACCCCAACGTTGCATTTCTCGAACCATAGACCCAACGGTCGCTGGGTCCGCTCAACGCCAATTCACGCGCGACTATATGAACGGCCCCTATCTCCGAAGGAGGCCATTCATCCCTGGCGTGGCGAAGGTTCCGAGAGAGCCCATTTTGACGAATGTTTCGTGCGTTACAGACGACCGGTTTGGTTTTGCGCCAGCAATTCGCTGTAAGGGCAAACATCGTCTTCGAAAGGTACGTGCCGGCGGCGAAAGTGTGTTTCGGCTACCGCTTCCGGGCGGCTTATCCTGTCCATCCTGAAATGGCGAAAGTCCTCGCGCGAGGGATCCCAGCCGACGAGGTACCACAGGGGCGGCAAGATCAGCATGGCTTGCGGCTCGACCTCGCGTCGGGTCTTACGGCCCTTTGCATCGCGATAGTCAAAGCGAATAAACCGGCGTCCCAGAAAGGCCGTTTCAAACGCGGGCAGCAGTTCCGGGTCCATTTTCCCCATGTCCGACAGATCCTGTAGCGGCGACAGCTGGCCGATGTGTAGACACTCCAGGAAACTGCGCAGGTCTTTGACTTTGTCTGTCGGCAGGGCTTTTTCGATCTTGGCAAGCCCCGCGTCGGCAAGTTCGGAGAAAGGCAAATTCCCAGCGGCCCGCATGGCGGCGACACTGATCAACAGGGCGAAAACCTCGGGAACCGTCAATTTGGCGTTCGTTTGGACCGACTGCGGATCAAGCTGAAGACCGCCACCGCGGCCGACATCGGAATGGATCACATAGCCTTCGTCCCTCAGGGCGCTGATATCCCGCAAGACGGTTCGGCGAGAGGTGCCAACCTCTCTGGCAAGCGCTTCAACGGTGGATGTGCCGTTCCGGCGCAGGCTGCGCACGATGGCGTCATGTCTGAGTCTCACGTTCATATCGCCAACATAATACAAATGGTGACACCCTTTGGCACTATTTCGTTTTAGACCGTTTCCAGCAACACAGAAAAGGAGATTGCGACATGAAACGGACAGCAGTGAACCCCTGGGACTGGTCGATCAAGCTGGGCTACAATCAGGCAGAGATGATCGAAGGCGCGGCGCGGCAAGTGATCTGCGCGGGCCAGACCGCAGTGGATGGGGAAGGCACCCCGCAGGATCCCGGCGACATGCGCGCACAGATCAGCCTCGCGCTCGACAATCTGGAAGCGGTGCTGAAAGGCGCGGGCCTGGACCTGAGCAATGTGGTCAAGCTGGGTATCTATGCCACTGACGTGGATGAAGCGCTGAAGAATTTCGACCTGATAGGCATACGTTTCGACCCCTATCGGGTTATCCCGCCGATGACACTTCTGGGAGTGACGCGCCTCGCGATCCCTGGACTGCTTTTCGAGATTGAAGCGACTGCAGCAGCCTGACGGAAATCAAAGCGGCCATTGGATGGACAAATGTCAATGGCCGCAATGTCCCGCGAATAGGTTCGGGCCTGCCGAGTTCACAGCGCTGCATCTTCGACCTGCACAATTCCATCTGTGTGAGAATGCATGCTGAACTTAAGCCATCTCCGAAACGTCTTGATGAGCCTCTGATCGCCGCTCATGAAAAAGCTCCCGTTCTCCACGGCGCGCGCGAAGGAGCTGCGGCCAAGGTAAAAGCCCGTCATCACAGCAACCTCTGTTTCAACATAGAGATCGACGTCGAAACCGGGGTCGCTTGCACATAATTCAACTGTCTCACCGGGTTTGGTAATCAGCCAATACGTCGAGGCCGGGGATGTCGCATCGGAAAAATTGAACCGTATGACGCTCTGCTTGGATGGCAATTCATCAAGGTCAATCTGCCGTCGCACGTTCCACATGAGCAAATCGGCATTCCGATCTTCCAATGCAATCTCCGCCTTGATGTGCCGCTGAGCCCATTTCGCCAGATCGGCAAGAACCGTGTCCAGTTCGGCCGCCTTGTCTGTGCGAAGATAGTCAATACTTCCGGTCGCCTTGTCCTCAACCCGTTCCAAAAGCCCGTTCACCTGCATCTCCTTCAAGCGTTTGGTCAGCAGGGTCGGCGAGATGCCCGGCAGCCCGCGCTTGATGTCGTTGAAACGGGTGGACCCGCCCCAAAGCTCGCCCAAAATCTGGATCGTCCAGCGTGGCATGAGAATCTCACATGCCTTTGAGGTAGGACAAAAAAGACCGTAGGGTTTGGTTGTCATTCGCTCTGCCTTCCCGGCCATTCGAGGTGTCTTAAGAATATTTGGTCCCGGCGCACTATCAGGCCAGTACACTTTCTGTATCAGAGGTGGTCCACTTTCTACACTGCCTAATTGCAAGGAGGGCGTGCCAGGTTGGTTGCATCAGAACAACGCACACCGACCAAGGAGACCCCAGATGACCTACATTTCGCAAAACACCCCGTTCAACCAAACACAGATTGCCCCCACAATTTCCCGGGTTGTCGATTTCACGGCGGCGATGCTTCGCCGATTTCTTGGCAAGAATGCCGCAAAGGCGGCGCTCGAAAACCTGTCAGACACTTATCTGCGCGACGTCGGCCTGACCCGCAACGATGTGTCGTCCATCGATCGCATGCAATTGCCTTCAGCGGGCGCAGTGGGCTTGATCGCATTCCGCAAATGCCACCCCGGCAACTGGTAATGCCGCTGCAAATCATGAACGATCCCGTGTTGGGCGCGATTCGGACATCGGCCCAACAGGGCAACTCTGTGTATCTGTGCTGACTACGGAGGATAAGCATATGGCGACAGGAAAAAAACTGAATGGAACGCTCAGGGCATTCATCGAAAAACAGCCGGTGTTCTTTGTTGCCACGGCAGACACGACGGGGCGCGTGAACGTCTCTCCAAAGGGGATGGACACGCTGCGGATCGAAGATGAAAACCGTATTCTTTGGCTGAACCTCTCCGGTAGCGGAAACGAGACAGCCGCACATGTGCGCGCCACTGGGCGCATGACGCTCATGTTCTGTGCGTTCGAAGGCAAGCCTATGATCCTGCGTGTTTATGGCCAGGCAGTTGCCTACCACCCGCGTGACACTCAATGGGACTCGTTGATCTCAGAGTTTCCCAAGCTGGGAGGTAGCCGCCAGGTCTTTGATCTGAACATCGACCTCGTCCAAACGTCGTGCGGCACGGGCGTTCCCTACATGGATTTCAGAAAATCCCGCGGCGATGAAGAGTTGGAGCCCTACTACGACGGGCTCGGTCCCGATGGCGTCCGGGACTATTGGCGACGCAAGAATGTCGAGACGATCGACGGTCGGCCGACCGGCATTTTCGAAGATTGATGGTGGCTCGACGGAGCAGGCCAGGCGGATAATCTCGGGGCTGGTCTTGAAGTAGCGAAACGTAGATCGTTTAGTCATAGCGCGAGGCTACGAAACCGCCCTACCCGCCTCAAGCCGGTTTCTTCTGACACTGCCGAAGCAAGTATTAACGCGCCACGCGCTTTCTCATCCTTTTGACCAAGTCAAAAACCGAATCTTGTGGAATTGCGCAGCGCCCTGAGTCAGCTTGAAACTCTGCATCGCTTTGAGTGCTGGAAGTTTCAGCGGAGGGTTTCAGGATGCCATTGTATAACGAAATGTTCGAACTGTCGGTTGAGGATGTGGACCTCATCGAAACGTCACTGAGAAACGCTTCGGCCTCCATGTCGCATGAAGGGGTCGATGAAACCGACGATAGCAAGGCCAAGCGCGAGGACACTATGCGGCGAATCCAGGACCTGCTGGGCCGATTGCATAATCAGAAAGTATTTTACCGCCCCAAGGACGGGGTTGTCATCGGTGGATAGGGGGCGTCTACACCTTCAGAGCCTCTTACGGGTATTGTCCGTCGTCAGAGATTTCCGGAAAGCTGAGGTGTTTTCGTAGCGGAGGCTCTGGTTCGATTTCGGTTTGAATTTAGGCGGCCGCGGCTTGGTGCTGCAACCGGCGTTTTCGAATTGTCTGGTTCTTGATCTCCTCTCTCATCTTCAGGATCTTTGCGCCGCGCCGGTGGTAGACATCGGCAGGTGTCAGGTTTTCCAGGCTCTCGTAGTAGCGGTGGTTGTTGTAGTGGTCCACGAAGGTACTGATCTGACGTTCGAGGTCGCCGGGCAGGAAGTAGTTTTCCAAGAGAACCCGGTTCTTCATCGCCTGATGCCAGCGCTCGATCTTGCCCTGGGTCTGGGGTGATGTGGCGCCCCGCGCACGTGATCCATTTCTTTGCCCTGGAGATACTCGGCCAGATCGGCGGCGACGTATGACGAGCCGTTATCGCTGAGGAGCCTCGGCTTGTGCACGACTGTGGCCCGATCACACCCGGATGCCTGCAGCGCCAGTTCCAGCGTGTCCGTCACATCCTCAGCCTTCATCGTGGTGCAGAGCTTCCAGGCGATGATGTAGCGACTGCAATCGTCGAGGATCGTGGGCAGATAGAACCAGCCCCAGCCGATAACCTTGAGATAGGTGAAGTCGGTCTGCCAGAGCTCGTTCGGGCGCGTGGTCTTGTCCCGGAACACATCGGCCGCGCGGATATCCGCACTATGGTTTTGGTGGCCCGGATGCCTATGCGGGGCGGTTCGTTGTCATCCAGCGCCCGGGTGTCGCCGATGATGGGTTTGACCCCGGCTGGAGCCTCTCTGGCCCGTTCGGCCTTGTTCTGGGAGATGATGATGTGTTTACAGGGTGGTGGCCGTTGCCTCCCGACGGAAAGTAGCTGGGGTCTGATCTGTTGAAGTTTGTTTCGGTTTCAAGTGGCGATACCGGTGTTTTGGTAATTGTCGCGATCGTCACCTGCGTAGGCGGGTTGTGGCTGATCCTGGTACAAATGACCGGCGCGGTTCGGCGACGCAAGGCTGGGCGGAAATGCAAGTGGCAGAGAGTGCCGGCAGACGATCGGGGAACGTTGAGCGCCTGGACCTGTAAGACATGCGGCGTAGGGGGCGTTTTCAGGTACAGGCAAGATCCCCGTGGAATGCAAGCAGGTTGCCAAGCCGAAGACGCTGTGAGGCAAGCTTTTTCTGCAGCGGACTTGACCACCCGAGACGCTCGGGGCTAGAAAAAATCCTGTGAGGGGAGGCCGCGTTGCAGCGCGGATTTCGGACATGCCGGGACGCAGACCACCACAAAATGCGTCCCGGCACCTCACATATCGCGAAATCGATTTTTTCGCTTTGCGAATGAGATAAAGTGCTTTCTTGTTGGGTTGCACCGGTCATTCTTGTAGGCCTGATCGGTGTCGGGAACCTGGGTGATTTCCCTTTCTTGATCCAGCTACGCAAAGTCGACAAGGTTACACGTTGAGGACTCCAATGCCCGACTGGCCTCATACCATCCCCGAAGTTCTCCTCCAGGCGCTTGAAGCGCGCCCATTGGGCGGCTGGTTGGCCGTTCTACGCGAGTGGGCGAAAGATTACCGCCTGCGGCTCAAGATCCAATGGGTCCCGCAACTCGAGCAACAAGTTGCAGATCTGCACTCGATGCGGTTCACCGCTTCCCATCAGGATCTTTGGGGCGTGATCCGGGAGTGGTTGGTTGAGCACGACGTGCCGACGCCGGAGGGGCTTCCGCTGCCGCCGGAGCAGGAACCGGCGGGCAATTGAGGGCGTGGGTAACTCGTCCGGCACCTTGACAGGCATGTCGCCCGGTCACGAAGAACACGCGGCATGACTGCTGTCCCGGCGGACGCGCATTGCGGGAAGAGAACGTGCAGCTCGACCCGCAGTTACCATGGCGCGGCTACAATCCCGGCCATACATCGCGTCTGCCCTCCGTCCCGGCCCCGAGCGATCGGGATCAGAAGACGATGTTAAGCATCAACATCGACACCACCAGGAACAGCACCGTCATGATCCCGCCCGACTTGACGAAATCTACCACCTTGTATCCCGCAGGCCCCATGATCAGCGCGTTCACCTGATGGGTGGGAATGATGAACGAGTTCGAGGTGGAGATCGCAACGGTCAACGCGAACACCGCCGGGTTGGCTCCTGCGGCCACGGCGATAGATACTGCCAGCGGCACCAACAGAACCGTCGCGCCGACATTCGACATCACCAGCGAGAATACCGTCGCCAGGATCGCGATCCCGCCTTGCAGCGCCCAGATCGGCCAACCATCCAGGACCGTCAGGATCTGTTGTGCGATCCACTCTGCGGTACCGGTGTTCTGCACCGCCTGACCCAGCGGGATCAGGCTGGCCAACAGGAAGACCGTGTTCCAACCCACTGCACGATATGCCTCGTCGATCGATATGACCTGGCTCAGGATCATCCCCACCGCGCCGGTCAGCAGGCACAGGGACAACCGAACGTCCGAAAACAGGATCAGCGACAGCGACACCAAAAAGAAAAACAGCGCCCAGCCGACCTTGTGCGGGCGCAGTTCTTCCTGCGGGAAATCCGATGTTACCACCACGAAATCTCGGTCTCTTTTCAGCCGCGTCAGGTTGTCCCAACGCGTATGCGCCACCAGCATGTCGCCGGCCTGGAACGGTACCAGACCAATCTGCGTCGGCTGGTGATCCTCGGATTTGACATGGCTCAGGGTCTCCTCGCCGCGGTGAATCGCCAACAGGCTCAAGCCATAGGTCTTTCGGAACAACAGGTCGCGCGGTGACTTGCCGATCAGCTTGCTGTCAGGCGGGATGACGACCTCGGCGATCCCGGCGTTCGTCGGCGCGAATTCCTCGACGAAGACGTCCAGTTCGGGACGCACCGTCAGCCCGTATTTCTTCGCCATCGCCATCACCGCAGAGCGTCTGCCGATGATCGCCAGCCGGCAGGGGGCGGCGATTTCGGCCGTGAGAATCTGGATCATCGATACCTTGCCGCGGTAGAAGGTCGAGATGATGTAGACCCCGTTTTCGTTGTTGATATCCGCCAGGATCTCGCCGACCAGCGGGCTGTCGGCAGGAACATCCACCTCAAACACGTCGGCTCTCAGCCCGTAAATCCGTTGCAGGTATTCTGAAGTTCCACGCCCCTCGGTCACGCTGTCGGCACTGTCCTTACCTGGCAGCACCCAGCGCCCGAGCAGCAGGAAATAGGCGATCCCTGTCAGAATCAGAGCAGCACCGATGGGGGCAACCGAGAACAGGCCAAACGTGTCCATCTTCTGCCCGTCTGGCAGCCCGGCATTCGCCGTGATGATCAAGTCGTTGAGCAAGATAAGTGGCGACGAACCCACCATGGTCATCGTTCCGCCCAGAATTGCGCAGAAACCCATTGGCATCAGTAGCCGCGCCATCGGTATGCCTGACCGGGCTGATATCCTGCTGACAACCGGCAGGAACAGCGCCGCTGCACCTACATTCTGAAGAAAGCTCGAAATCACGCCAACCGTGCCGGACACGATGGGCAATACGCGCTTCTCGGTCGTGCCGCCGCGCTTCAGGATCACTGCGGCGACTTTGTTCATGATACCTGTCCGGTCCAACCCGGCACCCACGATCATCACCGCGATGATCGAGATCACAGCGTTCGACGCGAAACCGTCAAACAGATGCGTGACATCGGCCAGCCGCTCCAACCCCGGCACGTAGCTGAGGATCCCGACCATCACCAGGACCAGAATTGCCGCCAGGTCGATGCGAATGATCTCGGACACGAACAGGAAGACCGTGAACGCAAGCATCCCCATGACCACCGCCATCTCGGTCGTGAAAGCAAGCGTCTCCATCCCGATCCCTCCGTTCTTCTTCTGCTGCTTCGGGGATACCGCGCGGGTTTCGACAGCTTGAACCGGAGAAACGGGTTTGTCAGGTGTTTTTCGGGCATCACCGAAGCGGCACTGTCACTGGCCGCGGATCCGTCTGAAGTCTGAGGCAAGCTTCGTCACGGTGTCAGGCGGCAGCAAATTGCGTTGAGCGATTGGGGTTCAATGCCTTGGCCGTGCGAGTGTATTGGCCCACTCGCGAAAGTCGAACCGGACTTCAAAGCCGGAAATCCAATGGTACTGTCCGCCGAGGCGCTGCCCGTTGGTTCGAACTACCATCTTTCGACACTCCACCATGGTGGACGATTCAGTCAGCAGCGCATCGCTGCTTTTCGCCAAAGGGCGCCAACGCGAGCCGCGAGTGCGTAATAACAGGTGCTTGAGAAACCCTTGCATCTATTGTGCCTAGCGTCTGTGTCGCAGGTCAAATCTGTTATGGTCGCGAACAGTTGCACTGCCACAGGGCACTTGCCGCATGAAGGAGGAGAGAATGTCGCACATTTACCCGATCACCGAGATCTATGGGTCATCCAGCGAGTCAATCGACGATGCAATTCGACAGGCTGTTGCGGCGGCCAACGAAAGCGTTCGCAACCTGGAATGGTTCGAGGTGACCGAGATCAGAGGCCATGTTGCTGACGGCGATGTCGCGCACTTCCAGGTTGGGCTGAAACTCGGGTTCCGTCTGGACCGTTCGTGAAATGCCGGCACCCGACCGGTCCTAGCGCCGCAGTCTAACTCCGCCGCTCAAATCCGCATGCGCGGAACGTCATGCGGATCGAGCCGCAATTCGATCAGGATCGGGCCTTTTCGGGAATCAAGAGCCGCAAGGGCGGTTTCCAGTTCCTTGTCTGAACGCACTTGGATGCCCTGCCCGCCGAGCGACGTGGCGATATCGGCGAACGAAGGCCAGTGGAATTCGGTCAGGCTCGGATCCATCTGGCGGTCGAGAAACTGAATATGTTCCGCGCCGTAGGCGGAATCGTTGGCAATGATCAAGATAAGGTCGAGCCCAAGCCGCACCGCGGTGTTAAACTCGTTGATCCCGCCCATCATGAAGCCGCCATCGCCGCAAAACACCACGACGGGCCGGTCCGGAGCCGCCAGTCCGGCGCCGATTGCCTCCTGCAGGCCAAGCCCGATGGATCCGAAATTCGCGGTCACGACAAAGCTTTGCGGATCTGGCGCCGAAATGCGGCACCAGACCTCGGTCATGAACCGCCCGCCGTCGGTGACAAGAATGCGATCTTTCGGCAACGCCGCTTCAAGCCGCTCCAGCGCCCGAACATAGTTCACGTACCCCTCTGCCGTCTTGTCCGGGCCGACGGGGTGACGGGTCAGTTGCCCGACGTCCCGTTCGCGGGCAAAGCCGCTTGCCGGAATCTCAGCCTCGTCCAGCCAGTACAGAATGGTCTCGGCGGTCAGGCCGGCATCGGCCACAAGCGCCGCATCCGGGTGCAGCCCGCCGCCGATCGCGGTCGGCTCGACATCCACCTGCACGATCCGCTTGCCTTTCATCAACTTGCCCCGGTCAGTGGTGAAATCATGCAGCGACGTGCCGAAGCAGACGATGCAATCGGATTGGGCAATCAACTCGTAGGCGGCGGGCGAGGACAGCGTGCCGAATATGTCGATGTTGCTGGGATGGCCGTGAAACAGTCCCTTGGCCTTCAGCGTGGTTCCAAGCGGCGCCTCCAGCCGGTCGGCAAGCCGGATCAGCTGGTCCCGCGCCGCGACCGCGCCACCGCCAGCGAGGATCAGCGGGCGACGGGCCGAGGCGATCATGCCGATGGCATTGTCCAGGGTGTCGCCGTGAGCGACGCCGCCAGGGTTGGTGAACACGTCGAGAACCCGAACTTCGTGGCGCACCTTTTCCCACATGAAATCGGACGGCATATTCAGAACTATGGGCCGGCGCTCGACCTGCGCCCGGTAGAAGGCGCGCTCGATATCCATGCCGACGGTGTCGGGCGCCCGCACCTGCTCGAACCCGGCGCCCGTGGTCTTGACCAGTTCGCGCTGATCGATGCTCTGAAGGTGGCGGGGATTGGCCACAGGCGTGTCGCCGGCCAACAGCACCATGGGAACATGCCCCCGCGCGCCTTCCGTAAGAGCCGTAATGCAGTTGGTCAGTGCAGGACCATGTGTGACCGTGGCAACGCCCACCTTCCCGCCGACATGGGCATAGGCCAACGCCATCAGGACCGAGCTGCCCTCATGTGCCGCAGGCACGAACCGCCCACCGCAATCGCGCACGAAGCTGTCCACCATGAAAAGATTGGCATCCCCCATCAGCCCGAACATCGTGCCGACGCCGTGGTCCGAGACAGCACGGGCGATGGATTGGAAGACATGCATTTCGCGGCTCATCGATGTTCACTCCGGTTTCGGTTTCGCTTTGATAATTCAAAGCGCGCGCGCAAAACGCGCAACCTTGGCGCCCATTCAGGAGAAAACGCGGAGACTGGAACGGCGAAGCGGGAATTTGCGCGCAAATCCCGCGCGGAACGCGGCGGGTTGCATCGCCGCGCCGACGAAACAGGCGGCAACCCGGAGCCAGACGCCTTCTTTTGGCGCGCGTCAAACACTCACCGGCCTTTCTGCGAAGACCTTCCGCGAAGGTCGACCAGCGGTGCAAAACCGCCATAGATCAGGCGCATGCCGTCGAAAGGCATCGGATTCTTTCTGGGATCCATGCGCGGGTCGGCCTTTGCCGGATCGTTCATCCACTCGGTCATCTTGGCAAAGGCCGCGTCGCGGGTTTCCTTGTCGGGCCACTCGACCCACGAGAAGACGACCGTCTCCTCATCCGTCGCCTGGACGGACCTGCGGAAGTCGGTGGCCTTGCCGGCCGGCACGTCGTCCCCCCAGCATTCGACCACGCGGATCGCGCCAAGATCGATGAACACGCCGTCCGCCAATTTGGCGTGGTTGATGAACTTCTGCTTGTTCGCCGTGGGCACCGCCACCACGAAACCGTCTACATAACGCATGGATTTTCTCCCTCAGCCTTCCCGCACCGCGGCTTCGAGCGCGGCGATGTCGATCTTCTGCATGGTCATCATCGCATCGAAGGCGCGTTTCGCCTTGCTGCGATCGGAACTCGTCGTCAGATCCAGAAGCAACCGCGGCGTGATCTGCCACGAGTAACCCCAGCGGTCCTTGCACCAGCCGCGGTCGCTTTCCTGACCGCCATTGCCGACAATCGCGTTCCAGTAGCGGTCGGTTTCTTCCTGGGTCTCGGTCACGACCATGAAGCTGACCGCCTCGTTCGGCGCGAAGGCTGGCCCGCCGTTGAGCCCGATGAACCTGCGCCCGAGCACGGTGAACTCAACGGTCAGTTCGACGCCTTCAATACCGCCGGGAAAGTCTCCTGGCGCGATGTTTAAGCGGTCCATATGGCTGTCGGGAAATGTAGCGGCATAAAACTCCGCCGCCTTCTTTGCCTCGCCGTGATCGAACCACAGGCAGGTGACGAGATCTGTCATGACCAGTCTCCTTGATGTTTGAGTTGCCGGCAAAAGGTGCTTTTCCGGATTTCGTTTCCGCCGGGCCGGGGCCAGGACATTGCCGGCAGGACACCGCGTCCCGCCCTGTGATGGCTCGACGCGATCACAGCGCGCAGCTGTCTCAGGATGGCCTGTTGCGACAGCCCAGTTAAGACCTTTCCGTCTCTCCCTGATTCATGTCCAGTATGAGCCTGGTTTCAAGAAGCTGCCCGTTTTCATAAAGGATCGGATAGGCGATCGCCGAGATGTGGCTGTTGAAATCCCGCAAGGCGCGCAGGGTTTCCAAATGGATGTTGCTTGTTTCGAAGCTGCGCGCCTCTCCGTCCTGCAATCGTTTGAGGTGCCGCTTGCGGCTGTCCCGTTCGCGGCGCTTGATCTCCGTCTTTTCCATTACCAGCAGCCTGGCGCTTTCCAGGTCATCCGAGATCAGAACATTGCACGCCATTTTCAGATTGACCAAAATCGCCTCGTGCATACCGACCAGCTCGTTCCAGCCGTCGGCCGTGAATTTCAGGTTTTTCTTGTGCATTGTTTCGGCGAGACGCGTCAGGGTCTTGCTGGCGACATCGCCGGCGGATTCCAGGCGTATTGCGTAGTCCATCAAGCCCCGTACGGTCTTGGAATCCGCCTTCGTCATTTCCGTAATGGGCAATGATGCGACATAGAGGCGAACGCCCTCCAGGGCGCGGTTGACGCTTTCATCAAGCTCCCGCACCGCCTTGGCCATCTTTGGATCGGGGTTTTCATACAGCGGCAAAGTCGGCGCGAACATGCGTTCGACCATTTCGACCATGCGCAGCAACTCGCGTTTCAGGCTGCTGATCGCCAGCTTGGGATTGTCACGGGAGCTTTCGTCCAGCGCGCTTTTGAACTGCTCCAGTGGATCGCTTTCCTGCTCGACGGTTTTGTCCGGGAACATGCGCTCGACCGGAGCTGCCAGTCGGCTGCAAAACGGCAAGGACAGAAGAAGCAGGCTGAGGTTGAACGCGATATGCACATAGATCAGCAATTGCCCAGGGCCGGCAAAGCTGAATTGCCAGTCCAGGTTCAGCAGGTCGATCGCCAAAAGCGCCACCATCGCGCATGTGCCCCGCAATAACAAATTGGCATAGGGCACCCGCCTGGACACCGCGGGCATTCCACGGGTCAACCAGATCGGGATGACGGCGCTGCCCAGGTTTGCACCCAGGATCAGCGACATCCCGGCCGCGACCGGTATGGCGCCGATCTGAGCCAGCGTGACGCACATCAGAATCGCGGCGACGCTGGAATGCATAACAAAGGCGAGTGTTGCCCCCACGATAAATGCCGTCACGAAATCCCGTGCCAAATAGCCGGCAATCGCGGGCAGAAAGGCACTGTCGCGGATAGGCTCGACGGCAGCGCGCAGAAATTGCAGGGAAATCAGGATAAAGGCGATTCCCATAAGAATGCGCCCCGTCTGCCGCCATTTTTTCTGTTCGGTTTTGACGAACAGCCAGCCGCCGATGGTAAGAAGCAGCGGCACCAACCAGTCCATCCGGAAGGACAGGATCTGAATGATCAATGCCGACCCCAGGTCGCCGCCCAGCACGATCGCCAAACCCGTCGGGAAGGCGATCATGCCAGTCGCCATGAAGCCGCTCACCAGCAGGGCGACCGCTGCCGAACTTTGCAAGATGATCGCAAGCAGCAATCCGGTTGCGCTGGCGCCTGGGCTGTTCCGGCTTTGCGTGAGCAAACGCTTGAACGAGGCCCCGAAACTCCGCTCGATGCCGGTGCGCACCATGCGCACTGCAAACAGCAGCAACATTGTTGCTCCGGTCAGGCTGATCAAGAACCCAATAATCGCCAAATGTTCACTCCTCGCTCAGAAGGCCTTCCGGGCGTTGCCGTAAGATGACCGGCAGACCACCCTGTCCCATCTTCGAAGCGGTGAATCTACGCAAATATTTATACTACAATCAACTTTTCCCGCCAGAGCGCCCTATGCCTGAACACCAAGCCCTTTTGAACCCGTCAATGGGTGATGCCAGACCAATGCGAGCCAGTCTCACCGAGGGCAGGATCTTTGTCCCTTATTCGGCACAGAGACTGCGCCACTCGGCGAGAGCAGCGGCACGGTTCAGCTTGAAACTTGATCTAGAGGTGAGGCTGCGCACCGCGTTGAACAGGTTGTAGACCGAGGCGTGGACGGCGGAGAATTTCTGCAAATTTCGCATCCGCCTGAAGCGTAGCATCGCCCGTTCTCGTCGTCGGAATGGCAGGTGCGAATTTTCGGCCCGGTTGTGTAACCAGCGCCCCGTTTCCTGCCGATCCGCTCCACTGATTTCTTTGAGAGCAGCGCCATAGGAGCGCAATCGATCAGCAACAATTGTCTCAGGCCGTACGTGCTTGCGCCTTGCTTTCCTTGAGAATGTCAGCGCCGCCTTCTTGTCCCGCTTTTTGGTAACGAGGCACTCTAGGACCTCACCTTCGTGATCAACGGCGCGTCAGAGGTAGTGCATCTCACAGTTGATTTTCACGAACATTTCATCGAGATACCATCGCCATTGGCTGGACTTCATCACCGTCACGCGCCGTTTTCTGATTTCGGCCGCAAACTTCGGCCCAAACCGCTGCCACCAGAACCGCACCGATTCATAGCTCACGTCGATGCTGCGCTCATCCAGAAGATCCTCCACATTCCGAAGCGACAGCGGAAACCGAATGTACATCATCACCGCCAGGCGAATGATCTCTGGGCTGGTTCGGAAATACCGGAACGGGTTTGGAGTCGTCATGGCCAAACGCTACGAAACCGCCCTGCCCGTCTCAAGCGCCATCCCTCTGACAACGCCCTCGTTGGCCCATATCCGACCTGAGAGACTGTATTCAACGCTGCGCTGCGGCTTCACCAAACCGACTGTTCGTGCACTGCGAGGTATTTCCAAATGGAAATAGCTGATACTCTCTGCAAACAGACCATAACAATCGGTGTTCACTGAAGCGAATAGTCGGCCACAGTCGCCATTTTGACGTCGACTTCAATTGGTACGATTTCAGTTCAAGAACAGGTAAAGCCGATTGTCCAAACCGGGATATTACGTAGATATCCGTTCCAATGAAACAGCTCCGTTTACGACCGTCCCCGGGCGAATTTTGCGATCAGGCTCGTTGCCATTAGACTTCCAGAGGAAATGCAAACGCGCGGTGAGTCGCTGCTCTGTCCCACCGAGGTTTCAGCGATCAGGTGCCCTTGATGCTCGGAAATGTTCTGTTCTTTGTTGGCCTGTTTGTCTCGGTGGCGATCGGCTTCCTGTATTTCCGAGATCTTGGCGACATTTCCCAGATGCTCATGAAGATCAAGCGAGAGAACACGATCCGCTTCATTCGCAACGAATACAGGTTCCTGTCCGTCGGACTCGCGGCGGCGGGGACTATGATCGTTGGTCATTTGCTCGGCGGCGGACCCGGTTGGCTGTTCTGGATATCGCTTGTGGTTATCGCCTTCCTTTATGCCTTTCCGTGGGTCTGGGTTCACGTGGGGCTTCGCAATCAGAAAGACAGCGCCAAGTACTATTCCATAGCCGAAGCGCGCAAATACGTTGGGCCAACGCAAAGTGTAATGGTGATCGAAAACAAGGGTCATGCACGCGCGCACCCCGACGCCCAGATCATGAGGCCGCATCTTGCCGGAAACGATCAGGGGCTCGGAGGCGAAGACGTCGTGATGACCTATTGCGCTATGGCCAACCTTGGGATCGGTTACACTCCGACCATCGAAGGAGAGAGGCTCAACCTGGAAGTGCTTGCCCAACACGGCAACAACCTCATCCTGCGCGACAACAACACCGGCGAACCGATCCAGCACATCTATGGGTTCCGCGAGGCTGACACCGCCCCGATCACGGAAGGCAACGCATGTCCGCTACGCCCATCGCTTGCGATGAAGCCGTGGCCGACATTCAGAATGACGTTTCGCGGGTTCCAGAAGGCGTATCCCGAGGGCGAGGTTTATTTGAACAAACCTCCAGCGAACCCATTTCTGCGCCTTTTCGACATGATCACCGAGATCACGTTTGGGTGGGGAATTGGACGGCAGCATCAAGAAGCGGCACCTGTCATGGACAATATGAGCCGCATGGATGATCGGTTGCCGAACAAGACCTACGTCTGGGGAGTGACCATTGGGGATGATACTGCTTGCTGGACAGACGATTTCATCGTCGAAAACGATTGGCTGATCAACGCGAATGTCGGCGGGCGTGACCTGGTTGTGAACTACGATCCGAAATTCGAAAGCCTTGGCGTCTGGTACAATGACAGCGGCCAGCAGGTAGCTAGGTGCGATTTCTGGGGTCAGACCGACAAAGGCAAGCTTTCGCGGGTCGAGACACTGCGCTCGGGTATGTTCTGGCATGTCTGGGCAGAGTTCTTCCCCCACACCGACATAAACCGAACTACGGATTCATCCGCCGCCCCCACGCAGGGCTCTGCATCGGACGCCGACGCCGCATAACGAGGCGCCCGGCGGGTTCGAGGCTCAACAATGATCAAATAAACCAACGGGGAAAACGATGCACAGAATTCTTGCAGGGATCGTGGCTTGTACGCCGGCCGTCTCGGCTTTGGCACAGGACACGCCGGTCATCCACGACGCCGAGTACTACATTCTCGAAGCTCAGCACTCGGACCAATGGGCCAAGGATGACGCGGCGGTGGACGCCAAGCTTGCCGCCTTCCGCGAACAGAATGGCGGCAAGCCGCCGAACATAATCAACATACTGATAGATGACATGGGCTACGGCGACATGGGGATCCCCGAACTGAACGCAGTACGCGGCTATTCCACGCCCAACATCAACGCCTTCTCTGACGCGGCCATGCGCATGGCAAGGATGTATACCGAGCCATCCTGCACGCCCACGCGCGTTGCACAAATGACGGGTCGTCTGCCGGTGCGCATGGGAATGGGTGATACAACCGTCGATATTGCGGGATTCGGATTGCCCGAAGGCGAGGTCACCATTGCCGAGATCCTGTCTGAGGCGGGATATGCCACGGTTCATGTCGGCAAGTGGCACATGGGCGACATTCCCGAAGCCTGGCCGCACAATCAGGGTTTCGATTGGGCTGCCTTTCCAGTGCACCAACAGGGCCAGTTGACCATCTACCATGACGACGCGATCCGAGAGCAGGTTTCCGTCGGAATGAAGGATTTCGAGGGCGCTTTCACGTTGGACGACTTCTTCCGCCCGGATGCTTCGGCAATGGTCACCGGGCTGGAAGCCGCGAAGGGCGGGATGGCCCGCGAAGTCGGAATGGAACCGGGCGAAAGGTGGAATGCCGCGAAATATGACGAAATGAACCAGCGCTACCAGGATCAGGCGCTGGATCAACTGCGTGCCTTGGCCGTCGGTGACCAGCCCTTCTTCCTGCAATACTGGCCGCTTCTGCCGCTGGACAACACGCGAACGGGGCGAGAAGGCCCGCAATCACCCAACGGCGGTCTCTATGTGGACAAGATGCAGCAACTCGATGTCTGGCTGGGTGACTTGTTTACTGAGATGGAAGAACTCGGCGTGGCGGAAAATACCGTGGTTCTGCTGATGGGAGACAACGGTCATTTCACCAAGTATTCACCCCAATCCGGTTTCACGCCGATGATCTTTGCCGGCGGAAAGGGTGACGTGACCGAAGGAGGTATCCGGGTCGACAGCTTCATCCGCTGGCCGGGCATGATCGAGGCGGACGGAATAGTGAACGATATCGTCCACGTCTCTGACATGTTTGTCACTTTTGCCCGATTTGCGGGTGCCGAAGCAGGCATTCCTCGGGACCGCCTTATCGACGGCGTGGATCAATCGGCATTGTTGTTGCAAGGTGAAGGCAAGAGCAGGCGCGATTACATCTTCGCCTACTCAATCGACAAGCCCAAGGCGATAATCAAGGAGCACCTCAAGCTCCACGTTCCGGCTCCGGGCGAAAGCGCCATCGTCGCGCAGTTTTACGACGTGTTCCGCGACACGCACGAAAAATACCCGGTTTCCACGGAGGTCGGCGCCTGGGGCGGTCAGGAATTCGTCCGGATTCTGGGTCGACACATCAAGCGCAAGGAAAAGTACCCTGATGCGGAGCCTGCGCGAGGTATACCCTACGAAGGCATCGAGAACCTGCGACCTGAAAGCCAGGCCGCGGTTGAAGCGTTTCTGCTCAAGCAGGCCGCGGTAGTGAAGTGAACCAAAAATTTCCATGCTTCAACGGTTGCCGATCGGGACAGCCGTGCGCTCTTAATTGAAGCTCGGAAACTCCCTGCACCAGTCTGGTATTCAGATGACCGTTTCGCAGAAAATGGGCACCAGCGGCGAAACGTCCATGCGGATTCCTGAAGTCAGGAATCTCAATCTATGTGCAATGGTGTCTAATCCGGCAGGCCCAAGTCGCGCAGCACCGCATATCGACGCTCGGGAAGTGAGGTATCGATGTAAGCGAGATCGAAAGGTCGTAGGCTCTCGATTGATATCCCCGGTTTGAGCTTTTTTGCTTCATCTATGAAAGCCTTTGCTTTCTCGAGTTCACCCGCTTGCCAGGCGGCGACGGCCGGCCAGGTCAGGAACTCTGCCCGGTAGACATCGGGCACGACCGCAAGAAAGTCGTCCGTCGCCTGGATCGCCGCCTCGTAATCGCCAGCATCGATAAGCGCCCCGTATTCGTCGACGATCAGCCACCACAAAGGCACGGGCGTCATCCGCTTCGCCCG
The DNA here is from genome assembly GCF_005938215.1 of Ruegeria sediminis. Lineage (GTDB taxonomy): Bacteria > Pseudomonadota > Alphaproteobacteria > Rhodobacterales > Rhodobacteraceae > Ruegeria > Ruegeria sediminis. Next base: position 808,680 of record NZ_VCPD01000002.1, read on the forward strand.
GGCGAAATACGTCAGAGATTCATCTGATGCACCTGCGTACTTCAAAACCCAAGCCACGCCCCGCACCACCCGCGCGTCACCGATGCCCGTCTCGGCGGCGCGCAGCGCGAAGTCCCGCGCCTCGGCGCCGCGCATTTGCACAAGGCGCAGCACGGCGTAGTTCGAGAGCGTCGCAGGTCGATCCGGGTCAAGCTCGAGGGCCCGGGACAAGTATTTTTCGGCAAGCGCGAGCGACCTAGAAGGATCGTCAGAAAACGCAAGCCGCACATCGATGGCATGAGTGAAGCCAAGCCCAACCAACGCGTCCACGTAGTCGGGATCGCGGGCAAGCGCAGCCTGATAATGTATCCGGGCGATCTTGTTGTCTTCGGCGGTGAACCTGACACGGTGTGATCGGCCCCTTGCGTTTTCCGCGAAGGCATAGAGGTCATCCGTTTCCCTGGCGTTCAACCTGTCGCCGTCGATTGTACCGCCGTACACGCGTTCAAGCACCGCAAGAGTGATTTCATCCTGAATGTCGAAAAAGCCGTCCGTGGACCGGTCGAAGGTTTCAGACCACAGATGTTTCCCCGCCACCGCGTCCAGCAATTGCGCACTGACGCGCAGTTCTTCGCCCGATTTTTGCACACTGCCCTGCAGCAAGTACCGTACGCCGAAGCGCCCGGCAATCTCGCGAACGTCCAAGCCCTCATCTTTCAAAGACTGACTGGAGCTTTCAGCGATGACCAAAAGGTCGGGCAGCTTCGCCAAATTCGTGTTGACGTTCTCGCTGATCCCTTTCGCCAGAAAGCCGTTTTCCGTTTCATCTGCGCCGATATAGGTGAAAGGCATCACGGCGATGGATGGTCCCTCCGGAAGCTGCAGCGCCATCTCCTCCGCGCGCACAGGCTCGAAGTCAGTGCCGTTCGACCACCACCACACGGCCGCAGCGATCAAGAGAGCAATGCCGGCGAAACCAAAGAGAGCTGATTTGCTCCATCCCTTGCTATGGTCTGCAGGCAGCGACCCAATGGTCGCGACGCGAAACACTCTCACCGGGCGCGTGATGTTCTTGACCTCGATCTCTCCCATGTCCTCCAAGGCAATCTCAAGCTTGTCACGCACCTGGTCCCTAACCGAACGGCTGAGCAGAATGCCGCCAGGAGGCGCTTGCGCTTCGATCCGCGCCGCGACGTTGACGCCGTCCCCCAGAAGATCGTCCCCGTCTGGCACGACGTCACCCAAGTTAATGCCGATGCGAAAATGAATTCGTCTGTTTTCAGCTACATCGGCATTGCGTAGCGCCATGCCTTCCTGCACCGCAACGGCGCACCGCACAGCCTGTATTGCCGAAGGAAACTCGATCAAGAGACTGTCCCCCGCGGTATTCGCGATGCGCCCGCCATTCTGGGCAATCAAGGGGTCGATCAGGTCAACGCGGTGAGCGCGCTGTGCCTCCAGCGTCCCTTCCTCAGGTGGTGTCAGACAGATTCTAACCAGTCTCAGTTTCCCAATAACCGCGGGAACTTAGGCGGAACAGAGCTGACGCCACTCGGCGAGAGCGGCGTTGCGGATTATCTTGAAGTTTTCGCGGGTGTAGAGGTGGCGCTCCTGGTTGAAATGGTTTGCGACGGAAGAGTGAACGGCGGCGAATTTCTGTAGACTTCGCATGCGCCGAAAGCGCTGCATTGCCCGCTCTCGTCGTCGGAATGGCAGATGTGAATTCTCGACCCGATTGTTCAACCAACGCCCTGTACGCTGCAGATCGGCAACTCCAATTTCCCGCAAAGCGGCCCGGTACGAGGGGAACCTGTCGGTCACCAGAACTTCCGGCCGACCGTAGCGCCGCATCAATTTTCTGAGGAATTTCAGTGCCGCACGCTTGTTTCGGCGTTTGGTGACAACGGCTTCCAGAACTTCGCCTTCGTGATCAACCGCCCGCCACATGTAGTGACGTTCACCGTTGATCTTCACGAAAACCTCGTCAACGTGCCACTGCCATTGCCGCCCGGATCGCAACCTTTCGGCCCGGCGGCGCCGTATTTCGGAGGCGAACATCGGGCCGAACCTGTTCCACCAGAACCGGATCGTTTCGTGGCTGACGTCGATGCCGCGTTCGTGCAAAAGGTCCTCGACGTTCCGCAGTGAGAGCGGGAAGCGTACGTACATCATGACCGCCAACCGGATGACTTCCGGGCTGCTGTGAAAATACTTGAATGGGTCGCGTTTTGGCATGGCGGGAAGCTACGAGACCGCCCTGCCCGCCTCAACTAGATTCCTTCTGACACCACCTCATCAACATCACCGTCGAGGGCTACCCTTATGGAGCTGCAAATACGCTCGTCGGCGCGGCCATGTTCACCGGCCCCGATTGGCGTGACAGGATGGCGTCGACCGCCAACAACTTCCAGCTTGGTGCAGACCGGATGACCGAAGATCAACTGGTCGTGGCGCAGCAGTGGCGTATCTGTCCCAAAAAGCATCCTTCCATTCCAACGAATGGATCGCACCATCAAACCTTGGGATCAAACACCTAGGCGGTAACTCGTTACGTATGGCTCGCATTCAAGAAAAGTACACACTAGACTTCGACGGGAGTTCATTTGCTTGGATACTGATCACTGATTATTCCGCGCCTAATCCTCAAAGGAGGACGTCCATATGACCACCCCCCAGTTCCCCTGCCGCCTTCGTTTTCGCCCCGAGAGCGAAGAGGACGCCAACGCACTGAAAGCCCAGATCGAACCCGCTCTCGGAGCAGACCGCCTGACCCTAATAAATCCGGCGCCCGGGGGTGCGGATGACAGCGAAAAGGCCTTGCACCAGATGGGTGGCAGGATCTGGGAGTTTGAGGCGCGTTCGACAGAGGAGGTCTCCGATCTTCTGGGCGTCATGGCCATGATTGCCAATGGTCAGCAGATTCTTCGGACCGTGGATTTAGCGGAACACTTCACCGGCGATGCCTACGCGGATAAGAAGGCCCGTGCGGAACGGGTCACCGGCTTGCTCGGGTCTGAGCATAGGTCCGCACGCTTGGGCTACCTGACCTATATGGGGCTCGAGGACGACGTGCCCGGCGACCCGGCCTAAGGCCCGCCGGCTGTTCAGATTTCCGGAACCGTCTCTTGGGAAGCGGCAAACTCTTCGGAAGCGGCAAAGGGTGCTGTCCGACAGATTCTAACCAGTCTCGTCAAGGGCAGTGATGCTGCCCTTTATGCCGCGCCAAGCTGGCGCCACTCGGCGAGAGCAGCGTTTTGGATCAGCTTGAAATCCGCTCGCGTGTAGAGGTGACGCTCCTGGTTGAAATGGTTGTAGACAGAGGAATGGACGGCGGCGAATTTCTGTAAACTTCGCATGCGCCGAAAGCGCTGCATTGCCCGTTCTCGTCGTCGGAACGGCAAATGCGAGTTCTCGACCCGGTTGTTCAACCAACGGCCCGTGAGTTGCAGATCGGAGGCTCCGATTTCCCGCAGAGCCGCGCGGCAGGAGGGAAACCGGTCGGTCACCAGAACATCAGGCTGGCCGTAGCGTCTCATCAGTTTTCTGAGGAATTTCAATGCGGCTCGCTTGTTTCGACGTTTCGTGACGACGGACTCCAAAATCTCGCCCTCGTGATCCACAGCCCGCGACATGTAATGGCGCTCGCCGTTGATCTTCACGAAAACCTCATCGACGTGCCACTGCCATTGCCGCCCGGATCGCAGCCTTTCCGCCCGCCGACGCCGGATTTCAGCGGCGAACATCGGCCCGAACCTGTTCCACCAGAACCGGATCGTTTCGTGGCTCACATCGATCCCTCGCTCATGCAGAAGGTCCTCGACGTTCCGCAACGAAAGCGGGAAACGAACATACATCATCACCGCCAAGCGGATGATTTCCGGGCTACTGTGGAAGTACTTGAATGGATCGCGTTTGGGCATGGCGGGAAGCTATGAAATCGCCCTGCCCGCCTCAACCTGAATCCCTCTGACACCGCCCTCCTGACCTTTGCGGAAGCCCGAGCACTTTCCGCCTGAGGCTTTTGCGGCATGGCCGAAGGACAAGGACCATCTCTCGTGCTCGGCGTATCTGCGATACAATGCGGGAGTTCCTCTCGACCGGAAAAGGCGTACTCGTGCCGTGATCGACAACTACGAAAGCCTGCCCCATGAGACCGCAGACATCATAACTAGGCCCTTCGCACGCTTCCTGAAGATCGAAGCGGCAGCAGGCGGGCTCCTGCTTCTAGCGGTTCTGCTGGCTTTGGCGCTGGCAAACTCACCTTGGCAAGAAGCCTTTCTGGGCTTTTGGGAGATACCCATTGGCCTGACATTCGGCCCGGTGGATTTCACCCGCTCCCTGCGACACTGGATCAATGACGGTCTGATGACACTTTTTTTCTTTGTGCTTTCGCTGGAGCTCAAGCGGGCGATCGTGCTGGGCGAATTGCGAAATCCCCGACAAGCTGCTCTACCCTTCGCAGGCGCTGTGGGCGGTATGGTGGTGCCAGTCTGCTTGTTTCTTGCGTTGATGTCCGGGCAACCCGGGATGCACGGCTGGGGAACCGTGATGGCAACCGATACCGCGTTCGTGATCGGGTGCCTGGCGCTTTTCGGAAGCCGGATCCCGACCGCCTTGCGGCTTTTCCTGCTTTCTTTGGCAATCTTCGACGATGTCGGCGCGATACTCGTGGTCGCCCTTGGATACGGGGAGGCGTTGAATTGGTCGGCGCTCGGGTTGGGTCTGCTGGGTATTGGTATCATTGCAGCCGCCTCGCGCCTCGGAATCAGAAGCGTCCCGGTCTATTTCTGCCTGGGAGCGGCAATCTGGCTTTGCTTCGACACCTCCGGCGTTCACGCGACCATTGCCGGTGTCATTCTGGGCCTAATGACACCTACCCGAATTTGGGTGAGCGATGTTCGCCTTCGTGCGATCCTGGGGCGTGTACTCGCTGCTCCGGCCGGCGATCATCGGCAAGGGGATGCTGCAGGCCAGCGTGACCTCCGTCAGGCGGGCCGAGCGCTCACGGAATCGCTCTCGCCGGTCGAACGTCTTGAGATGATGCTGCACCCTTGGGTCGGCTTTGCAATCATGCCGATCTTCGCGCTGGCAAATGCCGGCGTCACGATTGACGGGGCCGATTTTGGCCAACCGGTCTCCTTGGCGATCATTGTCGGCCTTGTATTGGGAAAACCGATCGGCGTTTTCGGGTTCAGCTGGCTTGCGGTTCGCTCAGGGCTGGCGATGCTCACGCCCGGACTGTCGTGGCCCTTCATCATGGCCGGCTCGTTTCTCACGGGAATCGGATTCACGATGTCGCTGTTCATCGCGGGCCTGGCCTTTGATCCAGAAATGCTCAGCGCCGTAAAGCTCGGAATTCTCTCCGGATCAGCCATTGCCGCAACGGCCGGAATCCTCGTACTGATTCTGCTGACACTTCTTGCAGCGTACGCAAAAAGCGCCACAGGCACAGGAGACAAAGGCCCGAAAATCTAGGGTAAGGATGCATTGATTTCTGTCGTGCAGCGTGATTCACGGCTCGGAAAACGGAGCAGTGATATGAGCGATCTTTTCTGGCTGACCGACGCACAGATGGCACGTCTGGAGCCCTTTTTTCCGAAGTCGCACGGCAAGCCCCGGGTTGACGACAAGCGTGTGTTGAGCGGAATAATCTTTATCAATCGCAATGGCTTGCGCTGGCGTGACGCTCCTGCCGCCTATGGCCCGCACAAGACGCTCTACAGCCGATGGAAGCGCTGGAGAGAGAAAGGCATCTTCGCGCGGATTGTGGTCGGGCTGGTTGCTGAACACGGCGAGGAAATGACTGTAATGATCGACGCGACTTATCTCAAAGCTCACCGTACTGCGACCAGCATGGCCGCCAAAAAGGGGGGCGCGGTCGTCTGATCGGTCGAACCAAAGGCGGCATGAACACCAAACTACATGCCATCTGCGACGGCCAGGGGCGCCCGCTTGACCTATTCGTCACCGCCGAACAGGTCAGCGATTATATCGGTGCACGGGCGCTGCTCAGCAGCCTGCCAAACGTCAAATGGCTGCTCGGGGATCGTGGCTACGACGCCGACTGGTTCCGAGAAGCGTTGCAAGACAAAGGGATACGCGCGTGCATCCCCGGAAGAAAGCAACGCAAGACGCCGGTCAAATACGACAAGCGCCGATACAGGCGGAGAAACCGCATCGAGATTATGTTTGGCAGACTCAAGGACTGGAGGCGCATGGCCGACTGTTCCAAAAATGATGCCGTCAGGTTTTGTGGGGGCATCCAAGGCACCAATTCATTGACCAGCGGCCATATCACGCAAGGCTCAGGCGGGAAGTGCCCGGGCCTCTGCAAACGACAGCAATCTGCGGCTCTTCTCGTCCCAAAGGTGAAGTCGCGCGCAGCGGAAGCTTTCCCAAAGCGTGATGCGTCTGGTCTGTGCCAGGGCGTCGTGATCCTTGACTACGTCGCCTAAACGGTAAAAGGGGATGCGGCTGGCCAAGTGATGCACATGGTGGACTCCGATGTTCCCGGTTATCCAGCGCAGGATGCCGGGCAGGTCGCAGTGTGAACTACCGTGAAGGGACGCGTCTTGGATGTTCCAGTCTTCCTCGTGCCGCCAGCTGGTTTCCTCAAACTGATGCTGCACGAAAAAAACCACATGCCGGCAATCGCTGCCAGAAGCATCGTCGGCAGGAAGACGAACAGCAGTACCTCCCAACCGCCCAGCAAGACAATCACTGTCAGAGTTAGGCCAATGGCGCCGTTTGTCGCCATTGCACTCAGCCAGTAGCGCCAGCCGGACCGCATCAGTTGGACGGGCAGCCGGTTGTGCAAAAAGAACGTGTAAAATGGCACCACCCCGAACAGGAAAACCGGATGGCGGACGCGTCGGTAAAGCGCCCTGCCTGGCCATCCCTTTTTGCGGTATTCTCTGACCGTCAGTATCGGTATGTCTCCGACGCCTCGGCGGTCCAGGTTCCCGGTCGTGGCATGGTGGATCGCGTGGGTCTTGCGCCAGACGTCATAGGGCGTCAGCGTGATAACGCCGATGATTCGGCCGATCCAATCGCACAGACGCCGGTCGCGGAACAGGGAACCATGCCCGCAGTCGTGCTGGATTATAAACAGCCGGACAAGAAAGGCTGCATTCGCAAACGCGAGGGCCAGTGCCAACGCCGCGCTGATCGAGAGCACCCACCAGGCAACCGCCCATATTGCTGCGAAAGGCACAAGCGTGACCGTCAGTTCGAAAATGCTGCGGGAGGGGATTGGCTGCCGGTATTTTACCAGGGTTCGTGTCCAGTCTGATGCGGTCAGCCGGGCCTCCTCCTGCCTCGGACCGGTCACACCGGAGGGGTGTCCCGCGCCGGGTGCTCTGCCCGTGACGGGCAAGTGTCCTGGCTGGACCCGCGCTTTCCGTGCGGTCGAGGCAGATCCGGCATCCTGCATGCCAGGTTGGACGCTGCCGTCTTGGCGGCCCGTGCCACCCGGCATGTCCTGCTGACCGGACTGTTGGCCCCGTGCATCGTACGAGTTGGACGAAAGCGGCATAGGCGATGTCTATCCCACTGCGATTGAGTATGTCATCCCGGCGGCCTCCGAACGGAGTTACCACCAGCAATGATCCGGTTGATGAGAACGGCCACGGCCCGATGCGTCTCTATCTCGCCATCAGCAACAACTGCGCTTTCATGCGTCTTTGCAGCATCGCGCAGGATACCCACGATCTCGCGTTCGGACAGGAGGTTGTGATCGTTCATCGCCAGCAGCATCGACTCGCAGATTGAGAGGGCGGCCATTCCCGAGAAGTCCTTCTCGCTACGCATTTTATGGCTTCCTTCCAGGTAACGGTAAAACAACGCGCGGCCGGGCGGCCTCGCTTATCCCAAGCATCTTCGCAGAAAAAGGGTATGCTGGGCTAACCGAAAGCAGTCTCCGCACGATTGCGTCTGGAGGTTTTTCCGGCTTGCGAGGCCCCGATGACGGATGTTTTAGAAAGCCCGCTTACACGGAAGTTGCAAGTCTTTGTCGCCTTGTCTGAAGTTGAATTGGGCGTTTTGAAGCGTTTGCATCTGCGCCGTCGGTCCTTCGCGGCGGGGCGTGATCTCGTGCATCAGGGGCAGTCGGATCAGGCCGCTTACATTCTTGCCGCCGGCTGGGTGTGTTCCTACAAGCTTCAGCCGGACGGAACCCGCCAGATCGTGGACTTCCAGATACCAGGGGATTTTCTTGGATTGCGCAGCGTGCTACTGCGCACGTCCGACCACAGCTTCGAGCCGGTCACGGATATTCAGGCGGCGGAAGTCTTCGCGGACGACCTTCTGGAAGCATTCGAGAAGACGCCTCGCCTGGCGGCAGCAATTCTCTGGGCGGCATCACGGGACGAAGCCATGGTGGTCGAGCATCTCGTTGGAGTTGGTCGGCGCGCGGCGGATGCGCGCATGGCGCATTTCCTTCTGGAACTGGGGGCAAGGCTGAAGCTGGTCGGAATGGGGAGCAAGAAAGGGTACGCCTGTCCTTTGACCCAGTATCATCTTGCGGATGCACTCGGCTTAAGCGCCGTCCATGTGAACCGTGTTTTGCGGCAGCTTCGCGAAAGCGGCCTGCTGACCTTTCGGGACGGCCGTGTGACGTTCGACAAATATGACGGACTGGTGGAGCTTTCGGAGTTCGATCCGGCGTATCTGGATCAGACCGGCCCGCTCTTGAAATGAAGGAGGCCGCCCTCCGAGTAACTTGGGGCGGCCGGATCTTCTTCTGAGACGAGATTAGTCAGGAAATCGCTTTTGTAGCCGCGTCGAGTTCCTTGTTCGTTTCGGCGAAATTATTCGCCTCGTGCGCTTTCTCGGCAGCCTGATAGTGTTTCTGCGCCCGGTCCTTTCTGGGACCGGCAGGAGCCTTGTCAAAGGCGGCCTTGACGGACTTCATCTTGTCAACGGTCTTGGTCTGTTCTGGTGTCATTAAATTGTCCTTTCCTGGACATTCCGAGAATAAAATAAGAAGCGTGCCGACCCGCCGGTCTTTTGGGGATCGGCACGCCCACACGCTTCTCGAGTACTCGGAAATACAGTGCCGCCGGAGATTCGGCAGGCACGATGCCATATACCCATCTTCTCGGCGTTGCGGCACTGACCTAAGTTAGCTTGGGGTGGGCTCAACGTCTTCCAGCCAGAGATCTTGAAACGAGAAACTCAGCAGCTGGGCCGCTCGGCAACTAGCGTCCGGAAGTTTCACATCCCGAGATGCGGGTTTTTCTCTCGCGTCACGCGGTTGGAGTTTGTTGGTGTGACAGCCGCAGCCACCCGCCGTCGTCCAGCAGATATGTGGACGCGCAGAGCGCCTTATAGATTGGTGAGCCTGGCTTCTCGGCTATTGCGAGGTAGGCGAGCACGGCAACGACACCATGACTTGTCTCGCTGCGGTCTTTCATTTCCACAGTCCTCCAAACCGCGTTTTGCTTCACATGCTTCCAGATCAGGTTGCCCCGAAGGATGCCCGGTGGATAGGGAAGTATCATCACTGCATTTTCCGAAGTCATGGTACGCGCGCTGTCCGCACCGCTGGTCCAGAATCGCGCCTCCAGATCCCAGAGGATTGCGTTGTCCTTAACGTTCTTGCCACCCTGCTTTCGAACCGAATTCTTGCGGGCGCTGGCCGGTGCTTTGCCAACGGTCATTGGCCTGATCCCGGTGCGCCAGCGAACACCATTTGCATTGCCAGGAAGAGGATCGCCAGTACCATCCAGATCACTCCGGACGACATCGCCGGCCCCTTTGCTACGGTGCCAGAAATTGTCGCGCACCGCTCGCGGCGTTCGGGAAGACGGATCAGTTCCCGCGCGACCAATCTGTAGTCCTGTTTGAGTGCGGGCACGTCACGGAATTGCGACAGCAGCATCTCCAGTCGCGAACCAGCGGCCTCATTCTCCAAAGCAGCAAGCGCGGGTGCCTCTTCCCAAGGTTCGAGATCAAGCCTCGCAAGGGCCGAAAAGACCGTAACGGCATCGCCAACCCGGTCCTCACCAACAGAGGCGTGTAAAAATCGTTCAAACTCGGGTTTGTGCGGGTGAAGAATGCCACCTGAAGGCATCGTTGTTTCCTCCTTTTTGATGTTTCCGGATGTTGAGGCCGAACCTGCCGGATGATCGATTCCGCCCCTACTCGAGGGCCGAAGACTTTGGATTGTTTTGATCATACTCGCATCGCTCAACCTATGCGCTGACGCAGATCAGCCAGATTCCTGCCCACTGCTTCCAAGCAACGGCGGGAAGGTTCCGTGTTTGACTGCGAGGTCCGGGATCCTGGCGGCGCTAACATGGGTCAGCGCGCATCGCCCGGTTCTGGGATAGAAACATGGTGACCGCCAAATTGGGCAGCCTCCCTGCAACCGGGAAGTCGCTGTCAATGTAGCGCGGAAGACATGCAAACATCGCGGAGACCGGGGATGGCCTTGCGCTCAATCAAATCCACTGTGTCCTTCCCGCAGCCCTTTACCTTGTCCGGGTATTCGGACGAGTTGCCTGCCGGAGCATACGAACTGCTGGTCGAGGAAGAACTCATCGAGGGGCTGAGTTTCACGGCTTACCGCAGAACGGCGATTTACCTGACCATACACGGCAAGGGGCGATCGCTGGGCCGGACAGAAATGCGGCCAATTACCTGGACCGACCTGGAAACGGCACTAGGCCACGGCATTCAAAATGACACCTGAAGATAGCGAGGCGGCGCTTTGCCGCTGGAGGGCGCACAATGAACACTCCCGAATGGCTTAAACCCGGCCTCTACGGCGCCGTCACCGGCGCGGTACTTGTTAGTGTAGCTGGATTTTCTTGGGGCGGCTGGGTAACCGGCCGAACCTCGAACGACAGGTCCGTGGCGATGGCCCGCGAACACGTTGTCACCGCATTGGTGCCCGTCTGTCTGGACATGGCCCGAACCGATCCGGAACAGGCTGCCAAGATGGCGGCGATCCGGGCGGTTTCCACCTTCCGGCAGCGAGATGCTCTCATGGCGGCTGGCTGGGCAACAGTACCGGGAGCCGAGACGCCAGACCGCGAGATTGCGCAAGCCTGTCTTGCGGCCCTTGACCTAAACAAATCGCCGGAGCGTCCGGAAAACCCGATCAATGAAGGATGAACAGCGCCATGTCACCACCTCTGCCCGAAGCAACAGATCTTGAACGACGCGTGCTGGCCCATGAACGGATTCTCCAGTCGCTCATTGCTTACATGTCCCAGACAGAACCGCGTTTCCTTGAGCACCTGAAGAAGCGTTTTGTTGAGCCGATGGCCATGGTGCAGCACGAGCATGACCACCGAAACGCGGATGATTACGCGGAGGAGTTCATTCGGGCCGTGATGACCCTTGGAGAAACGCAATTGCCAAAGGCGGCAAGCTCCAGGGTGCTCGTGAAGCCATTGCACCAACCGGAAAAGAGACAAACTTCGGCACACCCCTATTATCCCACTGCGCAAGCTGATCGTGTCCGTGTCAGAGAGAGGAATGGGATCTGGGAGGTCAAGGTGGATGGTGTGTTCCACGGGGACTACCACGACAAGGGCAATGCGCAGGCAGCCGCGGCTCTGGCCCGCCTGTCGCTTCGATGAGAGGACTTCTCCTATGAACGAGCTAGTCAGAAAGTCAATTGCGGTTTTCGCCCGGCCTTTCAGAGTGCCTCACTTCGACGAGACGCTTCCGGCAGGAGAGTATGACATTGAAACGGAACTGTGTTCACCGCCCGACCAGCTGCACCCGGAAGCCTGGAAAGCATCTGTAGCGGTGAGGCTGCATTCTCGGGCGTCCCACCCCGGCCTGGCGAGAACCTTGACCGTTTCACTGGCCGACCTCGATGACGCTCTGGCAAAGGACAAGCTGACCGGAAAAGATCTGGCCGAAATTTTCCTGGAAGAAATGCTGGCAGACCCGATGGTTCGGCTGGTGATGGAGGCCGACGGTGTTTCCGAGATGCAGCTTCGGCACCTCTACTCGGGCGGGCGCGCATGCCAGACTGACAAAGAGGCACCGGATGCGGCTCCTGCAAGTAAATTGCCACAGGAAAATTCACCGATACAGGCGGCGGAGAACGAAGGAATGCCGACACAGGGGGAATAAAACGCGTGGATGCACCCCGCGACCGCCAGGGTCTGCGCCGGGTGCCGGTCCGCGCGAGCAAGAGAGGAAACAATATGCCCGACCAGAACGGCGGAAGCGCTCGCAGATGCCGTTGGTCTCGGGGCTGTTGGCCTTGGTCCTGGTGTGATCCACGTCCTCGATGGCCAGGTAGAGCTGATGGGCATGGTTCTCGACCTTGCCGCAATATTCGGTGCCGCGGTCCGTCAGGATACGCAGCAGGCTGATGCCGTGTTCGGCAAAGAAGAGGATAACCCTATCATTCAGCAGGTCGGCTGCCGTGATCGCGGTTTTCTCGGTGTGCGGTTCACTTGAACCGTGTCTTGTGGCAGCTGCGCGAAGACGGGCTTGTCACTTTTTTGCGCCGGCAAAGTGACATTTGGAAATTGTAACCGCCTGTTCCCATTGGCGGTGTTCAACCTAGCCTATCTCGATCAGGCAAGGCCGTTCCTGATATGCGGCGGGCCGCGCTCCACCGCACGGCCCGCCGCATATGTCCAATGCCAAGTATTACCCGAGCGCATGCTTCGCCGCGCCGAGTTCCTTGTTCATCTCAGTATGTTTCTTGGCCGTCTGGGCCTTTTCAGCGGCCCGGTAATGCTTCAGGGCGGCGTCCTTCTTGGGACCAGCAGGCGCCTTGTCGCAGGCGGCCTTGACCGAGGTCATCGTCAGGGAGGGTTTTTCGGTTTCGGGTGTCATTCGGTTGTCCTTTTCTGGACGTTCCGAGAAACAGAAGCGCAATTAGCAGACAGACCTTGTAAGGGTCTGGCAGGCTCTCCGCGCTTCCGTGGTACTCGGTAATACAAACCGGCAGGAACTGGGCCGGCAGGGATCACCTAACCTGCTTCAAATCCTTTCCGCACTGACCCAAGTTAGCGCGGATTTCCGCCGCAGGCCGGTTTCCGCCTGCGTCTCAATACAGCGGGGTCTGCTGGTGCGACATGCGAAACCACCTTCCGATGTCGTGCAGCTAGGTGGACGCACAGTTGGCATTCAGGATCGGCGCCACCGCTTTTTCAGCTTACCTAATCATGCCGATGTGAAGCAATGACAGAGCAATCCATAATTCTTGAAAGCACGTTGACGGGTGCTGTCATTTGTGGACGGCTCCTGTTTTGCAAGGGATTTCTTTAGCGACGTGGATCGAAGCAGGTTGCGGTCATTTGTCCGGCCTTTTGGCGCGGTGCGAAGGACCGCTGGCCTTGATGAAGTCCGCTTGCCGGGTTCCTATCAGACAGGCGAGCTGTGAAGCCCAGGCAGCACCCCGGAGTGTCCCAACAGCGGTCCCGTTCGATCATCATCACTCAAATCTGCCCTTGCATCTCGTGGCGGCGTTGTCGAAACACCGCTTGTTTCTCCCTCGATCAGTTGGCCGGTGTGGTTCTGTAGGTCTCTCCCCTCGCGAGCAGAGCCCAGGCTGTTCGGGCGGTCTTGTTGGCGATGGCCACGGTCACGAGCCGGGTTGGTTTGCGCTCCAGCAGGGATCTGACCCAGGACCCGGTTCGGCTGGCCGATGGCGCGGACGGGCGGTTGCTCCTGCACGACTCTGTTGCACAAATCGGGTGATAGCCGAGGTTCCCCTTTCCCCGGACGGACTTATCCCATAGCTTCCGTGACGGTTGTGCCGAGTGCGGTGTAGCTGTTGAGCACGGCGATACGGACCTGGAGCTCCGCGACTTGGCGGTCGAAGTCCCGTGCCATGAGCTTCTGCCCCAGCAGCTTCACGCAATGCATCTTCGTCTCGA